>NZ_JAHRGL010000001.1 GCF_019097855.1 Geopseudomonas aromaticivorans
AGGGTACTTAGATGTTTCAGTTCCCCTGGTTCGCCTCTTGCACCTATGTATTCAGTACAAGATACCTACCTTATGGTAGGTGGGTTTCCCCATTCAGAGATCTCCGGATCAAAGTCTGTTTGCCGACTCCCCGAAGCTTTTCGCAGGCTACCACGTCTTTCATCGCCTCTGACTGCCAAGGCATCCACCGTATGCGCTTATTCACTTGACCATATAACCCCAAGCAATCTGGTTATATTCGTGTAAATACGACATTCGCCGAAAACTTGCGCTTGAACTCGCAAATTTACCTTGACTTGATCGATTGCCAGTGAAAACAATCAATCAGTCTACTTCTATCACATACCCAAATTTTTAAAGAACAGTCTGATACAAAGACCAGAAATCAATGTTTCATCCTCGCCACCGCCGGACGGCAGCTGGAGGCAAACACTCATTTCTGAGCTTTCGGCGATTTTCATGGGGGAGTGGTGGAGCCAAGGAGGATCGAACTCCTGACCTCCTGCGTGCAAAGCAGGCGCTCTCCCAGCTGAGCTATGGCCCCATCAATTTGACCGGCCTGCGCACCACGACAATTGGTGGGTCTGGGCAGATTCGAACTGCCGACCTCACCCTTATCAGGGGTGCGCTCTAACCAACTGAGCTACAGACCCAATCGCCTTTCATCAGTGAATCAAGCAATTCGTGTGGGAACTTATGAGGAAGCTGAAGTCTTCGATTAAGGAGGTGATCCAGCCGCAGGTTCCCCTACGGCTACCTTGTTACGACTTCACCCCAGTCATGAATCACTCCGTGGTAACCGTCCCCCCGAAGGTTAGACTAGCTACTTCTGGAGCAACCCACTCCCATGGTGTGACGGGCGGTGTGTACAAGGCCCGGGAACGTATTCACCGTGACATTCTGATTCACGATTACTAGCGATTCCGACTTCACGCAGTCGAGTTGCAGACTGCGATCCGGACTACGATCGGTTTTGTGAGATTAGCTCCGCCTCGCGGCTTGGCAACCCTCTGTACCGACCATTGTAGCACGTGTGTAGCCCTGGCCGTAAGGGCCATGATGACTTGACGTCATCCCCACCTTCCTCCGGTTTGTCACCGGCAGTCTCCTTAGAGTGCCCACCATAACGTGCTGGTAACTAAGGACAAGGGTTGCGCTCGTTACGGGACTTAACCCAACATCTCACGACACGAGCTGACGACAGCCATGCAGCACCTGTGTCTGAGTTCCCGAAGGCACCAATCCATCTCTGGAAAGTTCTCAGCATGTCAAGGCCAGGTAAGGTTCTTCGCGTTGCTTCGAATTAAACCACATGCTCCACCGCTTGTGCGGGCCCCCGTCAATTCATTTGAGTTTTAACCTTGCGGCCGTACTCCCCAGGCGGTCAACTTATCGCGTTAGCTTCGTTACTAAGTTCTCAAGGAACCCAACAACTAGTTGACATCGTTTACGGCGTGGACTACCAGGGTATCTAATCCTGTTTGCTCCCCACGCTTTCGCACCTCAGTGTCAGTATCAGTCCAGGTGGTCGCCTTCGCCACTGGTGTTCCTTCCTATATCTACGCATTTCACCGCTACACAGGAAATTCCACCACCCTCTACCATACTCTAGCTCAGTAGTTTTGGATGCAGTTCCCAGGTTGAGCCCGGGGCTTTCACATCCAACTTGCTGAACCACCTACGCGCGCTTTACGCCCAGTAATTCCGATTAACGCTTGCACCCTTCGTATTACCGCGGCTGCTGGCACGAAGTTAGCCGGTGCTTATTCTGTCGGTAACGTCAAAACACTAACGTATTAGGTTAATGCCCTTCCTCCCAACTTAAAGTGCTTTACAATCCGAAGACCTTCTTCACACACGCGGCATGGCTGGATCAGGCTTTCGCCCATTGTCCAATATTCCCCACTGCTGCCTCCCGTAGGAGTCTGGACCGTGTCTCAGTTCCAGTGTGACTGATCATCCTCTCAGACCAGTTACGGATCGTCGCCTTGGTGAGCCTTTACCCCACCAACTAGCTAATCCGACCTAGGCTCATCTGATAGCGCAAGGCCCGAAGGTCCCCTGCTTTCTCCCGTAGGACGTATGCGGTATTAGCGTTCCTTTCGAAACGTTGTCCCCCACTACCAGGCAGATTCCTAGGCATTACTCACCCGTCCGCCGCTGAATCGGAGTGCAAGCACCCCTCATCCGCTCGACTTGCATGTGTTAGGCCTGCCGCCAGCGTTCAATCTGAGCCATGATCAAACTCTTCAGTTCACATCATTGCGGGTTTTGAGAAAACCCTAAACTTGGCTCAGCAATCGCAAATAAACTCATGAATTCACGAGACTACTTGTGACGCTGATAATCTTGCGACTGTCAGTCTTATCTCACAAGCACCCACACGAATTGCTTGATTCAACTTGTTAAAGAGCGTTTCGACCGAGTCAGTGTTTCGTCTCAACCGAGGCCGCGAATTCTACAGCAGCCTTACAACCTGTCAAGCGTTTCGTGAAAATTTCTTTTCGTTTCAACCACTTGCGCTAGCTTCAACCCGGAGGCTGCTGCAGCGAGGTGGCGAATAATACAGCCTTTAAAAACGCTGTCAACACCTTCTCGAAAACATCGACTTTCATGCTTGGCTTGCACCCTCGAACCAGGCCAGCTTGTCTCGCAACCGGACCACCTCCCCCACTATCACCAGTGTCGGTGCATGTACTTCGTGCTGAGCCACCAACTGCGGCAGATCAGCCAGGGTACCGGTGAACACTCGCTGGCTGGGCGTGGTTCCCTGCTGCACCAGGGCTGCCGGCATATCCGCCGCACAGCCGTGACGGATCAACTGCTCACAGATGAGCGGCAGGCCAACCAGCCCCATGTAGAACACCAGGGTCTGCCCCGGCGCAACAAGATCGCTCCATGGCAGATTGCAGCTATTGTCCTTCAGGTGCCCGGTAACAAAGCGCACCGATTGCGCGTAATCGCGGTGGGTCAAAGGAATGCCTGCATAGGCCGAACAACCGGAGGCAGCGGTAATACCGGGCACCACTTGGAATGGGATCCCTTCCGCAGCCAACTCCTCAATCTCCTCACCACCACGACCGAAGATGAATGGATCCCCGCCCTTCAGGCGCAGCACCCGCTTGCCCTGCTTGGCCAGCACCACCAACTGTTGGTTGATCTGCTCTTGCGGCAGAGCATGCTCGCTGCGGCGCTTGCCGACATAGATGCGCTCGGCATCGCGTCGGCACATGTCGACGATCGCCGGAGCAACCAGGCGGTCATAAAGCACCACGTCAGCCTGCTGCATCAGGCGCAGGGCTCGAAAAGTGAGCAGATCCGGATCGCCCGGACCCGCACCAACCAGATAAACCTCGCCCAGCTCGCGCTCATGACCGCCTGCCAGCTTGTCGGCCAGCAAGCGCTCAGCTTCCGCCTCGCGACCAGCCAACACTTGCTCCGCGACCGGGCCCTGGAAAACCTCTTCCCAGAACACCCGGCGTTGCTGCACATCAGCGAAGCGCTGCTTTACCGCACCACGGAACTTCTGCGCCAACCCAGCCAGGCGACCGTAAGCCGATGGAATCAACGTCTCCAGACGGGCACGCATCAGACGGGTCAACACCGGCGCATCGCCACCACTGGAAACCGCCACCATCAGCGGCGAGCGGTCGACGATGGCTGGGAAAATCACACTGCAAAGTTGCGGTGCATCCACCACATTGACCGGCAGATTGCAGGCATAGGCATCGCGGGACACCTGGGCATTGAGCTGATCATCATCGGTAGCCGCAATCACCAGCACGCAGCCGTACAGATCGGCCTCCTGATAGCCGCGCCGGATCAGCTCGCCGCCGCCCTGCTCCACCAGGCTGCGCAGGCCAGGCTCGATCCTCGGTGCCACCACGCGAAGAGTGGCCCCCGCCTCGGCCAGCAACCTCGCCTTGCGCAAAGCGATCTCACCTCCGCCGACCACCAACACCCGGCGGCCACGCAGATTGTGAAAGAGAGGAAGAAAGTCCATCGCAAGCCTCTTACAGTCGCCACGTTGTTGGTGGCAGGGTGACGGGGCAACCGTCATCGCGCGGATTGGGCTTGCCTGCGACAAGCCCTCGGTGGATTGCCGGCCCGGTCAGCCGATAATCTCGAGCCCACCCATATACGGCTTGAGCACCTCTGGCACACGAATGGAGCCATCAGCCTGCTGATAGTTTTCCAGTACTGCCACCAGAGTACGGCCGACCGCCAGGCCGGAACCGTTCAGTGTATGCACCAGCTCCGGCTTGCCAGTCTCCGGATTGCGCCAGCGCGCCTGCATGCGACGCGCCTGGAAGTCGCCGCAGTTGGAGCAGGAAGAAATCTCGCGGTACTTGTCCTGACTCGGCACCCAGACCTCTAGATCGTAAGTCTTGGTCGCACCGAACCCCATATCGCCCGTGCACAGAGCCAGCTTGCGATACGGCAGCTCGAGCAGCTGTAGCACCTTTTCGGCATGACCGGTCAGTGCCTCGAGGGCCTCGAAGGACTTCGCCGGCTCGACGATCTGTACCATTTCGACCTTGTCGAACTGGTGCTGACGAATCATGCCGCGGGTGTCACGACCAGAAGCCCCGGCTTCGCTGCGGAAACACGGGGTGTGGGCGACGAATTTCAGCGGCAGCTGCTTGGCCTCGAGGATCTCGCCGGAGACGATGTTGGTCAGCGACACTTCCGCTGTGGGAATCAGGTAGAAGTCAGCCTCGCCCTCCCGGCTGATCTTGAATAGATCTTCCTCGAACTTCGGCAGCTGACCAGTCCCCAGCAGCGCCGGCGCCTGAACCAGATAAGGCGTATAGGCCTCCTCGTAACCGTGCTCACCGACATGCAGGTTGAGCATGAACTGCGCCAGGGCGCGATGCAGGCGGGCGATCGGGCCGCGCATCAGCGCGAAACGCGCACCGGAGAGTTTGGCCGCAGTCTCGAAGTCGAGCCAGCCGTGCTGCTCGCCAAGGGCAACGTGGTCCTTGATCTCGAAGTCGAACTCGCGCGGGATTCCCCAGCGACTCACTTCGACGTTCTCCTCCTCACCGCCACCGACCGGCACCGACTCGTGCGGCAAGTTGGGGATGGTCAGCAGCAGTGCATCCAGCTCGGCCTGGATCGACTCCAGCTCCTGCTTGCCCGCTGCCAGCTCGCCGCCCATGCGCTCGACATCGGCCATCAAGGGCGCGATGTCTTCGCCACGCTGCTTGGCCTGGCCGATGCTCTTGGAGCGAGCATTACGCTCAGCCTGCAGCTGCTCGGTACGGGTCTGGGTTTCCTTGCGCCGGCTTTCCAGCGCCTCGAGACGCGCCACATCCAGTTGAAAACCGCGGGTAGCCAGACGCTGCGCCACTTCCTGCGGTTGGCCACGAACCAGTTTGGAGTCGAGCATGGATAATTCTCGTCAATCAGAGTTTGGTTAAAGACAGCCCCGCCCACGTCGCGAGCAAGCCGCCCAGCACGCTGGCAGTCGCATAAATGAGCGCCAGCGGTGCTTGGCCGCTTTCCAGCAGGCGCAGCGTGTCGAGGGAGAAAGATGAAAAGGTGGTCAGGCCACCGAGAAAGCCGACGATCAGCCCGGCGCGCAGCAACAGCGGCACTTCCGGACGGATCAAAAACATCCCGTAGAGATAACCGATCAGCAGGCAGCCGACAAGATTTACCGCCAGGGTGGCGGTGTAGAAATGCTGTGGCCAGTGGGCATTGATCCAGTTGCTGGTGACAAAGCGCAGCACGGTGCCCGCCGCCCCCCCCATGGCAACGGCGACAAACAGGGCGATCATGACTTTCTCCGCCGCCGCGCGCTGCTGCGATCGAGAGCAGCCAGATGCTCAAGCTTTTCGCGGATTTTCAGCTCCAGCCCCCGCGGCACTGGCTGATAGTAGCGCTGTGGCTCCAGCCCCTCGGGGAAGTAATCCTCGCCAGCCGCGTAGGCCTCCGGCTCATCGTGGGCATAGCGGTATTCGTCGCCGTAGCCCAGCGTCTTCATCAGCTTGGTCGGCGCATTGCGCAGGTGCAGCGGCACCTCCAGCGAGCCATGGGCCGCGGCATCGCGCATCGCCGCCTTAAAGCCCATGTACACCGCATTGCTCTTCGGCGCGCAGGCCAGATAAACGATCGCTTGAGCGATCGCCAGCTCGCCCTCCGGACTGCCGAGACGCTCCTGCACCTCCCACGCGGCCAGACACAGGTTGAGCGCCCGCGGGTCGGCATTGCCGATATCCTCGCTGGCCATGCGCACCACGCGGCGCGCGAGGTACAGCGGATCGCAGCCGCCGTCGAGCATGCGTGCGAACCAGTACAGGGCGGCATCCGGATTGGAACCACGCACCGACTTGTGCAGCGCGCTGATCTGGTCGTAGAAGGCCTCGCCACCCTTATCAAAGCGCCGTCGGCTGTCGCCCAGCAGGTTCTCCAGCAGGCTGACACCGATCTCTTCGCCGTCCTCCACCAGGTCGGCGGCATTCTCCAGGAAATTGAGCAGCCGCCGGCCATCACCGTCTGCTGCCGCCAGCAGCAGACTGCAGGCCTCCTCGCTGATGGTCAGACGACGCTTGCCGAGCCCGCGCTCCTCGCTCAGGGCTCGCGCCAGCAACTGGCGCAGCGCCGCCTCGTCGAGGCTCTTCAGCACATAGACGCGCGCCCTTGAGAGCAGCGCATTGTTCAGCTCGAAGGAGGGGTTTTCGGTGGTCGCACCGATGAAGATCAGCGTTCCGTCCTCGACATAGGGCAGGAAGGCATCCTGCTGCGCCTTGTTGAAGCGGTGCACCTCGTCGACGAACAGGATGGTGCGGCGGCCGTACTGCGCCGCCTGCTGCTTGGCCACTTCGACCGCCTGGCGAATCTCCTTGACCCCGGCCAGCACCGCGGAAATGGTCTCGAAATGGGCATCGCCGATCTCGGCCAGCAGACGCGCCAAAGTGGTCTTGCCCACCCCCGGCGGCCCCCAGAAGATCATCGAGTGCAGCGCCCCCTGCTCCAGCGCCTCGCGCAGCGGCTTGCCGTGCCCGAGCACATGCTCCTGGCCGACATAGTCATCCAGCCGGGTCGGACGCATGCGCGCGGCCAGCGGCTGGGCAACGGGTTCGCTACGGAACAGACTCATGGCGACAGGGCTCTACTCCCTCACTCCTGGATGATGTCGGCGCCTTCCGGCACCTTGAAGGTGAACTGGCTATTGTCCAGCGGCTGGTTCAGCTTCACGCCAAGGAACAGGATGTTGGTGCGCTGGCCGATGCTGTCGATCAGCTGCATGTCGTTGATCACCCCGTTACGAAACGACAGCCGCAGGGTATCGAACAGGGTGTCCTTGGCCTTGGGCTTGAGGATGAAGTCGACCACACTGCCGCCTTCCTTGTGGGTGATGGTGAAGTTCTCGCGGATCTTCGACACATCTCCGGACAGCAGCAGCGCCGGGGTATGACTCATGCGCTGATCGAGCGGCTGGATGGTGACCTGCTGCAAGTCCGGATCGTACAGCCAGACCTTCTCGCCATTGGAAACCAGCAACTGCTCCATCGGCGCATCGGTATGCCAGCGCAACAGGCCCGGCCGCTTGAGCGCCATCTCGCCACTGGCCTCCTGCAGCTGGGTGCCGGAGCCATCCAAAGTCAGCTGGGAAAAGCGCCCGCTCAGGGTCTGTGCCTTGCCCAGTAACTCGGTCAGACGCTGCACGGACTGCTCGTCCCCGGCAGCATGGGCAGCCAGCCCGGTCATGGTCAGAGCAGCCAGCAACAGCACACGAATCAGACGCATAGAACCTCGCTCAGTCTCGAACTGGCGTCGGCGCGATCACTTCGCGCGAGCCATTGGTATTCATGGAAGTAACCACGCCGGCCATTTCCATAGCCTCGATCATCCGTGCGGCACGGTTGTAGCCGATCTTCAGTTTGCGCTGCACCGCAGAGATCGATGCCCGGCGGCTTTCGGTGACGAAGCGTACCGCCTCGTCGTACAGCGGGTCTTCCTCGCTGCCTTCACCACTGTCGCCCCCGGTTGAATCGTAGGATCCGCCGCCGCCCTCATCGGCTCCGGCGAGGATGTCCTGGATGTAGTCCGGCGCGCCGCGCTGTTTCCAGGCATCCACGCTGCGGTGCACCTCGTCGTCGGAGACGAAGGCGCCGTGTACGCGAATCGGCAGGCCGCTGCCCGGCGGCAGGTAGAGCATGTCGCCGTGGCCAAGCAGCTGTTCGGCGCCACCCTGGTCGAGGATGGTGCGCGAATCGATCTTGCTCGACACCTGGAAGGCGATGCGCGTGGGGATGTTAGCCTTGATCAGGCCGGTGATCACGTCCACCGACGGGCGCTGGGTGGCGAGGATCAGGTGGATGCCCGCGGCACGCGCCTTCTGCGCGATGCGGGCGATCAGCTCCTCGACCTTCTTGCCGACGATCATGATCATGTCGGCAAATTCGTCGACCACCACCACGATGGTCGGTAGCGCCTTGAGCAGCGGCACTTCGTCGTCCGGACTCTCGCGGCGGAACAGTGGGTCGGTCAGTGGCGCCCCCGCCTCCTCAGCATCCTTGATCTTGCGATTGAAGCCAGCCAGGTTGCGCACGCCCATGGCCGCCATCAGCCGGTAGCGACGGTCCATCTCGGCCACGCTCCAGCGCAGGGCGTTGGCCGCCTCCTTCATGTCCGTCACTACCGGGCAGAGCAGATGCGGAATACCCTCGTAGATCGACAACTCGAGCATCTTCGGGTCGATCATGATCAGCCGCACCTGATCGGGCGTCGACTTGTACAGGATCGACAGCAACATCGCGTTGACGCCAACCGACTTGCCCGAGCCGGTGGTGCCCGCTACCAGCAGGTGCGGCATCTTCGCCAGATCGGCAGTCACCGGACGACCGCCGATATCGTGACCGAGCGCGATGGTCACCGGCGACTGGGCTTCCTCGTACTCAGGGGTCGACAGCACTTCGGAGAAGCGCACGATCTGGCGATTCTCGTTGGGAATCTCGATGCCCACGGTGGTCTTGCCGGGAATCACCTCGACCACCCGCACACTGATCACCGCCAGCGAGCGCGCCAGATCCTTGGCCAGATTGGTAATGCGGCTGACCTTGATACCGGCCGCCGGCTGGATCTCGAAACGGGTGATGACCGGCCCCGGATGGGCGTCGACCACCTGGACCTCGACACCGAACTCCTTGAGTTTGATCTCCAGCAGCCGGGACATGCTTTCCAGAGACTCCGGCGAGAAGCTGGTGGGCTTGACCTGCGGCGGATCGAGCAGGGACAGCGGCGGCAGGGTGCCCGCCACAGCGTCATCAATGTAGTGCACCACCGGCTTGGGCGGCTCGATCGGGCGCCGGACCTCTGCAGGCTTGACCTCGACCACCGTGCGCTGCTCTGCCCAAGGGACTGCAGGCTCGATCTCCGTGCGGACCTCCTCGCGCTCAGGACCTGGCCGTGCCGGCGTCACCGCACTCAATGCGTCCGTCACCGCCTCAGCAATGGCAGCGAGCATCGGTTTGGCCTCGACCGGCTGCGGCGGCATCGGCTCTGGCTCGTCATCAACGACCGAGAGGTCGACCACGGGCTCGATGCGCTCAGCGGCAGCCGCGGGCGGGCGCACCGATACTGACGTGACGCCTGCCAGCACTGCCCTGGCGACGGGAGCGGCCGGCGCACCGCGCGCCACCGCCGCCTTCGCAGCCGGAGCACTGACTGTGGCGCGCGGCTGTCCTGCTACAGGTTCCGCCGCGGGCTCGACCGCCTCGTCAGACTCCCGCAACTTCAGCTTCAGCTGACGATGCGTCTGGCGGCCTGCCCACCAGCGGTGGCCGGCCCCCTGGATCAGCTCGAACAGGTCAAGGGTGATCTTGCCGGTGAGGTCCATGACACGGAACCACGACAGATCGGTGAACACGGTCAGACCGAAGAGGAACAGCGCGATGAACATCAGCGTGCTGCCCTGCACATTCAAGGCATCCTCGGCCCACTCACCGAGGCTCTTGCCAAGAATCCCACCTGCCGGCGCCTGCGGATTCATTTCCAGCGCCTGGAACTGGATGGAGGCCAATGCAGCGGTCGAGATCAGCAGGAAGAACAGGCCGATGATCCGCCAGGAAAACAGCCAGCCATTCCAGCGGAACGGCTCATGGCGCGTACGGAACAGCTCGAGAACCTTGATACCCATCAGCAGCGGCAGCAGGTAGGCCGAATAGCCGAAGCCGAACAGGAAGAAACTGGCCACCCAGGCCCCTACCCGCCCGGCCGCATTCTGCACCTGGCCCGCACTGGTGGAGACATCGATGCCTGGATCCATCGGGGAGTAGCTCAACAGAGCCATCCAGAAATAGATGCACAACGCCCCCAGCGCAATCAGCGCCGCTTCCTTCAGACGGTAGTGCAGCTGCTGGCGCAAGGCATCGGCTTTGGCGGTATTGGCAGAGCTCTTCAAAACGTGTTTTTCCTGCGCTAGTCCGGCGCTCGAAATCGGTAGAGAAAAAATCAGAGACTATTGTAAGACTTTACCCAGAGGATGCCATGAAGGCCGTCAACGCCGGGTTTTGCCGCCCCAGCCAGAGGGGTGTAGCATGCTCCGCATTGACCGCATGGCAGCCCAATTGGAGCATGCATTCTCTTTCGTGACAAAGACTTATGGGGTGTTTTATGAGTGACGGCAAGCATTCGCGGCTGATCATCCTCGGTTCCGGCCCGGCCGGCTACACGGCTGCCGTCTACGCTGCGCGCGCCAACCTCAAGCCGCTGCTGATCACTGGCCTGCAGGCTGGCGGCCAGCTGACCACCACCACCGAGGTCGACAACTGGCCCGGCGACGTCGAAGGACTCACCGGACCGGCGTTGATGGAGCGCATGCGCGAGCATGCCGAACGCTTTGCCACCGAGATAGTCTTTGACCACATCCACACCGCCGAGTTGCAACAGCGCCCGTTCGTGCTCAAGGGCGACAGCGGCACCTTTACCTGCGATGCCCTGATCATCGCCACTGGCGCTTCTGCCCAGTACCTCGGCCTACCCTCCGAAGAAGCCTTCATGGGCAGGGGTGTATCCGCCTGCGCCACCTGCGATGGTTTCTTCTACCGCAACCAAGTGGTCTGCGTGATCGGCGGCGGCAACACCGCGGTCGAGGAAGCTCTGTACCTGTCCAACATCGCCCGGGAAGTCCACCTGATCCACCGCCGCGACAAGCTGCGCGCCGAAAAGATCCTCCAGGACAAGCTGCTGGAAAAGGCCGCGACCGGCAATATCCGCCTGCACTGGAACCAGGCCCTCGACGAAGTGCTCGGCGACGCCAGCGGCGTGACCGGCGTGCGCCTCAAGGACGTGAACAACGGCGCCACTCAGGAGCTGCCGCTGACCGGCGTATTCATCGCCATCGGCCACAAGCCCAACACCGAGCTGTTCACCGGCCAGCTGGCAATGCACGACGGCTACCTGAAAGTGAAGGGCGGCGGCGAAGGCAATGCCACAGCCACCAGCATCGAAGGTGTATTTGCCGCCGGCGACGTGGCCGACCACGTCTACCGCCAAGCCATCACCTCCGCCGGCGCCGGCTGCATGGCGGCACTCGACGCCGAACGCTTCCTCGAGCAGTAATCCCACAGCATGCTCAACTGGCTGGCACGCGACTCCCTGCAGTTCCCCCCACTGGAGCAGGCCCTGCGCGAGCCGGACGGTCTGCTCGCCGCAGGCGGCGATCTCAGCCCCGAGCGTCTGATCAGCGCCTACCGCCACGGCTGCTTTCCCTGGTTCCAGGAAGGGCAGCCCATCCTCTGGTGGTCGCCCAACCCACGCATGGTCCTGTTCCCGGCAGAGCTGCACGTCTCGCACAGCCTGCGCAAGCTGATGCGGCAGGGACGCTTCGAGGTCAGTTTTGATCGCGACTTTCCCGCGGTGATTCACGCCTGCGCCGCACCACGCAGCTATGCTGAAGGCACCTGGATCACTCGAGCGATGCAGGCCGCCTACCTGGAACTGCATCGCCGCGGCATCGCCCACTCGGTAGAAGTCTGGCAGGAAGGCCAGCTGGTCGGCGGCCTCTACGGACTGGCCATGGGACGCCTGTTTTTCGGCGAATCGATGTTCAGCCGCACGGACAACGCCTCGAAGATCGGCTTCGTCACGCTGGTCGAACAGCTCCGCGAATGCGGCTTCGCGCTGATCGACTGCCAGATGCACACCCAGCACCTGTCCAGCTTCGGCGCCCGCGAGATACCCCGTGCCGACTTTGCCGACCACCTCGAGCGCTATCTTGATCAGTCCGGCCCGACACCCTGGGCGAGCACCCCGGGGTGACTTACACTGATAAAGGCAATCTCGTTCGACCTGCACTACCAGGGGTTACGTCATGACCGAACTGGCCCATCTGAAGTTCTATGCGACCCAGCCGCACGACTGCAGTTACCTCTCCGGACAGCAGGCAACCACCCTGTTTCTCGATCCGCGCCACCCGTTCGATGCCGGCATGTATGCCGGCCTGTCGGAACTGGGCTTCCGGCGCAGCGGCGAACATCTGTACCGCCCCCATTGCCAGCATTGCCAGGCCTGCCTTCCGGCACGCATTCCGACCGCCAGCTTTCAGGCCAGCCAGCAGCAGAAACGCATCCTCAAGCGCAATCGGGACCTCAGCGTACACGCCGTTCGTCCGGAATTTCGCGAGGAGTATTACGACCTCTACGCACGTTATATCGAGCAGCGCCATGCAGACGGCGACATGTACCCACCCAGTCGCGAACAGTTCACCACCTTCCTGGTGAGTGACCTGCCGTTCTGCGTGTTCTTCGAGTTTCGCCTGCAGGGACGCCTGCTGGCCGTCGCCGTGACCGACGTCCTACCCAACGGCCTTTCCGCGGTCTATACCTTCTTCGACCCCCTTGAGGAACGGCGCAGCCTCGGTCGCCTGGCGATTCTCTGGCAGGTCGCCGAAGCATCCCGTCGAGCACTGCCAGCCGTCTATCTCGGCTACTGGATCCGCACCTGCCGCAAGATGAGCTACAAGAGCGAGTATCGTCCGCTAGAGCTGTACGTGAACCAGCACTGGGTGACCCTCGACTGAGGCCACTTGGCTGCGACGGGGGTTTTCGGGCACAATGCCCGGCGATTTTGCCCGAGTACATCAATCGGGCCATCCTTAGGTAATTGAGGGCTTTACTGCATGTCGAAAGAAGACAGCTTCGAAATGGAAGGCACTGTCGTCGACACCCTACCCAACACCATGTTCCGCGTGGAGTTGGAAAACGGGCACGTCGTCACCGCGCACATCTCCGGCAAGATGCGCAAGAACTACATCCGTATCCTGACCGGCGACAAGGTCCGCGTGGAACTGACGCCCTACGACCTGAGCAAGGGTCGCATCACCTACCGCGCTCGCTGAGCGACGCAAGGTCATGAAACGACAACGCCCGGCATTGCCGGGCGTTGTCGTTTTTATCGCCTTCCAAACGCTCAAGCCGGCAAGGCCACCGTCTCGTAATCGAACACCAGCTCGCCGTCCTGCACGTCGATGTGCACGGTGCCACCGTGCTCGGCCAGTTCGCCAAACAGGATCTGCTCCGCCAGCGGCCGCTTGATCTTGTCCTGAATCAGCCGCGCCATCGGCCTCGCCCCCATCTGCGCATCGTAGCCGCGCTCCGCCAGCCAGCCACGCGCCGCCTCGCTGACGTCCAGCAGCACCCGCTTATCCTCCAGCTGCGCCTGCAGTTCGGTGAGAAACTTGTCGACCACGCTCTTGATGATCGCGTGGTCAAGCCGGCCGAACTGGATGATGGTATCCAAGCGATTGCGGAATTCCGGGGTGAAGCTTTTCCTGATCACTTCCATGGCGTCACTGGAATGATCCTGCAGGGTGAAGCCGATCGACGCGCGCGCCGCCGTTTCCGCCCCCGCATTGGTGGTCATGATCAGAATCACGCTGCGAAAATCAGCCTTGCGTCCGTTATTGTCGGTCAGCGTGCCATGATCCATGACCTGCAACAGCAGGTTGAACACTTCTGGATGCGCCTTCTCGATTTCGTCCAACAGCAGCACGCAGTGCGGTGTCTTGGTGATTGCCTCGGTCAGCAGGCCACCCTGGTCGAAGCCGACGTACCCCGGCGGCGCGCCGATCAGGCGCGACACGGTGTGCCGCTCCATGTACTCGGACATGTCGAAACGCACCAGCTCCACCCCCAGCGCCTTGGCCAGCTGCCGCGCCACTTCGGTCTTGCCGACGCCCGTCGGGCCGGCAAACAGGAACGAGCCGACCGGCTTGTCCGGCGCCTTGAGGCCGGCCCGCGACAGCTTGATGGCGGTGGACAGCGCGTCGATCGCCACATCCTGGCCGAACACCGTCAGCTTGAGATCGCGCTCCAGATTGCGCAGCAGCTCCTTGTCCGAGGTGGTGACATGCTTGGGCGGAATGCGCGCAATCTTTGCCACCACATCCTCGATCTGCTGCACGTCGACGCAGGCGGCACGCCGGCTCTCCGGCTGCAGCCGCTGGTAGGCGCCAGCCTCATCGATCACGTCGATGGCCTTGTCCGGCATGTGCCGGTCGTTGATATAGCGCGCCGCGAGTTCAGCCGCGGCACGCAGCGCCTCGTCGGTGTAGCTGATCTTGTGGTGCTGCTCGAAGCGGCTCTTCAGCCCCCTGAGGATGCCGACAGTGTCCTCCACCGACGGCTCGAGCACGTCGACCTTCTGGAAGCGCCGAGCCAGGGCCCGATCCTTCTCGAAGATCCCGCGGAACTCCTGAAAGGTAGTCGAGCCGATGCAGCGCATCTCACCGGAAGACAGCAGCGGCTTGAGCAGGTTCGACGCATCCATCACCCCACCGGACGCCGCGCCGGCCCCAATGATGGTGTGAATCTCGTCAATGAACAGGATCGCATGCGGCCGCCGACGCAGCTCGTTGAGCAGCGCCTTGAAGCGCTTCTCGAAGTCGCCGCGATACTTGGTCCCCGCCAGCAAGGCGCCGAGGTCGAGTGAGTAGACCACACTGTTGGCCAGCAGGTCGGGGACCAGGCCATCGACAATGCGCTTGGCCAAACCCTCGGCAATCGCCGTCTTGCCGACACCGGCCTCGCCGACCAACAACGGATTGTTCTTGCGGCGGCGGGCGAGAATCTGCGCAACACGCTCGACCTCAGGCTCGCGACCGACCAGCGGATCGATGCGCCCCTGCCGCGCCTGCTCGTTGAGGTTGCTGGCGTAGGCATCCAGCGGATTGCCGGACACCGGGTTCTCACCACCCTCCTCGTCCTGGGATTCCTGCTCCTGCTGCTCGTGCGTCTCGCTCTCGCCCGGAACCTTGGAAATGCCATGGGCGATGTAGTTGACCACATCGATGCGCGCGACACTCTGCTGTTTGAGCAGGAATACCGCCTGACTCTCCTGCTCGCTGAAGATCGCGACCAGCACATTGGCCCCGGTCACCTCGCGCTTGCCGGAACTCTGCACATGGAATACCGCACGCTGCAACACACGCTGAAAACCCAGGGTCGGCTGGGTTTCGCGCTCATCCTCGTTCAGCGGGATCAGCGGCGTGGTCGAGTCGATGAACTCGCGCAAGTCATGCCGCAGCTTGTCCATGTTGGCGCCACAGGCACGCAGGACGGTAGCGGCGGCACCGTTATCCAGCAGGGCCAGCAAGAGGTGCTCGACGGTCATGAACTCATGACGCTTGGTCCGAGCCTCCTTGAAGGCGAGGTTGAGGGTGACTTCAAGTTCACGATTCAACATAACTTCACCTCATTCCTCAAAAGCCCAAACCATAGGCCGTGTCACTCGTCTTTCTCGATCTCGCACAACAGCGGATGCTGGCACTCGCGAGCGTACTGATTGACCTGCATCGCCTTGGTCTCGGCAACGTCCCGGGTATAGACCCCGCACACTGCCCGGCCTTCGGTATGCACCGCCAGCATAATCCGGGTCGCCGTTTCCCGATTCATCGCGAAGAAGCTCTCCAGCACCTCGACTACGAAGTCCATCGGAGTGTAATCGTCATTGAGCAGGAGGACCTTGTACATCGGCGGCGCCTTGAGCGCCGGCTTGGCCTCCTGGATTGCGACACCCGAGTCCTCTCCTCCAGACGGATCTGGCGAGTCCTGATTGAATGTTAGTCGAATCTGGCTGCTTGCATGCATGCTGGTGTGGTCACCACTGGCTGGTGAATGGAATGACTGTAACCAGTTTGCGCGATTCGGCCGGCGAATGCCGCCTCGCCTTGACTCTCGGCAAAACAGTGTTACAAACAGAAAGGCATACCCATAAAGGGTGAAGGGAATTGAAGCGCGGAGCGCCCCATCCATCCGCGTAATCCATGACGGATGATACTCCAGCGATGGAGTCCTTTGCAGAGGGAAGTCAGCATGCTGAGCGGCAAGGTCAAGTGGTTCAACAACGCCAAGGGCTATGGCTTCATCTTGGCCGAAGGCAAGGATGAAGAACTGTTCGCGCACTACTCGGCCATCCAGAGCGATGGCTACAAGACCCTCAAGGCCGGCCAAGCGGTCAACTTCGAGATTTTGCAAGGCCCCAAGGGCCTGCATGCCGTCAATATTCAGCCGCTGCCGGTGAGCAACGCACCACGCAACAGCGGGCACTGAGCCGAGGCACGCTGCACAACGCCAAACAGGCTGCCCGTGGCGCATGGCGACAAAGAGCCGGTCATCAGGGCAGCCCCTTTTCCCCATCGACATCAAACTGTCTTACATGTGGGAAATTATCGCATCACGGAGCAGCGCGTAGGACGTCAGCCGGACGTCCTCCTAGCGGCCGTTCGAAGCCATCGATATAGATCTTGGTCCAGCAGGCTTCATATGCGGTAGCGCCGCCCCGCAATGCACCTGCTCCGCGCATTCGGGCAACCATCCACCCCTCCAGGACAGGCCTGACGGCCCCACACTCGCTGCAACCCCATGCCTTCACGGGCGCACGGACAGCCGAAAGGGAGAGCGGAGACACCGACCAGCCCTCATGAAAGCAGGCGGCATATCATGATATCCTAGCGCCGCGACTGCGGTGGCACAGGGGACTGAGCCGCACTGGAGTGGGGGTTCTGCGCCTATAGTCCAGTGTGCGTGTTGGTCTACGCCACTTAATAATAGCCGCCCAAGGCCAAAAGCCGATGCGCCCGAAATCGCCTCAAGAAGCATCCTCTTGCGCGCATCAAGACTTTCTGTAACCACAGCAAAACTGAGGGTTAGATTAAAAGATGTCCACTCGCTCAAAGATCATCTACACCTTTACCGACGAAGCACCTGCCCTGGCAACCTACTCCCTGCTTCCGATCATCCAAGCTTTCACCGCCTCCTCGGGCATCGCCGTTGAAACACGGGACATCTCCCTCGCAGGCCGCATCCTCGCAAGCTTTCCCGAATACCTGAACGAAGACCAGAAAATCGGCGATCACCTCGCCGAGCTGGGCAAACTGGCCACCACGCCAGAAGCCAACATCATCAAGCTGCCGAACATCAGCGCCTCGGTGCCGCAGCTCAAGGCCGCCATCAAGGAACTGCAGCAGCAGGGCTACAAGCTGCCGGACTACCCCGAAGCCCCCGCCAACGACACCGAAAAAGACGTCCGCGGCCGCTACGACAAGATCAAGGGCAGCGCCGTGAACCCGGTCCTGCGCGAGGGCAACTCCGACCGTCGCGCCCCGCTCTCCGTCAAGAACTACGCCCGCAAGCACCCCCACAAGATGGGTGCCTGGAGTGCAGACTCCAAGACCCATGTAGCCCACATGAACAGCGGCGACTTCTACGGCACCGAAAAAGGCGCCCTGATCGAGGCCGCCGGCAGCGTCAAGATCGAACTGATCGCCGCAGACGGCAGCAGCAAGGTCCTCAAGGAAAAAACCACCGTTCTGGCCGGTGAAATCATCGACGCTTCGGTCATGAGCCAGAAGGCCCTGCGCAGCTTCGTGGCCGCCGAGATCGAAGATGCCAAGAAGCAAGGCGTCCTGCTGTCGGCCCACCTGAAGGCCACCATGATGAAGGTCTCCGACCCGATCATGTTCGGCTACATCGTCGCCGAGTACTACAAGGACGCCCTCGAGAAGCACGCCGATGTCCTCAAGGAAATCGGCTTCAACCTCAACAACGGCATCGGCGACCTGTACGCGCGCATCAAGACCCTGCCCGCCGACAAGCAGGCCGAGATCGAGGCCGACATCCAGGCTGTCTACGCCCAGCGTCCGCCGCTGGCCATGGTGAACTCCGACAAGGGCATCACCAACCTGCACGTGCCGAGCGACGTCATCGTCGACGCCTCCATGCCGGCCATGATCCGCGACTCCGGCAAGATGTGGGGCGCCGACGGCAAGCTGCACGACACCAAGGCCCTGATCCCCGACCGCTGCTACGCCGGCGTCTACCAGGTCGTCATCGACGACTGCAAGAAGCACGGCGCCTTCGACCCGGTCACCATGGGCAGCGTCCCCAACGTCGGCCTGATGGCCCAGCAAGCCGAAGAGTACGGCTCGCACGACAAGACCTTCCAGATCCCGGCCAACGGCGTGGTCCGCGTGACCGACGACAAGGGTCAGGTCCTGCTCGAGCAGGCCGTCGAGACCGGCGACATCTGGCGCATGTGCCAGGCCAAGGACGCGCCGATCCAGGACTGGGTCAAGCTGGCCGTCAACCGCGCCCGCGCCAGCAATACCCCGGCGGTGTTCTGGCTCGACCCGGCTCGCGCCCACGACGCCCTGGTCATCGAGAAGGTCCAGCAGTACCTGAAGGACCACGACACCAGCGGCCTGG
The DNA here is from genome assembly GCF_019097855.1 of Geopseudomonas aromaticivorans. Classification (GTDB taxonomy): domain Bacteria; phylum Pseudomonadota; class Gammaproteobacteria; order Pseudomonadales; family Pseudomonadaceae; genus Geopseudomonas; species Geopseudomonas aromaticivorans. The sequence continues at coordinate 18,714 of NZ_JAHRGL010000001.1, forward strand.
ACATCCGCATCATGTCGCCGGAGGAAGCCACCCAGTTCTCCATCGACCGCATCCGCGCCGGCCTGGACACCATCTCGGTGACCGGCAACGTCCTGCGCGACTACCTGACCGACCTGTTCCCGATCATGGAGCTGGGCACCAGCGCCAAGATGCTGTCGATCGTGCCGCTGATGAGCGGCGGCGGCCTGTTCGAAACCGGCGCCGGCGGTTCGGCACCCAAGCACGTCCAGCAGTTCCTGGAAGAAGGCCACCTGCGCTGGGATTCGCTCGGCGAATTCCTCGCCCTCGCCGCCTCCCTCGAGCACGTCGGCACTACCTGCGCCAACGCCAAGGCCAAGGTACTGGCCAAGACCCTGGACCAGGCCAACGGCCAGTTCCTCGACAGCGACAAGTCGCCGTCGCGCAAGGTCGGCCAGCTCGACAACCGCGGCAGCCACTTCTACCTGGCGCTGTACTGGGCCCAGGCCCTGGCCGCGCAAACCGAGGACAAAGAGCTGCAGGCGCAGTTCACCAACCTGGCCAAGGCGCTGGCCGACAACGAAGAAAAGATCGTTGCCGAGCTGAACGCTGCCCAGGGCAAGCCGGTGGACATCGGCGGTTACTACCATGCCGATCCGGAGCTGACCAGCCAGGCCATGCGCCCCAGCGCCACCTTCAATGCGGCCCTGGCCGCACTGGCGTAAGCGCGACGACTGCCTGACTGGCGACGCGAGTCGCCGTTAGCACCACAAGAACCCCGGCCCCGCGCCGGGGTTCTTGTATCCGCAAGACTGAAACCGGAGCCCCCGCATGAAGCGCTTTACCCCCCACGTCACCGTGGCCACCGTGGTCGAAGACCAGGGCCGCTTTCTCCTGGTGGAGGAGCACGCCGAAGGCCGCGCCGTACTGAACCAGCCGGCCGGCCATCTGGAGGCCAACGAGAGCCTGATCCAGGCCGCCCTGCGCGAAACCCTCGAGGAAACCGGCTGGGAGGTCGAATTGACCGGCGTGACCGGCATCTACCTGTACACCGCCCCGGCCAACGGCGTGACCTACCAGCGCGTGTGCTTCGCGGCCCGCCCGCTGCGCCACCGCCCGGAACTGCCGCTCGACACCGGCATCATCGGCCCGCGCTGGCTGACCCGCGAGGAGTTGGAAGCCCGCCGCGAGCAGTGGCGCAGTGCGCTGGTACCCCGCTGCATCGACGACTACCTGGCTGGCGGCAGCTATCCGCTGGAACTGATCCGCACGCCAGCTTGATCGCCGCCACCGGCCGCGCCTGCTAGAATCGCCGCTTTGCCTCTGTAACGGTTTTCCCGGATGACTATGCGTGACCCAGCCCGTACCCGCGTGATCGTCGGCATGTCCGGCGGCGTGGACTCCTCCGTCTCCGCCCTGCTCCTGCAGCAGCAGGGCTATCAGGTCGAAGGCCTGTTCATGAAGAACTGGGAAGAGGACGACGGCACCGAATACTGCACCGCCAAGGAAGACCTGGCCGACGCCCAGGCCGTGTGCGACAAGCTGGGCATCCAGCTGCACACCGCCAACTTCGCCGCCGAGTACTGGGACAACGTGTTCGAGCACTTCCTCGCCGAGTACAAGGCCGGCCGCACACCCAACCCGGACATCCTCTGCAACCGGGAAATCAAGTTCAAGGCGTTCCTCGACTACGCCCTGATGCTCGGCGCCGACCTGATCGCCACCGGCCACTATGTGCGCCGCCGCGACCTCGACGGCCGCAGCGAACTGCTCAAGGGCCTCGATCCGAACAAGGACCAGAGCTACTTCCTGCACGCCGTCGGCGGCGAACAGATCGGCCGGACCCTGTTCCCGGTCGGCGAGCTGGAGAAGCCGGCGGTGCGCGCCATCGCCGAACAGTACGGCCTGGCCACCGCCAAGAAGAAGGACTCCACCGGCATCTGCTTCATCGGCGAGCGGCGCTTCAGCGACTTCCTCAAGCAGTACCTGCCGGCCCAGCCGGGCGACATCGAGACCACCGACGGCCAGGTGATTGGCCGCCACCACGGCCTGATGTACCACACCATCGGCCAGCGCCAGGGCCTCGGCATCGGCGGCATGAAGGATGCCGGCGACGATGCCTGGTACGTGCTGGCCAAGGACATGGCGCGCAACGTGCTGGTGGTTGGCCAGAGCAACGAGCACCCCTGGCTGTTCTCGCGCAGCCTGGAAGCCTCGCAGATCTTCTGGGTCAACCCCGTCGACCTCGACCAGCCGCGCCAGCTCACTGCCAAGGTGCGCTACCGCCAGCAGGACCAGACCTGCACCCTGGAGCGCACCGCCAGCGGCTACCGCGCCACCTTCGACCAGCCGCAGCGCGCCGTGACGCCGGGCCAGTCGGTGGTGTTCTACGACGGCGAAATCTGCCTGGGCGGCGGCGTGATCGAAACCGCCATCCCCTGGGATGCGGAGATCCAGCGCCCATGACCCGCGAACAGGAACGCCTGATCGCCCTGGCCGGCGTGTTCGAAGCCGCCGCCCTGGTCGATCGCCTGGCCAAGACCGGCCAAGCCCAGGAAGGCCCGCTGGCCTGCATGCTCGGCAGCCTGCTGGTGCGCAACCCCAAGGACACTCTCGAGGTCTACGGCGGCGACCACCTCAACCTGCGCGACGGCCTGCGCGCCCTGGCCGGGGCGTTGGAGCGCAACCCGGGCACCCTGCCACGCGAATCGCTGCGCTATGCCCTGTCCCTGCTCAACCTGCAGCGCCAGCTGGACAAGCGCGGCGACATGCTGCAGCTGATCGGCAACCGCCTGCAGCAGATCGACAGCCAGAGCCAGATGTTCGGCATCACCCACGACAACGTGATCTCCGCCTGCGCCGCCCTGTACCAGGACACCCTCAGCACCTTCCGCCAGCGCATCCAGGTGCACGGCGAGATGCAGCACCTGCAGAACAGCCGCAATGCCGAGAAGATCCGCGCCCTGCTGCTCGCCGGCATCCGCAGCGCCATGCTCTGGCACCAGCTCGGCGGTCGCCGCTGGCAACTGCTGTTCAGCCGGCGCAAGCTGCTCGACCAGCTGTATCCGCTGCTGCGCGACTGAACCCGCCGCCCCGCCCCGCCGGCCCAGGCCGGGGTGCGGCAGCCGCCCTGGCCGCCCGCCTGATCCCCTGCAGCTGCGCCACTCAGCCTGAGCACGGTCCGGCCGCCGTCTTTCCGTGTATAATTCCGCCCCTTTCCAGTAGCCCGACTGTCCGAGAACGTCCCCATGCAGCTCTCCTCGCTCACTGCGGTATCCCCCGTTGATGGCCGCTACGGCAGCAAAACCAACGCCCTGCGCCCGATCTTCAGCGAATTCGGCCTGATCCGTTGCCGCGTGCAGGTGGAAGTGCGCTGGCTGCAGCGCCTGGCCGCCCATGCCGGCATCCCGGAAGTGGCGCCGTTCTCGGCCGAAGCCAACGCCCTGCTCAACGAGCTGGCGGAGAACTTCCAGCTCGAGCATGCCCAGCGCATCAAGGACATCGAGCGCACCACCAACCACGACGTCAAGGCCGTGGAATACCTGCTCAAGGAGCAGGCCGCCAAGCTGCCGGAACTGGCCAAGGTCAGCGAGTTCATCCACTTCGCCTGCACCAGCGAGGACATCAACAACCTGTCCCACGCGCTGATGCTGCGCGAAGGCCGCGACGACGTACTGCTGCCGCTGATGCGCCAGGTGGCCGAGTCGATCCGCACCCTCGCCGTGCAGTTCGCCGACGTGCCGATGCTGTCGCGCACCCACGGCCAGCCGGCCTCGCCGACCACCATGGGCAAGGAACTGGCCAACGTGGTCTACCGCCTCGAGCGGCAGATCGCCCAGGTCGCCGCCGTGCCGCTGCTGGGCAAGATCAACGGCGCCGTGGGCAACTACAACGCCCACCTGTCGGCCTACCCGGAAATCGACTGGGAAGCCAATGCCCGCGAATTCATCGAAGGCGACCTGGGCCTGGCGTTCAACCCCTACACCACCCAGATCGAGCCGCACGACTACATCGCCGAGCTGTTCGACGCCATCGCGCGCTTCAACACCATTCTCATCGACTTCGATCGCGACATCTGGGGCTACATCTCCCTCGGCTACTTCAAGCAGAAGACCGTGGCCGGCGAGATCGGCTCCTCGACCATGCCGCACAAGGTCAACCCGATCGACTTCGAGAACTCCGAGGGCAACCTCGGCATCGCCAACGCCCTGCTCCAGCACCTGGCCAGCAAGCTGCCAATCTCCCGCTGGCAGCGCGACCTGACCGACTCCACCGTGCTGCGCAATCTCGGTGTCGGCCTGGCGCACAGCCTGATCGCCTACGAGGCCAGCCTCAAGGGCATCGGCAAGCTGGAGCTGAACGCCCAGCGCCTGGCCGCCGATCTCGACGCCTGCTGGGAAGTGCTGGCCGAGCCGATCCAGACCGTGATGCGCCGCTACGCCGTGGAAAACGCCTACGAGAAGCTCAAGGAGCTGACCCGCGGCAAGGGCATCAGCGCCGAGGCGCTGCGCGAGTTCATCGACGGCCTGGAAATTCCGGAACAGGCCAAGGCCGAGCTACGCACCCTGACCCCCGCCAGCTACATCGGCAACGCGGTGGCCCAGGCCAAACGCATCTGATCCCAGCCTGAACGGCCCTTCGCCCGACCGTCCAGACTGGCAGCCACCAAGCCGGTCTCGAGGTCGGGCGTTTTCATATTGAAGAGTTGGATATGGCACCCGATACCCCGCTGCAACTGTTGGGCGGCCTCACGCCCCGCGAATTCCTCCGCGATTACTGGCAGCAGAAACCGCTGCTGATCCGTCAGGCCATCTCCGGCTACCAGAGCCCGATCAGCCCCGACGAGCTGGCCGGCCTGTCGCTGGAGGAAGAAGTCGAGTCGCGCATCGTCCTCGAGCACGGCGACAGCCCTTGGGAGCTGCGCCGTGGCCCGTTCGCCGAGGACGCCTACCAGCACCTGCCGGAGCGCGACTGGACCTTGCTGGTGCAGGCCGTCGACCAGTTCGTCCCCGACATGCGCGAACTCATGGACCAGTTCCTGTTCCTGCCCAGCTGGCGCATCGACGACCTGATGATCAGCTATGCCGCCCCGGGCGGCGGCGTCGGCCCGCACTTCGACAACTACGACGTGTTCCTGCTGCAAGCCCACGGCCGGCGCCGCTGGAAGCTCGGCCAGATGTGCGACAGCGACAGCCCGTTGCTGGATCACCCTGACCTGCGCATCCTCGCCGGCTTCGAGCAGAGCGACGAATGGGTGCTGGAGCCCGGCGACATGCTCTACCTGCCGCCGCGCCTGGCCCACTACGGCATCGCCGAGGACGAATGCATGACCTTCTCGGTCGGGTTCCGCGCGCCCAGCGCCAGTGAAGTACTCACCCACTTCACCGATTTTCTCGGCCAATTCCTCCCCGACGAGGAACGCTACAGCGACGCCGGCTGCCAGCCCGCCAGCGACCCGAACCAGATCCAGCGCGACGCCCTCGAGCGTCTGCGCAGCCTGATCGATCGCCACATGAACGACGAGAAGCTGCTGCTGACCTGGTTCGGCCAGTTCATGACCGAGCCGCGCTACCCGGAAATGGTGGCCGGCGACGAGATCGACGAGGCCGAGTTCTTCGCCGCCCTCGGCGATGGCGCCGTGCTGGTGCGCAACCCCAGCGCCCGTCTGGCCTGGAGCGAGATTGACGACTACCTGGTGCTGTTCGCCAGCGGCAGCAGCCGGCGCATCGACGTCGCGCTGCGCGAACTGCTCAAGCTGGTGTGCAGCGCCGACGCCCTGCACCTGGAGAACCTCGAGCCTTGGCTGGAGAGCGACGAGGCGCTAACGCTGATCCACGAGCTGGTGAAGCAGGGCAGCCTGGAGTTTGCCGCCGATGAATAAGCTCACCGTACGGGTTGCCGACTGGCACGCCGACAACGCCGACCTGCGCCGCATCCGCGAAGCGGTGTTCATTGTCGAGCAGGGCGTACCGCCGGAGCTGGAATGGGATGCCGACGACGTCGATGCCGTGCACTTCCTGGCCTTCGAGGGTGACTTCGCCGTCGGTGCCAGCCGACTGCTGCCGGACGGCCAGATCGGCCGGGTGTCGGTGCTCAAGGACTGGCGCGGCCTGCACATCGGCGAGCTGCTGATGCAGGCCACCATCGCCGAAGCCGAGCGCCGCGACCTCAAGCAACAGAAGCTGACCGCTCAGGCCCACGCCGTGCGCTTCTACGAGCGACTAGGCTTCCGGGTAGCCAGCGAGGAGTTCCTCGAGGCCGGCATCCCCCACGTCGAAATGGTGCGCGACAGCGCCTGAGAGGCACCCATGAGCAACGCCCCGGAGCAAGACAACGATGACGCCAGCGAACTGCCCGCTGTCGAATTCCACTCTCCGGGGCGTTTTGCCATCCACAACCCGCCATCGGCGACGCGCGAAGACACCGGCCACCTGGAGCCGGCGCCCTTCCTCCTCGGCGCCCATGCGCCGGTGGAAACCTGTACGGCACGCGAGCAACTGCGCAGCCATGCCCTCGCCCTGCTCGGCCAGGCACGCCGCGACCTGTGCCTGTACACGCCGGATCTCGAACCCTGGCTGTACGATCATCCCGCCATCGCCGAAGTCTGCAGCCACTTCCTGCGCAGCCATCCGCGCAACCGCCTGCGCATCCTGCTGCGCGACAGCAGCCTGGCCGTGCGCAACGGCCATCACCTGCTCAGACTCGCCCGCCAGCTGTCGAGCAACTGCCAGATCCGCAAGCTGCACCCCGACTACCCCGCCGAAGACCTCGCCTACCTGCTGGTCGACGACTGCGGCCTGCTGATGCGAGCGGCACCGCTGCTGCCCGCCGGCCAGGCCCACTACCAGGCCGCGGCGCGGGTGCTCCAGCTGCGACACCAATTCGACCAGGCCTGGAATACCAGCCTCGGTGATCCCAACCTGCGGAGCCTGCTGTTATGAACCTGCGACCATGGCTGGCGCTCCTCGGGCTTGCCTGCAGTCTCGCCCTGCAGGCCGCACCGCGCACCGAAATCCTGCCGCTGCAGTACCGCACAGCCGAAGAGCTCCTGCCGCTGGTGCAATCCGTACTTGGCCACGAGGGCCGCGTCAGCGCCTATGGCAACCAGCTGATCGTCAATGCCGAGCCAGCCAAGCTCGCCGAACTGCAGGAACTGCTGCAGCAACTGGATACCCGCCCGCGCCGCCTGCTGATCAGCGTAGACAGCCAGCAGGACAGCAGCAGCAACCGCCAGGGCTACCGGGTCGACGGCAGTATCGATGCCGGCAACGTCGAGATCAGCGGCGGGCGTGGCGAACGGCACGGCCGCGATGAGCTCCGCATCATCAACCGCAGCAGCCGTGGCAGCAGCGGCTCGCTGCAACAGGTCCAAGCCACCGAAGGCTATCCGGCCCTGATCCAGGCCGGCCAGAGCGTGCCGCTGACCCGTATCCAGCGCGATGCCTACGGCTATCCCCGCGAATACACCGAATACCGCGACCTCAACCGGGGCTTCGAGGTAGTGGCCAGCGTGCACGGCGAGATGGTCCAGCTCAGCATCCGCAGCCAGCAGGATCGCCTGGACAGCCGGTCCGGCGTGATCGACACCCAGGACACCGATACCCGCGTCAACGGCCGCCTCGGCGAGTGGATCGAGTTCGGCGGGGTCAGCGAAAGCGCCTCCGGCAACCGCTCCGGCATCCTCTCGCGGGACTCCCGCAACGCCCTGCAGAATCAGACGCTGCGCCTCAAAGTCGAGCTTCTCGACTGATCTAGAACTTTTGTAGTAGCTCCAAAAAAAAACTACAAAACCCATTGACGCCCCGCCGCGCTCCTAGCATCATGACCTCGCTCCCGCTGACCAGAGGCCCGAAACGGCTTCCGGATCGCAGTCCAGACCATCCCTGGAATCGGTTCGTGTCAGTACCACCCACACGGCGGTGCGACAAGGTTGCGACTGGAACGAAGTTGTCCCGAGGGACGGGGAAGCAAAGTTTCAACCGGCATGACGAAGACAACCGAACCGGCTGTTGTAGTCACCCCACCGGTCGTCACTACATCCCCCCTCAACGGCCTCCTGCCGTACCAGTCTCCACCTCGACGCTCTGCGGTGAGCTCTTGCAACACTACCGTCAACACCCCGGTGTTGAATGGGAATGTCGGTGCTCAACGAAACACTCTCTCTGAAGGATTGACCATGTCCGCTTATCAAAACGACATCAAGGCCATTGCCGCCCTGAAAGAACAATTTGGCAGCAGCTGGAGCGCGATCAACCCTGAGTCCGTCGCTCGCATGCGCGCTCAGAACCGCTTCAAGACCGGCCTGGAAATCGCCCAGTACACCGCCGACATCATGCGCAAGGACATGGCCGAGTACGACGCCGACTCGTCCGTCTACACCCAGTCGCTGGGTTGCTGGCATGGCTTCATCGGTCAGCAGAAGCTGATCTCGATCAAGAAGCACCTGAAGACCACCAACAAGCGCTACCTGTACCTGTCCGGCTGGATGGTTGCTGCCCTGCGTTCTGAGTTCGGCCCGCTGCCGGACCAGTCGATGCACGAGAAGACTGCCGTTTCCAACCTGATCGAAGAGCTGTACACCTTCCTGCGTCAGGCCGACTCCCGCGAGCTGGACCTGCTGTTCACCGCCCTGGACGCCGCCCGCGAAGCTGGCGACACCGCCAAGGCCGCTGACATCCAGTCGCAGATCGACAACTACGAAACCCACATCGTCCCGATCATCGCCGACATCGACGCTGGCTTCGGTAACCCGGAAGCCACCTACCTGCTGGCCAAGCGCATGATCGAAGCAGGCGCTTGCTGCATCCAGATCGAAAACCAGGTTTCCGACGAGAAGCAGTGCGGCCACCAAGACGGCAAAGTGACCGTTCCGCACGCTGACTTCCTGGCCAAGGTTGCTGCCGTTCGTTACGCCTTCCTCGAGCTGGGCATCGACAACGGCGTGATCGTTGCTCGTACCGACTCCCTGGGTGCCGGCCTGACCAAGCAGATCGCCGTGACCAAAGAGCCGGGCGACCTGGGCGACCAGTACAACTCCTTCCTGGATTGCGAAGAAATCACCGAAGCCGAACTGGGCAACGGCGACGTCGTGATCAAGCGTGAAGGCAAGCTGCTGCGTCCGAAGCGTCTGCCGAGCAACCTGTTCCAGTTCCGCAAGGGCACTGGCGAAGCTCGCTGCGTCCTGGACAGCATCACCTCGCTGCAGAACGGCGCCGACCTGCTGTGGATCGAAACCGAGAAGCCGCACGTTGGTCAGATCGCTGCGATGATGGACGAAGTTCGCAAGGTGATCCCGAACGCCAAGCTGGTGTACAACAACAGCCCGTCTTTCAACTGGACCCTGAACTTCCGTCAGCAGGTGTTCGACGCCATGGCCGCCGAAGGCAAGGACGTTTCCGCCTACGACCGCGCCAAGCTGATGAGCGTCGAGTACGACGAAACCGAACTGGCTCAGATCGCTGACGAGAAGATCCGTACCTTCCAGCGCGACGGTTCCGCTCATGCCGGCATCTTCCACCACCTGATCACCCTGCCGACCTACCACACCGCCGCGCTGTCCACCGACAACCTGGCCAAGGGCTACTTCGCCGAAGAAGGCATGCTGGCCTACGTGAAGGGTGTTCAGCGTCAGGAACTGCGTCAGGGCATCGCCTGCGTCAAGCACCAGAACATGGCTGGCTCCGACATCGGCGACAACCACAAAGAGTACTTCGCTGGCGAAGCTGCTCTGAAGGCCAGCGGTAAAGACAACACCATGAACCAGTTCTCCTAAGGAACTGGCTCACTCGGCCCCTCGGGGCCGAGACTGCTAAAAAGAAAACCCCCGGTCATTTTGACCGGGGGTTTTCTTTATTGGGGCGAGAAAAACAGCCGTACCGCGCAACTACTACCGGGGCAACAGCGCAGCCCGAGCAGCCTGAGTCTGCGGCTCGACCACCAGGCCAGATGAACCCAAGATGACCGAATAGACCGCACCGTCAGCCATCGGCAGGAAAGTCACGCGCGCCCCGCGGGCATCGAACAGAGACAGGTCATGACGACCTTCGCGCAGCCAGCGCCACAAGTCGATACCGTAAGGGCTGGACGCCAGCGCGATGCGACTCGGCTCGGCAGCGGCCTGCTGCTCCGTGGACAGGTAACGCCCGGCCAGCAGCTCCAGCCGATAACCCGGCTGCAGACCGATCAGGCTCGCCAGCCCTTTCCAGTCGAACACTCGCGCATCCAGCTGCCAGAGATCACCGGACAGGATCACGCTACGCTCGCGCCCACCTTCGCGTACCGTGGCACGATAGCGCTGAGTGCCCTCGGCCTGAAAACTCAGGGTCAGCAACGGCTGCCCCTGCCGCGGCAAAGGCGCATAGCTGTGCAGATCGTAAGCCACCGCGCCGACCAGCAGGGCCAAGGCCAGCAAGGCCAGTCCGCAGGTACCGCGCAACCAGCCGAAAAACCAGCTGCGATTGCGCAAAATGCGTCCGGCTATCGCCAGCACCATCAGTGCCGCCAGGGCGGTCGCCCAGGCCAGTCCGTTGTATTGCATGACAGGAATTCTCCGACGGAAGATGCCGGCATTATGCGGACGCGCCTCCACGGGCGGCCAGCGCGAGCAGCGCACAATCGCTAACAGATCAAGATTTGCTCTGCGCCAGAACGGCTGAAACGCGACGAAAAGCCACGCTCAAGAACGCCAATGGCAAGGATGGAGAGCTGGATGAAGCGGGTAACTGGCCGAGCGCTAGCCTGGCAGCAGCGGCTCGGCCGCGCCTAAACGACGCGCCAGGTACAGTTCGATCAGGTAGCGGGAAATGGTGCCGTGTGGCGGCAACTGCGGCAGATCGTCGACTAGGAACCAGCGCGCATCCTCGATTTCCTCCGGCTGGGGGACGATCTCGCCGCCGGCGTAATCGGCATGGAAGCCCAACATCAGCGAATGGGGAAACGGCCAGTTCTGGCTGGCAATGTAGCGCAGGTTGTCGACCTCCAGCGCCACCTCTTCGCGCACCTCGCGGCGCACGCATTCCTCGATCGATTCCCCCGGCTCGACGAAGCCGGCCAATGTGCTGTAGAAGCCGGCGGCAAAGCGCGACGAACGGGCCAGCAGGAGCTCCTCGCCGCGACTGATCAACACGATGATGCTCGGCGACAGCCGGGGATACAGATGCAGCTCGCAGGCCGAGCAGCACATCGCCCGCTCGCCGGGCAGCGGCTGCAACGGCCCGCCGCAACTGCCGCAGAAACGATGCTGCCGGGCCCAGGTGCCGATCTGCGCGGCGTAGCCCAGCATGCGATAGGTAGAATCGCCCTCGAGCAGGAACTGGCGCAGCCCCTTCCACTGGCCGCCGGGCAGCAGGCCGTCGACAGGCTCCGTCAACTCCAGGACGAACACCGGACGTCCCTGGAAATGGCCGATACCGTGCTCGGCCAGGGCAGCCGGCAAGCGGGCTTTCAGCCACTCACGCGGAAACAGCACGCCATTGCTGTCGCACAGAAAGCGCTGGCGGCAATGCGCCACGGCCCAACCTCCGGCCTGCGCGGGGTCGATGACCGCCGGCTGCCAGAGGTCGCTGCCCATCAGGCGGCGACCTGCATACCCAGTGCGCGGACGCTGTCCGCCGCGAGATCGAGCACATCCTGCTGACCTTCAGGTCGCAGGTTGGCGCCGCCCTCGAGGAAGAACTCCAGACTGGTCAGCGCATCGGCCAGGGTTTCCAGCATCTGCTCGGACGGCATCTGGGTGATTTCGATCATGTGCTTCTGGATGTAGTCGGCACACGCCCCCACCAGCTCGGCGGCGCGCGCCAGACCGAGGAACCACAGGCCACCACGCACCGCCTGCAGACTGGTCGGCACGTTGGCCAAGTTGAGCTTGTCGCCATTGGACTCCAGGTAGGCGGTGATGGCTCGCTTGGCCAGGGCCAAGCCGGCCTGGGCCTCGTCCATGACCACGACATGCGCCTCGAACAGCTGGTGAGTGGCGAACGACTCGCCATCGCCCTGCCCGTTCGCCTGCGCCGCGCTCACCTGGCGCTGGCGCTGATCGCCCTGATCCAGGGTCGCCACCATGCTTTCCACATAGAGCAGGGCATCGGCCAGACGCAGCAGCTCGGCAGCCGCCGGATTGTCGCTGCGCTCGATCCAGGAACCGACCGTCGCCACCTGCGCCTGCAGGGCGTTGGCCGCCGAACTCAGGCCAATCATGCCGAGCGTCTTGGCCAGCTTGCCGATCTGCGCATGCAGCTCGACCTTGCTCTCCACCTGCGCCGCACCACGCTCGATCAGGTCGAGGATATCCTTGACCGCCACCAGCTCCTCGCGGATCGCCAGCGACAGCGAGCGCATGACCTCCTGACCGGGGCCGCTCAGGCGCCTGGACTCCTCGTCCAGCAGGTGGTCGGTAAACGGCAGCGACGCCAGCCCGAACACGCGGCGCATCTCGCTGGCGCGCTCGCCCTGGGTGCCGGCCAGCGCCACCAGATACAACAACTCCTTGAGCAGGCTGCGCGGCGCCTCGAACTGCGGATTGGACAACAGCTGGCGCAGATCGCGGTCGATACGCGCCAGCAGCTGCTTGCGCGTCTTGGTCGGGCGCAGCTGCGCCTCGGCCATGGCCTCCAGCGCCGCAGCACCGATCCAGCACAACCGCGAACGCTCGCGGGCACCCAGCAGATCATCCAGACGGCTCAGCGCGCGCGACATCAGCTTCAGCGCCGCGCCCAGATTCTGCTCGCGCAATACGTTCATCAGGCCCAGCTGGTACATCTGGCGCAGTCGGGTACCGTCGCGGTTGGCCACGCCGGGCTGGATCTCCACATTGCGCCGCGCCGGGCGCGGCTGATCCAGGCGGATGCTGAAGAAATAGCTTTCCGGCAGATTCGGCTGCCCGGTGGACTGGCGCAGCTCGTTGATCATCGGCAGCAGCAATTCGGGGATTTCCTGGCGATGATTGTCCAGCCCCTCGAGGTAGCGGCGCAGTACGAACAGCGCCTTGCCCAGCGCAGACAACTGACCGTCGCGCTCCTGGCCCGCACCAGCCGGGATATCGGTGGCCAGCAGGAGAACCTCCTGCGCCAGGAGTTCTGCACCGACCAGTTCGATCAGTTTGAGAATGCCGCGAATCTGCTGCAGGTACTCGACCGCCTGTTGCAGCAGGCTGACGTTGTGCCGCTCGGCGATGAACTGCTCGAGACTCTGTTCCGCCTGCTCGATGGTGGCGAACAGCTCGCTGCGCACCAGCCCCAGGGACGTGGCTCCACTTACCATGCGCCTTGTGCGCCTCCCACGCGATAGGAATCCATCAGTCTGATAACACCCCAAGCCTGTTCATCACCATGCTGGCAACTTCCTTCCCTGCCCATGCCAGGCATGCCCGTCTCGATCCATCGCGACATAGTTTAGGCTCCTGGCGGTTGTTCGACTGAGTGCAGCTGATGGTGCTGCCCTTCTTTTAATCGCTGCACTATATCAAGCATCCCTTAAAAGTCGAATCGACCATAGTGACCCAAGTCACGGCCACCGCCCCTTAGCTGCGAAGGCAATCCACCGTATGCCCTTTGCCCTGCGCTCCGCCGCGACGCTGCAAGCCATGCACATCGGCAGCAAAGCCGGGAAACTGTCGCTCGAAGCGACCGGTGAATATCAGGTAGTCGATCAGCGGCCGGCAGTCCTCGGTGAACCGCTCGCCTGGCATGATCAGCGGGATGCCCGGAGGATAGGGCACCAGCATCACCGCCGCGATGCGCCCCTCCAGGGCATCCAGCGGCACCGCCTCGACCGCACCGCGCACCAGCTGATCGTAGGCGTCGGCCGGCTTCAGCACCGCCTCCGGCAGACGGGTATACATCCGTCGCAAGGCCAGCGGCACCGCGTTGTCACGGTAGCAGGCGTGCAGTTGCTGGCACAGGTCGCGCAAGCCCATGCCGGCATAGCGCGCAGGCTCGGCCCGGGCAATCGAGGGCAGCGCCTCGCTCAGCGGCGCATTGCCGTCGTAGAGGCGCTTGAACTCCAGCAACTCGGTGAGCAGCGTGCTCCACTTGCCCTTGGTGATGCTCAGGGAGAACAGCACCAGCAGCGAGTACAGCCCGGTCTTCTCCACCACCACCCCACGCTCCCAGAGGAACTTGCCGACTACCGCCGCGGGAATACCCTCCCCGTCCAACCGGCCGTCGGCGAATAGTCCGGGCATGACCAGGGTGACCTTGACCGGATCGAGCAACACGTAATCCTCGGCTACCTCGCCGAATCCGTGCCAGGGCGCCTGCGGCGCCAGCAGCCAGTCACTGGTCTGCACCTGCAGCGCCGCCTCACCCCTCTCCGGCTGCCAGATGTCGAACCACCAGTCCTGTGCCGGCAGGTTGCGCCGCAGGTTGGCCATGGCCCGACGGAAGGCCAGCGCCTCGTCGAAGGTTTCCTGGATCAGCGAGCGCCCGGCGGCACCTTCCATCATCGCCGAGGCCACATCCAGCGAGGCGAGGATGCCGTACTGCGGCGAGGTCGAGGTGTGCATCATGAACGCTTCGTTGAAGCGCGCCACGTCCAGCTGGCGCTGGCCGCCATCCTGCACATGGATCATCGAGGCCTGACTGAAGGCGGCCAGCAACTTGTGGGTGGAGTGCGTGCTGAACACCAGCGGCTCGCGCCCGCCATCCTCGCGCGAGGTGCCCATGGCGTAGCGCCCGGCGTAAAACTCGTGGAAGGCGGCGTAGGCATACCAGGCCTCGTCGAAGTGCAGCACCTCGACGCTGTCGCCCAGAGCCCGCTTGATCAGCTCGGCGTTGTAGCAAAGGCCGTCGTATGTCGAGTTGGTCACCACCGCCAGCTTTACCTTCGCCTCGCACCCCGCCGCCAGCGGGCAGGCGGCGATCTTCGCGGCGATCGACTCGCGACTGAACTCCTCGAGGGGAATCGGCCCGATGATACCCAGTTCGTTGCGCGCCGGATTGAGGTACAGCGGGATGGCGCCGGTGATGATCAGCGCATGCACCACCGACTTGTGGCAGTTGCGATCGACCAGCACCAGGTCGTCGCGACCGACCATCGCCTGCCAGACGATCTTGTTCGCCGTCGAGGTGCCGTTGATCACGAAGAAGGTGTGGTCGGCGCCGAAATTGCGCGCGGCGCGGCGCTCGGCCTCGGCCAGCGGACCGGTGTGATCGAGCAGCGAGCCCAGCTCCGGCACCGACACCGACAGATCGGAACGCAGGGTGTTCTCGCCGAAGAACTGGTGGAAGGCCTGTCCCACCGGACTCTTGCGATGGGCCACGCCGCCACCGTGGCCCGGCGTATGCCAAGAGTAGTTGGACTCGGCGGTGTGCTGAACCAGCGCCCGGAAGAACGGTGGCAGCAAGCCGTCCAGGTAGTTGTGCGCCGCGCGCGCCACCTGGCGAGCGAGAAACGGCACGGTGTCCTCGAACAGGTAAAGGATGCCGCGCAGCTGGTTGAGCTCGGCCATCGCCTCCGGCGGCGCGTTCTCGATGGTGATCTGCTCGCCGAGGGCGAAGATCGGCAGCTGCGGCGCGCGCACCCGCGCCGCACGGATCAGTTCAACCACATCCTGCAGCAGCCGGGGATTGTCGCCCGCGCCTTCGGCGGCGACCAGGATGCAGGCCAGCCCGTGCTGCGAGGAAGCGACGATGCGCCCTTCGCGGGAGCTGGCCGTCGACAGGATGGTAAAGCCGTCCTGCTCCAGTTCATGGATGATGCCGCGCACCCGCTCACCGGCCACGCTGTCGGCCTTGATGTCGCGGTGGACGATGAGTACCGGAAAGCGCAGATCCTTGTACATGCTCCAGCCCCCGAAACAGACAGGTTCCACCTGTCGACACCTTCAGGGTAGTAGCTGCGCCTGCCGGGCGAAACCTGCCGTCAATGCAGGGTCGGCGCTGCGTCCTCGGCGGCCTGCTCCAGCTGTTGCCAGAGCGCCGGCCCGCCGGCGGC
Source organism: Geopseudomonas aromaticivorans (assembly GCF_019097855.1). GTDB lineage: Bacteria > Pseudomonadota > Gammaproteobacteria > Pseudomonadales > Pseudomonadaceae > Geopseudomonas > Geopseudomonas aromaticivorans. Next base: position 34,602 of record NZ_JAHRGL010000001.1, read on the forward strand.
CTTGGCTACCGCGGCCAGACGCGCGGCGTGCAGCGCCAGCTCCGCTTCGCTGGCGCGGATCACCCGGGTCAGCGGCCGATCGGCCGGCAGACGGCGAATCTCCGCAACCTGCGGCCCGTTGCCACCTTCGCCTTCGCCATTCTGCCCGGCCAGCGACAGGCTGGTCTGGCCGCCGGTCATCGCCAGGTAGACGTCGGCGAGAATCTCGGCGTCGAGCAGTGCGCCGTGCAACTCGCGCCCCGAGTTGTCGACGCCATAGCGCTTGCACAGGGCATCGAGACTGTTGCGCTGGCCGGGATGACGCTCGCGCGCCATCAGCAGGGTGTCGAGCACGCTGCAATGGTCGAGCACCTCACCCAGCTGCGGCCGGTCCTTCAGGCGGGCGAACTCGTGATTGATGAAGCCGATGTCGAACGCCGCGTTGTGGATGATCAGCTCGGCGCCCTTGATGAACTCGAAGAACTCCTCGACCACGTCGCGAAAGAGCGGCTTGTCGGCGAGGAACTCGTTGCTGATGCCGTGGACCGCCAGCGCCCCCTCGTCGACCTCGCGCTCGGGATTGATGTAGACATGGAAATGCCGCCCGGTCAGCCGCCGGCCGATCACCTCGACGCAACCGATCTCGATGATGCGGTGCCCTTCGCGGGCCTCAAGGCCGGTGGTCTCGGTGTCGAGAACGACGTAGCGCATGGGAGATGACCTGTTCGAAAGTGGATCGGTAGGGAAGGACGCGACAGCGCTCACACGGACTGGCGGGAACCATTGACCTCGCCGACGCCGCGATTGGCCAACTGGTCGGCACGCTCGTTGCCAGGATGGCCATTGTGCCCGCGCACCCAGTGCCAGTGCACCTCGTGACGATTGACCTGCTCGTCCAGCGCCTGCCACAGGTCGGCGTTCTTCACCGGCTGGCGCGCGGCAGTCTTCCAGCCGCGCTTCTTCCAGTTCGGCAGCCACTCCTTGATGCCCTTCATGACATATTCGGAGTCGGTGGTCAGCTGCACCCGGCAATGCCGGTTGAGGGTTTCCAGGGCACGGATGGCCGCGGTCAGCTCCATGCGGTTGTTGGTGGTGGGCGACTCGCCCCCCCACAGCTCGCGTTCGACGCCTTTGTAGATGAGCAAGGCCCCCCAGCCACCGGGGCCGGGATTGCCCTTGCAGGCGCCATCGGTATAGATCTCGACGCTGTCAGTCATGACTCTTCTTGCCTGGATGACGGCCGACCTTGGCCACGGGAACCGGACGCAGCAGCGCGACGGCGGCACGGCGGGGCTGCGGCAGCGGGCGCAGGCCGGCGACCAGCTTGCGCGCCGCCAGCAGGTAGAAGCCGCCGCCGGGTAGCTGCAGGCGCTCGGCCCACGGTGCGAGGGCACCCAGCCGCGCCTGCCAGCGCTGCGAGGAAAGCGGCGGACAATAGCATCCGAACCGGCGTTTCTCCAGCGCAAAGCCGAGCAGGTGCAACCAGTCCGCCAGCCGGGCCGGCGAGATACAACGCGCCTGCGCCAGGGCATCGCTGGCCAGCAGATGCCGCGCCCCCCACAGGCTCCAGGGATGAATTCCGACGATCAGCAGATGCCCGCCCGGGCGCACGCAACGCGCCGCCTCGCGCAGCAACTGGTGCGGCGAGGCGGAGAAATCCAGGGCATTCTGCAGCACGACCAGATCCGCGGCATGCTCGAGTACCGGCCAGGCCCACTCCTCGCAGACGATCTCGACCCCCGGCAGCGGTGGACCGAGGCGGACGTAGTGGGTGATCTGGCGTTGCGCCGGCAAATCACCGCCAGGGAAACCGTAGTGCAGCAGAAAGCTGCCGAAATGGCTGCCCAGCTGCTGCTCCAGCAGGGTCTGCTGACTGTCCAGCAGCAGGCGGCCAAGCGGTCCGGCGAACCAGTTGTGGGCTTCGCGCTGCAGGGCCAGCCAGTCGCTGGCGGCGTTGCCGCACGACTGCTCGTTCATGACTCCTCCCGTCTGGCGCCAGATGCGCCTGCCGACCTAAGATGCCGGATCGACTCAGCATAATGGCACGCCCACCGATGATACAGATCACCGCCCTGCCCGCCTTCAGCGACAACTATATCTGGCTGTTACAGGATGCCGCACAGCGGCGCTGTGCCGTGGTCGACCCCGGCGACAGCGCGCCGGTACTGGCCTGGCTGGCGAGCCATGCGGACTGGCAATTGACCGACATCCTGGTCACCCATCACCACCACGACCATACCGGCGGCATCCTCGCGCTCAAGGAGCACACCGGCGCGCGGGTACTCGGCCCGGCACTGGAGGCGATTCCCGGCCGCGATGTCGCCCTTGAGGACAACCAGCACTTCCGCCTCCTCGACCGCGACTGGCAGGTGCTGCACGTGCCCGGACACACCGCCGGGCACATCGCCCTGTTCGGTGGCGACGACGAGCAGCCGCTGCTGTTCTGCGGCGACACGCTGTTCTCCGCAGGCTGCGGCCGCCTGTTCGAAGGCACCGCCACGCAAATGCACGCATCCCTGCAACGTCTGGCCGCTCTGCCGGCACAGACCCGCGTGTACTGCACCCACGAGTACACCTTGAGCAACTTGCGCTTCGCCCTGGCGGTGGAACCCGACAATCCGGCCCTGCACCAACGCGCCGCCGAAGCCGCCAGCCTGCGCGAGCAGGGCCTGCCCACCCTGCCCTCGACACTGGCCATCGAGCGGGCGACCAACCCCTTCCTGCGGGTCGACGAAGCCGCCGTGCGCCAGCAAGGCGAACAGCGGGCCGGGCATCCCCTGGACTCCCCCAGTGCCGTTTTTGCCGAGCTGCGCGGCTGGAAGGATAATTTTTAGTAACTGGTGAAAACTTGACCACTTCCGGGGCGGTTTCTAGAATCCCCCGACTTTTTACCCGGAAAATCGCCAGCCGATGTCACCGCCAACGCCCCCGAGCTCCGCTCAAACCGCCGCTTTCCGGGCCCTCCAGTTGTTGCTGGTGGGCTTGCTGGTGGTCCTGGCCGGCTGCCAGAGCCGCGGCGGTGCCGAGCCCGCGAGCAGCGTCAGTGCCGGCCGGCAGATCGAGTGGAGCAAGACGCCAGCCCCCCAGGAAGAGCAGCACGGCGACATCTGGGAGCGCATCCGCGCAGGCTACAAGCTGCAGGACCAGATCGGCACCAACCCGCGCGTCGAGCGCCAGCGCTTCGGCTTCGCCAGCCACCCGGCGTCGATCCAGCGCACCGCCGAGCGCAGCAGCCCCTACATCCACTACATCGTCGAGCGTCTGGAAGAGAACGACATGCCGCTGGAGCTGGCGCTGCTGCCGATGATCGAGAGCTCCTACAACCCCATGGCCTACTCGCCGGCCCACGCCGCCGGCCTCTGGCAATTCATCCCCTCCACCGGCCGCCACTACAACCTGCGCCAGACCAACTGGTACGACGGCCGCCGCGACATCACGGCCTCGACCAACGCCGCGATCAGCTACCTCAAGCGCCTGCACGACATGTTCAACGGCGACTGGCTGCTCGCCCTGGCCGCCTACAATGCCGGCGAAGGCACGGTCAGCCGCGCCATCGAGCGCAATCAGCAGCGCAACCTGCCGACCGACTACTGGAACCTGCCGCTGCCGCGGGAAACCCAGGACTACGTGCCCAAGCTGCTGGCCGTGTCACAGATCATCCAGACCCCGACCAGCTACGGGGTGGCGCTCGCTCCCATCGCCAACGCGCCCTACTTCGAGCAGGTTGCCATCCGCCACCAGCTCGACCTGACGCGGGTCGCCGCCATGGCGGATGTCGACAAGGACGAGCTGCTCCAGCTCAATCCGGCCTTCAAGCAGGGCATCACCCTCGATGGTCCACGCCACTTGCTGGTGCCGGTGGCCAAGGCCGACGGACTGAGCGAAAGCCTCGCCCGCCTGCAGCCAGACAGCCTGATGCAGTGGCAGCGCTATCAGGTGCGCCGCGGCGACAGCCTGGACAGCATCGCCAAGCGCCATGGCGTCGCCACCAGCACCCTGCGCGACCTCAACCAGCTGCCCGACAGGCGGGTACGCACTGGGCAGGCGCTGCTGATTCCGCAGGTGCCCGGCACCCCCATGCAGGAAGAGCGCAGCGAGCCGGCGGTAGCCGCCAGCAGCGAGACGGCCAAACCGGCACTGCGCCGCTACCGGGTGCGCAAGGGCGATACGCTGTGGAGCGTGGCCAAGCAGCACAACGTCGCGGTGGCCGATCTGCAGCGCTGGAGCAAGCTCAAGGGCAAATCCATCCACGCTGGACAGGTGCTGACCCTGCGCGAAGACAGCCCCCGCCCAGCTGCGACCGTCAAGACCGGGGGCGACTCGCGCCAGTCGGTGACCTACTACAAGGTGCGCCATGGCGACTCGCTGTCCGACATCGCCGAGCGCTTCGCGGTCGGCACCCATCACCTGAAACAGTGGAACCCCTCCCTCGGCCACACCCCCAAGCCCGGGCAGACCCTGACCCTCTACCTCGGGCGGCGCTGAGCCAGCGGCCGGTCCTCCCTGGCCCACTCTTTTTCCAGCCGATACAAGCTGTTACTGTAGCTTTCTCAACCTACAAGATTGCCACGGACCGGACCCTCGCCTGATGAGTCGTCTCCTCGCCCTGCTGCTCGGTCTGGCGGCCTGTCTGCCGGCCAGTGCTGCCGTCACTGAACGGCACGGCTACGCCCAGTTCGGCTCGCTCAAGTACCCGGCCAACTTCAGCCATTTCGACTGGGTCAATCCGGACGCACCCAAGGGCGGCACGGTACGTCTGATGGCCTCCGGCACCTTCGACACCCTCAATCCGTACACCCTCAAGGGCACCAGCCCGGCAAGCACCGGCAACTTCCTGCAGTACGGCGTCTCCGAGCTGAATGCCCCGCTGATGGCTGGCACTGGCGCCTATGATCCGTCGGGTGACGAGCCAACCTCCAGCTACGGCCTGATCGCCTCCTCGGTGGAATACAGCAAGGACCGCAGCTGGGTGGTGTTCAACCTGCGCCCCGAGGCACGCTTCCACGACGACAAGCCGATCACCGCCTACGACGTGGCCTTCTCCTACCGCCTGCTCAGCCGCGACGGCCATCCGCAATACCGCACCGCCCTCCAGGAAGTCCAGCGGGTCGACATCCTCAACCGCCACCGGGTGCGCTTCGTGTTCAAGCGCAGCGGCAATCCGCTGCTGATTCTGCGCCTCGGCGAGCTGCCGGTGCTGCCGCAGCACTACTGGAGCAAGCGCGACTTCAAGGCCACCAGCTACGAGCCGCCGCTGGGCAGCGGCCCCTACCGCATCGCCCAGGTGGTACCTGGCCGGCGCGTGGTGTTCGAGCGGGTGAAGGACTGGTGGGGCAAGGACCTGCCGGTCAACCGCGGCAAGTACAACTTCGACCGTGTCGAGGTGGAGTTCTACCGCGACAACCATGTCGCCTTCGAGGCCTTCAAGGCCGGCGAATTCGACTTCTACATCGAGAACCAGGCGAAGAACTGGGCCAACGGCTACGACATCCCCGCGGTGGCGCGCGGCGATATCGTCAAGGCGGAGATCCCCCACCAGATCCCGACGCAGACCCAGGCGCTGTTCATGAACACCCGCCGCGCCCATTTCGCCGACGCCCGGGTACGCGAGGCCATGGGCCTGCTGTTCGATTTCGAGTGGAGCAACCGCACGCTGTTCAACAACGCCTACAGCCGGGCGACCAGCTACTACCCCAACAGCGAGTTCTCCGCCCGCGGCATCCCGCAGGGCGAGGAATGGCTGCTGCTCTCACCGTTCCGCGAGCGGCTGCCGACCGAACTGTTCAGCGCCGCGCCGCAGATCCCACAGACTGACGGCAGCGGCCTGCCGCGCGAGACGCTGCGTCGCGCCCTCGACCTGCTGACCCAGGCCGGCTGGAAATCCTCCGGCGGTCGCCTGCTCGACAGTCGCGGCCAGCCGCTGCGCTTCGAGATCCTGCTGGTCAACCCGAGCCTGGAGCGCATCCTCCAGCCGTACCGCGACAACCTCGCGCGCATCGGCGTCGAGGCCAGCCTGCGCACCGTCGATCGCGCCCAGTACAAGCAGCGCATCGACGGCTTCGACTACGACATGGTGCTGATGACCCTGCCGCAGACGCTGAGCCCCGGCCTCGAGCAGTGGCAATACTTCCACTCCAGCCAGGTCCAGGTGCGCGGCAGCAAGAACTACGCCGGGATCAACCACCCGGTGGTCGACGCGCTGCTCGACAAGCTGCTCGCCGCGCAGACCCGCGACCAGCAGGTCGCTGCTGCCCGCGCGCTCGATCGAGTGCTGCTGTCCCAGCACTACAGCATTCCCAACTGGTACAGCGACCACCACCGGCTCGCCTGGCGCAACCGTTTCGACCACGTCAGCACGCCGCCCTACACCCTCGGCCTGCGCGCCTGGTGGCTCAAAACCCCGGAGGCTTCCCGATGACCCTCTTCCAGCGCTGCACCCGCCTGCTCGCCGGCGGTGTCCTGCTGCTCGGCGTGGCGGTTAATGCCGCGGCGGCCGCTCGCCATGCCCTGACCCTGTACGACGAGCCGCCGAAGTACCCGGCCAACTTCCAGCATTTCGCCTACGTCAACCCCGACGCGCCCAAGGGTGGGACCCTACGCCAAGCAGGGGACGGCGGCTTCGACAGCCTCAACCCGTTCATCAACAAGGGCGTCGCCGCCGACGAGATCGGCCTAGTCTACGATACCCTGACCCGGCGTAGCCTGGACGAACCCTTCACCGAGTACGGCCTGCTCGCCGAGAAAATCGAAAAAGCCGCGGACAATGGCTGGGTGCGCTTTACCCTGCGCCCCCAGGCACGCTTCCACGACGGCAAGCCGGTGACTGCCGCCGACGTGGTGTTCACCTTCGAGACCCTGATGAAGGACGGTGCGCCGCAGTACCGCGCCTACTACGCCGACGTGGAGAAGGCGGTGGCCGAGGGCGAACGCACGGTGCGCTTCGTATTCCGCCACAAGGGCAATCGCGAGTTGCCGCTGATCGTCGGTCAGCTGCCGGTATTCCCCAAGCACGCCTGGGCAGGCCGCGAGTTCAACCGTACCAGCCTGGAGCCGCCGCTGGGCAGCGGTCCCTACCGAATCGCCGAGGTCCAGGCCGGGCGCAGCATCCGCTACGAGCGGGTCAAAGACTGGTGGGCCAAGGACCTGCCGGTCAACCGCGGCCAGTACAACTTCGACAGCCTGACGGTCGACTACTACCGCGACAACATCGTGGCCCTCGAAGCCCTCAAGGCCGGGCAGTTCGACTTCTGGGTGGAAAAAAGCGCGAAGAACTGGGCCACCGCCTATGACAGCCCGGCCATTCATGACGGCCGACTGATCAAGGAGGAGATCGTCAACCACAATCCCACCGGCATGCAGGCCTTCGTCTTCAACCTGCGCCGCCCGCAGTTCCAGGATGCCCGCGTGCGCGAGGCGCTGGGCCTGCTGTTCGACTTCGAATGGACCAACCGCCAGCTGTTCCACAGCTCCTACGTACGCACCCGCAGCTACTTCGAGAACTCCGAACTGGCCGCCAGCGGGCTGCCCTCGCCCGCCGAGCTGAAGCTGCTCGAGCCGTGGCGCAACCGGCTGCCGCCGCAGGTGTTCAGCGCGGAATACCAGCCGCCGCACAGCGACGGCAGCGGCGTGCTCCGCGACCAGCGCCGCCGCGCCTTCCAGTTGCTGCAGGAGGCCGGCTGGCGCCTCGAGAAGGACCGCATGGTCGACACAAGCGGCAAGCCGGTGACCATCGAGGCCATGCTCGCCCAGATCGATTTCGAGCGCGTGCTGTTGCCGTACAAGCGCAATCTGGCCAGCCTCGGCATCGAACTGCAGATCCGCCGAGTCGACGTCTCGCAGTACACGAACCGCCTGCGCTCGCGCGATTTCGACCTGATCGTCAACAACTTCGCTCAGTCCAGCTCGCCGGGCAACGAGCAGCGCGAATACTGGCACTCCAGCAGCGCTGACGACCCGGGCAGCCGCAACTTCATCGGCCTCAAGGACCCGGCCATCGATGCCCTGGTCGAGGGCCTGATCAACGCCGACAGCCGGCAGAGCCTGATCGACCACACCCGTGCCCTTGATCGCGTGCTGCAATGGGGGTTCTACGTGATCCCCAACTGGCATATCAAGACCTGGCGGGTGGCGCACTGGAACCGCTTCGAGCGACCGGCTGTCGCCCCCCTGTACGACATCGGCCTGTACACCTGGTGGGCCAAGCCGGGCGAGCCGAGCGCGCCAGTCGCCGCCGGGGAGTCACGCTGAATGCTGGCCTACATCTTCCGCCGCCTGCTGCTGATCGTGCCGACCCTGTTCGGCATCCTCTTGATCAACTTCATCATCATCCAGGCCGCCCCCGGCGGTCCGGTGGAGCAGATGATCGCCAAGCTGGAGGGCTTCGACGCCGCCGCCGGCGGCGCCACCGGGCGCATTGCCGGCGGCGGTGCCGAGGTCGCCGCGGCCGGCAACACCTATCGCGGCGCCCAGGGCCTGGACCCGGAACTGGTCAAGGAGATCGAGCGCATGTACGGCTTCGACAAGCCGGCCAGCGAGCGCTTCTGGATCATGATCAAGAACTACCTGCACTTCGACTTCGGGCAGAGCTTCTTCCGCGACGCCACGGTCACCGAGCTGATCATCGAGAAGATGCCGGTGTCCATCTCGCTGGGGCTGTGGAGCACGCTGATCATGTACCTGGTGTCGATCCCGCTGGGCATCGCCAAGGCCATGCGCCACGGCAGCGCCTTCGACGTGTGGACCAGTACCGCGATCATCGTCGGCTACGCCATTCCCGCATTCCTGTTCGCCATCCTGCTGATCGTGGTGTTCGCCGGCGGCAGCTACTTCGACTGGTTCCCGCTGCGCGGCCTGACCTCGAACAACTTCGACGAACTCAGCCTGTGGGGCAAGCTCACCGACTACTTCTGGCACCTGGCCCTGCCGGTGACCGCGCTGGTGATCGGCAACTTCGCCACCCTGACCCTGCTGACCAAGAACAGCTTCCTCGACGAGATCGGCAAACAGTACGTGACCACCGCCCGCGCCAAGGGCCTGTCGGAAAGACGCGTGCTCTACGGCCACGTGTTCCGCAACGCCATGCTGATCATCATCGCCGGCTTTCCCTCGGCGTTTATTGGCATCTTCTTCACCGGATCCTTGCTGATCGAGGTGATCTTCTCCCTCGACGGCTTGGGGCTGATGAGCTTCGAGTCGGCGATCAACCGCGACTATCCGGTGGTGTTTGGCACCCTGTTCATCTTCACCCTGCTGGGACTGATCGTGAAACTGATCGGCGACCTGACCTACACCCTGGTCGATCCGCGTATCGACTTTGAAAGCCGGGAGAACTGAGCCATGGCCCTCTCCCCCATCAACCAGCGCCGCTTTGCGCTGTTCAAGGCGCACAAGCGCGGCTGGTACAGCCTGTGGCTGTTCCTCGGCCTGTTCGTCCTCAGCCTCGGCGCCGAGCTGATCGCCAACGACAAGCCGCTGCTGGTCAAGCATGACGGCGCCTGGTACCTGCCGGTGTTCAAGCGCTACCCGGAAACTGCCTTCGGCGGCGAGTTCCCGCTGGAGGCCGACTACAAGAGTCCGTACATGCGCGAGCTGATCGAGGCCAAGGGCGGCTGGATGCTCTGGCCGCCGATTCCCTACAGCCACGAGAGCATCAACTTCGAGCTCAAGGTGCCGGCACCCGCGCCGCCCTCGGCGGACAACTGGCTGGGCACCGACGACCAGGGCCGCGACGTGCTGGCACGGGTGATCTACGGCTTTCGCATCTCGGTGCTGTTCGCCCTGACCCTGACCCTGCTCAGCTCGGTCATCGGCGTCGCCGCCGGCGCCCTGCAGGGCTTCTACGGCGGCTGGGTCGACCTGGTCGGCCAGCGCTTCCTGGAGATCTGGTCGGGCCTGCCGGTGCTCTACCTGCTGATCATTCTCGCCAGCTTCGTCGAGCCGAACTTCTGGTGGCTGCTGGGCATCATGTTGCTGTTCTCCTGGATGAGCCTGGTCGACGTGGTGCGCGCCGAGTTCCTGCGCGGGCGCAACCTCGAGTACGTGCGCGCCGCCCGCGCCCTCGGCATGGGCAACGGCGCCATCATGTACCGCCACATCCTGCCCAATGCCATGGTTTCGACCATGACCTTCATGCCGTTCATCCTCACCGGAGCCATCGGCACCCTGACCGCCCTGGACTTCCTCGGTTTCGGCCTGCCGCCCGGCTCGCCGTCGCTGGGCGAGCTGGTCGCCCAGGGCAAGTCCAACCTGCAGGCGCCATGGCTGGGCATCAGCGCCTTCGCCGTGCTGGCGCTGATGCTGACCCTGCTGGTGTTCATCGGCGAGGCCGCGCGCGATGCCTTCGACCCGAGGAAGTGAGGCGATGAACGAATCCCTGATCGAGATCCGCGACCTGCAGGTGGCCTTCAGCCAGGGCGGCGCACCGCAGACCGTGGTGCATGGCGTCAGCTTCGACATCCGCCGCGGCGAGACCCTGGCGCTGGTCGGCGAGAGCGGCTCGGGCAAGTCGGTGACCGCGCATTCCATCCTGCGCCTGCTGCCGCGCAGCAGCAGCCATCCGAGCGGCAGCATCCGCTACGGCGGCGAGGATCTGCTGCAGCTACCGGAACGGCGCCTGCGCGGCATCCGCGGCAACCGCATCGCCATGGTGTTCCAGGAGCCGATGACCTCGCTCAACCCGCTGCACACGGTGGAGAAGCAGATCGCCGAGGTGCTGGCCCTGCACAAGGGCCTGAGCGGTGCCGCGGCGCGGAGCCGGGTGCTGGAGCTGCTGGAACTGGTCGGCATCCCCGAGCCGGCCAAGCGCCTAAAGGCCTACCCGCACGAGCTGTCCGGTGGCCAGCGCCAGCGGGTGATGATCGCCATGGCCCTGGCCAACGAGCCGGAGATCCTCATCGCCGACGAGCCGACCACCGCGCTGGACGTCACCGTGCAGCTGAAGATCCTCGAGCTGCTCAAGGAGCTGCAGGCGCGCCTGGGCATGGCCCTGCTGCTGATCACCCACGACCTCAACCTGGTACGGCGCATCGCCCATCGCGTCTGTGTCATGCAGCGCGGACGCATCGTCGAACAGGCCGAATGCGCACAGCTGTTCCACGCACCGCAGCATCCATACACCCAGGAGCTGCTGAGTGCCGATCCCAGCGGCGGCCCGGCGGACAACCCGCCCGGCAAGCCGCTGCTGGCGGTCGACGACCTGCGCGTGTGGTTCCCGATCCGCAAGGGCCTGCTGCGCCGCACGGTCGACCACGTCAAGGCCGTCGACGGGGTCAACTTCAGCCTGCCACAGGGACAGACCCTCGGCATCGTCGGCGAGAGCGGCTCGGGCAAGTCGACCCTCGGCCTGGCCATCCTGCGCCTGATCGGCAGCCGAGGGGCGATCCGCTTCGCCGGGCAGAACCTCGACGGGCTCGACCAGCAGCAGGTACGTCCGCTGCGCCGGCAGATGCAGGTGGTGTTCCAGGATCCGTTCGGCAGCCTGAGTCCGCGCATGTCGGTGGGCCAGATCATCGGCGAGGGGCTGGAGATCCACGGCATCGGCACCCCGGCCGAGCGCGAACAGGCCATCATCGCGGCATTGGTTGAAGTGGGGCTGGATCCGGCGAGCCGGCACCGCTACCCTCACGAGTTTTCCGGCGGCCAGCGCCAACGCATCGCCATCGCCCGCGCGCTGGTGCTCAAGCCGCAGCTGATCCTGCTCGACGAGCCGACCTCGGCGCTCGACCGTACGGTGCAGCGCCAGGTGGTTGAGCTGCTGCGCAGCCTGCAGCACAAGTACAATCTGACCTACCTGTTCATCAGCCATGACCTGGCGGTGGTCCGGGCCCTGAGCCACCAGTTGATGGTGGTGCGGCACGGCAAGGTGGTCGAACAGGGTGAGGCCCGCGCGATTTTCCACGCGCCGCAGCACCCCTACACCCAGCAGCTGCTCGAGGCCGCCTTCATGGCGCCGGGCACTGCCGATTAACCAGCAAGAGGAAGTACACAATGGGTTTCATGACCGGCAAGCGCGTGCTGATCGTCGGCGTCGCCAGCAAGCTGTCCATCGCCTCCGGCATCGCCGCCGCGATGCACCGCGAAGGTGCGGAACTGGCCTTCACCTACCAGAACGACAAGCTCAAGGGCCGCGTCGAGGAATTCGCCGCCGGCTGGGGCTCCAGCGCCGAGATGTGCTTCCCCTGCGACGTGGCCAACGATGACGACATCGTCCGCGTGTTCGAGGAACTGGGCAAGAAGTGGGACGGCCTGGACTGCATCGTCCACTCGGTCGGCTTCGCCCCGGGCGACCAGCTCAACGGCGACTTCACCGAAGTCACCACCCGCGAAGGATTCAAGATCGCCCACGACATCAGCGCCTACAGCTTCGTCGCCCTGGCCAAGGCCGGCCGCGAGATGATGAAGGGCCGCAACGGCAGCCTGCTGACCCTGTCCTACCTGGGTGCCGAGCGCACCATGCCCAACTACAACGTCATGGGTATGGCCAAGGCCAGCCTGGAAGCCGGCGTGCGTTACCTGGCCGGCAGCCTCGGCCCGGAAGGCACCCGCGTCAACTGCGTCTCCGCCGGCCCGATCCGCACCCTGGCCGCCTCCGGCATCGCCAGCTTCCGCAAGATGCTGGCCGCCAACGAGCGCCAGACCCCGCTGCGCCGCAACGTGACCATCGACGAAGTCGGCAACGCCGCCGCCTTCCTGTGCTCCGACCTGGCCTCGGGCGTCAGCGGCGAGATCATGTACGTCGACGGCGGCTTCAACACCACCGCCATGGGCCAGCTGGACGAGTAAGCTGTCCCCCACCGACCCGCTCCATGCGGGTCGGTTTCCCGCCTTGCGCCGCCAGTCGGCACTCAGTAGTTCCCTTCCCCCTTTCCACCTCTCGCGCAGCGTGGTTGCCTTACGGCAGTCTGCCTAAGTCAGAAAGCACAACGCCCCCTTGCGGAGGCGTTGCGGTAGCGGCTTGCGCGGCGAATCGGTCAGAAGCGCTCGACCTTGGCCTCGGTTTCCAGTTGGCGGCGGAACGCCTGGAAGTCCTGCTGGCCACTGCGCGAGGTGAGGAAGCGACGGTACATCGCCAACTCTTCGTCCGACAGCTGGACCTCGGCATTACTCACGCCATCCAGACGGATCACCAGATAGTCGCCATTGCCCAGCGCCAGACCGGCAAAACCCGGCTTGTCGGCGGCTGCCGGCCTGGGCATGCGGAACAGCGCCTGCAGCACTTGCGGCTGGACGTTTTCCTGGTTGCGTTTGGCCGCTTCGATCACCTGCCAGGATTCGCCCGACTTGGCCTGGATCACTGGGGTCTTGCCGGCACGCAGATCGACCAGCAGCGCTTCGCCACGCTCCTGGGCAGCCTTGCCCGCCAGTTCCTTGCGGATGCGTTGGCGCAGGCTGTCCGCCAGTTGCGCCAGTGGTTGCTGCTCGGACTTGTGGTGCTCCTTGACGCGCAGGACTACTACGGTGTCAGGATCCAGCTCCAGCGCACTGCTGTTGGCCCCTTCGGTCAGCACTTCCGGGCTGAAGGCGGCCTGGACCACCTGACGGTTGGCCGCAATGCCAGCGCCGCCTTCGCGGCCGAACGGTTCCGCCTGCTTGACCGCGAGGCCGAGTTCCTGGGCCGGCTGGGCCAGATCGGCAGACTCGAACGCCGCGTCCTCCAGTTCCTTGGTCTTCTCGACAAAGCGCTGCTCGACCTGCTGGGCCTTGAGGTCGCGCTCGAGCTGTGGCCTGAGGCTTTCCAGGGTCGGTACCTGCGGCGCCTGCACCTGATCGAGTCGAATCAGGTGCCAGCCGAACTCGCTTTTCACCGGGGCAGACAGCTCGCCAACCTTGAGGGCAAACAGCGCGTTCTCGAACGCCGCATCGTAGACGCCCTTGCCGGCGAAGCCGAGGTCGCCGCCATTGGCCGCCGACCCCGGATCGCGGGAGAACTCCTTGGCCAGCTTGGCGAAGTCCTCGCCTTGCTCGATGCGCTTGCGCAGCTCCTCGAGCTTGGCCTTGGCCTGTTCGTCGTTCAGCTTGGCGTCGGTTTCCAGCAGGATGTGCGAGGCCTTGCGCTGCTCACCGAGGTTGGCGACTTCCTTCTCGTACAGCGCCTGGATGTCCTCGTTGGACACCTTCACTTGATCGAAGAAGGCATCCTTCTTCAGCTCGATGTACTCGACCAGCACCTGTTCGGGGGTCATGAACTCGCTAGCGTGCTGCTCGTAGTACGCCTTGAGCTCTTCTTCGGAGACCTGAATCTGCTCCGGACGCGCCTGAATGGCCAGCGTGGCGAAGTCGCGGGTCTGCTGCTCGAGGGCGGCAAAGGCGCGCAGCTCCTGGTCGGTGACGAAGCCGCTGCCGGCCAGACCAGCGCGCAGCTGGCCGATGAGCATTTCCTGCTCCAGCAGCTCGCGGAACTGCAGGCGGCTGTAGCCCATCTGGCGAATGACCTGATCGAAGCGATCGGCGCTGAACTTGCCATCCTGCTGGAACTCGGGGGTCAGCAGGATCAGCTGGTCGAGGGCCTGCTGGGAGAAGCCGAAACCGGCATCCGCGGCGCCCTGCAGCAGCAGCTTGCGCTCGATCAGCGCCTTAAGCGCCCCCTCGCGCAGGCGCTTGTCGTCCAGCATGGCCGGATCGAACTGCCCGCCCAACTGCTGGAGCAACTGGCGGCGCTGCATATCCACGGCACGAGTCAGCTCGTCGGTACTGATGCTTTCGCCATTCACTTCGGCGGCATCCTTGCTGTGGTTCGCCGCATTCATGATCGCATCGAAGCCGGTCAACGCCATGAGCACGACGATCACGCCAACGATGGTCTTGGCGATCCAGCCCTGAGAGTTGTCCCTGATATTTTGCAGCATGCTGCCCCCAAACACGGCCCTCCCCCGGCCGGGCAGGATTCCGGCAGAGGGCGTGGCGAATAAAAGAAAGGCGCATCCTAGGATGCGCCTTCTCGATTTAGTGGCGGAGCGGACGGGACTCGAACCCGCGACCCCCGGCGTGACAGGCCGGTATTCTAACCGACTGAACTACCGCTCCGCAGCCGGACCGACAACGCCGGTCCGGGATGACGCAAGCCAGAAAGACGCTTAGTTGACAGCATCCTTGAGGGCTTTACCGGCCTTGAAGCCCGGAATCTTGGCCGCTTCGATCTCGATCGGCTTGCCGGTCTGCGGATTGCGGCCAGTACGGGCAGCACGCTCTTTCACCGCGAAGGTGCCGAAGCCTACCAGCACGACGGAGTCGCCTTCCTTCAGGGCACCGGTGATAGAGTCGATCACGGCATCCAGCGCGCGGCCGGCAACAGCTTTCGGGATATCAGCAGATGCAGCGATGGCATCGATCAGTTCCGACTTGTTCACTCTAAGTCCCCTTGATTCCTGTTGAGTTCGTATCTAGATCTGGTGGTGCAAATAAAAGTGTCTTTAGAGGCCAGCCGACACATGAAGAGGCGCTTTATATCAAGCGCCTGAAAAGAGTGTCAAGGAAGCCTCACACCTAGTGCGTGCTGATTCGCTTCTGGGCGTCCGCTTCACACTTGTCATCCTGTGCGACCGGCTCGGGAGCCGCGTCAGCCAAGGGTTCTGGCTTGTATTGCAACGCAATCTGCAGGACCTCGTCAATCCACTTCACCGGTTTGATTTGCAGATCCTGTTTGATGTTTTCCGGAATCTCCTTGAGATCACGCACATTTTCCTCGGGAATGATCACGGTGGTAATACCGCCGCGGTGTGCTGCCAGAAGTTTCTCCTTGAGGCCACCAATAGCCAGCACCTGGCCGCGCAGCGTGATCTCCCCGGTCATGGCCACATCGGCACGCACTGGAATCCCGGTGACTGCAGAGACCAGCGCAGTGCACATCCCGATACCCGCGCTGGGGCCGTCCTTGGGCGTGGCGCCTTCCGGCACATGGATGTGAATGTCGCGCTTTTCGTGGAAGTCCGGCGCTATTCCCAGACTCTTTGCCCGGCTGCGCACCACGGTCAAGGCTGCGGTAATCGACTCGCCCATGACGTCGCCGAGCGACCCGGTCTTGATCAGCAGCCCCTTGCCGGGCACCACCACAGCCTCGATGGTCAGCAGTTCACCGCCCACCTGCGTCCACGCCAGACCGGTCACCTGCCCGACCTGATCCTGCAGCTCGGCCTGGCCGTAGCGGAATTTCTTCACGCCCAGGTAATGCTCGAGACTATCGCTGGTCACCATGACCTGGACGCGTTTTTCCTTGGTATTTTCCTTGACCACCTTGCGACACACCTTGGCGATCTGCCGCTCGAGGCTGCGCACACCGGCCTCGCGGGTGTAGACACGGATGATGTCGCGCAGAGCCTCTTCCTCGAAGCTCAGCTCGCCTTTCTTCAGGCCATTGGCCTCGGCTTGCTTGGGCACCAGGTACTTGATGGCGATGCGCACCTTCTCGGCCTCGGTGTAGCCCGGCAGACGGATCACCTCCATGCGATCGAGCAATGGCGCCGGGATGTTCATCGAGTTGGCGGTGCACAGGAACATCACGTTGGAGAGGTCGTAGTCGACTTCCAAGTAGTGATCGTTGAAGTTGTGGTTCTGCTCCGGATCCAGCACCTCGAGGAGTGCCGACGCCGGATCGCCGCGCATGTCGCTGCCCAGCTTGTCGATCTCGTCGAGCAGGAACAGCGGGTTGCGCACGCCGACCTTGGTCATCTTCTGGATCAACCGGCCGGGCATGGAGCCGATGTAGGTACGACGGTGACCGCGAATCTCGGCCTCGTCACGCACACCGCCGAGAGCCATGCGCACGTATTTGCGGTTGGTCGCGCGGGCGATCGACTCGGCCAGCGAGGTCTTGCCCACCCCCGGCGGGCCAACCAGACAGAGCACCGGCCCCTTGAGCTTCTTCACCCGCTTCTGCACGGCGAGGAACTCAAGGATGCGCTCCTTGACCTCTTCCAGACCATAATGGTCGGCATCAAGGATCTCTTCGGCACGCTTGAGATCCAGGCGCACCTTGCTCTCGGCCTGCCACGGCACGTTGGTCAGCCACTCAATATAGGAGCGCACCACGGTGGCCTCGGCCGACATGGGCGACATCTGCTTGAGCTTGTTCAGCTCGGCGTTGGCCTTCTGCAGCGCCTCCTTGGTCATGCCGGCGTTGTCGATACGCTTCTTCAGCTCGTCGACCTCGCTGCCGCCCTCCTCGCCCTCGCCCAGCTCCTTCTGGATGGCCTTCATCTGCTCGTTGAGGTAGTACTCGCGCTGACTGCGCTCCATCTGCTTCTTGACCCGCCCGCGGATGCGCTTCTCGACCTGCAGCAGGTCGATCTCGGCGTCCAGCAGGCCGAGCACATGCTCAATCCGCGCGACCAGATCGGTGATCTCGAGGATCTCCTGCTTTTGCTCGATGCGCAGGGCCATGTGCGCCGCCATGGTGTCCACCAGGCGCGCTGGATCATCGATGCCGTTCAGCGAGGTCAGCACCTCGGCCGGGACCTTCTTGCCCAGCTGCACGTACTGCTCGAACTGGCTCAGCAGGCTGCGACCGAACACTTCCGACTCGCGCTCGGCAAGGCTGCCCTCCTCGACCAGATGCACCTCGGCACGCGCATGGGTGTCGGCATCGATGAACCGCTCGACCGCGCCGCGCTGGCTGCCTTCGACCAGCACCTTGACCGTACCGTCCGGCAGCTTGAGCAGTTGCAGGACACTGGCCACGGTCCCCATCTGGTACAGGGCGTCCGGCGCCGGATCATCGTCTGCCGGATTCTTCTGGGCCAGCAGCAGGATGCGCTTATCCGCGCTCATGGCCGACTCAAGCGCCTCGATCGACTTTTCGCGCCCGACGAAAAGCGGAATGACCATGTGCGGATAGACCACCACATCGCGCAGCGGCAAAAGGGGCAATTCGATGATCGTCTTCATGCTTTCAACTCTGATGAGCCCGCCAGGAGGAGACACACGGGCATTGAACATGGGTTCAAGATGGGGGCCTGGTCGGGAAAAAACAAGCGTTCGCGTAACGCGAAAATGACAAAGGGGCCCGTAGGCCCCTTTTTCTGGACGGCTTACGCCTCAGGCGCAGCCTTGGCCGGTGGCTCGCTGTTCTCGTAGATGAGCAGCGGCTTCGAGGTGCCTTCGATCACACTCTCGTCGATCACCACCTTGCTGACGTCCTTGGCCGAGGGAATCTCGTACATGGTGTCGAGCAGGATCCCCTCGAGGATCGAGCGCAGACCACGGGCACCGGTCTTGCGCTCCAGCGCCTTGCGCGCCACGGCATGCAGGGCATCGCTACGGAACTCGAGGTCGACGCCTTCCATCTCGAACAGGCGAGCATACTGCTTGGTCAGCGCATTCTTCGGCTCGGTGAGAATCTGCATCAGCGCAGTCTCGTCCAGCTCTTCAAGGGTAGCGATGACCGGCAGGCGACCGACGAACTCGGGAATCAGGCCGAACTTGACCAGATCGTCCGGCTCGACCTCGCGCAGCGATTCGCCAACCTTCTTGCCGGCCTCCTTGCTGCGCACCTCGGCATTGAAGCCGATGCCACCCTTGGTCGAACGGTTCTGGATGACCTTTTCCAGACCCGAGAAGGCGCCGCCGCAGATGAACAGGATGTTACGCGTATCGACCTGCAGGAACTCCTGCTGCGGATGCTTGCGCCCACCCTGCGGCGGTACCGAGGCGACCGTGCCCTCGATCAGCTTGAGCAGGGCCTGCTGCACACCCTCACCCGATACATCGCGGGTAATCGAGGGGTTGTCCGACTTGCGCGAGATCTTGTCGATCTCGTCGATGTAGACGATGCCCATCTGGGCCTTCTCGACATCGTAGTCGCACTTCTGCAGCAGCTTCTGAATGATGTTCTCCACGTCCTCGCCGACATAGCCGGCCTCGGTCAGCGTGGTGGCATCGGCAATGGTGAAGGGTACGTTGAGCAGGCGCGCAAGGGTCTCGGCGAGCAGGGTCTTGCCCGAGCCGGTCGGCCCGATCAGCAGGATGTTGCTCTTGCCCAGCTCGACATCCTCCTTCTTCTCGCGCTGGCTGAGGCGCTTGTAGTGGTTGTACACCGCTACCGCCAGCACTTTCTTCGCACGCTCCTGGCCGATCACGTACTGATCGAGGATGGCGCTGATTTCCTTGGGCGCGGGCAATTTGTTGGCGTTACTCTCGGCCTGGGCCTCCTGCACCTCCTCGCGGATGATGTCGTTGCACAGGTCGACGCACTCGTCACAGATGAAGACCGAGGGGCCGGCAATCAACTTGCGCACTTCATGCTGGCTCTTGCCGCAGAAGGAGCAGTAAAGCAGTTTGCCGGAATCCTCGCCGTTGCGGGTGTCAGTCATTCGATCAATCCAATCCGGTAGGCTTGAACACAAGATGGAGGCAATCGCGGGCTTTTTCAAGCCCGCGAAATGGCCGGTTACAGAGCCCGACCGAGATCACGCGGGGAATACTCAGACAGGCAGCTGACGCTTGCTCAGCACCTGGTCGATGAGACGGTAGTTGACCGCTTCCTCGGCACTCATGAAGTTGTCACGGTCGGTATCGCGGGCGATCACGTCGATCGGCTGGCCAGTGTGCCCGGCCAGGATACGATTCAGACGCTCGCGAATGGTCAGAATCTCACGGGCGTGAATCTCGATGTCCGACGCCTGCCCCTGGAAACCGCCCAGCGGTTGATGGATCATCATCCGCGAGTGCGGCAGGGCGTAGCGCTTGCCGGCGGCACCGCCAGCAAGCAGCAGCGCTCCCATGCTGCAGGCCTGGCCGATGCAGATGGTCGACACGTCCGACTTGATGAACTGCATGGTGTCGTAGATCGACATGCCCGCAGTCACCGAGCCACCCGGCGAGTTGATATAGAGATGGATGTCCTTGTCCGGGTTCTCCGCCTCGAGGAACAGCAGCTGAGCCACCACCAGGTTGGCCATGTAGTCCTCGACCTGGCCGACCAGAAAGATCACCCGCTCCTTGAGCAAGCGCGAGTAGATGTCGTAGGCACGCTCGCCGCGCGCCGACTGCTCGATCACCATGGGCACCAGACCGCCGGCGGCCTGCACGTCGAACTGCGACTCAAAAGAATTGCGGAACATTTCCTGGCTCACTCCCTAATCAATAGTGTCCTAGAGACGCATAAGCCAGCACTGAGGCTGGCTTATGGAGGACTCTAACAAGTGCAGAGGGCTTTACTCGGCTTTCGGAGCTTCCGCCGGCTTGACCGCTTCCTCGTAGGAGACCTGCTTGTCGGTGACATTGGCCTTTTGCAGGACAGTATCCACGACTTGTTCTTCCAGAACAACCGAGCGAACCTCGTCCAGCTGCTGCGGATTCTTGTAGTACCAGGCCACGACCTGCTCCGGCTCCTGGTAGGCCGAAGCCATCTCCTCGATCAGCTCGCGCACGCGGGCCTCGTCCGGCTTGATCTCGGACTGCTTGACCACTTCAGCCACCACCAGACCGAGCAGCACGCGACGCTTGGCCTGCTCCTCGAACAATTCGGCCGGCAGTTGCTCGGGCTTGATGTTGCCACCGAACTGCTGCACCGCCTGCACGCGCAGACGGTTCACTTCGTTACCCAGCAGAGCCTTCGGCGCCTCGATCGGATTGGCCGCCAGCAGGCCTTCCATCACCTGGTTCTTGACCTTGGTCTTGATGGCCTGGCGCAGCTCGCGCTCCATGTTCTTGCGCACTTCGGCGCGGAAGCCGTCGATACCGCCATCCTTGACACCGAACAGCGCGAAGAACTCTTCGTTCAGCTCCGGCAGCTTGGCCTCGGCAACCGCATTGACGGTCACGGCGAACTCGGCAGCCTTACCTGCCAGGTCCAGGTTCTGGTAGTCCTCGGGGAAAGTCACGTTCAGCACGCGCTCTTCGCCAGCCTTGGCACCGACCAGGCCGTCTTCAAAGCCCGGAATCATGCGGCCGGAGCCCAGCACCAGCAGGGTGCCCTTGGCGCTGCCGCCAGCGAAGGCTTCGCCGTCGACCTTGCCGACGAAATCGATGTTCAGCTGGTCGCCGTTCTGCGCTTCGCGCTCGACGGCGTCGAAGCGGGTGTTCTGCTTGCGCAGGATCTCGAGCATGTTGTCGACATCGGCATCGGAAACTTCAGCCTGCAGACGCTCAACGGCGATGGACTCGAAGCCAGCCACCTGGAACTCGGGGAATACTTCGAAGGTGGCGACGTACTCGAGCGCCTGGCCCTTTTCGAACACTTTCGGCTCGACGGACGGGGCACCGGCAGGATTCAGCTTCTCCTGCATCACGGCCTCGTAGAAAGTGGCCTGAATCAGGTCACCCAGCGCTTCCTGGCGAGCGGAGTCTTCGTAGCGCTGACGGATGATGCTCATCGGCACCTTGCCAGGACGGAAGCCGGGGATCTTGGCGCGAAGGGCAGTCTGCTTCAGACGCTTATTGACTTCAGTCTCGATGCGCTCGGCGGGAACGCCAACGGTCATGCGGCGCTCAAGAGCGGAGGTGGTTTCAACAGAAACTTGCATGGATAATCCTCGTTGCACAGACGAAGCCGGCCCTGCCGGCCCACAAAATAGGGCATGGATTCTAGTTGGTGCCCCCGAAGAAGTCACCCCGCCCGGCAGCAGAAAAGCAAAATCCGCACTACGCGTGCGAGCAAGCCGCAGCACGCTCTCGCCATGTCGACAATCCAGCGCGCGCAAGAGCAGATATAAGAGCTATAAGGGGGGGGGGCATGGAGGCCGAAGGCCCCGTAGAATCTGATGGTGCGGACGGCGAGACTCGAACTCGCACACCTTGCGGCACTGGAACCTAAATCCAGCGTGTCTACCAATTCCACCACGTCCGCGTAGTACAGAAACAAAAACGCCAGGCTAGGCCTGGCGTTTTCGGAATATGGGGTGGACGATGGGAATCGAACCCACGACACCAGGAGCCACAATCCTGTGCTCTACCAACTGAGCTACGCCCACCATATTGCTTTGCTTGAGCCAAGCGCCTTATTGGCGCGCCCGGCAGGACTCGAACCTGCGACCATCCGCTTAGAAGGCGGATGCTCTATCCAGCTGAGCTACGGGCGCGTTTGTGGCTGCAACCCTCGAGCCGGATTCGGAGAAATTCTTTCGAACTCTCTCGAGTGGCTGACCTTCAAGCTAACTTCTCACCGTCTTTCGTAAGAGGCTTTGCCTGTCAAGCGGGGCACATGTTATCCATGCCCCCGACACCCGTCAAGTTTTTTTATGAAAAATTTCAAACACATAGCTGGGCCCGCGGGTTTTGCTCGCCAGCCGCCTTTGCCCCACCGCCGCCCCGTGCGAGAATGCCCCACCTTTTTAACTGACTCTCACGGTTCTCCAAGCGTCATGACCGCACAACTGATCGACGGTAAAGCCATCGCCGCCCGCCTTCGCCAACAGATTGCCCAGCGCGTGGCCGAGCGCCGCCAGCAAGACCAGCGCATTCCCGGCCTGGCCGTCATCCTGGTCGGCAGCGACCCCGCCTCCGAGGTTTACGTCGCCCACAAGCGCAAGGACTGCCAGGAAGTGGGCTTCATTTCCCGCGCCTACGACCTTGATGCGACGACCTCCCAGGAAGAGCTGCTGAGCCTGATCGACAGCCTCAACCAGGATCCCGCGGTCGACGGCATCCTGGTCCAGCTGCCGCTGCCGCGTCACCTGGACGCTTCGCAGCTGCTCGAGCGCATCAGCCCGGACAAGGATGTGGATGGATTCCATCCGTTCAATATCGGCCGCCTGGCCCAGCGCATGCCGGTCCTGCAACCCTGCACACCGAAAGGCATCATGACCCTGCTCAAGAGCACCGGCGTGGACTTGCACGGCCTGCACGCCGTCGTCGTCGGCGCCTCGAACATCGTTGGCCGCCCGATGGCGCTGGAGCTGCTGCTGGCAGGCTGCACCACCACCGTGACCCACCGTTTCACCCGCGACCTGGCCAGCCACGTGCAACAGGCCGACATCGTGGTCGTGGCCGTCGGCAAGCCGGGCCTGGTCAAGGGCGAATGGATCAAGAAAGGCGCCATCGTCATCGACGTCGGCATCAACCGCCAGGCCGACGGCAAGCTGGTCGGCGACGTCGACTTCGAAGCCGCCGCCGAGCGCGCCAGCTGGATCACCCCGGTACCCGGTGGCGTCGGCCCGATGACCCGCGCCTGCCTCCTGGAAAACACCCTGTACGCCGCAGAAACGCTGCACGACTGAACACAAGTCTGACGGCTTGAGCCACTCAAGACCGTCGGACGGCAGACAGCAAAACGCAGAAAAAGAAAAACCCGGCCAAGGCCGGGTTTTTCTTTAAGCGCAGTTCAGGGCAACTTACTTGGCCTGAGCTTCCACTTCGGCTTCCACGCGACGGTTCACAGCACGACCGGCTTCGGTAGCGTTGTCAGCAACCGGACGGGACTCGCCGTAACCAACCGAGCTCACGCGGTCAGCGCCAACACCGTACTGCTGAACCAGTACGTTGCGCACGGCAGCAGCACGACGCTCGGACAGCTTCTGGTTGTAGGCATCGGTACCTACGGAGTCGGTGTGACCTTCAACGGTGGTGGAGGTCTGCGGGTACTGATTCATGAAATCAGCCAGGCTCTGGATGTCGGCGTAGCTCTCGGACTTCACCTGAGCCTTGTCGAAATCGAACTTCACGTCCAGCTCAACACGCACCACTTCCGGGACCGGCTCGGCAACCGGAGCCGGAGCTTCAGCAACCGGGGCCGGCTCGGCAACCGGGGCCGGCGCGGTGCCGCCACCGAAGTTCAGGCCAACACCTACACCAGCCATCCACTCGGAATCACCCTGATCGATGTTGTACATGCCATCGACGCTAGCCTTGGCGAAGACGTTCTCGGTGAAGTAGTACTTCAGGCCGGTACCGACGTTGGCGAAGGTGCTGTGGTTGCGACCACCGCGATCAGGCTGACCGATGCTCTGGTGAGCTACGCCACCGGAAACATAGGGACGCAGGCCAACACCCGGAGTACCGAAGTGGTAGAGCGCGTCGAGAGAAGTCAGGCTGCCCTTGATGTCCTTTTTGCCGCCACCGGCGACCGGGTCGTCGGAGGTCACGTCGCTGTAGACACCGTGCGACAGGTTGAGGGAAACGTCATCGGTCAGGAAGTAACCGATACCGGCACCGTAGAGCTCGCCCTCGTCTTCGAAGCCGCGCTGGCTGTCGCTCAGATAGTGCTTGCCGAATGCTTCCACTTCAACAGCGCCCTGGCCTTGTGCCAGCACAGTGAAGGAAGAGGCCGCGACGAGCGAACCAATGACAACGCCCAAGGTGTTTTTCAGTTTCATCCGTTAAATCCCCAGCAAGGTAATTTTTTAGCTGCTTGCATTCGACTCACAGCCAGACAAAAAGTTTAACACGGCGCAGGGCCCACCGAAAAACTTCTACGCGAATCACTCCACATTTGTATCCGCGAATTTCTCGCGCAGACGGTCAAGTGCGCGCTTGTAGCGCATCTTGGTGGCACTTAGCCCCATATGCATTATGTCGGCAATCTCCTGAAACTCCAATTCAGCGACAAAGCGCAGCACCAGAATCTCCCGATCGATCGGATTGACATGCACCAGCCAGCGATCCAGCCCGCCACGCTCCTCAACCTTGGGCGCCTTCTCCTCGGAAGCCTCCTCGAGAGGATCGAGACTCAGCGCATCCATGAGCCGGCGTTTGCGCCGCTCCTTGCGGTACTGGGTAATGCACTCGTTGTAGGTGATGCTGTATAGCCAGGTTTTGAACTTCGACTTGCCCTCGAAGCCCTTCAACCCGTAGAGCACCTTGAGCATGACTTCCTGGCAGACATCGTCCGCATCCCGATCGTTGCCCAGGTAGCGCGCGCAAACATTGAACAAGGTCCGCTGATAGCGGCGCATCAGCTCCTCGTAGGCCCGCGTGACATGGAACAACTCCCCATGCGCACGCTGCACCAACTCCTCATCAGTGAGTTCGTGCGGATCGTAGCGCTGGGACAAAGAGTGGGACTTGTTCAAACGGGGCAGACCGGCTGCGGATCGGGAAAGGCGCCTGTGCAGGCGCAGACGCCGGAATGACCGCTGAATTTAGCAGAAAAGGGCAGCGAATGTCCCGTCTCAGCGGCTGCTGACCCGCCGAGACAGGAGCAGACGGTTGCACAGGGTGACCAGCTCACCCGAGTCGGTCAGCAGGATGGTCTTGACTGTACCAATCTCCTCGATCACCCCCTCGACCTCGCCGACCCGGATCTGCTGGCCGACTTCATACAGCTCGCGCAGGTAGATACCGGCAATGATCTGCCCGACCACCTCGCGACTACCCAGCCCCAGCGCCAGGGCCAGGGCCAGGCCGACCGAAGCCAGCACGATGGCGATCACGATATTGAGCAGGTCGGTCTTGATTTCCAGCTGACCGATGGCCACCGAAATACTGATGACGATCACCAGAGCCTGGGCGATCCGGCCGAGACTGTTGCCATACTCGAGCCCCACCCCGTCGGCCGCACCACGCACCAGACGACCGGAGAGCTGCGCCAGCAACACCCCCGCCAGCAGCACCAGTGCGGCACCGAACACCTTGGGCAGATACAGCGCAAACAGATCGAGCGTCGCCGACACGCGCTGCAGGCCGAGCGATTCGGCAGCCGAGACCAGAAACACCAGCAGCACGAACCAGTAAATGATCTTGCCGACCAGCGTGGACACGGGCGCGTGGACACCGCCACGCTCGAGCAGCTTGGTCAGCCCGGCCCCCGCCATCAGCCGGTCCAGGCCCAACTTGGCCAGCAGCTTGGAGAACAGCGCATCGAGCAGCTTGGCGACGATGAAGCCGAGCAGCGCAACCACCAGTGCACCAAGCAGATTGGGGATGAAACCGGCCAGTTTGCTCCACAGGGTGTTCATGGCACTCAGCAGGCTTTGGGTCCAGATATCGAATTCCATGCTTCACTCAGCCTTATGCGCCTGGCGCGCAGCGGGATTTAGCCGACGGGTAGCCGGCACCTTGCGCGCCGCACCGCGATCGAGACCGATCATCAGGGCTTCGAACCAGTGGCCGAGCAGATTGAACAGATCGCCGGCACCGACTTGGCGGTTGGCGGCCTTTAGAACGCGATCCAGTCGGGCACTGTCGGCCGATTCGGCCGGAGCGCCCCTGAGCAGATCGCGCAGGGATTCCTCGAAGGGATCGTGCATGCTCACCCCCGGTGTGTGTCTGCTGGAGACGCCGGCCAGACACGCCGAGTCACGTCAGAGCCAGCGCATCCGCCGGTACAACCACCACTGAAATGCGGCAATGCCGCCGATCGCCGCACAGACCGCGACAAAGCCATAGGGATGGCTGGCGCCGGGGATCCCGCCGACGTTGATGCCGAGCAGGCCGGTAACAAAGGTGATGGGCATGAAAAAACCGGTGACGATGCCGAGAAGATACATGGTCCGGTTCATCCGCTCGGTCACCCGGCGATGCTCGGCCTCCTGTAGCAGACTGACCCGCTCGCGCGCCAGCTCCAGTTCTTCGAGATTACGGGTGAGGCGATTGTGCAGCTCGTTCCAATACGCGGTGTCGTCGGCGACGAACCAGGGCAAGGGCGCGCGCACCAGCTGGGCGTAGATTTCCCGCTGCGGCGCCAGATACCGGCGCAAGCCGGCCGCCCGCCGGCGCAGCGCCAGCAGCAGATGGCGATCGGGCGTCTTCCGCTCATTCTGCTCGAGCGCCTCCTCCAGTTCGTCAAGCTGCTCGGCGACGGTCGAGACCAGGGTATCCACCCCATCGGTCAGGGCATGAGCGAGAAACAGCATGACTTGCGAGGCGGTCTTCGGCCCCTCGTTGTGCTCGAAAGCTTCACACAGCGCCCCCGCCGCCCTGACTGGACGCATGCGCAGGGAAATGACCTGACGGGCATCGGCGTAGACGCGCAGAGACACCATGTCCTCTGGCGCCGCCCCGGGATTCAGATTGACCCCGCGCAGGAACAACAGCAGACGCTCCCTGCCTAGCGGCACCAGCCGCGGCCGGGTCGCCTCCTCCAGCAACAGGTCACAGGCAAAGTCGTTGAGGCCGCTGGCCTCGCGCAGCCAGTGGCGCGCCGGTGCTGCGCTGCGGTCCCAGTGCAGCCAGAGACTCTCCTGCGGGCGCAGGTCGAGCACCGCCAATTCGTTGCGCTGGATCCGCCGCGCACCACCCTCGCCGTTCAGCACAAAGCCGTAGACCAGACCGCGCTCGTCGTCACCTTCGTAAGAATGCATCCCTTCTCCAGTGCCACTGCCCCGCCGCGAATGTGCTCGCAGGCCGGGCCAGACGCCCGACCTGCAGGAGCCTCACCCGCTTATTCGGGCATCTTCAGCTCTTCGCGGGACACGATCACGCCGTTGTTGTCGGCGTAGATGTACTCGCCCGGCGTGAAGGTCACGCCGCCGAAAGTGACCGGCACGTTCAGGTCACCGATTCCGCGCTTCTCGGTCTTCATCGGATGGGAGGCCAGCGCCTGCACGCCCAGGTCGGTCTGCGCGAGCACATCGACGTCGCGGACACAGCCGTACACCACGATGCCTTCCCAGCCGTTCTTCGCCGCCTTTTCGGCCAGCATATCGCCGAGCAGGGCGCGGCGCAGCGAACCGCCGCCGTCGACCACCAGCACCTTGCCCTTGCCATTCAGGTCGACCTGCTCCTTGACCAGCGAGTTATCCTCGTAGCACTTGATGGTGACGATCTGGCCACCGAAGGAATCACGACCACCGAAGTTGCTGAACATCGGATCGACAACTTCGACATAGGGGTAGGCATCGCACAGATCGGGGGTCACGTATTGCATGTCAGGTTCCTTGCGGTTAGAGATCGACGCCGATACGGTCGCCGTCGTGGACCGGCGACAACCGCAACAGCGGCGAACAGACAGCATTGATGGCACGACCGCTCGCCAGATCGAGCGACCGGGCCATCCTGCTGACGATCCTAGCCACAACGCCCCGCCAAGGGAACTAGGCAAACGTAGCGGACGCTTCTCCCGGCACCGCCGGCAGGTGCTGATGGCTCAGCCAGTGCAGCAGCAGCGGCCAGACTTCGCGCTGGGCGCCCCTGCTCGTCAGCAGAGCAGCATGCCCGTAATCCTCGGCAAAGCCCTGGGCGCGCCCCAGACAGAGGAACTCGCGCGCCGGCGAAGCGAAACGCTCCAGCAACTGACGGCAGGCCGCTGATGCAGCCGCCTGCTCACCTGCCCCGGCCAATGCCAGTACCGGCACCGTCACGTCCGCCAAGCCCGCCGCCCAATCCTCCTTGCCCTCGCCAAAGCGACCGAACAGACCGAACCAGCGCAGCCCCTCGCGCACCACGCCCGCCGGCTCGTCCTCCGGCCCCTGCCCCAGCCAGCCGGCGGCCACCTGCTCGCGACGGCGCAGCAACAGGCGTGCGCCCCAGTTCAGCGGCGGCAACTTCAGCGACCAGTGCAGACGGCTGATCTGGCAACCACACAGGGTCAGCGAGGCCACCTGGGCCGCGGCGAGATGCCCGCCGCCCAGCGCCGCAGCCAGGGTCAGCCCGCCCAGCGAATGCCCCAGCCAGTGCGCCGGCTTGCCGCACTGCTCGGCAATGAAGGCGGCAATGGCCGGCAGGTCATAGCGGGCGTAGTCGGCCACCCGGTTATGGCGATAGCCCAGGTTGCGCGGGGACAGGCCGTGGCCGCGCATCTCCGCCAGCCATACATCGAAGCCGGCGCGCGCCAGCCAGGCACCCAGGCCGTGGCCATTGGGCGTATGCCAGAAGCGCCGATTGGCGAAGCTGCCATGCAGCAACACCAGCGGTACGCCCCGCGCGTTGACGGCATCGGCTCGCCCAAGGCGAGTCAGCGCCAACTCGACACTGGGATCCGGGCTGTTGTTGGGCTTGAGGAGGTAGACGTCTTCGGTCAGATCGCCGCGCAGCTCGGCACTGGCCAAGGCGACGGGAAAGAGTTTGCTGCTGCTTCGCATGCTGTTCTTTTTCGCTTGCACAAAAAAGGGCGGGATTGCCCCGCCCTCTCTGTTGTTACCTACTACGAATCAGACTCAGGCCTGACCTTCCGCGAGGAAGAACCAGGTGTCGAGCACCGAGTCCGGGTTCAGCGACACGCTGTCGATGCCCTGTTCCATCAGCCACTTGGCCAGGTCCGGATGGTCGGAGGGACCCTGACCGCAGATGCCGATGTACTTGTCGGCCTTGCGGCAGGCCTGGATCGCGCTCGACAGCAGCTTCTTCACCGCCGGATTCCGCTCGTCGAACAGATGGGCGATGATCCCGGAGTCGCGATCCAGCCCAAGGGTCAGCTGGGTCAGGTCGTTGGAGCCGATCGAGAAGCCGTCGAAGAATTCGAGGAACTCCTCGGCCAGCAGCGCGTTGGACGGCAGCTCGCACATCATGATCACACGCAGACCGTTTTCGCCGCGCTTGAGACCGTGGCTGGCCAGCAGGTCCATGACCTGCGAGGCCTCGCCCAGGGTGCGCACGAACGGGATCATGATCTCGACGTTGGTCAGGCCCATTTCGTTGCGGACCTTCTTCATCGCCCGGCACTCGAGCTCGAAGCAGTCGCGGAACGATTCGCTGATGTAGCGCGAAGCGCCACGGAAGCCGAGCATCGGGTTTTCTTCTTCCGGCTCGTACAGCTTGCCGCCGATCAGGTTGGCGTACTCGTTGGACTTGAAGTCCGACATGCGCACGATGACCTTCTTCGGCCAGAAGGCCGCAGCCAGGGTACTGATGCCCTCGACCAGCTTCTCGACGTAGAAGTTGACCGGATCGTCGTAGCCGGCGATGCGCTTCTCGACGCTGTCCTTGAGCTCCGCCGGCAGGCTGGCGAAGTTCAGCAGCGCCTTGGGGTGCACGCCGATCATGCGGTTGATGATGAATTCCAGGCGGGCCAGGCCGACACCCGCGTTGGGCAGCTGGGCGAAGTCGAAGGCGCGGTCTGGGTTGCCGACGTTCATCATGATCTTGAACGGCAGCTCCGGCATGGCGTCCACCGAGTTCTGGCGCACGTCGAAGCCCAGCGCGCCTTCGTAGATCAGGCCGGTGTCGCCTTCGGCGCAGGACACGGTCACTTCCTGGCCATCCTTGAGCACGCTGGTGGCGTTGCCGCAGCCGACCACCGCCGGGATGCCCAGCTCGCGGGCGATGATCGCCGCGTGACAGGTACGCCCACCGCGGTTGGTGACGATCGCGCTGGCGCGCTTCATGATCGGCTCCCAGTCCGGGTCGGTCATGTCGGAGACCAGCACGTCGCCCGGACGCACCTTGTCCATCTCGGCGATGTCGTGGATCACCACCACCTTGCCGGAGCCGATGCGCTGACCGATGGCACGGCCTTCCACCAGCACCTTGCCCTTTTCCTTGAGCAGGTAGCGCTCCATGACATTGCCGGTGCGGCTCTTCACGGTTTCCGGACGGGCCTGGACGATGTACAGCTGGCCATCGTCGCCATCCTTCGCCCACTCGATGTCCATCGGGCGGCCGTAGTGTTTTTCGATGATCAGCGCCTGCTTGGCCAGCTCGGTGACCTCGGCGTCGCTCAGGGCGAAACGGGCACGGTCGGCGCGGTCGACATCGACCACCTTCACCGAACGCCCGGCCTTGGCCTCGTCACCGTAGACCATCTTGATCGCCTTGCTGCCCAGGTTGCGGCGCAGGATGGCGGGACGACCGGCTTCGAGAGTCGGCTTGTGCACATAGAACTCGTCGGGGTTCACCGCGCCCTGCACCACGGTCTCGCCGAGGCCGTAGGCGCCGGTGATGAACACCACGTCACGGAAGCCCGATTCGGTATCCAGGGTGAACATCACGCCGGCAGTACCGGTTTCCGAGCGCACCATGCGCTGCACGCCGGCAGACAGGGCGACCAGCTTGTGGTCGAAGCCCTGGTGCACGCGGTAGGCGATGGCCCGATCGTTGAACAGGGAGGCGAATACTTCCTTGGCCGCGCGGATCACGTTGTCCACGCCGCGGATGTTGAGGAAGGTTTCCTGCTGGCCGGCGAAGGAGGCGTCCGGCAGGTCCTCGGCGGTGGCGGAGGAGCGCACGGCCACGGCCATGTGCTCGTTGCCCTTGGACATCTCGGCAAAGGCCGTGCGGATGTCGGCATCCAGCTGCGCCGGGAACTCGGCCTCCATCACCCACTGACGGATCTGCGCGCCGGTCTTGGCCAGGGCGTTGACGTCGTCCACGTCCAGCGCGTCGAGCGCGGCATGGATGCGGTCGTTCAGGCCGCTCTGATCGAGGAAGTCACGGTAGGCCTGGGCCGTAGTGGCGAAACCGCCAGGTACGGAAACACCCGCGCCAGCGAGGTTGCTGATCATCTCGCCCAGCGAGGCATTCTTGCCCCCTACGTGCTCGACGTCATGATTGCCGAGCTTATCGAGGGAAACTACGTACTCTGCCAAGGTGACTTCTCCCCTAAGGTGTGTGCAGAAACCGCTTTTCATTCGAACCCATGCTTGTGGCCGGGCTCGGGAAAATAAGTAAAAATGCCGTCAAGACGGCGGAGGGCCAAGTACAGCCACTCCATAATTGTCGGGAATGATTCCCATCTTTTAGACCAGAGCGCCCATGAAACGCACCGCTTTCTTCATTTCCGACGGCACCGGCATCACTGCCGAGACGCTTGGCCAGAGTCTGCTGGCGCAGTTTGAAAACATCAACTTCCACAAACTGACCCGACCGTACATCGATACTGCGGAAAAAGCGCAGGCAATGGTACAACAAATCAATGCAGCTGCCGAGGCTGACGGGGTGCGTCCGATCATCTTCGACACCATCGTCAACAGCGACATTCGCGAGGTGCTCTCGCACTGCAACGGCTTCATGGTGGACATCTTTTCCACCTTCCTGTCGCCGCTGGAGCAGGAGCTGACCGCACGCTCGTCCTACTCGGTGGGCAAGTCGCACTCGATCGCCCACAACCCCAACTACATGGAGCGCATCGACTCCGTGCACTTCGCCCTCGACAACGACGACGGCGCACGCACCCACTACTACGGCAAGGCCGACCTGATCCTGGTCGGCGTGTCGCGCTGCGGCAAGACTCCGACCTGCCTGTACATGGCCCTGCAGTACGGTATCCGCGCCGCCAACTACCCGCTGACCGAAGACGACATGGAACGCCTGCAACTGTCTGCCGTGCTCAAGGAGCACAAGGGCAAGCTGTTCGGCCTCACCATCGACCCCGACCGCCTGGCCGCGATCCGCAACGAGCGCAAGCCCAACAGCCGCTACGCCAGCTACGCCCAGTGCGAGTTCGAGGTGCGCGAGGTGGAAAACCTGTTCCGCCGCGAGAACATCCCCTTCATCAACTCCACGCACTTCTCCGTGGAAGAGATCGCCGCCAAGATCCTGGTGGAAAAAGGCGTCGAGCGACGTCTCAAGTAAGTCGCACGAATACTCCCCGCAGAAAGCAAAGGCCCGAAAACTTTCGGGCCTTTGCATTTGGCACAGACGTCAGCACCGCTTAGAAAGCATCGCCCGGCACGCGAACGAAGCCTTCCATCAGCACACGCGCACTGCGGCTCATCACCGCCTTGGTGGCCGTCCACTCGCCGTCGACGATCTCGGCCGCCGCACCGACGCGCAGGGTGCCGGACGGATGACCGAAGGTAACCGCATCGCGCTGGCCACCACCGGCCGCCAGGTTGACCAGGGTGCCCGGTACCGCGGCAGCCGTGGCGATGGCCACCGAGGCGGTGCCCATCATCGCGTGGTGCAGCTTGCCCATCGACAGCGCGCGCACGCAGACGTCGATGTCGCCGGCCGCCACGGCCTTGCCGCTGGACGCCACGTAGTCGGTGGCCGGCGCGACGAAGGCGATCTTCGGCGTGTGCTGGCGGGCCGCCGCTTCGGCGATGTCGGCGATCAGGCCCATCTTCAGCGCACCGTAGGCGCGCATGGTCTCGAAACGGGCCAGCGCCTCGGCGTCGCTGTTGATGTCCTTCTGCAGCTCGGTACCGGTATAGCCGATATCGGCGGCATTGACGAAGATGGTCGGAATGCCGGAGTTGATCATGGTGGCCTTGAAGGTGCCGACGCCCGGCACTTCCAGCTCGTCCACCAGATTGCCGGTGGGGAACATCGAGCCTTCGCCGTCGGCCGGATCCATGAACTCGATGACCACCTCGGCGGCCGGGAAGGTCACCCCGTCCAGCTCGAAGTCACCGGTTTCCTGCACTTCACCGTTGGTGATCGGCACATGGGCGATGATGGTCTTGCCGATGTTCTTCTGCCAGATACGCACGGTGCAGATGCCGTTGTGCGGGATGCGCGCGGCATCGACCAGACCACCGGAGATGGCGAAGGCACCGACCGCCGCGGTCAGGTTGCCGCAGTTGCCCGACCAGTCGACGAACGCCTTGTTGATCGCTACCTGACCGAACAGGTAGTCGACATCGTGATCCGGCTGCTCGCTCTTGGCGACGATCACGGTCTTGGAGGTGCTGGAGGTGGCGCCGCCCATGCCGTCGATCTGCTGGCCGTACGGGTCGGGGCTGCCGATCACGCGCAGCAGCAGCGCATCGCGCGCCGCGCCGGGCACCTGGCAGCGCTCGGGCAGGTCCTGCAGGCGGAAGAACACACCCTTGCTGGTGCCGCCACGGATGTAGGTGGCGGGAACCTTGATCTGGGGTACAGAAGCCATGGGAATCTTGTCCTCATGAAACCGTGCTGCCGGACGGCAGCACGGGAAAGAAAATGCGCGGGACTGCCCGCCGCGCCCTGCCCTATGGCACAGAGCGGCGGACAGACACCGGATCAGGCCTGGCCGAGGAAGTCCTTGGCGAAGCGCTGCAGCACACCACCGGCCGCGTAGACCGAGACCTCTTCGGCGGTGTCGAGACGGCAGGTGACCGGCACTTCGACGCTTTCGCCGTTCTTGCGCTGGATGACCAGGGTCAGGTCGCAGCGCGGCGAGATGTCGCCCTTGACGTCGAAGGTTTCGGTGCCGTCGATGTTCAGGGTCAGGCGGTTGACGCCGGCCTTGAACTCCAGCGGCAGCACGCCCATGCCGACCAGGTTGGTGCGGTGGATGCGCTCGAAGCCTTCGGCGACGATGGCCTCGACGCCGGCCAGACGCACGCCCTTGGCGGCCCAGTCACGCGAGGAGCCCTGACCGTAGTCGGCACCGGCGATGATGATCAGCGGCTGCTTGCGCTCCATGTAGGTTTCGATGGCTTCCCACATGCGCACGACCTTGCCTTCCGGCTCGATGCGCGCCAGCGAACCCTTCTTGACCTTGCCGTCGACCACGGCCATTTCGTTGACCAGCTGCGGGTTGGCGAAGGTGGCACGCTGGGCGGTCAGGTGGTCGCCGCGGTGGGTGGCGTAGGAGTTGAAGTCCTCCTCCGGCAGGCCCATCTTGGCCAGGTACTCGCCAGCGGCGCTGTCGAGCAGGATGGCGTTGGACGGCGACAGGTGGTCGGTGGTGATGTTGTCCGGTAGCACGGCCAGCGGACGCATGCCCTTGAGGGTCCGCTCACCGGCCAGCGCGCCTTCCCAGTACGGCGGACGGCGGATGTAGGTGGACATCGGACGCCAGTCGTACAGCGGGCTCTTGGCCTCTTCCACGGTGCCCAGATCGAACATCGGGATGTAGACCTGCTTGAACTGCTCCGGCTTCACCGAGGCAGCGACGATGGCGTCGATTTCCTCGTCGCTCGGCCACAGGTCCTTCAGGGTGATCGGGTTGCCGTTCTTGTCGGTGCCCAGCGCGTCCTTCTCGATGTCGAAGCGCACGGTGCCGGCGATGGCGTAGGCGACCACCAGCGGCGGCGAGGCGAGGAAGGCCTGCTTGGCGTACGGGTGGATACGGCCGTCGAAGTTGCGGTTACCGGACAGTACGGCCGTGGCGTACAGGTCGCGGTCGATGATTTCCTGCTGGATCTGCGGATCCAGGGCGCCGGACATGCCGTTGCAGGTGGTGCAGGCATAGCCGACGATGCCGAAGCCGAGCTTTTCCAGTTCAGGCAGCAGGCCGGCATCTTCCAGGTACAGCTTGGCGACCTTGGAGCCTGGGGCGAAGGAGGTCTTCACCCACGGCTTGCGCACCAGGCCCAGCTCGTTGGCCTTCTTGGCCAGCAGACCGGCGGCGACCACGTTGCGCGGGTTGGAGGTGTTGGTGCAGCTGGTGATGGCGGCGATGATCACCGCGCCGTCCGGCAGCAGGCCTTCGGCTTCTTCGGCACGGGCGGCCGCCAGCTTGCCTTCGTCGGCAATCCCGCGCTCGTGCAGGGCCGAGGTCGGCAGGCGACGGTGCGGGTTGGACGGGCCAGCCATGTTGCGCACCACGGTGGACAGATCGAACTCGAGCACGCGCTCGTAGTCGGCGCCGACCAGCGCATCGGCCCACAGGCCGGTGGTCTTGGCGTAGTTCTCGACCAGGGCCACCTGCTCGGGCTCGCGACCGGTCAGCTTGAGGTAGTCGATGGTCTGCTGGTCGATGTAGAACATCGCCGCGGTGGCGCCGTATTCCGGGCACATGTTGGAGATGGTCGCGCGGTCGCCGATCGACAGGCTGGCGGCACCTTCACCGAAGAACTCGACGTAGGCACCGACCACGCGCTCCTTGCGCAGGAACTCGGTCAGCGCCAGCACGATGTCGGTGCAGGTGATGCCGGGTTGGTGCTTGCCGCTCAGCTTGACGCCGACGATGTCGGGCAGGCGCATCATCGAGGCGCGGCCGAGCATCACGGTTTCCGCTTCCAGACCACCGACGCCGATGGCGATCACACCGAGAGCGTCGACGTGCGGGGTGTGGCTGTCGGTGCCGACGCAGGTATCCGGGAAGGCGACGCCTTCGCGGGCCTGGATCACCGGCGACATCTTCTCCAGGTTGATCTGGTGCATGATGCCGTTGCCGGCCGGGATCACGTCGACGTTCTTGAACGCGGTCTTGGTCCACTCGATGAAGTGGAAGCGGTCCTCGTTGCGACGGTCTTCGATGGCGCGGTTCTTGGCGAAGGCATCCGGGTCGAAGCCCGGGGCTTCCACGGCCAGCGAGTGGTCGACGATCAGCTGGGTCGGCACCACCGGGTTGACCTTGGCCGGGTCACCGCCCTGCTCGGCAATCGCATCGCGCAGGCCGGCCAGGTCGACCAGCGCGGTCTGGCCGAGGATGTCGTGGCAGACCACGCGGGCCGGGTACCACGGGAAGTCCAGGTCACGCTTGCGCTCGATCAGCTGCTTGAGCGAGTCGGTCAGGATGGCCGGATCGCAGCGGCGCACCAGCTGCTCGGCCAGCACGCGGGAGGTGTACGGCAGCTTGGCGTAGGCGCCCGGGGCGATGGCATCCACCGCCTCGCGCACGTCGAAGTAGTCCAGCTGAGTGCCGGCCAGGGGTTTGCGGTATTGGGTGTTCATCTTATTTGCGGTCCTTGAGCGGCACGAACTTCAGGTCCTCGGGACCGACGTAGTTGGCGCTCGGGCGAATGATCTTGCCGTCGATACGCTGCTCGATGACATGGGACGACCAGCCGGAGGTGCGCGCGATCACGAACAGCGGAGTGAACATGGCGGTGGGCACGCCCATCATGTGGTAGCTGACGGCGCTGAACCAATCCAGGTTGGGGAACATCTTCTTGATTTCCCACATCACGCTTTCGAGGCGCTCGGCGATGTCGAACATCTTGGTGCTGCCCTGCTCGGCGCTGAGCTCGCGAGCGACTTCCTTGATCACCTTGTTGCGCGGGTCGGCGACGGTGTAGACCGGGTGACCGAAGCCGATGACGACCTCCTTCCTCTCGACGCGGGCACGGATGTCGGCCTCGGCCTCGTCCGGATTGTCGTAGCGCTTCTGGATCTCGAAGGCCACTTCATTGGCGCCGCCATGCTTGGGCCCGCGCAGTGCACCGATGGCGCCGGTGATGCAGGAGAACATGTCGGAGCCGGTGCCGGCGATCACCCGCGAGGTGAAGGTGGAGGCGTTGAATTCGTGCTCGGCGTACAGGTTCAGCGAGGTGTGCATGGCGCGCACCCAGGAGTCGCGCGGCTTCACGCCGTGCAGCAGGTGCAGGAAGTGGCCGCCGATGGAATCGTCGTCGGTTTCCACCTCGATGCGCTTGCCGTTGTGGCTGAAGTGGTACCAGTACAGCAGCATGGAACCCAGCGATGCCATCAGCTTGTCGGCGATGTCACGAGCGCCCGGGTGGTTGTGATCGTCCTTCTCCGGCGACAGGCAGCCGAGCACCGAGGTACCGGTGCGCATCACGTCCATCGGGTGGGCGGAGGGCGGCAGCTGCTCGAGGGCGGCTTTCACGCCAGCCGGCAGGCCGCGCAGGGACTTCAGCTTGGTCTTGTAGCTGGCCAGTTCGGCGACGTTGGGCAGCTTGCCATGCACCAGCAGGTGGGCGATCTCCTCGAACTCGCAGGTGGAGGCGACGTCGAGGATGTCATAGCCGCGGTAGTGCAGATCGTTGCCGCTGCGACCCACGGTGCACAGGGCGGTATTGCCGGCAGTGGTGCCGCTCAGGGCGACGGATTTCTTCGGCTTGAAGCCAACGGTGGTGGTTTCTACGGTAGCGGTCATCGCTGGTATCTCCTAATCCGGTTGGATATTGCTCTTGTTTTCTTCCCCTGGCCGGCCGGCAGGCCGGCCAGGGTGCCGGTCACTTCTTGGCGGCGAACAGCGCGTCGAGCTTCTGCTCGAAGGCGTGGTAGCCGATGCGATCGTACAGCTCGACGCGGGTCTGCATCAGCTCGATCACGTCCTTCTGGTGGCCGTTTTGGCGGATCGAGGTGTAGACGGCCTCAGCGGCCTTGTTGGCGGCGCGGAAGGCGGACAGCGGATACAGCTGGATGGCCACGCCGACCGAGGCCAGCTCGTCGCGCGAGAACAGCGGGGTGGCGCCGAACTCGGTGATGTTGGCGAGGATCGGCACGTTCAGTGCGTCGACGAAGCGCTTGTAGGTCGGCAGGTCGTAGGCGGCCTCGGCGAAGATGGCGTCGGCGCCAGCCTCGACGTAGCGCTGGCAACGCTCGATGGCGGCGTCCACGCCCTCGGCCTGGATGGCGTCGGTACGCGCGATCAGGAAGAAGTTCGGATCGGTCTTGGCATCGGCAGCGGCCTTGACGCGGTCGGCCATCTCCTCGGTGGAAACGATTTCCTTGCCCGGACGGTGGCCGCAACGCTTGGCGCCGACCTGGTCCTCGATGTGCGCGGCGGCGGCGCCGGCCTTGATCAGACTCTTGACGGTGCGCTCGATGTTGAAGGCGCTCGGACCGAAGCCGGTGTCGATGTCCACCAGCAGCGGCAGGTCGCAGACGTCAGTGATACGGCGCACGTCGGTGAGCACGTCATCCAGGGTGTTGATGCCCAGGTCCGGCAGGCCCAGCGAGCCGGCGGCCACGCCGCCACCGGACAGGTAGATCGCCTTGAAGCCTGCGCGTTTGGCCAGCAGCGCGTGGTTGGCGTTGATCGCGCCGATCACTTGCAGCGGATGCTCGTTGGCGATGGCTTCGCGGAACAGCTGACCGGGAGTCTTGTTACTCATGACTTACCTCGTTGCGTGACGTGCTTGTGGGTAGCGCCCTGGTAGTGACGCGCAATGTTTTTCTTCGATGCGGCGATATGACGGCGCATCAGCAACTCGGCCAGTTCGCCGTCACGGGCGGCGATGGCATCGAGAATGCGGTGGTGCTCGGTAAAGGCCTGCTGCGGACGGTTCGGCGTGGCGGAGAACTGGATGCGATACATGCGCACCAGCTGATACAGCTCGTTGCACAGCAGGTTGCTCAGGGTGCGGTTGCCGCTGCCCTGGATGATCCGGTAATGGAAGTCGAAATCGCCTTCCTGCTGGTAGTAGCCGCGCCCGGCCCGGAAGGCCTCGTCGCTCTGGTGGGTTTCCAGCACATGGCGCAGGTCGTCGATCTCTGCTTGACTCATGCGCTCGGCGGCCAGGCGACAGGCCATGCCCTCCAGCGACTCGCGGATCTCGTACAGTTCGACCAGTTCGGCCTGGGTCAGCGACACCACCCGCGCCCCGACATGTGGCACCCGCACCAGCAGGCGCTGCCCTTCCAGGCGGCGGATGGCCTCGCGCAGCGGACCACGACTGATGCCATAGGCACGCGCCAGCTCGGGTTCGGATATCTTGCTACCGGGAGCGATATCGCCACGCACGATGGCCGACTGGATACGCTGGAACACATGATCCGAGAGCGTACCAACCTCTTCGTCCACAATCTGGGGTTCTGCAGCAGCCATCATATTGTCGACACATTGATTGATCGGATGACCAAAAACTACGACCAGCCTCCGCAAATGTCAAACCCCCTTAGACGATTGTCGACAATCGGCCGGAAAGCGCCAACCCTGCCACACCCCATGCACGCCCCTGCATATAAGCCGCACCCGGCGCCCGCAAGCGCGCCCCCGACTGTCGCCGGACCACTGGTCGCATGCTAGAATCCGAGCCGCCCAGCGGTTGCCGAGCCCGCGATAACGCTCCGTGCGCTATCCCCCCGCTTGCTGCGCCCCCATCACGCCTTAACGAACGGGACCCATGAGACTCAAGCCACTCGTCCTGCTACTCAGCCTGCTGTTGCCCTGCGGCCTTGGCTTCGCGGCGGAAAAAACCGTTTACGGCCTGCACGAATATGCTCGCCTGCAGGAACTCGGCACGGTTCTGGCTGCCAAACTCGACACCGGCGCCAAGACCGCCTCGCTCAGCGCCCACAACATCAAGCGCTTCAAGCGCAATGGCGAGCCTTGGGTGCGTTTCACCCCCGGCAGCGATGACAACGACAACACGGTGATCGAGAAACCGCTGGCGCGCATCAGCAAGATCAAGCGCCGGGCCGGCGACTTCGATCCCGACGAAGGCAAGACCTACACCGCAAGACCCGTAATCGAACTGGATGTCTGCATGGGCACTGCGCTACGCACCATCGAAGTCAACCTCACCGACCGCAGCTCCTTCGAATACCCGCTCCTGATCGGCTCCGACGCCCTCAAGCGATTCGGGGCCCTGGTCGACCCCAGCCTCAAGTACGCCGCCGGCCAACCCGGCTGCCCCAACGTTGCACCCTCCGACGAGTAAAGTTGATGCGCTCTCTGACACTGCACCTCAAAGTCC
Organism: Geopseudomonas aromaticivorans; assembly: GCF_019097855.1. GTDB lineage: Bacteria > Pseudomonadota > Gammaproteobacteria > Pseudomonadales > Pseudomonadaceae > Geopseudomonas > Geopseudomonas aromaticivorans. Next base: position 74,582 of record NZ_JAHRGL010000001.1, read on the forward strand.
TCATCGCCATACTGGTGAGCCTGGGCGTGGCGATCACTGCCTACCAGATTTTCGTCCTCGGCATCCCGGTCACCGAGGCGGAAACGGATAACGTCTGGAACATCGATGCCAAGATCGAGTTCCAGGCCAATCCGCGCAACCCCATCAAGGTGCAGATGTTCGTGCCGCCGCTGGGCCAGGACTTCGTCAGCCTCAACGAGAGCTTCATCTCCAACAACTACGGCGTCAGTGTCAACAATGTCGACGGCAACCGCCGGGTGACCTGGTCGGCCCGCCGCGCCAACGGCCCGCAGACCCTCTACTACCGCATGGCGCTGACCCAGCGCTTCACGGCGGAAAAGCCCAAGGAAGAAGGCCCGATCTACCGTGAAGGCCTGCCGCTGGCCGGCCCCGAGCAGATCGCTGCCGAAGCCCTGCTGGCCCCCATCCGCCAGCACTCGGCTGACGTGGAAACCTTCATCAGCGAGACCATCAAGCGGGTCAACAACCTCAACGACGACAACGTCAAGCTGCTGCTGGCCGGCGACACCTCGGTCGAGAAGCGCGCACGCGTGATCGACCTGCTGCTGTCCATCGGCCACGTGCCGCTGGAGCAGGTCCACACCATCCGCCTGATCGAGAACCAGCCGCAGACGCCCGAACTCTGGCTGCGCAGCTTCAACGGCGCGAACTGGCTGTACTTCAACCCGGACAACGGCCAGCAAGGCCTGCCGCGCGACCGCCTGATTTGGTGGCTGGGCGACGCCCCGCTGCTCAGCGTCGACGGCGGCAAGCAGGCCCAGGTCAACTTCACCCTCAACACCAGCGAGCTGAACGCCATCCGCCTGGCCAAGCAGTCCGACGCCTCGGTCGATTCCGGCTTCCTCGAATACTCGCTGTACGGCCTGCCGCTGCAGACCCAGCAGACCTACCAGATCATGATCATGATCCCGATCGGCGTACTGGTGATCCTCATCCTGCGCAACCTCGGCGGCCTGCAGACTCTCGGCACCTTCACCCCGGTGCTGATCGCCCTCGCCTTCCGCGAGACCCAGCTGGGCTTCGGCATCGCGCTGTTCACCATCATCACCGCGCTGGGCCTGTCGCTGCGCTCCTACCTCGAACACCTCAAGCTGCAGATGCTGCCGCGCCTGTCGGTGGTACTGACCTTCGTGGTGGTGCTGATCGCGGTGATCAGCCTGTTCAGCCACAAGCTCGGCCTCGAGCGCGGCCTGTCGGTGGCGCTGTTCCCGATGGTGATCCTGACCATGACCATCGAGCGCCTGTCGATCACCTGGGAAGAGCGCGGCGGCAGCCATGCCTTCAAGGTCGCCGTCGGCACCCTGATCGCCGCCACCCTGGCCTACCTGCTGATGACCATTCCGGAACTGACCTACTTCATCTTCACCTTCCCGGCGGTGCTGCTGATCCTGGTGGGCTTCATGCTGGCGATGGGTCGCTACCGCGGCTACCGCCTGACCGAGCTGTTCCGCTTCAAAGCCTTCCTCAAGGACTGATGCCATGTTCGGTCTGATCAAGAGATGGAAGGCCCTGAGTGCCAAGGGCATCATGGGCATCAACCGGCGCAACGCGGACTACGTGCTGAAGTACAACAAGCGCAGCCTGTACCCGGTGGTGGACGACAAGATCCTCACCAAGGAACGCGCCATCAAGGCCGGCATCCACGTGCCGGAGATGTACGGGATCATCTCCACCGAGAAGGAGATCGAGAACCTCGACAAGATCATCGGCGAGCACAACGACTTCGTGATCAAGCCGGCGCAGGGCGCCGGCGGCGACGGCATCCTGGTGATCGCCGACCGCTTCGAGGGGCGCTTCAAGACCGTCTCCGGCAAGATCGTCAGCCGTGACGAGATCGAGCAGCAGCTGTCCAGCATCCTCTCCGGCCTCTATTCGCTGGGCGGTGGCCGCGACCGTGCGCTGATCGAATACCGGGTGACCCCGGACCCGATCTTCAAGAGCATCAGCTACGAGGGCGTGCCGGACATCCGCATCATCGTGCTGATGGGCTACCCGGTGATGGCCATGCTGCGCCTGCCGACCCGCCAGTCGGGCGGCAAGGCCAACCTGCACCAGGGCGCCATCGGTGTCGGTGTCGACCTGGCCACCGGCCTCACCCTGCGCGGCACCTGGTTGAACAACAAGATCACCAAGCACCCGGACACCACCAACGCGGTGGACGGCGTGCAGCTGCCGAACTGGGACGGCTTCATGAAGCTGGCCGCCGGTTGCTACGAACTGTGCGGACTGGGCTACATCGGCGTCGACATGGTGCTGGACGTGGAAAAGGGCCCGCTGATCCTCGAGCTCAACGCCCGCCCGGGCCTGAACATCCAGATCGCCAACGACTGCGGCCTGACCCACCGAGCCCATGCGGTGGAAACCCGTCTGGAAGAGCTGAAGGCCAAGGGCATCCAGGAAACTCCGGAGCAGCGCGTGCGCTTCTCCCAGGAGCTGTTCGGCCACATCAAGCCGGTCGAGCTGTGACCACCCGAGCGGGCGCCGGCCGGCGCCCGCTTTCCCCTCCCCGACCAGCCGCACCAGTCGCTCTAGGCCCAAACTTTGCAGCGCACTAGAATCCCCGCTAGCACTCGTTCGAGCCAAGCCATGCCCATCTGCCGCGTTCACCCCCTGCCCTACCATGCCGACCCGCGCGTGCGCTTCGCCCGTGTGCGCGCAGCGCCCGGCGCCTGCCTGCTGGACGGCGGTCAACCGGCAGCCGAACGGGGCCGCTACGACCTGTTCAGTGCCTGGCCCGAACGGCACCTGCAAGCGCAGGCCGGCGAGGACGGCCGCCAGTATCTCGCCCGCTGTCGCGCCGCGCTGGCCGAGCTGGGCCGCGCCGAAGCACCGGACGACTGCGAACTGCCGTTCACCGGCGGCCTGCTTGGCTACCTCGGCTACGACTTCGGCCGCCGCCTGGAGCGCCTGCCGCAGCACGCCGCCGCCGACCTGGCGCTGCCGGATGCCGACTTCGGCGTCTACGCCTGGGCGCTGGTCAGCGACCACCAGCGCCAGACCTCGCAGCTGGTGTTCCACCCGAGCCTGGCGGAGCAGCGCCGGCAGGAGCTGATCGAGCTGTTCACCGGCGCGAATCCTGCTGCCGCGCCCGGGCCATTCCGCCTGCAACACCCTTTCCGTCCCGACCTCAGCGCCGCGCAGTATCGCCAGGCGATCGAGAAGATCCAGGCCTACATCCGTGCCGGCGACTGCTACCAGGTCAACTTCGCCCAGCGCTTCCAGGCGCCCTGGCAGGGCGATCCGTGGCGCGCCTACCTGGCCCTGCGCGACGCCTGTCCGACGCCCTTCGCCGGCTACCTGCGGCTCGACCAGGGCGCCCTGCTCAGCCTGTCGCCCGAGCGCTTCATCCGCGTCAGCCGGGGGCAGGTCGAAACCCGGCCGATCAAGGGCACCCGGCCGCGCGGCCAGAATAGCGAGCAGGACCGGGCGCTGGCCGAGGAGCTGCTGGACAGCCGCAAGGACCGCGCGGAAAACCTGATGATCGTCGACCTGTTGCGCAACGACCTCGGCCGCAGCTGCCGCACCGGCTCGGTGCGCGTGCCAGAGCTGTTCGCCCTGGAGAGCTACCCCAACGTGCACCATCTGGTCAGCGCGGTGACCGGCGAGCTGGCGCCTGGCCTGGACACCTTCGACCTGCTGGCCGGCAGCTTCCCCGGCGGCTCGATCACCGGCGCACCGAAGATCCGCGCCATGCAGATCATCGACGAACTGGAGCCGACCCGCCGCTCGATCTACTGCGGCTCGCTGCTGTACATCGACAGCCGCGGCGAGATGGACAGCTCCATCTGCATCCGCACCCTGCTGATGCAGGACGGCCAGGCCAGTTGCTGGGGCGGCGGCGGCATCGTCATGGACTCCGAGTGGCAGGCGGAATACCAGGAATCCCTCACCAAGGTGAAAGTGCTGCTGGAAACCCTGGAGACCAGCCTCGACTGACGCCCGCGCGCTGCCCGGAAAGGTGAAATCCGCGTCGGAAGCCTCGCGCCGCCTTGCGTAAACTTCGCGCCTGCCTCGTCTCCCTGTACTCCAGAGGACCCCAATGCCCAGCCTGAACCGCATCATCCTGATCAACACCCACCTGGCGGGTGTAGTGGAACTGGTCGTCGATGACCACACCAACATCTGCGGCACCAACGCCTCCGGCAAGACCACCCTGCAGCGTCTGGTGCCGGTGTTCTACGGCGAATACCCGAGCCGCGTGGTACCGGCCACCCGCGACAGCTTCGAGCGCTGGTACCTGCCCAGCGAACAGAGCTTCATCGTCTACGAGTACCGGCGCATGGACGGTGCGCTGTGCCAGGCGGTGCTGGCCGCCGCCAGCGACGGCAAGGGCGTCGCCTACCGCCTGGTGCACAAGGCCTTCGAACTGGACGACTACATCAAGAGCCGCCAGGGCGATGCGATCACCTGCCTGAACATGGCCGAACTGGGCCGCCAGCTGAAACAGGCCGGCGTGCCGGTCAGCCCCCTGCTCAATACCCGCCAGTTCCGAGCCATCATCCAGAACGACCGCAGCCTGCTCGCCGCCGACGGCCAGCGCGCCGAGCTGCGCAGCTGGGCGCGGCAGTTCTCGCTGTGCGACGCCGAGCACTCGCTGCGCCATATCGAGAAGCTGGCGCGGGCCGTGCACTCGCGCGAGGGCAAGATGGAGACCGTCAAGTCGATGGTCGCCGCGATCCTCGAGGAGGACGGCGTCAGCCCACCCGCCACCCATCTCAACCTGCAGCGCGTCGAGGACTGGATCCGCGACAGCCGTCTGATCCAGGGCTTCAACGCCATCCGCCCGGAATTCGACAAGCTGGAGCGCGAATACCAGGACCTGCTCGCCTGCGAGGCACGCCTGGGCGGCCTGCTGCTGGGCTACCGCGCCGACGAGCCGCGGCTGTACCAGCGCCAGGAGGAAACCGCCGCAGTCATCGAGCAGACCGGCTTGCGCCTCGGCCAGCTGGAGGAGCGCTGGAAGGAACAGCGCGACACGCTCAACCAGGACCTGTCGGCGGCCAGGGGCGACATCGGCCGCATCGGCGACGAACTGGACCAGATCGAAAACCAGTACCAGGCCTTCCTCGACGCCGACATCGAGCAGGCCAAGGCCGATCTTGAGCAGCTCGGCGCCTGGGGCGACGACCTGGGCAACCTGCAGGCCCGCCACCGCCTGTTGACCGAGCAGCATCAGGACGTGGAGCGTGCCTACCTGGAGCGCCAGCAGGCGATCAAGGACCAGCGCGAAGCGGCGCTGGAACAGCTGCGTGCCCAGGAAGATGCGTTGCGCGAGGAGCGCGACACCCAGAAGGCGCAGCAGGACGACGGGCTGGGCGCCCTCGAGAAGGCCTTCGCCGCCCGCCGCCAGCAGGGTCAGGAGGACTTCACCCAGCGCGAATATGCTCTGAAACTGGAGCGGGGGCGCCTGGAGCAGCAGATCGCCAGCGTCGGCTACAGCGAGGCGGAAAATCTCGCCCTGGCGATTCTCGACCGCCGCCTCGAAGAGGCCGACGAGAAGGGCGAGGCGGCCGAGGCCAGGGTCCGCCAGCTGGAAGGCCAGGAGCGCCAGCTGCGCGGCCGCCGCGACGAGGCCAACACGGCGTTCGCGCTGGCCGCCCGGCGGGCGGCCGAGCGCCAGGAGCAGCTGGAGGATCTCGAGCGCGCGCTCTACCCGGGCCAGCACACGCTGCTGGAGTTCCTGCGCCGCGAGCAGCCCGGCTGGGAAGCGCGGCTCGGCAAGGTGATCCACCCGGCGCTGCTGCAACGCAGCGATCTCAAGCCGGCTGTGGTCGATGCCGATCCGGACAGCCTGTTCGGTCTGCACCTGGACCTGACTAGCCTCGACATCCCCGAGCATGCGGCCAGCGAGCCGGAGCTGCGCCAGCGCCTTCAGCTGGCCAAGGACGCCCTGCAGGACGCCCGCAACCAGCAGCAGGAGGCGGAGAGCGGGCTGGTCGAAGCCAGCGCAGCCCTCGACGAACTGCAGCGTCAGCTGGTGGTGGCGCGCAGCGAGGCACAGAACCGCCGCGACGACCGCCAGCGCCTCAAGGAGGAGCGTCGCAGCCAGAAGGACAAGCTGGATGCTGCCGTCGCCGAGCGCCGCTCCCAGGCGCGCAAGCAGCTGGTCGAGCTCGACAACGCCCTCAAGCAGCTCGCCAGCGCGCGCGACGGCTGGCTGAGCGAGCTGAAGACGCAACACAGCGAGGAGCGCCTGGAGACCTCCGCCCACTGGCAGCAGGTGATCGGCAGTCTCGACAGCCAGATCCGCCAGCTGCGCACCGCCGCCGACGAGCGCCGGGCCAATGCCCAGGCCGAACTGGCCCAGTGCGAGCACTGGTACCAGGCCGAGCTGAAGTCCCGCGGTGTGGACGAAACCGTCATCGTCGAACTGAAACGGCAGATCAAGGGCCTCATCGACAAGATCGCCCGCAGTGAACAGCGCCGCGCCGAGGTACTGCGCTACGACGACTGGTATCGCCACAGCTGGCTGCAGCGCAAGCCCAAGCTGCAGGCCCAACTGGGCGAAAGTCGTACCCGCGCCGCCACCCTGGAGCAGCAGTTGAAGACCGCCTCGGCCGAGTACAAGGCCGAACGCAGCCAGCTGGAAGCAACCCGCCAGCAGGCCCTGCAGCAGAAAGGCACCCTCGACGACGCCCTGGCCCGCCTGAAGACCCTGCTGCGCCGCTTCGGCGAGATGAAACTGCCGCGCGACGGCGAGATCGCCGAGGGCGAACTGGACGAGCGCCTGCGCCTGGGCGAGGAGCTGCTGCACGGCCGCGAGCAGATGCTGGCCGCCATCAAGGCCCACGTGGAGCACTTCGACAGCCTGATCGTCGGCCAGTCCGGCTCCAGCCTGGCGGAAACCTGGGAGCGCAGCCGCGAGGAATGCACCCTGGCCAACGAGCGCGGCATCCCCAGCCTCGACTATCGCCGCCTGGTGCCACACCTGGCGCAGCTGCTCAACGTGATGGTGCCGCAGAAACTCACCGGCCTGCGCGAACAGGGCAAGATCTTCGGCCTCGACCTGCACGGCTACTACGAGGTGCTGGCCGACATCGACCGGCGCATCGCCACGCAGAGCGCACGGATCACCCGCGAGGTCAGCGAGGAACTGTTCCTCGATGGTGTTTCCGAGTCGGCGGTGCGCATCCGCTCGCGGATCAGCGAGCTGGAGTTCTGGCCGGAGCTGAAAGCCTTCATCAAGGCGTTCCGCGCCTGGCGGGAAGCCGGCTTCAGCGAGCTGCCCGGCGAGGAGTACACCACCAGCATGCGCCGCGCGCTGGACATCATCGGCCGCTCGGCGCTCAACGGCGGCATCGCTGCCCTGCTGGAAATCGAGCTGCGCCTGCGCGAGGGCAACAGCGACCTGGTGATCCGCACCGACCGCCAGCTCAACGAATCCTCCAGCCACGGCATGGCCTACCTGATCCTCTGCAAGTTCCTGCTGGCCTTCACCCGCCTGCTGCGCGGCAACGCGCCGGTCACCATCCACTGGCCGATCGACGAGCTGGGCACCCTGCACCACAACAACGTGAAGAAGATCTTCGACGCCTGCAGCAGCAACAACATCCGCATCCTCGGCGCCTTCCCCAACCCGGATTCCGAGGTGCTGTCGCTGTTCGCCAACCGCTACATCGTCAACAAGCAGACCCGCCAGCTGCAGGTGGTCAAGCCGCAGCTGGACGTCATCGCCGAAAAACTCAAAGGGCTGAAAACCGGGGAGGTCGCCTAAATGCTCTCGACGAAGGGACAGGTCATCGAGCGTCTGCTCAAGGGCGACTTCATCTGCCGCACCACCGACGAGGACGGCTGGCGCTTCCTGAAGACCCCCGCCAACCGCGAGCAGGTCGACGACTACCTGGCCACGCTCAACCGCATGGTGGCCACGGTCGGCAGCGGCACCGACAGCGACGTGTTCTTCTGCGCCTACCACCAGCTCGGCGAGGACGAGCGCAAGGTCGTCGGCCAGCAGTTCCGCGATGCCTGCAATGCCCTGACGCCGCTGGTGGAATGGCTGGTGCTGGTCCAGGAAGCCGGCGCCCAGGACGCGCCGCTCACCGAAGGTTCGGCGCTGCGCCTCAACGAGCTGCAGAGCATTGTCGAGGACACCCCGGCGTTCCGCGAGCAGCTGGCGCGGGTCAGCCACTACCGGCTGTTCGGCTCCACCAGCGTCACGGTCGACGGCCAGATCAAGCAGGTGTTCAAGCGCCTGTGCGAGCTGGGCTATCTGGTGCGCCCCAACCCGGACAAGCAGATCTACCTCGGCACCGGCAAGCTGGACTACCTGTACGAGGTGATCCGCTTCATCGACGAGACCGAGAGCCTGGATCTGGAAGAGCGGGCGGAAAGCGCCAGCCAGGGCAGCCTGCTATGAGCAGCAACCTGCATCAGGCCGGAGTGCGCTTCCTGCGCCAGCTCGGCCGGCATGCCGAGCCGATCATGGACGCCTACCTGGCAGGCTCCTTGCGCGACCAGGCGCTGGAGCCGGCGGTGCAGGAGCGCCTGGTCAAGGACGGCATCCTCTACCGCCCCGAGCCCGGCGCCGACCTGCACCTGCGCCGGGTGGTGCGCGCGCTGCTGGAAGAGGCCCTGCGCGACGACCGCAACCGGCAGATCGACGCCAACACCGGCAGCGCGCTGGCCACCTTCAAGACCCTCGCCGCCCACTACAAGGAAGCCCGCCACCAGGGCGACTACGCCGCGGCCGACGCCTACCTGGCGGACCTCAAGGAGCACGTCTACGCCTTCGGCGAAACCCTCAGCCACGGCATTCGCGTGCTGTGGAGCCGGATCAACAACGAGTTCGGCTACGTCGGCACCCTCACCGCCAAGATCCGCGAGAACGAACTGGCCCAGGCGCAGGTCAGCGAACTGCTCGCCGGGCTGGAAATGATCAGCTTCGAGGAGCTGGCCGACACCGCCGGCGATCTACGCGAACTGCGTCGCCTGCTGGTCACCAGCCTGCAGCGCACGGTCAGCGCCTGCTCCCAGGAGCTGAGCATCGTCCAGGGGCGCCTGCTGGAGCTGCTCGGTCGCTTCCGGCAGATCCGCGGCCGTACCCGCCTGCTCAAGGGCTGGCTGCTGCACATGGAGCAGCAAGCGGACTACCAGGTGGGTAACCATGCCGCCCACCAGAACGTGCCGCAACTGTTCAACCAGGCCGCGGCGATACTCGCGCCGGCCGCCGTGGACATCCACAACCCGCAGCACGAAGGCGATCTGTTCGCGCTGCTGGCCCAGATCCGCGCCCTGCAGCCGGCGGACCGCTTCGCTCCCGCGCAGACCGAGGCCGGCGAGTTCGTGCTCGGCGAGGTGGAAGCCTTCGAGATCGAACACAACCCGATCCGCGAGGCGGTATCGGCCTACTTCTGCCAGGTGATCGACAGCGGCCAGCCAATCTCGGCGCTGGCCTGGCGGGCGCAGCACGAGCTGCCCTGGGATGCGGAAAGCTGGCTGTACCAGGTGATCGGCGGCTACGAGGGGCTGCCGGAGGAGCAGAAGCGCCACTTCGAGCTGGATCCCATCGGCGAAGCGCATCCGTTGTACTCCGGCAACTTCATCGTGCGCGACGTGCGGTTATGGCTGGCTTGAGTGCGCGCCACAGGGATGGCAGCGCGTGCAGCAGCATATGCTGGCCCAGGGCGTGCGACTGAGGATGGTGCCGCGCCACCCCCGGTGATTTCTCACTCCCATAAACACCGAGGCCCGCACAATGGCGGGCCTCGGTCTTGCTACGGCAGCGCTACCTTTACAGGCTGAGGTCGCGCACCGACGCCTTGAGGAACTCCTGCTTGAGGTCCTCGTAGGTGTGCACCGCCGGGAACTGCGGGAACTCGCGGATCACGTTTTCCGGCGCGTGGAACAGGATGCCGGAGTGGGCCTCGCCGAGCATGGTGGTGTCGTTGTACGAGTCGCCGGCGGCGATCACCCGGTAGTACAGGCTCTTCAGCGCAATCACCGACTGACGCTTGGGGTCCTTCTGGCGCAGCTGGTAGTCCACTACGCGGTCGGTCTCGTCGGTGATCAGCTTGTGGCACAGCAGGGTCGGGAAGCCGAGCTGGCGCATCAGCGGCTGGGAGAACTCGTAGAAGGTGTCGGAGAGGATCACCACCTGGAAGCGCTCGCGCAGCCAGTCGACGAACTCCACCGCGCCGTCCAGCGGCTTGAGGGTGGCGATCACTTCCTGGATGTCGCGCAGCTTCAGGCCGTGCTCGTCGAGGATGCGCAGACGCTGCTTCATCAGCACGTCGTAGTCAGGAATGTCGCGGGTGGTCGCCTTGAGCGCGTCGATTCCGGTTTTCTCGGCAAAGGCGATCCAGATTTCCGGGACCAGCACACCCTCGAGATCAAGACAGGCGATTTCCACAGGGCACTCCTCGATTTAACAGGCAGAAATTGAGGCGGCACTCTAGCGAGTTGACCGCCCAGGCGCAACGCGGCGCTCGTCGGGCAGCGGAAAATCCAGCGGATAGCGCCTGCTGCATATACCTGGCAGTTAGCACTACAGCTAGATTTGGTTATTTCAGCGTATAAACGCCTTGCTGTTACCATCTGAGCCACGCATCAGCCACGAATCTACCGGACACCCCGATGAGCCAGACCTTCGATGTCGCCACCCTGGCGGCCACCTACGCCGACAAATCCCCGCAGGAAGTGCTCAAGCTCGCCTTCGAGCATTTCGGCGACGAGCTGTGGATCTCCTTCAGCGGCGCCGAGGACGTGGTGCTGGTGGACATGGCCTGGAAGCTGAACAAGAACGTCAAGGTGTTCAGCCTCGACACCGGCCGCCTGCACGCGCAGACCTACCGCTTCATCGAGCAGGTACGCGAACACTACGGCATCCAGATCGAGGTGCTCTCCCCGGACGCGCGCCTGCTCGAGCCGCTGGTGCGCGAGAAGGGCCTGTTCAGCTTCTACAAGGACGGCCATGGCGAGTGCTGCGGCATCCGCAAGATCGAGCCGCTCAAGCGCAAGCTGGCCACCGTGAAGGCCTGGGCCACCGGCCAGCGCCGCGACCAGAGCCCCGGCACCCGCAGCCAGGTGGCCGTGCTCGAGCTGGACGGTGCCTTCTCCACCGCCGACAAACCGCTGTACAAGTTCAACCCGCTGGCCAACATGAGCAGCGAGGAAGTGTGGGGCTACATCCGCATGCTGGAGGTCCCCTACAACCCGCTGCACGAGCAGGGCTTCATCAGCATCGGCTGCGAGCCCTGCACCCGCCCGGTGCTGCCCAACCAGCACGAGCGCGAGGGACGCTGGTGGTGGGAGGAAGCTACCCACAAGGAATGCGGCCTGCACGCCGGCAACCTGATCGCCAAGAACTGACGGCGAGCCCCTGAAAGCGAAAAGCCCGACTCAGCGAGTCGGGCTTTTTCATTCCAGGCTGGAAAACCTCAGTGGACGGGCAGCACAATATCGGCAAACAGCTCTTCCAGCTCGGCCTTGTTGCGGCACTGCACCGCCTCGGTGACCCGCTCGCGAGTCAGGTGCGGCGCGAAGCGCTCGATGAAGTCGAGCATGAAGCCGCGCAGGAAGGTGCCGCGGCGGAAGCCGATCTTGGTCACGCTGGACTCGAACAGCTCGCTGGCATCCAACACCACCAGATCCTTGTCCTGCTCCGGATCGACCGCCATCCCGGCGACGATGCCGACGCCCAGGCCCAGGCGGACGTAGGTCTTGATCACGTCAGCATCGGCCGCCGTGAACACCACCTTGGGCTCCAGGCCGCGATGGCTGAACGCCTCGTCCAGCTTGGAGCGCCCGGTGAAACCGAACACGTAGGTGACGATCGGCTGCTCGGCCAGCGCCTCGAGGGTCAGCTTGGGCAGGCGGGTCAGCGGGTGCCCCTGCGGCACGATCACGCAGCGGTTCCAGCGATAGCAGGGCATCATCACCAGATCGCCGAACTGCTCCAGCGCCTCGGTGGCGATGGCGAAATCCACGGTGCCGTCGGCCGCCATTTCGGCGATTTGCGCCGGCGAGCCCTGGTGCATGTGCAGGGCCACCTCGGGATACTGCTTGATGAAGGCGCTGATCACTTCCGGCAGGGCATAGCGCGCCTGGGTGTGGGTGGTGGCGATCGACAGGGTGCCCTTCTTCTCGTTGGAGAACTCCTGGGCAATCTGCTTGATGCTCTCCACCTTGCGCAGGATCTCGCCGGCTGTGGTGATGATCCGTTCCCCGGCCGGGGTAACGCGGGTCAGGTGCTTGCCGCTGCGGGCGAACACCTCGACGCCCAGCTCATCCTCGAGCAGGCGGATCTGCTTGCTGATCCCTGGCTGCGAGGTGTAGAGGCTCTGCGCCGTGGCCGAAACGTTCAGGTCATGATGCGCCACTTCCCAGATGTAACGCAGTTGCTGAAGCTTCATGAGTGATCCTCAAAGCAGAAATTGGCCGGACGGCTGCCGGTAGCGGCCGCCTCTTATAACCACAATAGACTATATTTTTTCATATTAGACGAAAAATGTTGTTTTGTGCGTGCGTCAATGCTCGGCGGGCTCTTCCGGCAGGATGGGCACCAGATAGACAGGCACGCGCCCCTGCTGCAGCAGCCGCAGGCAGGTACGCCCCAGTGCCGAACAGGCGGGCATGCTCTGGCTGTGCGAGCCGATCACGATGAGGTCGACCGCCAGATCCTGTGCCTCCTGCAGGATCACCTGCGGCGGGTCGCCGAGCTGCACCCGCACCGCACGGATCGGCACGCTTTCCCCGTCGCTTTCCCGCAATTCGTCGCAGAAGCCTTCGAACACCCGCTGCTCGATGCCCGCCATCACGCTGTCCACCCCGCGCAGGCGCAGATCGTTGTAGCTGGCGGCATCCAGATAGGTCTGCAGTACCGATTCGGCGAACAGGCCGAGCGGCTCGACCACATGCAGGACATAGAGATCGGCGCGATGGGTACGCGCCAGCAACAGGGCGTGCTGCAGCACGTAGGGGGCAAACAGTCCGAGGTCGGTGGCGTAGAGGATGGAACGGATCATCACGCCTCCGCTGGCGAGGTTTTTGCAATTCCTCCTCAGCGTAGCAGGCGTTTATTCGCGCACCCGCTGGCCACGCCGTGCGGTACATGGCTACCGGGAACAGTGGCCCACCTGATATCGGATGCCGTCCTATTGCTGCGCCGTAGCCTGCAGGAAAGCCAGTGCCTGATAGAGCATGCGCACCCGCGGCATGTCGACACCCGCCGCCGCTGCGGCAGCCAGTGGCGCGGCATACAGCGCCGGCAGCTCGGCCTCCCGACGCTGCGCGAAGTCGTGGTACATGCTCGGCAGGTAGTCGGGCATGCGGTCGGTGTAGGCCAGCAGCTTCTGCGCATAGTTGTCCGGCAGGCTGTAGCCGCAGGCCAAGGCGGCATCCACCACCTCCTGCATCAGCGCCTGCAGCAGCGCGCGACTGTCCGGGTTGGCCATCAGCGGCCGGGTGGAGCTGTGCAGCAGCACCGACAGGCCGTTGTACGGCACGTTCCACACCAGTTTCTGCCAGCGGGCCTGGATCAGATCGGCGATCACGCTGGACTCGATGCCCGCCTCGCGCAGCCAGGTCACGCCCTGCTCGAGCAGCGCCTGGCGCTCCTCTGCAGTCGCCGGGCCGCTGTGATAGCCGAGATTGCACACGCCCTGGGACTGATGCACCACCAGCCCCGGCGCCTCGCGATGGGCGCAGATGAAGCACAAGCCGCCGAGCAGGTGCAGCGACGCCGGCAGCAGTGGACGCAGCGCGTCCTCCACCCCCAGGCCGTTCTGCAGCAGCACCACCTTCGCCCCCGGCGCCGCCACCTGCGCGATGAGGGGCGCCAGCTCGCGGTTGCTGGTGGTCTTGGCGCCAACCAGCAGCCAATCGCAGGGTGGCATCGCGGCCGCCTCGCGCCAGGCATTGACCTGCGGCAGATGCAACTCGCCGAGCTGAGCATGACGCACGCGCAGACCGTCGCGGGCGACCGCCGCGTATTCGCTGCGCAGCAGGAAATGCACCTCGAAACCGGCACGCGCCAGCATCAGGCCGTAGTAACCACCGATGGCACCGGTACCGATGATGCCGATGCGCGGACGAGCGGATTCGCTCATGGCAATGCTCCTCAACAAGGGGATCGCGCACTATCCATGGCCGGCGCCAGCGCAGGCAAGACGCCCGCAGAGAAAATCACCGCTGATCGCACACTGATGTGGCGCCACGAAGCTGCCGAACGGCTGCTTCAAGCCCGGAAAAACTGCAAGTCTTTATTGTGAAGCGGCGGCCGAAAGCGTTAAGGTTCTGGCATCCCGTTGCCCCTATTTGCTGCGCTCCGCCACGGGCCTGGCTGGCGGACGGCATCCGTGACCTGACGAGTAGTAACACGATGGCTGATTTACCGATCGACGACCTTAACATCGCCTCCAACGAGGCGCTGATCACCCCCGACCAGCTCAAGCAAGAACTCCCCCTCACCGATACCGCCCGCCACACCGTGAGCCATGGCCGCCAGGTGGTCCGCGACATTCTCGACGGCAAGGATCACCGCCTGTTCGTGGTGGTCGGCCCCTGCTCGATCCACGACATCAAGGCCGCGCACGAATATGCCGAGCGTCTCAAGGGGCTGGCTGCCGAGGTCTCCGACACCCTGTACCTGATCATGCGCGTGTACTTCGAGAAGCCGCGCACCACCGTCGGCTGGAAGGGCCTGATCAACGACCCGTACCTCGACGACTCGTTCAAGATCCAGGACGGCCTGCACATCGGCCGCAAACTGCTCTGCGACCTGGCCGAGATGGGCCTGCCGACCGCCACCGAAGCCCTCGACCCGATCTCCCCGCAGTACCTGCAGGACCTGATCAGCTGGTCGGCCATCGGCGCGCGCACCACCGAATCGCAGACCCACCGCGAAATGGCCTCCGGCCTGTCCTCGGCAGTCGGCTTCAAGAACGGCACCGACGGCGGCCTGACCGTGGCGATCAACGCCCTGCAGTCTGTTTCCAGCCCGCACCGCTTCCTCGGCCTCAACCAGCAAGGCCAGGTATCGATCGTCACCACCAAGGGTAACCGCTACGGCCACGTGGTCCTGCGCGGCGGCAGTGGCAAGCCGAACTACGATTCGGTCAGCGTCGCCCTGTGCGAGCAGGAACTGACCAAGGCCGGCATTCGCCCGAACATCATGGTCGACTGCAGCCACGCCAACTCCAACAAGGACCCGGCCCTGCAGCCGCTGGTGATGGAAAACGTCGCCAACCAGATCCTCGAGGGCAACAACTCGATCATCGGCCTGATGGTGGAAAGCAACCTGGGCTGGGGCAACCAGTCGATTCCGAAGAATCTCTGCGAACTCAAGTACGGCGTGTCCGTCACCGATGCCTGCATCGACTGGGACAGCACGGAAAAGACCCTGCGCAGCATGCATGCCAAGCTCAAGGACGTTCTGCCCAAGCGCCAGCGCGGCTGATCGGGCGACAGCCACCCAACAGCCGGGCGCGTGACCTTATGCCAGTCAGTCATACTGACTGGCATTTTCTTTGCCCCCGCCCCTCACCCCTGGCGCTCGCCCTTGCGCTGGCGGCGCTCCAGGTAGCGCTCCACGTAGGAGCAGGATGGAATGACCGTATAGCCACGGCCTTCGGCGAACTGCAGCGCCTGCTCAGTCAGCGCTGCCGCCACCCCGTGCCCGCGCAGAGCATCGGGGACGAAGGTACGGTAGATATCGATGGTCTGCTTGCCCAGATCCATATAGGACAAGTAGGCACGGTGACCATCCACCGTCACCTCGAATTGCTTGCCTGCCAGATCATGCTGAATGGACAGTGGCTCGCTCATCACAACTCTCTCCTTACGCTGCACATCGGTCGCAGGCTGCCTCGCGCAGTTGGACAACCGGACCCCGGGCAAGTGCCATGGGCCAATCGGGACAGCTGGCACATGATTATTTTTTAAACAATATCAATGTACTAAATGCGGACAAAGACAAAAATTTCGGCTTGCCTTGCCTTCGAAACGTTTACTTACTAGAACTAATGCGTACTATATAACCCAGCAGATTTCCCCGTGAGGGAAATTGCATCACGGAAATCCACCCAAAGGGGAACACTATGAACAACGTTCTGAAAATTTCCGCTCTGACCCTGGCCGCCATCCTGGCTACCGGTTGCAGCAGCATGTCCAAAGAAACCGAAGCTCGTCTGACCGCTACCGAAGACGCCGCTGCCCGCGCTCAAGCTCGTGCCGACGAAGCCTACCGCAAGGCTGACGAAGCTCTGGCCGCCGCTCAGAAGGCTCAGCAGACCGCTGACGAAGCCAACGAGCGCGCTCTGCGCATGCTGGAAAAAGCCAGCCGCAAGTAATAGGTCTTCCGACCTGCTATTTGCAGAAGCCGACCCGCGAGGGTCGGCTTTTTTATTGCCCGCCGAAACGACCAGCAGTATGTACTCCACTGCAATAATCTGGCGGCAATAAAAAGCCCGCGGCAGCAAAACTGCAGCGGGCTTTTCCGGCCAGCGACGGCTAGTGCGCTGCCGCGCTGGCTACCTGCTCTCGCGGGGCAGCGATCTCCACCGGCAAGCCATCCTCGGCGGCCACCACTTCGCGCACCACTTCCCAGTCCAGGCGCGCATCATCCTTGAGATCATCACGCTTGAGCAGCGCATTGATCACTTCGGTGTGCTTGTCGACCACCGACGGTTCGCCATGATCGTCCAGCGGCGTGTGCGCCTCCAGATACACCTTGCCGCCAGCTACGCCGAACTTGTACGGCTGGTTGATGATGCGCAGCGGTGTTCCCACCGGCGCCATCTTGGCCAGCTCCAGGACGTTGTGGTTGAGCATGCGGAAGCAGCCGTGGCTGACGCGCATGCCGATGCCGAACTTCTTGTTCGAGCCATGGATCAGGTAGCCGGGTGTGCCCAGAGTGAACTTGAACGGCCCCAGCGGGTTGTCCGGCCCGGCCGGCACCACCGCTGGCAGCGGATCACCCTCGGCGGCGTGCTCCTTGCGGATCGAGGCAGGCGGCGTCCAGCTCGGATTCGGCGTCTTCGCGATGATGGAGGTATTGGTGATCGGCGAACCCCAGCCCTCGCGGCCAATGCCCAGCGGGTAGGTATGCACCACGTTCTGCCCCTTGGGGAAGTAGTACATGCGGTATTCGGCCAGGTTGATCACGATGCCTTCACGGGGCCCCGGCGGCAGGATGAAACGGGTCGGCAGGATGATTTCGGTACCCACACCCGGCAGCCAGGGATCGACCCCCGGGTTGGCGGCGACCATCTCCAGATAGCCCAGATCGTTGGCCGTACCGATATCGGCGAAGGTATCTTCGTACTTGGCCTTGATCACCTGCAGCTGGCCAACGACATCCTCGCCAGGCGGCGGCAGAGGCAGCTCCAGCGCGCTGGCAGGTGCGGCCAGCAGCAGTGCGGCCAGGCTGGCCAGCATGGGGCGAACGGCAACAACACGCGAGAACATCGGTAATACCTGAGTAAATTGAACGATCAAATATTGTACACCGGCACCAGTGACAGGCGCGAGAATCAGCGCACTGGCCAATCCCGCGGCAGGCCGTGGCGCTCGGCGCGCAGGCGCTGCAGACAGGCCGAGCACAACCGGCGGTCCTTGAGCGTGCCCCTGTCCAGCACCTCCCAGAGCGGATGCGCCGGCAACAGGCTGCCGCACAGGGTATGGTCGCCCGGGTCGCCCAGCTCCAGCTGCCGCGCGACCAGGTGCATGCGCACTTCCTGACAGGCGAACAGGTCCAGTTGCTCGTCGGGAACGAGCAAGCGGTAGGCATACAGGGACCAGGATTGGCGCGACATCGAGGGCTCCGGGGCGGCGCGGCGCGCAACCTTAGCCGAAAGCCTCCGACGGGAAAAGGGTCAGAGCAGCGGTTGCAGCGTCGGCCAGAGATTTTCCAGCAGAATCGGCTGGGCGGCAGCCGTCGGATGGATGCCGTCGCCCTGCACCATGCCGTCGACGCCACCCACCCCCTTGAGGAAGAACGGCACCAGCGGCACCTGCTTGCGTTCGGCCAGCTCGACATACACCTGCTCGAAGGCACGGGTGTAGCGTGGGCCGTAGTTGGGCGGCAGCTTCATGCCCAGCAGCAGCACCTCTGCCCCGGCGGCGCGGCTCTGCGCAATCATCGCGGCAAGATTCTGTTGCAATTGCAGCGGCGGCTGGCCACGCAGCCCATCGTTGCCGCCCAGTTCGATCAGCACCAACTGCGGAGCATGCGCCTCGAGCAGCGCCGGCAGGCGGGAGAGCCCGCCGGCACTGGTGTCGCCGCTCACCGAAGCGTTCACCACCCGCCAGTCGGGCGCCTCGCGCTGCAGGCGCGAGGCCAGCAGACTGACCCAGCCGTCGCGGGTTTCCAGGCCGAAAGCCGCGCTGATACTATCGCCGACGACCAGCAAGGTTCCCGCCGCCGCATTCTGGGCCAGCAACAGCAGTCCCAGACAGCCGCGCAACAACCATGTACGCATCGGATTCTCCATGAGCGCCAGCATTCTCAATGCGCGAAACCTTAGCAAAGTGGTCGACAGCGCGGAAGGCGCGTTGACCATCCTCGACGATCTCAGCCTGGAGCTGAAGCGCGGCGACAGCCTGGCCATCGTCGGCCGCTCCGGATCGGGCAAATCCACCCTGCTCGGCCTGCTCGCCGGCCTCGACCAGCCCAGCAGCGGCGAAGTGCAGCTGGCCGGCCACGCCCTCTCCCGCCTCGACGAGGACCAGCGCGCCCGCGTGCGCGCCGAGCACGTCGGCTTCGTGTTCCAGTCGTTCCAGCTGATCGACAGCCTCACCGCGCTGGAGAACGTCATGTTGCCGCTGGAGCTGGAAGGCCGCGCCGATGCCCGGCAGAGCGCACGCAGCCTGCTCGAGCGGGTCGGCCTTGGCCAGCGCTTGAGCCACTACCCGCGCCAGCTCTCCGGCGGCGAACAGCAGCGCGTGGCGATCGCCCGCGCCTTTGTCGGCCAGCCGGACATCCTGTTCGCCGACGAACCCACCGGCAACCTCGACAGCCAGACCGGCGAGCGCATCAGCGACCTGCTGTTCCAGCTCAACCACGAACACGGCACCACCCTGGTGCTGGTCACCCACGACGCCCGCCTGGCCGCACGCTGCCAGGGCCAGCTGCGCCTGGAAGGTGGGCGCCGCGTAGAGACGCTGGACTGATGCGCGCGCTGACCCTGGCGCGCCTGCTGCGCCTGAGCCTGCGCCAGTTGCTCCGCGAGGCCCGCGCGGGCGAACTGCGCGTACTGTTCTTCGCCCTGCTGATCGCCGTGGCGGCGAGCAGCGCCATCGGCTACTTCAGCGCGCGGTTGAACGGCGCCATGCTGCTGCGCGCCGGCGAATTCCTCGCCGCCGACCTGGTGCTGCGCGGTACTGCCCCGGCCACGCAGGAACAGATCGCCGCCGGCCTCGGCCACGGCCTGGCGCATGCCCGCGTGGTCGAATTCTCCAGCGTGATCGCCACCGATCTGGGCGTGCAGCTGGCCAGCGTCAAGGCGGTGGACGATGCCTATCCCCTGCGTGGCCAACTGAAGAGCACGGCCCAGCCGCTCGCCGCCGAGGTCCTCGGCGGCCGCCCGGCGCCCGGCGAAGTCTGGGCCGAGCAGCGCCTGCTGGTGGCGCTGGACCTGAAGATCGGTGACGACATCGAAATCGGCCGCCAGCCGCTGCGCCTGAGCAGGGTGCTGACCTACGAGCCGGATCGCGCCGGCGACTTCTACAGCCTCACCCCGCGAGTGCTGATGAACCTGGCCGACCTCGACGCCACCGGAGTGGTGCAGCCCGGCAGCCGGGTCAACTACCGCGAGCTGTGGCGCGGCGAATCCGCCGCGCTGGCCGACTATCGACGCAGCCTCGAAGCCAGCCTGGCCGCCCACCAGCGCCTGCAGGACGCCCGCGACGGCAACCGCCAGGTCGGCAGCGCCCTCGACCGTGGCGGGCGCTACCTGAGTCTGGCCAGCCTGGCGGCCGTGCTACTCGCCGGGGTCGCCGTCGGCCTGTCCGCGGCGCGTTTCGCCAGCCGACGTTTCGATCTCGGCGCCATGCTGCGCTGCTTCGGCCTGTCGCGGCGCGAGGCCCTGCTACTGTTCGGCCTGCAACTGCTGCTGCTCGGCCTGCTGGCCAGCCTGGCGGGCGCCCTGCTCGGCTGGCTGGCGCAGTTCGGCCTGTTCCATCTGCTCGCCGACCTGCTGCCGGCCGAGATCCCCGCCGGCGGCCTGCAACCAGCGCTGGTCGGCATGGCCACCGGCCTGGTGGCACTGGCCGGCTTCGCCCTGCCGCCCCTGGCGGCTCTGGGCCGGGTGCCGCCGCTGCGCGTGTTGCGCCGCGACCTGCTGCCGCCCTCGCTGGCCAGCTGGGTCGCCTATGCCTGCGCCCTGCTGGCGCTGGGCCTGATCATGTGGTGGCTGAGCCTGGACCTGCTGCTGACCCTCGCCCTGCTCGGCGGCGGCCTGCTCGCCGCTCTGCTGTTCGGCGGCCTGTGGCTGCTGGCGCTGCGCGGCCTGCGCCGCCTGCTGGCCAACGCCGGGCTGATCTGGCGCCTCGGCCTTGGCCAGCTGCTGCGCCATCCGCTGGCCGCCGCCGGGCAGACCCTGGCCTTCGGCCTGATCCTGCTGGCCATGGCCCTGGTCCTGCTGCTGCGCGGCGAGCTGCTGGACAACTGGCGCCAGCAGCTGCCGGAACAGGCGCCCAACCAGTTCGCGCTGAACATCCTGCCGGCCGAGCGCGACACCTTCGCCGCTCGCATCGCTGCCCTGTCACCGCAACCGGCCACCCTCTACCCGGTGGTACCCGGCCGTCTGGTCAGCATCAACGGCGCGCCGGTGCGCCAGCAGGTCATCAAGGAGTCGCGCGGCGAGCGCGCCGTGCAGCGTGACCTCAGCCTGACCTGGTCGGCCGCGCTGCCGCGGGACAACCACCTACTCGCCGGCCAGTGGTGGGATGCCCTGCCGGACGACTACGGCCCAGCGGTATCGGTCGAGGCGAAACTCGCGGAAAGCCTCGGCGTCAAAACCGGCGACCGCCTCGGCTTCAGCATCGCCGGCCAGGACGTGGTTGCGCGGGTCAGCAGCCTGCGCAGCGTCAACTGGGACAACTTCCAACCGAACTTTTTCATGATCTTCGCACCGCAGACCCTCGCCAGCCTGCCGACCACCTACCTGACCAGCTTCTACCTGCCGCCGGGCCAGGAGCGGGCGCTGGTCGAGCTGGCACGCGCCTTCCCGACGGTCACCCTGCTGCAGGTCGATGCCATCCTCGCCCAGTTGCGCGACATCCTCGCCCAGGTCAGCCTGGCCGTCGAATACGTGCTGCTGTTCGTCCTCGCCGCCGGCCTGGTGGTGCTGTTCGCCGGCTTGCAGGCCACCCTGGACGAGCGCATCCGCCAGGGCGCCCTGCTGCGCGCCCTCGGTGCCGAGCGACGCCTGCTGCTGCGCGCGCGGCGCCGCGAATTCGCCGTGCTCGGCGCCGGCAGCGGCCTGCTCGCCGCCCTCGGTTGCGAACTGGTCAGCGCCCTGCTCTACCGCCTGGTGTTCGACCTGCCCTGGCAGCCGCACCCGTCGCTGCTCCTGCTGCCGCCGATCGGCGCCCTGCTGGTCGGCACGGCCGGCCTGCTCGGCACGCGCCGGGCGTTGAACGCCAGCCCACTCGCCGTGCTGCGCGAAGGCTGAGCCCCCTTGCCCCCCTTCTGCAGGATGAATGACCGATGAGCCGTTACCGCCCGCCACGTACCGCCGGCACCCCGCTGATCACTCCCGAGGGCGAGGCGCGCATGCGCGCCGAACTGCACGAACTGTGGAACGTGCGCCGGCCGCAAGTCACCCAGGCGGTCAGCGAGGCCGCTGCCCAGGGGGATCGCTCGGAAAACGCCGAATACACCTACGGCAAGAAGATGCTGCGCGAAATCGACAGCCGCGTGCGCTTCCTGCGCAAGCGCCTGGAGAACCTCAAGGTGGTCGGCGAGCGCCCCAGCGATCCGGGCAAGGTCTACTTCGGCGCCTGGGTCACCCTCGAGGACGAGGAAGGCGCAACCGCGCGCTACCGCATCGTCGGTCCCGACGAGTTCGATCTGAAGCAGAACCTCATCAGCATCGACTCGCCACTGGCCCGCGCCCTGGTGGGCAAGGCGCTGGACGCGGAAGTTCAGGTGCACACGCCGACCGGCGAGCGCACCTGGTATGTGGTCGAGATCGACTATCCGTGACTCAGCGGCGGCTCAGCATCTCGTCCAACGACGGCTTGCCGGGCGTAACGCAGGCCGCTCGACACCATCTAGTGGCGCAAATGTCTGGCTCAAGCGATCGCAACAGCACAGCGCTCAAGGCTCCAGACGATAACGCTCGCGACTAAAGGCCAGGTGGTACTTGTTGACGCTGCTGACGTAGCTGACCACCCCCATGCCCTGGCGCTCGGCGGCCACCCGCTCGACCTGGAAGAACCAGCGGTTGGGATCGAGTCCGCGCCGCCGCGCCTCGGCGCGCAGGCCCTGCACCCGCTGCGGTCCCAGGTTGTAGGCGGCGAGGACGAAGGCCATGCGCTCGCGCTCGCTGAACTGGCTGCTGGCGAAGTAGCGCTTGCGCAGCATCGCCAGATACCTGGCCCCGGCCTGCACGTTGCCTTCCAGGGCGCGGGCATTGGCCACGCCGACGCTGCGCGCCGCCGCCGGAGTGATCTGCAGCAGCCCGCTGGCGCCACCGGCACCGCGGGCATTGGGGTTGAGGGTCGACTCCTTGAACGCCAGCGCGGCCAGCAGCAGCCAGTCCAGCGACTGCGCCCGGGCATGGCGCATCAGCGTCGGCGCCACCCGCGCCAGGCGCTGGCGCTCCGGGCGGCCGAGCGGATTGTGCACCTTGTACAGGCGCCGGTAGACGCGCAGAAACACCGCATCCTCGTCGTCCGGCCGGCGATAGTCGTGCAGGAAACGGTCGACGCTGGCGCGCAGGTTCGGCGCGCCACGATGCACGTACCAGCTCATGTCCCCCTTGCGCGCCAGCACCAGCTGGCGATCGATGCGCAGCTTGGGCAGCACCTTGGCCCACCGCTCGGCAATCGGCAGCTCGACCGCGGCCATCGGCAGGATGCCGGCATGCACCAGCTCCAGGAC
This sequence comes from Geopseudomonas aromaticivorans, assembly GCF_019097855.1. Classification (GTDB taxonomy): domain Bacteria; phylum Pseudomonadota; class Gammaproteobacteria; order Pseudomonadales; family Pseudomonadaceae; genus Geopseudomonas; species Geopseudomonas aromaticivorans. The sequence continues at coordinate 97,647 of NZ_JAHRGL010000001.1, forward strand.
GTCCTCCACCGCCAGGGTCGGGTCCTGCCAGTCGGCGACGATCGGCGTCTTCAGCCCGCCATTGACGCGCTGCAGGGCGGTGCGCGCCGCACTGCCCGCCGGCAGCGCCAGGCTGTGGCCGGCCAACTGCTCGAGACGCTGGTAGCGGCGATTGCCCTGGCGCGACACCACCACCAGCGGCACATCCCGGCGAATCGGCGCACTGGCGCGCACCGCCAGGCCACGGCGCACCGGCAGCAACTCCCCGGGCGCGACCAGATCGCCCTCGCCACGCAGCAGCGCCGGCAACAGCTGCTCCTTGGGCAGCGGGATCAGCTTCAGACGCACCTCGCCACCGTCGCGGGCGTTGCGGTTGAGGTACTGCTCGAAGGCGCGCAGGCGGCGATACTCGACGCCAATGGGCTCGCCGCGCACCTCGCCGGAGCTGTTGCGGCTCTGGTTGACCAGCACGCGCAGCTGTCCGCTGGCGCGCACGGCAGCCAGATCGCGGGTGCTCTCGCTCGGGGCCCAGGCCTCCGGCGCTGCGGCCAGGCGCGCGCTGGCACTCTGCGGCAAGCTCGCCAGCAGGCCCAGCAGCAGCGGCAACAACGGCAGCAGCGCAGCCACGCCGGTGGCGAAACGACTGCATGCGTCGGCAAGTTTGCGGTTAAATAAGCTCTTTTTCGTCAATATCGAATTCCCTTCCAGGGCATTCGGCCAAAATACGGGTGCAGCACCATGCAACTGATCGACATCGGCGTCAATCTGACCCATGGCTCATTTGCCAAGGAGCGCGAGGCTTTTCTGCAACGCGCTCACGACGCCGGCGTGTGTCAGCTGGTACTCACCGGCACTTCGCCGGAGGACAGCGAGGCGGCGCTGGAGCTGTGCCGGCAGTTCGACCCCGTAGGCCGCCGTCTGTTCGCCACCGCCGGTCTGCATCCGCATGAAGCCAGCGCGTGGAACGCCGACAGCGCCCGCCAGCTGCGCGCCCTGCTGGCTGAGCCCCAGGTGCGCGCCGTGGGCGAATGCGGCCTGGACTTCAACCGCGACTTCTCGCCCAGGCCGCTGCAGGAGCGGGCGCTGGAGGAGCAGCTGGCGCTGGCCTGCGAACTGGGCCGCCCGGTGTTTCTCCACGAGCGCGAGGCCAGCGAGCGGCTGCTGGCGATCCTGCGCGAATTCCGCGACCGCCTGCCCGCCGCCGTGGTGCACTGTTTCACCGGCGAAAAGCGCGCGCTGTACGGCTATCTCGATCTGGACCTGCATATCGGCATCACCGGCTGGATCTGCGACGAGCGCCGCGGCAGCCACCTGCACGAACTGGTGGGCGAGATTCCCGCCGGCCGCCTGATGCTGGAAAGCGACGCGCCCTACCTGCTGCCGCGCACCCTGCGGCCGCGCCCCAAGCACGGCCACAACGAGCCGGCCTTTCTGGTCGAGGTGCTCAATGAAGTCGCCCGTCATCGCGGCGAGACGCCGGAGTGCCTGGCCGCGCACAGCACCGCCTGCGCGCGGGCGTTCTTCGGCCTGCCGACACCAGAGTAGGAGCGCACGGCCGGATGGACGGCGCGGGCGGCTCAGCCGGCGTGGCCCGCCAGGGTCTGCTGCAGACGCAGCAGCACCGCGTCGGCCTCGATCTCCGCGGCGGCCATTTCGCGCTGCCAGCGCTCCAGGCAGGGCTTGAGGTCCGCCTCGGACTCGGCGCGCAGGCACCATTGCAGGCGATCGTGCCAGTCGCCCAGCGCCGACTGTGCCGCCTTCAGCAACTCGGGCTGCTCCAGCGTCAGTTGCTGCGGCCAGACCTCGGCAGCGTAGCGCACGCGCTTGACCAGCAAGCGCAGGCGATGGCGATCATGCGCCGGGTCGCCCAGCGCCTGCTGCAGGCGCTGCTGCTGACGCTGCAGGCGGCGGTGCACCTTGTTGCGCTCGCCCTTGAGCAGCCCCTCGCGCTCCGCCTCGCGCAGCAGTCCGGGCCACAGGGTCAGGCAGAACTGCAGACGCGCCAGCGCCGGCTCCGCGAGCAAGGCCGGGTAGCCCACGGCCAGCATCTGCCGGCGCCGGGCGCCGGCCGCGCCCAGACCGCAGCGCGCCAGCTCGTCGGCCAGCACCTCCAGATCGCGCAGCGGGCTGCTCAGGCGGCCGACTTCGGCGGTGACCGCCTCCAGGGTCTCGACCCCCGGCAGGCCGCGCAGCGGCCGCAGCAGGCTGCGCAAGCGGCGCACGACGATCCGCAGGTCATGCAGCGCTTCGCTGTCGGTTCCCGCCGCCAGGCGGGCCCGGGTGGCCAGCAGCGCCACTTCAAGAACGATGAACCGCTCGATCAGCCGGTCAGCCAGTGCAGCCATGAAAGCTCCTCGCGGTGGAATGGGCCGGGCTCAACAGGGCGAGCATAGCAGGCGACTGCCGCAGCCATCCTGAGCCAGGGCAGCTGTCCGTGTGCCGGGGCGCCAGAGGATGACTGGCCACTAGCGCCGCGCCAGCCGGCGGCGCAAGCGTTGCAGCGCGCGCCGCAAGGCGCCCGCATCGGCTGCCGTGCCGGCATAGCGCTGCTCCTCGAAGCGCAGGGCGAAGGCGCGGATCTCCCCCGCCTGGCCCGGCAAGGCGGCCGCCGCCCGTTCGGCAAACGCCCGCGGCCCCTCGCCCGCCTCGCGGCGCAGGCCGTGGCGGCCCAGCAATCGCTCGAAGCGCCGGTACAGACGCCGTTGCGGGTCGTGCTCACGCTGCCAGGGCTTGAGCAGCAGCACCGCCAGGATGCCAAGCAACACCCCGCCGCTGCCAATCAGCACCAGCGCCACGCGGGTCGTGTCCAGCGTGCCGAACCAGCCCTGCAGCAGGTTCAGCTGCGCCTCGCCCTGGTAGCCCAGCACCTTGCGCTGCCAGGTGTAGTTGAGGCGGTCCCACGACAAGCGCAGGGCGTTGACCCACTCGACGTGCCGGTAGCGCAATGCCGACAGCGGCGCACCAGCCTGGAACTCCTCGCCCGCCGGCAGGGCCTGCTCGAGGCCCTGCTCGATGCGCTCGGGCGCGACCTGGAAGGTCGGATCGACGCTGACCCAGCCGCGCCCCGCCTGCCAGTACTCGACCCAGGCATGGGCGTCGAACTGGTGCACCAGCACGTAGTTGCCCTGCGGATTGAACTCGCCACCCTGATAGCCGGCCACCACCCGCGCGGGAATCCCGGCGGCGCGCAGCACGAAGGTCATCGCCCCGGCATAGTGGGCGCAGAAGCCGCGGCGGCTATCGAACAGGAAGTGGTCCACGGTGTCGGCGCCGGCCAGCGGCGGCTTGAGGGTGTAGAAGTAGCGCTCGCGGGCGAAGTGCGCCAACAGGGCATTCACCAGCGCCTGCTGATCCCCGCCATGCCGGGCGCGCAATTGCGCCGCCCAGCGCCGCGCCCGCGGGTTGCCGTCGACCGGCAGCTGCAGGGCGACGCCCAGGCGCGGACTGGCCTCGGGCTCGCGGCGCGCCTGCGGCCAGGAGGTGACGCGGTACAACAGGCTCTGCGCCACCGGTCGCTGGCGCTGCAGGCGGAAATCGCCCATCTGCCGGGTCTGCTCCAGCTCGGTGCGCGCGGTATCGAGGGCGAACAGCCAGGGCTGGCCACTCGGCTGCATGACGATGCTGTAGGACAGCGGCGGCCCCTCGGCCTGCCAGGCGGGCTCGGCGCGCGGCGGCTCGGCCAGCTGCGACCAGCGCCGGCCATCGAACTGCTCGAAGGTCAGCGCCCGCCAGTACAGCTGGCTGTGCGCCGGCACCGCGCCCTCGAAGCTGGCGCGAAAGGCCAGTTCGGAGGACTGGCTGAGTTCGGCGATATCCCCCGGCGTCATGCTTTCGGCCAGGCCCCGGCTGCCCCCCTCGCCGGGCAGCGGCACCGACCACAGCGGCCCCAGGCGCGGAAACAGCACGAACAGCACCAGCATCAGCGGCACCGCCTGCAGCAGCAGGCTGGCGGCCAGGCGCAGGGTCGGCCAGGGCTTCTCGCTCAGGCTGCCCTGCTGCAGACCGATCAGCGCCGCCAGCAGGGCAGTCACCGGCAGCAGGCTGTACAGCGCCGCCGGCAGGCCGTCCTCGAACAGGTAGCTGGTGAGCACCACGAAGAAGCCGAGGAACACCAGCACCAGCGCATCGCGGCGGGTCTTCAGCTCCACCAGCTTGAGCAGGAAGGTGGCGATCAGCAGCGCCACCCCGGCATCCAGGCCAACCAGCGAGCCGCGCGAGGCGTACACCCCGACCGCCGCCGCCAGCAGCATGCAGCCCTTGGTCAGACCGCCCGGATAGCTGGTGCGCATGCGGAACACCTGGATCCGCCAGGTGGCGCAGACCAGCCACAGGCCGATGACCCACGCCGGCAGATGGCCGAGGTGCGGCAAGATCACCAGTGCCTGCGCCACCAGCAGCCAGACCAGGCTGATCCGCGGAATCGCCGGCGAGGCCTTCATGGCCGCACTCCCGCCGGACTGGCCGGCTCGCCGAACAGCGCCAGCGCACGCAGGCAGGCCTCGCGCTGCATGGCGCCGCTGGCCGGCGGGCGCAGCACGCCGGGCAGGCGCAGGGCGAACGGCTGGTTGCGCCCGGCGAGCTGCAGCACCCAGTGGCAGAGCAGCGACAGCCGCGCTTCGCGGTCGCCGCCGAGGCTGTCGAAGTCCAGCCACAGATCGTGGCCGTGCAGCTCGGCGAAGTCCTTGACCAGCAGGCCCTGGCCGCGCGACCAGGCCTTCCAGTGCAGGCGCCGCCGCGAGTCGCCGCTCTGGTGGGCGCGCAGGCCCTGGAAGTCATCCACCCCGCTGCGCTGCGCCGCCACGCCCGGCTCCTCGTCCTCGCCGATGCCCGGCGCCGGCGGCAGCGCGCCGGCCAGCGGCCGCGGATAGACCAGCACGGCCAGATCCAGATCGACCCAGCTCCAGGCCACCAGCAGGCCGAGGGGAAAACGGCTCTCGACGCGCAGGCGCGGCGCGCGCAGCCAGCCGCGGCGCTTGGCCGCCAGGAACAATTCCAGCTCGGCGCTGCCGTCGGCGGCGACATCCACCCGTTCGAGCGGCGCCGGCGGCCAGCCGAGGGCGATGTCGTGGCGGGCGCGGCCGTTGCCCTGCAGCCGTAGGCGAAACCCGGCCTGCTCGCCGGCGAACACCGGGGACGCCTCGCCGGCGGTCAGCTGCAGGCCGGCCAGGTTGCGGTAGGTGTGCAGGATGGCGACCAGGCCCACCGACAGCAGCAGGAAGGTCAGGCCGTAGGCCAGGCTGTTCTGGTAGTTGATCGCCGCCAGCAGCATCAGCAGCAGCGCCACGCCGAACAGCAGGCCCTGCGGGGTCGGCAGGATGAAGATGCGCCGCTGGTTGAGCAGCACCTGGCGGGCCGGCGGGATGCGCTTCTCCAGCCAGCGGCTCCAGCGCGCGGCGAACAGGCGGGCCGCCATCAGAACGGCGTCACTTCGCGCAGCAGCCACTGCACCAGCATGCCGCCGCCATGCCCGGCCGGGTCGGCGGCATCGCGCAGGCGATGGCCGGCCACCGACGGCAGCACCGCCTGCACGTCCTCGGGAATCACGTAGTCGCGCCCGGCGAGCATGGCCCAGGCGCGCGCCGCGGCCAGCAGCGCCAGGCTGCCGCGCGGCGACAGGCCGAGGGCGAAGGCCGGCTGGCTGCGGGTAGCCTCGACCAGGCGCAGCACGTAGTCGATCACCGCCTCGCTGGCATGGATGCCCGGCACCTCGGCCTGGATGCGCGCCAGCGCGGCATGGTCGAGGATCGGTTCGAGGCGCGGCAGTAGGTCGCGGCGCGCCTCGCCCTGCAGCAGGGCCTTCTCGGCGTTGCGTGCCGGATAGCCCAGCGATACGCGCATGAGGAAGCGGTCGAGCTGCGACTCCGGCAGTGCGAAGGTGCCGCCCTGGCTGGACGGGTTCTGCGTGGCAATCACGAAGAACGGCTGCGGCAGCGGCCGGGTGGCGCCCTCAATGGTCACCTGGCCCTCCTCCATCGCCTCGAGCAGCGCGCTCTGGCTCTTCGGCGTGGCGCGGTTGATCTCGTCGGCCAGCACCAGCTCGGCGAAGATCGGCCCGGGATGGAAGGTGAACTGTCCGGTATCGCGGTTGAACACCGAGGTGCCGAGGATGTCGCCGGGCAGCAGGTCGGAGGTGAACTGGATGCGCTGGTAACTGAGGCCGAGCACCTTGGCCAGGGCGTGGCTGAGGGTGGTCTTGCCCATCCCCGGCAGGTCTTCCAGCAGCAGGTGGCCGCGCGCCAGCAGACAGGCCAGGGCCAGGCGCACCTGCCTGTCCTTGCCGAGCAGCACCTGATTGACGGCGGCCAGGCAGTTTTCCAGTTGGGTGCGCATGCGCGTACTCCCTTCGCGTAAAAGCGCAATCGTACTGGCCCAGTGGCGCCGGGCAAAGCAGAGCGCCGTCGAATTGCTGCCTCCTTGGCGCTCCTGACGGCAGGTCGGCGTCCGCCAGCGGCTGGCGGGGCGCGATCGGCTCGCCAACCCACGTCTTTATTGCCGGATGTTGCCACTGCGCAGCCCTCGCCAGGCGCGGGCTGCACCACCCCGCCGCGGCGCCATCGGTGCCCTGCCGCACCCGGCGCCACCGCGCGACGCATGGACCGGCCACCCGCTCCGGGTTAAGGTCCGGCCCGACACCCCGCTCAGCGACGGCGAGGGCCCTCTGGGCGACTCGCCGTCCCGAACATCGCGCAACCAGGAGGAGCCGCATGTCAGCTGCACAGCCACAGGAATGGCACGCCCGCGACGGGCAACGCTGTCTGCAACAGCTGCACAGCCGCAGCAGCGGACTGAGCGGCGCCGAAGCGGCCCAGCGCCTGGCCGAGCACGGCGCCAACTGCCTGCCGGAAGTCGCCGGCCCCGGCTGGCTGCAGCGCCTGCTGCTGCAGTTCCACAACCTGCTGATCTATGTGCTGCTCGGCGCGGCACTGCTGGTGGGGCTGCTCGGCCAGTGGCTGGACTGCGCGGTGATCCTCGGCGTGGTGGCGATCAACGCGCTGGTCGGCTTCATCCAGGAGGGCAAGGCCGAACAGGCCATGCGCTCGATCCGCAAGCTGCTGACCCTCGACAGCCGGGTGCGCCGCGATGGCCTGGTCGGCTCGCTGCCGGCCGAGCAACTGGTGCCCGGCGACATCGTCCTGCTTGAGGCCGGCGACCGCGTGCCGGCCGACCTGCGCCTGCTCGAGTGTCGCGATCTGCGCATCGACGAGGCCATGCTCACCGGCGAATCGCTGCCCGCCGACAAGCACTGCGCCGCCGTCGACCGCACCGCCAGCCTCGGCGACCGCCGCGGCATGGCCTACTCCGGCACCCTGGTGAGTGCCGGCAACGGCACCGGCGTGGTGGTGGCTACCGGCCAGCACACCGAGCTGGGCCACATCAGCGGCCTGCTGGGCCGGGTGGAAAGCCTGCAGACGCCGCTGCTGGCCGACATGCAGCGCTTCGCCCGGCAGCTCACCGTGGCCATCCTCCTGCTCGCCGTGCTGACCTTCCTGATTGGCGTGTTCTGGCGCGACTACTCGCCCAGCGAGATGCTGATGGCCGCGGTCGGCCTGGCGGTGGCGGCGATTCCCGAAGGCCTGCCGGCGGTGCTGACCATCGTCCTCGCCCTCGGCGTGCAGCGCATGGCGCGCCATCGCGCGATCATCCGCCGCCTGCCGGCGGTGGAAAGCCTCGGAGCGGTCACGGTGATCTGCTCGGACAAGACCGGCACCCTGACCCGCAACGAGATGACCGTGCAGCAGGTGTTCACCACGGCGCACTGCTACCAGGTCGGCGGCGTCGGTTACGAGCCCAGCGGCAGCCTGAGCCGCGCTGGCTGCCTGCTGGCAGCGCCGCCGGCCGATGACCTGCTCGAACTGGCTCGCGCCGGCCTGCTCGCCAACAGCGCCAGCCTGCAACAAGGCGCCGAGGGCTGGCGGATCAGCGGCGACCCCACCGAGGCGGCGCTGCTCACCCTGGCCGGCAAGCTGGGCCTGGACAGCAGCCATGAGCTGGGCCGCCTGCCGCGGGTCGACAGCATTCCGTTCAGTCCGGAGCTGCGCTGCACCGCCAGCCTGCATCACGACCACGCCGGCCATGGCCTTATCTATCTGTTCGGTGCGCCGGAACGGCTGCTCGAGCTGTGCAATCGCCAGTTGCGCGACGGCAACGCCGAGCGGCTCGACCCGCGCTACTGGCATGCCCGCCTGCACGAGGGCGCGGCCGACGGCCTGCGCATGATCGGCCTGGCCATGCGCCCGCTCGGCGCGCCGCAGGCCCAGCTCGATTACGCCGATCTGGAAGGCGACTTCATCCTGCTCGGTCTGGTCGGCATGCTCGATCCGCCGCGCGAGGAAGCCATTGCCGCCATCGCCGAGTGCCGCAGTGCCGGCATCGCGGTGAAGATGATCACCGGCGACCATGCCGCCACCGCCGCGGTGATCGCCGGGCGCCTCGGCCTGGACGGCGGCCAGCCGCTGACCGGTGCCGAGCTGGACCAGCTGGACGATACCGCGCTGGATGCGCGCCTGGCCGACACCGCGGTGTTCGCCCGCACCAACCCCGCGCACAAGCTGCGCCTGGTCGAGCGCCTGCAGGCCCGCGGCGAGCGCGTGGCGATGACCGGCGACGGGGTCAACGATGCCCCGGCGCTCAAGCGCGCCGACATCGGCATCGCCATGGGCATCAAGGGCACCGAGGCGGCCAAGGAGGCCGCGCAGATGGTGCTGGCCGACGACAACTTCGCCACCCTCACTCATGCGGTGGAGGAAGGCCGCACGGTCTACGACAACCTGCGCAAGTCGATCCTGTTCATCCTGCCGACCAGCTGCGGCGAGGCGCTGGTGCTGATCTGCGCCATCGCCCTCGGCCTGACCCTGCCGATCACCCCACTGCAGATCCTCTGGGTCAACATGATCACTGCCGTCACCCTGTCGCTGGCGCTGGCCTTCGAGCCGGGCGAGCGCGACCTGATGCAGCAGCCGCCGCGCGATCCGGCCGAGCCGCTGCTGTCCGGACAGCTGCTGTGGCGCCTGCTGTTCGTCGGCCTGCTGCTGACCGGCGCCAGCCTCGGCCTGTTCCTCTACGCCCAGCAGCTCGGCCTGCCGCTGGAGGTCGCCCGCACCCTGGCGGTCAACGCCCTGGTGGCCGGCGAGATCGGCTACCTGTTCTGCGCGCGCCGCCTGCTGGGTGCGGCCAGCTTCGCCCTGCGCGACAACCCGATGGTCTGGGCGATGGTGCTGCTGGTGGTGCCGCTGCAGCTGGCGTTCAGCCACTGGCCGCCGCTGCAGGCGCTGTTCGGCACCGCCGCGCTGGACGCCCGCGGCTGGACGCTGGTGGTGGCCTGCGCCGTAGCGGTCATCCTGCTGGTGGAAATGGAGAAATGGCTGCTGCGCCGGCGGCATGCCCGGCGCTGACACCGGCCCCGGGCCGGCGGCAGATGCTACTGCTGCTGGCCGGGCCGCTGCTGCAGCAGCGGCGCTTCCTGCACCTGCGCGTGCATCTGCTCCTGGCCGCCGCGGCGCATCCCGCGCACCGGGCAGGCGTCGAGGTAGTCGAGGCCGACCGCCAGCTTGAGGTGGCGCGAGGGTCGGGTCAGGCGGTTGGTCACGTCGAAGCTGTACCAGGCTCCGTCGATCCACGCCTCGGCCCAAGCGTGGCTGGCCAGCGTGCTGCTGCCGGCGCGGCACAGGTAGCCGGACACGTAGCGCGCCGGCACGCCCAGGCTGCGGGCACAGGCCAGAAACACGTGGGTGTGGTCCTGGCAGACGCCGAGGCCGAGGGCGAAGGCTTCCGCCGCGGTGGTCTCGACCTGGGTGATGCCCGGCGTGAAGGGCATGCGCTGGTGCAGTTGCTCCATCAGCCCGACCAATGCCGCGCGATCGCGCTGCTCGCCACAGCAGGCGCGGGCGAACTCGCGCAGCGCCGCGTCGGCCGCGGTCAGCGCGGTGCCGCGCAGGTACGGCAGCGGCGAGCCCGACGCGCACTCGCTTTCGCAGTTCTCGTCGATCTCCACATGACCGTGCGCACCGATGACGACGGCCTGGTGCGGCTCGTCGAGCGTCAGCACGTGGAGGATGTTGCCGTGACTGTCGCGCAAGGCATGCGCCGCCTGCGGCAGCTCCAGCTGCCAGTCCAGCACGCGCTGGCGCGCGCTGTCCTGCGGGGTCAGGCGCAGGTACTGGATGCTCGCGCGCACGCGGTCGGCGTAGCGATAGGTGGTGTCGTGATGGATGGCAAGTTTCATACAGCCTCCAGATAAGCGCTATGGATGGCATTGCCCAGCTGGCGCACCAGCAGGATGTAGTCGTGGATCCAGGCCTTGAGCCCCTCGTCGAGCACTTCCTCGATGCCGGTGAAGCGCAGCCGCGCATCCAGTTCGGCGGCCATGCGCTGGGCGGCGCGGCCGTTGGTGCCGGGGATCTCGGCGAGGATCTGGCTCAGCGCGGCGATGCACGAGCGCAGCGAACGCGGCACGTCGCCACGCAGCAACAGCAGCTCGGCGACCTGGGCAACCTTCGGCGAACCGCGATACAGCGCGGCATGCGCCTCGTAGGCCGTCAGCGCGCGCAGCAGCGCGCTCCACTGGAAATAGGCGCGCGCCGAGGCGTCGCTGGGCAGTTCGTCGCCCATCAGCTGGTGACGGGCATCGAGCAGGCGCAGGGTGTTGTCAGCACGCTCGATGAAGGTGCCGAGGCGGATGAAGTGGTAGGCATTGGCACGCATGATGGTGCCTTCGGTGGCTCCGCGGAACAGGTGCGAGCGCTCCTTGACCCACTCGCAGAAACCGCTGGCATTGAAGTCTGCCGGCGCCTGGGCGGCGATGCTGCGCATCTCCAGCCAGGTGGCGTTGATGTTCTCCCACATGTCGGCGGTGATCCGCCCGCGCACCGCATGGGCGTTGACCCGCGCCGCGCGCAGGCAGCTGTACAGACTCGCCGGATTGTCCGCATCGAGGGCAAAGAAGTGCAGGATGCGCTCGGCGTCCAGCTCGCCGTGGCGCTCCAGGTAGGCATCCAGGGTGCCGGTGATCAGCAGCGGCATGGCCAGCTCTTCCAGGCCATCGCCGCGTCCGCCCTGCGGCATCAGCGACAGCGAATGGCTGACATCCAGCATCCGCGCCATGTTTTCCGCGCGCTCCAGGTAGCGCGACATCCAGTACAGATCGGCAGCAGTACGACTCAGCATGACGGCTTCTCGCTCAGGCTTCGCGGGGTTCGGTGGCGACGGTCGAGTCCTCGACCACCCAGGTGTCCTTGGTGCCGCCGCCCTGCGACGAGTTCACCACCAGCGAGCCCTCGCGCAGGGCCACGCGGGTCAGGCCGCCGGGTACCAGGCGCACCTGCTGGCCGGACAGCACGAACGGGCGCAGGTCGATGTGGCGCGGGGCGATGCCGCTGTCGACGAAGGTCGGGCAGGTCGACAGGCTGAGGGTCGGCTGGGCGATGTAGGCCGCCGGATTGGCCTTGAGGCGGGCGCGGAAGGTTTCGATCTCGGCCTGGCTGGCGGCCGGGCCGACCAGCATGCCGTAGCCGCCGGAGCCCTGGGTTTCCTTGACCACCAGCTGCTCGAGGTTGGCCAGCACGTGGGACAGCTCGGCCGGCTTGCGGCACTGCCAGGTCGGCACATTGGCGAGGATCGGCTCCTCGTCCAGGTAGAAGCGGATCATTTCCGGCACGTAGGGATAGATCGACTTGTCGTCGGCCACCCCGGTGCCGATGGCGTTGGCCAGCACCACGTTGCCACTGCGGTAGGCGGCCAGCAGGCCGGGCACGCCGAGCATGGAGTCGGGATTGAAGGCCAGCGGATCGAGGAAGGCGTCGTCGATGCGCCGGTAGATCACGTCCACCGGCTTCGGCCCGGCGGTGGTGCGCATGAACACGCGCTCGTCGCGCACGAACAGATCGGCACCCTCCACCAGCTCGACGCCCATCTCGCGGGCGAGGAAGGCGTGCTCGAAGTAGGCGCTGTTGTAGCGACCGGGGGTCAGCACCACCACGCTGGGCTGGTCCACCAGGCTGGAACTCTTCAGGGTATCCAGCAGCAGGTTCGGATAGTGGTTGACCGGGGCGATGCGCTGGCCGGCAAACAGCTCGGGGAACAGGCGCATCATCATCTTGCGGTTTTCCAGCATGTAGGAAACCCCGCTGGGGGTGCGCAGGTTGTCTTCCAGCACGTAGTAGGTGCCGTCGCCATCGCGCACCAGGTCGACGCCGGCGATGTGCGCATAGAGGTTGTGCGGCAGATCGAGGCCCTGCATGGCCAGCTGGTAGCCCTCGTTGGCCAGTACCTGCTCGGCCGGGATGATGCCGGCCTTGATGATGCGCTGGTCGTGATAGAGGTCGGTGAGGAACATGTTCAGCGCGCGCACGCGCTGGATGCAGCCCTGCTCGACCTGCTGCCACTCGCGCGCCGGAATGCTGCGCGGGATGGTGTCGAAGGGAATCAGCCGCTCGGTGCCCTGCTCGTCGCCGTACAGGGTGAAGGTGATCCCCGCGCGGTGGAACAGCAGATCGGCCTCGCGCCGGCGCTGCTCCAGCTGCTCGGCCGGCGTTGCCGCCAGCCAGCGGGCAAAGGCTTGATAATGAGCCCGGCAATCGCCCTGGGCGTTGTACATTTCATCGTAAGTGCTGCGAACCATGCTCGCGGGCTCCCTGTCTGTGCCTCTTGCCAGACACTTTGCAAGGCCCGCGCCACTTTTGTAGCGCCTTGTAAATCAAGGTATTGCGGCGATCCGCAGCATTTTCCGCGCCAAGACAGTGCACCAGTCCCGCACCTTGCTGCGCGGCACGCCTCAAAACAAGGCAGCCGGGCACTGCCATGCCGCTATCCGCCGGCCATCGCGCACGCCGGCTGCACAAAAAAGAAGCCCACCGGGTGAGCGGTGGGCTTGTTTGCCAGCAACAACAGCGGATCAGGGGCGCGCTTCGCCTACTTCCTGGGTCACCCCCCAGCCGTCCAGCACCCCGCCCAACGGACCGACCAGGACCTCCAGGTCGTGCTCGAAGTCGTCGATTCCGGCGTGGGTGGCGTACATCACCTTGCTGACTTGCAGATGCCAGGCACCGTCGCGCTGACTGACCTCGGCTTTCAAGGACTCGCCGCGAAAACTCCTGGCCGCCTGCCGTGCCCGTTCTTCGTCCGGGAAAATGGCATAGAACTCGATGGGATGAATCCGGGCAAAATCGAAACCGCCCTCTTTCATCCGGCGCAAAACGGTGGTGCTGATATCGTTTGGAGAAATCGTCGCCATTGCACGCACTCCTCTTCTCTCAGCCATCATTCGAATTTTGACCAGCACGCTCAGACTAGCCCCAAACACTTGGCGCTGTATAGCGCTGCCGCCGTCCGCTCCGCCGCGAAAGCCGTCCCCCCGATCAACTCGCGGCTCACTGCGAGAACTCCCCCGCGCGAATGGGATGACGACGTGCGTTTTATATATCGGCAGAGCCGCAAAACCATCCTCCGCGCCACGACGAACTTATGCAAAACAGGGCAACCCGACAAACGGTCAATATGGAAAACCGACAGCACGCCAAATAACCGCCAAACAATAGCGTCAAAAACCAATAAACCTGCCAAGTATTCACTGCCGCAGGATTTCCCGACAACTCGTAGTCAACGCGAGCCACTTGGGCTGCCAGGTTATTCCGCCACCAGCCGCTGCCCTGATGGCCAGCGGCAGCAGACCGGCAGTTCGGCGACAGCAATGCCGCGCCGCGAACATCGGACCCCACCGGCAGGCAGCGCCGCAGTAGACGCGGCGACGACGGGCCAGGCGAGCCGTGGCCCGCAGTCGAACAAACCATTGCCGCCAGATTTTCGACGAAAGATGGCAAGTCAATAATTCCAAATTAACCCGCCATTTCAAATCGCCACGCGTCATACACCCGCCAGAAATAAACATCAACTCGACTGCTAGCTTCAAGTTTGCAAGCACAAGAAGCCACCGGCCAGACAATGCACTGCGCGCTCCGGTGATGTTTCTTGCAGAAGGAATCTTGCTACCGACAACAGGGACTTCGGCAACTTCTGCAACGGCACGAGACATGACTCCATGCGAAACCTGCATTGCACTTCTGCAAAGCGGGCGGGAGTTGCGCACCTGCAGCGTGCAACTTCCTTCCTGGCCCTTGCTCTGCTGGCATCCGCGGCCTGCGCCGAGGTCAGCGAATCGCTCGCCTACACCGACTACCTGATCCAGGGTGACCACCGCGGATCGCTGGCGAGACTCCTCGACGACACTTCACCGATCAACCACGACGGGGAGACCTACCACGCCTTCACCACCTGGCGGGTCAGCTGGCGCTACAGCTGGATCACCGAAGCCAGCGGCTCCTGCCGGATCGCCCGGGTTGCCACGGCCGTGCACAGCACCATCAAGCTGCCCCGGCTCCAAGGCGGCAGCCCCAGCCTGCGCGAACGCTTCGAGCGCTATCTGAGCGCGCTGTATGCGCACGAACTGGGCCACCACCAGATCGGCCACAAGGCGGCCCAGGAGGTCGACCGGCAGTTGCAGGGCATGCCGCCGATGGCCGATTGCCAGCGCCTGAGCACGGCGGCCAACAAGCTCGCCCTGCGGACCGTCAACCAGTTCAAGGACGAGGAACGCACCTACGACGAAATCACGGTACATGGCCGCCTGCAGGGCGCGCGCCTGGACGACGACTACTGAGCCACCTGGCCGGCCGCCGATGGGCAGGTGGTCGGAGGGCGGCCACTGGCCCGCGCCGATCTGGAATAATGGTGCCCTGCCGGTTCGGCCCTCATTCCCTCGAGCGATCCCTTCGAACGTCCCCATGAGCTATCACCTGCGCCTGCTGGGCGAGCACGACATTGCGGCCGTGCTCGCCATCCAGGAAGAGTCCTACGCCAGCGAGCTGCTGGAAAGCACCGCCATCATCCGCCAGCGCCTGCTGGCCTTCCCTGACCTGGCCTGGGTGGCCGAGGATGCTCACGGCGTGTGCGCCTACCTGTTCGGCTACCGCTCGCACGCCGGCAAGGTGACGCCGCTGGACGGCGCCTTCGCCGAGCCGGCGGACGCCGACTGCCTGTACCTACACGACCTGGCCGTGGCCCGGCGTGCCGGCGGACGCGGCATCGGCCTGGCACTGGTGCAGCGCCTGCTCGACCAGGGCCGCACCGGCCGCCTGCGCTACTCCGCGCTGGTGTCGGTGCAGGGCTCGCAGGCGTTCTGGAGCCGCCTGGGCTACGCCGCCGAGGCGGCGCTGGACAGCGCCCAGCAGCGCAACCTGGCCTCCTACGGCGTGCCGGCGGTGTACATGGTCAAGCCGCTGCATTGAGGGCAGACTGGGGGCTCGTTTCGCTGCTGGAAGCCCCCATGTCCCTGATCGATAACGCCTTCACCACCCTCCTCGGCCTGCGCCATCCCCTGATCCAGGCGCCCATGGCCGGCGGGGCGACCACCCCCGAGCTGGTCGCCGCGGTCAGCAATGCCGGCGCGCTGGGCTCCTTCGCCGCCGCCACCCTGTCGCCGGCGGCGATGCGCGAGGGCGTGGCGCGGGTGCGCGCCCTCACCGACCGGCCGTTCAACGTCAACCTGTTCATCCTCGACGATCCCGCGCCCAGCGACGAGGAAGTCGCCCGTGCCCAGGCCCGCCTCGATCCCTTGCGCGCCGAGCTGGGCCTGCCGCCCGGCAGCCGTCCGGCGCGCTTCTGCGAGGACAACCGCGCGCAGATCGAAACCCTGCTGGAGCTGGCGCCGCCGGTGGTCAGCTTCACCTTCGGCATCCTCGATGCGGCCACGCTGGCGCGCTTCCGCCAGGCCGGCTGCCTGGTGATGGGCACCGCGACCACGGTGGCGGAAGCGCAGGCCTGGGAGGCGGTCGGCGCCGATCTGGTGTGCGCCCAGGGCTGCGAGGCCGGCGGCCATCGCGGGACCTTCCTCGGCGATCCGCAGCAGGCGTGCATCGGCCTGATGGCCCTGCTGCCGCAGGTAGCCGCGGCGGTGAACATTCCGGTGGTGGCGGCCGGCGGCATCATGGACGGCCGCGGCATCGCCGCCAGCCTGCTGCTCGGCGCCCAGGCCGCGCAACTGGGTACCGCCTTCCTGTGCTGTCCGGAGTCGGGCATCTCCGCGCTGTGGAAGGAGCAGATCCTCGCCGCGCGCGATGACAGCACGCGGCTGACCCGCGCCTTCTCCGGACGCTACGCGCGCGGCATCGCCAACGACTTCATGCGCCACCTGGCCGCCGCGGAAGACCAGGTGCCGGCCTATCCGGTACAGAACGCGCTGACCGGCGACATCCGCCAGGCCGCCGCCCGCCAGGGGCGCAGCGAGTACCTTTCGCTGTGGGCCGGCCAGGGCGCTGCCATGGCCCGGACGCTGCCGGCGGCCGAACTGGTGCAGGTGCTGATGACGGAACTGGCGAGCTGCCGCGCCTGAGCGCCGGAGTCCACGGACCGTTCGGCGGAAGGTTCCACCGCGCGCTGGCAACCCGCCGCAGCGGTCTATACTGAAAAAAGAGTGCGCCATCTCTTGGTTAACAAAGCTTGGAGAAGGCGACTCCGCGGCCCTGCCCCCTGCCGTAGCGGGATGGGAGGCAGGCCAGTTGGGCCCTAGCGATCTGGAGGGCGCCATCATGTCCAGGTACTACATCGATTGCCGAGACCATCCGGGTGACGTGAAGTGCACAGTGGCACTGGCCGCCGATACCAGGGAAGAACTGCTGGAAGCTGTCGTCGAGCACGGGCGCACCGTGCATGGTTACGAAGACACCCCGGAGTTCCGCAACCAGGTCATGCAAGGGATGAAGGAAGGTACGCCACCGATCGACAAGGTGGCGTGACCATCAACCCACCGGGAAGCCCTCCGTCATCAGGACCTGAACCCTCGGCAAGACGAGGCAGGGTCAAGGCATAGCCCGCAGACGACGGCGGCATTCCCGGCCGCAAAAGAGAAGGGGCCCGATGGGGCCTCTTCTCTGTTTCCACATCCAGAAACTCAGTCGTTGCTCGGCTTGTGGATCGCCTGCAGCACGTACTGCGGCAGGGCAAAGGCGCCCTGGTGGATTTCCGGGTTGTAGTAGCGGGTGACGATGCCGCTGCCGGCGAAGCGCTGGCGCAGGGTTTCCAGCGGCAGCTTGCGGTAGTCGGCGTTGGTGCTGCCCCAGGCGAAGGTCATGGCGCCACCGATGTAGGTCGGTACCGCGGCCTGGTAGAAATGCCAGTCGGCGAACAGGCCGTGCATGCGCTTGGCGGTGGTCTGCACTTCGGACAGCTGCATGAACGGGGTGCCGTTCTGGGTGACCAGGATGCCGCCGTCGTTCAGGCAGCGGCGGCAGGCCTCGTAGAAGTTCTCCGAGAACAGCACCTCGCCCGGACCGATCGGGTCGGTGGAGTCGGAGATGATGACGTCGAACTTCTCCTCGGTGGTGGCGACGAAACGCATGCCGTCGTCGATCACCAGGTTCAGGCGCGGATCGTCGAAGGCGCCGCAGGAGTGGTTGGGCAGGTACTGCTTGCACATGTCGACCACGGTGCCGTCGATCTCGACCATGGTGATGTGCTCGACGCTGCGGTGCTTGGCCACTTCGCGCAGCATGCCGCCGTCGCCGCCGCCGATGATCAGCACGCGCTTGGCCAGGCCGTGGGCGAGGATCGGCACGTGGGTGAGCATCTCGTGATAGATGAACTCGTCGGCCTCGGTGGTCTGGATCACGCCGTCCAGCGCCATCACGCGGCCCATGCGGGCGTTCTGGAAAATCACCAGATGCTGATGCTCGGTGCGCACCTCGTGCAGCATCTGGTCGATGCGAAAGCGCTGACCGTAGCCGTCGTAGAGTGTTTCCTGGTAATCGCTCATGGCGTTTTCCCTTGTAAGTTATTGAAAATCAACGGGAGTCTCGGCTCCACGGATACTTGGAATTGTAGGCGGCAATCGGCCCTGGTGACAGTCTGCAGCCTCCAGGTGACGGCGAGATTGCCACCGCCCGGCTCCCCCGCCGCGACGACGGGCGGGCAGGCGGCCGCAGCCGCCGCAGGCTCAGCAGGCGCTCGGCTCGATGGCCGCGAAGCTGGCCACAGTCAGATGCCCGGCCAACTCGCCGCCGTCGCGGGCCAGGCCAGCGGTGGCCATGCCGGCGGCGCGGGCGGCGTCCAGTTCCTCCACCACATCGGAGAGGAACAGGATCTCGCCGGCCGGCCGGCCGATAGCGGCGGCGATGCGCGCGTAGGACGCCGCCTCGCGCTTGCCGCCGCTGGTGGTGTCGAAATAGCCGGAGAACAACGGAGTCAGATCACCGGCCTCGGAGCAGCCGAAGATCAGCTTCTGCGCCTGGATCGAGCCGGAGGAATAGACGTACAGCGCGTAGCCGGCGGCATGCCACTGGCGCAGGGCGTCCACCGCATCCGGGTAGACATGGCCCTTGAGCTGGCCGGCCCGGTAGCCCTGCTCCCAGACCATGCCCTGCAACGCCTTGAGCGGAGTGGCCTTGCGATCGCTGGCGATCCACTCGAGGAGGATGGCGACGACCCGCTCGACATCGGCCTGCGCCTCGCCGCTCTCGGCGCGCACGGCGTCCAGCTGGGCGGCCACCGCGGGCTCGGCGGCATGGCGGCGCACGAAGTCCGGCAGGTGCTGCACGGCGAAGGGGAACAGCACGTCGAAGACGAAGCTGACCGCGCTGGTGGTGCCCTCGATGTCGGTAAGGATGGCTTTGATCGGCACCGTCAGTCCTCCAGCGGCGGGAAGTTCTTGGCGATGCTGTCGCCGGTGAACTGGGCTACCCAGCCTTCGGGGTTGTTGAACAGGCGGATGGCGACGAAGTGCGGCTCCTCGCCCATGTCGAACCAGTGCGGCGTGCCGGCCGGCACCGAGATCAGGTCGTTCTTCTCGCACAGCACCGCATAGACGTGATCGCCGACGTGCAGGGTGAACAGGCCGCGGCCGGCGACGAAGAAGCGCACCTCGTCCTCGCCGTGGGTGTGTTCGTCGAGGAACTTGGCGCGCAGCTCGGCCTTCTGCGGATGGCTGCGGTCCAGGCTGATCACGTCGACGGTGACGTAGCCCTGCTCGCTCATCAGCTTGTCGATTTCGTGGCGGTAGGCGGCGATCACCTCCTCCTGGCTGGCGCCGGGGGCGATGGGCGCATTGGCCTGCCAGCGTTCGAAACGCACGCCGACCTCGGCCAGGGTGGCGGCGATGTCCTCGGCGTGGGTCAGCACCTTGTTCGGCACTTGCGGGGTGGACTCGTGGTAGACGCTCAGGCGGCTCATGGGGACTCCTTGGGTGACCAGCAGGTTCGGTCGGCTCGTCAGGTCAGCGACCCAGCACCTGGCGGGTCTTCAGTTCGCATTCGAAGAGGAACTCGAAGGCTTCGATCTGGCGCAGGGCATCGCTCATCTGCGCGCCCCAAGTGTAAAGGCCGTGGCCGCGGATCAGGTAGCCCGCGCAGTCGGCGTGCCCCGCCAGCCACTGCTGCACCTGGCCGGCCAGGCGGGCGATGTCCTGGTCGTTGGCGAAGATCGGCACCACCACCCGGCCCTCGTGGGTGGTGACGCCGCTGAAGGCCTTCTGCAGCTCGTAGTCCTCCAGCAGCAGGTAGTCGCCGGGCGTCAGCCGCGACAGCACGGTGGCGTTGACCGAGTGGGTGTGCAGCACCGCGCCGATGTCGGCGCGCCAGGCGTACAGCTGGGTGTGCAGCAGGGTCTCGGCCGAGGGCTTCTTGCCCGGCTCCAGGCTGTTGCCGGCCAGGTCGGTAGCCAGCACGTCGCTGTCGGTCAGCTGGCCCTTGTGCCTGCCGGACACGGTGAGCAGCGCCTGGTCGGCAGCCAGGCGCGCCGAGTAGTTGCTGCTGGTGGCCGGCGACCAGCCGCGGCCGTAGAGGAAGCGGCCGGCCTCAATGATCTGCCGGGTGAGAAGTGCGCGCTTGTCGGTCATCTGGGCGGTCTCGAAGGGTCAGGAGGCAAAAAAAGTATTCACGTGGCGCCGGGCTCGCGCAGGCGCCACACCACGATGCCCGCGGCGAGCAGCGCCGCCAGGCTGGCGATGGCGAAGGTCCAGGCCGGGCCGAGGCTGTTCCAGCTGTAGCCAGCATAGAGCGCGCCCACCGCGGCGCCGGAGCCGGACAGCGCCGCGTACAGCGCCTGCCCCTGCCCTTGCTGGCGGGCGGCGAAGCTGTGGCGCACGAAATGGATGGCCGCGGCGTGGAAGCTGCCGAAGGTCGCCGCGTGCATCACCTGCGCCAGCAGCAGCACCGGCCAGTGATCGGCCAGGTTGCCCAGCAGCAGCCAGCGCAGCGCCGCCAGCAGCAGGCTGGCGAGCAGCACCTGGCGCACCGAGAAGCGCGCCAGCAGGCGGGCCATCACCAGGAACAGGAGGATTTCCGCCAGCACGCCGAGCGCCCACAGCCAGCCGATCTGGGTACGGCTGTAGCCGAGGCTTTCCAGGTGCAGGGTGATGAAGGTGTAGTACGGACCGTGGCTGAGCAGCATCAGCGCCACCGCGCAATAGAACGCCGGCACGCCGGGACGCCGCAGCTGCTGCAGGAAGCCGCCGCGCGCAGCCTCGCTGGCGTGCACCTGCGGCTGGGCGTTGGGAATCCACAGGCTGCTGAGGACGATGGCCAGCATGATGCCGATCAGCGCCCAGGGGTAGGCATCCAGGCTCAGCCGCTCGAACAGCGCGCCGAGGCCGACCACGGTGCAGATGAAGCCGATCGAGCCCCACAGGCGGACCTGGCTGTAGCGCGCCGCCTGCTCGCGCAGGTGCGCCAGGGTGATCACCTCGAACTGCGGCAGTACCGCATGCCAGAAGAACGCATGCAGGGCCATCACCAGCGCCAGCCAGGCGTAGTCCTGGCGGTAGAAGATGCTGGCGAAGCTGACCAGGGTACAGAGCGCACCGAGGCGCACGATCAGCAGGCGCCGGCCGGTGACGTCGCCCAGCCAGCCCCACAGGTTGGGCGCCACGCAGCGCATCAGCATGGGAATCGCCACCAGCTCGCCGATGCGCGCGGCGGAGAAGCCCAGGTGATGGAAATACAGGGCGAGGAACGGCGCCGTCGCGCCGAGCAGGGCGAAGTAGCTGAAGTAGAAGCCGGACAGGCGCCAGTAGGGCAATGCGGAAGTCATGATCTAGCGGGCGCCGGCCGGACTAGCCGAGAAGGCATCCGGCCGGCACCGGCACTCACAGCTGCGGCAGCACCGGGGTGCTCACCTGCACGTTGGCGTTCTGCGCGCGGTGGCGCAGCAGGTGGTCCATCAGCACGATGGCCATCATCGCCTCGGCGATCGGCGTGGCGCGGATGCCGACGCAGGGGTCGTGGCGGCCCTTGGTGATCACTTCCACCGGGTTGCCGTCGACGTCGATGGAGCGCCCGGGGGTGGTGATGCTCGAAGTCGGCTTGAGCGCTAGGTGCGCGACGATCGGCTGGCCGGAAGAGATGCCGCCGAGGATGCCGCCGGCGTGGTTGGACAGGAAGCCCGCCGGGGTCAGCTCGTCGCGATGCTCGGTGCCGCGCTGGGCCACCGCGGCGAAGCCGGCGCCGATCTCCACGCCCTTGACCGCGTTGATGCTCATCAGCGCGTGGGCCAGTTCGGCGTCGAGGCGGTCGAAGATCGGCTCGCCGAGACCCGGCGGCACGCCTTCGGCGACCACGGTGATCTTGGCGCCGACCGAATCCTGGTCGCGGCGCAGCTGGTCCATGTAGACCTCCAGCTCGGCCACCTTGTCCGGATCGGGGCTGAAGAAGGCGTTCTCCTCCACCGAGTCCCAGGTCTTGAACGGGATCTCGATCGGGCCGAGCTGGCTCATGTAGCCGCGCACGGTGATGCCCAGGCCGGCCAGGTACTTCTTGGCGATGGCCCCGGCGGCGACGCGCATGGCGGTCTCGCGCGCCGAGCTGCGGCCGCCGCCGCGGTAGTCGCGCAGGCCGTACTTGTGGTGGTAGGTGTAGTCGGCGTGGGCCGGGCGGAACAGGTCCTTGATCGCCGAGTAGTCCTTGGACTTCTGGTCGGTGTTGCGAATCAGCAGGCCGATCGGGCAGCCGGTGGTCTTGCCCTCGAACACGCCGGAGAGGATTTCCACCTCGTCGGCTTCCTGGCGCTGGGTGGTGTGGCGGCTGGTGCCCGGCTTGCGGCGGTCGAGGTCGCGCTGCAGGTCTTCCAGCGAGATGTCCAGCCCGGGCGGGCAGCCGTCGACGATGGCGACCAGCGCCGGACCATGGCTTTCACCGGCGGTGGTGACGGTGAACAGCTTGCCGTAAGTATTGCCAGACATGCAGGATGCTCCGCGGCGGGAAAAAATGAAGGCCGGCAGTATACCCAAGCGCCCCGCCGCTGGGGAAACGCCGGCTGCGCGCCCCCGCCCGTCCCACCGTCCTTGCCCGGAGTTCCTCCATGCCCAGCACGCGCCTGCTACGGACCGCCCTGCTGCTGACGCTGCTGCTGTGCTGCGCCCCGCTGCGCGCCGCGCCGCCGAGCATCCTGCAATGGCCGGTGGAGCTGCTGGTGCCCGGCGGCCTCCTGCACGGCAGCCTGATGCTGCCCGAAACGGCGCAGCCGGCGCCGGTGGTGCTGATCATCGCCGGCTCCGGACCGACCGACCGCGACGGCAACAATCCCGCCGGGGGCAACAACGACAGCCTCAGGCGCCTGGCCCTGGGCCTGGCCGAGCGCGGCATCGCCAGCCTGCGCTACGACAAGCGCGGCGTGGCCGCCAGCCGCGCGGTGGCACCGCGCGAGGAGCAGTTGAGCGTCGAGGCCTACGTTGCCGATGCGGTGGCCTGGGGCCAACTGCTAAAGGCCGACCCGCGGTTTTCCCAGCTGATCCTGCTCGGCCACAGCGAGGGCGCACTGATCGCAACCCTGGCCGCCGCGGACTCCGGCGCCGATGCGCTGGTCAGCCTCGCCGGCATCGCCCATCCGCTCGGCACGGTGCTGCGCGAGCAGCTGCAGGGACGCCTGCCGCCGACGCTGGCGGCAGAAACCGAAACGATCCTGCGCGAACTGGAACAGGGCCACACGGTGGCCGAGGTTTCGCCGAAGCTGCGGGTATTGCTGCGGCCGAGCGTGCAGCCCTACCTGATCACCCTGCTGCGCCAACGCCCGGCCGAGGCCTTCGCCCAGGTGCCGATCCCGGCGCTGATCGTCCAGGGCACCCGCGACTTCCAGGTCGACGCGCAGGAGGCGCTGCTGTTGCAGCAGGCCAAGCCGGAGGCACAGCTGCTGCTGGTCGAGGGCATGAACCATGTGCTGCGCGTCGTGCCGGCCGATGCGCCGCCGCTGGCGTCCTACAACGACCCGCAGCTGCCGCTGGCGGCGGAGCTGCTGGACGGCCTGGCGCGCTTCATCCTGCCCGCCCCGTAGGGTGCGCCACGCGCACCATTGAGAGCGGCCATTGGGTGCGCATGGCGCACCCTACGCTCAAGACGCCAGGCGTGCGCGGAACAGCGCCTGATGCTGGCGGCACTGCTCGGCGCTGAGCACGAACACGCCATGACCGCCGTTCTCGAACTCGACCCAGGTGAACGCCACTTCCGGATAGGCGGCCTCGACGTGCACCTGGCTGTTGCCCACCTCGATCACCAGCAGGCCGTCGGCGCTCAGGTGGTCGGCCGCCTCGGCGAGCATGCGCCGCACCAGATCCAGGCCATCGGCGCCGCAGGCCAGGCCCATGGCCGGCTCGTGGTGGAACTCGGCCGGCATGTCGGCGAAGTCCTCGGCATCCACATAGGGGGGGTTGGAGACGATCAGGTCGAAGCGCTGCCCCGGCAGGCCGTCGAAGCCGTCGCCTTGCACGGTGTAGACACGCTCCTCCAGCTCGTGGCGCTCGATGTTGAGGTTGGCCACCTCCAGAGCGTCGAACGACAGGTCGGCGAGCACCACCTCGGCCTCCGGGAAGGCATGGGCGCAGGCGATGCCGATGCAGCCGGAGCCGGTGCACAAGTCGAGGATGCGCGTAGGCGTACCCTTCAGCCAGGGCGCGAAGTGCTTGTCGATCAGCTCGGCGATCGGCGAGCGCGGCACCAGCACGCGCTCGTCGACGCAATACGGCTGGCCACAGAACCAAGCCTCGCCGAGCAGGTAGGCCGCCGGAATGCGCTCGTCGATGCGCCGCTGCAGCAGTGCGCGCACCGCTTCCAGCTCGTCCTCCTCCAGACGGCAGTCGAGCCAGCCTTCCGCGGTATCCCAGGGCAGGTGCAGGCCGCCGAGCACCAGCTGGCGCGCCTCGTCCCAGGCGTTGTCGGTACCGTGACCGAAGAACAGCTCGGCGCCATGGAAGCGGCTGACACCCCAGCGGATCAGGTCACGGATGCTTTGCAGACGGCTGTGGTTGGCGCTCATGGCTGGGGTCCTCGGTGATGGGCCGCGCATTCTAGCCGAAGGGCGTCGCCAAGACCCGCGCCGCCACTCGGCAACCTCCCGCGATCGTCAGCTCGGCCGGCTCGGCACGCCGCTCAGCCGCGGCGCATCCGCTGCCGCGCGCTCCGCCAGCCAGTCGGCCAGCGCGCGAAAACGCAGGGTCTCGCGCAGGTCGCGGTGGCACAGCAGCCACAGCTCGCGGCTCAGCTCGACGCCGGACAGCCGGCGCAGTCCGGGCACCTCGCCGACCAGGCAGGGCAGCAGCGCCAGGCCCAGGCCGGCCTGGCAGGCGCGCTGCAACGAGGTCACCGCCGTCACCCGCAGGCGCACGCCACCCTGCGGGTCCTGCTGCTGCAACCAGCGCGCCTCCGGCAGCTGGCCGAGACTCTCGGCGTAGCCCAGCCACGGCAGCCGGCGCCAGTCGTCTGGCCGGGCCGCGGCGAAACGCTCGGCGCCGTACACCGCATAGCCCAGTTCGCCGACCTTGCGCATCACCAGCGCGGCATCCTGGCGTGGCCGCGCCAGGCGCAGGGCGAGATCCGACTCGTGGCGGGTGAACGACAGGTCGCGGTTGTCGCCCAGCAGCTGCAGGTCGAGCTGCGGATGGCGCGCGGCCAGCTCGGGCAGCTGCGGAATCAGCCAGTGGGCGAGGAGGAACTCCACCGAGGTCAGGCGCACGCTGCCGGCCACGCTCTGCGCCTCCTCGCGGGCGGCCAGCAGCATGCCCTGCACGTCGCCCTGCAGGGCCGCGGCGCGCTGCAACAGCACCCGACCGGCCGCCGTCGGCCGGTAGCTGCCTGCGTCGCGCAGAAACAGGCGCACCTGCAGCGCCCGCTCGGCCACCTGCAGGCGCCGGCCGACGGTGGTCGGGTTGACTGCCAGCGCCCGCGCCGCCGCGGCCAGGGTCGCGTGCTGCTCCAGCGCCAGCAGCACGGGAATGTCGTTCCAGTCGAAGGCCATCGCCGGCTCCCTGCAAAAATGCATTGTTGATCGGCACGCCTGAGTCTTCAGCGCCGCCGCCGTCCCGCCCACAATGGTCGCGTCCATCCCCTACCGGAGTACAGCATGAGCGACGCCAAGACCCTGTTCGAACTGACTGGCAGCGGCCACCCAGCCGCCGACCTGCAGCAGGCCACCCTGCTGATCATCGACGCGCAGAACGAGTACCGCAACGGCGACCTGCGCCTGCCCGGCGTCGAGGCCGCCGCCGCGCAGATCCAGCGCCTGCTGGAGGCGGCACGCGCCGCCGGGGCGCCGGTGGTGCACGTGCAGCACATCGGCGTGCCCGGCTACCTGTTCGACCCCGAAGGCCCGCGCGGCGAGATCTTCGCGGAGCTGACCCCGCAAGCGGGCGAAGCCGTGGTGCGCAAGTCGCTGCCCAACGCCTTCGCCCACAGCGAGCTGGATCGCGTGCTGCGCGAGCTGGGCCGCGAGCAGCTGGTGGTCTGCGGCTACATGACCCACATGTGCGTGAGCGCCACGGTGCGCGCCGCCAAGGACCTCGGCTATCGCAGCACGGTGGTCGCCGCCGCCTGCGCCACCCGCGACCTGCCGGGCATCGACGGCATCCTGGTGGACGCCGCCACCCTGCACCGCGTCGAGCTGGCCGCCCTGGCCGACCTGTTCGCCTGCGTGGTGGCGGACGCCGCCGCCCTCGGCGCCTGACCCCACGCACGCGCCGCCGCAGAGCCCCGGCAACCGGCAGGCAGCATCCGCACAGACGCGAAGTTCCGATAGAATTGCGCGTCTGATGCGGAGAGCCAGCATGCAAGACGACGATTTTTCCCAATTTCTCAGCGAGATGCGCGGAGTCAAGCGCATCAAGGTGGAGGAGCGCGCCGACACCGGCAAACCCAAGGCCGATCGCCAGCAAGTCGCCAACCGCCAGCAGAACGCGCTGCTCAGCCAGCAGACCACCACGGTCGACGGGCTGTCCGACCTGTTCGTCATCGACGTCGGCGCCGAGGACGAGCTGTACTGGGTGCGCGACGGCGTGCAGGAAGGCCAGATGCGCAAGCTCAAGGCCGGGCAGATCCCCTTCGAGGGCAGCCTCGACCTGCACGGCATGAACGTGGAGAAGGCGCGCGCCACCCTCTGGGAGTTTCTCGCCGAGGCGGCGCGCTTCGAGGTGCGCTGCGTGCGCGTGACCCACGGCAAGGCGGCGCGCACCGACGGGCGCCGGCCCATGGTCAAGAGCCACGTCAACACCTGGCTGCGCCAGCACCCGCAGGTGCTCGGCTTCACCTCCTGCGTGGCCAAGCATGGCGGCACCGGCGCCGTCTACGTGCTGTTGAAGCGGACCATGCTCGAGGGGCGCGACGAGTAGCCGGGGCGGTTTCAGTTCGGCCCGCTCAGGCCGCTGACTCCGGCCGCAACTCCCCGGCCGCGGTGAAGAACACCCAGGCCAGTGCTGCGCTGGCGGCCAGGCCCGGCAAAAGTGCCGGCACCACCAGCACCCCGCTGGCCGAGCCGGCACCGGCCAGCAGCACCGACCAGACAAACAGGCGCAGCGCCGGGTACGGCTGACGGATACGCCGCAGGCGCAGAGCGAACCACAGCAGACAGAAGCCGAGAGCGACGAACAGGGCGAAGTAGCCGAGTTCCCACCACCCCGCCACCCCGGCGGCCTGGCCGTCGTGCAGTGCAGCGAAGCCGGTCGCCAGCAAGCCGAGCAGGATCTGCAGCGCCACCGGCCCGTCCAGCCCATGCAGCGCGAACCGCGCGGCCAGCAAGGCGCGCAAGCGCAGCAGCAGATAGCCCCAGAGCAGCACCAGCAGCAGGCTCAGCAGATGGGTGAAGGCCAGCGGCGCGAGTTGCGGATGCAGCGCCTGCCACAGGCCCAGCACCAGTAGCACGCAAAAACCGAACAGGTAGCCCAGAGCCAGCGCGCCGAGCACGCGCAACTGGCTGCGGCTCCAGTCGCCGCCGGCGAAGGCCGCCGGCAGATGCTCGTCAAGCAGCGGGGCCTGCGGCGGACGATAGGGATCGTAATCGCGCATCGACCGTGCCCTCCCCGGCTGGCTGCAACTGCGTGACCGGGCGACCTCAGCCGCGCAGCTCGGCCACCACCGCCGCCAGCGCGGCGGCCGGGTCGGCGGCCTGACTGATCGGCCGGCCGATCACCAGGTAATCGGAGCCGGCCTGCAGTGCCTGACGCGGGGTGAGGATGCGCCGCTGGTCGTCCTGGGCACTGCCGGCCGGGCGGATACCCGGGGTCACCAGCTGCAGCTGCGGCTGGGCGGCCTTCAGCGCCGGCGCCTCCTGGGCGGAGCAGACCAGCCCGTCGAGGCCGGCCTGGGCGGCAAGGCCCGCCAGGCGCAGCACCTGCTCCTGCGGCTCGACGTCCAGGCCGATGCCGGCCAGATCCTCGCGCTCCATGCTGGTCAGCACGGTCACGCCGATCAGCAGCGGCTTGGGTCCGCTCAGGGTGTCGAGGGTCTCGCGGCAGGCCGCCATCATGCGCAGGCCGCCGGAGCAGTGCACGTTGACCATCCACACGCCCAGCTCGGCGGCGGCCTTGACTGCCATCGCCGTGGTGTTGGGGATGTCGTGGAATTTCAGGTCGAGGAACACCTCGAAACCCTTGGCGGCCAGCGTCTCGACGATTTGCGGGCCGCAGCAGGTGAACAGCTCCTTGCCGACCTTGACCCGGCACAGTTGCGGATCGAGGCGCTCGGCCAGCGCCAGTGCGGCTTCACGGGCAGGGAAATCCAGGGCGACGATGATCGGGGTCTGGCAGGTCATGGGGCTCTCTCGGCAAGTCGAATCGCCGCGCATTGTAACGCAAGCCCGCGCCGGCCGGCGCGGCGCCAGATCAGGCAAGACAGCCGCGGCGCGCGGCGCTATGGTGAAGGCGACGTCAACAGGAGGAGAAAATCATGCCTTGGTATGCCTGGTTGTTTCTGGCCCTGGCCTTCGGCTCGGTGGTCGGCAGCCTGCTGCTGCTGCGCGACAGCGCCAACAAGATGCCGCTCAGTGAGGAGGAGCTGGAACGCATGCACAAACGCAACGCCGAACAGGATGCCAAGGCCCGCCAGGACGATGGCGAGGACGAATAGCCCCGCGCGGCAACCCGGCTCAGCGGCGGAACTGCAGCTGCAGCTCGGCGCCTTCCACCGAATGCCAGCTATCCTCGTCCTCCTGCCCCGGCTCGTTAGTGATCAGCCGACCACCGAGTTCGAAGCTATTCGCCTCGCCCTTGCTCTCGAACAGGGGCGGCAACAGTGCCGGCGGCTCGCCGGGCCGCTCGCCGTCGCCGCTGCCGGTCGGCAGGCCGAAACCCGACGGGGTTTCGCTGGGCAGGCTGAGGTCCAGCGGCGCCGTGGGCTCCGGCCTTTTTTGCCGAGCAGAAACGTCCGCCTCTTCGGCCGGTGCCGACGGGCGGGGACGCTCAAGCGGCTTGGCTGGCGGCTCGGGTAGCGAGCGGGGCGCGGGGGCCGCGGGCGGCATCGGCGGTGGCGCAGGCGGCGCGGATTCGCCGGCGGGCGGCACAGGAGCTGGAGCTGGAGCTGGAGCTGGAGCTGGAAGCGTATCGGGCGCCGGCGCCGTGGACTGCGGCATGGCGGCCGAAGGTGGCTCCGCCTGCTGCGGTTGGTCTTTCTCGCGATCGGCGTCGCAGGCGGCCAGGCCGAGCGACAGCAGCAAGACCAGAAATGAGCGCACGACTGTCATCGCGGACCTCGCAATGACGGCAGCCGGGACGAGCCGGCTGCCGGCTTTCGCTGATGGCGGACCTCGCAACGCCAAACACATCGGACATCAGCGCGGCACGGGCCCAACTTACTGGCGCTCGGCGCCGAGTTTGCCCTGTTCGTCGGAGAACACGATCTCGACCCGGCGATTCTGCGCCCGTCCATAGGATGAGGCATTGGCCTCCAGCGGGAAAGCCTCGCCATAGCCGCGCACTTCGATGCGCTTGGCGTCGATCCCCAGATCGACCAGCACATCGGCGACCGTCTGCGCCCGCGCACGGGACAGCTGCAGGTTGTCGGCGGCCTTGCCATGGCTGTCGGTATAGCCCTCGATGCGCACGATGCGCTGCGGGTTGAGTTCCAGGAAGCGGTACAGCTTGAGCAGGATGCGATTGGCGTTGAACTTCAGCTCGGCGCGGCCAGTGTCGAACAGTACATCGCCCAGACTCACCACCAGGCCGCGCTCGGTCTCGGTGGCCGCCAGCGCGACCAGCTGCTCCTCGAGCGAGCCGCCCTGCTGCAGGCCGAGCAGCTTGGCCTCGCGCAAGGCCAGCTGCAGACGCTCGCGCTCCAGGCGCAGGCGCTCCAGCTGCTGCTGCTCCGCCGCCTGCACGCCGTGCTCACGGGCAATCGCCCCGTAACGCTGGCTCAGGTAGGCGTAGTGGGCGACATCCTCCTCGCTGCCCCAGTAGTCGGCCAGGCGCTCCGCACGCGCCAGGGAGTCGCCGGCGCGCGTCACGTCCTTGGGCGCAGCGGCCAACACCGCAGGGTCGCTGGCGAGCGACTGGTAGCTGCTGCGGGCCTGCGCCAGGGCCTGTTGCGCGTCCGGATGGGCGGTGGCACAGCCGGCCAGCAGGGCAACGACGCCCAGCCACAGCGGGCGAAAGACGGATGGGTTCACTGCAGGTCTCCCAGCTGGGTGCGCAGGCGCACGATGCTGCTCTTCAGCTCGGCGAGCTGCGCACGGGTCTTGCCGGTCAGGGTCTGCGCCTCAACCAGACGGGCATCCAGCTCGGCACGTTCGGCGAGCATGCGCGCCCGGCGGTAGTGATTGCGCTCGAAAGCCTGGCGCGCAGCCGCCAGCTCGGCCTCGGCCTGGCGCAGCTCTTCCTGTTCGGGGCTGGTACCGACCGCGCGCGCCTGCGTCACGGCCTGCTCGGCCAGTTGCAGCTGCGCGGTCGGCGCCGGATCGCTGGCACAGCCGCTCAGGAGCAGCAGCGCCAGCAGGGCAATAATGCGTTGGGTCATCGAATGAACATCCTGCTTCAGGGAGTCGCCGGCGCCGACGCCTGGTTCTTCCAGCGCTCAAGATTGCGCTGCAGCAGGGTCTGCGGCAGGCCGGCGGCGCGGAATTCTGTCATCTTTTTCGCCAGCTGTCCGCGCAGCCAGGGATCATTGCAGGCCGAGTTGTGCGATAGGGCCAGGTACAGCGGCTCGCTGCCGAGCGCCGGCTCGAGGGCCAGCAACTCCGCGCCCAAGCCCAGACGCTCGACCAGCGCCAGACCGGTATTGCGTTCGAGCAGCAGGTAGTCGACCTTGCCCTGCTGCAGTTGCCGCAAGGCATCGCTGGCCTTGCCGGTACGCTTGAGCTTGAGTTCGTCGACCTGCTGCGCCAGCGCGGCGGAATAACTGCCGGCACCGATCGCCAGACCATTGTGACTGGCCAGATCGGCCCGCCGGCCAAACAGCGGCGCCTTGTCACGCTGCACCCAGACATGCACCGGCACTTCCAGATAGGCCGGATGGACGAAGTCGAACTGCTCGAGACGCGCCAGCGTCAGGTAGCTGCCCGCCAACAGATCGGCCCGACCGCTGACCGCGTCGCCCTCGGCGGCAGAGCGCTTGCCGGCATCGATCACCTCGATCTTCACCTCGAGCGCCTTGCCCAGCTCCTTGAGCAGGTCGGCGCTGGCGCCAATCAGCCGTTGCGGATGCTGCGGATCGCGCCACAGATAGGGAGGCTGGTCCGGATTGCCGGTGGCGATCAGGCGCTCGCACTTGCCGGCGGCCATGACCTGGCCCGAGCCAGCCAGGACCAGCAGCGCCAGTCCCAGGCGCGACAGGGTGGAACGGATGGTCATGCAAACCTCGCAAGTCGGTTGCCGGCGCCGCCGGAAAGGATGGCGGCTAGTTTAGGGCAGAGCGGCCCGCCGCCGGCAAGCGGATTTCCCCCGCGCACAAAAAACCCGCTCCGAAGAGCGGGTTTCGGCAGCGCCCGAAAGACCTTACAGAGCCTTTTCCAGCTCCGGCACGAGGTCGAACAGGTCGCCAACCAGGCCGTAGTCGGCCACCTGGAAGATCGGCGCCTCCTCGTCCTTGTTGATCGCCACGATCACCTTGGAGTCCTTCATGCCTGCCAGGTGCTGGATGGCACCGGAGATACCCACTGCGATGTACAGCTGCGGGGCAACGATCTTGCCGGTCTGGCCGACCTGCATGTCGTTGGGCACGAAACCGGCATCGACGGCGGCACGCGAAGCGCCGACGGCGGCGCCGAGCTTGTCGGCCAGCTTGTACAGCAGGGCGAAGTTGTCGCCGTTCTGCATGCCGCGACCACCGGAGACGATGACCTTGGCCGCGGTCAGCTCGGGACGCTCGGACTTGGCCAGCTCCTCGGCGACGAAGCTGGAAATGCCGGCATCGGCACCCGCACCGATGGCCTCGATGCTCGCGGAACCACCTTCGGCAGCTGCGGCGTCGAAGCCGGTACCACGCACGGTGATCACTTTCACGGCTGCCGAGGACTGCACGGTGGCGATGGCGTTGCCAGCATAGATCGGACGCTGGAAGGTGTCCGGGGCGAGGACCTTGATGATCTCGGAGATCTGGTCGACATCCAGCAGCGCGGCGACGCGCGGCAGCACGTTCTTGCCAGTGGTGGTGGCAGCAGCCAGCACATGGCTGTAGCCCTTGCCCAGCTCGGCGACCAGCGGGGCGAGGTTTTCCGGCAGCTGGTGAGCCAGCGCGGCGCTGTCGGCAACCAGCACCTTGCTGACACCGGCGACCTTGGCGGCCGCTTCGGCGACGGCGGCGCAACCGGCCCCGGCGACCAGCACATGGATGTCGCCACCGATCTGCTGGGCGGCGGCCACGGTGTTCAGGGTCGCAGCACCCAGCGCTGCGTTGTTGTGCTCAGCGATAACCAGGATAGCCATCAGATC
Organism: Geopseudomonas aromaticivorans; assembly: GCF_019097855.1. GTDB lineage: Bacteria > Pseudomonadota > Gammaproteobacteria > Pseudomonadales > Pseudomonadaceae > Geopseudomonas > Geopseudomonas aromaticivorans. The sequence continues at coordinate 129,778 of NZ_JAHRGL010000001.1, forward strand.
ACCTTCGCTTCGTTCTTCAGTTTCTCGACCAGCTCGGCCACGGACTTGACCTTGATGCCGGCACTGCGGGCAGCCGGGGCTTCGACCTTGAGGGTCTTCACGGTCGAGGCGGTGGACACGCCCAGCGCGTCGGGAGTGACCACATCGAGCGGCTTCTTCTTGGCCTTCATGATGTTCGGCAAGGAGGCGTAGCGCGGCTCGTTGAGGCGCAGGTCGGTGGTGACGATGGCCGGCAGGTTGAGGGCCACGGTCTGCAGGCCGCCGTCGATTTCGCGGGTGACGTTGACCTTGTCGCCGGCGACCTCGACCTTGGAGGCGAAGGTGCCCTGGGCGAAGCCGGTCAGCGCAGCGAGCATCTGTCCGGTCTGGTTGTTGTCGCTGTCGATGGCCTGCTTGCCAAGGATAACCAGCTGCGGCTGCTCTTTATCGACGACGGCTTTCAGCAGCTTGGCCACGGCCAAGGAGTTCAGCTCCTCGGCGGTTTCCACCAGGATGGCGCGATCGACACCGAGGGCCAGGGCGGTACGCAGCTGCTCCTGGGCCTGGGTCGGGCCGACGGACACGGCGACGATCTCGGTGGCGACGCCCTTCTCCTTCAGACGCACCGCTTCTTCCACGGCGATCTCGCAGAAGGGGTTCATCGACATCTTGACGTTGGCCAGCTCAACGCCGGAGTTGTCCGCCTTGACGCGAACCTTGACGTTGTAGTCGACCACTCGTTTGACAGCTACCAGAATCTTCATGGATTCCTCGTGTTTTCCGGGGAGTTGATAGGGTATCGCCAAGGCGTACCAGGCCGGGCTGCCCGTCGGGTGGGACCGACTCTCAGCTATACCGCGACCAGCAAAAACATCGTATGTTGACCGCATCCCCTACCTCGGTCAATACGACAAAACTTCCACTGTGTAAGCGCCAGACTTTAAGATAAGCGCATCAGCCGGCGCGTGAGCAAACGCTTGTACCGGCCTGGCCATACATCGTAGTTATATTGCGCCGCACAAAAACCGCCCTTGCGGACTCCAAGAAGCAGACTGCCAGCCTTGAGTTAGGAGATTAGAGAGTGGAACGCGAATACATGGAATTCGACGTCGTCGTCGTCGGCGCCGGCCCCGCCGGTCTGTCCGCCGCCTGCCGACTGAAGCAGAAGGCCGCCGAAGCCGGCCAGGAGCTCAGCGTCTGCGTGGTGGAAAAAGGCTCCGAAGTCGGCGCCCACATCCTCTCCGGCGCGGTGTTCGAGCCGCGCGCGCTCAACGAACTGTTCCCCGACTGGAAGGACCTCGGTGCGCCGCTCAATACCCCGGTCAAGCGCGACGACATCTACCTGTTCAAGAATGCCGACGCCGCCACCCGGATTCCCGACTTCGCCGTGCCCAAGACCATGCACAACGAAGGCAACTACATCATCTCGCTGGGCAACCTGTGCCGCTGGCTGGCCCAGCAGGCCGAGAACCTCGGCGTCGAGATCTACCCGGGCTTCGCCGCCCAGGAAGCGCTGATCGACGACAAGGGCGTGGTGCGCGGCATCGTCACCGGCGATCTGGGCGTCGACCACGCGGGCAACCCCAAGGACGGCCTGTACACCCCGGGCATGGAACTGCGCGCCAAATACACCCTGTTCGCCGAAGGCTGCCGCGGCCACATCGGCAAGCAGCTGATCAAGCGCTACAAGCTCGACGCCAAGGCCGACGCCCAGCACTACGGCATCGGCATCAAGGAACTGTGGGAAGTCGATCCGAGCAAGCACGAGCAGGGCCTGGTGGTGCACACCGCCGGCTGGCCGCTGAACGACGAGAATCCGGGCGGCTCCTTCCTCTACCACCTGGAGAACAATCAGGTGGTGGTCGGCCTGATCGTCGACCTGGCCTACAGCAACCCGCACCTGTCGCCCTTCGACGAGTTCCAGCGCTACAAGCACCATCCGGTGATCAAGCAGTACCTGGAAGGCGGCAAGCGCATCAGCTATGGCGCCCGCGCCATCTGCAAGGGCGGCCTCAACTCGCTGCCGAAGATGGTCTTCCCCGGCGGCGCGCTGATCGGCTGCGATCTGGGCACCCTCAACTTCGCCAAGATCAAGGGCAGCCACACCGCGATGAAGTCCGGCATGCTGGCCGCCGAGGCGATCGTCGAGGCGCTGGGCGCCGGTCGCGAGGGCGGCGACGAGCTGAACAACTACGTCAAGGCGTTCGAAAACAGCTGGCTGTACGACGAGCTGTTCTGCAGCCGCAACTTCGGTCCGGCCATCCACAAGTTCGGCGCCATCCTCGGCGGCGCGTTCAACTTCGTCGACCAGAACCTGTTCGGCGGCAAGATCCCGGTCACCCTGCACGACAACAAGCCGGACTACGCCTGCCTGAAGCCGGCTGCTGCGTGCGCGAAGATCGACTACCCCAAGCCGGACGGCAAGCTGAGCTTCGACAAGCTGTCCTCGGTGTTCCTCTCCAACACCAACCACGAGGAAGACCAGCCCTGCCACCTGAAGCTGGCCGATGCCTCGATCCCGCTGGGCAAGAACCTGCCGCTGTACGACGAGCCGGCGCAGCGCTACTGCCCGGCCGGGGTGTACGAGATCGTTACCCAGGAAAACGGCGAGAAGAAGTTCCAGATCAACGCGCAGAACTGCGTGCACTGCAAGACCTGCGACATCAAGGACCCGGCGCAGAACATCACCTGGGTGGCCCCGGAAGGCACCGGCGGACCGAACTATCCCAACATGTAACACGCGCGCCAGAAAGGCTCCCTCGGGAGCCTTTCTGCTTTCTGGAGCAGACTCTACTCCGGCTGCGGCGCGACCGGGAAGAACTCGCCACCGCTCCACAGCCCCAGCCAGAGCTGGCCGTCGATCTGCCGCGGTACCAGCAGCTCGACCAGCTGGTAGAACACGTTGCGGTGGATCAGTGCCTCGAGGTTGGTACGCACATGTACATAGGGCGCCGGCTCGCCGGTCTGCGCGTCCAGCACGACCCGCAGCGGGTGCTCGCTCCCGGCCACCACTTCGTCCTCGACATTGGTGCGAAAGCGCAGCCGCTGCGCCTCTCCTGCGCCTTCCACCTCGACCTCGACTGCCACGAAGGGCACGTCATCGACGCGGATGCCGACCTTCTCAACCGGCGTAACCAGAAAGTAGTCGTCGCCATCGCGACGCAGGATGGTGGAGAACAGCCGCACCATCGGCTTGCGCCCGATCGGCGTGCCCATGTAGAACCAGCTGCCGTCGCGGGCAATGCGCATGTCGATATCGCCACAGAAGGGCGGATTCCACAGATGCACCGGGGGCAGACCTTTGCCCGGCGTCACCGGAATTTGCTGCAGCAGGTCGCCCGCCTTGTCCGATTGGTTCATTGTCATCCCCTGTGAAGTTTCCGCTGGCGCGCTTGCGCTTATTATTTACCCGGCAACCGAATACGTCATTCCTGGACAAACGGCAATGCCGCCCGAACGCGGCCAGCTTGCTAGCCCATCCCGCCCCACCCGCTTTGCACGGAGCCCGACATGACTGCATGGCACGACGAATTCCCCCAGGAGCCTGGCCTGCGCTACCTCAATCACGCCGCCGTCGCCCCCTGGCCACGCCGCGCCAGCCAGGCGGTGAGCGCCTTTGCCGAGCAGAACATGCGCGTCGGCGCCCGCGACTACCCCCAATGGCTGCAGCTTGAGCAGCGCCTGCGCACCCGCCTGACCCGCCTGCTCAACGCCCCGTCCAGCGCCGACGTGGCGCTGGTGAAGAACACCTCGGAAGCGCTGTCGTTCGTCGCCTTCGGCCTCGACTGGCGCGCCGGCGACCAGGTGGTGATCAGCAACCAGGAATTCCCCTCCAACCGCGTGGTGTGGGAGGCGCTGCGCCCGCAGGGCGTGGAGGTGATCGAGGTGAGCCTGGCCGGCGCCGATCCCGAGGCCGCCCTGCTCCAAGCCTGCACGCCGCGCACCCGCCTGCTGGCCATCAGCGCGGTGCAGTACGCCAGCGGCCTGCGCCTGGACATGGCGCGCCTCGGTGCCGGCTGCCAGCAGCGCGGGGTGCTGCTGTGCATCGACGCCATCCAGCAGCTGGGTGCCCAGCCGTTCGATGTGCAGGCCAGCCAGTGCGCCTTTGCCATGGCCGACGGCCACAAGTGGATGCTCGGCGCGGAGGGGCTCGGGGTGTTCTACTGCCGTAGCGACCTGCGCGAGCAGCTGAAGCTGCACGAATACGGCTGGCATATGCTGGAAGATGCCGGCAACTACGACCGGCGCGACTGGCAGCCGGCCAAGAGCGCACGGCGCTTCGAGTGCGGCAGCCCGAACATGCTCGGCGCGGTGGCCCTGGAGGCCAGCCTGGCGCTGCTCGAGGACGTCGGCCTGGCGCAAGTGGCCAGCCTGATCGAGGCGCGCATCGCCCGGCTGCATGCGGGGATCGCCGCCCTGCCCGGCGCCAGCCTGCTGAGTCCGCCGGAACCGGAGCGCCGCGCCGGGATTCTCACCTTCAGCCTGGCCGGCTGGGAGCATCCGCGGCTGTTCGAGACCCTGAAACAGCAGCAGGTGGTATGCGCCCAGCGCGGCGGCGGCATCCGCCTGTCGCCGCACTTCTATACGCCGGAGCCGGTGATCGAGGAAACCCTGGAACTGCTGCGGCGACTGCGCTGAGGGCGAGCCGCCGGGATGAATCCAGCCAACCGGGCGGCTTTGCACTCAACAGCTGCGGAACTATTTCAAATCCGTACTAAAACAGAGGGGATCCTGCCGGCAAAGCAGCGGATGCTGGTCAATAATGCTTACTACTGATGTACGGCACTTCCCCCAGTGTCCATCAGGCGGAACGGTGAGGAAGGCTTGTTCCGGTTTCACTCCTAATGGTCTTGGCCCGGATTCCCCCCCAGAGTCCGGGTTTTTTTTGTCTGCGCGCGGCTCAGACCGCCAGGGGAAACAAGCGCTGAAAGTTGGCCGTGGTCTGCTCGGCCAGGGTCTCGAAGGCCACGCCGCGCAGCCCGGCGAGGAACTCGGCGACGTCGCGCACATACTCCGGCAGGTTCGGCTTGCCACGGTGGGGCACCGGCGCCAGATAGGGCGCATCGGTTTCCACCAGCAGACGGTCGGCGGGGATGCGCCGCGCCACCTCGCGCAGGGCCTCGGCATTGCGGAAGGTGACGATGCCGGACAGGGAGATGTAGTAACCCAGGTCCAGCGCCGCCTTGGCCATCTCCCAGTCCTCGGTGAAGCAGTGCAGCACGCCGGCCTGTGGCAGGTCGGCCGCGCGCAGCATGTCCAGGGTGTCCTGGCGCGCTTCGCGGGTATGCACGATCACCGGCTTGCCGGTCTGCTGCGCCGCCTCGAGGTGCAGGCGGAAACTGGCCTGTTGCAACGTGGCCGCTTCCGGCTGGTAGTGGTAGTCCAGACCGGTTTCGCCGATGGCCACCACCCGCGGATGGTCCAGCTCGTGGAGCAGCCAGTCGAGTGCCGGCTCGGCACCGGGCTCAAGATCCAGCGGGTGCACACCAATCGAGCAATACACGTCAGCGTGGCTTGCCGCCAGCCGGCGCACCGCCGCGGCGTTGTCCGCACTGATGCCGATGCACAGGAAGCGGCCGACGCCGCGGGCACGTGCCGCCGCCAGCGCGGCGTCGAGCGAACCGCCGTGGGCCGCGAGGTCCAAGCGATCGAGATGGCAATGGGAGTCTACGAGCATCGTCACATCGTCAGGGTCGGCCGCTCGGACTTGAGCGCACCGGCCAGGTAGGTTTCGATCTTGTTGCGGGTGGTGTGGTCGCCGTCGTTGAGCTGTACGCCAACCCCGGCCACGCGGTTGCTCTGCGCGCCCTTGGGGGTGACCCACACCACCTTGCCGGCAACCGGGATCTTTTCCGGCTCGTCCATCAGGCTCAGCAACATGAAGACCTCGTCACCCAGGCGATACGTCTTGTTGGTGGAAATGAACAGGCCGCCGTTGCGCACGAAGGGCATGTAGGCCGCATACAGCTGGGCCTTGTCCTTCAGGGTAAGAGACAGGATGGCGTTACGTCCGCCAATGGGAGGCATGCTCATGAGGGGCTTCCAGGACTGATCCGATGGCCGATTCTAGCCCGCCAGCGGCAGGCTTGCCCACCGCACCAGCAGGGCTTCGAGAAGCAGTACGCGATTGAGGTTGGCCTTGCCGAGCACCTTCTGGCGCTGCGCCAGCAGCCACTCCTGCAACTCCAGCACCGCCGGCAGCGGCGCGCGTTCGGCAAGGTAGCGCATCACCTTGCTCATCTGCGCAGCGCCCAGCCCGGCCTCGTCCCCCGTCATGCGAAAACGCAGCACCAGCAGCAGCCACTCGCAGAACCAGTCGAGCAGCAGGGGCAGGGGCACATTCTTCCAGCCCTCGGCCAGCTCGGAAGGCGCCGCCTGCTGCTTGAGCAGCTTCTTCACGCCCTCCTCCACCAGCAGACGCTGCTCCAGCACACCGTCCTGATACAACTGCAGGGCACGCAGCGGCGACCCGGCCGCCAGCTCGAGCAGGCGCTGATGCACAGCCCCCTCCTGCTCCGGCAGGCGGCCGGCCAGCCAGGCCAGCCCCGCCGCCGCCCCCGGCAGCGGGCAGGCCTGCTGCTGACAGCGGCTCTTGATGGTCGGCAGCAGACGGCTGGGCTGGTGGCTGACCAGCAGCAGCACGGTGTCGCCAGCGGGCTCTTCCAGGCTTTTCAGCAGGGCATTGGCGGCATTCAGGTTCATCGCCTCGGCCGGTTCGAGCAGAACCAGCTTGCGCCCGCCGAGCTGGGCGGTCTGCGCCACGAAGTCGACCAGCTCGCGCACCTGGTCGACGCGGATCGGCTTGTCCGCCTCCTCCGGCTGCAGCTCAAAGAAGTCCGGATGGGTACCGGCGCGCAGCAGCAGGCAGGCCTTGCACTGGCCGCAGGCGTCGCCGGCAAGCGGAGCACTGCACAGCAGTGCCGCGGCCAGGCGCTCGGCCAGCGCGCGCTTGCCGATGCCGGCCGGGCCGTGCAGCAGGTAGGCGTGGGCATGCCGCTCGCGCCGGCTGAGCTGCTGCCACAAGCCCTCCTGCCAGGGATAGGCCTCAGCCACGCGCGCGCTCCAGCAGTTCGGGCAGCAGGCCATCGAGCTGCGCCTGTACCGCTGCCAGCGGCTGGGCGGCATCCAGCAGGCGGTAGCGCGCCGGCGTCTGGCGGGCGCGGACCAGATAGGCCTGGCGCACCGCCTCGAAGAAGTCCTGGGCTTCCTGCTCGAAGCGATCCAGCCGGCCGCGCGCCGCGGCGCGGGCCAGGCCAACCTCGACCGGCAGGTCGAACACCAGGGTCAGGTCCGGGCGCAGACTGCCCTGGACAAAATCCTCCAGCAGCGCGATGCGCTCCAGCGACAGGCCGCGCCCGCCGCCCTGATAGGCGTAGGTGGCGTCGGTAAAGCGGTCGCAGAGCACCACCTTGCCGGCGGCCAGGGCCGGGCGGATCACCTGTGCCAAGTGCTGGGCGCGCGCGGCGAACACCAGCAGCAGTTCGGTATCGGCTGCCATCGGCTCGGCGCTGGGGGTCAGCAGCAGCTCGCGGATGCGCTCGGCCAGCGGCGTGCCGCCCGGCTCGCGGGTCAGCAGTACGTCGCAGCCAGCGCTTTTCAGTCGCTCGGCCAGGTACTCGCGATTGGTGCTCTTGCCTGCCCCTTCGGGGCCTTCGAGGGTGATGAACAGGCCACTCACTGGGCTTTTCCTTGTGTCGGCGCGGCCGGACTGGAACGATAGTCCTCGCGCCGCTTGAGCTGGAATTCGCGCACCGCGCGGTTGTGTTCGTCGAGCGTGCGCGAAAACACGTGGGTGCCGTCGCCGCGGGCGACGAAGTACAGGCTGTCGCCGGCGGCCGGATGCAGTGCGGCGTGGATCGCTTCGCGACCGACCATGGCGATCGGCGTCGGCGGCAGCCCCGGGTGCAGATAGGTGTTGTACGGCGTCGGCTCGCGCAGGTGTGCACGGGTCAGGTTGCCGGCATAGCGCTCGCCCAGCCCGTAGATCACCGCCGGATCGGTCTGCAGCAGCATGCCCAGGCGCAGGCGGCGGATGAACAGGCCGGCGATCGCTTCGCGCTCCTCGGCCACGCCGGTTTCCTTCTCCACCAGCGAGGCCATGATCAGCGCCTGATAGGGCTCGCGATAGGGCAATCCCTCGGCACGCTGGCCCCACTCCTCATCCAGCACCTGAGTCAGCCGCTCATGGGCCTGGCGCAGCAGGTCGATGTCGCGCATGCCGCGCACGTAGCGATAGGTATCGGGAAAGAAGCGCCCTTCCGGGTGCTGACCATCGAGACCGAGACGCTGCATCACCGCCGCATCGTCCAGGCTGGCCAGGGTTTGCTCCAGGCGCTCCTGACTGACCAGCGCGGCGCGCAACTGCCGGAAGCTCCAGCCTTCGACCAGGGTCAGGCTGTACTGCACGACCTCGCCGCGCCGCCACAGATCAAGCAGGTCGCGCCCGGTCAGCCCCGGGGTCAGGCGATATTCGCCGCTGTGCAGGGCCTTGCCGTCGAGATTGAAGCGCCAGTACAGGCGCAGCCACAAGGCGCCATCCAGCACGCCCTCGTCTTCTAGCCGGTTCAGCACGCCGCCGGGCGTGGCGCCCGCGGGCACCTCGATCAGGCGCTCCTCGGCAATCGCCAGCGGCCGCTGCAGGGCCACTTGCTGCTGCCAGCCGGTGAATGCCACGAGCAGCCCCGCCAGCAGCAGACCGCCCTCCAGCAGGTACAGCAGGGTACGTTTCACAATCAGCCATCCACCAGGTCGCCAAGCAGACCCTGAAGTGTACGGGTCAGATTGCCCACCGGCCAGACGTGGTCTTCGAGCTCGACCACCGGCCAGATGCCGAACTGGCTGTTGCACAGGAACACTTCGTCGGCCGCCAGCAATTGCGCGCGGTCGATGTCGACCACCCGCGCCGGGATGCCGGCGAGCTCGGCACGGGCGAGGATTTCCGCGCGCATCACCCCCGCCACGCCACACCGCTCCAGCGACGGGGTCAGCAACGCGCCGCCAGCAACCAGGAACAGGTTGCTGAAGACGCCCTCGATCACCCGCCCGCTGCGGTCGAGCATCAGCCCCTCGGCACAGGCCGGATCCTGCCATTCGGCGCGGGCCAGCACCTGCTCGAGGCGGTTGAGGTGTTTGAGCCCGGCCAGCAGCGGCTGTTCGGCCAGGCGGGTGGCGCAGGGATGCAGACGGACGCCGTGCAGACGATGCGCCGGCGGATAGGCCGGCGGCGGCGTGCCACTGAGGATGCGCCGGCAGCGGGCAGCCGCCGGCGGTGCGTAACCGCGCTGGCCGTCGCCGCGGGTGACGATCAGCTTGGCCACGCCATGCCCGAGCTCAGCGGCAAAGGCCAGCAGCTCGGCGCGCACCGGCGCCAGATCCAGCGGCAGCAACAGGCGCCGGGCGCCTTCGCCCAGGCGCTGCAGATGGCGCTCGAGCAGGGCAATCTGCCCCTGCCGTACGGCGATGGTCTCGAACAGACCATCGCCGTAGGCCAGACCACGGTCGGTCACCGGCAGCAGATCCGCCGGCCGGCCGTCGATCCACACCAGCGCCATCAGTCGACCAGGCGGCGGAACACCAGGGTGCCGTTGGTGCCGCCAAAGCCGAAGGAGTTGGACACCGCCACGTCGATCGGCATCGCCTGCGCCTGATGCGCCACGAAGTTGAGGTCACAGCCTTCGTCCGGCTCATCGAGGTTGATGGTCGGCGGCGCCACCTGGTCGCGCAGGGCGAGGATGCTGAAGATCGCCTCCACCGCACCGGCCGCGCCGAGCAGGTGGCCGGTCATCGACTTGGTCGAGCTGACCGCCAGGTTATAGGCATGCTCGCCGAACACCCGCTTGACCGCTGCCACCTCGGCCAGGTCGCCCGCCGGCGTGGAGGTGCCGTGGGCATTGATGTACTGCACCTGCTGCGGATTCAGGCCGGCATCGCGCAGGGCATTGGCCATGCAGCGCGCGGCGCCCTCCCCGGTCTCAGGTGGCGAGGTCATGTGGTAGGCATCGCCACTCATGCCGAAGCCGACCAGTTCGGCGTAGATGCGCGCACCGCGGGCGCGGGCGTGCTCCAGCTCTTCCAGCACCAGGGCGCCGGCACCGTCGGCGAGCACGAAACCATCGCGATCACGATCCCACGGACGACTGGCGCGGGTCGGCTCGTCGTTGCGGGTGGACAGCGCACGCGCCGCCCCGAAGCCGCCGAGACCCAGACCGCAGGCAGCCATTTCCGAACCACCGGCGATCATCACGTCGGCCTCGCCATAGGCGATGTTGCGTGCCGCCATACCGATGGAATGGGTGCCGGTGGTGCAGGCCGTGGTAATGGCGTAGTTGGGACCCTGGACGCCCAGGTGGATCGACAGGAACCCGGAAGTCATGTTGATGATCGAGCCCGGCACGAAGAACGGCGAAATGCGCCGCGGCCCCTGCTCATGCAGCGACTTGGCATTGTTCTCGATATTGGTCAGGCCGCCGATGCCCGAGCCCATGGCCACGCCAATGCGCTCGCGGTTGGCATCGGTGACTTCCAGGCCGGCGTCGCGCACCGCCTGAAAACTGGCTGCCAGGCCGTACTGGATGAAGAGGTCCATCTTGCGAGCTTCTTTGGCCGACAGGTAGTCCTCGACATTGAAGCCCTTGACCGCGCCACCGAAACGGGTGGCAAAAGCCGAGACATCCATATGCCCGATGGGCCCGATGCCACTCTGTCCTGCCAACACACCCTGCCAGCTGCTGGCCACATCCGGGCCAAGGGGTGACAGCATACCGAGACCGGTGACCACGACGCGTCTACGCGACACAGCGCTCTCCTCTTGTTGATCCACTACAGCAGGGAAAGCCATGGTACCGACTTACCACCACGACTTCCTTGAACACAAAGAAAAACCGCACGCCTTTAAGGGACGTGCGGCTTTTTACCGGCCGGAACCGACGATTACTTATTGCTGACCGTGAGCATTAATGTAATCGATGGCTTCCTGAACGGTGGTGATCTTCTCGGCCTGTTCGTCCGGGATTTCGGTCTCGAATTCTTCTTCGAGAGCCATAACCAGCTCGACGGTATCCAGGGAGTCGGCGCCCAGGTCTTCAACGAAGGAAGCGCTGTTGGTCACTTCGTCTTCTTTAACGCCAAGCTGCTCGGCAACGATCTTCTTGACGCGTTCTTCGATGGTGCTCATAACTAGTTCTCACTCCTATGGAGAATTCCATGTAGCTGGTGGTCGATAGTGTATAGAAAGGGTTTTCAGCTTTTCAAGCAAAACCCTTGCCGCCCTGCCGAACTGTCCGGCTCGGCCACCGACCGCCCGGCTGCATGTGGACACGTATTCTAGACAGCAATGATGACGGCCAGCCAATGCCGGCCATCGCTTTTTACATGTACATGCCGCCATTGACCGGAATTGTGGCACCGGTCACATAGGCACCACCGTCACCGGCGAGGAAGGCCACGACACTGGCGATTTCCTCGGCCTGGCCCAGGCGACCGAGCGGAATCTGGGTCAGCAGCGCGTCGCGATTGGCCGCCGGCAGCTCGCGGGTCATGTCGGTGTCAATGAAGCCCGGCGCCACCGCGTTGACGGTGATACCGCGGGACCCCACTTCGCGCGCCAGGGCGCGGCTGAAACCTTCGACGCCGGCCTTGGCCGCCGCATAGTTGGCCTGTCCGGCGTTGCCCATGGAGCCGACCACCGAACTGATGTTGATGATGCGGCCCCAGCGCGCCTTGGTCATGCCGCGCAGCACCGCCTTGGACAGGCGGTAGATGCTGGTCAGGTTGGTGTTGATGACGTCGTGCCACTCGTCGTCCTTCATCCGCAGCATCAGGTTGTCGCGGGTGATGCCGGCGTTGTTCACCAGGATCGCGGGCTGGCCGAGGTGCTGCTGGATGTGTTCCAGGGTCTGGGCTACCGACTCGTCGCTGGACACGTCGAGAACCAGACCGGCACCTTCGATGCCGTTGCTCTTCAGGGTTTCGGCGATGCGCTCGGCACCGGCCGCACTGGTGGCGGTACCGATGACGATGGCGCCCTGCCGGCCCAGCTCCAGGGCAATGGCCTGGCCGATACCGCGGGTTGCACCGGTGACCAGAGCCACCTTACCTTGCAGACTCATGGGTGATTTCTCCTGATGTTCAGGCCAGGGCCGCACGGGTGGCGGCAAAGGCTTCCGGGGTATCCAGATTGTGGGTATTGACGCCCTTGGCGCAGCGCTTGTTCAGACCGGACAGCACCTTGCCCGGGCCACACTCGACCAGCTCGGTGACGCCGCGCTCGGCCAGCAGCACCACCGACTCGACCCAGCGCACCGGACTGTACAGCTGCGCCAGCAGGTCCTGCTTGAGCGCAGCCAGTTCGGCCGGCACCTGGGCGCTGGTGTTCTGCACGATGGCGATCTGCGGCAGCTGCCAGGCGATGGCCTCCACCGCCGCGGCGAACTTTTCCGCCGCCGGACGCATCAGTGCGCAGTGCGACGGCACGCTCACCGGCAGCGCCATGGCGCGCTTGGCGCCCTTGGCCTTGCACGCCTCGATGGCCCGCTCGACCGCAGCCGCGGCACCGGCGATCACCACCTGGCCCGGCGCGTTGAAGTTGACCGCACTGACCACGTCGCCTTGCGCCGCTTCGGCGCAGGCCGCACGCACGGCGTCGTCGTCCAGACCGAGGATCGCCGCCATGCCACCATGCCCGGCCGGCACTGCCTGCTGCATCAGCTGGCCACGCAGCTCGACCAGCTTGACCGCCTCGGCGAACGGCAGACAGCCGGCCGCCACCAGCGCCGAGTACTCGCCCAGGCTGTGCCCGGCGACGAAGGCCGGCTGCGCGCCGCCTTCGGCCAGCCACAGACGCCACAGCGCGATGGAGGCGGCGAGGATGGCCGGCTGGGTCTTGTCGGTCTGGTTGAGCTGCTCGGCCGGCCCGGCCTGGGTCAGCGCCCAGAGATCATAGCCCAGAGCCGCAGAGGCTTCGGCGAAGGTTTCACGAATCGAGGCGTGCTGCGCGCCCAGCTCGGCCAGCATGCCGACTGCCTGGGAGCCCTGGCCGGGAAAAACGAAAGCGAGGGAGGAAGACATGGAAGCAAGTTCCTTGGGTACTTGTTCGTCAGGAAGGCTGCGGCGCATCGCGTCGCAACAGACTGACAGTTGGATGGCCGGCACCGCACATCGGTCACAGGCCGCTAGAGCAGCAGCTGCTCCAGACGCCCATGCAGACGCTGCGGCAGGTTCTCGCGGATTTCCGCCAGCGCCCGCCGGATCGCGCTGCGAAAGCCTTCCGGCCCCGCACCGCCGTGACTTTTTACCACGATCCCCTGCAAACCGAGAAAGCTCGCGCCATTGTGTCGCGCCGGGCGCAGGTCGTCCTGCAGGCGCCGCAGCAACGGCAAGGCCAGCAGTCCGACCAGGCGAGGACCCACGCCCGAGCGGAACAACGCCTCCAGACGCGCCACGATCAATGCCGCCAGCCCTTCACTGGCCTTGAGCACGATGTTGCCGACAAAACCGTCGCACACCACCACGTCCGCCTCGCCGCGGTACAGACCATCTCCCTCGACAAAGCCGACGTAATTCAACTCGCGCGCCTGCTGCAGCAGAGTGGCAGCCAGCTTGACCTGCTGGCTGCCCTTGATCTCTTCGGTCCCCACATTCAACAGCGCCACCCGCGGCCGCACGATACCCAGCGCCTCGGCAGCCACCGCCCCCATCACCGCGAACTGGTAAAGGTGCTCGGCGCTGCAGTCGATGTTGGCGCCCAGATCGAGCAGATGGCAGCTACCGCGGGCAGTGGGGATGGCAGTCACCATCGCCGGCCGGTCGATACCGGGCAGGGTCTTCAGCAGATAACGCGACAGCGCCATCAGCGCCCCGGTATTGCCGGCACTGACACAGGCCTGGGCCTCGCCGCGGCGGACCAGCTCGAGAGCCTGGCGCATGGAGGAATCGGGTTTGCCACGCAGCACCTGCGCCGGACGCTCGTCCATGGTGACGATTTCGCTGGCAGGATGAATACGCAGACGCGAACGATCGACCGCAGGATGCTCTGCGATGAGCGCTTCGATTACGGAGGGCTGGCCGACGAGAATCAGCTGCAGGGAGGGGTATTCAACCAGACTGTCGAGACAGGCCGGAACAATGCAGTGGGGACCGAAGTCCCCACCCATTGCATCGATCGCGATGACCGGAGCGGACAAGGATTACTCGTCGGCGCCCTTGTCGATCACCTTGCGACCACGGTAAACGCCTTCCGGGCTCACGTGGTGGCGCAGGTGAACTTCACCGGTGCTCTTTTCGACGGACAGTGCGTTGGCTTCGAGGCCATCGTGGGAACGACGCATGTCGCGAGCGGAACGAGACTTTTTGTTCTGTTGAACAGCCATTTGATTAACTCCTAAACGTTTGGGTCACGTTTCAACTGCGCCAGTACATCGAACGGGTTGGACCGCGAAACCTCGTTGACGCTGGGTTCTGGTGCTGCTGCAAAACCTGCCGGATGTTGGCATGCATCGGGATCGTGGGCCGGCACAATGGGAAGCGCGAGCAACAACTCATCCTCGACCACAGGGATCAGTTCGAGCGGCTCCTCACCCACCTCCAGCGCGTCATAGCTTTTCGGCACGGAATCGTGCGAAGCACCTTCCCGCAACACGGCATAGACGAACTCGCTGTGCACCGGCAGGGTTGCCGGCTCCAGACAACGCTGGCAAACCATCTGCACCTCGACATCGAGAGTGCCGCGCATGACGATCAGCCCTTGCTCGTCACGCCCAAACTGCAAATGAGCATGGACACTGCCGGCATCGCTGACCAACTGCTCGCACAACCGTGAAAACTGCGCAAGCGGCCACTCACCCTCGAGGATGGCGGCGCGATCGGCAAGCTTTCGCGGATCGATATGAGGTGGAATCGGCCCTTTCAACATAAGCGCGCCATTCTAGGGACACCCCTTTTAACTGTCAAAGAAATTTCCTTGTATGCAGCAGGCACCCGGGATACCTAGAATCGTCGGCAAATTCCGAGGAAATCATCATGTTACCCCTGGTTCTCGCTTCCAGCTCCGCCTACCGTCGCACCCTGCTCGAGCGCCTGCACCTGCCGTTCACCTGCCAGGCTCCGCACATCGACGAATCCGCCCTGCCCGGCGAAAGCGCCGAACAACTGGTGCGCCGCCTGGCCGAACAGAAAGCCCGCGCCTTGGCCGGACAACACCCCCGACACCTGATCATCGGCTCCGACCAGGTTGCCGCCCTCGCCGACGGCAGCATTCTCGGCAAACCGCACGACTTCGCGCGCGCTCGCGAGCAGCTGCATGCCGCCAGCGGCGGCAGCGTGACCTTTTATACCGGCCTGTGCCTGCACAACTCGCAGAGCGGCCACAGCCAGGTCGACTGCATCCCCTTTACCGTGCACTTTCGTGCGCTGGACGACGCCCGCATCGAGCGCTACCTGCACCTGGAGCAGCCCTATGACTGCGCCGGCAGCTTCAAGTCCGAGGGCCTCGGTGTCAGCCTGTTCCGCAGCACCGAGGGCGAGGACGCCACCAGCCTGATCGGCCTGCCACTGATCCGCCTGATCGACATGCTGCTGAACGAAGGCGTGCAGATCCCCTGACCTGCCACCCACGCCAACCTCAATGCAATGCAGGAACGCGCACCCCCGCCCACAACGAAATCTGCTCAGCCACGCCAACCCCCAGTTTCTTGGCGAAACGATCGATCGGCGACTCCTTCTGAGTGAAGTCCACCAGATTCTTCTCGCCGACCACCTCGCGCGCCACATAGCTGGCACTGCCCAGACCGTCGATCAGACCCAGCGTGAGCGCCTGCTCGCCGGACCAGACCAGCCCGGAAAACAGCTCCGGATGCTCCTTGTCCTTCAGTCGCTCGCCACGCCCCTGCTTGACGCTGGCAATGAACTGCTTGTGGGTGGTCTCCAGCACAGTGCCCCAGAAGCGGGTTTCCTCCTCTTTCTGCGGCATGAACGGATCCAGGAAGGTCTTGTGCTCGCCAGCGGTATACACGCGCCGCTCGACCCCGACCTTGCTCATGACATCGACAAAGCCGAAGCCGGACGCCGTGACGCCGATGGAGCCGACCAGGCTGGCCTTGTCGGCATAGATAGCGTCGGCCGCACTGGCGATGTAGTAGGCCCCGGAAGCGCCGAGATCGGCGATCACCGCATACAGCTTGACGTCCGGGTACTCGCCACGCAGGCGACGGATCTCGTCATAGATGTAACCGGACTGCACCGGACTGCCGCCAGGACTGTTGATGCGCAGGACCACGGCCCGGGTGTTCTTGTCCTTGAAGGCCTCGCGCAGGCTGCCGACGATATTGTCGGCACTGGCACGCTCCTCGTCGGCGATCACCCCGCGCACCTCGATCAGCGCGGTATGCGACTTCAGCGCGGCGCTCTTTTCCAGGCTTGCCCAGGGCGACAACAGGAACAGCGCCCCAAACACATAGAGAAAGGCCAGCCCCTTGAAGAAGATGCCCCAGCGACGCGCCCGGCGCTGTTCGACCACCCCAGCCAGCACCGCCTTCTCCAGCAGCTTCCAGGTTTTCTCGTCAGACGGCGCCGCCGCCTTCCACTCATCCGATTGCATGTTCGCCAACCTCCGTATATGCGACCCGCTGCCCACCCAGCCAGCGCCCAAGCCCATCGAAGCTGTCGATGGCCAACTGCGGACGATACTCCTGCAGCACCGCCAGCGGCTGCGCACCGTATCCCACCGCCACCGCCGTCATGCCGGCACGCTGCGCCATCTGCAGATCGAAGGGCGAGTCGCCGACCATCAAGGCCCGCGCCGGCACCACGCCGCAGTGCGCGAGGATCTCGTGCAGCATCCGCGGATCCGGCTTGCTCGCGGTCTCGTCGGCACAACGGGTGACATCGAAGAACTCCTGCCAGCCATGCCCCGCCAGCACCCGATCAAGGCCGCGACGACTCTTCCCGGTCGCTACCGCCAGGCGATAGCCCTGCTCGCGGAACGCCAGCAGCGATTCGAGCACGCCGTCGAACAAGGGCGACGGCGTGCTCTCCAGGGACAGGTAATGATCACTGTAGATCTGCCGGAACACGGTGATCTGCGCCGCATCCTCCAGGTCGGGATACAGGCTGCGGATCGCCTCCGGCAGCCCCAGACCGATGATGCCGCGAATGGTCACGTCATCCAGCCACGGCAGCCCGCACTCGGCCGCCGCCACACGCATCGATTCGACGATCCGCGCAATGGAGTCGACCAGAGTGCCGTCCCAGTCGAACACCAGCAGCTGGTAATCAGCCATCGAGACGCTCCAGGGTCTGCGCCCACATCTCGTCCACCGGCGCCTGCAGCTCCAGCACGCCGCCATCGGGCAGCGTCACGCGCAGCGCATGGGCATGCAGGAACAGCCGCTTGCCGCCCAGCTCGCGAATCTCGCGCGTGAACCCCTCGTCGCCGTACTTGCTGTCGCCGGCAATCGAGTGCCCGGCATGTTTGGCGTGGACGCGGATCTGATGGGTACGCCCGGTGATCGGACGAGCCTCGATCAGGGTGGCGAAATCGCCGAAGCGGCGCACGATGCGGAACTCGGTCAGCGCGTCCTTGCCCTCGGGATTCACCTCGACCATACGCTCGCCGGAGCGCAGATTGTTCTTCAACAAAGGCGCACTGATCTTCTTCTTCGCGGTTGGCCAGTTGCCGCGCACCAGCGCCAGGTAACGCTTGTCCACGCCGTCGCCGCGCAGCGCCTCGTGCAGGTGACGCAGCATGCTGCGCTTCTTGGCGATCATCAGCAGGCCCGAGGTGTCGCGGTCGAGACGATGCACCAGCTCGATATCCTTGGCATCGGGGCGCAGCTGGCGGAAGGCCTCGATCACCCCGTAGCTCAGCCCGCTGCCGCCATGCACGGCGATACCGGCCGGCTTGTTGAGGACGATCAGCGCCTTGTCTTCATAGACCACGGCGGCCTCGAGGCGCTGCAGCAGCCCCTGCGCCAGCGGCTCGGGTTCGTCGCGCTCGGATACGCGCAGCGGCGGCACCCGCACCACGTCGCCAGCCTGCAGCTTGTATTCGGGCTTGATCCGCCCCTTGTTCACCCGCACTTCGCCCTTGCGCAGGATGCGGTAGATCAGAGTCTTGGGAACACCTTTCAACTGGGTACGGAGAAAGTTGTCGATGCGCTGCCCGGCAAGTTCCGGCCGCACTTCGAGCAGCTGGACGCCAGTGGAGATTTGCGAGGGAGTTGTCATGCGCAAATCATAGCAATTTTTGCCTGAATTGAAGCACTTAATGATTACTGCTATAGTCCGGGCGCCGCCAAAAGCGGCATTCCGTGTGCTTCAGGCAAGATCGCCGCACACCGGACATACAATCAATGGACGCCAGGCCGTCCGACGGTGCATCAGCCAGAGTCGCCGATGCCTCGGAAAACCAGCCTTGAGACATGACGTGCGAGACGCCCGGCGTTTCGTGCAAATGCTAACCCGCTGCGGATTCTGCGAGCGGCACCCGATTCTCAGGGATACGTGCAGGGTGGAGATGCACAAACGACGGACTGCGTAGCACTCGGCTTGCCAGACGCCATGATCGTCCGCAGCGTTGTTTGATTCCTCCTCCTGAATGAGTGCTTCTGTACCTACAGTTAGCAGGAGCCGCCAGTCGCACCCAGACCCAGCCGTCTGGGATGCTTGACAAGGGCAACGGCCAGACCGTTCCCGGCGCACCTGACACCGACCACGAGAGTCGTGTGTGCCAACCGCCGTTTCCGGCAGCCCGGAAACCATTGGTACTACATGAAAAGAATGCTGATCAACGCAACTCAACCCGAAGAGTTGCGCGTTGCTCTGGTCGACGGTCAACGTCTGTTCGACCTCGACATCGAATCGGGCGCCCGCCAGCAGAAGAAGGCCAACATCTACAAAGGCCGCATCACCCGCGTCGAACCCAGCCTCGAGGCTGCCTTCGTCGATTTCGGCGCCGACCGTCACGGCTTCCTGCCGCTCAAGGAAATCTCCCGCGAATACTTCAGCAAGACCCCCGAGGGTCGCGTCAACATCAAGGACGTGCTCAGGGAAGGTCAGGAAGTCATCGTCCAGGTCGAGAAGGAAGAGCGCGGCAACAAGGGCGCCGCACTGACCACCTTCATCAGCCTGGCCGGCCGCTACCTGGTGCTGATGCCCAACAACCCGCGCGCCGGCGGCATTTCCCGCCGCATCGAGGGCGAGGAGCGCAACGAACTGCGCGAAGCCCTCAACGGCCTCAACGCCCCGGGCGACATGGGCCTGATCGTGCGCACCGCCGGCCTCGGCCGCTCCAGCGAAGAGCTGCAGTGGGACCTCGACTACCTGGTGCAGCTGTGGACCGCGATCAAGGAAGCCTCGCAGGACCGCGCCGCTCCCTTCCTGATCTACCAGGAAAGCAACGTCATCATCCGCGCCATCCGCGACTACCTGCGCCAGGACATCGGCGAAGTGCTGGTCGACAGCGTCGAAGCCCAGGAGGAAGCGCTGAGCTTCATCCAGCAGGTGATGCCGCAGTACGCCAGCAAGATCAAGCTGTACCAGGACAGCGTGCCGCTGTTCAACCGCTTCCAGATCGAGAGCCAGATCGAGACCGCCTTCCAGCGCGAAGTGAAGCTGCCCTCCGGCGGTTCCATCGTCATCGATCCGACCGAAGCCCTGGTGTCGATCGACATCAACTCGGCGCGCGCCACCAAGGGCGGCGACATCGAGGAAACCGCGCTGCAGACCAACCTGGAAGCGGCCGAGGAAATCGCCCGCCAACTGCGTCTGCGCGACATCGGCGGCCTGATCGTCATCGACTTCATCGACATGACCCCGGCGAAGAACCAACGCGCCGTGGAGGACAAGGTCCGCGAATCCCTCGAGGCCGACCGCGCCCGCGTCCAGGTCGGTCGCATCTCGCGCTTCGGCCTGCTGGAAATGTCCCGCCAGCGCCTGCGTCCGTCGCTGGGTGAAACCAGCGGCATCGTCTGCCCGCGCTGCAACGGCCAGGGCATCATCCGCGACGTCGAATCGCTGTCGCTGGCGATCCTGCGCCTGATCGAGGAAGAAGCCCTCAAGGACCGTACCGCGGAAGTTCGCGCCCAGGTACCGATCCCGGTGGCCGCCTTCCTGCTCAACGAGAAGCGCAACGCCATCACCAAGATCGAACTGCGCAGCCGCGCGCGCATCGTCATCCTGCCGAACGACCATCTGGAGACCCCGAACTTCGAAGTGCAGCGTCTGCGCGACGACAGCCCGGAAGTTCAGGTCGGCCAGTCCAGCTACGAGATGACCCCAACCGAAGTCGAGGACGTGCAGCCCGTGGCCGCCACACGCACCCTGGTACGCCAGGAAGCGGTAGTGAAGACCGTGACCCATGAGCGTCCGGCGCCGCAGGCGATCGAAGCCGCGGCACCCGCCCCGGCTCCGGCGGCCGCGCCGCTGGCGCACCCGACCCCCGAGCCCAGCCTGTTCAAGGGCCTGATTCGCTCGCTGGTTGGCCTGTTCGCCGGCAAGGAAGAAGCCAAGCCGGTCAGCGTCAGTGTCAGCGAACAGCCGGCCGCCAGCGAACGCCCGCAGCGTAGCGAAGAACGCCGCACTGGCCGCCAGCAGAACCGTCGCCGCGACGGCGAGCGCAGCGACCGTGGTGATCGCAAGCCGCGCGAAGATCGCCCGGCCCGCGAGGAGCGCAAGCCGCGCGAGGAACGCCAGCCCCGCGAAGAGCGTCAACCGCGCGAGGAGCGCCAGGCTCGTGAGGAGCGTCAACCACGCGAGGAACGTCAGCCGCGCGAAGAGCGTCAGCCCCGCGAGGAACGCCAACCCCGTGAGGAGCGTCAACCGCGCGAGGAGCGCCAGGCCCGTGAAGAGCGTCAACCGCGCGAGGAGCGCCAGCCCCGCGAAGAGCGTCAACCGCGCGAGCCGCGTCAGCCCCGCGAAGAGCGTCCGGCTCGCGAGGAGCCTCAGGCCGCTGAGGAAACCGTTGTTCGCGAAGAGGGCCAACCGGTAGAGGTCGCCGAGCAGAGCGAAGCCCGCCGCGAGGAGCGCAGCGAGCGCAAGCCGCGTGGCGAGCGTGCGCCGCGCCAGGCCCGCGTCGAAGAGACCATCGAGCAGGCTCCGAGCGAGGAGGAAGTCGAGAATCTCGAGGAAGACCTAGGCCAGGACGAGCAGCTGGAAGGCACCGAAGGTGAGCGTCCGCGCCGCCGTTCGCGCGGCCAGCGCCGTCGCAGCAACCGCCGCGAGCGTCAGCGTGAGGCCGGTGACGAGCAGGCCGAGGAAGGTACCGCCGAGCAACCCACCAGCGCCGAAGCTGTCGCCCTCGCCACCGGCGCTGCCGTTGCCGCCGCCGGGGTTGCCGAAGCGCTCGAAGCCGTGGCCGAGCCGACTGAAACCGCTGCTACCGAACCGGCTAGCGCCGCCAGCGCCAGCGAGCCGGCCGCGGTCAGCGAGGAAGCCCCGGCCGCCGAAACCGTGCCCAGCACCGTAGCCGTCAGTGTCGAAGCGACCCCCGTCGTCGAGACTAAGCCGGAGCCGCAGGCTGAAGCCGTAGCGGAAGTTACCGCGGAAGCGGAAGCTGTGGCCGAGACTGTGAGCGTGAGCGAGGCAGCCGAAGTCGAAGCAGCTGCGACCAGCGAAGAAACCCTCGCCGCCAGCGGTTCGCGCGCCCCCAACGACCCGCGCGAGCGTCGCCGTCGTCGCGAAGCCGAGCGCCTGGCCCGTGAAGTCGCCGCTGCCGAGGCCGCCGCACGTCAGGCCGCCCCCGCTGCCGAAACCGTGGTCGAGGCCGAGCCGGCCGCAGCAGCCAGCGAAACTGCCGAAGCCGCACCCGCAGCAAGCGTAGTGGAGACGGCTGCCGAAACCGCCGGCGAAGGCGAAGGCGAAGCCAAGGCCGAGGCTGAGCAGCCAGCCGCCGCCGAGCTGGGCGAGGCCGGCGAAGTCGCCAGCAGCGCCCCGGCCCAGAGCGAAGGCGAGAGCAAGCCCCAGGCCTGACGGCCCGGGCGCTGCCCAACAAAAAAGGGGGAATGCTTCGGCATTCCCCCTTTTTTGTTTACCCGCCCAGCGTTCGGCACAACGGCGCAGCTGCTGCGCCGCACCCAGCCCTCAGCAGACCACGGGCTCGATCTCCAGATCGACACCGAAGCGCGTGCGGATATCGGCCTGGATACGCTGCGCCAGGGCCAGCAGCTGCCGGCCCGTGGCTCCGCCGTAATTGACCAGCACCAGTGCCTGCAAGGCGTGCACGCCGGCATCGCCATCGCGATACCCCTTCCAACCCGCCTGCTCGATCAGCCAGCCAGCCGCCAGCTTGACCTGCCCATCCCCCGCCGGATAGCCAACCAGACCTGGCCAGCGCTCGCGCAGCTGGCCGGCCAGAGCCTCGTCGACCAGCGGATTCTTGAAGAAGCTGCCGGCGTTGCCCAGCACCTGCGGGTCCGGCAACTTTTCTGCACGAATCGCACAGACCGCCTGACTCACCGCCAACGGGGTCGGCACGTCGATGCCCTGCTGCTGCAGGCGCTGACGCAGCGGACCATAGTCCAGATGCAGCACGGCCTGGCGACTGAGGGCGAAGCGCACCCGCAGGATCAGCCAGCGTCCGCTCTCGCGCTTGAAGCGACTGTGGCGATAGGCAAATTCGCACTCGTCCACACGGAACTCGCGCAGCTCACCGCTCTGCCGATCAAAGGCCAGCAGACTGTGCAGCACGTCCTTGAGCTCCACACCGTAGGCGCCGATGTTCTGCACCGGCGCAGCACCAACGGTCCCCGGGATCAGGCTGAGGTTCTCCAGCCCGGCCAGCCCCTGCTCCAGGGTCCACAGCACGAACGGATGCCAGGGCTCGCCGGCCTCGGCCTCGACCAGCACCTGCCCGCCCTCCTCCGCCAGCAAGCGCCGGCCACGGCTGACCATGCGCAGCACCAGGGCATCGAGATCGCCGGTCAGCAGCAGGTTGCTGCCCCCGCCCATCACCAGCAGCGGAGCGCCCAGCGCGGCGGCGGCGGCCAGCGCTTCGCGCACCTCGGCATCCGTGGACGCCTCGGCATACCAGTGCGCCTTGACCGCCACGCCGAAGGTATTGAAGGGTTGCAGCGACTGCTGCTCATGCACGCTCAGGCTCACAGGCCCTCCCGGAGTTGTTCGATCAGCCGGTCGCAGGCCAGCTCGACCATGTCCAGCACACGTTCGAAGCCCTCGGCGCCGCCGTAGTAGGGATCGGGCACCTCATGCTCGCGCAGACCGCCGCGGCGCAGGAACAGGTCCAGCTCGGCCGTTGCCTCGCGGGGGCGCAGCTGCTGCAGCTGGCGCAGGTTGTCGCGGTCCATGGCGAGGATCAGCTCGAACTGGCCGAAGTCCGCCTCCCGCACCGGCCGCGCCCGCAGGTCGTGCAAGCGGTAGCCGCGCTGCTCGGCGGCTGCGCAGGTACGCGGATCCGGCGCCTTGCCGACATGCCAGGCTGCGGTGCCGGCGGAATCCACCTGCACCTGCCCAGCCAGACCGGCGAGCTGCAGCTTGTGGCGCATCACCGCTTCTGCGGTCGGCGAGCGACAGATATTGCCGAGGCAGACGAACAGCAGGCGCATGCTCAGGCTCCCAGCAACTGGCGCACGCGCTGCAGGTCCTCAAGGGTATCGACTCCGGCTGGCGGCGCCTCGAGAGCGTCGGCCACGTGGATGCGCACCCCGTGCCACAGCGCGCGCAGCTGCTCGAGGCACTCGGTGTCCTCCAGCCAGCACGGGCCCCAGGCGACGAAGTCGTGGAGGAAACTGGCCCGGTAGGCGTAGATGCCGATATGCCGGCGGAACGGTACCCCGACAGGCAGGCTGTCGCGCTCGCTGGCGAAGGCATCACGCGCCCACGGCAGCGGCGCCCGACTGAAGGTCAGTGCCAGGCCGTTGTGATCGGTGACCAGCTTGACCACGTTGGGGTTGAACAGCTGGGCGGCGTCATGCAGCGGCTCGCCGAGGGTGGCGATGCCGGCTTCCGGATGGGCCGCCAGGTTGGCAGCCACCTGGTCGATGATCACCGGCGGGATCAGCGGCTCGTCGCCCTGCACGTTGACCACGATGGCATCGTCGGCCAGACCGAGCTGGCTGGCCACTTCGGCCAGGCGGTCGGTACCGGAGTTGTGATCGGCGCGGGTCAGCAGCACCTCGGCGCCGAACGCCTGGCAGACGGCGACGATGCGCGCATCGTCGGTAGCCACCACCACGCGACTGGCGCTGCTTTGCCGGGCCTGCTCCCAGACGTGCTGGATCATCGGCTTGCCGGCGATGTCCTGCAGCGGCTTGCCGGGCAGACGGGTGGAAGCATAGCGGGCCGGAATGACGACGGTGAATTGACTGCTCATTTATCCAGACGCTCGTCGACGGTCAGGGTGCGCGCCTCGCCTTCGAGCATCACCGGGATGCCGTCGCGCACCGGGAAGGCTAGGGCATCGGCCTTGCAGACCAGCTCGGACTTGTCGGCGCTGAGTTTGAGGGGGCCCTTGCACAGCGGGCAGGCGAGAATATCGAGAAGTTTCGGGTCCATGGTCCAGTCCTGGAGTGACACATCAGGGGGGACCGCCGGAGTCAGCGTGGCAGCAGGCGCTCGAGCTGGGCGTCGAACCAGGCCACGAAGGCCGGCGACGGCAGACCATCGACCGCCAGATACCACCAGTCAGCGGCGGCAAATGCCCGGCATTTCACCGCATCCTTCTCGGTCATCAGCAACGGCAGGGCCGGAGTGAAACGCAGATCCTCGGGGCCATAGGCCGCGTGGTCGGCAAAGGCATGCGGAACCGGGCGCCAGTGTAGCGCCTCGAGGGTCGCGAAGAAACGCTGCGGATTGCCGATACCGGCCACCGCGTGCACCGCCTGGCCGGGCGGCAGACTGTCCAGCGGGCGGCGCTCGCCGCTGGCCAGGTTGACCAGCGCCGCCGGCTGCAGGTTGAAGGCAAAGCCCTGCGCACTGTCGGCAGCGCCCCCGTTGAGCAGGCAGGCATCCACCGCGGCCAGGCGCTCCAGCGGCTCGCGCAGGGGGCCGGCGGGCAGGCAGCGGCGGTTGCCGAGACCACGGGCGGCGTCGATCAGCACCAGCTCCAGGTCGCGCGCCAGTCGATAGTGCTGCAGGCCGTCGTCGCTGAGGATCAGGTCCAGCGGCTCCTCGGCGAGCAGCGCCTGCACGGCGCGCGCGCGGTCGGGATCGATCATCAGCGGCACCCCGCTGCGCTCGACGATCATCAGTGGCTCGTCGCCGGCCTCGCTGGCCGCCTGCCCGGCACGCACCCGCCAGGGCAGGCGCGGTGGCGTGGCGCCGTAGCCGCGGCTGACCACGCCGACGCGCAGGCCGCGGGCGCGACAGTGTTCGATCAGCCAGAGGATCATTGGCGTCTTGCCGGTGCCGCCCACGGTGATGTTGCCGACCACGATCACCGGCACCGGCGCGCGATAGGCGGGCTTGCGCCCGGCAAGGTAGTCGGCGCGCTTGCGCGCGACCACCCTTCGGTACAGCGTCTCCAGCGGACGCAGCAGCAGCAGTGCCGGATGACCCGCATACCAGGCCGCGGCCAGGCGCTCGGCGAAGGCCATCAGGGCTTGGCCGGCGCGGCTTCTACGGTACTGATGCGCAGGCGGGAGAAGCCCAGCTTGCCGGCGGCATCCATGGCGGTGATCACCGCCTGATGCGGAGTGCGGGCGTCGGCGCTGATCACCAGCGGCAGGCTGTTGTCACCCGCGGACTCTTGCTGCAGGGCGTTGGTCAGGGTCGCCAGATCGCTCTTGACCAGGGCCTGACCATTGAGGGCGTAGCTGCCATCGGCGGAAATCGTCACTTCCAGCGCTTTGGGCTGATTCTCCTGCACCGCTTCCGCACTGTCCGCCTCGGGCAGCTCGACCTTCAGCGCCGACTCGCGGGTGAAGGTGGTGGTCACCACGAAGAACAGCAGCAGGATGAACACCACATCCAGCAGCGAAGCCAGGTTGATCTCGATGTTTTCCCGTGGTTTGCGCCGGAATTTCACCGCTTGTCGCCCTCGGCCAGATCGACGTCGCGGTCGCCCTGGACCACTTCCACCAGACGGATGGCTTCCTGCTCCATGCCGACCACCAGCTCGTCGACCCGGCGCTGCAGGTAGCGATGGAAGAACAGCGCCGGGATCGCCACCATCAGACCGGCCGCGGTGGTGATCAGCGCCGTGGAGATGCCGCCCGCCAGCACCGGGGCATTGGACATGCCGCTGCCCATGAAGCCGCTGAAGATCTGGATCATGCCGAGCACGGTGCCCAGCAGACCGAGCAGCGGCGCGATGGCGGCAATGGTGCCGAGCGCATTGAGGTAGCGTTCCAGGTCATGGATGACCCGCGCAGCGGCTTCCTCGATGCACTCCTTCATGATGTCGCGGCCGTGCTTGGAGTTGGCCAGACCGGCGGCGAGCACCTCGCCCAGCGGCGAGGAGGCCCGCAGCTCCTTGAGCTTCTGGCTGTCCAGCTGTTTGTCCTGAATCCAGCGCCAGACCTGACCCAGCAGGTTGGGCGGGGTGATCCGCGACGGACGCAAGGTCCACAGGCGCTCGGCACAGATGGCGAGCGCGGCGATTGAACAGAGAATGATCGGCAGCATCATCCAGCCGCCGGCTTTGACCAGTTCCCACACAGTTGCGAACCCCTTGAAAAAAGTGGCGCCACTCTAGCACAGCGGCTGCTCGACGCCGCTCGCTCCCGTTCTCATTTTTCCCGCCAGAAACGGGTCTGGGTCCGGGCCGCCTCGGCCCCGCCGCGACGGCCCAGCAGCAGGCGCAGGGCACCATGCCGTGCACTGTCGTAGATGCGCGCGCCCGCCTGCCGATAGCGCGCCAGTACCGCAGCATGTGGGTGGCCGAAAGGATTGTGCCAGGCCCGCGACAGCAGTACCGCACGCGGCGCCACCGCCGCGACGAAGGCCGCCGAGGAGGAGCCCCGGCTGCCGTGATGGGGCGCCTGCAGCCAGTCGGCGCGCAGATCGCGGCCGCTGGCCAACAGGTGGCGCTCCCCGGCCTCGCCGATATCACCGGTCAACAGCAGCCGCTCGCCGCGAGCCTCGACCTGCAGCAGGCAGGAGCCATCGTTGGGATTGTCCGCCCGTTGCCAGCGCCAGGTGCTGAAGTGCACGCCATCCCACTGCCACTGCTCGCCATCGCGGCAATCCTCGGCGGAACGCGACAGGCGCAGGGCCTGCACCTCGCCACTAAGCAGACGCTCCACCGGCAACCCGGCCAGGAGCGCCGCCGCGCCGCCGGCATGATCCTGATCGGCATGGCTGAGCAGCAGCAGATCCAGGCGGCGCACGCCGAGCCCGCGCAACATCGGCAGCACCACCTTCTCGCCACTGTCGAAGCCGCGACCGGCCGGCCCGGCGTCGTACAGCAGCGCATGGCTGCGGGTGCGCACCAGCACCGCCAGGCCCTGGCCGACATCCAGCTGGTGCACTTCAGCCAGCCCGCTCGACAGGCGGGGCAACGGCGGACACAGCAGCGGCAATAGCATCAGGCCACCGCACAAGCGCAGCGGCAGACCCCGCGGCGACAGCGCCAGCAATACCCCGACCAGACCCAGGACGACCGCCCACCAGGGCGCGGCCGCGAACTGCCAGACGGGCACCCGCTCGGCCAGCCAGCCCAGCAGCGCGAACAGCAGCTCCAGCTGCGCCCCGGCCAGCCACAGCAGGCTGCTGCCGATTCCGGGCAACGGCAGCAGCAGGGTGCCGAGCAACGCCAGCGGCACCACGCCGATACTCACCCAGGGCACCGCCACCAGATTGGCCAACGGCCCGCCGAGACTGACCGGCAGGCCCAGCGCCAGCAGCAGAGGCAACAGGCCCAGCGCCATCGCCCACTGCGCGTGCACCAGCACCCGCCAGCCGCCCGGCGTGCCGAGGCGGCCGCTGAAGCACCAGGCCAGCAGCGCCACAGCCGCGAACGACAGCCAGAAACCGGGCTGCAGACTGGCCAGCGGCTCCCACATCAACACCAGAGTCAACGCCACCAGCAACGGCAGCCAGATGCCGAGATGGCGGAACCGCCAGCGCCACAGGAGGACCACGGCGAGCATTGCACAGGCCCGCTGCACCGGCACCTCGAAACCGGCGAGCAGGCCGTAGGCCAGCGCCCCGAACATGGCCAGCGCACAGGCGCACGGCAGCCACGGCCAGTGCCGCGGCCACCAGCCCAGGCGGAACAGCCCCAGCACCAGCGCGTAGAGCAGGCTGCCGAGCAGCATCACATGCTGGCCGGAAATCACCAGCAGGTGCACGGTGCCGGTGGTCTGCAGGATCCGCCAGTCGGCATCGTCGAGTCCCGAACCGTCGCCCAGCACCAGCGCCGCCAGGGCACCCTCCCGACCGCGCGCCTGCACCGCCAGCAAGCGGCTGCGCAGGTTGTCCCGCCAGCTGGCCGGGCCGCCGGCCATGCTCAGGCGCTCGCCGGCCTTGACCGTGCCGCTGGCGCCGATGCGCCTGGCCGTCAGCCAGGCTTCGTAATCGAAGGCATGCGGATTGACCAGTCCGCGCGGGCGCTTGAGGCTCACCGCCAGACGCCAGACTTCGCCGGCGGCCAGCGCCGGCGCACCATACCAGGACAGGCGCAGGCGCTGCGGCAGCGGTGCGCGCCGCGACTCGGCCTGCTGCAGATAGAAGCGCACCACGCCGTCGCCCTGCTCCGGCAGGCCGACGACCTGTCCCTGCAGCCAGAGGGTCTGGCCATCCAGCTCGACCGGCAGCCGGTCGTCCAGCGCCAGCTGGGCCGAGCCTGCGGCCCATGCCACGCCGAGGAGGAACAAGCCCAGCGGATACAGCCGTGATAGCAGCAGGCCCAGGCCGGCGGCGGCCAGCAGCAGGCAAGCCGAGACGGGCAAAACAGGCAGGAAACGCAGGCACAGCAACCCGCAGCAGAGGGCGATCATCCCCAATCGCATGGCGTTCATCCTTGAACAGTGCGGATCGTTGGTGGCCAAATCTTGTTACAGAGCGGCCAGCAGCCGGTCCGGAAAAACGTGCCGGCCGGCACATGAAAAAGCGAATGCGTGCATAATAGCCGCGCTCATGCCAGCCGAGGGCCATCATGCCGCGCCGTATTTTCAAGCGATATATGCCCGACCCGGAGCGCATCAGGAGCGACAAGTCCCTGCGCTTCCTCGGCAAACTGCTCCACGATCCCAACCTCTGGCACCTCAATCGCCACTCGGTCGCCAGGGCCATGGCCGTCGGCTTGTTCGCCGCCTTCATCCCGCTGCCGCTGCAGATGCTGCTGGCCGCCTTGCTGGCCATCCCGGTACGCGCCAACCTGCCGATCTCCATCGGCCTGGTTTGGCTGACCAACCCGATCACCATGCCGCCGGTGTTCTACTGCACCTACAAGATGGGCGCCTGGCTGCTGCATGTGCCGCCGATCAGCCTGCCCGAGCACCTGAGCGTGGACTGGATCACCGGCGAACTAGCCGCCCTGTGGCAGCCGTTCCTGCTCGGCTCGATCGTGGTCGGCCTGCTCAGCGCCGTTCTCGGCTACTGCCTGACCATGCTCTACTGGCGCTGGTGGGTGAAGCACAACTGGCAGAAGCGCCAGCAACGCCGCCGGCATCCCTGAAGCGGACCTGCACCCCGGCAATTGCCCGCGCCTGCCCTGCGGCAGGCGCCCTTCCCTACTTCACCGTCACCAGACGCCCGTCTTCCAGGCGCAGCACGCGATCCATCTGCTGCGCCAGCGACGTGTCGTGGGTAACCACCAGAAAAGCGGTGTGCAGCGAGGTACTCAGCTCCAGCATCAGTTCCTGGATGCCGCGGGCCGTGTGGTGGTCGAGATTACCGGTCGGCTCGTCGAGCAACACCAGGCTCGGCTGGTTGACCAGCGCCCGGGCAATCGCCACGCGCTGACGCTCGCCGCCGGACAGCTCGGCCGGCTTGTGGCCCAGACGATGCCCCAGACCGACCCGCTGCAGCAGCGCGGTCGCCTTGGCGCGTGCCTCGCCAATCGGCATGCGGCCGATCAGCAGCGGCATGCACACGTTCTCCAGCGCACTGAATTCCGGCAACAGGTGATGGAACTGGTAGACGAAGCCCATCGCCCGATTGCGTAGCAGGCCGCGGGCCTTCTCGCTGAGCGCCGACAGTTGCTCGCCGGCCAGCCAGACGCTGCCCTCGCTGGGCGTATCCAGCCCGCCGAGCAGGTTGAGCAGAGTGGTCTTGCCCGAGCCCGAGCTGCCGATGATGGCCACGCGCTCTCCGGGCTGCAGGTTCAGCTCGACGCCGGCCAGCACTTCCACCGACTGCGGGCCTTCCTCGTAGCGCTTGCCCAGGTTGCGGCACTCCAGTACCGCCTTGTCGTTACTCATAACGCAGAGCCTCCGCCGGCTGGGTGCGTGCCGCCCGCCAGGCCGGGTACAGGGTGGCGAAGAAGCTCATCAGCAGCGCTGCGGAGCAGATCAGCACCACGTCCTCGACCCGCAGTTGCGACGGCAGGTAGTTGATGAAGTAGA
The DNA here is from genome assembly GCF_019097855.1 of Geopseudomonas aromaticivorans. Taxonomy (GTDB): domain Bacteria; phylum Pseudomonadota; class Gammaproteobacteria; order Pseudomonadales; family Pseudomonadaceae; genus Geopseudomonas; species Geopseudomonas aromaticivorans. The sequence goes on from NZ_JAHRGL010000001.1 coordinate 160,212, forward strand.
CGTCGGAGCTGAGAAACTTGCGCCCCAGCAGGCTCTCCAGCCCGGCCACCCAGGCGGTGACGTTGAGCGCGGAGATCACCCCGAGCACGCCACCGATCAGGGTACCGACCACACCGATCACCGAGCCCTGGACCATGAATACCAGCATGATCTGCCGCGGCGTCATGCCCAGGGTGCGCAGGATGGCGATGTCAGCCTTCTTGTCGGTCACCACCATCACCAGGGTGGAAATGATGTTGAACGCTGCCACCGCGACGATCAGCAGCAGCAGCAGACCGATCATGGTCTTCTCCATCTGGATCGCCTGGAACAGGCTGCCGTGGCTGCGGGTCCAGTCGCGAGCGACGTAATCGTCGCCCAGCTCGCCGGCGATCCGCCAGGCCACCTCGGGCGCCTGGAACAGGTCCTTGAGCTTGAGGCGCACGCCTTCCACCTGGTTTTCCTGCCAGCGCGACATGCGCGCGGCATCGCCGATGTGAATCAGCGCCAGCGAGCTGTCCAGCTCGGCGCCGACCTTGAACACGCCGACCACGGTGAAGCGTTTGAGCCGCGGGAACACCCCGGCCGGTGTCACCGAGGCCTCGGGCAGGATCAGGGTCAGCTTGTCGCCGACATCGACACCGAAACGCCGGGCGGTGATCTCGCCGACGACGATGCCGAACTCGCCGCTCTGCAGGTCGTCGAGGTTACCGCGGACCATGTGCTGGTCGATGATCGAGACGCTCTTCTCCGCCTCGGGCAACACTGCATTGACCAGCACCGGCTGCACCCCGCCACTGTGGGTGAGCATGCCCTGCAGCTGGCTGAACGGCGCCACCGCAGCAACCTCGGGATGCTTGGCCACCTTGGCGGCCAGCATCTGCCAGTCGTCGATCGGCTGGTGGCTGGTGATGGTGGCGTGCGGCACCATGCCGAGGATGCGCGTGCGCAGCTCGCGGTCGAAACCGTTCATCACCGAGAGCACCAGGATCATCACCAGCACGCCGAGGGCGAGACCGACCATCGAAGTGAGGGAGATGAACGAGATGAAGTGGTTGCGACGCTTGGCACGCGTGTAACGCATGCCGATAAACACGGGTAAGGGTCTGAACATGCTCGGGCTGCTTTGCAGGCGAAGGGAAGACGTCCGTTTGTCCGGCGCGGACCATGAGGAGACCGCGCACGCGGCCGGCAGTTCACCGGGCCGGCGGCAGTCTACCGCAAGCCTGTGCGCCGCGCATCGCCACAACGCTGCCGCGCGCCACCCTCTCCCCAAAGCCCGGACGACGTGCTAGAAGGCAGCATCAGCCTTATCCAGCAAGGAGCAGTCGTGACCCTCATCTATGGCCACCGCGGCGCCCGGGGCGAGGCCCCGGAAAACACTCTCGCCAGCTTCCAGCGCTGCCTCGAGCACGGCGTGACCCGCTGCGAGCTGGACCTGCACCTGTCCGCCGACGGCGAGCTGATGGTGATCCACGATCCGACCCTCAAGCGCACCACCGGCCAGCGCGGCAAGGTCGCCGCCCACCCGGCCAGCGAACTGGAGTGCCTGGACGCCCGCAGCGCCGGTCCGGCCTGGCCGCAGCCCTGCCCGATCCCGCGCCTGCGCACGCTGTTCGAGCACTGCCCGTTCGAGCACTGGCAACTGGAGGTGAAAAGCGCCTCGAAGGTCCGCGCCATGCGCACGGTGGAGGCCATCGTCGAGCTGACCCGCGAGTTCGGCCTGAGCCATCGGGTCACCGTCACCAGCAGCTCGCGCAGCGTGCTGCGCGCCCTGCAACAGCTGGCGCCGCAACTGGCCCGCGGCCTGGTGGCCGAATACGACTGGCTCGATCCACTGAAGGTGGCGCAGCGCTACCAGTGCAGCCTGCTGGCACTCAACTGGACGCTGTGCAGCCCCGAGCGCCTGCGCAAGGCGCAGCAGCTCGGGCTGCATGTCTCGGTATGGACGGTCAACGAACCGGCGCTGATGCGCCGGCTCGCCGACCTGGGCGTGGACAGCCTGATCACAGACTTTCCCGGTTTGGCCACTGCCACCCTCGGGAATCGCTGAGCGACCAGTCTCCGACCGGCTCAGGCCACCGGTCGGAGCCGCTCAAAAAAGCCGGTTGAGACCGTCGAACGCCGCCACCCGATAGGCCTCGGCCATGGTCGGATAGTTGAAGGTGGTGTTGATGAAATACTTGATGGTATTCGCCTCCCCCTTCTGGTTCATGATCGCCTGGCCGATGTGGACGATCTCCGACGCCTGGTAGCCGAAGCAGTGCACGCCGAGGATCTGCAGGGTGTCGCGATGGAAGAGGATCTTCAGCATGCCGACCCGCTCGTTGGAGATCTGCGCCCGCGCCATCGACTTGAAGAACGCCTTGCCGACCTCGTAGGGGATCTTCTCCTTGGTCAGTTCCTGCTCGTTCTTGCCGACCGAACTGATCTCCGGAATGGTGTAGATGCCGGTCGGCACGTCGTTGATGAAGTGCCAGTTGTCGTCCTCGACAATGCTGCCGGCGGCCGAGCGGCCCTGGTCGTAGGCGGCACTGGCCAGGCTCGGCCAGCCGATCACGTCACCGGCGGCGTAGATGCTCGGCACGTTGGTGCGGTAGTGCTGGTCGACGGCGATCTGCCCGCGGCTGTTGGCCTCGATGCCGACGTTCTCCAGGGCCAGCTTGTCGGTGTTGCCGGTGCGGCCGTTGCACCACAGCAGGGCGTCGGCCTTGATCTTCTTGCCCGACTTCAGGTGCAGCACCACGCCATGATCCTGGCCCTCGATGCGCTCGTACTCCTCGTTGTGACGGATCAGCACGTTGTTGTTGCGCAGGTGGTAGCTCAGCGCATCGGAGATTTCGTCGTCGAGGAAGCTGAGCAGCTGGTCGCGGTTGTCGATCAGGTCGACCAGCACGCCCAAACCACTGAAGATCGATGCATATTCGCAGCCGATCACCCCAGCTCCGTAGATGATCATCCGCCGCGGGGTGTGGCTGAGGGTGAGGATGGTGTCGCTGTCGTAGATCCGCGGATGGCTGAAGTCGACATCCGCCGGGCGGTAGGGACGCGAGCCGGTGGCGATCACCACCTGATTGGTCACCAGCTTTTCCACCACGCCATTGTGCGTCACCACCTCGATGGTGTGCTCGTCGGCAAAACTGGCGGTACCGAAGAACACGTCGACCCGATTGCGCGCGTAGTAGCCGGTACGCGAGGCGACCTGCTTGTCGATCACCAGCTCGGCGCTCTTCAGTACGTCGGGAAAGGAGAACCAGCGCGGCTCGCCGATCTGACGGAACATGGGATTGGTGTTGAACTGCAGGATCTGGCGGACCGAGTGACGCAGGGCCTTGGAGGGAATGGTGCCAAGGTGGGTGCAGTTGCCACCGACCAGCTTGCGGCTATCCACCACCGCCACTTTGCGCCCGCTCTTGGCGGCGCTCATCGCCGCCCCCTCACCCGCCGGGCCCGAGCCCAGCACCACTACGTCATAGTTGTAGACAGCCATCTGCTACTCCTTCAGGGACAAACTGCAACCCGCCCAGCGGGCGAGCACCACATCCGACATCGCACACTCGCGGCCAGCCTGCTGGCCTGCGTCGGCGTCGTAAATAAAAACGGGGCAGTGATCGCCACTGCCCCGTCGGGATTCATCTGCTGCGGGTGGCGTCGTAGGCCTGCACCGCCGCCATTTTGCTCTCACTCTCGCTGTTGGCTTCCTCGCACTTCTGGGTATCGCCACCGCAGATCGGGCAGTCATCCTTCTCGATGCCCAGGTTGGCGATACCGCCACAGGAGCCGGCAATCGGCTTGCGCCCCATGATCACGCCGATAGCCATGCCGAATACCACCAGCAGCATCAGCGCGAACGCCAGTAACCAGGTCATGGTCGATTCTCCTGCGCTGCGCTCAGCGCGGCAAAAGCCTTGGTCGCCCGGGTGACGTAGCCGTCGCCCTCACGGGTCACGAAGAACGCCGCAATACCCTGGCGCTCGGCCCACACTACCCCCTCTTCCGGCCCCAGCACCATTAGCAATGTGGATAAGCCGTCGGCCAGCAGGGCCTTGGGGTGCAGCACGGTCACCGCCGCCAGCTTGTGGGCGATCGGCGCCCCCGTGCGTGGATCCAGCGTATGCGAATAGCGCCGGCCATTTTCCTCGAAATAGTTGCGGTAGTCACCCGAGGTCGACACGCCATAGCCATCCAGCGTCAGGACCTTCTGCGCCACGCGCTGGTCGTCGCGCGGCTCCTCGATGGCGATGCGCCAGGCCGAGCCGTCCGGCTTGTGCCCTCGCGCCTTCAGCTCGCCGGTGGCCTCCACCAGGTAGCTGCTCACCCCCTGCTGCTCCAGCCAGGCGGCGATGCGGTCGACGGCGTGGCCGGCGGCGATGCTGTTGAAGTCCACCTGGGTCTCGGCGTCCTTGCACAGCTGCTCGCCGTCGATATGCAGGTGCTGGTGGCCGACGCGCTGGCGCACCGCGGCGATCGCCGCGGCCGAGGGCACCTGCTCGCCGCGCGCCTTGGGGCCAAAGCCCCACAGGTCGAGCAGCGGCTCGACGGTGAGGTCGAAGGCGCCGCCGCTCTGCAGCGCCAGGCCCTCGCCCAGGCGCACCAGCTCCAGCACGTCCGCCGGCATGGCCATGCAGCTGCCGGCCGCTGCGCGGTTGAAGCGCTCGATCAGCGAGTCGTCGCGGTAGGTGGACATCTGCTGGTCGACTTCGGCGAGGATGCCCTCGACCCCGGCCTGCAGGGTCTTGGCATCCGCCACGCCGTCGGCGCGCACGTACTTGATCGAGTAGGTGCTGCCCATGGTCGGCCCGCCGAAGGACTCCAGCGGGTCGGAAAACTGGCAGCCCGCCAGCGCCACCGCACAGGCGGCAGCGACCAGGGGGCGCAGGAACGCGGCGAGGGCCACGGGGCTAACCGCCGAAGTCGTCGAGCAGGATGTTCTCCCGCTCCACGCCCAGGTCGAGCAGCATCTTGATCACCGCGGCGTTCATCATCGGCGGCCCGCACATGTAGAACTCGCAGTCCTCGGGCGCCGGATGGTTCTTCAGGTAATTCTCGAACAGCACGTTGTGGATGAAGCCTTTGAGGCCGCTCCAGTTGTCCTCGGGCTGCGGATCGGACAGCGCCAGGTGCCACTGGAAGTTGGGATTTTCCGCCTGCAGCCGGTCGTACTCCTCGACGTAGAACGCCTCGCGCATCGAGCGCGCGCCGTACCAGAAGCTGATCTTGCGCGTCGACTTGAGGCGCTTGAGCTGGTCGAGGATGTGCGAGCGCATCGGCGCCATGCCGGCACCGCCGCCGATGAACACCATCTCGGCGTCGGTATCCTTGGCGAAGAACTCGCCGAACGGGCCGTACACGGTGATCTTGTCGCCCGGCTTGAGGTTGAACACGAAGGAGGACATCTTGCCCGGCGGGATGTCGTCGCGACCCGGCGGCGGCGAGGCGATGCGGATATTGAACTTCACGATCCCCTTTTCTTCCGGGTAGTTCGCCATCGAATAGGCGCGGATGGTGGGCTCGTCCACCTTCGAGACATAGCGCCACATGTTGAACTTGTCCCAGTCGCCGCGATACTCCTCCTGGATGTCAAAGTCCTTGTACTTGACAACATGCGGCGGGCATTCCAGCTGTACGTAACCGCCGGCGCGGAAGTCGACATGCTCGCCTTCCGGCAGGCGCAGGGTCAGCTCCTTGATGAAGGTGGCGACGTTGGGGTTGGACTCCACCGTGCATTGCCACTTCTTCACGCCGAACACTTCCTCCGGCACCTCGACCTTCATGTCCTGCTTGACCGGGGTCTGGCAGGACAGGCGCCAGCCTTCCTTGGCCTGGCGGCGGGTGAACTGCGCCTCCTCGGTGGGCAGCATCTCGCCGCCACCCGACTCGACGATGCACTTGCACTGCGCGCAGGTGCCGCCGCCGCCACAGGCGGAAGACAGGAAGATGTTGTTGGCCGCCAGGGTCTGCAGCAGCTTGCCGCCGGCCGGCACGGTGATGGTGCGCTCGCCGTTGATGACGATGTTCACGTCGCCGCTGGAGACCAGCTTGGCACGGGCGGCGAGGATCATCACCACCAGCGCCAGGACGATGGCGGTGAACATGCCGATGGCGAGAAACAGCTCGAAATTGATCATCTGCTCATCCCGTCCTTAGAGCTGCACGCCGGAGAAGGACATGAAGCCCAGCGACATCAGTCCGATGGTGATGAAGGTGATGCCCAGGCCCTGCAGGCCGGCCGGCACATCGCTGTACTTGAGCTTCTCGCGCACGCCGGCGAGCACGGCGATCGCCAGCGCCCAGGAGAAGCCCGAACCGAGGCCGTAGACCACGCTTTCCGAGAAGTTGTAGTCGCGCTCGACCATGAACAGCGAGCCGGCCATGATCGCGCAGTTCACTGTGATCAGCGGCAGGAACACGCCCAGCGCGTTGTAGAGCGAGGGCACGTACTTGTCGAGGAGCATCTCGAGGATCTGTACGATGGCGGCGATCACGCCGATGTAGCTGAGCAGGCCGAGGAAGCTGAGATCCACTTCCGGCAGCCCGGCCCAGGCCAGCGCGCCTTCCTTGAGCAAGTAGGTGTACAGCAGGTTGTTGGCCGGCACGGTGATGGTCTGCACCACCACCACGGCGATGCCCAGGCCGATCGCCGTTTCCACCTTCTTGGACAGCGCGATGAAGGTGCACATGCCGAGGAAGAAGGCCAGCGCCATGTTCTCCACGAATACGGCCTTCACGAACAGGCTGAGGTAGTGTTCCATCAATAGGCCTCCTTGCTCTGCACCTGCGGTGCCATCTTGAAGCTGGGCGCCTCGACCTGCTCCCTCTTCCAGCTGCGTAGGGCCCAGATGATCAGACCGATTAGGAAGAACGCCGAGGGCGGCAGCAGCAGCAGACCGTTGGGCAGATACCAGCCGCCGTCATTGACCACCGGGATGATCTCGAAGCCGAGCAGCTTGCCGGCGCCGAACAGCTCGCGGAACACGCCGAGCACGATCAGCATGGCGCTGTAGCCCAGGCCGTTGCCGATGCCGTCGAAGAACGACAGCAGCGGCGGGTTCTGCATGGCGAAGGCTTCGGCGCGGCCCATCACGATGCAGTTGGTGATGATCAGGCCGACGAACACCGACAGCTGCTTGGCCAGACTGAAGGCATAGGCCTTGAGGATCTGGTCGACCACGATCACCAGGGACGCGATGATCACCATCTGCACGATCATGCGGATCGAGCTGGGGATCTGGCTGCGCACCAGCGAGATGAACAGGTTGGAGCAGCCGGTCACCAGGGTCAGGGCGATCGACATCACCAGCGCGGTCTTCAGGTTGGAGGTCACCGCCAGCGCCGAGCAGATGCCGAGGATCTGCAGGCCGATGGGGTTGTTGTGGAAGACGGGATTGAGCAGAACTTCCTTGATCGTCGGTTGCGCCATGATCAGGCCTCCCCGGCACGCAGGTGAGCGATAAACGGACCGAAACCGTTCTGGCCGAGCCAGAACTGCAGTAGGTTATGCACGCCCTTGCTGGTCAGCGTGGCGCCGGCGAGGCCGTCCACCTGATGCGTGGCCTGCGCGCTCTGCGGATCGACCGTCCCCTTGATGATCTGTACCACCGGTGCGCCCTGCGCGTCGAACAGGGTCTTGCCCGGCCACAATGCCTTCCACTTCGGGTTGTCCACCTCGCCGCCCAGACCGGGGGTCTCGGCATGCTGGTAGAAGCCGAAGCCGGCCACCGTGTTGAGGTCGCCCTTGACCGCCATGAAGCCGTGCAGGGTCGACCACAGACCGTAGCCGCGCACCGGCAGGATCAGGGTTTCCAGCTGGCCGTCGGTCTCCACCAGATAGACGGTGGTGAAGCGCTCGCGACGCTTGATCGAGGCGATGTCCTGCGCGCCCGGCAGGGCGTCGGACAGCGCGGGATCCTTGGCCGCCTTGAGCGGATCGAAGGTCGCCGCGTCCTGGGCATCGGTGAACTTGCCTGTCTGCAGGTCGACCACGCGCATGCGGATGCGCTCGGCGAACAGCGCCTTGACCTGCTTGCCGGACATCTCGGCATCGCCCAGGCCGGCGATGGCCAGGATGCTGCGCTGCTTGTCCAGCTGACGGTTCTCGACCTGGGTCGGCTTGAGCATCACCGCGGCACCGGCGACGAACACCGAGCACACCAGGCAGACCACCAGCGCCACCATCAAGGTGCGGACAGTGGATTCCTTTTGACTAGACATGGCGCGCCAGCCTCCGCTTGATATTGGCCTGAACGACGAAGTGGTCGATCAGCGGTGCAAACAGGTTGGCGAACAGGATCGCCAGCATCATGCCTTCCGGGAAGGCTGGGTTGACCACGCGGATCAGCACCACCATCAGGCCGATCAGCGCACCGAACAGCCACTTGCCGGTGTGGGTCATCGACGCCGACACCGGGTCGGTGGCCATGAAGATCATGCCGAAGGCGAAGCCGCCGACCACCAGGTGCCAGTACCAGGGCATGGCGAACAGCGGATTGCTGTCCGAACCAATGGCATTGAACAGGGCGCTGGTGGCGATCATGCCGAGCATCACGCCGGCGACGATGCGCCAGGCGGCGATCTTGGTCAGCAGCAGCACGGCACCGCCGATGAAGATGGCCAGGGTACTGGTTTCGCCGATCGAGCCGTGCTCGAAGCCGAGGAAGGCGTCCAGCCAGCTGACGCCCTGGCCGACGATGGCGTCCACGCCACCGGCCGCCGCCAGGCTCAGGCTGGTGGCGCCGGCATAGCCATCCACCGCAGTCCATACGCCATCGCCGGACAGTTGCGCCGGGTAGGCAAAAAACAGGAAGGCACGGCCGACCAGCGCCGGATTGAGGAAGTTCTTGCCGGTGCCGCCGAACACCTCCTTGCCGATCACCACGCCGAAGCTGATGCCCAGCGCCACCTGCCACAACGGAATGCTCGGCGGCAGGATCAGGGCGAACAGCACCGAGGTGACGAAGAAGCCTTCGTTGACCTCATGACGGCGCACGGAAGCGAACAACACCTCCCAGAAGCCGCCGACCAGGAAGGTCACCAGGTAGATCGGCAGGAAGTATGCGGCGCCCTGCACGAAGCAGTCCCACAGGCTGTGCGGGTCGAAGCCGGCGAGCATGCCGACCAGCGCGAAGCGCCAGCCGTCCTGCGCCGCCAGCAGCTCGGGGCTCTGGGCGAAGATCAGGTTGGCCTGGTGGCCGGTGTTCCACATGCCGAAGAACATCGCCGGGAAGGTGCACAGCCAGACGGTGATCATCATGCGCTTGAGGTCGATGCCGTCGCGCACGTGGGCGGTGGTCCGGGTCACGCTGGCGGGGCGATAGAAGAAGGTGTCCATCGCCTCGTAGAGGGCGTACCACTTCTCGTATCTGCCGCCCTTTTCGAAGTTGTGCTCGATCTTGTCGAGAAATTCGCGCATTCCCATGGTCAACCCTCCTTTTCGATGCGGGTCAGGTTATCCCGCAGGATCGGACCGTATTCGTACTTGCCGGCGCAGACGTAGCTGCACAGCGCCAGGTCTTCCTCGTCCAGCTCGAGGGCACCGAGCTTCTGCGCCATCTCGGTATCGCCGACGATCAGGTAGCGCAGCAACTGGGTCGGCAGGATGTCCAGCGGCATCACCTGCTCGTAGTTGCCGACCGGCACCATCGCCCGCGGACTGCCGTTGGTGGTGGTGCTGAAGGCGAACTTCTTGGCGGCTAGCAGCTTGGAGACGAACACGTTGAGCACCGAGTGCTTGTCCACACCGGCGCGCAGGTAGTGCAGCAGCTCGCGGTCGGTGCCTTCGCGCAGGCAGGACACCTGCAGGTGGTAGCGGCCGAGGAAGGCGGCGGCGCCACGGGAAGTACGCCCGCCGAACACCGAGCCGGAAATCACCCGATTATGTCCGGACTGCAGTTCGCCAGCGGTCAGCTCGTCCAGACTGGCGCCCAGGCGGGTGCGTAGCAGGCGCGGCTGTTCCACCACCGGACCGGCCAGGGCGACCACCCGCTCGGTCCACAGCTGGCCCGTGGTGAACAGCTTGCCAACGGCGACCACGTCCTGGTAGTTGATGGTCCACACGCTCTTGGTCGCGCTGACCGGATCGAGGAAGTGGATGTGGGTACCGGCCAGGCCGGCCGGATGCGGGCCGGCGAAGCTCTCGGTGCTGACGCCGACAGTCCCCTCGCCGGCCAGGCTGACTCCCTCGGCCTTGCACAGGAACACCTTGGCCAGGCGGGCGAGCACCTGCAGGCCATTCTCGAAGTCGGCCGCATGCTCGGCGATGATCGGCGCCGGATCGGCAGCCAGTGGCTGGGTATCGATGGCACTGACGAAGATCGAACTGGGCGTCGCGTCGACGGCCGGGACCTTGCTGAACGGGCGGGTACGCAGCGCGGTCCACAGGCCCGAGTCCTGCAGGTTCTCGCGCACCAGGCGGCCATCGAGATTGGCCAGTTGGCCAGCGGGATAGCTGGCGAAGGTGATCTGCTCGTCGCCCTCCACATCGACGACCACGGACTGCAGCACGCGCTGCTCGCCACGGTGGATGGCGCTCACCACGCCGGCGGCCGGCGCCGTGTAGTTCACCCCAGGGGTCTTCTTGTCGGAGAACAGGACCTGGCCAAGCTTCACTCGATCACCGACCTGCACCTGCATCGTGGGCTTCATGCCGTGATAGTCGAAGCCAACCAGCGCCACACTGCGTACCGGCCGCGCGGCCTCGATACGTTGCACGGGGGCGCCGGTGATGGGCAGGTCCAGTCCACGTTTGATTCTTATCATCCGCTTAGCCCAATCAGTAATAATTAAACAAACAAGGATGTCGTGTGTCGTCCAAGCCGGCCATGGCCGCCACGCTGACGACCATGGATTGTCGGACACCCCACACGAACCACACCCCTAGTGCAAAAATCCGGCCAATTATATGGACTCCCTCCCCAGACTGACCACCCGAAACGTCCAACTGATCCGGTGCGGAAACAACCAGAAACAACCCTCTTAACTCCGGCCCGGAAATGCAAAACGGGAGCCGAAGCTCCCGTTTTTTTTCACCCTATTGCGCGGATCAGCGCGGGAAGGACAGCGGGTTGACCCCGGCCACGTCTTCCAGCACACGCACTACCTGGCAGCTGTAACCGAACTCGTTGTCGTACCACACGTACAGCACGACGCGGTTGTCGTTGCAGATGGTGGCTTCGGCATCGACCACGCCGGCATGGCGGGAGCCAACGAAGTCGGTGGACACCACTTCCGGCGAGTTGGTGAAGTCGATCTGCTTGTGCAGTTCGGAGTGCAGCGCCATGTGGCGCAGGTACTCGTTGATCTCGTCGCGGCTGGTGGCCTTTTCCAGGGTCAGGTTGAGGATGGCCATGGAAACGTTCGGCGTCGGCACGCGGATGGCATTGCCGGTCAGCTTGCCCTTGAGCACCGGCAGGGCCTTGGCGGCGGCAGTGGCGGCACCGGTCTCGGTGATCACCATGTTCAGCGCGGCACTGCGGCCACGACGGTCGCCCTTGTGGAAGTTGTCGATCAGGTTCTGATCGTTGGTGTAGGAGTGCACGGTCTCCACGTGACCATGGGCGATGCCGAACTTGTCGTAGACCGCCTTCAGCACCGGCACGATGGCGTTGGTGGTGCAGGAGGCCGCCGAGAGGATCTTGTCCTCGCCGGTGATCAGGCCGTGGTTGATGCCGTGGACGATGTTCTTGATCTCGCCCTTGCCCGGCGCGGTCAGCAGCACGCGAGCCACGCCCGGGCACTTGAGGTGCTGGCCGAGGCCTTCGGCATCGCGCCACTTGCCGGTGTTGTCGACGACGATGGCGTCCTTGATGCCGTAGGCGGTGTAGTCCACCGAGGTCGGATCGTTGGAGTAGATCACCTGGATCAGGTTGCCATTGGCGAGGATGGTGTTGTTTTCCTCGTCGATGGTGATGGTGCCGTTGAACGGACCATGCACGGAGTCGCGGCGCAGCAGGCTGGCACGCTTGACCAGATCGTTCTCGGCGCCCTTGCGCACGACGATGGCACGCAGGCGCAGACCTTCGCCGCCACCGCTCTTCTCGATCATGATGCGCGCCAGCAGGCGACCGATACGACCGAAGCCGTAGAGCACCACGTCGGTGCCTTCGCGCTTCTCGCCACCCTGCTTGCCAACCACCTCGGCCAGCTCTTCGCGGACGAACTGTTCGATGCTGCGGCCGTTGCCTTCCTGCTTGAACTTGACCGCCATGCGGCCGAGGTCGACGGAAGCGGCACCCAGTTCCAGAGTGCTCAGAACCTGCAGGATCGGGAAGGTGTCGTGTACGGACAGCTCGGCATCGTCGATCTGACGGGCGAAGCGATGCACCTTGAGAATGCCGATTACCGAACGCTTGATCAGGCCGCGACCATAGATCGAGGTCACCACATTGTTGTTGCGGTAGAGCTGGCCGATCAGCGGAATCATGGCCTCGGCAAGGGCCTCGCGGTCAATCCACTCACCAAGGCACTGGTCGGTCTTCTGGGTCACGGTCGATACCTTCCACATGTAGGGGTTTGCACAAAGGGCTACATTATGACGACCCCGACGCTTTCGGGCAACGTGCCCTCCCGCCGACACTGACAGCTGGCGCGCCCGCCCGCTACAATCGCGACTTTGTCGCCATCCCGAGCCGCCCGTGACCGTACTGCGTCTTCCGAGCCTGCCGGCCGCCGCCGGCAAACAACACTGGGGCAACCTGCCCGGCGCCGCCCAGAGCCTGGCTATCGCCGAGGCCGCCGGCGCCTCCCGGCGCTTCACCCTGCTGTTGACCGAGGGCAGCCAGAGCGCCGAGCGCCTGCAGGAGGAGCTGCGCTTCTTCGCCCCCGACCTGCCGGTGCTGCACTTCCCCGACTGGGAAACCCTGCCCTACGACGTGTTCTCGCCGCACCAGGACATCATCTCGCAGCGCATCGCCGCCCTCTACCAGCTGCCCGAACTCAGCCGCGGCGTGCTGGTGGTGCCGATCGCCACCGCCCTGCACCGCCTGCCGCCGCCGACTTTCCTGCTCGGCTCCAGCCTGGTGCTGGATGTCGGCCAGCGCCTCAACGTCGAGGCCACCCGTACGCGCCTGGAAGCCGCCGGCTACCGCTGCGTGGACACCGTCTACGAGCACGGCGAGTTCGCCGTGCGCGGCGCGCTGCTCGACCTCTACCCGATGGGCAGCGCGCTGCCGTATCGCATCGACCTGTTCGACGACGAGATCGAGACCCTGCGCACCTTCGACCCCGAGACCCAGCGCTCGGTGGACAAGGTCGACTCGGTGCGCCTGCTGCCGGCGCGCGAGTTCCCGCTGGAAAAGAAGGCGGTGGCCGACTTCCGCGCGCGCTTTCGCGAGCGCTTCGACGTCGACTACCGGCGCTGCCCGCTGTACCAGGACCTGTCCAGCGGCCTGGTGCCGGCCGGCATCGAGTACTACCTGCCGCTGTTCTTCGAGCAGACCGCGACCCTGTTCGACTACCTGCCGAGCGACACCCAGGTGTTCTCCCTGCCCGGCATCGAGCAGGCTGCCGAGCAGTTCTGGAGCGACGTGCGCAGCCGCTACGAGGACCGCCGCGTCGACCCCGAGCGCCCGCTGCTGCCGCCGGCCGAGCTGTTCCTGCCGGTGGAGGACTGCTTCGCCCGCCTGAAGGGCTGGCCGCGGGTGATCGCCGCCCAGCAGGACCTCGAGCCCGGCGTCGGCCGCGAGCGCTTCAGCGCCCGCACCCTGCCCGACCTGGCGATCCAGGCCAAGGCCGGCGAGCCGCTGGCCGCGCTGCGCCGCTTCCTCGAGGACTACCCCGGCCGCGTGCTGTTCTGCGCCGAATCGGCGGGACGCCGCGAGGTGCTGCTGGAGCTGCTCGCCCGCCTCAAGCTCAAGCCGCGGGAAGTCGACGGCTGGCCCGCCTTCGTCGCCGCCGGCGAGCGCCTGGCGATCACCATCGCGCCGCTGGACGAGGGCCTGCTGCTCGACGAGCTGGCGCTGATTCCGGAAAGCCCGCTGTTCGGCCAGCGCATCATGCAGCGCCGCCGTCGCGAGAAGGGCCACGGCGGCGGCGACAACGTGATCAAGAACCTCACCGAGCTGCGCGAGGGCGCGCCGGTGGTGCACATCGACCACGGCGTCGGCCGCTATCAGGGCCTGGTTACCCTGGAAGTCGAGGGCCAGGCCGCCGAATTCCTCATGCTCGAATACGCCGAGGAAGCCAAGCTCTACGTGCCGGTGGCCAGCCTGCACCTGATCGCCCGCTACACCGGCAGCGACGACGCGCTGGCGCCGCTGCACCGCCTCGGTTCGGAAACCTGGCAGAAGGCCAAGCGCAAGGCCGCCGAACAGGTGCGCGACGTCGCCGCCGAACTGCTCGACGTCTACGCCCGCCGCGCCGCCCGCCAGGGCTTCGCCTTCCAGGATCCGCAGCTCGACTACGAAACCTTCAGCGCCGGCTTCCCCTTCGAGGAGACGCCCGACCAGCAGGCCGCCATCGACGCGGTGCGCGAGGACATGCTCGCGGCCAAGCCGATGGACCGCCTGGTCTGCGGCGACGTCGGCTTCGGCAAGACCGAGGTGGCCATGCGCGCCGCCTTCATCGCAGTGCACAGCGGCAAGCAGGTGGCGGTGCTGGTACCCACCACCCTGCTCGCCCAGCAGCACTACAACAGTTTCCGCGACCGCTTCGCCGACTGGCCGGTGAAGGTCGAGGTGATGAGCCGCTTCAAGTCGGCCAAGGACGTCGCCGCCGCCGCCGCCGAGCTGGCCGAAGGCAAGATCGACATCATCATCGGCACCCACAAGCTGCTGCAGGACGACGTCAAGTTCCACGACCTCGGCCTGGTGATCATCGACGAGGAACACCGCTTCGGCGTGCGCCAGAAGGAACAGCTCAAGGCCCTGCGCAGCGAGGTGGACATCCTCAACCTGACCGCCACGCCGATCCCGCGCACGCTGAACATGGCGGTAGCGGGCATGCGCGACCTGTCGATCATCGCCACCCCGCCGGCGCGGCGGCTGTCGGTGCGCACCTTCGTCATGGAGGCCAACCAGCCGACCATCAAGGAGGCCCTGCTGCGCGAGCTGCTGCGCGGCGGCCAGGTCTACTACCTGCACAACGAGGTGAAGACCATCGAGAAGTGCGCCGCCGACCTGGCCGAACTGGTGCCCGAGGCGCGCATCGGCATCGGCCACGGACAGATGCGCGAGCGCGAGCTGGAACAGGTGATGGGCGACTTCTACCACAAGCGCTTCAACGTGCTGGTGGCCTCGACCATCATCGAGACCGGCATCGACGTGCCCAGCGCCAACACCATCATCATCGAGCGCGCCGACAAGTTCGGCCTGGCCCAGCTGCACCAGCTGCGCGGCCGGGTCGGCCGCAGCCACCACCAGGCCTACGCCTACCTGCTCACTCCGCCGCGCAAGCAGATGACCGACGACGCGCAGAAGCGCCTGGAAGCCATCGCCAACGCCCAGGACCTCGGCGCCGGCTTCGTGCTGGCCACCCACGACCTGGAGATCCGCGGCGCCGGCGAACTGCTCGGCGAAGGCCAGAGCGGGCAGATCCAGGCGGTCGGCTTCACCCTGTACATGGAAATGCTCGAACGCGCGGTCAAGGCGATCCGCAAGGGCGAGCAGCCCAACCTCGAGCAGCCGCTGGGCGGCGGCCCGGAGATCAACCTGCGCCTGCCGGCATTGATCCCCGAGGACTACCTGCCGGACGTGCATGCACGGCTGATCCTCTACAAGCGCATCGCCTCGGCCGAGGACGAGCGCGCGCTCAACGAGCTGCAGGTGGAGATGATCGACCGTTTCGGCCTGCTGCCGGAGCCGGCGAAGAACCTGATGCGCCTGACCCTGCTCAAGCTGCAGGCCGAGCAACTGGGCATCAAGAAGGTCGACGCCGGCCCGCAGGGCGGGCGCCTCGAGTTCGCCGCCGACACCCCGGTCGAGCCGCTGACCCTGATCAAGCTGATCCAGAGCGCGCCTGCCCGCTACAAGTTCGAAGGCGCCACCGTGTTCAAGTTCCAGGTGCCGATGGAGCGCCCGGAACAGCGCTTCAATACCCTGGAGGCGCTGTTCGAGCGCCTGACCCCGCCCTCCGCCTGAAGGAAAACCCCATGCTCCGACTGCTCCGCCCCCTGCTGGTCTCGCTGCTGCTGATCGCCCCGTCGGCCTTCGCCGAAGCGCTGTACCAGGTCGAACTGATCGTGTTCCGCCAGGCGGAAAAGCCGCTCAACGCCAGTCAGCCTTCGCCCGAGGACTGGGCCGGCAACGCGCTCACCATCGCCCCGGAAAGCGAGCGCGGCCCGGCCCTGACCGGCGATGCCGAAAAGCTTGCCGGCAAGGGCTACCAGATCGTGCTGCACAAGGCCTGGCAACAGGGCGTCGGCAGCAGCCCGGCGCCGGTGCGCTTCGTCACCGGCAAGGAACGCGACGGCCACTTCCCGGTCGAGGGCGTGCTCGACCTGACCCAGGGCCGCCAGCTCGAGTTGAACCTGCAGACCTGGGTCAACCAGTTCAACCGCGACGGCTTCCTCGCCAGTAGCGAGCGCCTGCAGATCCAGCGGCGCCTGATCCCCGGCCAGCCGACCTACCTCGACCACCCGAGCATCGGCGCGCTGATCCGCGTCACTCCGCTCTGAGCAGCAACGCCAGACGGCAAAAAGGGCGGCAGATCGAATCTGCCGCCCTTTTTGTTGGCCAGCGGGGTGGCTGTCAGGCCGCCAGTACGCGGCGCAGCACTGCCTTCACCTTGCCCATGCCATCAGCCAGCGCCTGCTCGATCTCGGCCATGGTGATGATGCCGGTGGACTTGCCGGCCGCCGGATTGACCACCAGCGCCAGGCAGGCGTAGGGCAGCTCCAGCTCGCGGGCCAGCGCCGCCTCGGGCATGCCGGTCATGCCGACGATGTCGCCGCCGTCGCGCTCCAGGCGGGCGATCTCCGCCACCGTCTCCAGGCGCGGCCCCTGGCTGCAGGCGTACACGCCGCGACCGCTGAAGTCGCAGCCCTCGGCACGCAGGGCGGCGATCAGTTGCTGGCGCAGGTCTTCGTCGTAGGGATGGCTGAAGTCGATATGGGTGACGTGGTCCAGCTCGCCCTCGAAGAAGGTCGAGCCGCGCCCCCACGTGTAGTCGATCAGCTGGTGCGGCACGCAGAAGTGGCCGGTGCCCATCGCGGCGTGAATGCCGCCCACCGCGTTGACGGCGAGGATCGCCTCGGCGCCGGCCGCCTGCAGCGCCCACAGGTTGGCGCGGTAGTTGACCTGGTGCGGCGGGATGCGGTGCGGGTGGCCGTGGCGAGCGAGGAACAGCACCTCGCGGCCGCCGAACTCGCCGCGCAGCACGTCCGCCGAGGGCTTGCCCCAGGGCGTGTCCAGAGTGACGGCTTCGCGAATGGTCAGCCCTTCCAGCTGGGTCAGTCCGGTACCGCCGATGATGGCTACAACGCTCATCCAGTTCTCCTCAGATCAGATCAGTCCGGCGGCGCGCAGCGCGCCCACCGCTTCCAGCCAGCGCGGCTGGGCACGGTAGTCCTGGCCCGGCCAGCTCCGTGCGCGCATCCGCGCCAGGCGCGCGGGCGGCTGCACGCCGCGCCGCTGCAGATAGTCCAGCGCCTGCTCGGCGGCGCCGCGGTCGTTGCACACCAGGGCCATGTCGCAGCCGGCATCCAGCGCCGCCGCCACCCGCGCATCGGCAGCACCGGCGACGTGGGCGCCGGCCATGCTCAGGTCGTCGCTGAAGATCACCCCCTGGTAGCCCAGCTCGCCGCGCAGGATGTCCTGCAGCCAGCGGCGCGAGAATCCGGCCGGCTGCGCGTCGACCTGCGGGTAGATCACGTGGGCCGGCATGATGCCGTCGAGCTGCGGCGCGAGGGCGACGAAGGGCTGCAGGTCGCAGGCGCGAATCTCGTCCAGCGAGCGCTCGTCGCGCGGAATGGCCACATGCGAATCCGCCTCGGGCCAGCCGTGGCCGGGGAAGTGCTTGCCGGTGGCGGCCATGCCGGCCTCACGCATGCCGGCGATGAAGGCCGCGGCCAGTTGGCTGACCCGCGCGGGATCGCTGCCGAAGGCGCGCGAGCCGATCACCGTGCTGCGCCCGTGGTCAAGGTCGAGCACCGGCGCGAAGCTGAAGTCGAGACCGACCGCCAGCACCTCGGTGGCCATCAGCCAGCCGCACTGGCCGGCCAGGCGCGGCGCATCCGGTGCGGCGGCCAGCGCCTGCATCGACGGCAGGCGCACGAAGCCCTGGCGCAGGCGCTGCACCCGGCCGCCTTCCTGGTCCACCGCCAGCAGCAGGTCGGGACGCTCGGCGCGGATCGCCGCGCACAGCTCACGCACCTGCTGCGGGTGCTCGATGTTGCGGGCGAACAGGATCAGCCCGCCCACCTCCGGCTGGCGCAGCAGGCGACGATCCTCGGCCGTCAGCCAGGTGCCGGCGATATCCAGCATCAGCGAACCAGACATGAAAAACTCCTCAGTGCAGCGCGGCCAGCCGCCATTGCGGCTGCGGCGCCTCGTCGATGATCACGGAACAGTGCGGCGGCACCTGCTCGAACAACGCCAGCAGGTCGGTGTTGCGCAGGCGGATGCAGCCGTGCGACAGCGGCGCGCCCAGCGGCTCGCTGTCGGGAGTACCGTGCAGGTAGATGTAGCGGCGGAAGGTGTCGACCGCGCCGAGGCGGTTGCGCCCCGGCTCGCAGCCGCTCAGCCACAGGATGCGGGTGAGGATCCAGTCGCGCTGCGGATGCTGCGCCGCCAGCTCGGGCGACCAGACCTCGCCGGTCCAGCGCCGGCCGACCAGCACCGCCCCCAGCGGCAGATCGGCGCCGATCTTCGCCCGCACCTGGTGGCGGCCGCGCGGGGTGCACCCCGAGCCCTGCCGTTCGCCCGGCCCATTGAGGGCGGTGGACACCGGCAGGCGCAGGCACAACCGGCCCGCGGCGAAGCCGTACAGGCACTGGTCGGCGATGGAAATGTGCAGCAGATCGAGCATGGCGGCGGCGGCAGTCATAGGGGCCACTAGCTTAGCCGATCCACCTGGGCGCGGCACCCACGGGTTATTTGCCGTGGTTGTTCGCCTTGCCGTTGCGCCGCGGACGGGCCGCAATCAAGGCAGGGTCGGTCAGCGCACTGTCGGCGCGCATGCCGGCGGCCATGAACGGCACGAGAAGACTCAGCACCTGCTCGGCCGAGGCATCCACGTCGAAGTCGCGGGCAACGACCTCGCGCAACCCCTCGATGCCGGCCATGCTGAAGGTCGCCGCGCCGAGCATGAAATGCACCCGCCAGAACAGCTCCAGCGGTGGTACACCCGGCAGCGCATCTTGCAACAGTTGCAGGTAGCGACGAAACACCTTGCCGTACAGGCCGGCAAGGTAACTACGCAGATGACGCTGGTGCTCGCGCACGGCCATGCCGAGCAGGCGCATGAACACCCGGAGGTTGCTGCTGCCCTGGCTGACCTCCAGCGCCAGCGCCACCAGCAATTCGAGCAGCTCCTCAAGCGTTGCGGGCTTGCCCTCGCGGCTCTCCAGCTCGTCCTCGAGGCGCTGGCAGAACGGCCCGAGAAAACGCACGAATACCGCCTGGATCAGCGCGTCCTTGGAGCCGAAGTGATAATTGACCGCCGCCAGATTGACCCCCGCCTTGGCGGTGATCAAGCGCAGCGAGGTCTCAGTGAAGCCCTTCTCGGCAAACAACTGCTGCGCCGCGTCGAGAATCCGTTCAACTGTTGCAGACTCAACCATGACCACTCCATCAGTCAGACATCTGCCCCAAGCCCCGGGAACAATCTAGTCATCTGACAAGTATGGCAGGCTCCGACTGCAGCGCCAGAAAGCCGCGACGACCGGGAAGGGTTTGCGGGCACCATAACCCTGTATATACTTCCAGCCATTGGATAAGACAGAGCCCGCCCCATGCAGAAACTGACTCCGCGCCAGGGCGAAATCCTGGCTTTCATCAAGACCTGGCTGGACGCGCACGGCTATCCACCCACCCGTGCCGAAATCGCCCAGGAGCTGGGCTTCCGCTCGCCGAATGCGGCCGAGGAGCATCTGCGCGCGCTGGCCCGCAAGGGCGCCATCGAGATGATTCCCGGCGCCTCGCGGGGCATCCGCATTCCCGATAGCGCACCGACGCTGCGCGAAGGCGAACTGCCGATCATCGGTCGGGTCGCTGCCGGTGCGCCCATCCTCGCCGAGCAGCATATCGAGGACAGCTGCCGGATCAGCCCGGAATTCTTCCACCCGCGCGCCGACTTCCTGCTGCGCGTGCACGGCATGAGCATGAAGGACGTCGGTATTCTCGATGGCGACCTGCTCGCCGTGCATGCCTGCCGCGAGGCGGTCAACGGGCAGATCGTGGTGGCGCGGATCGGAGATGAAGTGACGGTCAAGCGTTTCCAGCGCCGCGGCAAGCGCGTGCAGCTGCTGGCGGAAAACCCGGAATTCGCCCCGATCGTGATCGACCTGGAGCAGCCGGATCAGGAGTTCGTCATCGAAGGGCTGAGCGTCGGCGTCATTCGCCGCTAGACGCCGTCGCCAGGGTCCGCTGCGAATGCTGCGGGCCGCGGGGAGTCAACTCAAAGATCGAGCGCGGCGACTCAGTGCAGCACCCGCGGCTCGTCGCTGTACTCATGCTCGTAGTCGCCGTCGGCCATGCTGCCGGCCATCTGTACGCCAAGATTGAACATCGCCTTGGCCACCTCGATATGCTGCCCCAGCAGGAAGGCCTTGGCATCCTCGGAAAACTCGAGGGTCACCAAGGCCTCTTCGTCGTCGCCACGACGCAGGACGATACGGCCATCGGGCAATTCCACGATTTCCAGGAAGGAGGTCGGCATGGGGAGGAAGCTCCGCGAAAAAAGGCCAGCATTGTAACAGTGCCATGCCTCACGCCCTAGCGTGACGACGGCATCCGCTGGCCACGCGTCGGACAAACGCGCCGCCAGATCACCCGGCGGCACCCCCGCCCGCCTGCGTGCCGCGCAGGCGATGGCTCTCACCACTCGCTCATGCCTTCGCGAAAGCGCGCGGCCAGCGCCTTGATCTGCTGCTGCCAGTCGACGAGGCTGTCCAAGGCCAGCTCGCTCTCCTCGGCCTGGCCGCCCACATCGACCGCCGTGATCAGCGCCAGCGCCGGGTCGACCTTGGCCTTCTTCGCCTCGCGCGGCGGCTCGAACAGCTGGCGATAGGCCGCCAGCAGCTGACCCAGCCAGCTCTGCCGGTCCTGCGCCAGATCGACCAGCTCGGCCAGCTCCGGGCTGGGCGCAGCGTCGAGGACCTCGCGGGTGAGCAGCTGCTCGACCTGCGGCGCAGCCGCCTGGGGCAAACGATAGTAGCCGGCGATCTCGTGACCCAGCCCGAGCACTGCGCCATACAGATGGAACAGCGCGCCTTCGCGAGCGGCCTGGATCTGCGTGCGGGCATTCAGCGCCTGCGCCGCGTCGGCGGCACGCCAGGCGTCCAGCGCCAGACCGGCGAAGTAGAGTTTCTGGTTGGTACGGGTGTACAGCTCGTTGGCCATGGCGGACTCCTCGACAGAAGTCCAAGTATACGCTGGCGACACCCCACCGGTCGCCGGCGGGAGCCGGCCTGCGCAGGAGCCAGCCGGCTCCGGAACCGCTGCCCCACAAAGCACAACCGGCCGGGCGTCTGCACGCTCCGGCCGGTTGTGTTCAAGCGACAGGCGGCGGACTCAGCGCTTGTCTTCCACCGTCCACTTGCCGTCGGCATAGAACGCGCGCCAGCCGCTGGGCTTGCCGTCCACCTCGCTCTGCACGTACTGCTCCTTGGTCTTGCGACTGAAGCGGATCACCGCCGGGCGGCCGTCCGGATCCTGCTGCGGGGCGTCGAGCAGGAAGTGGTACTTGGCGTCCAGCTCGTCCTTGTGCGGAATCAGCTCGGAAACCAGCGGGGCGCGGGTTTCGCGGTTCTTCGGGAACAGGCTGGCGGCAAGGAACAAACCCGAGGCGCCGTCACGCAGCACGTAGACGTCGTCGACCTTGGCGCAGCGCAACTCCGGCATCTTGATCGGGTCGATCTTCGGCGGCGCCGCCTCGCCGTTCTTGAGCAGCTTGCGGGTGTTCTTGCAGGCGCTGTTGGTGCAGCCGAAGAACTTGCCGAAACGGCCGGTCTTCAGCTGCATCTCGCTGCCGCACTTGTCGCACTCCAGGCTCGGGCCTTCGTAGCCCTTGATACGGTACTGGCCTTCCTCGATCTCGTAACCCGAGCAGTCCGGGTTGTTGCCGCAGATGTGCAGCTTGTGCTGCTCGTCGAGCAGGTAAGCGTCCATCGCCGTGCCGCACTTGGCGCAGCGGCGCTTGCTGCGCAGCACGCGGGACTCCGATTCGCCCTCGTCGTCGGCGGCAATCTCGTCGCCGGGAATCAGGTTGACCGTGGCCTTGCAGCGCTCCTTGGGCGGCAGCGCGTAGCCGGAGCAGCCGAGGAACACGCCGGTGGAGGCGGTACGGATGGTCATCGGCCGACCGCATTCCTTGCACGGAATATCGGTCAGCGTCGGCAGGTTGGCGCGCATGCCGCTGTCGCTGGCCGCAGCTACCTCGAGCTTGTTCTTGAAGTCGCCGTAGAACTCGTCGAGCAGGTGCTTCCACTCGCGTTCGCCCTGGGCGACGTCGTCGAGGTGCTCCTCCATGCCGGCGGTGAAGCCGTAGTCCATCAGGTGGGCGAAGCTCTCCGACAGCCGCTCGGTGACGATGTCGCCGATCTTCTCGGCGTAGAAGCGGCGGTTTTGCAGGGTCACGTAGCCGCGCTCCTGGATGGTCGAGATGATCGCCGCATAGGTCGAGGGACGACCGATGCCGCGCTTTTCCATCTCCTTGACCAGACTGGCTTCCGAGTAGCGCGCCGGCGGCTTGGTGAAGTGCTGGGCCGGCTCGAGCTGGAGCAGCTCGAGCCGGTCGCCCTGGAGCATGTCGGGCAGCACGTCGTCCTCGCCCGGCTTGCCCTGCGACGGCTGCACGCGGGTGAAGCCGTCGAACTTGAGGATGCGGCCCTTGGCGCGCAGCTCGAAGTCGCCGGCCTTGACCGTGACGCTGGTGGACAGGTACTCGGCCGGCGGCATCTGGCAGGCGACGAACTGGCGCCAGATCAGCTCGTACAGGCGCTCGGCGTCGCGCTCCATGCCGGTCAGCTGGGTCGGCTTGAGGTTGACGTCGGAAGGACGGATCGCCTCGTGCGCTTCCTGGGCGCCTTCCTTGCTGCTGTAGACGTTCGGCTTGGCCGGCAGGTACTGCTGGCCGAACTCGCCCTCGATGAAGCCGCGCGCCATGTCGATGGCATCCTGCGACAGGTTGGTCGAGTCGGTACGCATGTAGGTGATGTAGCCGGCCTCGTACAGGCGCTGAGCCATCATCATGGTCTTCTTCACCCCGAAGCCCAGGCGGTTGCTCGCCGCCTGCTGCAGGGTGGAGGTAATGAAGGGCGCGGACGGCTTGCTCGAAGTCGGCTTGTCCTCGCGCTTGGCCACCTGGTAGGCGGCGGACTTGAGCGCCGCCACGGCAGCCATCGCCTGGGCTTCGTTGACCGGCTTGAACGCCTCGCCGTGCTGGCGGGCCACCTCGAAGCGCACCTTGGCCTGCTTGGCGGTTGCCAGGTCGGCATGCACATCCCAGTACTCTTCCGGGACGAAGGCGCGGATCTCGCGCTCGCGGTCCACCACCAGCTTCACCGCCACCGACTGCACGCGGCCGGCGGACAGGCCACGAGCGATCTTGGCCCACAGCAGCGGCGAGACCATGTAGCCGACCACGCGGTCGAGGAAACGCCGCGCCTGCTGGGCGTTGACCCGGTTGATGTCCAGCTCGCCGGGCTGGGCGAAGGCGTCCTGGATGGCCTTCTTGGTGATCTCGTTGAACACCACGCGCTTGTAGCGGCTGTCGTCGCCGCCGATGGCCTCGCGCAGGTGCCAGGCGATCGCCTCCCCCTCTCTATCCAAGTCGGTTGCGAGATAGATGGTGTCGGCATCCTTGGCCAGACGGCGCAACTCCTCGATCACCTTCTCCTTGCCGGGCAGGATCTCGTACTGGGCCTTCCAGCCGTGCTCGGGATCGATGCCCATGCGCGCGAACAGCTGGCGCTTGGCCTTTTCCTTGGGCGACAACGCCGGCGCTTCGGCCGCGGCGGCCTTGCCGCGCTTGACCGGCTCCTTGCTGGCCGAGCCGCTGGTGGGCAGGTCGCGGATATGACCGATGCTCGACTTCACCACGTACTGGTTGCCCAGGTACTTGTTGATCGTCTTGGCCTTGGCCGGTGATTCCACGATGACCAGAGATTTGCCCATGAATCGGAGAGTTCCTGAAAAGATGTCGAGATGAACGGCGAGGACCGTCGGCGCAAAATATGCAATTAAATGCAACTGCACCCTGATAAAGCCACGCTATATATAGTGGCCCGCGCAACGAGGTCAAGCACGGGGCGGCGACGGATCGTCCTCAGCGTAGCGAAACTCCACCCTTTCGCTGCGCTCTAGGGCAAAGCGCGGCAACGCCTCCCCCTCCACCTCCACGGTTTCCAGAAACATCGCCAGCGGCCGCACCCACAGGCCGTAGTCGCCATACAGCGCCTGGTAGACCACCAGCTCTTCCTCGGTCTCGGAGTGCCGGGCCAGACCCAGCACGCGATACTCGCGGCCCTTGTAGTGACGGTAGAGCCCAGTTTGCAGCGTCATGCACATCGCCCTCATGGTGTCGCTAAAACGAGAACCGGGGCACACAGCCCCGGTTCTCGACCAATGGGCTATCAGACGCGCTCGAACACCGTCGCGATACCCTGGCCGAGGCCGATGCACATGGTGGCCAGACCGAAGGTCGCGCCGCGCTGCTTCATCACGTTGAGCAGGGTGCCGGAAATCCGCGCCCCGGAGCAGCCGAACGGGTGGCCGAGGGCAATGGCGCCGCCATTGAGGTTGACCTTGTCGTCCATCTTGTCGAGCAGCTTGAGGTCCTTGAGCACCGGCAGCGCCTGGGCAGCGAAGGCCTCGTTGAGCTCGACGCAGTCGATATCGTCGATGCCGAGGCCGGCACGCTGCAGCGCCTTGCGTGTCGCCGGCACCGGCCCGTAGCCCATGATCGACGGATCGACACCGGCCACTGCCATGGCGCGGATGCGCGCCAGCGGCTGCAGGCCGAGATCCATGGCACGCTGCCCGCTCATCACGATCATGCACGAGGCGCCGTCGGTGATCTGCGAGGAACTGCCGGCCGTGACAGTGCCGTGCTTCGGATCGAACGCCGGCCTGAGCGCGGCCAGTCCTTCCAGGGTGGTCTCCGGGCGGATGGTTTCGTCGTAGTCGAAGACCCTGAGGAAACCCTGTGCGTCGTGGCCCTCCAGGGCAATCAGCTCGTCGCGAAACAGGCCGGCCACGGTCGCCTGATGCGCCAGGCGATGCGAGCGACAGGCGAACTGGTCCTGGGCCTCGCGGCTGATGCCATGCATCTTGCCCAGCAATTCGGCGGTCAGGCCCATCATCCCGGCGGCCTTGGCTGCGTGCAGCGACAGCTGCGGGTTGGCATCCACACCGTGGGTCATCGGCAGATGGCCCATGTGCTCGACGCCGCCGATCACGAACACCTCGCCGTTGCCGCTCTGGATGGCCTGGGCGGCGCTGTGCAGCGCGCTCATCGACGAACCGCACAGGCGGCTGACGGTCTGCGCGCCGCTGGTATGCGGGATCGGCGTCAGCAGCGCGGCCATCCGGGCGATGTTCCAGCCCTGCTCGAGGGTCTGGTTGACGCAGCCCCAGATCACGTCTTCCACCTCGGCCGGATCGACCTGCGGGTTGCGCGCCAGCAGCCGGGTGATCAACTGCGCCGACAGGTTCTCGGCACGGGTGTGGCGATGCATGCCGCCCTTGGAACGCCCCATCGGCGTGCGGCCGAAGTCGACGATCACCACGTCTCGCGGATTCAGGCTCATACGATTCTCTTGCTCCAGTGGTGATGGTTCAGGCGAAGAACTTGCGGCCGTCGCTGGCCATTGCGCGCAGGCCGGCGGTCGGCTGGTACAGCGGCCCCAGCGCGACATGGCGGTCGGCCAGCTCGACAAACGCGGCCACGCCGAGGGCGTCGATGTAGCGCAGCGCACCGCCACGGAAGGGCGGGAAGCCGATGCCGTAGACCAGGCCCATATCCGCCTCGGCGGCGCACTCGACGATGCCATCCTCCAGGCAGCGCACCGTCTCCAGACACAGCGGCAGCATCATGATGGCGACGATGTCTTCGTCGGACAGCTCACGCGGCGCGCCGATCACCGGCTTGAGCAGCTCGTGCACGCTCGGATCGGCGACCTTCTTCGGCTTGCCGCCCTTGTCGGTCTGGTAGGCGTAGAACCCCCGACCGCTCTTCTGGCCGAGGCGGCCCGCCTCGTACAGCACGTCGATGGCGCTGCGCCCGTCGTCCTTCATGCGTTCGGGAAAGCCGGCTGCCATCACCTCGCGGGCATGGTGGGCCGTGTCGATGCCGACCACGTCGAGCAGGTAGGCCGGCCCCATCGGCCAGCCGAACTTCTCCATCACCTGGTCGATGCGCTGGAAATCGATGCCGGCGGCGATCAGGCGGGCGAAGCCGCCGAAGTACGGAAACAGCACGCGATTGACCAGGAAGCCTGGGCAGTCGTTGACCACGATCGGCGTCTTGCCCATCTTCCTGGCGTAGGCCACGGTGGTGGCGATGGCCGCCGCGCTGGTCTGCTCGCCGCGGATCACCTCCACCAGCGGCATCATGTGCACGGGGTTGAAGAAGTGCATGCCGCAGAAGTTTTCCGGGCGCTGCAGGGCCTTGGCCAGCAGGTTGATCGAGATGGTCGAGGTATTGCTGGCCAGGATGGTGTCCGCCCTGACCTGCCCCTCCACCTCGGCCAGCACCGCCTGCTTGACCTTGGGATTTTCCACCACGGCTTCCACCACCAGATCGACCTGGGCGAAGTCGCCGTAGGACAGGGTGGGCCGGATGGCATTGAGCGCCTCGGCCATCTGCGCCGGCGTCAGGCGGCCCTTCTCCACGCGCTGGCCAAGCAGCTTGGCCGCTTCGCCGAGGCCGAGCTGGATGGCCTCCTCGCGGATGTCCTTGAGCAGGATCGGCGTGCCCTTGACGGCCGACTGATAGGCGATGCCGCCACCCATGATGCCGGCGCCGAGCACCGCGGCCAGCTTCACATCGCGGGCCTGCTTCTCCCAGCCGCGCGCCTTGCGCTTGAGTTCCTGGTCGTTGTGGAACAGGCCGACCAGGCTGCGCGCCACCTCGGTCTTGGCCAGCTTGACCAGGGCCTGCGACTCGATCTCCAGGGCCTTGTCGCGGCCGTGGCCGGCGGCCTTCTGGATGGTCTTCACCGCCTCGAGCGGGGCCGGATAGTGCGGCCCGGCCTGGCCGGCCACATAACCCTTGGCGCTCTCGAAGGCCAGCATCTGCTCGATCTGGTTGAGTTTGAGCTTGTCCAGCTTGGGCTGGCGGCGGGCCAGGTGATCGAACTCGCCGGCGATGGCGCGGCGACACAGGTCAAGGGCCGCCTCGCGCAGTCGTTCCGGCGCGACCACCGCGTCGACCACACCGACTTTCAGCGCCGTCGCGGCATCGTTTTCCTTGCCGGAAGCGATCCATTCGATGGCGTTGTCGGCACCGACCAAGCGCGGCAGGCGCACGGTGCCGCCCCAGCCGGGGTTGATGCCCAGCTTCACTTCCGGCAGGCCGATCCGGGCGCCCTCGGCCATCACCCGGAAGTCCGCCGCCAGGCACATCTCCAGGCCGCCGCCGAGGGCGAGGCCGTTGATCGCCACCACCGTCGGCAGCGGCAGATCCTCGAAGGCGCTGAAGATGCCGTTGGTTTCCAGGTTGGCGGCCAGCAAGGCGGCCTCCGGCAGAGCGAACAGGCCGAGGAACTCGCCGATATCGGCGCCGACGATGAAGGCCTCCTTGCCGCTGGTGACGATCACCCCGCGGATCGCCGCATTGCCGCGGATCTCCGCGATGGCGCTGCCCAGTTCGCTCAGGGTCAGCCGGTCGAACTTGTTGACCGCCTCCTCGACGCGGTCGAACCGCAACTCGGCGATGCCGTCCTCGAGCGCCTGAACCGTGATGGCTTTACCCTGGTAAATCATCGACTGATCTCCATGCTGTGTAAGCTCGAACCCGCTGCAGCCGGCATGCCGGTGTCCAAGAGCATAGCCCCTGGCCATCCCGCATGATCGGTGGCGGGAGCGACCGAACCCGGCAAACAGCCGATTCATCTATTCGTTTTATCGATGCCCGGCACCTTCGGGGAAGTCCGCGAGCTTGTCAATTGCGCCAGGCGGCGGCGGCTCCGCGTTGCGCGTCAGGCATGACCAATGTCATGCCGCGGCTGGTGCGCAGGACTCACCATCTTTCGGACACGCTGCGAACCGGGCCATACTGGCCTAAATACGCGCTGCCAAGGAGAACAGCCATGACCTACCAACATCTGCTGATCGCGGTCGACCTGACCGATGACTGCCACAAGGTGATCGAACGCGCCGAGGCGCTGGCCGGCTGCTGCGCGGCCAAGCTGACGCTGGTGCACGTGATCGAACCCATGTCCATGGCCTTCGGCGGCGATGTCCCGCTGGACCTCTCGGCCCTGCAGGAGCAGCAGACCGAGCAGGCCCGCCAACAGCTGGAAGCCTTTTCCACCCAGCACCCGCAACTGGGTAAGGAAAACTGCCGGCTGCTATTCGGCCAGCCGCGCCAGGAAATCCATCGCCTGGCCCACGAACTGGGCTGCGACCTGATCGTGACCGGCAGCCATGGCCGCCATGGCCTGGCCCTGCTGCTCGGCTCGACCTCCAACGACCTGCTGCACGGCGCCACCTGCGACGTGCTGGCGGTGCACCTGCCCAAGCCGGAGTAAGTCGAGATCGCGGGCGCCGCATCAGGCCTTGCACCTGACGCGGCGCGTCAGCCTCAGGACAGACTGAACTCGCTGCTGGTGCTCATCACCAGCGGGCGGATCTTGCTGAGCTGGGCTTCCAGTGAATAGGACACACTGGAGGCCATGGAGAAGAAACTGAGGAAGGCCTTGAGGTTGGAGTCGCCCTCGCAGGTGGCGAGGATGCGCTGCCAGAAGGCCTGGTTGACCAGCTGCAGCTGCTGGTAATTCTTGATCAGGCCCTTCAGCTCCCAGTCGGCATGCCGGCCTTCGCGCAGGTTGTAGTACTGGCGCATCAGGTACAGCGAGACGGTGCGCAGGATGAACTCCTGGTTGCTGGCGAACGGCAGGTGCTGCAGGGCCATCGGCTTGAGCCGGCAGAGCATCGGGCAGGCACTGGTCGCCATCAGCACGCCGAGCAGCGAACGCAATCCGGCCTCGAGGCTGACTTCCTTGTAGTACTCGCGTTCGGCGGTGATCACCCGCACCTTGGCCTTCTGGAAGGCCGGCAGCCCGCGGAAATCCTCGATCACCCGGTACAGGTCAACCGCCGCCGGGCAGTGGTGGTGCAGGTCCTTGTTCAGCGGGCAGTTGCTGCACTGCTCGTGCTCCAGCCGAGTCCAGCGTGGCGCATCGCCAGCCTGCTGCGGGTCGTAGCTGCGATCCAGCTCGACCCGATAGTTGAACTCGTGATTGTCGTCCAGGGTGATCTTATAGTCGATGGTCATTCCCTACTCCGTGTCCTTATCAGTCATCAACCTTCCAGCTCGGCCCAGCGCTCCAGCAAACGGTCCAGCTCCTGCTGGATGAACTCCAGCCGAGCCAGCGCTGCATGGGTGGCGTCCTGCGGCCGCAGATAGAAGTCGGGGTTGGCGACTTCTTCCTGCAGGGCCGCCTGCTCGCGCTCCAGTGCCTCCATCTGGGCGGGCAGCGCATCCAGCTCACGCTGCTCCTTGTAACTCAGTTTCTTGCGCGCAACTGCGACGGGCGCCGCACTGGCCGGCTCCACCGGCGCCGGCGACGGCTTGTCTTCGCGCGCGGGCTTGCCCGACGCTTCCTTGCCGACGCCCAGCAGGCGCGGCGAGCCGCCCTGGCGCAGCCAGTCCTGATAGCCGCCGACGTATTCGCGCACCAGGCCCTCGCCTTCGAACACCAGCGTGCTGGTGACCACGTTGTCGAGGAAGGCACGGTCGTGGCTGACCATCAGCACGGTGCCGGGGAAGCCGAGCAGCACCTCCTCGAGCAGCTCGAGGGTTTCCACGTCGAGATCGTTGGTCGGTTCGTCCAGCACCAGCAGGTTGGCCGGCTTGCTGAACAGCTTGGCCAGCAGCAGACGCGCCCGCTCGCCACCGGACAGCGCCTTGACCGGCGAGCGCGCCCGCTGCGGGCTGAACAGGAAGTCGCCGAGATAGCTGAGGACGTGGCGGTTCTGCCCGTCGATGCTGATGAATTCGCGGCCTTCGGCGATGTTGTCGATCACCGTCTTTTCCGCATCGAGCTGGTGGCGCAGCTGGTCGAAGTAGGCCACTTCCAGCTTGGTGCCGATATGGATGCTGCCGCTGGTCGGCTGCAGTTCGCCGAGCAGCAGCTTGAGCAGGGTGGTCTTGCCGGTGCCGTTGGCGCCGAGCAGGCCGATGCGGTCGCCGCGCTGCAGGACCATGGAGAAGTCGCGGATCAGCGGCTCGCCGCCCGGGTGGGCGAAACTCACGTGCTCGGCGACGATCACCTGCTTGCCGGACTTTTCCGCGCCTTCCAGCTGGATGGTGGCGGTGCCCTGGCGCTCGCGCCGCTCGCTGCGCTCGGCACGCATCTCCTTGAGGGCGCGCACGCGGCCTTCGTTACGGGTACGACGGGCCTTGATGCCCTGACGGATCCACACTTCCTCCTGGGCCAGGCGCTTGTCGAACAGCGCGTTGGCCGCCTCCTCCGCCGCCAGCTGTTGCTCCTTGTGGACCAGGAAGCTGGCGTAGTCGCCGTTCCAGTCGATCAGGTTGCCGCGATCCAGCTCGAGGATGCGCGTGGCCAGGCTCTGCAGGAAGGCGCGGTCGTGGGTGATGAACAGCACCGCCCCGTTGAAGCCGAGCAGCGCCTCTTCCAGCCAAGCGATGGCGCCGATGTCGAGGTGGTTGGTCGGCTCGTCGAGCAGCAGCAGGTCCGGCTCGGCGACCAGCGCCTGGGCCAGCAGCACGCGCCGGCGCCAGCCGCCGGAGAGTTCGGCCAGGGTCTTTTCCGCCGGCAGCTGCAGGCGGCTCAGGGTGTTTTCCACCAGCTGCTGCAGGCGCCAGCCGTCGCGCGCCTCCAGCTCCTGCTGCACGTGCGACAGCTTGTCCAGGTCCTCGGCACTGTGGATGTGCTCGGACAGGTGGTGGTACTGGGCGATCAGCTTGCCGACCTCGGCCAGGCCCTCGGCCACCACGTCGTACACGGTGCGCTCGTCGGCCGGCGGCAGCTCCTGCGGCAGCTCGCCGATCTTCAGCGACGGCGCGCGCCAGATATTGCCGTCGTCCGGACGCTGGTCGCCCTTCACCAGCTTGAGCATGCTCGACTTGCCGGTGCCGTTGCGGCCGATGATGCACACTCGCTCGCCGCGGGCGATCTGCCACGAGACCCCGTCCAGCAACGGCGTGGCGCCGTAGGCAAGGGATACGTCGGTGAACTTGAGCAGGGTCATGGGGCGCCTCCATCGGAATCGGCGCGCATTCTACCTGCAGTTGGTAGCGGCCGGGGACAATGCTTTGCTTTAACCCCGCGCGGCAGAAGGCTAAGCTTTACGCCATCGTCCAGCCCGCCCCCATAGCGTCGAAACTTCCATGCGCGTTCGTCCGTTTGCCCTGTTTGTCTGCCTGCTGGCCGGTTTCGGCCTGCTGGCCCAGCCCGCCACCGCCAGCTCGCTGCCCCAGCAGCGGGCCCTCTACGACGAAGCCAAGCGCGCCTTGGCCAAGAACGACCCCGCGCCCTACCTGCGCGCCCGCCAGGCCCTGCGCGACTACCCGCTGGAGCCGCTGCTGGCCTACGACGAGCTAACCCTGCGCCTGAAGACGGCCAGCAATGCGGAGATCGAGGCCTTCCTCACCGAACACGGCGACCTGCCACAGATCGGCTGGATGAAGCTGCGCTGGCTGCGCTGGCTGGCCGAGCGCGACGACTGGCAGACCTTCATCAAGCACTACTCCTCGGCCCTCAACTTCACCGAGCTGGACTGTCTGTTCGGCGAGTATCAGTTCCGCCACGGCAAGGCCGCCGACGGCGCGCTGACCGCCGAGCGCCTGTGGTTGGTCGGCAAGTCGCAGCCCAACACCTGCGACCGCCTGTTCGACCTCTGGCAGGCCCGCGGCGGGCTGACCGAGGAACTGCGCTGGAAGCGCGCCAAGCTGGCCGCCGAGGCGCGCAACTACGGTCTGGCCGCCAGCCTGGTGCGCACCCTCGGCAGCTTGTCGCCCCAGGGCCTGTTGCTGCTCGACGTGGCGCAGAAGCCCGAACTGCTGCTGCAGCGCCAGCGCTTCGCCGCCACCGACCGCCACACCGCCGACGTCGTCGGCCTCGGCCTGCGCCGCCTGGCCCGGCAGAATCCCGAGCAGGCCCTCGGTCTGCTCGAGGAGTACAGCCGCCGCCTGCCCTTCTCCAACGAGGAAAAGGTCGCCATTGCCCGCGAGATCGGCCTGACCCTGGCGCGCCGCTTCGATGCCCGCGCGCTGCAGGTGATGACCCAGTACGACCCCGAGCTGCGCGACGACACCGTCAGCGAGTGGCGCGGCCGCCTGCTGCTGCGCCTGGGGCGCTGGGCGGAGGTCAACCAACTGACCCGGCAGATGCCCGGCGATCTGGCCACCACCAACCGCTGGCGCTACTGGCAGGCGCGCAGCCTGCAGCTAGCCCAGCCCAACAGCCAGGCCTCGCAGAGCCTGTACCAGCCGGTGGCCGGCGAGCGCGATTTCTACGGTTTCCTCGCCGCCGACCGGATCAACGCGCCGTACCAACTCAACAACAAGCCGATGGCCCTCGATCCGAAGGTGATGCAGAAGGTGCGCAATACCGCCGGCATCCGCCGGGCCCTGGAATTCCATGCCCGCGGGCAGATCGTCGACGGCCGCCGCGAGTGGTACCACGTCAGCCGTCTGTTCAGCCGCGAGGAGCTGGTGGCCCAGGCGCGCCTCGGCTACGAGATGGAATGGTACTTCCCGGCGATCCGCGCCATCAGCCAGGCGCAGTACTGGGACGACCTGGACGTGCGCTTCCCGATGGCCCACCAGCACACCCTGACCCGCGAGGCACGCAGCCGTGGCCTGCACTCCAGCTGGGTATTTGCCATCACCCGCCAGGAAAGCGGCTTCATGGCCGACGCGCGCTCGGGCGTCGGCGCCATGGGCCTGATGCAGCTGATGCCGGCCACCGCCAAGGAAACCGCACGGCGCTACGGCATTCCGCTGGCCTCGCCGCAGCAGGCGCTCAATCCCAACGTCAACATCCAGCTCGGCGCCGCCTACCTCAGCCAAGTCTACGGCCAGTTCGGCGGCAACCGCATCCTCGCCTCGGCCGCCTACAATGCCGGCCCCGGCCGCGTGCGCCAGTGGCTGAGCGGCAGCGAACGCATGCCCTTCGACATCTGGATCGAAACCATCCCCTACGACGAGACCCGTCAGTACGTGCAGAACGTGCTGTCATATTCGGTGATCTATGGGGAAAAGCTCGGCGCGCCGCAGAAACTGGTGGAGTGGCACGAGCGCGAACTGGCGCCGCAGCAGTAGGGCGACTCGGCACGAATGTAGGGTGGGTTAGGCCGCAGGCCGTAACCCACCGAACGGTCGCCATGCCGCGCAAGGATGCCTGTCGGCATCCTTGGCGGGTTACGCCGCTACGCGGCTAACCCACCCTACGAATCGCCTCAATCCAGCAAGGTCACCGGCATGCCCACCTCCAGCACGCCGGTACCGCGCTGGATCAGGTTCTGGCCGAAGTACACGCCCTCGGCATCGCGGCGGTAGGTGGCCAGGGTGCGCAGCGGTTCACCGTCCTCGGCGCGCTCGCCACTGTGCGGATCGAGGGTCGGAATGGCGCAGCGCGAACAGGGCTTGACCCGCTCGAACTCGATGTCGCCGATGCGCAGGCGCCGCCAGCCGTCCTCGGCGTAGGGTAGCGCGCCCTCGACCACCAGATTCGGACGGAACCGCAGCATTTCCAGCGGCCGCCCGACCCGCGCCGCCAGGTCATCCAGCGACGCCTGGCCGATCAGCAGCAACGGAAAACCGTCGGC
The DNA here is from genome assembly GCF_019097855.1 of Geopseudomonas aromaticivorans. Lineage (GTDB taxonomy): Bacteria > Pseudomonadota > Gammaproteobacteria > Pseudomonadales > Pseudomonadaceae > Geopseudomonas > Geopseudomonas aromaticivorans. Next base: position 194,303 of record NZ_JAHRGL010000001.1, read on the forward strand.
AAAGCCCACCTTGTCGCCCACCTGGGCGTAGGCCGTGTCCACCTGCCGCGCGCGCTGTGCCGGCACATGCACCAGCCGGCAATCGCGGTCGAGCAACACGTTGAGCCACCGCGCCGCGGCATCACCGGCATCCGGCACCTGCAGACTGTCGCTCCACACGCTGACCCCGCGCAACGCCTGGTCCGCCAGCGGCACCGGCACCGTCAGGGCAGCCTGCCCCGGCGCGCTCAGCTGCAGCGTCCGCTCATCCAGCCAGCGCGCGCAGATCTGCGCCATGCGCGGCAGCTGACGCTGGGTCAGGAAACGACCGCTGGCCGCATCGACGACCATCCAGCGCCGGTCGCCGGCCAGGCCGAGGGCGTCCACTTCGACGCGCTGCAGCGCCTCGCCGGCGAGGGATTTGACCGGAAAACGGTAGAGCGCGGAGAGTCGCAGCATGGCCGGGCGTCCTTGGGTAAAAAAGCCTTATAACGACTGGCGCAGGGCCCCGGCAAGCACGCCGCCGGCGCACTACAGCGCCAGCAAGCGCTCGCGCAGCTTCTGGATCTCGTCGCGCAGCTGCGCCGCGGCCTCGAACTCCAGGTCGCGCGCCAGCTGGTACATCTTCTCTTCCATCTGCCGGATGCGCTTGGTGATCTCGCTCGGCGAGCGCAGCTCGGCCTCGTAACGGGCATTCTCCTCCGCCGCCTTGGCCGCCGCGCCGCGCTTGCGGCTGCGCGAGCCGGGCACGGTGGCGCCCTCGAGGATGTCCTGCACGTCCTTCTTCACGCCCTGCGGGACGATGCCGTGCTTGTCGTTGAAGGCGATCTGCTTGGCCCGGCGCCGCTCGGTCTCGTCGATGGCGCGCTGCATCGAGCCGGTGATGCGGTCGCCGTACAGGATCGCCCGACCGCCGAGGTTGCGCGCGGCGCGGCCGATGGTCTGGATCAGCGAGCGCTCGCTGCGCAGGAAACCCTCCTTGTCGGCATCGAGGATCGCCACCAGCGCCACCTCGGGCATGTCCAGGCCCTCGCGCAGCAGGTTGATGCCGACCAGCACGTCGAAGGCGCCGATGCGCAGGTCGCGGATGATCTCCACCCGCTCCACGGTGTCGATGTCCGAGTGCAGGTAGCGCACCCGCACGTCGTGGTCGCTCAGGTAGTCGGTGAGGTCCTCGGCCATGCGCTTGGTTAGGGTGGTGACCAGCACGCGTTCCTCGGCGGCCACGCACTTGCGGATTTCCGAGAGCAGGTCGTCGACCTGGGTGGTCGCCGGGCGCACCTCCAGCTGCGGGTCGACCAGACCGGTCGGGCGCACCACCTGCTCGATCACCCGCCCGGCGTGCTCGGCCTCGTAGGGGCCGGGGGTGGCGGAGACGAAGATGGTCTGCGGGCTGGCCGCCTCCCACTCCTCGAACTTCATCGGCCGGTTGTCCAGCGCCGAGGGCAGGCGGAAGCCGTACTCCACCAGGGTTTCCTTGCGCGAGCGGTCGCCCTTGTACATGGCGCCGACCTGCGGCACGGTGACGTGCGACTCGTCGATCACCAGCAGCGCGTCGTCCGGCAGATAGTCGTAGAGGGTCGGCGGCGGCGCGCCGGGCTCGCGCCCGGACAGGTAGCGCGAGTAGTTCTCGATGCCGTTGCAGTAGCCCAGCTCGAGGATCATCTCCAGGTCGAAGCGGGTGCGCTGCTCCAGGCGCTGTGCCTCCACCAGCTTGTCGTGAGCACGCAGGTACTCCAGGCGCTGCTTGAGCTCGACCTTGATCTGCTCCACCGCCTCCAGCAGCGTCTCGCGCGGGGTGACGTAGTGGCTCTTGGGGTAGAAGGTGAAGCGCGGCAGCTTGCGGATCACCTCGCCGGTCAGCGGGTCGAAGGCTGCCAGGCTCTCCACCTCGTCGTCGAACAGCTCGACGCGAATCGCCTCCAGCTCCGATTCGGCCGGATAGATGTCGATCACGTCGCCGCGCACGCGGAAGGTGGCGCGAGCGAAGTCCATGTCGTTGCGGGTGTACTGCAGTTCGGCCAGACGGCGCAGTAGTTCGCGCTGATCGAGTTTGTCGCCGCGGTCGACGTGCAGGACCATCTTCAGGTACAGCTCCGGATCGCCCAGACCGTAGATCGACGACACGGTGGCAACGATGATCGCGTCCGGCCGCTCGAGCAGCGCCTTGGTTGCCGACAGGCGCATCTGCTCGATGTGGTCGTTGATCGAGGCGTCCTTCTCGATGTAGGTGTCCGAGGACGGCACGTAGGCTTCCGGCTGGTAGTAGTCGTAGTAGGAGACGAAGTACTCCACCGCGTTGTCCGGGAAGAAACTCCTGAACTCGCCGTACAGCTGCGCCGCCAGGGTCTTGTTCGGCGCCAGCACCAGGGTCGGCCGCTGCACCTTGGCGATCACGTTGGCGATGCTGAAGGTCTTGCCCGAGCCGGTCACGCCGAGCAGGGTCTGGTGCGATAGCCCGGCCTCGAGGCCCTCGACCATCTGGCGAATCGCCTGCGGCTGGTCGCCGGCGGGCTTGAAGCGGGTGACGAGATGGAACTTGGACATGGAAACCTCGAAAGACCGGGACAGCCCGCACCGCACATCGCACGAATGGCCAATTTCGCCACACCTGCGTATCGCCGCACCGGGATGGTGCTGTCTATAATATCGCCCCGTTTGCACAACACCCTAGCCGCAATGACGGCAGGGTGTTACACCGCCTCTCCTCCTCATTCTCTCCGAGCTGCCGAACATGAGTCTGTTCTCCGCCGTCGAAATGGCTCCCCGCGACCCCATCCTGGGTCTCAACGAAGCGTTCAATGCCGACACCCGCCCGGGCAAGATCAATCTTGGCGTAGGCGTGTACTTCACCGAGGAAGGCCGTATTCCGCTGCTGCGCGCCGTGATCGAGGCCGAGAAGGCCCGCCTGGCCGCCCAGGCGCCGCGCGGCTACCTGCCGATCGAAGGCATCGCCGCCTATGACAGCGCCGTGCAGAAGCTGCTGTTCGGCGAAGGCTCCGCCCTGCTGGCCGAAGGCCGTGTGGTCACCACCCAGGCCCTCGGCGGCACCGGCGCGCTGAAGACCGGCGCCGACTTCCTCAAGCGCCTGTTGCCCAATGCCGTGGTCGCCATCAGCAATCCGAGCTGGGAGAACCACCGCGCGCTGTTCGAGTCCGCCGGCTTCCCGGTGCAGAACTACAGCTACTACGACGCCGCCACCCAGGGCGTTGACCTGGCCGGCATGCTCGCCGACCTGCGCGCCCTGCCGGCGCAGTCGATCATCGTGCTGCACGCCTGCTGCCACAACCCGACCGGCGTCGACCTGTCCTCCAGCGACTGGAAGCAGGTCCTGGAAGTGGTGCGCGAGCGCGGCCACGTGCCGTTTCTCGACATCGCCTACCAAGGCTTCGGCGACGGCATCGCCGAGGACGCCGAGGCGGTGCGCCTGTTCGCCGATTCCGGCCTGCAGTTCTTCGTCTCCAGCTCCTTCTCCAAGTCGTTCTCGCTGTACGGCGAGCGTGTCGGTGCCCTGTCGATCGTCACCGAGTCCAAGGAAGAAGCCGGCCGCGTGCTGTCGCAGGTCAAGCGGGTGATCCGCACCAACTACTCCAACCCGCCGACCCACGGTGCCAGCATCGTCGCCGCGGTACTCAACAGCCCCGAGCTGCGTGCCCTGTGGGAAGAAGAGCTGGGCGAAATGCGCCAGCGCATCCGCAGCCTGCGCACCAGCATGGTCGAGCAACTGGCCGCCCACGGCGCCAAGCGCGACTTCGGCTTCGTCGCCCGCCAGCGCGGCATGTTCTCCTACTCCGGCCTGAGCAGCGAGCAGGTCGAGCGCCTGAAGAACGAGTTCGGCATCTACGCCGTCGGCACCGGGCGCATCTGCGTTGCTGCGCTGAACAGCAAGAATCTCGACGTGGTCACCCGCGCCATCGTCCAGGTACTCTGAACCGAATGCGTGAAGTCAGCCTCAGGGGGTTGACTTCACCTTTCAAATCAGTAGGATAGGCACCGTTGTTCCGCGATAGCTCAGTCGGTAGAGCAAATGACTGTTAATCATTGGGTCCCTGGTTCGAGTCCAGGTCGCGGAGCCAAATCCTGAAAAGACCCAGCCCCGGCTGGGTCTTTTCGTTTGTGCCGGACTCTCACCAGGGACTGCGTCCCAGGTTATTCGGCCCTGCGGGCTTCACCCCTTCGGGGCCGCGCTGAAGCGCGTTCGGCTTGCGCCGTCGAGTCCAGGTCGCGGAGCCAAATTCCAGAAAACCCCAGCCTAGGCTGGGGTTTTTTATTGCCTGAAAATCCCCCCTGCCGAGCCTCGGGCCTGCGCCGCCGAAAATCTCGCCTATGGTTGTAGCTACCGACCGTCATCCGGAGGGGGGAACATGACCATTCGCACACTGAAGAAATCCCTGGGCCACACGGGCGAAGCACAGGACGAGTGGGAGCAGATCACCGATGGCAGCATCGTGGTCAGCTACAACACCGTCCGCGCCAACGCCGATGTCAGCTGGCGTCCCTTCGGCAAGGAGGACGACTGGCAGGATCTGCCCTACGTGTCCGCCGACCTGCCCGGCAGCGCCGAAAAGATTCTCGAGTTCGTGAACGACTACCTCGACCTCAACGAGGACGACTAACGTCATCCCGGCTGGCCCCGGCAAAGGCCCGGGCCAGCAACTCCGGCAGCACCATCCCTGCCGCGCCGACCAGGCAGTGCTCGCGTACCCCCTGGATCACTAGCGGCTGCGGATTGATGTGCACCACCCGCGCGCCGGCCTGCAGGGCCAGCTGCGGAATCTGCGCTGCGGGATAGACCACGCCCGAAGTGCCGACGGACAGCAGCAGATCGCAGGCCTCGGCGGCAGCGAAGGCCTGCTGCAGCGCCGGCTCCGGCAGCATCTCGCCGAACCACACCACCCCGGGACGCACCGGGCCGCCGCAGCGAGGGCAGCGCGGCGGCTCGATCCGCCGGCCCTCGGCCGGTTCCTGCGGATCGTCCGCCAGCCCGGCGAAGGGCCGCTGACAGTCGAAGCAGCGCGGCTGGTGCAGACTGCCGTGCAGGTGGATGACCTCGGTGCTGCCGGCCCGCTCGTGCAGGTCGTCGACGTTCTGGGTCACCAGGGTCAGCTGCGGCACGTGGCGGGCCAGCTCGGCGATGGCCAGATGCGCCGGATTGGGCTGCGCCTGCAGCACCTTCGTCCGCCGCCACTCGTACCAGCCCCAGACCAGCGCCGGATCGCGCCGGAACGCCTCCGCTGTGGCCAGCTCGCCCGGATCGAAGCGCTGCCACAAACCGCTCAGCGCGTCACGGAAGGTGGGAATGCCGCTTTCCGCCGAAACCCCGGCGCCGGTGAACACCACCAGGTGGCGAGCGCAGCGCAGGGCCTCGGCGACGATTTGCAGGTCGTTCATGAGGGCGAATCTCCTCGGCAATGGCCTTTGCGATCACCCGCACGACGAACGATCCGGCAACCGGGGTCAACCGAACAGGCGGGCGAAGAAACCCTTGGGGCGCGGCTTCAGCGTACCTGCCAGGGCGACCTTGACGGTTTCGGCGTAGTCGGCGTCATCGCGCTTGATGTGATTGATCAACCAGGCGCGCAGCGTGGTGAGCAAGTGGCGGGACACATCCTCGCCCAGGTCGAAGCGGTACTGGAAGTCCTCGATCTTGCGGTTGAACAGCTCGTGGACCTTCTTGTGTGCATGGTGGAAGGGGTAGCCGGCCTGCTCCTGCAGATCTTCCTCGAAGGCGAAGTGCGACATGGTGTACTCCACCAGCTGCTCCAGCACCTCGCCGACTTCCACGCGGTTCTGGTTGTCGATGGCCCGATGCAAGTCATTGATGTACTCGACGATGCGCAGGTGCTGGTTGTCGATGACCTCGATGCCGAGTTCCAGGTCGCTGGTCCATTTCATGTAGCTCATAGGGCCGTCCATGGTGCAGGTGGATTTCCGGCATTTTGACACTACGAGCCCCTCAAGACCGTAACCGGAGTCAAAAAGCCGGAAAACCGTCCACCCTTATACTGAAGGATTATGCCCCGCCCTCCCGGGGCGGAATCCCGGCGCCATCAGGGCTTCGCCAGCGCCTCCACCAGCCCGCTGCGCCGCTCCACCTGGCGGCGCACCGCCTCGTCGAACACCCCGCCGCGGCTCTCGATCAGGCTGAACCAGTGCCGCGCACGGGTGATGCCGGTATAGACCAGTTCCTTGGTCAGCACCGGGTTGAGGGTGTCGGGCAGGATCAGCGCGGTGTGGGCGAACTCCGAGCCCTGCGACTTGTGCACGGTCATGGCGAACACCGTCTCCACCGCGCTCAGCCGGCTGGGCAGGATGAAGCGCAACCCGCCCGAGCCGTCGTTGCGCGGGAACACCACGCGCAGCACCGTCGTTGGCACCTCGCCGGGGCGCTGGGCCGGCTCCGGCAGGCGCAGGGCGATGCCGATGTCGCCGTTCATCAGGCCCAGGCTGTAGTCGTTGCGGGTGACCAGCACCGGGCGGCCCTCGTACCAGCCCTGCTCGCCCTCCAGCAGGCCGCGCTTGTGCAGCGCGCTGGCGATGCGCGGGTTGAGCCCTTCCACGCCCCAGGGGCCCTTGCGCACGGCACAGAGCAACTGGAAGTCGTCGAAGGCCTTGAGTACCTGCGCCGCCCAGGTATCCCACTCCGCCGAGCCCGGCGGGCAATCCGCGGCCGGGCGCGACTCGCGCAGCACCTTCAGGTAATGGGCGTAGCCCTGCGGCTGGCCGGCTGCCGTGGTGGGCAGACCGTCGAGCAGCAGCCGTTCCAGCGCCGCATCCTGCTCGCCGCGCAGGCGCAGCACGTGCAGGTCGGCGCTGCCCTCGGCGAGGATCGCCCGCGCCAACCCAGCATCGCGGGCGTTCACCGCGCGGGCCAGACGGCCGATGCCGGAACCGCTGCCGAAGCGCCGCGAGTGGCGCAGCATCACCGTGCGCTGGGCCAGCGGCTGGCGCGCCGCATCGCCCTCCCTCAGAGCCGGGTCGGTCAGGTGCTCGTCGCCGATGTCCTCCAGCCAGGCGCGGGTCTCGGCGCTGTAGTAGCCGCCCTCGGCATCGCGGCACAGGTCGCCAAGCAGCGCGCCGGCCTCCACCGAGGCCAGCTGGTCCTTGTCGCCGAGCAGGATCAGCCGGGCGTGGCGCGGCAGGGCGGCGAGCAGGCAAGCCATCATTTCCAGGTCGATCATTGACGCCTCGTCGACCACCAGCACGTCCAGCGGCAGCGGGTTGCCGGCGTGGTGGCGGAAGTGGCGGCTGTCCGGCAGGCTGCCGAGCAGCCGGTGCAGGGTGGTGACCTCGCAGGGGATCGCCTGGCGCACGTCCTCCTCGACCGGCAGCGAGGCAACCTGGGCGCCGATCGACTCGGTCAGCCGCGCGGCTGCCTTGCCGGTAGGCGCGGCGAGACGGATGCGCAGCGGCTGGCCGGCGGCCAGCGCCGGCTCCTGCAGCAGCGCCAGGAGGCGCACCACCGTGGTGGTCTTGCCGGTGCCGGGGCCGCCCGTGATCAGGCTGAAGCTGCCGCGCGCGGCCAACGCGCAGGCGAGCTTCTGCCAGTCGGTCAGGCGCTCGCCGTCCAGCACCAGCGGCTCGGGGAACAGCCGGGCCAGGCGTGCGGACAGCTCCGCCGGCAGCGGCGGCGCGTCGCTCAGCCGCGCGCCGATGGCCGCGGCCACCGCGCGCTCGTAGTTCCAGTAGCGGCGCAGGTACAGGCGCGCGCCGTGCAGCACCAGCGGAGCCTCTTCCCCGGAACCATCGAGCACCACCAGGCGGCTGCCGCGCAAGGCCTCCAGCCACTGCGCCAGATCGACGCCGGCGAGGATCTCCGAGGGCAGCAGGGTGGCACGCGCAGCGTCCTCGCCTTCCGGCGGCAGCGACAGGGCGAAGTCCGGGCTGGCCAGGGTCGCCGCCAGATCCAGGCAGACGTGGCCGTGGCCGAGCTGGTGGCTGGCCAGCGCGCTGGCGAGCAGCGCCAACGGCGGGCTGGCCTCGTCCAGCTCAGCGAAGAAGCCGGCCAGCGCGCGGTCGAGGGCGCGCAGCCAGCCCTTGTCGACCCAGGCCTCCAGCAGCGCCAGCAGACTGGCTACATCGTGCAGTTCGGCGGCCGGCGCCGCCTCGCTCATCAGCAGGGACAGTTGTTCTCTCATGCCACGTCCTCCTCGACGTTACCCTTGAACAGCGCATCCAGCGCCTCGATCAGCTCCCGCGGCGGGCGGGCATGGTGGATGCCCTGCCCCTCCGCGCGGCTGCCGCGCAGGAACAGATAGAGCGCGCCGCCGATGTGCCGGTCGTAGTCGTAGTCCGGCAGGCGCAATTGCAGCTGGCGGTGCAGCGCCAGCAGGTAGAGCACGTACTGCAGGTCATAGCGGTGCCCGGTCACCGCCGCGTCCATGGCCTCTGCGGTGTAGGCCGTATCGTCGCCACCCAGCCAGTTGGACTTGTAGTCGACCACGTAGTAGCGGCCGTCGTGCTCGAACACCAGGTCGATGAAGCCCTTGAACATGCCGTTGAGGGTGTCGCGGCTCAACGCCGGGCGCGGCTGGCCGGGCAGCACGTGGCGCTGCACCAGGGCGTCGATGCGGCGCACGTCGACGTTGCGCGCCTCGAACCAGAACTCCAGCTCCGGCTGGTAGGTAGCCAGCTCGGCCAGCGCCGCCTGGGCGCCCTCGCCCAGCGCCAGCGGCGTGCTCAGCAGCTCCAGCAGCCAGTCGCCCAGGGTTGCGATCCACTCGGTCATGCCACGCAGCTGGCAGCGCCGGGCGATCTGGTCGCGCAACCGAGCGGGATCGGCGGCCAGGGCGGCGAAGCCTTCGCGGCCGGCCAGTTCCAGCAGGCCGTGGAGAAAGGTGCCGGGATTGGGGCCGCGCGGGAAGCGGTGCAGGCTCGGCACGTCACCGGCGCGCAACGGCACGAACACGTTCTCGCGTTCGTCGTCGCCGGCCTTCTGCGCGGCCGGGCTGTCCGGCGCGGCGTCGTCGAAGCGGCTCGGCGTGGCAGCCTCCTCCGTCTCGCCGGTACGCAGGGCGCTGTAGGAAGCGATCCACCAGTGCTCGGCAGCCTTGCGCGCCGGGGTGCGCCAGTGCGGCTCGGCCTCGGCGCTCAGTCGCTCCTCGAAGCGCTCATCGCTGGCTTCCGGCGCCGGCAGCACCACGCTCACCCCCTCTTCGTTCAGCGGTTCGAGCCACTGCGCCAGCGCTTCGCTGCCAGCCAGCGGTGTGCCGCCGCCGAGCAGGTAGCCCAGCGCCGAACGGTGCAGGCCGGAACTCTTGCCGCGGCCATCCTTGAGATCGGAGATGCCCAGCCAGCAGGCGTGCCGGGCGCGGGTCAGCGCCACGTAGAGCAGGCGCAGCTCCTCGCCGAGACGCTCGCGGTCGGCGCGCTCGATGGTTGCCTGGTCCGGATTGAGCACCAGCAGACGCCGCTCGCCGTCGTAGACCTGCAGCGGCTGGCCACCCTCCGCCGCGCGGAAACCGCAGATGAACGGCAGGAACACCAGCGGATACTCGAGGCCCTTGGACTTGTGGATGGTCACCACGCGCACTAGCGCGGCGTCGCTCTCCAGGCGCAGTACCTGCTCCTCGGCGGCCTGGATCTCGCCGGCCAGCAGCTCGGACAGGTAGCGGATCAGCGCCTGCTCGCCATCCAGTTCGGCGGCGGCCTGCTGCAGCAGCTCGGCCAGGTGCAAGAGATTGGTCAACGCGCGCTCGCCGTCGTCGCGCACCATCAGGCGCTGCGGCAGCTCGAAGTCGTGCAGCAGCCGATGCAGCATCGGCAGCACGCCCTGGCGCTGCCAGCGCTGGCGATAGCCACGGAACTGCATGACCCGCCGCTCCCAGTTGCGCTCGTCCTGGTTGAGCTGCTCCAGCTCCACCAGCTCCAGGCCCAGGCTGCGGGTGGCCAACGCGGCGCGCAGCGGGCGGTCGACGTCCGGCTCGGCGCAGGCGCGCAGCCACAGCAGCAGGTCGCGCGCTTCTTGGCTGGCGAACACCGAGTCCTTGTCCGACAGGTAGACGCTGCGCACCCCGCGCCGGGCCAGCTGGCTACGGATCGCCTCGGCCTCCCTGCCGTTGCGCACCAGCACGGCGATATCGCTGGGGCGCAGGGGCTTGAGTTCACCATTCTTGGCAAAGCCGGCCTGCCCCTGCTGGCCCAGATTGAGCAGGCGGGCGATCTCGCTGGCGGCGCGGGCGGCCATCTCCGCTTGGTAGGCAGTGCCGGACAGCGGCTCCGGGCTTTCCAGGTGCCAGAGGCTCAGTGCCGCCGGCTGCTCGCCCGCGACCTGCCAGGTTTCCTGGCGACCGCGGGCCTTGACCTCGAGGAACGGCAACGGATTGTCCGCCCCTTCGCGGAACAGGAAGGCGCCACGGCCGTCCGCACGCTGCTCGGCCAGCTGGAACACCCGGTTGACCGCATCGACCAGCGCCTGGCTGGAGCGGAAGTTGGTGTCCAGGTTGGCGTGACGCCCTCCGGTGGCCTGGCGGGCGTGCAGGTAGGTGTGGATGTCAGCACCGCGGAAGGCATAGATCGCCTGCTTGGGGTCGCCGATCAGGAACAGGCCGGTTTCCCGGTCGTTGGCCTCGATGCGGTAGATGGCGTCGAAGATGCGGTACTGCAGCGGGTCGGTGTCCTGGAATTCGTCGATCAGCGCCACCGGGAACTGGCCGCGGATCACTTCGGCCAGGCGCGCGCCGTTGTCACCCTGCAGCGCGTCGTCCAGGCGGGTGAGCATGTCGTCGAAGCCCATCTCGGCGCGGCGGCGCTTCTCCTGTTCGAAGCGCTGGCGCACCCAGGCGGCGGCGTGGCGCTGCGCCGGCTCGGCGGGGCCGGCCAGCGCCTGCAGGCGACCTTTCAGGCCGGCCATGGCGTCCAGTGCCGCGTGCTGCGGCGGCTCGCCCTTCTTCCAGGCCTCGGCCAGGCCGTCCGGGGTCAGGCGGGTGAAGCCGGTGCCGATATCCAGGGCGGCCTCGTCGCCGGCCGCCCACTCGCGCAGCTTGGCGAACCACGGCTGGTAGTAGCGCGCCTGGATCTTGCGCCCGTCCACCGCCTTGGCCGCCACGGCGGCATCCAGCAGCGCCTCCAGCTCGTCGGCCCAGGCCGCCCAGGGCGCCTTCAGCTCGGCCAGTTCGCGGGCCTGCTCGGCCAGCGCGCGTTCCAGCAGCGCGCCCAGCGCCTCGCTCGGCGCGGCACCCGGCTCCCCGAGTAGCGGGCGCAGCTTGTCCTTGAGCAGCTTGTCCGGGTGCTGCCAGTGATTCATCACCCAGGCCAGCGCCGCACCGTCCAGCGGGTAGCATTGCTGGCGCCAGTAGTCGCGCACCACCTCGGCCATCAGCTCGCCGTGGTCGGTTTCCAGGGTCTGGGTGAACAGGCTGCCGCTGTCGAAGGCGTGCTCGCGCAGCATGCGCTGGCACCAGCCGTGGATAGTGGAGACCGCCGCCTCGTCCATCCACTGCGCAGCGATATCCAGGCGGCGGGCGCAGGCCGGCCACTGCTCCGGCAGAAAATCGCCGCGCAGCTGGCGGAGCAGATCGTCGCCCGGCTCTTCGTCGCGGAACACTCTGGCCGCCTGTACCAGCCGGGCGCGGATGCGGTCGCGCAGCTCGCGGGTGGCGGCGTCGGTGAAGGTCACCACGAGGATTTCCGGCGGCAGCAGCTCGCGGGTGAAGCCGTCCTCGCCGCCGTGGCCGAGCACCAGGCGCAGGTACAGGGCGGAGATGGTGAAGGTCTTGCCGGTGCCGGCACTGGCCTCGATCAGCCGGCTGCCGTGCAGCGGGAAGCGCAGCGCCAGCGGGCGGTCGTGGTTCGGGGTCTGGCTCATGCGCTGGCCTCCTCCTTGAGTTCGCTGATGTCCGCCTTGAGCAGCGGCTGGTAGAGGTCGTGGCTCCACTGGTAGAACTCGCCGTCGGCGGTCAGCGCCGCGAAATCCGGGAACTGGCGGGCCAGGCTGGCGTTCTGCTCGACCTCGCCGGTGCGCTGGTAGCCGCCCTCGTAGGCCTTGCGCGCGGCCTCGGCCGCCTTGTCCCCGTCCTCGGCCCCCTCTCCTCCAGAGCTGAGCCAGGCGATGGCGGTCTGCAGCGCCATCGGCAGCGGCGCGTTCAGGCCGTCGCGCCAGCCTTCCAGCCAGCGCTGGAGGATCTGCTGCGCCTCGTCCTGGGCGACCGGCGTGAATTCGAGGCTGACGTCCTCGCCGACCAGCAGGGTGGTCAATTGCAGGCCGCAGGCTGCGGCGGCGACATGGGCCACCCAGGGCCGCAGCAGGCGGTGCCACTTCAGGCTCTTGTCCTTCTTCAGCTCGCCCGGCTGCAGCTCGATGCGCGCCAGCGCCTCGTCGCCGCGACTGCGCAGGCCACCGAGCCAGCCGTCCAGCTCGACGCCGGCATGGGCGAACTGCAATTGCCTGGGTGACTCCAGCCGGTGCGGCCACAGCGCGTACAGCGCCTGGTAGCGCTGCATCTGCGCCGGCAGCGGCGCCAGCACCTGCTCGCGCAGGCGCTCCCCGAAACCGGCCAACGGCAGCTGGCCGCTGCGCTGCAGGCGCAGGGCGGTGGCCTGCAGCGCCGGCTCGACCTGCTCGGCCCCCTCCTCCAACGCCAGGGTGGCGGCACCGAGCAGTTCCTGGCGCAGCTGATACAGCTGCAGGCCGTCGAGGCCGAAGGGTTCCTCGTCGAGCTGGGCCTGCGCCTCCTCGTCGAGGTGCACCTTGAGGCGCTGGGTGAAGAAGTGCTTGACCGGATCGCGCAGGAAATTCTGCAGGGTCTCCAGCGCCAGCGGGGCGTCGGCCTTGAACTCCGGCAGCGTCTGTTCGGCCGCGCCGGCCGCCGCGGCCTGCCGGTGCAGCTCGGCCCACTCGCGGGCGTAGCTGAACAGCTCGCTACCGCCGGCGAAATAGCGGCGGCTGAACGGCTGCAGCGGGTGCTCGGTGGTCAGCGCGTGCAACAGGTCGCCACCGCCGGCCAGGCTCCAGCCGCTGCCGAGATGGTCGCGCAGCTGGCCGACCAGCACCGAGGCCGGCCGCTCGCTGTTGTCGCGGATGCTGCGGCCCACCCAGCTCACATAGAGCTGCTCCCGGGCGGCGAGCAGCGCCTCCAGCAGCAGGTAGCGGTCGTCCTCGCGGCGCGAGCGGTCGCCGGGGCGGTAGTCGCCGGCCATCAGGTCGAAGTCCAGCGGGGTCACGCTGCGCGGGTAGTCGCCGTCGTTCATGCCGAGCAGGCAGACAATGCGGAACGGGATGGCGCGCATCGGCATCAGGGTGCAGAAGTTCACCGCGCCGGCGAGGAAGCGCTGGCTCAGGCGGCCCTGGTCCAGCGCGCCGAGCCAGGCCTCGCGCACCACGGTGAGCGGCAGTTCCTCGTCGAGATGGACGCCAGCACACAGCTCCAGCCAGCCATCCAGCGCCTCGCCCAGCTGGCCGAGCAGGGTCTCGTCGCGCTCGTTCTGCGCGACGAAGAAATCGGCGAGCAGCGCGCGCAAGGTGTCGCCCCACTGCTGCGGCGTGGCCGGCTGAGACAGACGCCGATGCAGGGTGTCGAGGGCATCCAGCAGCTTGACCAGCGGGCCGATCAGCGCGGCATCCAGCCCGCCGATCTCGTCAAAAGGCTCGATCTCGCCATAGGCGGCGCCGCTGCCCACCGCGTAGCCGAGCAGCATGCGGCGCAGGCCGAAGCGCCAGGTGTTCTGCTCCAGGCCGTCCGGCAGGCCCAGCGCGGCGCGGCGCTCGGCGTCCAGGCCCCAGCGGATGCCGGCGCCCTCGATCCAGCGGTGCAGGGTCGGCAGCTCGCTCTCGTCGATATTGAAGCGCGCGCGCAGCGCCGGCACGTCGAGCAGGTCGAGCACCTCGCTGACGGTCAGCCGGCCTTCCGGCAATTTCAGCAGGTGCTCGACGGCGATCAGCAGCGGCTCGCAGCCGCGCTGGCCCTGGTCGGCCAGGGTGAAGGGGATGTAGCGGGCGTCGTCCTGGGCGTACTGGCCGAACACCGCCTGGATGTGCGGGGCGTAGGCGTTGACGTCCGGCACCATGACGATGATCTCGCGCGGACGCAGGCTGGGGTCGGCGGAAAAGCGCGCCAGCAGCTGGTCGTGGAGGATCTCCACCTCGCGCTGCGCGCTGTGGGCGACATGGAAGCGCAGCGACTGGTCCTGCGCCGGATAGAACGGCGGCCAGTGCTCGCGGGTTTCCGCCAGCGGGCGCAGCTCGAGGATGTCGTCCTGCAACTGGCCGAGCAGGTGGGCGGTGTCGCCCTCGCCGAACAGGTCGATGCGCTGATTGATCGCGGCGAAGCGCTCGCGGTAGTGCTCGGGGTCGTCGTGCTGGTCGAGCAGGTTGATGTAGTCGCGGCCCTGCTTGCCCCAGGCGGCCAGCAGCGGATGGGCGTGCTGGTGCAGTTCGTCGGCGGACAGGCCCGGCAGCATGCCGCCCTTGCGCTGCTGGCGGCGGTACTGGTGGCGCAGCAGGTCCTGGTCGGGAACGATGTCGCCCCAGTGGTGGCGGCAGGGGTTATGCACGCAGAGCAGCACCTGGCTGAAGCGCGCCAAGGCGGCCAGCGCCTCGACCATCTGCGCCGGCAGCGAGGAGATACCGAACACGATCACCCGACGCGGCAGGCCGCGCGGCGCCTCTTCCACATTGCGCAAGTGCTCGACGAAGCGCGGGTGCACGCCGGCGCGACTCTCGCCCAGCTGCTCGCGGCCGACGTCGTCCAGCAGCGCGCGCCACAGCGCCGGCTGCCAGCGCACCGCCTCGTCCAGCGGCTTGGCGCCGTTGCGCGAAGTGCGCAGCTGATCCAGCCCGGCGGCCCAATCGGCCAGCCAGTCGGCGCGGTACACCTGGTACTGGTCGAACAGGTCGGCCAGGCGCTCGGCCAGCTGGTGGCGCTTGCGCAGATCATTGTCGTCGGCGAGGAAGCGGCGCAGCGGGGCGAACGTCTCGCCTCCCAGCAGTCCTGGCAGCAGGCGCATCAGCCGCCAAGTCAGCGGCGCCTTGTCCAGCGGCGACTCCAGCGGAATGCTGTCACTGCCCAGCACGGCGCGGTAGGTCTGCCAGAGGAAGCGCGCCGGCAGTTCGACCTGGATCGCCGCGGCGATGCCGCAGCTGTCCTGGGCGGCCAGCGCCAGCTTCAGCCACTGGGCGATGCCGTTGCTCTGCACCAGCACCACCTCGTTCTCCAGCGGCGCCAGCGGATGGCGCTGCATCCACGCCACCGCCAGCTCGCGCAGCTCCTCCAGGCGGTTGCCGTGCACCACCATCAGCCCCGGCGTCAGCTCGTTGCCCTGCATGTCTCGCTCCCTTCACCGACAGAGCGCACATTGTGCCACCGGGGTGCGACAAAGGGTGTCGCGGCGGAGCTCCAGCTCGACACAAGGCGTGTGAATATCATCGCAAATGGACACACCAACAGCATTTGGGTATTTTCCGGCATTCAGATCAACTAGGACGCTCCAAACAATGGATTACACACAAAAGCTAACCTGCCAAAGGTTCCGACAATCAACAGTAGAAGGGAGAGAATTCAACGAAGAAATGGAAAGTGATCGCGGCCGAGCCATAAACTCCGCAGCAATCCGACGATTACAACAGAAAACCCAAGTATTCCCCCTCGAAACAAACTCCGCAGTCAGAAGCCGACTCACGCACTCACTAGAAGTACAACAAACCGGAAGATACATAGCAAAATTAATACTAGCCAATCTTGGGGAAAGCAACGAACAAGAAAAACTAAATCTCCAAAACCTTAAAGACGGATTCATAAGCACCATTGAAATGGCGTGCTTGCTTCACGACATTGGAAATCCTCCCTTCGGACACTTCGGAGAGGAAGCCATATGTAGCTGGAGTCATGATTTTGTAAAGCCACTATTCGAAAAACTATTCAATGATCAACCACAATGCAACAACGATCTGGAAAAAATAATAAAAGACCTCTGCAACTTCGAGGGCAACGCGCAAGCGCTTAGAACTCTACATAGCCTACAAGCACTAAATCTGACCTACACACAGCTAGCATGCTTAATAAAATATACGCGCGCAGCATACGAAGAAAAGCCGCGAGAAGGAGACCCCTTCTATTACAGAAAGAAAAAACCCGGCTTCTATCTAACAGAAGAACCTTTGTTCGAAGAAATCAAACAAGCCCTCTCCATCGCTGACGGCTGCCGGTTCCCCCTAACATACATAATGGAAGCTGCAGACGACATATCATATTGCATTGCAGACATAGATGACGCTGTAGAAAAGGGCATATTATCAATAAAAAAACTGAACGAATCCCTAGAAAGCACATGGAAAACCCTAACTGAAAACAAACCCGAAGGGTTTGACAAGGAATACTTCCTAAGAATCACGGGAAGCGCATACCATGATTACAAATCCTCCGAGCACGACAAGGAACACAAGTACATACTAAAATTCAGAACAACACTTGTTAATGACCTTTCGAAATATGCAGCTCAACGCTACACCGACAACCACGAAAGCATCTTCAACGGAAATCTTGACGAGTCACTACTAGAAGGAAACGACAAATTTCATCTTGCAACTGAAACTCTTCGCACCATTGCAAGAAAATTCGTTTTCACCAACAAAGAAGTTGAAGACTTAGAGCTTAAGGGATACGCAGTTATAGCAGGACTTCTAAACATATACTCCCCACTATTAAAACTAAACCACAAGGACTTCCAATTCCTCATAACTGAAAACAGCATAAAAGGCAAGCCAATTGAAACACGCCTTTACCACAAACTATCCAGCAAGCACAAATCAGCCTATTTAAAGTCAATAAAAGAATTAAATGAGAAAGAGCTCGCAGAGCCAGCACTACACATGCTCGAGCTCTACCACAGAACCAGACTCATAACCGACTACATCAGCGGAATGACCGACAATTTCGCACTAGACGAATATAAGAATCTAAGCGCATCAATATAGCCAAAAACCGGCCTCTCACGCCCGAGAGGCCAAGTCAAAAATAAAAAAACAACACTAACGATTCATCCTGATTTTTTATGCATCAACCTATTACTGGCTTCCATCTTGACGACGAAAACCACTGGGTCGCCGAGCTTGCCTGCGGCCACAACCAGCATGTGCGCCACAACCCGCCGTGGGCCAGCCGGCCGTGGGCGGTCACCGCCGAGGGACGGGCGCGGATGCTGGGTTACGAATTGGAGTGCCGGAAATGCGCTGAGGGTGCGCCAGCGGATCGGCCCCAGGCGCCGGATGGGCCAGGTCGAACACCATGACCCGAGCGCTGCTTTGCTGGTGCGCGACCGGGCGGTCGCGCTGGTGGGTTACGCCGCTGCGCGGCTAACCCACCCTACGAAAGGCTTCGGGCTCAGCCCCCGATCAGCTATCCGAATCGCGCGCGGCGAGGATTGCCGCCACCCGCTGCGGCTTGCAGTTGAGGTAGGCGGAAGACTGCATCCACTTGCGGTCGGGATACCAGGAGAACATGAACTGCCCCCCCTTGAGATTGTCTATCACCATACGAGCCACTTCCGGACGCACCGCCGGGCAACCGTGGCTGCGGCCGATGCGGCCATGGCGCTTGACCCAGGCCGGATCGACGTAGTCGGCGGGGTGGATGACGATGGCGCGCTCGCGGGCACGGTCGTTGATGCCGGGCTCCAGGCCGTCCATGCGCAGCGAGTAGCCGTGCTGCCCGTGATAGGTTTCCGAGGTGCGGAACAGGCCGATGCTCGACTGGTGGCTGCCTTCGCGATTGGAGAAACTGGTGGCGAAGTTTTCGCCGGAGCCCTGCCCGTGGGCGACCAGCTCGCGCAGCAGCAGGGTCTTGCGCTTGAGATCGAAGACCCACAGGCGGCGCTCCGACGAGGGCAGCGAGAAGTCGATGACCGCCAGACGGTCGGCCGGCGCGGAGCCGTTGTTGACCGCGCACTGCATGGCCGCCAGGGCATGGCGCAGCACTTCGTGGTTCAGGGTCGGCGCGGCCTTGGCCAGGCTGTCGATCAACGACGGAGCACTGGGGGGGCTTGCCAGTAGTGGAGAAGAGAAAGCCGCAAGACTTGCAGCCAGCCAGAGCGAGCGAATCAGCCTGGTCATGGAGAAAGGTGTCCTCTGTTGTTGTACCGACAGAGCACGAGAAACTGCGGCGCCAGCCTCGCCAGCGCACCGCCCCACGCTCCGTCCGTCCGTTACATGACGCCCTGTCGTTGTTACTGTCGTCCTGCTTATGATCAACGGCGCACATCAGCATCTGGCTGCGCTACCGCACGTTATTAAGGCATTCTAGCAAGCAAATGATGGTCGGGAGTTGAGCGTTTGTCTAAAAAACACACAACCATGCTGGCGATGCTGCTGGCGAGCTGCCAGCTGGCAGTCGCCGGAGCAGTCGCTGGCGAGCCTGACAACGCGCTGCAAGCCGAATTGCAGCAGAGCCAGCTGAGCTGTGCCAGTCGCCCCGTGCCGCTCGCCGCCAGCGCGCGGGAAACACTGCTCGACTTCTACCGGCAACAGGGTTCCGAGCGTGCCTGGAACCGCGCCCGTCTCGCCAGCCTGCTGACGCAGCTGGAGCGCCTGGCCGACGACGGCCTGTCGCCGGAGACCTATCACCTGGCCGACCTGCGCAGGCTCGAGCGCCTCTCCGCCAGCGACGCCCAGCGCACTGCCTGCCGCGAAGTGCTGGCCAGCCATGCCTACTTGCAGGCGCTGCAGGACCTGAGCTGGGGCCGGCTCGATCCGGCGCAGGTGGAGCCGATCTGGCACTCCCAGCACACCCCGGCCCCCAGCAGGCCGAGCGGGGCTCCGGCTTTTGCGACCCGCGGACTGGACGACCTGGCCGCCACCTTCGAGCAGGCGCGCCCGCAGTTCAAGCCCTATCGCAACCTGCGCAACGCCTATGCCCGCCTCCGCCAGCAGCCGTTGCCCGCCTGGCCGCGGATCGCCGACGGCCCGCTGCTGCGCCCGGACAAGCGCGATCCCCGTGTGCCGCTGCTGGAGCAGCGCCTCAGCCGCGCAGGCTATCTGAGCAGAACGGCGCTCCGTCCGGCTGGCGCAGACAGCGACCTGTACGATCCGCTGCTGGTGGACGCCGTCGAAACCTTCCAACGCGACCATCAGCTGCAGCCCGACGGCGTCGTCGGCCCGGCGACCCTGACCGAACTGAACATCTCGGCCGCCGCCCGCCGGGACCAGGTGCGCGTCAACCTCGAACGCCTGCGCTGGCTGGCCCGGGAAATGGAGCCGAGCATGGTGCTGGTGGATCTCGCCGGCACCCGGGTGTCCTACTACCGCGACCGCCAGCTGCTGTGGCAGGCCCGCACCCAGGTGGGCCGGGCCGAGCGCCCCTCGCCTCTGCTGAAGTCGCGCATCACTCACCTGACCCTGAACCCGACCTGGACGGTGCCGCCGACCATCTTCCGCAAGGACAAGCTGCCGGAAATCCAGCGCAACATCGGCTATCTGGCGGAAAACCGCATGCGCGTGCTGGATAACGCCGGCAACGAGCTGAATCCACATGCCATCGACTGGCACAACCCCCACGGCATCCTGCTGCGCCAGGACGCCGGCCCGAAAAGCGCGCTGGGCGTGCTCGCCATCCGCTTCCCCAACCCGTTCTCGGTGTATCTGCACGACACCCCCAGCCAGCAGCTGTTCAACAAGCTGCCCCGGGTGTTCAGTTCGGGCTGCGTGCGGGTCGAGAATGTCCTGCAGCTGCTCGACCATCTGCTGGCCGACGCCAGCCCGGCCGAGCGCGAGCGCATCGCCGAGATCCATGCCAGCGGCAAGACCAAGAACGTCAACCTGCCCCACGCCGTGACCATCCTGCTGGCCTACTGGACGGCGGAGGCCGACGACGCGGGTCGACTGCAGTTCCGCCCGGACATCTACCAGCACGACGCGCCGATCCTGGCCGCGCTGGAAGCTGCCGAGCACTGACTGGCGGCTCTGGCGCGCGCCACGACAGGCGCCCGCCACCGCGCACTGCTCTACGCTGAAACCCAATACCCCGGGCCTGCGCAGCCTCGGGCTCACCGGAAACGGAGTTCATCATGGATCTCGAACAGTACCTGCGTGCCCTGCCCAAGGCGGAGTTGCACCTGCACATCGAAGGCACCCTGGAGCCGGAGCTGATGTTCGCGCTGGCCGCACGCAACGGCATCGCCTTGCCCTGGCACAGCGTCGAGGAAACCCGTGCCGCCTATGCATTCAGCGATCTGCAGAGCTTTCTCGACCTGTACTACGCCGGCGCTGCCGCGTTGATCCACGAGCAGGATTTCTTCGACCTGGCGATGGCCTACTTCGAGCGCGCCCACGCCGATGGCGTGGTGCATGCCGAGCTGTTCTTCGACCCGCAGACCCATACCGCGCGCGGGGTGGCCTTCGCCACCGTGCTCGACGGCCTGGAGCGCGCCTGCCGCGAGGCCCGCGAGCGCTATGGCCTCAGCTCGCGACTGATCCTCTGCTTCCTGCGCCACCTTAGCGAGGAGGACGGCTTCGCCACCCTCGAGCAGGCCCTGCCACACCTCGCGCGCATCCACGGCGTCGGCCTCGACTCCTCGGAGCAGGGTCACCCACCGAGCAAGTTCGCCCGCCTGTTTGCTCGCTGCCGCGAGCTGGGCCTGCATGTCGTCGCCCACGCCGGCGAGGAAGGCCCGCCGGCCTATATCGTCGAAGCCCTGGACCTGCTCAAGGTCGAGCGCATTGACCACGGCGTCCGTGCCGCCGAGGACCCGGCGCTGCTGGCGCGCCTGGCTCGCGAGCAGATCCCGCTCACCGTCTGCCCGCTGTCCAACGTCAAGCTGTGCGTATTCCCCGACCTGCGCCAGCACAACCTCAAGACCCTCCTCGCTGCGGGCCTCAAGGTGACGATCAACTCCGACGATCCGGCGTATTTCGGCGGCTATGTCCTGGAGAACTACCGGCAGACTGCGCTGGCACTGCAGCTGTCGCGCGACGAACTCAAGCGCATCGCGCGCAACAGCCTGGAGGCGGCCTTTGTCGACGCTGGCGAGCGCGCGCCCTGGCTGACGCGGCTGGAGGCCGTGGCGGACTGAGCGAGGCAGGCGCGCCGCTGCGGATCTACGCTGTAAGTCGTCATCCGGATAGACATCGAGAGGCCAACCATGAACAGCAAGCCCGCCGGCGAACGCTTCCGGCTGTATTCGGCGCAGCAGCTCGACGGGGTGATCGAGCAGATGGCGCGCCAGGCTGCGGCGCTGTTCGTCGGGCGCCGCGAGGTGGTGCTGGTGGGCATCCTGCGCCGCGGCGAACCGTTGGCGCAGCGCATGCAGAGTGCGCTGGTGGAGCATTGCGGCCTGCCGCGCTGGCCGCTATACCCGCTGCACCTCAAGCGCTATGCCGACGATCTCAGCCTGCTGCATGCGGAAACGGCGCTGACCGAGAACCCCGAGCTGGCCGCCCTGGACCTGTCGCGCACCAGCCTGCTGCTGGTCGATGACGTGCTCTACGAAGGGCACTCGCTGCTGCGGGCCAGCGCCTGGCTGGCCCAGCTGGGCGCGGTGGAGACGCGCACGGCGGTGCTGGTCGACCGTTGCGTGAGCCGCCAGCCGGTGCGCGCCGATATCACCGGGCTGCGCCTGCAGGTGGCCCCCACCGACATCATCGAGTGCAACGTGCCGCCCTATGAGCGCGAATTCTGCATCGAGGTGCTGCGCCGCGCCCTGAATTGACGCCGCTCAGGGACCCTGCGCACCACTTCCGACCATCGCCAGGCTGGCAAGCGCGGGACTCGCCCGTATAATGCGCCGGTTCGCAGGAGAGTGAGCGTTCGCCGCGGCCGCCAAGGCCATGCGGACGCTCCGCCGAAGGCGCAAACTCCCATAATCGCTCAGGCTCAAGAACTGTGGACGCCCATTTTCGCCACATCTGGAGAGCGGTTGCTACGGGCAACCCACCGAAGGGGCAAGCAGCCGACGGCTGCGTAAACTCTCAGGTACACAGGACAGAGGGAGAGGCGCTGCGGACCAAGGAGTCCTCTCTTGCTCATCTACATCTATCTCATCGCGATCACGGCCGAAGCCATGTCCGGTGCGCTGGCCGCCGGCCGGCGCAACATGGACATGTTCGGCGTCGCCCTGATCGCCTTCGTCACCGCTCTCGGCGGCGGCACGGTGCGCGACATCCTGCTCGGCCACTTTCCGGTGGGCTGGACCCAGCATCCGGCCTATATCTACCTGACCATCGGCGCCGGCCTGTTCACCATGCTGGTCGCCCGCTTCATGCATCACCTGCACAAGATCTTCCTGGTGCTCGACGCCATGGGCCTGATCGCCTTCACCGTGATCGGCTGCAACGTGGCGCTGGAGCTCAACTACTCGACCCCGGTGGTGATCATGGCCGGCATGATCACCGGCGTGTTCGGCGGCATCCTGCGCGACATTCTCTGCCAGCGCGTACCGGTGGTGCTGCGCCACGAACTGTATGCCAGCGTCTCCATGCTGGTGGCCATGCTCTACCTGCTGCTGCACAAGTTCGGCGTCAACCAGGACATCACCCTGCTCGCCTCCTTCGGTTTCGGCCTGGCCTTGCGCCTGGCGGCGATCCGCTGGTCGTGGTCGCTGCCGGTGTTTTCCTACTCGCCCGGCCGCTGGGAATAATCAGCGCGCCCAGGCCTGACGCAGCAACGCCTGCACCTCCTCGTCACTGGTCTGGCCGAAGTCGCTGTACCACTCGCCGATGGAGGACAGGGCGTCCGGCACCAGCGGGCAGACCACTTCGTCCACCAGCGGTCGGAGCATGGCGATGGCGTCGGTGGAGGCCACCGGCGCCACCAACACGATGCGCGCCGGGGCCTGCTGGCGCACCGCCAGCACCGCCGCGCGCATGGTCGAACCGGTCGCCAGGCCATCGTCGACCAGCAGCACCTGGCAACCCTGCAAGCCAGGGAGCGGGCGACTGCCCCGGTAGAGGTGGTCGCGCCGCTCAAGCTCGCGCGTCTGGCGCTCGGTCACCCTCTCGATAGTCGCGGCGTCGACACGACCGTAGCGCAGCGCCTCCTCGTTGAGCACCCGAACCCCGCCGCTGGCGATGGCCCCCATGGCGTACTCCTCGTGCCCGGGCATGCCGAGCTTGCGCACCAGCATCAGGTCGAGCGGCAGCGCCAACTCGCGGGCGATCTCCCACGCCACCGGCACCCCGCCGCGCGGCAGAGCCAAGACGATGGTGTCGGACTGGTTTCGATAGGCATCGAGCAGGCGGGCCAGGGCCTTGCCGGCCGCGACCCGATCGGGAATCGGCACCTCGATCTGCGCCTTGCGCATCATGCAAACCTCCTGCGGGCTGCAGGTCGGGCAGCCGGTTCCTGCAAGCCTATACCGGACAGCCGGGTCTGCAAGCCAGAAGCAGCCTGACGCCGAATCGCGATCAGAATCCCTCTGCAAACAGCGAATGCAACTAAGGGTGCGGGGACAGGCTTGACCATAATCAAACGGTCCCCCGGCGCGCTTTTCAAGACTGGAGTGGACATGTGGCCGACACGGACATCGTGGGGCCGGCAGACCAATCTTTCAGCGGGAGTCAGTCATGGACAAACATCAGCAGGGCCACAAAGACACGCTCCTCCAGCCTCAGCACCATGATCGAGACAAGGAGCACCAGCATCTGGCCGGCACCGCCCACTGCACCGGCTGCGGCGCCTATTTCCATGCCGGTCGCTGGTCTTGGCAGCGCGAGGCCGGCAGTCACCCCGAGGACATCACCTGCCCGGCCTGCCGGCGCATCGCCGAAAACGACGCGGCCGGCAACGTCATCCTGTCAGGCGGATTCGTGCAGGCTCACCGCGACGACCTCCTCCATCTGATCCGCAACACCGAGGAAAGCGAGAGCAAGGAACATCCCCTGGAGCGCCTGATCGGCATCAGCGAGGAAGACAACAAGGTCATGGTCGCCACCACCGGCACGCATCTGGCCAACCGCATCGGTCACGCCTTGGAGGCCGCCTACGATGGGGAAGTGAGCTACACCTACACCGAAAACGAAACCCACCTGGACGTCAACTGGCAGCGCGGCTGAGCAGCGCGTGATGGGCTCAGGGGTTGCGCGCCAGGCGCTCCCCGCCCAGCACGCGACGGGCATCGAGGTAGCGTTGTTGCCAGTAGCTGTTGTTGAGACTGTCGAGACGCACCGTGCCGCCGGCACTGGGGGCATGCACGAAGCGGTCTTCGCCGACGTAGATACCGGCATGACTGACCTGGCGGCCACCATTGGTGGCGAAGAACACCAGATCGCCCGACTGCAGCTGCTGACGCGCCACCTGGGGCGCGCGAAGCGCGCTCATCTCGCGGGTGGTACGCGGCAACTGCACCCCGGCGGCATCGCGGTACACGTAGCCGATCAGGCCACTGCAGTCGAAGCCGCTGTCAGGCGTGTTGCCGCCCCAGCGATAAGGGGTGCCAACCAGGCCGATGGCGCGAAACAACACATCCTCGGCAGGTCCGTAAGCGACCGGTGCCTGACGAACGGGTGTCTGGGAGGGAAGCGGAGCCTGCGAGGAGCAGCCCGCGAGGAGCGAGACGAGCAGGATACAGGCTAGGCGGAATGGCGCTGTCATGTGGCATATCCTTGCGGCAAACGCCTGCGACTGTGCCGCGCATGCGAGCGCGGCACCCTTGCATCGATCAGCCCCGGCACGCCCCGCAAGGGGTGTGGCCGGGTCTTGCGCTTATTCGTCGATAACGCGCTTGGCCATCAGATAACGGCTGTTCCAGTAGCTGCTGGCCAGCTTGTCCACCCGCACGCCACCGCTACGGGTGCTGGAGGAGTGGATGAACTCGCCATCACCAATATAGATGCCCGCGTGATTTACGCGACCACGACCGCTGGTGGCGAAGAAAATCAGGTCGCCGGGCTGCAGGTCATGACGGGCTACTTTCGGCGCCGGCATGTTGATCATCTCGCGGGTCGAGCGCGGCAGCTTGATGCCCGCCTCTTCGCGGAACAGGTAGCCGATGAAACCGCTGCAATCGAAGCCGGTCGCGCTCGAGCTGCCACCCGGACGGTAGCGCGTACCGATCAGGGAGAAGCCGCGTTCTAGGATGGCGTGCAGGCTGGGCAGCTCGTAGGGCTTGCCGTCGAGCAGCTGCTGCTCGACGCTGCTCTCTTCCGCCTTGGCGGCGGCTGCGGCGTCCAGTTCGAAGGACAGTTCCTGGTTCGGGCTGCTGTAGGACTGCTGCGGCTGCTGCGAAGTGCTGGCGCAAGCCGCGAGAAAAAGGGCCAGGGTAAGTGGCACGAGGGGTGCGAAGCGTTTGAGCATGGGCACGACCGTGTCGATGTAAGGGTGGCTGAAATTTGATGAGGCTCGACTATGCCGGCTATCAAGTCGATTTGCAAATTTTATCGGGCAGAGTGTGACTTTGTCCGCTAGCAGCTCCGTCTGCGCGACACCCTGCCACAGGCAAAGGGCCTGGAGAAAGCCTGAAACCAGCGAGATAGAGCGCTCGCAATCATCCAGCACGCGAGCCCCCCCAGCGAAGGCGCACAGCTTACGGGAAGCACATGACGGTATGTTTGCCGCTATCGGCGCGGCAAATTCGGCGCCTGGTGAGTGTGTGGAGGCGCGCAGGTAGCCGGCTCGCCGCCTCAGTGATTGACCGTACAGGCCAGCATCATCGACAGCTGGCACAGCGGCCGGCCACTCTGGGCCTGCCATTGGTTGAAGGCCGCCTGCACCGCCGCCAGGTCGCGCTGACTGGTCGGCGCCTTGTCGACGATGCCCTGCGCCTTGAGCGCAGCGACCACGTCGTCGGTGGGAATGAAGGTGTCCTTGCCGGCCATGCGCAGGAAGCGCGGCGCAGACAGGCCGCCGAGCTGGCAGCCGTGCTTGCTCAGGTAGCGCCACAGACCGGTGATGTCGCTCGCCGGCCAGTCGGCCAGCAGGGCGCCGAAGCTGCCATGCTCGCGCGCCACGTCGAGGACGAACTGGGCGTTGCGCGGCACGCTCTTCAGCTTGGCGAGGTGGCGGATCAGGCGCGCGTCCTGCATCAGCCGCTCGAGATGCTCGGCGCCCATCAGCACCACCTTGTGCGGATCCAAGCCGAAGAACACCTCCTCGAAGGCCGGCCACTTGCCGTCCACCACGCTGTGCTTGAGCCCGGCGCGGAAGATGCGCAGGCTGAGCAGCGACAGGTAGCGGTCGTCCGGGACGGCGCGCAGCTCGGCCGTCGACTTCGGCTGCGGCAGACGCGCTTCCAGCGCGGCGGGCGAGCCGAAGCGGCTCAGACAGTATTCGTGCAGCCAGGGGTAATCGCGCATTGCCGCTCCGCTCGCGTGGCAAAAGAAGCGGCAAGGTTGCCCGCAAGCGGCGCCGCCCCGCAAGCCCGGCACGGCTCGCGGGACGCCGCCGTCGCCTCAGCCGCGCAGCCGCTCGGCGGCGCGCAACAGGCTCTGCTCGGTGCCGGCCCAGCCCAGGCAGCCGTCGGTGATCGACACCCCGTAGCGCAGCGCGCCGGACAGCGGCTGGCAGCCGTCGAACAGATGGCTTTCCAGCATCACCCCCCGCAGGCTGGCATCGCCGGCCAGGCGCTGGTCGAGCACATCCTCCAGCACCTGCGGCTGGCGCAGCGGATCCTTGCCGCTGTTGGCGTGACTGCAATCGACCACGATCCGCGCCGGGATGCCCTGGCGCTCGAGCGCGACGCGGGCGGCGGCGACGCTGCCGGCGTCATGATTCGGTCCGCCGTGGCCGCCGCGCAGCACCAGATGGGTATCCGGGTTGCCGCGGGTTTCCAGCAGCGCCGGGTGGCCGAGGGCGTCGATGCCGAAGTGGCGGTGCGCGTGCGCCGCCGAGCGCATGGCGTCGCAGGCAATCCCCAGGCTGCCGTCCGTGCCGTTCTTGAAGCCCACCGGCAGGTCCAGGCCGCTGACCATCTCGCGGTGAATCTGCGACTCGCTGGTGCGCGCGCCGATCGCCGCCCAGCCGAGCAGATCGTCGAAATAGCCGGCCGCCAGCGGCTGCAGCAGTTCGCTGGCCAGCGGCAGGCCGAGCTCGAGGATGTCCAGCATCAACCGGCGCGACAGCGCCAGCCCCGCCGCCATGTCGCCGCTGCCGTCCAGATGCGGGTCGTAGACCAGTCCCTTCCAGCCGATCGTGGTGCGCGGCTTCTCGACGTAGGCACGCATCACCAGCAGCAGCCGGTCGTCGACCTGCGGCGCCAGCGCGGCCAGGCGTGCGGCGTAGTCGAGGGCCGACTCGGCATCGTGCAGCGAGCAGGGGCCGAGCACCACCAGCAGGCGCGGGTCCTGGCCGTCGAGTACGGCGCGGATGGCGGCCCGGTCGCGCTCGACGCGGGCGGCGAGCGTGTCGCTCAGCGGCAGGCGCTGGCGCAACAGGGCGGGGCTGGGCAGCGGCTGGGCGCTGCGGCGGGCCGGGGATTGGGGGGTGGCGAGTCGGGCGGAAGCGGAGACATTCATGATCTGGCGGTCCTTTGACCGGCGGCAATGCCGCGCGGCGCTAGCGAATTGTTCGGTCGAGAGGTAGCGAAGCGGCGGTGCAACGGCTAAATCGCCAGTCGTAGCGGCAGTAGCGGTAACAGGTGCGGTAGCTGTTCATCGGTGGATCCTCGTTGCGTCGGGCCTTGTCCGGCCGGAAAAACAAAACCCCCGGTTGGGTTGCCAACCGGGGGTTTGGGGGAACTGCTGGGTGGCGACCCTGTTACTCGGGCGCCTGTGGGGTATCAGGCGCTCAGGCAGCTAAACCAAAACCCATAAAAGGAATACGCGCCAGCGACGACCAGCGGCGCGCACGCCAGCGCGGCGCAAGCGGCACCGGTGCGGGCGAGGGGCTGATGGTCGAGGCTGAGCGGCATGTCGTTCTCCAGAAGGATGCTGGAACCTTACTGCAGGGGTGGCCGGCTGACAAGCCGGCCGCATCCACTCAGAGGCTCATCACGTCGATGAAGCGCGGAGTGGCGTCGTCGTCGATCTTCAGGCTCTGGAAGTCGAACAGGTTGCGGTCGGCCAGCTGCGAGGGCACCACGTTCTGCAGGGCGCGGAACATGATCTCGGTGCGCCCCGGCGACTTGCGTTCCCACTCGTGGAGCATCTCCTTGACCACCTGGCGCTGCAGGTTCTCCTGCGAGCCGCACAGGTTGCACGGGATGATCGGGAACTCCTTGAGCTGGGCGTAGGCCTCGATGTCCTTCTCGCTGCAGTAGGCCAGCGGACGGATCACTACGTTGCGGCCGTCGTCGGAGAGCAGCTTGGGCGGCATGGCCTTGAGGGTGCCGCCGTAGAACATGTTGAGGAAGAAGGTCTCGAGGATGTCGTCGCGATGGTGGCCAAGAGCCATCTTGGTCGCACCGATCTCGTCGGCATAGGTGTACAGGGTGCCGCGGCGCAGGCGCGAGCACAGCGAGCAGGTGGTCTTGCCTTCCGGGATCTTCTCCTTGACCACCGAGTAGGTGTCCTTCTCGATGATGTGGTAGTCGACGCCGATGGACTTCAGGTACTCCGGCAGCACGTGCTCGGGGAAGCCCGGCTGCTTCTGGTCCATGTTCACCGCCACGATCTCGAACTTGATCGGCGCGACCTTCTGCAGATAGAGCAGCACGTCGAGCATGGTGTAGCTGTCCTTGCCGCCGGACAGGCAGACCATGACCTTGTCGCCGTCCTCGATCATGTTGAAGTCGGTGACGGCTTCGCCGGCCTGGCGACGCAGGCGTTTCTGCAGCTTGTTCTGGTTGACCGAAAGGGTGCCCATGGTGGTGTGGAGTCCGGGGGAGTTGCGAAAAAGGCGCTCATTTTACGCACAAACGCGCGATCACCCCAGCCCAATCGAGACCACCGATCGCGGATGTCGGCGCGGCACTGCGAGGCGGATCACGCCGTGCGCCGGCGTCCGGCAATCGCCCCGCGGGCGCATGCTAGGCTCAGCCCATGAACAGCCTTTTCGATCCCGCCCTCGACCTGCTCGAGCAACTGCTGACGCTGCTGCGCCAGTCCCCCGACGGACTCAGCGAACACCAGCTCATCCAGCAGCTCAAGAGCGGACACTGCACGCACATCCCCAATCTGCCGCTGCGCGACAGGCTGGTGCTGTTTCGCACCCACTTCCTGGTGTTCAACGCCCTCTACCGCCTGCGCGACCGCCTGTGGGCCGAGCAAAGTGCGCATCTGGACATCAGCCCCCTGCTGATCCGCCTGATGCCCTACCGGGATGGCGCACAGGGTCTCGTCGAGCACGATGCGCTACGCGCCTACTACCTCGACGAGGCGCACCTGCGCGACACCAGCGAAGCGGATGTCGAGCACCTGCTGCAGAGCTTCTGGACCCGCATGCACCACGGCGAGGAACAGCAGGCGGCGCTGGAATTGTTCGGCCTGGACGCCCGCACCGACTACCCGGCCATCCGCCTGCGCTATCGCCAGCTGGTCAGCCAGCACCACCCGGATCGCGGCGGCAGCACCACGCGCCTGCAGTCGATCAACAAGGCGATGGAAATTCTGGATCGCTATTACAGCCCTCGCTGAGAGGCAAAATCGCTCTACCCTCCCCCGCTGCAGCCGGCGACCGGCGCCTATACTGTGACATAAGGTCGCATAGGCCGACCCGGCACCGGACGGCACTGGCCATGTGCCTCCGGCGCCCCGTCTGGGGCGATCCGCATATAAGAAGGAGGTATTGCTCATGATCAACCACGTTTGGGGGCTCTTCACCCATCCTGATCAGGAATGGCAAGAGATCCGTGGCGAGCACGAAAGCATCAGCCACATGTACCTGAGCCATGTCCTGCTACTGGCTGCCATTCCGGCCATTTCCGCCTACATCGGCACCACCCAGGTCGGCTGGTCGATAGCCGGCGGCGAGGCGGTACGCCTGACGGCAGGTAGCGCACTGCAGATGACGATAATGTCCTACCTCGCCATGCTGGTCGGCGTTGCCGTGATGGGTGCCTTCATCCACTGGATGGCCCGCACCTACGATGCCAACCCGAGCCTGAGCGATTGCATGGTGTTTGCTGCCTACTGCGCCACGCCTCTGTTCATCGGTGGCCTGGCCGCCCTGTATCCGAACATGTGGCTGAGCATGGCGATCGGCACCGCAGCGGTGTGCTACACGGCTTACCTGCTGTATGTCGGCATCCCGTCCTTCATGAACATTCCCAAGGAAGAAGGCTTCATGTTCTCCAGCTCGGTGCTGGCGGTGGGACTGGTGGTGCTGGTGGCGATCATGGCCACCTCGGTCGTCCTGTGGGGGTTTGGCGTGGGTCCCGTCTATGCACGCTGAATAAGCAAGGACCCTTCACTTGAGGCCGCCTGTGGGCGGCCTTGTTGTTTGTGCGGCGCACGCTGTCGACCAGTTTGGGCATAATCGGTGCAACCTCTCAGGAGCCACCCGCTCATGTCCGAACAGCTCATGGCCCGCGTCGAGGCCTGCTACCAGCAGGCCGAAGCCTTCTTCGCCCGCCGCTTCCTGCGCCCCGAGGTCAGCCTGCGCCTGCGCGGGCTCAAGGCAGGGGTCGCCCACCTGAGCGAAAACCGCCTGCGCTTCAACGCCCAGCTGTATCGGGAGAATCGCGAGCATTTCCTGCGCCAGACCGTCGCCCACGAAGTGGCGCACCTGGTCGCCCACCAGCTGTTCGGCTCAGGCATCCGCCCGCACGGCAGCGAGTGGCAAGGGATCATGGCCAGGGTCTACGGCCTGCCGGCCGAGCGCTGCCATACGTATGAAGTGAAACGCCGGCAGCGGCACTATCTGTACCGCTGCCGGTGTCCGGACGGGGAGTTTCCGTTCACCCCGCAGCGCCATGCGCTGGTGCTGCGGGGGCGCCGTTACCTGTGCCGGCGCTGCAGAGAGACGCTAGTCTTCAGCGGCGAGCTACGTCAGCCGTAACCACCGCCTCGGCCACCAGCGGCAGCTCCACCGCCGTGCGGCTGGGGCTGGCCAGCTCGCGCTGCAGCTGCTCGTTGTCCAGCTGGCCGCACCACTTGGCCACCACCACGCTGGCCACGCCGTTGCCGATCAGGTTGGTCAGCGCGCGCGCTTCGGACATGAAACGGTCGATGCCGAGGATCAGTGCCAGACCGGCCACCGGCAGGCCGCCGACCGCCGACAGGGTGGCAGCGAGGACGATGAAGCCGCTGCCAGTCACGCCCGCAGCGCCCTTGGAGGAGATCAGCAGCACCGCCAGCAGGGTCAGCTGCTGGGTCAGGTCCATCGGCGTATCGGTGGCCTGGGCGATGAACACGGCGGCCATGGTCAGGTAGATCGAGGTGCCGTCGAGGTTGAAGGAGTAGCCGGTAGGAATCACCAAGCCAACCACCGACTTGTGGCAACCGAGCTTCTCCATCTTGTTCAGCATGCGCGGCAGCGCCGACTCGGAGGACGAGGTGCCGAGCACGATCAGCAGCTCCTCACGGATGTAGTTGATGAAGCGCAGGATGCTGAAGCCGTTGGCGCGGGCAATCGCGCCGAGCACCATCAGCACGAAGAACACGCAGGTGATGTAGAAGCACAGCATCAGCTGGCCGAGCTGCACCAGCGAACCGACGCCGTACTTGCCGATGGTGAAGGCCATGGCGCCGAAGGCACCGAGCGGAGCCAGCTTCATGATCACGCCGATGATGCCAAACATCACATGGGCAATGCCGTCGATGAACTCCAGCACCGGCTTGCCCAGCTTGCCCATGCGCTGCAGGGCGAAAGCGAACAGGATGGCGAAGAACAGCACCTGGAGGATGTTGCCCTCGGCGAAGGCACCGACCACGGTGTTCGGGATCACGTTCATCAGGAAGGCCACGGTGCTCTGCTCGGCACCGGCCTTGGTATAGGCGGCGATGCTGCTGGCATCCAGGGTGGCGGGATCGATATGCATGCCGGCGCCCGGCTGCGCCACGTTGACTACGACCAGGCCGATGACCAGCGCTACGGTGGAGACGACTTCGAAATACAGCAGGGCGATGCCGCCGGTCTTGCCTACTGCCTTCATGTCCTGCATGCCGGCGATGCCGCTGACCACGGTACAGAAGATGATCGGCGCAATGGCCATCTTGATCAGCTTGACGAAGCCGTCACCCAGGGGCTTCATCGCCGCGCCGGTTTCCGGATAGAAATGGCCCAGCGCAACGCCGATGGCGATCGCGACCAACACCTGGACGTACAGGCTCTTGTAGAACGGTTGACGAGGCATGACTGTTTTTCTCCCGGGCGACCGTCTCCCAGCTCCTTGCGGCAGACTTCACCAAGCGCGGTAGCCCCCTATCCGAGGGACTTGTTGTACCCCCGCGTCCGGGACGAAGGGGCAGATTGATACAGCAAGCCCCGTGCCACCCACGGAAAAACACATAAAACCCATTTAAATCAATGACTTGAGCATATACAAAGGCTTCCAACCGTCCTCTTGCGGCGGGAATCCGCCGCCCGCCCGGCGGGAAATCCGCCAGCCTTGCCTTCACAGCCGTGATTCAGCCACCTACGCTTGTGAGTCAGTCAACTCGGAGGACTTGTCATGCGTTCCAGCCTGATCGGCGTATTGCTTGCGTTCAGCGGCCTGAGCCACGCCGCCATCCAGACCCAGGAAATCCCCTACCAGAGTAGCGACGGCACGCACCTGGTCGGCTACTACGCCTGGGACGACGCCGTTTCCGGCAAGCGCCCCGGGGTGGTGGTGGTGCATGAGTGGTGGGGGCTGAACGACTACGCCAAGCGCCGCGCCCGCGACCTCGCGGCCCTCGGCTACAGCGCCCTGGCCATCGACATGTATGGCGAAGGCAGGAACACCACCCACCCGGCCGACGCCAAGAGTTTCATGCAGGCGGCGACGGCCGACGCCGATGCTGCCCGCAAGCGCTTCCTCGCCGGCCTCGACTTGCTCAAGCAGCAGCCGCGGACCGACAAGAAGAAGCTGGCGGCCATCGGCTACTGCTTCGGCGGCAAGGTGGTGCTGGACATGGCCCGCCAGGGCGTGCCCCTGGCCGGCGTGGTCAGCTTCCATGGCCCCCTCGCCACCACCACCCCGGCCACCCCCGGCTCGGTGAAGGCCAGGATCCTGGTCGAGCACGGCGCAGCGGACAGCATGGTCGACGCCAAGCAGGTCGATGACTTCAAGGCAGAAATGTACAAGGCCGACATCGACTACCGCTTTGTCAGCCTGCCCGGCGCCAAGCACGGCTTCAGCAATCCCGACGCCGACGCCTACCAGGCCCAGGGCCTTGATCTCGGCTACCAGAAGGCCGCCGACGAGCGCTCCTGGGACGACATGCAGGAGTTCTTCAAGGAGCTGTTCGGTCAGCGCTGAGCGGTGCGTTCGGC
The DNA here is from genome assembly GCF_019097855.1 of Geopseudomonas aromaticivorans. Lineage (GTDB taxonomy): Bacteria > Pseudomonadota > Gammaproteobacteria > Pseudomonadales > Pseudomonadaceae > Geopseudomonas > Geopseudomonas aromaticivorans. The sequence goes on from NZ_JAHRGL010000001.1 coordinate 227,491, forward strand.
AGACAGGGCGCGCCATCCAGCCGCGGCTGGCACGCCAGGAATTCCAGCGCCGAGGCTTGCCACGAGTGGCGCTGCGCCTCGGCGGCGCACTGCTCCCGGTCCAGCGTCAGGGCTTGCAGACAGGCTTGGCGCAGGTCCTCATCCATCACTCCGCTGACCCCCTGGCGCAGCACGTCCAGCGGCCCGCAGACTGGAAACGCCGCCACCGGTGTGCCGCAGGCCAGCGCCTCGAGCATCACCAGACCGAGCGTGTCGGTGCGCGAAGGGAACACCAGCACGCTGGCGCGCCGATAGGCCTCGGCCAGCCCGGCGGCATCCAGGTAGCCGAAGAAGCGCACCTGCGGATAGCGCCGCTCCAGCTCCGCGCGCAACGGTCCGTCACCCACCACCTGCATCTCGCCCGGCAGATCGAGGTCGAGGAACGCCTCGAGGTTCTTCTCCGGCGCGATCCGCCCGGCATACAGAAACACCGGCGGCGCCGCCTCCCGGGCCTCGAGACGCGGCTGGAACTGCTGCAGATCCACGCCCTTGCGCCACAGTGCCAGACGGGGGAAGTCGCGCTGGGCGAACTCGTCGAGCAGCCGCCCGGTACTGACCAGCACCTGCTGGCTGGGCCGGTGGAAGGCGCGCAGCCAGGCGTAGCCCCAGGCCAGCGGAATCCACGGCCAGCGCTCGCTCACATACTCGGGAAAGCGCGTGTGGATCGCCGTGGAAAACGCCAGCCCCTCGCGCTTGAGCCAGCGCCGCGCGGCCCAGCCGAGCGGGCCCTCGGTGGCCAGGTGCACGGCATCCGGGGCGAGCGTGCGAATCTTCCCGGCCACGTTCCAGACATCCCAGGCCAGCGGGATCGCCGCATAGCCCGGACAGGGCAGTGCGCGGAAGTCCTGCGGCGACAGCACGCACACCTCGTGGCCGAGCGCCTGCAGCTCCGCGCTCAACGCCCGCAGGCTGGTGACCACGCCGTTGACCTGCGGCGCCCAGGCATCGCTGACGATCAGCAGTTTCATATCAGTGGCTCCGCCAGGGACTCGAGCGCGTCATCTTCCACCGACAGCCCCGCGTCGGCATCCGCGGCCAGGCGGTACAGCTCGATGTGGCCGTCGGCGTGCTCGATCAGCGCCGAGCAGGACTCCACCCAGTCGCCGCAGTTGAGGTACTCGATGGCGCCGACGGCGCGGATCTCGGCATGGTGGATGTGGCCGCAGACCACGCCGTGGAAGCCGCGCTTGGTGCACTCGCGGGCCAGCGCCTCCTCGAACTCGCTGATGTAGCTGACCGCGCCCTTGACCTTGTGCTTGAGCCAGGCCGACAGCGACCAGTAGCCGTAGCCCCAGCGCTGGCGCCAGTGGTTGAGCCAGCGATTGAGGGTCAGGGTGAACTCGTAGGCCGAGTCGCCGAGGAAGGCCAGCCACCTGTGGTAGCGGGTGATCACGTCGAACTGGTCGCCGTGCAGCACCAGCAGGCGGCGGCCGTCGGCGGTGAAATGCTCGGCCTCGTCGACCAGGCGGATGTTGCCCAGCACCAGATCGGCGTAGCGGCGCAGGCATTCGTCGTGGTTGCCGGTGACGTAGATCACCTCGGTGCCGCGCCGGCTCATGTTGATCAGCCGGCGGATCACGTTGGTGTGGCTCTGCGGCCAGTACACGCCGCTGCGCAGCTTCCAGCCGTCGATGATGTCGCCGACCAGGTACACCCGTTCGGGCCGATAGCGCTTGAGAAAGGCATCCAGGCGCTCGGCCTGGCAGTCGCGGGTCCCCAGGTGCACGTCGGAGATCCACAGGGTTCGCACGTACTGCTTGCGCTTGGGCATGAGCGGCTGGGCTATGGTCATCGACGGCCTCCGGCGGGTTTCCCCGATGGTGCGACGGCGCCGTGTAAGCGGGATGACAGCGCGGCGGCAGGCAGATGACAGGCGCCGCCGCCGTGTGCTGATCGTCCTGTCCGGACGGATCAGCACACGGCCGGGGCGTCGGGGCTGCCGAGCCTCAGCCCCGCTTGGCGGCGGCGGCGCTCCAGCCGCCACCGAGGGCCTTGTACAGCGCCACCTCGCTGCTCAGCTGGCGCAGGCGGTCGCTGTGCAGCTGCTGCTGGGCGGCGAACAGCTCGCGCTGGGCGTCGAGCACGGCCAGGTAGTTGTCCACCCCCTCGTCGTAGCGCTGGCGGGCCAACTGGTAGTACTCGCGGTTGTTGTCGACCAGATCGCGCTGCGCCTGCAGTTGCTCGCCGTAGGTGCCGCGCGCGGCCAGACCGTCGGCGACCTCGCGGAAGGCACCCTGGATGCTCCGCTCGTACTGCGCAACATTGATGTCCTTCTGCACCTTCGCGTAGTCGAGGTTGGCCTTGAGCCGGCCGGCGGTGAAAATCGGCACGTTGATCCGCGGCACGAAGCTCCAGATCCCCGAGCCGCCGTCGAACAGGCCGTCCAGCTCGCTGCTGGCGGTGCCCGCCGCGGCGGTCAGGCGAATGCTCGGGAAGAACGCCGCGCGTGCCGCGCCGATATCGGCGTTGGCGGCGCGCAGGCGATGCTCGGCGGCGCGGATGTCCGGGCGCTGCTGCAGCAGATCCGCCGGCAGGCCGGCGGGCAGCTCGGCCAGCAGCGCAGCGTCGAGCCCGCCGTCCTGCGGCAGGTCGCCCGGCACGGCGCTGCCGAGCAGCAGCTGCAGGGCGTTGACGTCCTGCGCCACCTGGCGGGTATACAGCGCCTGCTGCACCCGCGCCTGCTGCACCAGGCTGCGCGCCTGGCGCACGTCGAGCGCCGAGGCGGTACCGACCTCCTGGCTGGTTTCGATCAGGCGCAGGCTCTTGGTGTAGCTGTCCAGGGTCGAGCGAGTCAGCGCCAGCTGGGCCTGGTCGGTGCGCCAGGTCAGGTAGGCAGTGGCCACGTCGCCGACCAGGGCGATCTGCACGCTGCGCTGTGCCTCTGCGGTGGCCAGGTACTGCTCCAGGGCCGAACGTTCGAGGCTGCGCAGGCGGCCGAACAGATCCAGCTCGTAGGCGATTCCCAGCGACACGTCGTACTGGCTCTGGATGCCCGCCTCGCCGCTCGGCGACAGGTCGTCGGGCAGTCGCTGGCGGGTACCGCCGGCACCGGCGTCGACCGTGGGGAACAGCTCGGCGCGCTGGATGCGATGCAGGGCGCGATAGGCCTCGACGTTCAGCGCCGCCTGGCGCAGGTCGCGGTTGTTGTCCAGCGCCACGCCGATCAAGCGCTGCAGCGCCGGGTCGCGGAAGAACGCCTGCCAGCCCAGTGCGGCGGCGCCCACCTCGCCCGCCCCCGCCGGCGGGTAGGCCTTGCCCTGCGGCCAGTCGGCCTGGACCGGCGCGGCCGGGCGTTCATAATCGGGGATCAGGCTGCAGCCGCCGAGCGCCACCGCCACCGCCAGGGTCAGATACTTCAATTTCATGCCGACTCTCCTTCCGCCTGGGGCGCTTTCTTCTTGTTGCGCTCGAACAGCGCGACCACCACCACATAGAACAGCGGCACGAAGAACACCGCGAGTACAGTGGCGGTGATCATCCCGCCGACCACGCCGGTGGCGATCGAGTGCTGGCTGCCGGAGCCGGCGCCGGAGGCGATGGCCATCGGCAGCACGCCGAAGGTGAAGGCCAGCGAGGTCATGATGATCGGCCGCAGGCGCAGCTTGGCGGCCTCGACGGCGGCCCTGGCCAGCGGCATGCCTTCCTTCTCGTACAGCTCCTTGGCGAACTCGACGATCAGGATGGCGTTCTTCGCCGACAGGCCGACGGTGGTCATCAGGCCGATCTGGAAGTACACGTCGGCGGTGAGGTCGCGCCACAGGGTGGCGAGCACCGCACCGAGGATGCCCAGCGGCACCACCAGCATCACCGACGCCGGCACCGACCAGCTCTCGTAGAGGGCGGCCAGGCAGAGGAACACGATCAGCACGGTCAGCGCGTAGAGCATGGGCGCCTGGTCGCCGGTCTGGATCTCCTCGTAGGACAGGCCGGTATAGCTCAGGCCGATGCCCGGCGGCAGCTGCTGCATGATCTCGACGATGGCGAGCATGGCGTCGCCGGTGCTGTAGCCGGGTGCCGGCTCGCCGAGGATTTCCACCGAGGAGATGCCGCCATAGCGCTCCAGCTTGGGCGAACCGTGGACCCATTCGCCGGTGGCGAAGGCCGAGAACGGCACCATCTCGCCGAGGGCGTTGCGCACGTACCACTTGTCGAAGTCTTCCGGCGAGATGCGCGAATCGTCCTCGCCCTGCAGGTAGACGCGCTTGACCCGGCCGCGGTCGATGAAGTCGTTGACATACATCGAACCCCAGGCGGCCGACATGGTGTCGTTGATCGAGGCGATGCTGACCTGCAGGGCGCGGGCCTTCTCGTCGTCGATCTTGACCTGGAACTGAGGTTCGTCGTCCTTGCCGTTGGGGCGCACCGCGCGCAGCTTCGGATGCTGGTTGGCCAGTTGCAGGAACTGGTTGCGCGCCTCCATCAACGCCGCGTGCCCCTGGCCGGAGTTGTCCTGCAGGTACAGGTCGAAGCCCATGGCGTTACCCATCTCGAGGATCGCCGGCGGCACGAAGGCCATCACGGTGGCGTCCTTGATCTGCGCGAAGCGGGCGTTGGCGCGCTGGGCCAGGCTGAACACGTCCTGGCCTTCCTCGCTGCGAGCGCTCCAGTCCTTGAGCATGACCAGGCCCAGACCCGAGTTCTGCCCGCGGCCGGCGAAGTTGAAGCCGTTGACGGTCAGCGACGAGTTCACCAGCTCGCCCTCTTCTTCCAGCAGGTAATCCCGGACCTCCTTGAGCACCGCTTCGGTACGCTCGGCCGAAGAGTTCACCGGCATGCGCACTTCCACCATCATCAGGCCCTGGTCCTCGTTGGGCAGGAAGGCCTTGGGGATCTGGGTGAACAGGTAGCCGGTGCCGGCGGTGATCAGCACGAAGGCCAGCAGGTAGCGGCCGCGCTGCTTGAGCATGCCGCCGACGCCGCGCTCGAAGCGTGTCGCGCCGCGGTCGAAGCTGCGGTTGAACCAGCCGAAGAAGCCCTTCTTCTCATGGTGGGCATCGCCCTTGGGCGCCTTGAGGAGGGTGGCGCACAGCGCCGGGGTGAAGATCAGCGCGACCAGCACCGACAGCCCCATGCAGACCACGATGGTCACGGCGAACTGCTTGTAGATGATGCCGGCCGAGCCGCCGAAGAAGGCCATCGGCACGAACACCGCCGACAGCACCATGCCGATGCCGATCAGCGCCCCGGAGATCTGCCCCATGGACTTGCGCGTGGCCTCCAGCGGCGACAGACCTTCCTCGTGCATCAGGCGCTCGACGTTCTCCACCACCACGATGGCGTCGTCCACCAGCAGGCCGATGGCCAGCACCATGGCGTACATGGTCAGCACGTTGATGCTGATGCCGAACCAGGGCAGCACGGCGAAGGCGCCGAGCAGCACCACGGGCACCGCCAGGGTGGGAATCAGCGTGGCGCGTAAGCTCTGCAGGAACAGGAACATCACCAGGAAGACCAGCACCACGGCTTCCAGGATGGTGCTGATCACCGAGCTGATCGAGGCTTCCACCACCGGGGTGGTGTCATAGGGATAGAGCACCTCGATGCCTTCCGGCAGGTAGGCCTTCTGCTTCTCCATGACGGCTTTCACCGCCTCCACGGTTTCCAGCAGGTTGCCACCGCTGGCCAGACGCAGGGCGAGACCGGCCGAGGGCCGGCCGTTGTGCTTGCTGGAAATGGCGAAGTTGTCGGCGCCCAGCTCGACCCTGGCCACATCCTTGACGCGGACCTGCGCACCGTCGGCCTTGACCTTGACGAGGATTTCCTCGAATTCCGCCGCACTGGTCATGCGGGTCTTGCCGAGCACGGTGGCGTTGAGCTGCACGCCCGAACGGGTCGGCAGACCACCGAGCTGGCCGGAGGACACCTGCACGTTCTGCTGGCGGATGGCGTCGGCCACGTCGGCCGGGGTCAGCTGGTAGCTGTTGAGCTTGGCAGGATCGAGCCAGATGCGCATGGCGTTGGGCGAGCCGAACAGCAGGTAGTCGCCCACACCGTCGATGCGCGAGATCGGATCCTGCAACTGCGAGGAGATCAGGTTGCCGAGGTCGAAGTTGCTCAGCTTGCCGGTGGTGTCCACCAGGCCGATGATCAGGAAGAAGTTCTTCTGGTACTTGACCACGCGCAGGCCCTGGCGCTGCACTTCCTGGGGCAGCCGGGGCGTGGCCAGCTGCAGCTTGTTCTGCACCTGCACCTGGGCGATGTCCGGATTGGTGCCCTGCTCGAAGGTCACGATGATGCTCATGCTGCCGTCGGAACTGCTTTCGGCGGACATGTAGCGGAAACCGTCGAGGCCGCTGAGCTGCTGCTCGATGACCTGCACCACGGTGTCCTGCACCGTCTGCGCCGAGGCGCCCGGGTAGCTGACCTGGATCGCCACCGCCGGAGCGGCGATGTTGGGGTACTGGCTGATCGGCATTTTCAGCAGCGACAGCGTGCCGGCAAGCATGGCGACTATCGCCAGCACCCAGGCGAAGATCGGCCGGTCTATGAAGAAACGTGACATCGGGGGCGAGCTCCTCAGTTGGCCGCTTGGTCGGTCGGCTTGCCGAATTCGGCGGCCAGTTCGACGTTGCTGGCCGCGACCGGCTTGACCGTGATGCCGCTGCGCACCCGCTGGATGCCCTCGGTCACCACCCGCTCGCCGCTCTGGATGCCCTTGCCGATCAGCCAGGCGTTGCCCACGGTGCGCAGGGTTTCGACCTCGCGCAGTTCGACGCTGGCGTCGGCCTTGACCACCCAGACACCGGGCTGGCCGCGACTGTCGCGGACCACCGCCTGCTGCGGCACCAGCAGGGCATCCTGCTGGGTGCCTTCCTTGAGCAGCGCGTGGACGAACATGCCGGGCAGCAGCTTGCGCTCCGGATTGGGGAACTCGGCGCGCAGGGTCACCGAGCCGGTGGTCTCATCGACGCTGACCTCGGAGAACTTCAGGGTGCCGGGCAGCGGATAGGCGCTGCCGTCGTCCAGGGTCAGGCTGACCTCGGCCTGGTGCTCGCCGCTGCGCTGCAGCCGTCCGGACTCCAGCGCGCGGCGCAGGCCGAGCAGCTTGGTGATCGGCTGGTTGACGTCGACATAGATCGGATCGAGCTGGGTCACGGTGGCCAGCTCCTGGGCCTGGCTGTTGGTCACCAGCGCGCCCTCGGTGACCGCCGAGCGGCCGATGCGCCCGGAGATCGGCGCCAGCACCTTGGTGTACTGCACGTCGATGCGCGCCACCTGCACCTCGGCCTGCGCCTGCTTCCAGGCGGCCTGGGCGTCGTCGTACTGCTGCCGGCTGACCGCGTTGGTCTTGAGCAGGCGCTCGTAGCGACTGGCCAGGTTCTCGGCGGTGGTCAGGTTGGCTTCGGCGCGCGACAGGCGCGCCTCGTAGGTGCGCGGGTCGATCTGGTACAGCGGCTGGCCCTTCTTCACCTGGCTGCCCTCGGTGAACAGGCGCTGCTGCAGGATGCCGCTGACCTGTGGGCGCACCTCGGCGACCCGGTAGGCACTGGTGCGCCCCGGCAGGTCGGTGGTCAGGGTCAGTGGTCGAGCCTGCACGGTGAAGACACCGACTTCCGGCGCCGGCGGTGCGCTGGCCGCCTGTTCCTGTTCGCCGCAACCGACCAGCAGCACCAGAGCTGCCAGGGGGAATATCCGCATCGCACGCAAGGGCCGTTTGTGCTTCACCGGCTCGTCTCCTTTGAATCGCATGGAAGTTGAGGCTTTCGCCCGCATGTATCGTAATGCGATTCAGTGTACCATTATGTGGTTTTGACGAGACAAGCACGAATGTAACGAAATCCGTGCAGCGGCCGGGCGCAAGGAGGTGCTGGTCTGGGCCGCGGCTGGCCACTACAGTAGCCACCGGCCTGACATGGGGCGTGCGGCGGCCGACCGCCGATACGAAGAGAAGTCAATGAGTCAACACGAAGAAATCAGCGAAAGCGGCAAGCACTCGGGCATCCAGGTGATCGCCCGGGCCGCTGCCATCATGCGCGCCCTGGGCAGCAATCCGCAGGGGCTGAGCCTGGCGGCCATCGCCCAGCTCGTCGATCTGCCGCGCTCGACGGTGCAGCGCATCATCAACGCCCTCGAGGAGGAGTTTCTGGTCACCGCCCTCGGCCCCAGCGGCGGCTTCCGCCTGGGCCCGGCGCTCGGCCAGCTGATCAGCCAGACGCAGACCGACATCATTTCCCTGGTCAGGCCGCACCTCAGCGCACTCAGCGAGCAGCTTCAGGAGTCGGTGTGCCTGTCTTCGCTGGTCGGCGACAAGACCTATGTGGTCGATCGCATCGTCGCCGAGCGCGAGCTGCGCGTGGTGTTCCCCATCGGCATCAACGCCCCGGCCGCTGCCACGGCCAGTGGCAAGGCGCTGCTGGCCGAGTTGAGCGAGGACGCGATCAGCGCCTTGTTGCCCGATCCCTTGCCGGTGTTCACGCCCATGACCCTGGCTCGCGAGGCCTTGCTGGAGCAGCTGGCGGAGATCAAGGCCTGCGAGGTGGCGGTCGACCTCGGCGAGTACATCGAGGGCCTGTGCTCGTTTGCCGTGCTGCTGGACACCTATCTGGGCCATTACGCCATTGCCGTGGTGGCACCCAGTTCGCGGGCAATGCCCAGGCGCGAAGCGTTCCAGCAGGCGCTGCTGGCCTGCAAACAGAATATCGAGCGGGCGATCGGGCGCGCCCCGCGAAACTCCTGAGGACGCCCCCGTGGCCAGAAAGACCCCCGAAGAGGCCGCACGGACGCGCCAGCGCATTCTCGACGCGGCCGTCGAAGTGTTCGCCCGGGATGGCCTCGCCAACGCCACGCTCGCCCAGATCTCCGAGCAGGCCGGCGTCAGCCGCGGCGCCATCTACTGGCACTTCAAGGGCAAGCAGGATCTGCTGCAGAGCATTCTCGACGAGCAGGCGCACCCCCTCGAAGACGCCGTGCCAGCCGGCATCGGCTTCCAGGCCGGCTGGCAGCGCCTGCACGAGGACCTTGGCGAAAGCATCAGCGGCGATGCGCCGCGCAAGCTGTCCGAGATCATCCTGCACAAGAGCGAACGCACGGCGGCCAGCGAGCCTATCCCCCTGCGCCTGGAGCAGCTCCGGGAGGGTTTCATGCGCCGTCTGCAGCGCCTGCTGGCCGACGCCGTCGCCAGCGGCGAGCTGGCCGCCGAGCTGGATATTCCGGCCATCGGCGAGGTTTTCCAGGGCTGCATCGGCGGCCTGCTGTTCGAGTGCCTGCAGCACCCCGGCGCGGCTGCCCGCAAGATAGCCGCGACGCTGGACACCCTGCTGTACCTGCTGCAAAACCCGCCGGGTCACCTGCGGCTGGCCAGCCGCGGGCCATAGCGGCGTAACCGGCACGCTCAGGGCGTGCTGCGTTCGACCCGCAGTGGCCCCGCCGGCAGGCAGGGCGCACCATTCAGCTGCGGCTGGCGGGCGAGGAACTCCAGTGCCGAGGCTTGCCACGACTGGCGCCGCGCCTCGGCGGCGCAGGCGCGGCGATCCAGTCGCAAGGCCTGCAGGCAGGCGCGCTGCAGGTCTTCGTCCATGACGCCGCTGACGCCCTGGCGCAGCACGTCCTGCGGCCCGCTGACCGGGAAGGCCGCCACCGGGGTGCCGCAGGCCAGCGCCTCGAGCATCACCAGGCCGAGCGTGTCGGTGCGCGAGGGGAACACCAGCACGCTGGCCGCGCGATAGGCCGCCGCCAGCGTCTCGCCACGCAGATAGCCGAGGAAGCGCACCCGCGGATAACGCCGCTGCAACTCGGCGCGCAACGGGCCATCGCCGACCACCCGTTTCTCGCCCGGCAGCTCGAGATCGAGGAAGGCCTCCAGGGTCTTTTCCGGCGCCAGGCGGCCGACATACAGGAACACCGGCGCCCCCTCCCCCAGCGGCTCCAGCCGCGGTTGGAACTGGCGGACATCGACGCCCTTGCGCCACAGCGCCAGACGGGCGAAGCCCTGCCCGGCGAACTCGGTCTGCATGCGCACGGTGCTGACCAGCACGGCATCGCTCGGCCGGTGGAAGGCGCGCATCCAGGCATAGCCCAGGCTCAGCGGGATCACCGGCCAGCGGGCATGGACGAACTCGGGAAAGCGGGTGTGCATGGCGGTGGAGAACGCCAGGCCGCGACGCTGCAGCCAGTAGCGCGCGGCCCAGCCGAGCGGGCCTTCGGTGGCCAGGTGCACGGCATCCGGGGCGAATTCGCGGATCTTCTCGGCGACCCGCCAGAGATCCCAGGCCAGCGCGATCTCCGGGTAGCCCGGACAGGGCAGCGAACGGAAGTCCAGCGGCGACAGCACCCCCACCTCGCAACCCAGCGCCTCCAGTTCCGCCACCAGCGCGCGCAGGCAGGTGACCACGCCGCTGACCCGCGGCTCCCAGGTGTCGCTGACGATCAGCAGACGCATGGGCAAGCCTCGACAGCCCGCTCAGCGCCGGTACGAGGTGCGCATGGCGACGGGCAAGACTGGGCACAGTCCATCAGCTACCTCCGGCTGGCGCGGCTGGGTCATTGCTGGCGTCGGGAGCCGCTGCGACTGGCGCCTGGCCCCGTTAACGCAGCATAGCCACAGTCGGCAAGCCGCGCCGCTCGTCGGCGCAGTTCGTCATTCGCCGCGCGGGCGGTCGCTGTGGCCGAGGTCGCGCTGCGGATCGATCTGGTCGCGCACGCGCTGCTTGAGCACCTTGGCCTCGGGGAAGCCACCGTCAGCCTTGCGCTCCCAGATCTCCACGCCGTCGCAGGCGATGCGGAACACCCCGCCGGTGCCGGGCTCCAGGCTCACCCGAGCGAGGTCGTCGCTGAAGGTGGACAGCAGTTCCTGGGCCAGCCAGGCGGCGCGCAGCAGCCATTGGCACTGGGTGCAGTAGGTGATGACGATTTCGGGTTTGGGCGTGGACATGCCGACGACATCCTGAACATGGAAACGGGCGAGACAGCATCATAGCTGTCCCGCCCGCGGCGCAGGTCAGCGATTGCGCAGCAGCCAGGCCGGCCAGAGGGCCAGGGCGAACAGCACAGTCAGCAGCCAGAAGCTCTGCTGGAAAGCCATGGCATTGGCGGCCGCATCGGCACCTTCGGCCGCGTGACGCCACTCGAGGAAGAAGGTCAGCAGGTTGATGCCCAGCGCCCCGCCGAGCTGACGCATGAAGCTGATGGTGCCGGTGGCCGGCGCCAGCTCCTCGGGGGGCAGGTCCTGCACCGCGCCGGTACTCACCCCCGGCATGAGGCCGCCGATACCAAGGCGCCCCAGCGAAGCCCAGGCACAGACCGCCCAGAAGCCCGCGCCGCTGCCCATCAATGCCTGACCGGCGGTGGACAGGGTGAGCAGCCCCAGGCCGCCGACCAGCAGCCAGCGTGCCGCCAGCTTGTCGCTCAACCAGCCGCCGACGAACACGGCGACACCCAGCACCAGGCCAGTGGGCAGCAGCAACAGGCCGGCGTCGCTGGCGCTGTAGCCATCCACCGTCTGCACGTACAGCGGCACCAGGTAGGTGATACCGAACAGGCTGACCCCCAGCACCATCGACACCCAGCTGGTGTGGCGGAAGCTGGCGTTGCGCCACAGGCGCAGCGGCAGCAGCGGCGCCGAGTGGTGGGTGCAGCGCCAGAGGAAGGCGACCAGGCCGAGCAGGCCGACCGCTCCGCTCAACAGGGTGGCGCTGTCCAGCCAGCCAAAACGCTGCGCCTCGGCCAGGGCGGCGAGGATGCCGAACAGCGCCAGATTGAGCAGAACGAAGCCGGGCACGTCGAGCCGCGGCGGGGTCAGCGAACGCAGGGTGGGCAGCAGCAGCGCACCGCCAATCAGGCTGATGACGCAGACCGGCGCCGGCAGCCAGAACACCGCGTGCCAGCCGAAATGGTCGACCAGGAAGCCCGCCAGGGTCGGCCCCAGGGCCGGCGCCATCATCGCGCCCAGGCCGAACAGGCCCAGGGCCAGCCCCCGCCCCTCGCCCGGATAGGTGCGGAAGATCAGCACCATGGACAGCGGCTGGGCGATGCCGGCGCACAGCCCCTGGACGATGCGGATGGCGATCAGCGCCCAGATCGAGGTGACGAAGGGCGCCACCAGAGAGGTGACCAGGAACAGGCCGAAGCTGGTCAGCAGGGTCGCCCGCGAGCCGAAGCGCGCCTGCGCCCAGGACGACAGCAGCAGGCCGGAGGTCATCGCGGAGAGCACGCCGGTGACCAGCCACTGGGCCAGCGGCCGGCCGATGGCGAAGTCCCGCATGATCGCCGGCAGGGCCACGTTGATGCTGGTCGACGACAGCACCATGGTCATGGTGGAAATGATCAGCAGCGCCAGCAACCAGCGCGGGTAATGCCGGCCGAAGCGCGCCGCCAGGACGTCGAGGTCGTGGCCCATGTCAGCGCCGCTCCAGGTTGGCCTGCATCTGACCCAGCACGCGCTGGCACACCTCCAGCTCCTGCTGATCGATGCTGCCGAGGACCTCGCGGCGCAGCTCGCCGGCGATGGCCTCGATCTGCGCGATCAGCGCCCCGGTACCCGGCAGCAGCTCGATGCGCTTGGCGCGGCGGTCCTCGGCCACCGGGACCCGGCGCACCAGTTGCTGGGTCTCCAGGCCGTCGAGCAGGCGCGCCAGGGTCGGGCATTCGACACCGATCATCTGCGCCAGCTCGCTCTGCGTCGGCGGCTCGGGTTGGCGCGCCAGATGCAGCAACACCAGCCAGCGCGCCTGCGACAGGCCGAGATGACTGAGGCGGCGGTCCAGCTCGGCGCGCCAGGTGCGCGCGAGCAGGGCGATGTCGGCGCCGAAGCGATGATCGGAATGGGCCATGGTCGCGCTCCTGATACTCAATGGGCTAATTATTAGCCTGCTAAGCATCTATCGGCAACCCTTCCCTGCCGAGCACGACGGCGGGCGGGCGACAGCGCCCGCCAGTCAGGGGAATGGCGAACTCAGGCGCCCAGCTCGGACTCCAGCGCCGCGCGCACGCAGTGCAGCACGCCGAGCGCCACGCGACCGTCGAACGCCTCGGCAATCGCCGCCACCGGCGGCAGCTCGGCGTCGCCGTCGAGGAAGGCGTCGTGGATCTCGCCGAGCAGCTCCTCGGGCAGATCCAGCGCCTGCTCGAGGCTGATCTGCTGGCGGCCGATCGCCTCGGCCAGCAGGCTGTAGACGTTCTTCTCGCTGCAATCGAGCTGGCGGGCGATCTGCTGCGGGGTCATCCCGGAACGGGCAAGGCTGACCAGCTCGTGGCGCAGGTCGGCGACCACCACCGGCACGGCTGGCGCGGCCGGACTGTCGGTGAGCACGTCGAGGAAGGCCTGGCCGTAGCGCTCCAGCTTGCGTGCGCCGACGCCACTGACCCGGGCCATGTCGGACAGCGACTGCGGCTGGCTGCGCAGCATTTCCAGCAGGGTGGCGTCGGGGAAGATGACGTAGGGCGGCACGCTGTGCTCCTCGGCCAGCTTGCGGCGCAGGGTGCGCAGCGCCTCCCACAGCGGCCGCTCGTCACCGCGCACCAGCTGGCTGGCCTGGCTCGGCCCGCCGCTGCTGCGCTGGGCGCGCTGCGGCTTGAGATCGCGGCGCAGCTCGAGGCTGACCTCGCCGCGCAGCAGCGGCCGGCAGCTGTCGGTCAGACGCAGGCCGCCGAAGCCGTCGAGGTCGACGTCGGCTAGGCCGCGCGCCACCAGCTGGCGGAACAGGGTGCGCCAGTCGGCCTCGGCCAGCTCCTTGCCCTTGCCGAACACCGCCAGGTGCTGCTGGCCGAGCGCACGGATCTTGTCGGTGTCGCGGCCGAGCAGCAGGTCGACCAGGTGGCCGACGCCGTAGCGCTGGCCGCTGCGGTAGATCGCCGACAGCGCCAGGCGCGCCGGCTCGGTGGCGTCCCAGGTTTCCACGCCGTCGACGCAGTTGTCGCAGTGTCCACACGGTTGTGGCATGTCCTCGTCGAAGTAGGCCAGCAGCGCCTGGCGGCGGCAGCGCGACTCCTCGCACAGCGCGAGCATGGCGTCGAGCTTGTGGCGCTCGACGCGCTTGTGCTGCTCGTCGCCCTCGGAGTTCTGCAGCATCTGGCGCAGGAACAGCACGTCCTGCAGGCCGTAGGCCATCCACACTTCCGAGGGCAGGCCGTCGCGACCGGCGCGGCCGGTTTCCTGGTAGTAGGCTTCCAGCGACTTGGGCAGGTCGAGGTGGGCGACGAAGCGCACGTTGGGCTTGTCGATGCCCATGCCGAAGGCGATGGTCGCCACCATGATCAGCCCTTCTTCATTGATGAAGCGCTTCTGGTTGTGCGCGCGCAGCTCGTTGGACAGCCCGGCGTGGTACGGCAGCGCCGGGTAGCCCTGCGCGCTGAGGAAGGCGGCGACCTCCTCCACCTTCTTGCGCGACATGCAGTAGACGATGCCGGCATCGCCCTTGCGGCCTTCGAGGAAGGCCTGCAGCTGCTTGCGCGGCTGATCCTTGGGCACAATGCGGTAGAAGATGTTCGGCCGGTCGAAGCTGGAGAGGAAGCGCTCGGCGTTTTCCAGGTGCAGGCGCTGGACGATCTCCTCGCGGGTGCGCTTGTCCGCGGTGGCGGTCAGGGCAATGCGCGGAACCTGCGGGAACAGCTCGGCGAGCTGGCCGAGCTGCAGGTATTCGGGGCGGAAGTCGTGGCCCCACTGCGACACGCAGTGCGCCTCGTCGATGGCGAACAGGGCGATCGGCAGGCTCTGCAGGAAGGCCAGCATGCGCGGCTGCACCAGGCGCTCGGGAGCCAGGTAGAGCAGCTTGATCTCGCCGCGACGCAGGCGCTCGGCGATCTCGCGCTGCTCCTCGGCCGTCTGGGTCGAGTTCAGCGCCACCGCCGCCACGCCCAGCTCGTCGAGGGTGGCGACCTGGTCGTCCATCAGCGCGATCAGCGGCGACACCACCACCGCCACGCCATCGCGCAGCAGCGCCGGCACCTGGAAGCACAGCGACTTGCCGCCGCCGGTGGGCATCAGCACCAGGGCGTCGCCGCCCTCGCTCACGCGCTGGATGATCCGCGCCTGATTGCCGCGGAAAGCGTCGTAACCGAACACGTCTTTGAGTGTGCGCAGGGCGGAATCGAGCATGTGGCCTCCGAATGAAGCCGCGCATTATACGCCAGCGGCGCGCCGCAACCGTGCGCCACTCGCCTAGCGGCAGGTCGCCCGCTCGTCTACAATCCGGAACGCATACGTCCTGAGGTAGTATCCCGATGTCCTTCGCCGAGCAACTCTCCCGCCTGCAAGCCTTTCTCGATGCCGACGATCTGCATGAGGAAGCGCTGGACTACGTGGCTGCCCATGGCTACCTGACCGCCCTGTCCATCTGCCCCGAGCAGGTGCCCGAGCGCGAGTGGATCGACGCCCTGTTCGCCGAACCGCCGCATTATCGCAGCGACGACGAGAAGGCCGACATCGAGGACGCGCTGATCAAGCTCAAGGCCCATATCGGCCGCCAGCTGGCCAGCGACGAGGACATGGAGCTGCCCTGCGACCTCGACCTCGGCGACGAGCCGGACGAGTCCGACCTGCGCGGCTGGTGCATCGGCTTCATGGAAGGCGTGTTCCTGCGCGAAGGTGTGTGGTTCGAGGACGCCGAGGACGAAGTCAGCGAACTGCTGCTGCCGATCATGGTCGGCTCCGGCCTGTTCGACGAACAGCCCGAATTCGACGACATCGCCCGCGATCGCGACCTGGTGGACAGCATGATCGACCAGATTCCCGAACTGCTGACCGCGCTGTTCCTGCTCTGCCAGGCGCCGGAAGAGAAACCTGCGCTGCTCAAGCCGCGCCAGCACTGAGCCGCGCCGCATGGCGCCACGCGAATATCCCGAAACCCGTCATGCCTGGTTGCGCTGGTTGCTGCTGGGCATTGGCTGGATCAGCGTGGCGCTCGGCGTCATCGGCATCTTTCTCCCGGTCCTGCCGACCACTCCCTTCCTGCTGCTGGCCGCCGCCTGCTTCGTGCGCAGCTCGCGCCGCGTCTACGTCTGGCTGGTCACCCACCCACGCCTCGGCCCGTGGATCCGCGACTACCTCGACGGCCAGGGCATTCCGCTCAAGGCCAAGGTCTACGCCATCGGCCTGATGTGGGCGAGCATCCTGCTGTCCTGCTACCTCGTCCCGCTGCTGCCGGCGCGACTGTTCATGCTGACCAGTGCCGTACTGGTCAGCTTTTACATCCTGCGCCAGAAAACCTTGGGACGCCCCTGATCCCGGCAGTCGCAGGCCGCGACAATTACACCTATCCTGAAACCAGACATTGCAGGACATGGGCAGTCGATGGAGCCGCAAGGGATGAGCCCGAAAGTCTCGGGGGGCAAATGCGTCGTCGCGATCCTGTGTCTGCTGGCCGCCCTGTTGCTCGGCGTGCGCGCACAGGCGTGGTGGGACTTCGCTCTGATCATTCGCCTGGCCGAACAGCAGCATGGCGCCCTCGGCGCCGGCAAGACCCGCCTGGCGGAATGGTCTGACCTGATCAGCCAAAGCACCCGCCTGCAGGAGCTGGAGCAATTGCAGGCGGTCAACGGCTTCTTCAACCGCACCCTGCTGTTCATCGACGATGCACGCACCTGGCAGCAGACCGACTACTGGGCAACCCCGGTAGAGGCGCTGATCAAGGGTGCCGGCGACTGCGAGGACTATGCCATCGCCAAGTACCTGACCCTGCGCCGCCTCGGCATCCCCAGCGAGAAGCTGCGCATCACCTACGTCAAGGCACTGGAGCTGAACCAGGCGCACATGGTGCTGACCTGGTACGCCACGCCGAGCAGCGATCCGCTGGTGCTGGACAACCTGATTCCCGATATCCGCCCCGCCTCGCAACGCCGCGACCTGCTGCCGGTGTACGCCTTCAATGCCGAAGGCCTCTGGCTGCCCGGCCCCGGCGGCGGCAGACGCACGGGGGACAGTAAGAAACTGTCGCGTTGGCAGGATCTGCTGAACAAGATGCGCGCCGAAGGATTTGCCCTGAACGAAAGCTAGGAGGCTCCATGTCCCTGTTGAAGCAACTGTTCATCGCCATCTGCCTGTTCCTGCTGGTGGCCTTCACCGGCAGCTTCGTCACCAGCCTGGAAAGCTCGCGCGAGCAGATGATCAGCCAGTTGCGCTCGCATGCCCAGGATGCGGCAACCGCGCTGGGCCTGTCGCTGACTCCGCACGTCGACGACCCGGCGATGATGGAGTTGATGGTCAGCTCGATCTTCGACAGCGGCTACTTCTCCAGCATCCGCGTGCTGCGCATCAACGACGACCGCGTGCTGGTCGAACGGCAGATGACGCCCGGCACGGAGCAGGTGCCCGGCTGGTTCGCCCGCCTGGTCGACCTCAAGCCCGAGGGCGGCGAAGCCCTGATCATGCGCGGCTGGGAGCAGGCGGCCCGGATCGAGGTGGTCAGCCATCCGCAGTTCGCCCTCGCCCGCCTGTGGGACAGTGCCATGGGCAGCCTGTCCTGGCTGGTCCTCTGCGGCTTGCTCAGTGCCGCGCTCGGCGGCTGGCTGCTACGCGTCCAGCTGCGCCCGCTCGACAGCATGGTGCAGCAGGCCGAAGCCATCAGCCGGCGCGAGTTCCTCAGTCTGCCGCAGCTACCGCGCACACCCGAACTGCGGCGGGTGGTGATGGCGATGAACCAGATGGTCGACAAGCTGCGCAGCCTGTTCGTCGAGGAGGCAGCACGCAGCGAGCAACTGCGCCGCGAGGCCTATCAGGACGATCTCACCGGGTTGGCCAATCGCCGCCGGTTCGACATGCACCTGAATACCCACTTGCTGGCCAACGAACAGAATGCCGCGGGCTACCTGCTGGTCTTGCGCATCAATGACCTCACCGGCCTGAACCAGCGCCTCGGTGGCGCGCGCAGCGACAGCCTGATCCGCGACATCGGTGAACTGCTGCAGCGCCTGATCGAACAGCACGACCACCCCGACTGGCTGGCGGCGCGCAGCCGCGGCGGCGAGTTCGCCCTGCTTGCCCCGGGACTCAGCGCCAGCGAAGCCGACACGCTCGCCGCCGAACTCAGCGAGGCGGTGGAGAACCTGCGCAACACCGGAACCAGCGACTGCTCTCCGGTCGCCTGCATGGGGCTCTGCGTATTCCATCCCGGCGAAGCCGAAGCCCATGTGCTGGCTCGTGCCGACCAGGCGCTGGCCCAGGCCCAGCACCGCCCGGACAAACCCTGGGAGCGCCTGGACGACTACGAGCCGAGCGCCAGTCTCGACCTGCACCAGTGGCGCCTGTGGCTGGACGATGCCCTCGGCGCAGGCAAACTGCAGCTGTACTTCCAGCCGGTGGTACGTAGCAATGATCGCGCGGTGATCCTGCAGCACAAGGTCCTCGCCCGCCTGCTCGACCCGCAGGGCAAGGCCATTCCCGCCGGACTGTTCCTGCCCTGGATTGCCCGGCTCGGCTGGGCCGCCCGGCTCGACCAGCTCATGCTCGAACACGCCCTGGCGCACATCGAGCAGTACCGCCAGCCCCTGGCGCTGAGCCTGTCCAGTGCCACCCTGCACGATCAGGTCAGCCTCGCGCTGCTCCTGCACACCCTGCGCAAGCATCCCCAGCATGCCGGACTGCTCTGCCTGGAGCTGGACGAGCGCAGCCTGCCGCCCGCGGAGCAACTGCAATCGCTCTGCCAGTCCTTCCGCGAAACCGGCTACCGCCTCGGCCTGCAGCATTTCGGCGGCCACTTCAGCCTGATCGGCAACCTCACCCATCTCGGCCTGGCCTACCTGAAGATCGACGGCAGCTATATCCGCGGGCTGGACCAGGAGCGGGACAAGCGCGTATTCATCGACGCCATCCAGCGCACCACCCACAATATCGACCTGCCGCTGATCGCCGAAATGGTCGAGCGCGAGGGCGAGGCACAAGCCCTGCAGGAGCTCGGCATCCACGGGCTGATGGGCCGCCTGATCGGCGCCCCGACGCCGTGGCAACGTTGACCCCCCCGGAAACGACATCGCCCCGCAGCAAGGACTACGGGGCGATGACAGACAAGCGACTGGCGCAGGGCGAGCCGGGGGTGCGCGACGCAGAAAATCAGATCAGATGCTGCTCATCCTCGTCGCCCAGCAGATTGCTCAAGCCGCCGAGCCCGGCGCGCGCCTGGGCCCGATCCTGCAGCTTGCGCTGCGCCGCCTCGGGCAGATCGGTGTAGCGAATCACCCCCTGCTCGACCAGCACACCGACCAGATCCTCCAGAACGCGGATCAGCTCGAGGTCGGAATCCTTCAGCTTGTTCAGGCGGCTGCGGACTTCCTCGCGGTTGAGCCAGGCATGCAGCTCCTCGCTCTCCAGCTCCAGGGTTTCCGTCATGCCCTCGAAGGGCTGACGCTCCACGCGCAACAAATGACCATCGAGGGATCGCTGGACATAAACCATGGTCTTCACTCCATGAAAAAGCCCGCCACCAGTCATGGTGGCGGGCTGGTCATTTTACATCAGGTTAGACAGTGTCGACCTTGAGTGTACCGTCGCCGAGCATGCCGGCGATGACACCCGCAGCATCGGGGGAGTTATAAGCCACCGAAAGATCCACGCCCTCCAGAATGATACTTTGTGGCGGCACCGGCCCGGCGTTTGTTCCATTGGCGTCCACGGTGATCGTCGTGCTGGCCCCGAAGGTGAAGCTCAGATAGCTGCTCAGACTCTCGACGGTGCTGGTCTCGCCCTGGAGCAGCTGGGAAAGGTCCAACTTGTCTTCCCCCGGCGTGAAGTCGGTGATGCGGTCGATACCAGAATCACCAGCGTTCCAGACGAAGGTATCCGCCCCCTTGCCGCCGGACAGCAGATCGCTACCCTGCCCGCCGTTGAGGAGGTCAATGCCATCGCCTCCTGACAGCGCGTCATCCCCCAACAGGCCGCTGAGACTGTCGTTGCCGTCGTGACCAAAGATCCAGTCAGCCGCCGCCGTACCGGGCAGCGGATCATTGCCAGCACCGCCCTCGAGGGTGTTTTCCTGCGGGTAAAGCGTGGCGTTCACCGTGCTGAGCATGGCATCCCCATCACCATCGGTAGCCTGGATCTGGTAGGCCAGATCGATGGGCTGCGATGGCAAGACCTGGGAGTAGCTGAAGGTACCGAGAGCGAAGTCCGTGGAACCGCTCGCGCCCGTTACCTGCACGGCACTGAACTGGGTTGCCGAATTGATCTCGAAACTCCAGTCGTCATGCAGGCCATTGATGGTGATTGAATCAACGTTATCGATCAGGGTGACCGAGCCAGTCACGTCCACCCCTGAGGCGTTATAGACCTTGATATCGCTGGTCGACAGGTCGACGTGGGTGTCGTCTGGATCTGTCGCACCAAACACGTTGTCGTTATCGGCAACGATCGCCAGCAGGGTCAGATTCACCACGCCGTTGTTACCCTGAACCTGGGAGATACTCTGGCGGAAGCTGTGGATCAGGTTGTGGGTGCTGTAGCTGAACCCGGTCGTGCTGGCCGCATTGACGGCCAGGCCGTTGACGAAGTCGAAGCGAATGTTATCACCCGTATCGATCCACTGATCAGCAATGCCGATGTCTGTCGAGGTGCTGTTGACTGGACCCGTGGTGGAGGACATCAGCACATCCTGCAGCGTGACCGGGTCGACATTCAGCAGCGCCTTGAAGTTGTCATGGCCAGCACTGCCGGTTGCGGAAAGGCCGCTGATCACGGTCCGGGTGTCGTTGGAAAGCACACCCGAGGTCGTCAGCGTGTAGGTGTCGGTCGCGGGATCGAGAACCATGGTGAACCCGACCGTGCCACCGGCCGTTGTAGCCTCCAGCGTATGGCCATCGGCACTGTAGTGCAGGTACAGCTGCTCCCCCTTCCCGGTGACTGCATTGAACAAGGTGATCAGGTGGCCACTGCCGTCCCTCGCGGCATCTCCTTCCGCCTTGCCGAAGGTGGGCGTGAACACCACATTGCCCACCCCATCGGCGCCCGCTGCCTCGGCAAAGCGCAGATCCCCCGTAATGACTCGGGTAGCGGCAACCTGGTCGATCAGCATGCCGTGCTCGGGAAGGAAGGCCTGCGGCACGTCATCGAGGATGGTCACATCCAGGTTCTGGCTAGTCGTGCTGCCACTGTCGTCGATCAGCTGTACCGCGAAGCTTTCGCTCAGCGCGGTGTCGTTGGCCGGCTGAGTGTGCATCTCGTTGTCGAGCAGGGTGTAGCTGTAGAACACCGTGCCGCTGCCCGTCGCCGGATCGTAGCTCACGCTGGTGATCGTCAGCGTGTTGCCCAGCCCGCTGGTCAGGGTCGGCAGCGTCGCGGCCAGCACGCCACCGCTGATCAGCGCGCTACCGCCCACCGTCAGGCTCTGTACGCCGTCCGGAGCGCTGAAGGTGAAGCTGCCGGTCTGCGTCAGCAGCGCCGCATTCGCGGCATTGCCGTCACTGAGGTTGGCGTCGCTGACGGTGATCTCGCCACCCGTTGCGTTCAGGCCACTCAGCACGGCACCGTCATCGGCCCCTGCTACGCGCAGAATCAGGGTCGCGGTATCGGTATCGCCGTCGGCATCGCGGATGGTGTAGGTGAAGGTCTCGCTCACCACCTCGCCGGCATTGAGCGCCTGGGTCGCAGGGCGTGTGTTGTCGAGGACGAAACTGAAACTGCCGTCATCGCCCAGGACCACGGTGCCGTAGGTCGACAGGATATTTGCGGTGGAATCCTCCCAGGCGACGAAGAAGCGCCCATCCGCACCGATCTGGCCATTGGTGTGCACGTCATTGAGCAGCACGTTGCCCTCGATCAGGCTCAGGCCGTCCTCGACCAGGCTGGCCGGTTCGCCGCTCACCGCATTGGGCACGTCGTCGAGGATGGTGACATCCAAGCTCTGACTGGTCGTGCTGCCACTGTCATCGATCAGCTCCACCGCGAAGCTTTCGCTCAGCGCGGTGTCGTTGAGCGGCTGGGTGTGCATCTCGTTGTCGAGCAGGGTGTAGCTGTAGAACACCGTGCCGCTGCCCGTCGCCGGATCGTAGCTCACGCTGGTGATCGTCAGCGTGTTGCCCAGCCCGCTGGTCAGGGTCGGCAGCGTCCCGGCCAACACGCCACCGCTGATCAGCGCGCTACCGCCCACCGTCAGGCTCTGTACGCCGTCCGGGGCGCTGAAGGTGAAGCTGCCGGTCTGCGTCAGCAGCGCCGCATTCGCGGCACTGCCGTCGGCGAGGTTGGCGTCGCTGACGGTGATCTCGCCACCCGTGCCATCCAGGCCGCTCAGCACGACGCCGTCGTCCGTACCGACCACCCGGAGAGTCAACGTCGCAGTGTCCGTATCGCCATCGCCGTCGACGATGGTGTAGGTGAAGGTTTCGCTCACCACCTGCCCCGCATTGAGCGCCTGGGTGGCTGCCAGCGTGTTATCCAAGGTGAAGCGGAAGCTGCCGTCCGCACCCAACTCCACCGTGCCGTAGGTCGACAGTACGCTCGACGTGGGGCTCTCCCAGCCAACAAAGGTCTTACCGTCCGCCCCGATCTGGCCATTGGCGTGCACGTCGTTGAGCAGGACGTTGCCCTCGATCAGGCTCAAACCGTCCTCAACCAGGCTGGCCGGTTTGCCGCTCACCGCATTGGGCACGTCGTCGAGGATGGTGACGTCCAGACTCTGGCTGGTCGTGCTGCCACTGTCATCGATCAGCTCCACCGCGAAGCTTTCGCTCAGCGCGGTGTCGTTGGCCGGCTGGGTGTGCATTTCGTTGTCCAGCAGGGTGTAGCTGTAGGTGACCGTGCCCGTACCCGTCGCCGCGTCGTAGTTAACCCCAGTGATGGTCAGCGTGTTGCCCAGCGCACTGGTCAGCGTCGGCAGCGGCGCCACCAGCACGCCCCCGCTGATCAAGGCACTGCCGCCGACGCTCAGGCTCTGCACGCCATCCGGCGCCGAGAAGGTGAAGCTGTTCGTCTGCGTCAGCAACGCCGGATTCGCGGCACTGCCGTCACTGAGGTTCGCATCGTCGACGACGATCTCGCTGCCCGTGCCATCCAGACCACCCAGCATGACGCCGTCAGCCGCGCCGGTCACGCTGAGCGTCAGGATCGCAGTGTCCGTATCGCCGTCGGCATCGCGGATGGTGTAGGTGAAGGTCTCGCTCACCACCTCGCCGGCATTGAGCGCCTGGGTCGCAGGGCGCGTGTTGTCGAGGACGAAGCGGTAGCTGCCGTCATCGCCGAGGGCCACGGTGCCGTAAGTCGACAGGATATTTGCGGTGGAACTCTCCCAGGCGACGAAGATGCGTCCGTCCGCGCCGATCTGGCCATTGGCGTGCTCGTCGTTGGACAGCACGTTGCCCTCGACCAGGCTCAGACCGTCCTCGACCAGGCTGGCCGGGACATCGTTCTCCGCGTTGGGCAGGTCGTCGAGGATGTCGATGGTGATGGTCGCCGGTGCCGAAGGAGTCGTGCCGTCGGACACACTCAGGGTGAACGTGTCGGTTTCGATGCCGGCCAGGTCGGTGGTGGGCGAGGTCAGCTGATAGGTGTAGGTGGCTACGCCGGTAGCCGCGTCATAGGCCGTAATGGTCAGCGTACCGCTGGCTCCGGCAAAGCTGGAGCCAGCCAGGCTACCGATGGCTACCGTAATGCCGTTGATGGTCACGCTCTGCAGGTCGTCCAGCCCATCGGCATCCGACAGGGTGAAGGTGCCGCTGGCGAATTCGCTGGGCGACGCGGCATTCGAGCCGCTCGACAGGCCGGCTTCGTCGACCACATCGTTGGCCCCGCCGTTCCCCGGATCCACCGTCAGGCTCGGTACGTCGTTGCTGCCCGTGATGGTGATGGTGACTGTCGCAGAGCTTTCGTCACCGTCAGCGTCGCGCATGGTGTAGGAGAAGGTTTCGGTCAGGCTCGCACCCGTATCCAGGCCCTGCACGACCGGGCTGGCGGTATTCAGGGTATAGGTGTAGTCGCCGCCGGCACCCAGAACCAGTTGTCCGTAGCTGCCGATTGCGGTCCCGGGCGTGGTGACGACCACTCCGGCGTCGGCACCAGCGATATCGTTAACCAGTACATTGCCGCTAACGCTGGCGGTATCTTCGCTCAGGCTGCTGCCATCATTGACCGCCGTCGGCCCGTCATCGTTAATCGCGATGGTCAGCGCCTGCGGGCCCGCCGGATCGCCTTCGTTGTCCGTGGCCACCACGCTGAAGACGTCGAACAACTGATCATCGGTCCCGGTCAGATTGACACCCGCATGATCAAGGCTGTTGTCGGTCAGGGTGTAGGTCCAGCTGTACTTACCCTCGCCGATCTTGGTCACCTGCAGCACACCGTACTGGCCGTCGACTGCGCCGCCGTTGGTCACATCGACTCCGCCGATGATCACGCTGCTGATGGTCACGCTGCCCAGTGAGTCGCCCTTGGTATCCACAACAATGGAGCCAGAGGTCTGCTCGGCCGTGCTGGACGGATTGCTGCCCGGCAAGCCATCTCCGCTACCACCGGCATTCAACGCTGCCTCGTCGACCACCCCGGCACCGGGGCCATAGGTAATGGCCAGATCCGGAACAGAGTCGACCCCCACGCCAACGGTAAGCACCGCCTGCGAGGAATCACCGTCAGCATCAAGGATGGTGTAGGCGATCGTCGCCACCCCCTCGAAGCCCGGAGCGGGCGAGAAGGTCACCGCACCATCCGGCAGGAAGCTTACCGAGCCATTGCCCGAGGTCAGAGAGGCGCCGATGAGCGTCGCTGTGTCCGAGCCCTGGACATCATTGCCCAGCACATTGACCGTTACAGGCGTGTCCTCGGGAGTCAGCACACTGTCATTGACCGCCGTCGGCCCGTCATCGTTGATCGCAATGGTCAGTGCCTGCGGGCCCGCCGGATCGCCTTCGTTGTCCGTGGCCACTACGCTGAAGACATCGAACAGCTGATCATCGGTGCCGGTCAGATTGGCTCCATCATGATCGAGACTGTTGTCATTCAGGGTGTAGGTCCAGCTGTACTCACCCTCGGTGATCCTGGTGACCTCCAGTACGCCGTACTGGCCGGCGACCGTGCCACCGTTGGTCACATCGACACCACCGATGATCACGCTGCTGATGGTCACGCTGCCAAGCGAGTCGCCCTTGGTATCCACCACAATGGAACCTGAGGTCTGCTCTGCCGTGCTGGACGGATTGCTGCCTGGCAAGCCATCACCGCTGCCACCGGCATTCAACGCTGCCTCGTCGACCACCCCGGCACCGGGGCCATAGGTAATGGCCAGATCCGGAACAGAGTCGACCCCCACGCCAACGGTCAGCACCGCCTGCGCGGTATCGCCGTCCGCATCGCGCATCACGTAGCTGATGGACGCCAAGCCCTCGAAGCCGGGCGCCGGAGTGAAAGTCACCGAGCCATCCGGCAGGAAGCTGACTGTACCGCTGCCGCCCGTCAGGACGGCCGAAACCAGCGTGGCGCCGGAGTCGGCCCCCTGGACGTCGTTGCCCAGAACATTGATCGTTACCGGCGTATCTTCAGGTGTCAGCACACTGTCATTGATCGCCTGCGGACCATCGTCGCCAATATTGATCACCAGTGTTGCCGGTGGCGAAATGTCCCCATCCGCGTCGATCACGCGGACCGGAAAGTTTTGCACCACCTCATCAGTGGTAGTGGCGTTGGGGTCATCGTGATCGAGGGTATTGCCATTGAGGGTAAACACCCAGGTGCCATTGGGTCCGACTTGCAAGGTACCGTATTGCCCCTGGACCGTCCCGCCGGCCGTGACATCGACCCAGTTTCCATTCACATCCTGAACCTGGATGGCCTGGATGCCATCCGGCGAAGAGATCACCACGCGACCGAAGGTCGACTCGGCGGGACTTTCCGCTCGGCTGCCCCCCGGAAGTGCAGCCTCGTCCACGAAGCCGCGCTCGGTCAGAACCTGTCCCGTTTCGTCGGCGAAGTACTCGACTCGAATCGAGGGAATGGGATCCAGCTCCTCATCCGCCCCCTGCGGAAAGATCTCCGGGAACAGCGGCGCAAACTGCAGCGGTCCGGTCGGATAGCCGATGTTCGGGTCCACGCGATCGCCGGTTTCCCCCAGCAGCACGAAGGAAATACCGCCCCCCCCACTGCCGGCGGGGCCGCCAGCGCCAGGGCCGGCTGCCGTGGCGGGCAAGCTGAGGGTAGGGTCGACGCCGGAGGCGATGGCCTGCTGGACGTCCTCGACTTCGGCCAGCTCCTGGGCGCTGGGCACATGTTCGGGGGTGGCGGGTTGAATCGGCGCGCGGGCGTTTTCTCCTGCCAGCAGCTGGGTATCCAGCATCAGCGAACTGTCACGCCCCACGGTCAACTCGCCGCCGTTGACCAGGCGAATGGCTACAGCGCCTCCGGCACCGGTGAGAAGTTGCTCTCCGGCGAAAACCCGATCCCCCTCGCCCAGTTGGCGCTTGCTGCCGTCCGCGGCTACGGCAAAAACCTCTCCGACAACCGCCCTGACAAATCCGATCAACTTAGCCATGAATCCACCCTCCGATACAGTCGCAAGCGTCGACTGTCATGCGTCGCTGATTGCCCGGACAGGACCGGACAGCTGCTAACAGGGTGGTGACTGCAGAGGTGTGTATGAGTGCGCCCCGCCTACCGCAGAGCAAAATGACGAAAAACCGTCACTCCTGTGACCACTTAACTTCCCCTCCACAAAGCAGTTCCCCCCTGCTTTCGCTCTCCCTGCCGCCCGATCTTCTGAAGTCTGCAAAATCCGGCTGAAACGGATTTCCATTGGCTTTTCTCTCTAAACAATGTGGCGCGTTTTTAGCGACGAATAAGATCATTTCCACATAACCCTTATGAGAAATCGCTCTACGCAAAGCATGGAGGATGTTCTTACATACTTGTGAACGGAATAAAAAAATCGCCAGGCAGCAGCGGAAGTCATTTTATTGGCGACGACCATTAGCAAGTGGATACCAATGGTAAGGAGATACCCATGCGCCACTCATCAATGTGGGTTGGGCTGCTGTTGGCAGCAGGTTTCAATCAAGCCTCGGCCATGTCCCTCACGGAAGCGATTCAGAGCACCATCGATAACCACCCCGAGATCCATGCTGCCAGCAACAACCGGTTGTCGGCTGACGAAGAACTCAAGATCGCCCAGGGCGGCTACCTGCCGACGGTCGACATGCTGGCCAGCTACGGTCGGGAGCACACCGACAGTCCCAGCACCCGCATCATCGGCGATCACAACACGGAAACCCTGAACTCCCGCACCGCAGAGCTGCGTTTGCGGCAGATGGTGTTCGACGGCTTCTATACCCCCAATGAAGTGGCGCGCAACGAGGCGGTGGTCAACTCGCGCGCTTATCGAACGCTGGGTGCCACGGAAAGCCTGGCGCTGCGCACCATCGAGGTCTACCTGGACGTGCTCAAGCGGCGCGAGATGGTCGCCCTGGCCGAGAACAACCTGCAGGCGCACCAACGCATCCATGACCAGATCAGCATGCGCGCCGAGCGCGGGGTTGGCAGCAACGCCGACCGCGACCAGTCGCAGGCGCGCCTGGCCTTGGCTGAGAACAACCTCTACACCGAGCAGGTGAACCTGGCCGATGCCGAGGCGAACTTCTTCAGCGCCGTTGGCCGCATGCCCGACGAACTGGAAACCCCGGCCTCGATCCGCGGCCAAATGCCGGACAGCGTGGCCAGCGCCCGTGATCGGGTTATGGACAACAGCCCGCTGCTCAAGTCGGCCCAGTCCGACGTTCAGGCCGCCGAGAAACAGTACGAATCGGCCAAATCCAAGTTCTATCCACGCTTCGATGTCGAACTCTCGGGCAATGCCGACGACAACATCCAAGGGGATGAAGGTCATTACAACCGCTGGTATGCCGGCGTGGTGATGAATTACAACCTGTTCAACGGCATGCGCGACAAGGCTCTGCTGCAATCCGGCGCGCACAAGATCAACGAGTCGATGGACATCCGCAACAACGCCCTGCGGGTACTCAACGAGAACCTGATGCTGTCGTGGAACGCCATGGAAAACGCCCGCCTGCAAACCCCGAAGGCCCGCGATTACGCCAGCTACACGTCCAAGGTGCGCGAGGCCTACCAGCAGCAGTTCTCCCTGGGGCAGCGCACCCTGCTCGACCTGCTTGACAGCGAGAACGAACTGTTCAGCGCCAATCGCCGCTACACCGACGTGCGCTACACGGAAGAGTTCTCCATGTACCGGGTAGTGGCGTCCATGGGCGACCTGCTGCGCACCCACAATGTCGTGCCGCCGAGCGAGGCCCTGGCCCGCACCGAAGTGAAAAGCGAGGCGCGCCTGCCGAGCATGAAGTGACACGTTCCGCAGTCCGCGCCTGAAAATAATAAAAGCAGGGACTTGCTTGCAGGATGGGGGATCGCTTCATGACGACCATGGAACAGGTGGGCAAAGCCGATGACCCTCGGCACATGCACGATGACCCGCTGCTCGACGGGCTGCTGATCCTCAGCAGGCTACACGGCCGAACGGTCAGCCGGGCCAGCCTCAGCGCTGGCCTGCCGCTGCCCGGGCAGCGTCTTTCCCCCGACCTGCTGACGCGTGCCGCTGCGCGCGCCGGCCTGCAGGCACGCCTGCTGCGCCGGCCACTGGAGGCCATTTCCGCACTCAACCTTCCCGTGCTGCTGCTGTTCAAGGACGGCCACTGTGCCGTGCTGCGCCAGTGGAACGACAAGGGCCAGGCGCAGATCCTGCCCTGCGAAGCGGACGGTGGCGAGCAGTGGGTCGAGCGCGAGCAGTTGGCCGCCGAATACTCCGGGCAGGCACTGTTCGCTCGCCCCCGCCATGAGCTGGAAGAGCTGCGCACGCCGCTGGTACCCCGGGTCAAGTCGTGGTTTCGCGACACCCTCAAGCTGTCGCGCTGGCTGTATACCGACGCCATCCTCGCCAGCCTGCTGATCAACCTGCTCGGGCTGATGGCGCCCTTGTTCGTCATGCAGACCTACGACCGCGTGGTCCCCAACCAGGCACTCTCGACGCTCTGGGTGCTGACCATCGGCCTGCTGATCGGCACCCTGTTCGAGCTGCTGCTGCG
Organism: Geopseudomonas aromaticivorans; assembly: GCF_019097855.1. Lineage (GTDB taxonomy): Bacteria > Pseudomonadota > Gammaproteobacteria > Pseudomonadales > Pseudomonadaceae > Geopseudomonas > Geopseudomonas aromaticivorans. Next base: position 256,456 of record NZ_JAHRGL010000001.1, read on the forward strand.
CGTGCTGCGCTTTCGCCTGCTCGATGTGGCCGGCAAGAAGACCGACGTGGTGCTCTCGGCCACCCTGTTCGAGCGCATCACCGGGATGATGATGAAGGCCCGTCCGGCCAGCATCGGCGGCTTCGCCCAGAGCATTCACGACTTCCAGGGCCTGCGCGAATTTCTCACTGCCGTCACCCTGACCAGCCTGATCGACCTGCCCTTCGCCCTGCTGATGACCGCAGTGATCGGTCTGCTCGGTGGCTGGCTGGTGGTCATTCCGCTGCTCGCCTTCCCCATCACCGCGCTGTTCGCCTACGTCATCCAGCACCGCCTGCGCGACACCGTGCAGCGCAGCCTGGCCCTGGGGGCCGAACGCCAGGCGCTGCTGATCGAAACCCTCGGCGGCCTGGAAACCCTGAAAAGCTGCGGTGCCGAGAGCGAGCGTCAGCACCAGTGGGAAAATACCCACGGCGCCCTGAGCCGGCTCGAAAGCCATGCGCGCCTGCTGTCCGCCGTGGCGCTCAACGGCACCCTATTCCTGCAGCAGCTGGCCGGGGTGGCGATGATCGTCGCCGGTGTCTACACCATCATCGCCGGCAACCTCAGCGTCGGTGCGCTGGTCGCCTGCTACATGCTCAATGGCCGGATCATGGCGCCGCTCGGCCAGGTCGCCAGTCTGATCACCCGCCACCAGCAAGCCCAGCTGACCATGAAAAGCACCGATACGCTGATGAACCTGCCGCAGGAGCGCGACAGCCAGCAGCGACCGCTGGAGCACACCCGCCTCCACGGCGCCCTGGAACTGCGCCAGGTCGCCTTCAGCTATGCAGAGCAGAGTTCACCGGCGCTGCAGGGCATCAACCTGCGCATCGCCCCCGGCGAGAAGATCGCCATCATCGGCCGCAGCGGCTCGGGCAAGAGCACCCTGGCGCGCCTGCTGATGGGGTTCTATAGCCCGAGCGAAGGGCAGATCCTCTTCGACGGCATCGACCAGCGGCAAATCGACGTCGCCGACCTGCGCCACCAGATCGGCTACGTCGCCCACGACCTGCCCCTGCTTGCCGGCACCCTGCGCAGCAACATGACACTGGGCGCCCGCTACATCAGCGACGAGCGCCTGCTCGAAGTCGCCGAGCTGACCGGGGTCAGCGAGCTGGCCCGCCAGCACCCACAGGGCTTCGAACGGCCGGTCGGCGAGCGTGGCCAGCTGCTCTCCGGCGGACAGCGCCAGGCGGTGCTGCTGGCCCGCGCGCTGCTGCTCAATCCACCGCTGCTGCTGCTCGACGAGCCGACCAGCTCGATGGACAACAGCAGCGAGGAAGCGCTGCGCACGCGCCTGCACGACTGGAGCCGCAGCAAGACCCTGCTTCTGATCACCCACCGCATCTCCATGCTCAGCCTGGTGGATCGTCTGATCGTGCTCGACGGCGGCAAGATCGTTGCCGACGGGCCGAAGGAAACGGTCATCGAAGCCTTGCGCAACGGCCGTGTCGGCCCGGCATCGGTCTAGGGAGACGATCATGAGCACTCTGCAAACCCTGGGTGGTTACCTGAGCCCGCTGCGTCAGTCCCGCGATACCGAATTCATGCCGGAAGTCCAGGGCGCGCTGGCGGAGGATTCCACCGGCCTGACCCGTATGACGGTCTGGCTGACCGCCCTGTTCCTCCTGACCGCGCTGGTGTGGGCCCATTTCGCCGTGCTCGACGAGGTGACCACCGGCGAAGGCAAGGCGATTCCCTCGAGCAAGGTGCAGACCATCCAGAACCTGGAAGGCGGCATCGTCGCGGAGATATTCGTCCGCGAAGGCCAGGTGGTGGAAAAGGGCGACCCGCTGCTGCGTCTGGACGACACCCGCTTCGTCTCCAACATGAGCGAAAGCGAAGCCGACCGCCTCGCCCTGCTGGCCCGGGTCGAGCGCCTGAGCGCCGAAGGCGAAGGCCGCCCGCTGCAGCTGCCGGAGGAGATCGCCAAGGTCGCGCCGGGTCTGGCCGCCGATGAGCAGGCCCTGTACCGCTCGCGCCAGCAGGGGCTGAGCAGCGAGGTCAGCATCCTGCAGGAGCAACTGCGGCAGAAAACCCAGGAGCTGGCGGAGTTCCGCGCCAAGGCGCAGCAATACAGCGCCAGCCTCGGTCTGATCCAGAGCGAGCTGAACATGTCCGAGCCGCTGGTGGCCAGCGGCGCCATCTCCCAGGTCGAGCTGCTGCGCCTGCGCCGCAGTGCCGTGGAAACCCGCGGTTCGCTGAATGCCACCAACCTGGCCATTCCGCGTGCCGAATCGGCGGTCAAGGAGGTCGAGCGCAAGATCGAGGAAGCCCGCCTGACGTTCCGCACCAACGCCCTGAAGGAGCTCAACGAAGCCCGCACCGAGCTGAGCAAGATCACCGCGTCCAGTCGCGCCATCGAGGACCGGGTCAGCCGTACCGGCGTGGTTTCCCCGGTGCGCGGCATCGTCAAGCAGCTCAAGGTCAACACCATCGGCGGCGTGGTGCAGCCCGGCAGCGACCTGCTGGAAATCGTGCCGCTGGAAGACAGTCTGCTGATCGAGGCCCGTATCCGTCCGCAGGATGTCGCCTTCCTCCACCCCGGCCAGCAGGCGATGGTCAAGTTCACCGCCTACGACTACACCATCTACGGCGGCCTCAAGGCCAAACTGGAGATGATTGGCGCCGACACCATCACCGACGAAGAGGGCAAGAGTTTCTACCTGATCCAGCTGCGCACCGACAAAAGCCATCTGGGCAGCGTGGACAAGCCGCTGCTGATCATTCCCGGCATGGTCGCCAACGTCGACATCATCACCGGCCAGAAGAGCGTGCTCGACTACCTGCTCAAGCCAGTTCTCAAGGCGCGCTCGGAAGCACTGCGCGAGCGTTGACGCTCACTCGTCCGGCGCATCACCGCGCAGGTGATTGCGCCGGTAGACCTCCTCGCCCATCGCCGCAATCTGCGCCTCGATCAGTGCCTCGAACGGGCGCAGCAACTCATCGAAACGCCCGGTGCCTTCCAGCCCGTTCAGGCAATGCACGATAGCCTCGATGGTCGACAGCGCACCGGCCGCCGGGGCCTTGCGCAGGCGATAGCGACTGACCAGCCCGTCCTCCAGCGCCAGCCGCGGCAACTCTGCCAACCAGGGGTTGCAGTACAGCAGGCGCCGCGCCTTGCGCCAGGTGCCGTCCGGCACAATCAGCAGCCGCTCGACCGGCGCACCAGTGGCGGACGCCGCCAACTGCGCGACCGTCTGGGCACCTTCGCCGGGAAACAGCAGCCAAGCCGCTCCCCCTGTCGCTGCCAGTTCGCTCTCCAGCTCGGGGAAGTGCTCGCCAACCCGCAGCTCGGCATTGGCCAGCCCGAGCGCGGCCAGCCGCGCGGTGTTCAGCGCGTGGCGAGTCTCGTCCGGGTGCTGCAGGATCAGCACCCGGGTGTGGCTGGATAGATGGGGGATCAGCTGACACAGGCAGTGTGTCAGCGGACGCGCGCAGCGCGGGCATTGGGCTCGGGACATGACGCACATTTTCGCATGTGCGCCGGATCGCGCCCAGCCATGCGCTTAGCTCAGCAAGCGGCGCCACCAGCCATCGGCACTGACCAGGCTGATGCCGAAGAGCACCAACAGCCCCCCGCCGATGAACAAGGCGTCGATGCGCTCACCCAGAAACCACACGCCGAAGCAGACCCCGAACAGCGGGGTCATGAAGGAAAACACTCCCAGCCCCGAAGCCAGGTAGCGGCGCAGCAGCCAGAACCAGACCAGGTAACTGGCGAAGGCCACCAGCACACTCTGGAACAGCAGGTTGCCCCACACCAGCGGGGTAAGGCGGACCGCCTCCGTCTGCCCGCCCAGCCAGGCGACCGGCAGCAGCAGGAGGCAGCCACAAACCAGCTGAAACAGCAGGGTCTTGGCCGGCGGCGCCTCCGACAGTCGACTGCAGCGCACCGACACGGTCAGTGCCCCCCAGGACATGCCTGCCAGCAGGCCGTACAGATCGCCCAGCAGCATGCCGGGCGAGAGATGCTGCCCCAGCAACCCGCCGGCGAAGGCCAGGGTGATTCCGGCGAAGGCCAGCACGATACCCAGCCACTGCAGCCGCCGCAGGCGCTCGCTGGGCACACGCCAGTGCAACCCCAGTGCGGCGAAGATCGGTGCGGTGTAGAGCAGGACCACGATGTGCGCGGCACTGCTGTGGCGCAGCCCCTCGGCGACGAAGAAGAACTCCAGGGCGAACAGCGCGCCGACCAGCAGACCGGCGCGCAGGGTGCCATCACCTAGGGCGAGCGGCTGGCGGCGCCAGAGCATGAACAGCGCCACCAACACGGCGGCGATCCCCGAGCGCAGCCCAACCTGCAGCAGCGGCGCCATGTCCGGCGCAGCCAGCTTGATCCCGACCTGCTGCAGTCCCCAGATGCCGCACAGCAGCACCATCAATTGCAGGGCGAACGCATCCACGCCCTGGCGTGTGGCAGACATCGAAAACTCCTGAAAAAACGGCGGCCCGCTGGCTGGATGCCGCGGGCCGTAATTGGTCAGACGGGGTGCGCGCCACGCTCGGAACCGCGTCCCGGCCAAGGCGGCACCGCTGCGCGGGCGCGGACAGTAGCAGCCGCAGCGCAACGCCGGAAGAGGCTCAGTTGGCGGCCAGAAAACGCATGCCCTCCTCCAGCCCCGCCGGGGTCAGCGGGTACATGCGCCCCTGCACCAGCTCGCGGACCATGCCGGTGGAGGCCGTGTACTTCCAGGTATCCTGTGGATAGGGGTTGATCCAGATGAGCTTCTTGTAGGTGTCCATGAAGCGCTGCATCCACACGAAGCCCGGCTCGTCGTTCCAGTGCTCGACGCTGCCGCCGGCATGGCTGATCTCGTAGGGTCCCATTGCGGCGTCGCCGACGAACACGACCTTGTAGTCCGGCCCGTACTTGTGCAGCAGGTCGACGGTGGCCAGGCGCTCGCTCAGGCGCCGCTGGTTGTCCCGCCACACCCCCTCGTAGACGAAGTTGTGGAAGTAGAAGTACTCGAGGTGTTTGAACTCGGTGCGGCAGGCGGAGAACAGCTCCTCGCAAACCTTGACGTGGCTATCCATCGAGCCGCCGATGTCGAACAGCAGCAGGAGCTTCACGGCATTGCGCCGCTCGGGGCGCATGCGGATGTTGAGCAGGCCGGCATCGCGCGCGGTGTGCTCGATGGTGCCGTCGAGGTCGAACTCCTCGGCCGCCCCTTGGCGGGCGAACTTGCGCAGGCGGCGCAGGGCCAGCTGGAGGTTGCGCGAGCCCAGCTCCATCTGGTCGTCGAGGTTGCGATACTCGCGCTGCTCCCAGACCTTGGCCGCCCGGCCCTGGCGCTGGCCAGCATCGCCGATGCGGATGCCCTCGGGATGGTAGCCGCCAGAGCCGAACGGACTGCTGCCGCCGGTGCCGATCCACTTGTTGCCGCCGGCGTGGCGCTCCTTCTGCTCCGCCAGGCGCTGCTTGAACGCTTCGAGCAGCTGCTCCAGGCCGCCGAGGCTCTTCAGCTGCGCCTTGTCTTCCGCGCTGAGCGAGCGCTCGAACTCCTTGCGCAACCAGTCCTCGGGAATCAGCGCCTCGAGCGCCGCATCCAGACTCTGCAGGCCGTTGAAGTAGCTGGCGAAGGCGCGATCGAACTTGTCGAAATGCCGCTCGTCCTTCACCAGCACGGTGCGCGCCAGGTAATAGAAGCCGTCCATGTCGGCGAACACTACCTGGCGTTCGAGCGCCTCGAGCAGGTCGAGCAACTCGCGCAGCGACACCGGCACCCGGGCCGCGCGCAGTTCGTTGAACAGGTTGAGCAACATCGGCGGGCTCCGCTCAGTCTCAGGCCGGCTGAGGCTGTTTGTTGGCGGTCGGCGCGGCTGCCTGGCCAGACGACTCGGGGAGACTGCCGCTCCGAACAGCCAGGCTATCCTCGAGTGCGCCGTGATAATCGGCGAACTGCTCACGAATCTTCAGCATCTGCGGCAGCGCCCGCTTGAATGCGCCGATCAGGCCCGGATCGAAATGGATGCCGACCTGAGCCTCGATATGACCCAGTGCTTCCTCCAGCGGCCAGGCCTTCTTGTAGGGCCGAGTACTGGTGAGGGCATCGAACACGTCGGCCAGGGCGACGATGCGCGCCATCAGGGGAATCTCCTTACCCTTCAAACCGCGCGGGTAGCCGCTGCCATCCCACTTCTCGTGGTGGCACAGCGCGATGGTTCGCGCCGCCTGCAGCAGTTCATCACTGTGCTGGCCAATGATTTCCGCACCGATCTCCGGATGGCGCTTGATCTGTGCCCACTCGTCAGCGTCCAGCGCCCCCGGCTTGAGCAGGATGTGGTCGGGAATGCCGATCTTGCCGACATCGTGCATGGGCGCGGCGTTGTAGAGGATGTCCAGACTCTTCTCGCCGAGGCCGAACTCCTCGCCAATCAGGCGGCAGAAGTGGCTCATGCGGATGATGTGGTTGCCCGTCTCGTTGTCGCGGAACTCCGCCGCGCGCCCCAGGCGCCGGATGATCTGCTGACGGGTATTGAACAGCTCGGCGGTGCGCGCGCTGACCTGGCGCGCCAGCTCGCGGTTCTGGTCGTACAGCGCGAGGTGGGTGCGCACCCGGGCCAGCACGATGGCCGGGCTGATCGGTTTGGTGATGTAGTCCACCGCGCCGAGCTCCAGACCGCGGCGCTCATCATCCACTTCACTCATGGCGCTGACGAAGATCACCGGGATGTCGCGGGTGTCCGGGTTGCTCTTGAGCTGCTCGCACACCTGATAGCCATCCAGGCCAGGCATCATGATGTCGAGCAGGATCAGGTCCGGCGGAGTGGCGGAACAGGCGATCTTCAGCGCCTTCTCGCCGTTGAGGGCGACGCGGGTGCGGTAGTGAGGCGACAGCACCTCGTTGAGGATGTCGATATTGTCGGCAACGTCATCCACCAGCAGGATGGTGCTCTGGGTCGGTTCCTGGCTCATATCGCTTCCTTAAATATCCGTCCTGATGACAGAGACTACGCGTCTGCTTCGGCACCAGCCAGCGCCGGTTCGTTCTGCAGCAACGCCAGGGCCTCCTCGAACTCGTAGCGGCCGATCAGCCGCTGCAGCTGTACCGCCAGCTCCTGCAGCCCCAGGCTGGCCAAAGGCTCGAGCAGCCCGGCCAGACATGCGCCGGCTTCGCCGTCATCGTCACGCAGCAGTTCGGTCAGGCGCCGCAAGCCGTGGCCAAACGCGGCCTGATCGACGGCGCCGCCTGCCGCTACCCGCTCAGACTCCGTGCCGGTCGCCAGCGCAGCGGCGATGCGCCCAACCAGCACCTGCAGCTCCAGCTCCAGGCCGGGCAGAAGCAGCTCGACCTCCGCCTCGCACTGCTGGCGCAACTGCGCCTCCAGTGCGGCGGCACTCAGGGCAAGGGCCTGGGCACCGATATTGCCCGCCAGCCCCTTGAGGGTATGCGCGATGCGTACGGCCGTCTCCGCCTCTCCCGCCTGCCGGGCCTGACGGATCCGGGTCACGACATCGCCCTGGGACTCGCAGAAGCGCCCGAGCAGCTTGCGCAGCAGCGCCCGGTTGCCGTCCAGGCGCTGCAAGGCCACCTCCAGTTGCAGGCCGGCAATCGCCGGCAACTCGGCTCCGCCCTCGGCCAGCGCCGGCATGGCGTCCAAATGCGGATGAGCAACCTTGACCCAGCGATGCAGGGCGATGAACAGCTGGGTCACGTCGATGGGTTTGGCAATGTGGTCGTTCATGCCGGCGGCCAGGCATTTTTCCTTATCACCGGCCATGGCATTGGCGGTCATCGCCAGCACCGGCAGCTCGGCATAGGCTGCCTGCCGACGAATCTGCCGGGTCGCCTCGAAGCCATCCATCACCGGCATCTGGCAATCCATCAGCACGCCGTCGTAGGACTGCCGCTCGAGCATGGCCAGGGCTTCGGCCCCGTTGTTGGCGACCTCGACGCGAATGCCGGCACGCCCGAGGATTTCCGTGGCCATTTCCTGGTTGACCAGGTTGTCCTCCACCAGCAGCAGGAAGGCCCCGCGCAGCGCCTTCTGGGCCTCCAGATACTCGGCCTGCAACGCCCGCTTGCGCGGTGGCGTCACGACCGCCCGACCGAAGGTGGTGAGGATGCTGTCGAGCAGGGTCGAGGGGGTGATCGGCTTGACCAGTACCCCTTCGACCCGGGTATCGCCGAGCCGCTCGAGCAGCTCGTCGCGACTGTAGGCGGTGACCATGACGAACAGCGGAGTTTCGCCGATCCGCAGATCCCGGCGAATGGTGCGGATGGCCTGCACGCCATCCATGCCCGGCATCATCCAGTCCATGATCACCAGGCGGTACGGGCGCCCGGCGGCATGGGCCTGCTCCAGCTGGCGAATGGCATCGGCGGCGTCGCGGGCGGTACCCACCTCGAACTTCAGCGCACTGAGCATGCTGTGGAAGATTTCCCGAGCGCTGGCATTGTCGTCGACCACCAGGATCGGCATACCCAGCACATCGTCGCCATCGATCAGCAGTTCGCGCTGGGAGGTCTGCAGGTGGAACGGCACCCGAAAATGGAAGGTACTGCCGCGGCCGGGCGCGGACTCCACGCCGATCTCGCCGCCCATCAGATCGACCAGCCGCTTGCAGATGGTCAGCCCCAGCCCGGTACCACCGTACTTGCGCGAGGTCGAGGAATCGGCCTGGGTGAAGGCCTGGAACAGCTTGCTGCACTGTTCCTCACTGAGACCGATGCCGGTGTCGATGACCTCGAAGCGCAACCAGGTGCCCTGCTCGCTGTCCTCTTCCCGATGGATGGCGATGGTGATCTCGCCCTGCCCGGTGAACTTGATGGCATTGCTCAGCAGGTTGCTCAGCACCTGGCCGAGGCGCAAGGGGTCGCCGAGCAGACCGGTGGGCACATCGGTGTCGATGTCGAACAGCAGCTCGAGGCCCTTTTCCTGCGCCTTGACCATGGCCTGGTCGGCGAGGCTGCCAAGCACATCCTCGAGGAAGAACTCGACCTTCTCGAACTGCATCTTGCCGGCCTCGATCTTGGAGAAGTCGAGGATGTCGTTGATGATCCCCAGCAGGTTCTGCGCCGCCGCGTGGATCTTCTCCAGGTAGTTGCGCTGACGCGGCTCCGGATCGCTGTCCAGGGCCAGGTGCGCCATGCCCATGATCACGTTCATTGGCGTGCGGATCTCATGGCTCATGTTGGCCAGGAAGTCCGATTTGAGCCGGGTCGCCTCCTCCGCCAGCTCCTTGGCCGTGGCCTGAGCCTGTTCGGCGGCCTTCTGCGCCGAAATGTCGATCAGCGAGCCAACCAGCCCGGCTACCCGGCCATCGCTGCTGCCGTAGCTGGACAGGTTGTAGAGGGCCGAGTGCATCTGGCCATCGGCGAGAGGGATGCGCATTTCTGCCGAGTAGCGCCCGCCCTCGCGCAGGATGCGCTCGTTGGCCTGCTGGTAGCGGGGGCGATCCTCCTCCGGCAACTGGATGAACTGCGACACGGTCTTGCCGATCAGCTCCTCGCGGCTGACCTGGAAGGCATCCAGGAAGGCCTGATTGAAGCCCAGGTAGCGTCCCCTGGCATCCTTGAAGAACACCGGATACGGCTGGGTGTCGAGCAGCACGCGCTGCAATTCCAGCTGGTCGGCGATGGCCTGCTCGAACTGCTTGCGCTCACTGAGATCGCGCAGCGTCGCGCAGGCACACGGCGAGCGCCCGGCCAGCAGCGGCAGACGGGTCAGGCCCAGCTCGACCGGGAACTCCCGCCCTTGGCGGTCCACCCCACGGAAATCGCCACGCATGCTGCCCATCAGCCTGCTGCCGTCCCCGCCCATGAAGCGGGCGCGCATCTGGGCATGACCCGGGCGGATATCCGTCGGCACCAGATCGTCGACGCAAGTCCCGAGCAGCTCGCCCGGCGCATAGCCGAACAGCTCGTGAGCCTTGGGGTTGGCGATCAGGATCTGCCCATCGCTGTCGACGATCAGCATGCCGTCCGGGGAGAACTCGATGATCTGCCGATACCAGGCCTCGGCCTGGCTGCTCTGTTGGCGCTGCGCATCCAGCTCGCACAGGGTGTCCTGGTAGCTGCGCAGGGTGCGGCTGAGATCGCCGATTTCCGACTGCTCCCCGACATGCGGATAGCGGAGGTCGCGAGCACCGCCGAGCAGCTGCCGGGTGTTGCCGGTCAGCTCGATCAGTGGCTGCAGCACGCGGCGATGGTAGAAGCGGCGCAGCACCAGCACTACCAGCAGCAGGCTGGCCAGCATCAATACCTGGGCGGCAATCATGGCCCGATTGACCTGACGGTCGAGCGCCTCGATCCTGGCCTCGTACTCTTGGTGAACCCGTCCACTCAGTTGCTGCAGGGGTTCACGGATCGCCAGCCGGGCCGCCTCATACTGCGGACCGAATACCAGCTCGATAGCTCGCTGGCGGGCGCCACCATCCACCGCGTCAAAAGCCTCCAGCTCCAGCTCGACCAGGGCATCCGAGCGGCGCTTGGCCTCTACCATCTGCGCGTTGTCACTCGCGGGCAGCTTCAGGGCCAGGAACTGCTCGAGGGCCTTGTCCCGCGAGCGGATCTCATTCCGCTCGGTGAAGAAGGCCTGCCGGAAGCGCTCCTCGCCGGTTGCCACGTAGCCGAACACAGCGAGGGTCAGGGCCTGAGAACCCAGCTGCAACTCGCTGAGCGCGTCGCTGGCATGGTGCTGGGCACCCACGGTGTCCCGACGCTCGATGGCCAGCTGGGCGGTCAGCAGGACGCTGATGCAGGCCAGGCCAAGCAGCCCCATCACCAGGTAGGTGATCCGGTTGCTGAAATTGCCAAGTTTCATGGGTTAAGGCTCTCGATCCTGGAGCGGTGACTGGCCTCGTCGCCAGAGGGAGGACGGTCCTGAGGAGTTCAGCGTCCGACGCGCCGGTTCATGAACGCCAACCGCTCGAGCAGCTGCACGTCCTGCTCGTTCTTCACCAGCGCGCCGGCCAGCGGCGGAATCGCCTTGCTCGGGTCACGCTCGCGCAGCAGCGCCTCGCCGATCTGGTCGGCCATCAGCAGCTTGAGCCAGTCGACCAGCTCGGAGGTGGACGGCTTCTTCTTCAGCCCCGGCACCTTGCGGAGGTCGAAGAATATCTCCAGCGCCTCCTGCACCAGCTCCTGACGGATACTGGGGAAGTGCACATCGACGATCTGCTGCAGGGTGGCGCGGTCGGGGAAGGCGATGTAGTGGAAGAAGCAGCGGCGCAGGAAGGCGTCCGGCAGCTCCTTCTCGTTGTTGGAGGTGATCAGGATGATCGGCCGCTGCACGGCCTTGATGGTCTCGCCGGTCTCGTAGACGAAGAACTCCATGCGGTCGAGTTCCTGCAACAGGTCGTTGGGGAACTCGATGTCGGCTTTGTCGATCTCGTCGATCAACAGCACCACCCGCTCGCCGCTCTCGAAGGCCTCCCACAGCTTGCCCTTCCTGATGTAGTTGCGCACGTCGTGGACCTTGTCCACGCCCAGCTGCGAGTCGCGCAGGCGACTGACCGCATCGTACTCGTAGAGGCCTTGGTGCGCCTTGGTGGTGGACTTGATGTGCCAGGTGATCAGCCGGGTGCCCAGCGCCTCGGCCAGTTGCTCGGCGAGCAGGGTCTTGCCGGTACCCGGCTCGCCCTTGACCAGCAGCGGGCGCTGCAGGGTGATGGCGGCGTTGACCGCCAGCTTGAGGTCGTCGGTGGCGACGTAGGACGCGGTGCCTTCGAACTTCATCGGTATCAATCCTTGTGCGGACAGGCGTGGCCGGCCCTGCCGGCGGCGAATGCCCGACTATAGCGTGCCGGCCCGCGGGCTGGGAACGCCGGCTCTGGACGCCCCCACGCCGACGGCATAGGCTGATGCGGTTCATCTTTTCATCGGAGGAGAAGGCCCGACATGAGCCGCATCTACGCAGACAACGCCCAAGCCATCGGCAACACACCGCTGATCCGCATCAACCGCCTCGGCCCGCAGGGCGTGACCATTCTGGCCAAGAACGAGGGCCGCAACCCGGCCTACTCGGTCAAGTGCCGGATCGGCGCCAGCATGATCTGGGACGCCGAGCAGAGCGGCCGGCTCAAGCCGGGCATGACCATCGTCGAGCCGACCTCCGGCAACACCGGCATCGGCCTGGCCTTCGTCGCCGCGGCCAAGGGCTACAAGCTGGTGCTGACCATGCCCGCCTCCATGAGCCTGGAGCGGCGCAAGGTACTCAAGGGGCTCGGCGCCGAGCTGGTGCTGACCGAGCCGGCCAAGGGCATGAAGGGCGCCATCGACAAGGCCAGCGAACTGGCCGCCGCCCACCCGGGCGAGTACCTGCTGCTGCAGCAGTTCGAGAACCCGGCCAACCCGGCGATCCACGAACAGACCACCGGCCCGGAGATCTGGAACGACACCGACGGCGCCATCGACGTGCTGGTGGCCGGCGTCGGCACCGGCGGCACCATCACCGGCGTGTCGCGCTACATCAAGAACACCATGGGCAAGCCGATCCTCGCGGTGGCGGTGGAGCCGGCCGGCTCGCCGGTGATCAGCCAGACCCTGGCCGGCAGCGAGGTCAAGCCCAGCCCGCACAAGATCCAGGGCATCGGCGCCGGCTTCGTGCCGAAGAACCTCGACCTGTCGATCGTCGACCGCGTCGAGACGGTGAGCGACGACGAGGCCAAGGACATGGCCCTGCGCCTGATGCGTGAGGAAGGCATCCTCTGCGGCATCTCCTGCGGCGCCGCCATGGCCGCCGCGGTGCGCATCGCCAAGGAGCCGGCGATGCAGGGCAAGACTATCGTGGTGATCCTCCCCGACTCCGGCGAGCGCTACCTGTCCACCATGCTGTTCGACGGCCTGTTCGGCGAGCAGGAGCTGCAGCAGTAACCGACAAGGCGATCCGCGTCGAAGAGGTGTCGCGACATGCTCTCCGGCGCGGTCCGGTCAGGCCGGCAAAAACCGGCCAACCCGCGCCACTTCTGGGCTGGAAGGGATTTTTCACAGCTTGGCGAAAAAGTGTTTGCCATGCCGGACGGGAACGGGCAAAGTGAAGGTGTAGGTCAAGGCGGAATACGTAAGCTGTGAACGCACTGATTCAGTACGTCAGTTCGTCATTCTCGATATCTTGATTCCACACCGATGAACTCCGGTTCAGCTACAAATCAACACCTAGGAATTACACGAAATGGCAACTGGCACTGTTAAGTGGTTCAACGACACCAAAGGCTTCGGTTTCATCAAGCCGGACGACGGTGGTGACGACCTGTTCGCCCACTTCTCTGAAATTCGCGCTCAGGGCTTCAAGACCTTGGCCGAAAACCAGAAAGTGTCCTTCGAAGTGACCACTGGTCCGAAGGGCAAGCAAGCTTCCAACATCCAGATCATCGGCTAATCGCTGATCTGAGTGTGAAAAAACCCGGCTCTCGAGCCGGGTTTTTTTATGCCCGCGATTCAGCGCAAGCGCCTAGCGGCGGTTTTACCGTCCGCAAACCCCGCCTCAGCCTGCGACCTGCCCCTCGGCGACCATCTCGCCACGCCGCCACAGCATCCACTGCCCCGGCTGATACAGCGCCCAGGCCTCGTTGGCGGTCAGCGGCTCGGTAGCGACCACCGTCACCACGTCGTCCGGAGTGGTTTCCGCCTGGAAGTCCACCCGCAGATCGGCATCCTTGAGCTGCGCCGGCCCGAACGGCGCGCGCCGGGTAATGTGTGCCAGCTTGGTCGAGCAGAAGCTGAACAGCCAGTCGCCGTCGCTGAGCAGGGCATTGAACACGCCAAGGCGGCGATAGTCGGCGCAGGCCTGAACCAGGGTCGGCAGCAGCTCCTCGATCTCCACCGGTTCGGGAAAGACCAGGCGGATGCGATTGAGCAGATCGCAGAACGCCGCTTCGCTGTCGGTATCGCCCACCGGCCGGTAGAAGCCGGGCTGCGGCGCGAAACCCGCCAGCTGGCCGTTGTGCGCGAAGCACCAGTTGCGCCCCCACAGCTCGCGCACGAACGGATGGGTGTTGGCCAGACTCACCTTGCCGACGTTGGCCTGGCGGATATGGCCGATGACCACCTCGCTCTTGATCGGATAGCGCTGCACCAGCCGCGCCACCTCCGACTCGCTGCTCGCCTGCGGATCCTGGAACAGGCGCAGGCCACGGCCTTCGTAGAAGGCGATGCCCCAGCCGTCGCGATGCGGTCCGGTGCGACCGCCGCGCTGCATCAGCCCGGTGAAACTGAACACGATATCGGTCGGCACGTTGGCACTCATGCCCAGCAGTTCACACATGCGTTGACTCCCTGAGGACCGCGGGCTTACAGGCGCGGCTCGACGCGACCGTCGGCCAGATTGCGCTGCTCGAGCACTTCACGCATGGTCGGTTCGCGCGCCGCCTCGGCGGCCTGACGCTTCGCCCTGCTGCGGCGCAACAGCGGCCAGCGGATGACGACGAACAGCAGGTAGAGGGCAAAACCGATCATGCCGAACATCGCCAGGTCGCTGATCGCCCGCCACAGGTTGCTGCCGGTTTTCATCAGCAGATCCAGGGCAGTGATGGCGATCGCCGGGGCATAGAGGTCGCGCACCGGATCGACCAGCGTCGGGCTCAGCAGCAGCACGGCGATCAGTACCCGCAAGGGCTCGCGCAGCCCGCGCCACATCCAGCTAGTGATGCGAAAGCCGACCAGCAGGCAGCCGAGTGCGGCAACGGCGTAGACCGCCCAGGCGAGAAGGTAATCTTGTTCAGTCATCGGTGCGTGGCGGCAGCGGAATAAGGGCGCTTATGATAGCGGCTTTTCCCCGGAGCCGCGCGTCAGCTGCGGCTGGAGTCAGCCGATGTCCCTCACCCCGCCCCTCGCCCGCCGCCAGGCTGGCGCCGACCCCTACGCCTGGCTGGAGCAGCGCGACAGCGCCGAAGTGCTCGACTACCTGCAGGCCGAAAACGCCTGGCTGGACGAGCAGCTCAGCGGACAAGCTGCCCTGCGCGAGCAGCTGTTCGAGGAGATCCGCGCGCGCATCCGCGAGACCGATCTGTCGCTGCCCACGCCCTGGGGCCCGTGGCTGTACTACCAGCGCACCACGGCCGGCGAGGAGTATCCGCGCCACTACCGCTGCCCGCGCCCGGTCGACGGCTCGCTGGGCATCGTCGAAGCCGGCGAGCAGCTGCTGCTCGACCCCAACCTGCTGGCCGGCGAAGGTTATCTGGACCTCGGCGCCTTCAGCATCAGTCCCGACCACAGCCGCCTGGCCTACAGCCTGGATACCGAGGGCGACGAGATCTACCAGCTGTACGTCAAGGAGCTGGACACGGGCGAAGTCACCGCCCTGCCCTTCGCCGACTGCGACGGCAGCATGACCTGGGCCAACGACAGCCGCACGCTGTTCTTCGGCGAGCTGGACGACACCCACCGCCCGCACAAGCTGTATCGCCATCGTCTGGGCGAGGCGGATGCCGAGCTGGTGTTCGAGGAGCAGGACGGCCGCTTCTTCCTCGGCTGCCACCGCGCCAGCTCCGAACGCCAGCTGATCCTGCTGCTGGCCAGCAAGACCACCAGCGAGGCCTGGGTGCTCGACGCCGAGCAACCTCTGGGCGAGTTCCGCTGCCTGGCCCCGCGCGCGGAAGGCCACGAGTACTACCCCGACCACGGCCAGGTCGACGGCCAGTGGTGCTGGCTGATCCGCAGCAACCAGGCCGGCATCAACTTCGCCCTGTACCGTGCCGAGGAAGGCACACCGACCCGCGAACACTGGCAATCACTGGTGCCGCACCGCGAGACGCTGATGCTCGAGGACTTCAGCCTCAATGCCGGCGCCATCACCCTCGACCTGCGCGACAACGGCCTGCCGGTGATCGAGGTGCTGCCCCGCGGCGCGGCGCCCTACCGGGTGCAGCTGCCGGATGCCACCTACAGCCTGCACGTCTACGACGACCTGGAGTTCGACAGCCCGGCGATCCGCCTGCGCTACGAGGCGCTCAACCGCCCGGCGCAGATCCGCCAGCTGGAGCTGGCCAGCGGCGCGCAGACAGTGCTCAAGCAGACCCCGGTGGAAGGCCCGTTCGATGCCGACGCCTACGAGAGCCGGCGGATCTGGGCCAGCGCGGCGGACGGCACCCGGGTGCCGATCAGCCTGGTCGGCCGCCACGACAGTTTCGGCCGCCCCGCGCCCCTCTACCTATACGGCTACGGCGCCTACGGCGAAAGCCTCGACCCGTGGTTCTCCCACGCGCGGCTGAGCCTGCTGGAGCGCGGTTTCCTGTTCGCCATCGCCCATGTGCGCGGCGGCGGCGAGCTGGGCGAGGCCTGGTACCGCGCCGGCAAGCTGGAGCACAAGCAGAACACCTTCGGCGACTTCATCGCCTGCGCCGAGCAGCTGATCGAGGACGGCTACACCACCCCGGCGCAGCTGGCGATCAGCGGCGGCAGCGCCGGCGGCCTGCTGATCGGCGCGGTGCTCAACCAGCGCCCCGAGCTGTTCGCCGCAGCCATCGCCGAGGTGCCCTTCGTCGACATCCTCAACACCATGCAGAACCCCGAGCTGCCGCTGACGGTGACCGAGTACGACGAGTGGGGCGACCCGCACGAGCCGGCGGTGTACGAGCGGATCCGGGCCTATGCGCCCTACGAGAACGTCAGCGCCCAGGCCTACCCGGCGATCCTCGCTGTCGCCGGCTACAACGACAGCCGCGTGCAGTACTGGGAAGCGGCCAAATGGGTGGCCAAGCTGCGCGCCAGCAAGACCGACGCCAATCTGCTACTGCTCAAGACCGAGCTGGGCGCCGGTCACGGAGGGATGAGCGGGCGCTATCAGGCGCTCAAGGATGCGGCGCTGGAATACGCCTTCCTGCTCAAGGTGCTCGGCCTGGCCTGAAGCCTGGGCTAGCAACGACAAAGGGCGCCCGTCGGCGCCCTTTGTCGTTGCGGCCAACGCCGCTCAGTGCAGCAGGCGGGTATCCAGCACCTTGGACGGCCCGCCCAGCAGGTTCTCGCTGATCTCGACCAAATCGCGGGTGCTGGCCCGGTCCAGGCGCATCAGGCCACGGGCCACGTCGTCCAGCGAATGCTTGCCGGCACTGGCCTGGCGCAGCTCGCCATCCAGGTCCTGCAGCAGCAGCACCGCCCGCGCCGTCACCGGACCGCTGGCCTGCTCGCCGCGCAGGGTGGTGACCTTGCGGCTCCAGCGGGTCAGTTGCTTGCGCACCTTCTGGTAGCGATCCTCGCTCAGGCCGCCGGCGCGGCGCATCAGCTCGATGGCGTAGTACTCGGCGATGCCTTCGGTGATCCAGTCGCTGCGGTCGGTGTCGCTGATGCGGCTGAACACGTGGACCAGCTCGTGCACCAGCGAGCTGGTGCCGTTTTCGCTGACCAGCGGGCGGTCGCGGTGCATGTACAGCGAGTTGGGGCCGGACAGGCCGCCGCGCCACATCGGGTCGCCAGCGCCGACGACCAGCAGCTTGGCCGGCTCGCGGGGAAACACCGCCTGGGCATGCGGCCAGACGAAGGTCAGCAGGGTGAGGATGTCCATCCGCCGCACGCCCTCGCCCACCGGCGCGGCCACCGCTACGTCGGTCTTGCCGAGGATGGCGCGCCGGGTGCCGAGCTTGCCGGCGAGGATCCAGCCGGTCGGGCGGTCGAAGCGGCGCTCCGGATTGTCGATGCGGAAGCGGTTCTTGCCGATCCGCGGCCAGCCGGTTTCCACGCTCTGCCAGCCCTCGGGCAGCTCGAACTGCAGCCGCGAGACCAGCTCGACGTCGTTCTGCACATCGATCTTGGCCGCCGGTACCAGATCGTCGCCGCGCAGCAATGCCCAGCCCGGGGTCATGCGGGCATCGTAGCGACCATTGGCACGCGGGTGGCTGATCTTGACCCGATAGGTGAGCTGCGCCTTGCCCTGCTGCGGCCGCCAGACCCCGCGCTCAGGGCCGCTCTGCTCCCACTCGCCCTGGGCCTGGAAGTCACTGTAATAGCCCTTGTCGCCGAGACTGAAGTCCAGGTATCTCAGCACCTCACCGCGCTCCAGGGTGAGAGTGACCTCGGCCTGGTCGCTGTCCGGCAGGAAGCGCACCCGATAATCCACGTCGACCCGCTGCGCCGCTGCCAGCGGCGTGGCAAGTCCGAGCAGCAGCACCGCCCACGGAGTCTTGAAGCGTTGGAACATGACGGAATCTCCTTATGCTGGGCAGTTGGATAACCTGTGCGAAGACAGGTTCAGCCGGCACGAAAAATCAGGTGCTCTTCCCAGTCTTCCTCGGCCACCGAGCTTTCACTGAGCATGCGCCCGGCGTGGGAAATGCGCGCGTCGTGCACCGCCTGCGGATCGCCACAGACCAGGTGGTGCCAGGGCAGCAGGTCCTTGCCTTCGGCGACGAGACGATAGGCGCAGGTTGGCGGCAGCCAGCGGAATTCCGCGGCATCGGCAGCGGTGAGCTGGATGCAGTCGGGAACATGCTGCTTGCGCTCGGCGTAGTTGCTGCAGCGGCAGGTGTCCCGGTCGAGGAGCTTGCAGGCGATGCGCGTGTAGTAGACGCTACCGTCCTCCTCATCCTCGAGCTTCTGCAGGCAGCACAGGCCGCAGCCGTCGCACAGCGACTCCCATTCGTCGCGGTCGAGCTGGGCGAGGGTCTTGCGCTTCCAGAAAGGTTCGGTCTTGGCAGCCATGGCGGGGATCTCCGTGCGGGTGCGGCAGTCTAGCCGCCAGCCCCGAAGCAGCCAAGTGCAAGCCAGGGGCTGCTACGACCGGCGGCGTGGAGCCCGCCGCCGGACGCCGACGGTCATTTGCCCATGCCGGCGCGCTGGGTCTTGAGCTGCTTGAGCATCAGTTCGACGCGCTCAATCTGCCGGTCGAGCTGTTCGGCGGTCGGCGCAGCGCCCATCGCACCCGGGCCCATGCCATGACCCATGCCCCCATCCATCATCCCCGGCATCATGCCCATGCCGCCGTGCATGCCCATGGCCGGGCAGTCCTCGTGCATGCCCATGCCGCCCGCCATCATCGCCTGACGGTGCTCCAGCATCAGCTTCTGTCGCTCCTCGGGGGTCTTCGCCGCCTGAATGGCCTGGCATTGCTGCTGCATCAGCTGACAATGCTGCGAGCCGTCGGGGCGGCCCGCGCCGGACGACCATGGCGCTTGCGCGCAGGCGGCCAGACTCGCCAACAATCCCCCCAGTAACAGTCCGCGACCCAACTTGCCTGTATCCATCTTGCTTCCCCTTGCCTATGCCTCGATGCAATCACCATAGAACGCCGCGACCGCTCGCGCTTGACCTCGATCAAGCCGGCGACACCGGCCGCTGCCGGCAGGCCGGCGGACAGCCGTGTGGCTAACCGGCGCCGGACCTCAGACTGGATCGTTGCGGCGCAGCAATTCGTCCGGCAGGTGCTCGATGTAGTCGTCCTCCGGCGGCGGCATCTGCAGGTGGTAGCCCTGCTTCTCGATGTTTTCCAGCACCTGGACCGCATCCTCGCGGGCCAGCTTGCGCTCGGGGGTGAGCAGCATGTCGAACACGTGCTGCGGCGCGCCGAAGGCGCCGAGCAAGCCTTCCGGCACGCGCTTCAGCGCGTCGCGCTTGTCGACGTACAGGTACATCTCGCGCTTGCGCGGGCTTTTGTAAATGGAGCAGATACGTTTCATCTTCGACCTCAAGCCAGGGTATCGAGCAGGGCCTGGCCCATCAGCGCGCGACGCCAGCCGCGCAGGGAGTCCGGCAGGGTGTAGGGGCCGGCGGGATAGCCGGTTTTCAGCAAGGCCTCGAGCACCTTCTTGCGCAGCATCAACTCGGGCACGATCTGCAGGCGCTCGCCCTCGCGCTGGCCGACCGCCCGCAGCTTCTTCAACAGTGCCGAGGCTTCCAGCGGCAGCGGCTCGGGCAGCTGCGCCGGCCATTGCTCGGCCGGCAGGGCCGCCGCCTCGGCAATCAGGCGCAGCAGGGTTTCGCCATCCTGACGCACGGTCCGCGGGTGCATGTCCTCGATGCGCGCCAACGCCACCGCATCACGTGGCTGGGTGCGCGCCAGCGGCCACAGCGAACGCTCGCGCAGGATACGGTTGCGCGGCTGGTCGCGCCGGCGCGCCTGTTCCTCGCGCCAGATGCAGAGCGCACGCAGCACGGCGAGCTGCTGGCCATTCAGGCGCCAGGCCAGCTTGACCTCGCGCCAGGCCTCTTGCAGGTCGTTCACCTCGCGCTGGGCCGCCACCAATTCGGCGCCGTCGTCCAGCAGCCAGGCACGCTTGTCGGCGCTCAGGCGCGCCTCCAGTTCACGGTAGACCTCACACAGGTGCTCCACGTCCTCGGCGGCATAGCGCACCTGCATCTCGCTGAGCGGACGCTGCAACCAATCGGAACGGGTCTCGTCCTTCGGCAGGTCAAGGCCCAGC
Organism: Geopseudomonas aromaticivorans; assembly: GCF_019097855.1. Taxonomy (GTDB): domain Bacteria; phylum Pseudomonadota; class Gammaproteobacteria; order Pseudomonadales; family Pseudomonadaceae; genus Geopseudomonas; species Geopseudomonas aromaticivorans. The sequence goes on from NZ_JAHRGL010000001.1 coordinate 276,773, forward strand.
AGCTCCTTGACCAGTCGCGAGTAGCCCATGGAAAAACCGATGTTCAGGTAGCCGGCGGCAATCTGGGTATCGAACAGCGGCTGCGGCAGGCTGCCGGTCAGACGCTTGAACACCTCGAGATCCTCGCTGCAGGAATGCAGCACCTTGACCACTGCCGGATCCTCCAGCAGGGCAGCAAAGGGTGCCCAATCGCCGATCTGCAGCGGATCGATCAGCCACACCGCCTCGCCATCGCCCACCTGCAACAGCGCGGCGATCGGATAGAAGGTGTCGACCCGCATGAACTCGGTATCCAGGGCAACGAACGGCCGCGTGCGCCACGCACTGCAGCAGGCAGCGAGCGTGGCGTCGTCCAGGATCCAGCGGATATCGATAGCGGGCACGGGGCTCTCCTGCGGAAAAAGGGCAGTATACCGCGCAAGCCTGGCGAACAGCGGCGAATCGGGCCTGCACGGCGTCCCCGGCCGCGGTAATCTTTAGCCGTTTAGCGGCGCCCCCCAAGACCACCCATTTGCCGAGGTTCCCCGATGTCGCTCGCCCGCCTGATCAGCCCGCAAGACCTGGCCCGCCGTCTGGGGCAGCCCGGTCTGGTGATTCTCGACTGCCGCTTCGCCCTGGAAGACCCGGCGTATGGCCGGCGCGCCCACGCTGCCGAGCATCTGCCCGGCGCCTGCTTTGCCGATCTGGAGCAAGACCTGTCGGCACCGGTGATAGCCGGCAAGACCGGCCGCCACCCGCTGCCGGACCCGCAGCAGCTGTGCCGGCGCCTGCGCGACTGGGGAGTTAACCACGACAGCGAAATCGTGCTGTACGACGACGGCCCCGGCGCCTTTGCCGCCCGCGCCTGGTGGCTGCTGCTGTGGCTGGGCAAGCGCGCAGGTGTCTACCTGCTGGATGGGGGCTTGAGCGCCTGGCAGGCTGCCGGACTGCCGCTGGAACAACATCAGCCGCAACCCGTACCCGGCGACTTCGCTGGGAGTCCGGACGACGCCCTGGTGCTAGGCAGCGACGAATTGCTGCAGCGTCTGACCGACCCCGAGCTGATCCTGCTGGATGCGCGGGGATTACCGCGCTTTCGCGGCGAGGTGGAGCCGATCGACCCGGTGGCCGGGCATATTCCCGGCGCACAGTGCGCAGCCTTCATCGACAACCTGGGCAACGACGGCCGCTTCCTGCCCCCCGAAGTCCTGCGTCGGCGCTTTGCTGCACTGCTCGGCATGCGCCCGCCGGAACAGCTGGTTGCCTACTGCGGCTCGGGGGTGACCGCCTGCCACAACCTGTTCGCCCTGTGCCTGGCGGGCTACCCGCTGGCCAGGTTGTATGCCGGTTCCTGGAGCGAGTGGATTACCGATCCGGCCCGGCCGGTAGCGCGCGAAAGCTGAGCGCACGCAATCCTCTTGGGCGGCCAGCGTGGCGGCGGGAACAACGCCTGCAAAAAACGCAGACAAAAAAAAGGGCGGGTTACCCCGCCACTCTTTTTTCCCTAATCACCGTCCTGGTGAACCACTTCCAGTGATGTCCTGACCGGCATCCGTGCCGGCTGCGTCATTCCCTGTACGCAAGGTAGATATTAGCCGTGGCAGGGTTTCGCACAAGTACGCGGCCAGCCGTTTGCCACTCTGGAAAACGCCTCGCCAAAAAACTAATCCCTTTAAAAACAATCAGTTATAAAACCATAAAAAATGAAAGGATAAATTCCGGCACGCACTCCAGAGATCATCCTACAAGACGTGTAAGCAATAACTTACATGCCTTGTAGGCAATCCGCCGGAACTTTTTCAAAGCTGGCAGCCACGCTCTCCTTGATCCCTACACCCACAAGCACGAACCCCGGCCGAGGCCGGGGTTCGCATGCAGGGCTGGAGCAGGAGGTGCTTTATTGAAACAGCGACTCGCTGGACAGGCCGTTGGTTTCCAGAATCTCGCGCAGGCGCTTGAGCGCTTCGACCTGGATCTGCCGTACCCGCTCACGGGTCAAGCCAATCTCACGACCAACCTCCTCCAGCGTGCTGCTTTCGTGACCACGCAGGCCGAAGCGACGGATCACCACCTCACGCTGCTTATCGGTCAGCTCCGACAGCCACAGGTCGATGCTCTGCCCCAGATCCTCATCCTGCAGCAGCTCGCAGGGATCGGTCGGATGATCGTCGGTCAGGGTATCCAGCAAGGTCTTGTCGGAGTCCGGGCCGAGGGCGACGTCCACCGAGGTCACTCGCTCGTTCAGGCCCAGCATGCGCTTGACCTCGGCCACCGGCTTTTCCAGCAACGTGGCGATTTCATCGGCCGTAGGCTCATGATCGAGCTTCTGCGTCAGCTCCCGGGCGGCACGCAGATAGACGTTGAGTTCCTTGACCACATGAATCGGCAGACGGATGGTGCGCGTCTGGTTCATGATCGCCCGCTCGATGGTCTGGCGAATCCACCAGGTGGCGTAGGTGGAGAAACGGAAACCGCGCTCGGGATCGAACTTCTCCACCGCGCGGATCAGGCCGAGGTTGCCCTCCTCGATCAGGTCGAGCAGGGTCAGACCGCGATTGACGTAACGCCGCGCAATCTTCACCACCAAGCGCAAGTTGCTCTCGATCATGCGCTTGCGCCCAGCCGCTTCGCCGCGACGGGCCATGCGCGCGAAATGCACTTCCTCTTCCGGGCTGAGCAACGGCGAGAAACCGATTTCGTTGAGGTAGAGCTGGGTCGCATCAAGTGCGCGGGTGTAGTCGACAAACTTGTGCTGCCGCGCACTGCTGGAAGAGGTGGTGCTACCGACGGACTCGATCTCGTCGTCGACAGTCAAAGAGAGCATTTCCTGAGCGACGCCAAGCTCCATCAGGAGCACTTCATCGTCACGATCGAATTCCGGCGTTGTTTTTGTAGTTGCCATTTTTTCTCGGTCCCTTTCTGAGCTCGACGACAGGCTTTTGCAAGCAATCTATTGCTTGGTCAAAGCCCGCTTACTCACACTATCAGGACGAAATGACAGCTCAATCAACGACTCGGCAGATATTGCAACGGATCGACGGGTTTACCCTGACGGCGAATCTCGAAATGCAGTTTCACACGATCGGTACCTGTCGCCCCCATCTCCGCAATCCTATCTCCAGCCTTGACCTGCTGCCCCTCCCGAACCAATAACTTGCGATTATGTCCGTAAGCACTGACGTAGGTATCGTTGTGCTTGATGATGACAAGCTCACCATACCCACGAAGTCCACTGCCCGCATATACCACGCTTCCTCCGGAAGCTGCGAGAACAGGCTGGCCCAATTCACCGTCGATATCAACGCCTTTATTCAAACTGCTGTTCGAGGAAAACAAACTGATCAACTGGCCATTCGCCGGCCATATCCAGCCCGCGGAGGAGCGGGCAGCCTGCGCCTCACCGACATTGCCGGCCGAAGCGGCTGATACCGGCGCGACAGTCTGCGGCTGAGTCGCCACCGGGTTGCCGCCAGCCGCCGGCACCGCTGCTGGCGCCCGCGTGGTCGCCGCCATGGGGAGCACAGGCCCGCTGCCGCCAAAGCGGATCACCTGGCCGACGCGGATGGTGTAGGGCGCCGAAATATGGTTGCGCGTGGCCAGCGCCTTCCAGTCCCAGCCATAGCGGAAGGCGATGGAGTACAGGGTGTCGCCACGGCGCACCCGGTACTGGCCGTGGGTCACCGGCTGACGTGAGGAGCCGACGCCAGGCTGGCTGCCGATACTCTCGCTGGTACCGCTCGATGAGGCGCAACCGCCCAGCAGGCCCAGCGACAGGCTCAGGCACAGGCCGCCCAGCAGCCGCGGCATCCAATTCGACATGTGCCCCACCTGGCCCAGCTCCTTATTGCTCGCGCGGATTGTTTCGTTCATGGCCACAGCTTCAGAGGTCATGCGCAGACAGGCGCAGCTGGGGCGAGCGCAGCAGCTCGCCGTAGCTGCCGCTGATGGAGGTCATGGTGCCGCCGCCGGCGAAGCCCTTGGCAAACGGCAGGAAGGTATTTCGCATCGGTTTTTTCCGTAAAACAGCAGTACGACTCAGAATACCGAGCCACTCAACAGCGGGACAAACCGCACCGGATCCAGCACCTGGCGGGAGAAACGCTCGCCCTCGCGCACGATCAGCATCAGCTGCTGCTCTTCGCCGGTTCCTACCGGAATCACCAGCCGACCGCCGGGCGCCAGCTGATCCAGCAGAGCCTGCGGAACCTGGGCGGCGGCAGCGGTAACGATGATGCCGTTATACGGGGTCAATGCCGGCCAGCCTTCCCAGCCGTCACCCCAGCGAAAGACCACATTACGCAGGTTGAGTTCGAGCAGGCGCTCCTTGGCGCGATCCTGCAGCGACTGGATGCGTTCGACGGAAAACACCCGCTCGACCAGCTGGGCCAGCACGGCGGTCTGGTAACCGGAGCCGGTGCCGATCTCCATCACCTTGTCCAGCGGGCCACCAGCCAGCAGCAGCTCGGTCATGCGCGCGACCATGAACGGCTGGGAAATGGTCTGGTTGTGACCGATCGGCAGCGCGGTGTCTTCGTAGGCCCGGTGCGCCAGCGCCTCGTCGACGAACAGGTGGCGCGGCGTGCGACGGATCACCTCGAGGACCTCGACGTTGCTCAGCCCTTCGTCGTGAAGGCGCTGGATCAGTCGCTCGCGGGTGCGCTGCGAAGTCATGCCGATGCCGCGGCGCTGCAGATCGTCCCTTATCACAGCAGGTTCTCCAGAATGCTCAGACCACGGAAGGCTTCGTGAAAGGTGCGATCCAGCTGCAGCGGGGTGATCGACACGTAGCCCTGCATCACCGCGTGGAAATCGGTCCCCGGCCCGCCATCCTCGGCATCGCCGGCCACCGAGATCCAGTAGCCCTCCTTGCCACGCGGGTTGACCGACTTGACCGGTGCCGGCGCGCGGCCACGGTGGCCGAGGCGGGTCAGCTGCACGCCACGGATGCGCTCCAGCGGCAGGTTGGGAATGTTGACGTTGAGCACCGTGCGCGGCGGTAGGTCGAGCTGGTCATGCAGCGCCACCAGACGGCGAGCGATGTGCGCCGCCGCCGGCAGATTGTCGGGCTGGCGCGACAGCAGCGAGAAGGCAAATGCCGGCTTGTCGAGGAAGCGCCCCTCCAGGGCGGCCGCCACGGTGCCGGAATACAGCACGTCGTCCCCCAGGTTGGCCCCCAGGTTGATCCCCGACACCACCATGTCCGGGACGTGTTCGAGCAGGCCGTTGATACCCAGGTGCACGCAGTCGGTCGGTGTGCCGTTGATGCTGATGAAGCCATTGTCCAGCCGCTGCGGATGCAGGGGGCGGTCGAGTGTCAACGAACTGCTCGCCCCGCTGCGGTCAGCGTCGGGCGCGATCACCGCGCACTCGGCGTAATCCGCCAGCGCGTTGTGCAGCGCGACTATCCCGGGGGCATACACGCCGTCATCGTTGGCAATCAATATTCGCATGGGGTGTCCACAGATCCTGTTGGCAGCAACCGGACGAGTTCACGCACCAGCACGGTGGCGAAACAGCCGGCCGGCAGGACGAATTCCAGTTGCAGGATGTCAGTGGCGGGATAATGCCACGTCAGCCCGCCGATGGGGAGGCGCAGGACGCGTCGCGCCTGCTCCAGACCCGCCTCTGCCAGCCAGTTCACCAGCACGGCATCGTCCGCCTGTATCTGCTGCTCGAGCGCTCGCACGGCGCCACCGGTTTCCAGCTCGCCAGCACCGAACAGCGGCCCGGTGGGATGCAGGTCCAGCGCCGCCAGGCGCGGATCGCTGCATTCGGCCTCGCCGGCCGGGAAAAAGCTGCGGCTGTCGGTGAACGCCAGCAGGTCGCAGGGCAGGGCACGGTTCCAGCAGCCGTCGGCCACGCGCCGGGCCAGCACGCGGTTGAACAGGTAGCTGCGCGCCGCCGACAGCACCCGCGAGCGACGATTGCGCTGCTCCGGCAGGGTCTTGCGCTCCGCCCAGTGCCGCGCCTCGTGCAGGTTGCCGCCGTCGAAACCGAAGCGCTGCAGACCGAAGTAGTTGGGGATGCCGCTGCCGGCGATCTGCTGCAGGCGCTGCTCCAGCGCCTCGCGCTCGGCCTGCAGCGACGTCAGGCGGATGATGAAGCCGTTGGCCGCGTGGGCACCGCGCTGCAGCTTGCGCGAGTGGCGCGCGCGCTCGAGGATGCGCAGGTCGTCGCCTTCGGCGGCGGCCAGATCGGGATCGGCCTTGCCCGGCAGGTGCAGACTGAACCACTGACGGGTCAGCGCCTGGCGATCCTTGAGACCGGCGTAGCTGATCGCCTTGAGCGGCACCCCGGCGGCACGCGCGATGCGCCGCGCCGCATCCTCGGTGTTCAGCCCGCGCTTCTCCACCCACAGCCACAGGTGCTCGCCGGCACCGGACAGCGGGATGTCCAGCACCTCGTTGACCTGGAAGTCCTCGGCCGTGTGCTTGAGCACGGCCGTGCCGCACGGCTCGCCCCAGGCGGTGGGGCCGAGCAGGTCGAGTTCGCCGAGTACGCCACTCATCGCGCGAGCAACAGGGCGACCGCATGTACGGCGATACCCTCCTCGCGGCCGGTGAAGCCAAGCTTCTCGGTGGTGGTGGCCTTGACGTTGACCTGGTCCAGCTCGATGCCGAGGTCGGCGGCGATGGTGGCGCGCATCGCCTCGATGTGCGGGGCCATCTTCGGCGCCTGGGCGACGATGGTGGCGTCGACGTTGCCGACCCGCCAGCCCTTGGCCTGCACCAGCGCGAGCACATGGCGCAGCAGCACGCGGCTGTCGGCGCCCTTGAACTGCGGATCGGTATCCGGAAAGTGCCGGCCGATATCGCCCAGCGCCGCCGCGCCGAGCAGCGCGTCGCTGAGCGCATGCAGCAGCACGTCACCGTCGGAATGGGCGACCAGCCCGAATCTGTGGGGAATGCGCACGCCGCCGAGGGTGATGAACTCGCCCTCGCCGAAGCGGTGTACGTCGTAGCCGTGGCCGATACGCATAAAGAAGAACGCCCTGGAAAAGTCAGGGCGTGATTCTACAGGACTGGCCATCGTCTAGGAGAGCGGCTCAGCCGTGCAGCGCCGCCGCGTGATGGCGCAGGTGGTCGTCGATGAAGCTGGCGATGAAGTAGTAGCTGTGGTCGTAGCCCGGCTGCAGGCGCAGGGTCAGCGGATGGCCGACGGCGGCGGCCGCGGCACGCAACACCTCGGGCTTGAGCTGGGTGGCGAGGAAGCTGTCGGCATCGCCCTGATCGACCAGGATCGGCAGGCGCTCGGCAGCCTGCGCCAGCAGCGCGCAGGCATCCCACCGTCGCCAGTCGTCGCGATCGCTGCCGAGATAGCGGGAGAACGCCTTGTCGCCCCACGGGCAGTTGCTCGGGTTGCCGATCGGCGCGAAGGCCGACAGCGAGCGGTAGCGCCCCGGATTGCGCAGCGCACAGACCAGCGCGCCATGGCCGCCCATCGAGTGGCCGCTGATGCCGCGGCGGTCGCTGACCGGGAAACTCGCCTCGACCAGCGCCGGCAGCTCGTGCACCACGTAGTCGTGCATGCGGTAGTGCTGCGCCCACGGCTCCTGGGTGGCGTTGAGGTAGAAGCCGGCGCCGTGGCCGAAGTCCCAGGCGCCGTCCGGATCGCCCGGCACGTCGGCACCGCGCGGACTGGTGTCCGGCGCCACCAGCACCAGCCCCAGCTCGGCGGCCAGCCGCTGGGCGCCGGCCTTCTGCATGAAGTTCTCGTCGGTGCAGGTCAGGCCGGACAGCCAGTAGAGCACTGGCAGCTTCGCCCCTTCCTGCGCCTGTGGCGGCAGATAGACGGCGAACGCCATGTCGCAGTGCAACGTGGCGGAGTGGTGGCGGTAGCGGTGGTGCCAGCCGCCGAAACTCTTGTTGCTGGAAATGATTTCGAGGGTCATGAACCACTCCGTAGGGTGCGCCGTGCGCACCCATGGGTTTCAGTGCGCACGACGCACCCTACGAGAGACCCGCGAGGCCAGAGAACCTCGCGGCTCAGCCTCAGAAGTGGATGACGGTGCGGATGCTCTTGCCTTCGTGCATCAGCTCGAAGGCCTTGTTGATGTCCTCCAGGCCCATGGTGTGGGTGATGAAGGTGTCCAGCGGGATCTCGCCACTCTGCGCCTTCGCCACGTAGCTCGGCAGCTCGCTGCGGCCCTTGACCCCGCCGAAGGCGCTGCCGCGCCAGACGCGGCCGGTGACCAGCTGGAACGGCCGGGTGCTGATCTCGGCACCAGCCGGCGCCACGCCGATGATGGTCGACTCGCCCCAGCCCTTATGGCAGCACTCCAGCGCCGCGCGCATCAGCTGCACGTTGCCGATGCACTCGAAGGAATAGTCCACGCCGCCGTCGGTCATCTCGACGATCACGTCCTGGATCGGCTTGGCGTGGTCCTTGGGGTTGACGAAATCGGTGAGGCCCAGCTCGCGGGCCACGGCCTCCTTGGCCGGATTGATGTCGATACCAATGATGCGCGAGGCCTTGGCCATCTTGGCGCCGATGATCGCCGCCAGGCCGATGCCGCCGAGGCCGAAGATAGCTACGGTGGCGCCCTCTTCCACCTTGGCGGTGTTGAGCACCGCGCCGATGCCGGTGGTCACGCCGCAGCCGAGCAGGCAGACCTTCTCCAGCGGCGCCTCCTTGGGAATCTTGGCCAGCGACACTTCCGGCAGCACGGTGTACTCGGAGAAGGTCGAGCAGCCCATGTAGTGGTAGACCGGCTGACCGTTGTAGGAGAAGCGGCTGGTGCCGTCGGGCATCAGGCCCTTGCCCTGGGTGGCGCGCACCGCGCTGCACAGGTTGGTCTTGCCGGACTTGCAGAACTTGCACTCGCCGCACTCGGCGGTATACAGCGGGATCACATGGTCGCCGACCTGCAGCGACGTCACGCCCTCGCCCACCGCCTCGACGATGCCGCCCCCCTCGTGGCCGAGAATGCACGGGAACACGCCTTCGGAGTCCTGCCCCGACAGGGTGTAGGCATCGGTATGGCACACGCCGGTGGCGACGATGCGCACCAGCACCTCGCCCTTCTGCGGCGGCGCGACATCCACCTCGACGATCTGCAGCGGCTGGTTGGGAGCGAAGGCGACGGCGGCACGCGACTTGATCATGCGGAACTCCTGGCAACGATGAATCCGGCGCACCGCCACGGGGACTGCGCGCCATTGAGGAGAGGAAGTGTAGATCAGCACAAAACGACGAGTAATCGGCCTTCGGACAAAATATTATTGCCGTACAGGGATAATCCCCGCCGCCAACCGATCAGAAAGGAAAAGCCATGAACCGCTGGGAAGGGCTGGACGAATTCGTCGCCGTGGCCGAATGCGGCCAGTTCACCGCCGCCGCCGAGCGCCTCGGCGTCTCCTCCTCCCACGTCAGCCGCCAGGTCGCCCGCCTCGAGGAATGCCTGCAGGCCCGCCTGCTCTATCGCAGCACCCGCCGGGTCAGCCTGACCGAAGCCGGGCAAACCTTTCTGCAGCACTGCCGCAACCTGATCGACGCCCGCGACGAGGCCTGGCGCGCGGTCAGCGACCTGTCCGCCGAACCCAAGGGCCTGCTGCGCATGACCTGCGGAGTGGCCTACGGCGAGCGCTTCGTGGTGCCGCTGGTCAACCAGTTCATGGCACTGCACCCGCAACTGAGCATGGACATCCAGCTGACCAACCGCACTCTCGATCTGCTCCACGAAGGCCTCGACCTCGCCGTGCGCCTCGGCCGCCTGGGCGACGAGCGCCTGGTGGCGACCCGGCTGGCGCCAAGGGAGATGTACCTGTGCGCGGCCCCCAGCTACCTCGAACGCGCCGGCGCGCCGCGGCACCTGGCCGAGCTGGCGCGGCACAACTGCCTGATCGGCAGCAGCGACCTGTGGAGCTTCGCCGACGACGGCGGGGAAACCCAGCTGCGGGTGCAGGGCAACTGGCGCTGCAACAGCGGCGTGGCGGTACTCGATGCGGCCCTGCGCGGCTTCGGCCTGTGTCAGCTGCCCGATTATTACGTGCAGGAACACCTCAGGAGCGGCGCGCTGGTCGCCCTGCTGGACGACCGGCGCCCCCCGCACACCGCGGTGTGGGCGCTTTACCCGCCGCAGCGCAACCTGTCGCCCAAGGTGCGCCAGCTGGTGGACTTCCTCAAGCTGCGCCTGGGCGAGCTGCCGGAGTACCGCGACGCCGGCTGCTCCAGCTGAGGCAGACTACTGCGCCTGCTGCACCTGGCGCTCCAGCTCGCCGCGCAGCGCCGGATCGAGGCGCAGCTGGCGAGCCAGCTCGTCGAGGTAGGCGCGCTCCATGAAGTTCTGCTCGTCGACCAGCAGCAGGCTGGCCAGGAACATTTCCGCCGCCATCTCCGGGGTCTGCGCGGCGCGCGCCACCGCCGCCGGGTCGAGCGGCTGATGCAACTCGTGGTCGATCCAGCGCAGCAACTGCGGGTCCTGGCTGAGCTTGGCCACCTCGGCATCGATCAGCGCCCGTTCGCGCTCGTCGATATGGCCGTCGGCCTTGGCCGCGGCGATCACCGCCTGCAGGATCGCATGGCTGTGCTGCTCGGCCTGTTGCGGCGGCAGGCGGTCGACGGTCCGCGGCGGCGCGCTGGCGGACGGGGTCGCGGCACCCTGTTGCTGCTGCCAGTTGCTGTAGGCCTTCCAGGCCATCACCCCGAGCGCGGCCAGGCCGCCGTAGGTCAGCGCCTTGCCGCCGTACTTGCGCGCCTTCTTGCTGCCCAGCAGCAGGCCGATGGCACCGGCCGCCAGACCACCGCCCGCGGCGCCGGAGAACAGGCTGCCGAGCCCGCTATCCTGGCCGCCCGGACGCTCCTCGTGACGCGGTTTGGCTTGATTACCGGCGTTGCCGAGCAGGCCGGGGGCGGCCTTGAGCAACTGGTCGAGCAGACTGCGGGTATCCATGTTCACCCTCCTGTGACGATCGGCCGATTATGCCGCCGTCACCGCGGCAGGCGGTCGTGGAAACTGCAAGCGCATGTAACCGCCCGGCTCAATCCAGCTCCTCGCCCAGCTCGCGGATCGGCGTGTCGCGCTGGGCGGCGCGCACGTACTGGGGTGGCCAAGGCAGACGATGGCCGAGCGCCTCGGCAGCATGCAGCGGCCAGTAGGGGTCGCGCAGCAGCTCGCGGGCCAGCAGGATCAGGTCGGCCTGCTCGCAACGCAGCACATGCTCGGCCTGCGCCGGCTCGGTGATCAACCCCACCGCCCCGGTCGGAATGCCGGCCTCGCGGCGCACGCGCTCGGCGAAGCGTGCCTGGTAGCCCGGCCCGATCGGGATCTGCGCGTTGGCCGCCAGGCCGCCGGAGGACACGTCGATCAGGTCGACGCCACGCTCGCGCAGCTGCGCGCTCAGTTCGACGGTTTCCCGCTCGCTCCAGCCGCCGTCCACCCAATCGGTGGCGGACAGGCGCACGAACAGCGGCAGCTCGGCGGGCCACACTGTGCGCACCGCATCGACCACCTCCAGCAGCAGACGGCTGCGGTTGGCGAAGCTGCCGCCGTACTCGTCGTCGCGCTGGTTGCTCAGCGGCGAAAGGAACTGGTGCAGCAGGTAGCCGTGAGCGGCATGCACCTCGGCGACCCTGAAGCCGGCCTTGCGCGCGCGCTCGGCGGCGTGGGCGAAATCCTGCACCAGCGCGGCGATCTGCTCGCGGCTCATCGCCTGGGGGACATGGTGATGCTCGTCGAAGGCGATGGCCGAGGGCGCCAGCGGCGTCCAGCCACCCTGCTCCAGCGGCACCGAGCCCGCCTTGCCCTCCCACGGCCGCCAGGTGCCGGCCTTACGCCCGGCATGGGCCAGCTGGATGCCGGCGACCGAACCCTGGCTGTCGATGAAGCGGGTGATGCGCCGCAGCGGCTCGATCTGCGCATCGTCCCACAGCCCCAGGCAGTGCGGGCTGATCCGCCCTTCGGGAGTGACGCCGGTGGCCTCGAAGATGACCAGCCCGGCGCCACCGGTGGCGCGGCTGCCCAGATGGACCAGATGCCAATCGTTAGCCAGGCCGTCGCGGGCGCTGTACTGGCACATCGGCGACACCGCGATGCGGTTGGGCAGGGTCAGTTGCCGCAGGGGCAGCGGCTGGAACAGCTGGATCATGATCAGGCTCCGCAATTCATCCGTTATCTTGCGGATATTGCGCCAGTGGCGGGGAGAATCAAGAGGGCATGCCGGTCTCGGCGACTGGACGCGGCGCGTCCAAGGCCGAGCTCCCACGCCGGAGCGTGGGAGCCATCAGCACGCCGTCAGCGCGGCTCGAGATGCGCGACCAGCAGCTGCACGCTTTCCTGGCCGCGGTACTCGTTGACGTCCAGCTTGTAGGCCAACTCGGCCCAGCGCACGGTCGGGTTGGGCCAGACCTCGCGGTCGACGTTGAAGGCGATGGCATCCAGCTGGGCGCCGCCACACTCGCTCTTCAGCACCAGTTTGAGATGGCGCTCACCGACGATGCGCTGCTGGATGATCTCGAACACGCCGTGGAACAGCGGCTCGGGGAAGTGCTGGCCCCAGGGGCCGGCCTGGCGCAGCGACTGCGCCAGATCGAGGCGGAACTCGTCGGCGGCCAGTTGGCCGTCGGTGAGCAGGCGACCGGTGAGGTCGTCCTCCACCAGTTGGCGGCGCACCTCGGCATCGAAGGCCGCAGCGAAGGCGCCGAAGTGCTCCTGCGGCAAGGACAGGCCGGCGGCCATGGCGTGGCCGCCGAACTTGCTGATCAACCCGGGATGACGCGCGGCCACCGCATCCAGCGCGTCGCGGATATGGAAGCCCGGCACCGAGCGTGCCGAGCCCTTGAGCACGCCGTCGCCGGCATCGGCGAAGGCGATGGTCGGGCGGTGATAGCGCTCCTTGAGCCGCGAGGCAAGGATGCCGATCACCCCCTGGTGCCAGTCGGCGTCGAACAGGCACAGGCCGAACGGCAATTCGTCCACCTGCAGGTCCTTGAGTTGGGCCAGCGCCTCGCGCTGCATGCCCTGCTCGATGGCCTTGCGGTCGTGGTTGAGCTGGTCGAGCTGCTGGGCCATGTCGCGGGCCAGCGCCTCGTCCTCGCAGAGCAGGCACTCGATGCCCAGGCTCATGTCGTCCAGCCGCCCGGCGGCGTTGAGGCGCGGACCGAGGATAAAGCCCAAGTCCGTAGACGTTATGCGCCGGTGATCGCGCCCGGCCACCTCGAGCACCGCGCGCAACCCCGGACGGGCGCGGCCGGCCCGGATACGCGCCAGGCCCTGATGGACCAGGATGCGGTTGTTGGCGTCCAGCGGCACCACGTCGGCGACGCTGCCCAGCGCCACCAGGTCAAGCAGCTCGGCCAGGTTCGGCTCGGCCAGGCCACGGCGGGCGAACCAGTCCAGCTCGCGCAGCCGCGCGCGCAGCGCCAGCATCACGTAGAAGATCACCCCGACCCCGGCCAGCGCCTTGCTGGGGAACGGGCAGCCCGGCTGGTTGGGGTTGACGATGGCATCGGCCGCCGGCAGCTCGGGGCCGGGCAGGTGGTGGTCGGTGACCAGCACCTGCAGCCCCGCCGCCTTGGCCGCGGCCACGCCGTCGATGCTGGAGATGCCGTTGTCCACGGTGATCAGCAGCTGCGGACGCTTGTCCAGCGCCACCGCGACGATCTCCGGGGTCAGGCCGTAGCCGTACTCGAAGCGGTTGGGCACCAGGTAATCGACATGCGCCGCGCCCAGCATGCGCAGCGCCAGCACGCCGACCGAGCTGGCGGTGGCACCGTCTGCATCGAAGTCGCCGACGATAACGATGCGCTGGCGCTGCTCCAGCGCCGTCACCAGCAGCCCGACCGCCGCGTCGATGCCCTTGAGTTCGCGGTACGGGATCAGCCGCGCCAGCGCCTTGTCCAGCTCGGAGGCGGACTGCACGCCGCGAGCGGCGTACAGGCGGGTCAATAGCGGCGGCAGATCGCCCAGATCGGGCAGGCTTGCAGGCAACGGGCGGGGTTCGATACGCATGCGGCTCAGTCTTCACGCTTGTTGGGCGGGTACAACCCGGCGAAATTCCAGGGCCGCGGAACGGCCATCGTTCGCGAGGCGGTCAGCGCTCGCCGGCCAGCCATTCGAGCGGCACTTCGTGCTGGCCGCGTTCGTCGGTGACGAACAAGGAACCATCGCTGATCATCACGCTCCAGCTGATCGAGCGCGGCATGTCCTTGGCCAGGTTCTCCAGCGCGGCCTGGTCGACGGCCACCACGTTGATGTTCTTCAGGCTGCGCACGCCATCCAGCACCTTGGTCTGCCAGACTCGCAGGTTGCCGTAGGCGACCAGACTGAAACGCTCGCAGCGGCGCGAGCACCAGGTGATGCGCTCGGCATCCGGCTGGCCGACTTCGATCCAGTGCAGCACGCGGCCGTCCAGGCTCTTCTCCCACAGCGCCGGCTCGTCGACATCCGACAGGCCACGGCCGAACGACAGCTGCTCGTGGTACCACAGCACATAGGCAATCAGGCGCGCCGCCATGCGCTCTTCGGTTTCCGAAGGATGCTTGGCAACGGTGAAGCGCAGGGTCTCGTAGACGCTGCGGTCCAGATCGGTGAGGTTGATTTCGACTTTGTAGGGCGTGGACTGCAGGGCCATGGACGGGTTCTTGGCTGATCGGGAAAGGCCGTCAGTGTAACCCGAATCCCCCCTCAGGCCGGCATCGGCTGCTCGGCGTAATGTTCGACCCGGTTGCGGCCATTGGCCTTGGCCCGATACAGCGCCTGGTCGGCCAGCACCAGCAGCCGCGGCAGGTCGTAGCCGGCCTGGGCGACGCTGGCGACACCGATGCTGACACTGCAGTCCTGCGCCTGACCGGGCATCAGCGCATGGCATTCCCGGCGGATGCGCTCGGCCACCTGGGCCGCCTGCGCGGCGTCGGCATCCGGCAGCAGGCAGGCAAACTCCTCGCCGCCGATGCGCCCGCACACATCGGACTGGCGGATACTCTGCGCCAGCACGCGGGCGAAGCCGATCAGCGCCGCATCTCCCATGGCATGGCCATGGCGATCGTTCAGCCGCTTGAAATGATCGAGGTCGCACATCAGCAGGGCCACCGGACTCCCGGCGCGCCGGCAGTGCGCCAGCAGCACCTGCGCACCGTCCATGAAGGCGCGGCGATTGCCGATCCCGGTCAGCGGATCGCAGTTGGCCATGGCGCGCAAGCGCAGTTCGGCCCGCTCGCGCACCATGGCCAGGGTCACGAAGGCGATGCCGATACCGAATAGAAAGGCCTCCAACAAGCGCCACGTCACGAAGCTGTCGTCCACCCCGCTCCACACCCGCTCGATGGCCTGGCCGCTATCCACCAGCAGCAGGCTGGCGCAAAACAGCGCATGCAGCAAGGACAGCGCCACGGCCGGCATGATGGCCGCCTGCAGCCGCCTACGCGCGCGCCACAGCTCCCAGGCAGCCATGACACTGTAGAGGACAGAGAGCAGGGTGACGACCGTCACCCGCAACGGCAGCGAACTCATGAAGTGCGGCCACAGGCACAGCAGAACCCACAGCAGCGCACCACCGACGATACCCGGCCAGCAGGGCCGCCGACCGGCGAACACGCGCATGGCGGTCCAGCCCAGGCCCGCTGCCAGGCGCAGCAGCGCCTGGCCGAGCACGATAGGCAGGTTATCCACGCCACTGCCGCGCAGGCTCACCACCAGAGTGCCCAGCGACGCCAGCAGCAGCATGCCGGCCATCCAGCCCAGGGTCGCCTCGCCCTCGCTGCGCCGCGAAGCATGCAGCATCAGGCCACCGAGCAGGGCGAGCACGCAGATGTCGAGCAGCAGCAGGGTCGGCAGATGCAGGGTCATGACGGCTCGCGTGTTGGGTTGGTCCCCGGGACGGCCAGAAATAATGCCTGCCCGCGGAAAGCAGGTGAACCAGCTCACACTCTACGAGCGAAGCGCCCCGCGACGCCAGAGGCCCACGCCCATGTCATGATCGGCGCCCCCTTAATCTCCCCAGCCGGACCTACCCTCCATCGCATCACGGATGCTCGCGAGCGTGGCGCAGGCACAACTCACGCAGGTCGCGAGACAGGTCGTGCAGCGCTGGGGGATGCGTGAAGACCATGCCCTGCCCGTGGAGGCTCGCCAAACCGCGCAGAGAATCGGCACACACCTCGCCGCAGCGCACGCAATCGCCTAGGCTTGGCCATCCCCTTCGCCACGGAGCCACCATGTCCCTGCCCAGCAAACCCCTTGCCGGCCTCAAAGTCATCGAGCTCGGCACGCTGATTGCCGGCCCCTTCGCCTCGCGCATCTGCGCGGAGTTCGGCGCCGAGGTGATCAAGGTCGAGTCGCCCGATGGCGGCGACCCGCTGCGCAAGTGGCGCAAGCTGTACGAGGGCACCTCGCTGTGGTGGTTCGTGCAGGCGCGCAACAAGCAGTCGCTGACCCTCAACCTCAAGCACCCCGAGGCGCAGGCCATCCTCAAGCGGCTGGTGGCCGAGGCAGACATCGTCATCGAGAACTTCCGCCCCGGCGTGCTGGAGAAGCTCGGCCTCGGCTGGGAGGTGCTGCACGCCCTCAACCCGAAACTGGTGATGGTGCGCCTGTCCGGCTTCGGCCAGACCGGGCCGATGAAGGACCAGCCGGGCTTCGGCGCGGTGGGCGAGTCGATGGGCGGGCTGCGCTACATCACCGGCTTCGAGGACCGCCCGCCGGTGCGCACCGGCATCTCCATCGGTGATTCGATCGCCGCGCTGTGGGGGGTGATCGGCGCGCTGATGGCGCTGCGCCACCGCGAGATCAACGGCGGCCAGGGCCAGGTGGTGGACGTGGCGCTATACGAGGCGGTGTTCGCCATGCTGGAAAGCCTGGTGCCGGAGTTCGACGTCTACGGTTTCATCCGCGAGCGCACCGGCAACATCATGCCCGGCATCACCCCCTCCTCGACCCATACCAGCGCCGACGGCAAGCATGTGCAGATCGGTGCCAACGGCGATGCGATCTTCCGGCGCTTCATGCTGGCCATCGGCCGCGACGACCTGGCCAACGATCCGAGCCTGGCCAACAACGCCGGACGCGATGCACGGCGCGACGAGCTGTACGGGGTGATCGACCGCTGGGTGCAGTCGCTGCCGCTGGAGGAGGTGCTGGCCGTGCTCAGGCAGGCGGAGGTCCCCGCCAGCCGCATCTACAGCGCCGAGGACATGTTCAGCGACCCGCAGTTCCTCGCCCGCGACATGCTGCAGAGCGCACGACTGCCGGACGGCAAGGAATTCAGGATGCCGGGGATCGTGCCGAAACTCTCGGAGACGCCCGGCAGCACCGAATGGATCGGCCCGCAGCTGGGCGAACATACCGCCAGCATTCTCGAGCGCCTGGGTTACAACGTGCAGCGGATTGCCGAGCTGAAAGCGCAAGGCACCGTGTAGGTCTGTCGGTCAGGGGCGCGCCTGGCTATCGAGCTGCTCGCGCAGACCGTCAAGCTCCTTGCGGCAGCGGTTGAGTTCGCTGCGGTTGCGCGCCAGCGCGAACTTGAGACGGGCACGCAGGTAGAGGCTGAGCAGCACACCGGCGAGGCCGCCGGCGATGAACGCCAGGGCGACGAAGAGCGCGACCGGCCATTCGGGGCTTTGCAGCGTCATGAACTGCAAGCGGGCCTGGCCCTGGTTCTCGAGGATGAAGACCAGCGTGAGCACCGCGACCAGCAGGGCGGCGGCAATCACCAAGACACGTTTGATCCAGAGCATGGGCTTTCCTCGAACAGGGCCGACCGGTGCAGACGGCGTGAACGTCATTCCAATTCGTTGACGCGGTCGCGCAGCTCCTTGCCGGGCTTGAAGTGGGGAACGAACTTGCCATCCAGACGCACCGACTCGCCGGTCTTGGGATTGCGCCCGACGCGCGGCGCGCGGTAATGCAAGGAGAAGCTGCCGAAGCCGCGAATCTCGATGCGATCACCGGCAGCCAAGGCATGCGCCATCTGCTCAAGCATAGTCTTGATGGCCAACTCGACATCCCTGGACGACAGTTGACCCTGATGGGTAACGATGCGTTCGATCAACTCCGACTTGGTCATGGTTTTCCCTTGTGTTTCAAGCGGCTAGATCATCTTTGAATGTTTGTAGCATGCTCCAAGGGGTTTGACCAGCCCATTGCTATTGACAGCACGAAGCGATTGTGTGACCTGCCGCTTAGGCCTGCAGCTTCTTGTCGCCGCCAGCGGCGGCGATTACCGTGGCGGCCATTCTGAGATGGAGAGTTGTCATGCGTATTGCGTCTGTACTGGCCGCAGGACTGTTGCCCCTGCTGGGCGGCTGCCAGTGGCTGCCGTGGCCGGCGAAACCAGCGGAACCGGCGCCACTGCGCCTGCAGGGTGAGCTGACCCGCAGCGCTGGAGAGCTGGTGCTGCACCCGTGCCACCAGCAACGCAGCCTGTCCATCACCGCCGAAGACAGTCTGGGGCTGCCCTATGCCGTGGCCCGCCTGCAGCAGACTGGGCAACAGCCATTGTTCGCCGACCTCGCCGGTCGGCTGCAGGAAGACGCCAGCGGCGAGCCGTCGCGCCTGCGGGTCGAGCGCCTGTATCGCCTGCAACCGGGGGCACAACAGGGCTGCGACGACGCCCAGTTCAAGCGCCTGATCGTGCGCGCCAGTGGCAACGAGCCGGGCTGGATGGTCAGCGTGAGCGCCTTGGGCATGATGCTCGAGCGCCCCGGCGTCGAGCCCCTGGCCCTGCCCTATGTCGAGGAACGCCTGCCGGACGGCAGCCTGAGCTTCACCAGTGAGGCCGACGGCCGACGCGTGGAACTGTGGCTGACGCCGGGTCGCTGCGTCGACAGCATGAGCGGTGCGCTCGGTCATCTGCAGGCGCGCCTGCAACTCGACCGCCAGCCGCCGTTGATGGGCTGCGCAGCGCTGGGTGGCGCGCGCGACTGAGGGCGCCGGAGCTTATTCCCGGGCCGCTGCACAAGCAGCTATGCTCCTGAATGAGAAGAACAAAAGGGAGTCAAAGCCATGCTGCGTATCGCAATCAACGGTTATGGCCGCATCGGCCGCGCAGTGCTGCGGGCCATCTTCCAGCAGGGACTGGAGTCACGCATACGCGTCGAGGCCATCAATGATCTCGGCGACCACGCCACCCTCGCCCACCTCACCCGCTTCGACTCGACCTACGGCCGCTATCCCGGCAGCGTGACGCTGCACGGGGACTGCCTGCAGATCAGCGGCCAGTCGATCCGACTGTTGCAGGAAAAGGATCCCGGCCGCCTGCCATGGGCCGAACTGGGCGTCGATCTCGTGCTCGAGTGCAGCGGCAAGTTCAAGACCCGCGCGCTGGCCGAACAACACCTGCTCGCCGGCGCACCGAGGGTGCTGCTCAGTCATCCGCTGGACAGCGCCGACCTGACCGTGGTCTACGGCGTCAACCATGAGCTGCTCGGCGACCAGCAGATCGTCTCCAACGCCTCCTGCACCACCAACTGCCTGGCTCCGCTGGCGATGGTGCTGCACCACGCCGTGGGCATCCGCCAGGGGCTGATCAACACCGTGCACTCCTACACCAACGACCAGAACCTGCTCGACCAGGCGCATAGCGACCTGTACCGCGCACGGGCGGCGGCGCTGTCGATGGTGCCGACCAGCACCGGCGCAGCCAAGACCATCGGCCTGGTGCTGCCGGAGCTGGCCGGACGGCTGGATGGCCTGTCGGTGCGCGTACCGACACCGACGGTATCGCTGCTGGACCTGACCTTCATCGCCGAGCGCGCGACCAGCGTCGCCGCCCTGCGCGACGTCCTGCTGGCCGCCATACAGGAGCTGCCGGTCGGCGTCATGGACTGCAACGAACTGCCCTTGGTGTCCTGCGATTTCGCCGGCCACCCCGCCTCCTGCGTGGTCGACCTGAACCAGATCCGCGTACAAGGCGACCTGGTCAAGGTACTGGCCTGGTACGACAACGAGCGCGCCTTCGCCCTGCGCATGCTGGACGTAGCCCAGGCCTGGGCCGACTGAACAAGGCGACTGCGGCTCGGCGCAAGCAGGCGAGTGACGCGGTGCCGGAGCCGTCGGCGTGCGCTATGCCGGATATCGCCACGCGCGCAACAGACTCTCGCCCGCCGCTCCGGCACCCGCCAGAGCGGCGGGCGAGCATTAGGCGGTAGCGGCAAGCAACTGATTTACTTAGTGTGCCACGCGGCTGGTACCGTTGACGGTCATGACACGCACCCGGTCGCCAACCCGGAAGACCTCGCCCTCGGACACTTCCTGGACATAGGCGCGCATGGTGCCATCGTCCTCGCGCACGGTGATTTCCACACCCTGGGTACGGGTGAAGCCTTCCTCGGTTGCCGCGCCGAGCAGACCACCGGCCACCGCACCGATCACCGCGGCCACGGCACTGCCGCGACCGCTGCCGATCGTGCTGCCACCGATGCCGCCGGCTACCGCGCCAGCCCCGGCGCCGATCGGCGTCTTGGTGCCCTCGATACGTACCGGCCGCAACGCGGCGATAGTCCCCATGCGCACGGTTTGTACCGCCCGCGCCTCGTCGCGTGAATAGGTTTCGCCACTCAGATTGGAGGCACAACCACCCACTGCCAGGGCCGCCACGGCCAGACTGAGGAATACAGCTGATTTGCGCATGACACTTCTCCGTTTTGCTTGCCGCCTTACCCGCCCAGCGCCAGCGCTTTTCCAGCGCGCCATGATCGGCTAGGGTGGGCACGCCTTTCTGGGAGCCCAATATGGACTACTTCATCATCTTCATTACCACTGTAACCGGTTTGTACTTCCACTGGTGGCTGTACAAGCGGATCCAGCGCTGGACCGATCGCGACCTTGCCCTGTCCTTCGCCGGCGACGACCCGGCCAAACGCGCCTACATGCTCGAGCGCCTGCAACAGGCACAGACCGAAGGCGTCAAGCGCAAGGCCCTCGCCGCCTGGCTGGAGCGTGCTGCAACCCAATACCGGCCTGCAGCATCAGCCCCCCCTCAGCAGGCCTGATCAGGGCGCCAGGCGCTCACGCACCCACGCACCGGCTTCAAGACGATAGTTTAGACGGTCGTGCAGGCGGCTCGACCGTCCTTGCCAGAACTCCAGGCGCTCCGGCACCAGCCGGTAACCGCCCCAATGTTCCGGGCAGTGCGGCGCGGTTTCCATGAAGCGCCGCTCGGTCTCGGCCAGCAGCCGCTCCAGCTCACCGCGCCCGTCGATAACCTGGCTCTGCGGCGAGGCCCAGGCGCCCAGGCGGCTGCCCAGCGGGCGCACCTTGAAATAGGCGTCAGACTCAGCCGGCGTCACCTTCTCCACCCGGCCCTCGATGCGCACCTGACGCTCCAGAGTCGGCCAGAAGAAGGTCATGGCCGCGCGCGGATTGGCCAACAGCTGCTCGCCCTTGGCGCTGTCGTAGTTGGTGAAGAAGGTGAAGCCTCGCTCGTCCAGCGCCTTGAGCAGCAACACCCGGCAATGCGGCTGCCCCTGAGGATCGACCGTGGCCAGGGTCATGGCATTGGCCTCCACCGGCGCCTGTTCGGTCTTCACCGCCTCGGCAAACCAGTGGCGGAACAACGCGAACGGCTCCAGCGGCGCCAACTCCTCGGACAATCCGTCCCGGGTGTAATCGCGGCGCATGTCGGCAAGCGACTGGGTCATGGCAGAACTCCTTGGGCAATGAAGGTGTCAGCTTACCCCCGGCTCGGCCTTGCCGCACGTGATCGGCAGCAAGGCCATCGCCACTCAGCGGCTGTTCTGCGCCACCAGCGCCGACAGGGCGTCACGCTGGGTCAGGATGATCTCGATCCGGCGGTTCTGCTCACGGCCCTTGAGGTCGCCATTGCTGGCGCGCGGCTTGTCCCCACCCATTCCGCGCAGCATCAGCCGGTCGTTCTTCAGGCCGCTCATGCGGAAGATCGACGCTACCGCCTGCGCCCGCTCCAGGGTCAGCTTGCGGCTCTGCTCTGCATTACCGCTGCCATCGGCGTGCCCCAGCACCAGCACGGCGCTCTGTGCATCGCCCGCGACCAGCTTGGCCATCCGGCTCAGCGGCCCGAGCGTGATCGGCAGCAGCATGTGCGGGCGGTCGCGATTGAAGGAGGTATCCGCCGGAGCCACCAGCACCAGGAGGTCGCCGCGACGCTCGACCTCGAACTTGCTGCCTGCCACCGCGGCTTTCAGGCGCTTCTCGTTGTCGTCCAGCCAGGCCTTGCTGACCGGCTGGGGCTCGCTCTTCTTCGACTGGGGCTGGGCCTTGCTGTCGGCAGCCTTGTCCTTGCCGCCAAACGACCACCAGCTGCCGCCTGTTTTCTTGACCTCGGTCTGCGCGGCCTTCTTCCCGGCCTGGTCGTCCGCCGGCTGTGCCGCAGCCGGCTCTGCCTTCGGCTCGACCTTGGTCACTGCCGCCGGCTCCGGCTTCTGCGCGGGTTTCTTCTGCTCGACCTTGTTTGCGACCTGTTCGGACTTCTGCCCGGCCTTCTTTGGCTCAACCCGGGACGCTACCGGCGCCGGCTTCTGCCCGGCCTTCGCAGCTGTTTGCGGCGTTTTCTCGACCGGCTTCGCCGGAGCGGGCTCGGCCTTGTCCTCCACCCGCTTGGCAGCCTCTGCGGGCTTGCCTTGCTCTGCACGAGCCGTCGCCTCCTTCCCACCGAACGACCACCAGCCATCCTTGGCTGAAGCGTTACCGGAATCGGACTTGCCGGCACAACCGGCCAGAGCGACACACACGAACAGAGCTGCAGGTTTTACGAGAGACATGATCATTTCCAGTTGAACAAGACAGAACGTTGCCGGCCAAGGGCCCTTTGAGACAACCCCGCCAGCGGCTCCGGGTGATTGGCCCAAGCGCTCAGCGCACGTGCGCGACGCCCAAGCATCAGTAGTATAGGTGCCTGCCCCAAAACGGGCAGATAGTGCCGTATCGAACGGAGGGTCGCTACTGCTGGCCAGTGGCCGTATCAGTCGCCTGCCGGACTCGGCGAGAGGCCGAAAAACTCCGCCAGACGCTGGCCATCGAACGGCCAGCCCAGCTCGTCCGCGGTGTCGACCCGGCGCAGGACGGGGATGCGCAAACCATAGGCCTCGACCCACTCCTCGCGCTCGGCGATGTCGACCAGCTCGACCTGCAGTCCCAGTCCGACAAAAGGCATGAGCAGTTCCTCCGCCTGTTCGCACAGGTGACAACCGAGGGTTCCAAACAGCAGGCAATCGGGCAGCATGACTTCGCTCATGGTGAAGGGGCGAGACGGCAGTTTAACATGCGCGACAACCACCCGATGGCGCACACCAACCGAGTGGCCTGCGCGGCTGGCTGGTCAACTCAGGTTCGGACGCTCGCGGTCCCCGCAACACGTCATGGCAGGGCCATGGCAAGGCGTGGCAACGCAGTATCGGGGCCTCGGGCATTCGAACCGGACTAACCGAGCCAGCCAACCAGGCCACTATGCCGCTCTGGACGCTGGCGCCATGGATTGGGCACCCTGCGGGGGCTTTGTATCCCTTTCGTTTCTAGAGAGTTATCAGTGTTCGCCAATCTACTGATCATCCTGGCCGCCTCGCTGCTGGTCATTGCCCTGTTTCGCCGCCTGAAACTGCCGCCCCTGCTGGGTTACATGAGCGTTGGTCTGGCGCTCGGCCCCGGCAGCCTCGGCTGGCTCGAACAGCACGAGGACATGCCGCTGCTCGCCGAGTTCGGCGTGGTGTTCCTGCTATTCAGTCTCGGCCTGGAGTTTTCCCTGCCACGCATGCTCGCGCTGCGCCGGGTGGTGTTCGGGCTCGGCAGCCTGCAGGTCATCGCCTGCACCCTGCCGCTGGCCGGCCTGCTCCACCTCGCCGGCCTGACGCTGCCGGCCGCCCTGCTGCTGGGGGGCGGACTGGCGCTGTCTTCCACCGCCATCGTCACCAAGGAACTGGGCAGCCTCGGCGAAGTGTTCACCCCGCACGGGCAGAACGCCATCGGCGTGCTGCTATTCCAGGATCTGGTCGCCGTGCTGTTGCTGACCATGATCCCGGTGATCGCTGGCGGCGCCGAACAGACCTGGTACTGGGCGCTGCCGATCACCCTGGGCAAGGCCGCACTGCTGTTCACGGCCCTGCTGGTGGCCAGCCGCTGGCTGTTGCCACGGCTGTTTCACGAGGTAGCCCAGGCCAATGCCGCCGAACTGTTCGTGCTGCTGGCGCTGGTGATCGTGCTGCTCACCGCCTGGCTGACCCACCTGCTGGGTCTGTCCATGGCGCTGGGCGCCTTCCTCGCCGGCATGCTGCTGGGCGAGAGCCACTATCGGCACCAGATCGAAGCCGACATTCGTCCGTTCCGCGACATTCTCCTCGGCCTGTTCTTCGTCAGCGTCGGCATGCTCATCGACCTCAGCCTGTTTGCCTCCCAGGGCCTGCTGATCCTGGGCATGGCCCTGCTCTTGCTGCTGCTCAAGGGCAGCCTGGTGGCGCTGCTGGTGCGTCTGCGCGGCGACAGCAGTGAAAGTGCCTGGCGCAGCGGACTGGCGCTGGCCCAAGGCGGTGAGTTCTGCTTCGCCCTGGTCTCCCAGGCCCAGCAGGCCAAGCTCGTATCGATCGAGACTGGCGGCCTGATCCTGGCCGCCACCTTCTGCTCCATGGCCGTTACCCCGCTGCTGCTGCGCGGGGCACCGCAACTGGTCGCCCGTCTCGGCCAGCGCCCGCATGCCGAAGGTAGCGCCAGAGAGATTGCCGCTGCCTGCACCGAGCTTGACCAGCATGTACTGATCTGCGGCTTCGGCCGGGTCGGCCAGTCGATCGGACGCTTTCTGCGCAGCGAGGGCATCCCCTTCGTGGCGCTGGACAACGACCCGGTACGCGTGCAGGAGGCTGCCGCCGGCGAACACAGCGTGCACTTCGGCGACGCACGTCGTGGCGAACTGCTGACTGCGCTCGGGGTAACGCGCGCCCGGCTGCTGGTAATTGCAGCCGACAATCCCGAGCACGCCTTGGCAACGGTCAAGGAGGCCCGCAAATTCTCCGAAACCCTGCCGATCCTGGTGCGCACCCGCGACGACAGCCACCTTGCCAGCCTGCAAGCCGCCGGCGCCAGCGAAGTGGTACCGGAGCTGCTGGAGTCGAGCCTGATGCTCGCCTCCCATGCCCTGGTCATGCTTGGCCTGCCGGAACGGCGGGTGCAGGCCCGCATCGACGAGGTGCGCCGCAGCCGTTACCACATGCTGCATGGCTTCTATCACGGCGCCAGCGCCAACCTGATCGACCAGCAGGGGCGGCCGCGCATCCTGCTGCACGCGGTCAACCTGAGCGCCGACGCCTATGCCTGCGGTCGCACGCTGGCCGAACTGGACCTGCCGGCGATGGGCGTTGCGCTGCAGGCCGTACGCCGCGATGACGGGGAGCTACCACTGCCCGGCAACCCTGCCCTGTGCGAAGGCGATGCCCTGCTGCTGGCCGGCCCGCTGGACGCCATCGAAAGCGCCGAGGCCTGGCTGCTGGCGGGCATTCGATGAACAGGCGATATCGTTAAATGGTTAATGAAGACGAATTAACTTTTTAACAATCGAACAAACCTGCATCGCTCCATGACCATCTCGACAAAACAGGAAAAACATATACCAACGTATAAGAGCCGCCATCATAATGTCGTGTTTAATTCACATAGTTTTACAAACAGCAGGGTTAACCCTGTTGCACGACTAAAAAAAACAAGGAGCACCCCCAATGAGCTTGACTCCCCTCGCTCGCGCCGTTGCACTGGCGACCCTTGGCGCCGGCATGATCCTGCCGAGCCTGGCCCAGGCCGACTTCGTCAAAGACAGCAAGGCCAGCCTGGAGCTGCGCAACTTCTATTTCAACCGTGACATCCGTCAAGCCGGCGACCCGAAAGTTCCAACCACCGTGGGCAAGCCGACTGATCGCGTCTCCAAACAGGAAGAATGGGGCCAGGGCTTCATTGCTCGCTACGAATCCGGCTTTACCGAAGGCACCATCGGCTTCGGCGTCGACGCCATCGGCACCCTGGGCCTCCAACTCGACTCCGGTCGCGGCACCAGCGGCACCGGTACGCTCCTGCGCGACCGCGAAACGGGCGAGCCTCAGGACAGCTACGGCGATCTCGGCGCAACCGCCAAGTTCAAGGCCTCCAAGAGCGTGCTGAAAGTCGGCACCCTGATGCCGGCTCTGCCGACCATTTCCGGCGTGGACAACCGCCTGCTGCCGACCAGCTACCAGGGCGGCTACCTGAACTCCCAGGAAATCGCCGGCCTGAGCCTGGACCTCGGCATGGTGAATCGCATCAACTACCGCGATTCGCAGGATCATGAAACCATGACCCTGGCTGCCACCAGCAGCAAAAACGGCATCGGCGGCAAGCGAATCAATACCGCTGACAGCGACGAGTTCATCTTCGGCGGCGCCACCTACAAGTGGAACGACCAGCTGACTACTGCTTACCACTACGGCAAGCTGGACCAACTGTACAAGCAGCACATCGTCAACGTCGTGCACGTACTGTCGATCGCCGAAGGCCAGAGCCTGAAGTCCGACCTGCGCTACGCCCAAAGCAACGAGGATGGCAACAGCAATGTGGACAACAACGCCTTCGGCGCCATGTTCACCTACACCCTGAAGGCCCACAAACTGGGTCTGGGCTATCAGTCCCTGACTGGCGACACCGGTTACGCCTTCATCAACGGCAACAACCCGTTCCTGGTCAACTACGTGCAGATCGGCGACTTCGCCAACACCGACGAACAGTCCTGGCAGGTCCGCTACGACTACGACTTCACCAGCCTCGGTATCCCGGGCCTGACTTTCATGACCCGCTACATCTCCGGCGATAACTTCGATATCGACGCCAAGGGCACCGAAGGCAAGGAGTGGGAACGCAACACCGAGCTGAAGTACGTGTTCCAGCAAGGCACCCTGAAGAACCTGGGCCTGCACTGGCGCAACGCGCAGATGCGCAGCAACTACGCCAACGACCTCGACGAAAACCGTCTGATCGTCAGCTACACCCTGCCGCTGCTCTAAGCCGTCCGGCAACAACGAAGAAGCCCGCTCTCGAGCGGGCTTCTTCGTTTCCGGCCGACCGACTTACTCGTGGCTGGTCGCACCAATCTTGTGGATCGACAGGTCCGCGCCGTAGTACTCCTCCTCCGCACTCAGACGGATACCCAGCGTGCGCTTCAGCACACCGTAGACCAGCAGGCCGCCGGCCAGCGCCAGCACGACACCCAGCCCGGTGCCGAGCAACTGGCTGACCAGACTGACCCCGCCCACCCCGCCCAGCGCCTGCTGGCCGAAAATACCGCAGGCAATGCCGCCCCACAGGCCACACAGACCGTGCAACGGCCAGACGCCAAGCACGTCATCGATCTTCCAGCGGTTCTGCGTGGCGGTGAAAGCCCAGACGAACATCGCCCCCGCCACCGCACCGGTGAACAGCGCACCGACCGGGTGCATCAGGTCGGAGCCGGCACACACCGCCACCAGCCCGGCCAGCGGCCCGTTGTGCAGGAAGCCGGGGTCGTTGCGCCCGACCAGCAGCGCGGCGAGGGTGCCGCCGACCATGGCCAGCAGCGAATTGACCGCCACCAGGCCACTGACGCCCTGCAGCGTCTGCGCACTCATCACGTTGAAGCCGAACCAGCCGACGATCAGGATCCACGACCCCAGCGCCAGGAACGGGATGTTCGACGGCGCGAAAGCCACCAGCCGACCATCGCGATAGCGGCCATTGCGGGTACCGAGCATCAGCACCGCCCCCAGCGCCAGCCAGCCACCGAACGCGTGCACCACGACCGAGCCGGCGAAATCGTGGAAGGCGGCACCGAAGCGCTCCAGCAGCCAGGCCTGAAAGCCGAAATTGCTATTCCAGACCATGCCCTCGAAGAACGGATAGATGAAGGAAACGATCAACACGGTCGCACAGAGCTGCGGCCCGAACCTCGAACGCTCCGCGATCCCGCCGGAGATGATCGCCGGAATCGCCGCGGCAAAGGTCAGCAGGAAGAAGAACTTCACCAGCGCATAACCATTGTCGGCGGTCAGTCCGCTGGCCGGCCCGAAGAAGTTCACGCCATAGGCCACCCAGTAGCCGATGAAGAAGTAGGCCAGACTGGAGACCGCGAAGTCGGCAAGGATCTTCGACAGCGCGTTGACCTGGTTCTTCTGGCGGACGGTGCCGACCTCCAGAAAGGCAAACCCGGCATGCATGGCCAACACCATGACCGCGCCGAGCAGGATGAACAGAGTATTCGACCCGTGGATCAGGCTTTCCACGGCACTATGCAGGTTTTCCATCAGCGCAATGCGCTCCTCAGCTGGGGCAGGAAGGCACCAAGGCGGATCATTTTCTGCCATCCACGCACTACAGACGAGCGCGCGCACCATCCTGAAGCACTGATCACAATAGACCAGTCGGCCAGGAAACACCGGTCGGCAAGGCCAGCCTCGGTTGCTGGTTCTTGAAAATCAAGGGGTTGAGTACGTGTGGCAACATCCTGTTGGTCATCGCCCAGCCACTGCGCAAAGCTGGCACAGGCGCACACGCATTAAATTAATGCAAGCACTATGCCGGCACGCACCATGATCCGGCAGAAACGCCGCAATCACGCGCACAAGATCATGCAAAACAGCACATTCGCGTTCGACTTACGCGCCGGAAACCATTCCGGGCAGGGCTCATGCATCAATTGAGGCCAGCCGGCACTGAAATCGCGCGCACCGCCGAGCCTGTTACGGAAGCCTTGTGCCGCGACTGCCCCCTCCAGGCAATCTCGAGCACCGAAATAGCGCTTCGAGGCAACTGGGGCCGCCCTGGCCAGGGGCGCGGAAGGAAAACTGGCCACATTCTTGCTTACCTGCGCCGACCGCCCTTTCGGGCCGCACGCTGGAGCCCCTCGTGTTCGATGGCCAACCCTTCGCCGTCTTCCAACCCGTTGTCGATACCGCCACTGGCCTGATTGCCGGGATAGAGGCACTCGCCCGCCTGCGCGACGCCGATGGTCACCTGCACTCGGCCGGCCCGCTGTTCGCCAATCCGAAAACCAACCAGGCCGCCCTGCGCCGCCTCGACCGCACGGTGCGCGACCAGGCGCTGCAGTCCCTGCACCAGGCGCCGACCGACTGGTTCCTCAGCCTGAACATTTCGCCCCGCTGGATCAGCCGCCTGCGCCCCGGCCAACCGCTGCCGAGCCTGCGCCAGCTCGAGGAGCTTGACGTTGCCCCGACTCGCGTGGTGTTCGAGATCACCGAACTCGGCGCCCCCAGCCAGCGCCTGATCGATGCGGTCCGGCAGTACCGCGCCGCCGGCGCACGCATTGCCGTGGACGACTTCGGCGCCGGCTACTCGCAGCTCGACAGGGTTCTGGCCCTGCAGCCGGACATCCTCAAGCTGGACATGCGCCTGTTCCAGGCCGCGGCGCGCGGCGGGCCCAGCAGCGAGGTGGTCAAGGCGCTGGCGCAGATGGCGGAAAAGACCGGCTGCCAGATCATTGCCGAAGGCGTGGAGACCGAAGCC
Organism: Geopseudomonas aromaticivorans; assembly: GCF_019097855.1. Lineage (GTDB taxonomy): Bacteria > Pseudomonadota > Gammaproteobacteria > Pseudomonadales > Pseudomonadaceae > Geopseudomonas > Geopseudomonas aromaticivorans. The sequence goes on from NZ_JAHRGL010000001.1 coordinate 306,162, forward strand.
GAACTGGATTTCGCCCTCGAATGCGGCGCGCGCTATGTGCAAGGGTTTCTGTTCGCCGCCGGACAACCGGAGTTTTTCGCCAGCGACGCCTTCTCCAGGCGCTTCGCCACCCTGCGCGACCACTATGTGCAACGCAAACTGGCCGAGCGCGCGCGCCTGATCGAGCTGCGTCGCCAGCTCGGTGAACTGATGGGCCAGCTGCGCCCGTGGGCCGAAAGCCGCGCCGGGGCCGGCGCCATGCCGCTCATGACGGAGTATCCCTGGCTGCTGCGCATCTATCAGTGCGACCGCACCGGCAGCCAGGTCACCCCGAATATCGAACGCCAGGCTGGCGGCTGGCGCGAGGATCCCAGCTACCTGCGCCACAACTGGTCGTGGCGCCCCTACTTCCACCAGCTGCTGGCCGAAGGCCTGGATGAGTGGCGGCTGACCCTGTCACCCACCTATCGCGACGCCACGACCAACCAGTACTGCCTGACGGCCGGCCAATGCATCGACAGCGGCCGCCGTCTGCTGCTGCTCGATATCGACGCCGCCGCGCTGAGCGCCTGCCCGCGAGTTGCCGCGTCGCGCCCTGTTCCGGTCGGACTCACCGCCTCCTGAGCAGGCTGTACGGAGCTTGCACGCCGACCGCGCAGCCCGCAAGCTGGAAATCCCCGACCGCGGAGGATCCGCTTTGGACTGGAATACCCTGCTTACCCGTGAACGCTTCGGCAAACCCGTACAGAGCTCTGAAGAGCTCGGCCGCAGCGCCTTTCACAAGGACCACGACCGCATCATCTTCTCCGGCGCCTTCCGCCGCCTGGGGCGCAAGACCCAAGTGCACCCGGTATCCAGCAACGACCATATCCACACTCGCCTGACCCATAGCCTGGAAGTCGCCTGCGTCGGTCGCTCGCTGGGCATGCGCGTCGGCGAGATGCTGCGCGAGGCGCTGCCGCGCTGGTGCGACCCCGGCGATCTCGGCGTGATCGTGCAGTCCGCCTGCCTGGCCCATGACATCGGCAATCCGCCGTTCGGCCACTCCGGCGAGGACGCCATCCGCCACTGGTTCCAGCAGGCCGACGAACGCGGCTGGCTGGATGCCCTGAGCGAGGCCGAGCGCGCCGACTTCCTCGGTTTCGAGGGCAACGCCCAAGGCTTTCGCGTGCTGACCCAGCTGGAGTACCACCAGTTCGACGGAGGCACCCGGCTGACCTACGCCACCCTCGGCAGCTACCTGAAATATCCCTGGACCGCCCGCCACGCCGACGCCCAGGGTTACAAGAAGCACAAGTTCGGCTGCTATCAGAGCGAGCTGCCGCTGCTCGAACAGATCGCCCGCAAGCTGGGCCTGCCGAAGCTGGAAAACGAACGCTGGGCACGCCATCCGCTGGTGTATCTGATGGAGGCGGCCGACGATATCTGCTACGGCCTGATCGACCTCGAAGACGGCCTGGAGATGGACCTGCTGGACTACCCGGAAGTCGAGGCGCTGCTCCTCGACCTGGTCGGCGACGACCTGCCGGAGACCTACCGCCAGCTCGGCCCCCGCGACTCGCGCCGGCGCAAGCTGGCGATCCTGCGCGGCAAGGCCATCGAGCACCTGACCAACGCCGCCGCCCGCGCCTTCGTCGCCCAGCACGACGCCCTGCTCGCCGGCAGCCTGGAGGGCGATCTGGTCGAGCACATGCACGGCCCGGCCAAGCAGTGCGTGCTGCGCGCCAAGGCTCTGGCGCGGGAAAAGATCTTCCAGGACAAGCGCAAGACCCTGCACGAGATCGGCGCCTATACCACCCTGGAGATCCTCCTCAACGCCTTTTGCGGCGCCGTACTGGAGCAGCATGGCGGGCGCACGCCGTCGTTCAAGAACCGGCGCATCCTCGACCTGCTCGGCAACAACGCGCCCGATCCCCACTGGCCGCTGTACAAGGCGTACATGCGGGTGATCGACTTCATCGCCGGGATGACCGACAGCTACGCCACCGAGATGGCCCGCGAGATGACTGGCCGTTCCAGCCCGGTGTGATGTCCTGAAAATGCAAAAGCCCCGCGTCACTGACGTGGCGCGGGGCTTTTGCCTGGAGCAGACGATCAGATCAGGCGTTGATCGGCTTTTCCGGGTACCAGGCATCGGCCAGCTTGCCGAGGGTGTAGCTTTCCAGCTCGCTGCGGCCCTTGAGCCAGGCGTCGACCTTGGCGCGCTGCTCTTCGGTGACCGAGCCACGCTTGCCCAGGCAGACCATGCCGAACTCGTCGCAGCCGATGAAGATCATGTCGTTGTCGCTGATCGCTTCCTTGAGGAACTGCCCCAGGAAAGCATCGACGGCGACTTCGTCGAGGTCTTCGCGATAGTTGAGCAGCAGCTCGAAGCCGAGCTCCTGGAACTCGTCGACACAGAGCTTCTTGCGCAGACGGCGGGAGCGATTGGTAGCCATGGGGGCATCCTTGAAAAGGGGTGGAGGTGCGGCACTCTACCAGCTTCTGCCCGGCAGGCCCACGGCAGGCGAGCCGTCCGGCACGCCAAAGCCCCGTTATAGGGCGTTTCGGGCATAATAAGAAATATTATTCAAACCGCGAATGTGAGCCCTCTCGTGTTGTTCCGCGCGCCCAAGTCCTTGCTCGCCAAGGCATTGAAAATCGGCCGACCGCTGCGCCGGCTCGGCCTCGCCGGCCTGTGCCTGCCCATGCTCCTGCCGCTGCCCGCCGCTGCGGCAGCACTGCCGCCCCGGGTGGAGCAGGCGCTCAAGGCCAGCAAGATCAACAGCGATGCGTTGTCGCTGGCACTGATCCCGCTCGACGGCCCCGGCACCGCCAGCTACTTCAACGCCGACGCGCCGGTGAACCCGGCCTCGACCATGAAGCTGGTGACCACCTATGCCGCCCTCGAGCTGCTCGGCCCGACCTACCAGTGGAAGACCGGCTTCTACACCGACGGCCCGCTGCGCAACGGCGTGCTGCAGGGCAACCTCTACCTCAAGGGCGGCGGCGACCCGAAGCTGACCATGGAGCGCCTATGGCTGCTGCTGCGCGACCTGCGCAACGCCGGCGTGCAGCAGGTGCAGGGCGACCTGGTGCTGGAGCGCAACCACTTCCGTCCGGCACTGCACCCCTCGTTCAACGACGATGGCGGCGACTCCAGCAAGCCCTATCTGGTCGAGCCGGACCCGCTGATGGTCAACCTCAAGACCCTGCGCCTGATCGTCCGCGGCGAGGCGCGCGGCGCCGCCGTGCAGGTCGAGCCACCGATTCCGTACATCACCATCGACAACCGGGTGCGCGTGACCGCCTCCGCGGCCTGCCCGAGCTGGCCGCAGGTGAACTACAACGTCCAGCCGCAGCAGGGCAACGGCCTGACCCTGGTGGCCACCGGGCAGATCCCGGAGGGCTGCAGCGGCCAGCGCTACATGTCGCTGCTCGACCATCCGACCTTCAGTGCCGGCGCCGTACGCGCGCTGTGGGGCGAACTGGGCGGCAGCATCCAGGGGCAGGACCGCCTGGCCGCCACCCCGGGCAACGCGCGCCTGCTGGCTCAGGCCTGGTCGCCGGATGTGGTGGAGATCATTCGCGATATCAACAAGTACAGCAACAACACCATGGCCCGCCAGCTGTTCCTGTCGATCGGCGCGCGCCACCGCCTGCCCAGCGACCCGGACGATGCCGCGGCAGCCTACCGGGTGATCGACCAGTGGCTGACGCGCAAGGGCATCCGCGCGCCGCATCTGGTGCTGGAGAACGGCTCGGGACTGTCGCGCAACGAGCGCATCAGCGCGCGGGAAATGGCCGCCATGCTGCATGCGGCGTGGAACAGCCCGTATGCCGCCGAATACATCTCCTCGCTGCCGCTGGCGGCGATGGACGGCACCCTGCGCAAGCGCATGCGCAACACGCCGCTGGCCGGCAACGCCCACCTGAAGACCGGCACCCTGAACAACGTCCGCGCCCTGGCCGGCTTCAGCCGCGACGCCCAGGGCCATACCTGGGCGGTGGTGGCGATCCTCAACCACCCGCGGCCGTGGGGCGCCTCGGCGATCCTCGATCAGATCCTCCAGGAACTCTACCGGCAACCGGGCAATCTCAGCGCCAATGCTGGGCACTGAGCCGACACGAAAAAGCCGCCTGACCGGGTGACGGACAGGCGGCTTTTTTGTGTGCTGGAAACGTCGGAGGACTAGCCGCACAGCAGCCTAATCCACCAGCGGCACCGCCCAGGTGCCGCTGGGCGGCATGGGTGGATTACGCGCGGCCAAACCCCTCCTAGCGGGCGGTCATGCGCCAGGCGCGGTGGATCTTCGGGTTGCGGACGAAATCCGGATCGAGGGTCTGCGCGCTGATCTCCTCCACCGCGTAACGCTCCGCCAGTGACGGGTCGAGCTGGAACTTGCGGAAGTTATTGGAGAAGTACAGCACGCCGCCGCGGGCCAGGCGGGCCATGGCCAGATCCAGCAGGCGCACATGGTCGCGCTGGATGTCGAACACCCCCTCCATGCGCTTGGAGTTGGAGAAGGTCGGCGGATCGATGAAGATCAGCTCGTATTCGCCGCGATCGGCTTCCAGCCACTCCATCACGTCGCCCTGCTCGAGCTTGTGCTTGTCGGAGAAGCCGTTGAGCGCCAGGTTGCGCCGCGCCCAGTCCAGGTAGGTCTTCGACAGGTCGACGCTGGTGGTGCTGCGCGCACCGCCCTTGGCCGCATGCACGGTGGCCGTCGCCGTGTAGCAGTACAGGTTGAGGAAGCGCTTGCCGGCGGCTTCCTTCTGGATGCGCAGGCGCAGCGGCCGGTGGTCGAGGAACAGGCCGGTATCCAGATAGTCGGTCAGGTTGACCAGCAGCTTCACGCCACCCTCGCCGACCTCCATGAAGCGGCCCTGCTGGTCCTGGCGCTCGTACTGCTTCTTGCCGACCTGGCGCTCGCGGCGCTTGATCACCACCCGCGCAGGATCCATGTCCAGCGCCTGGGGAATCGCCGCCAGGGCATCGAGCAGGCGCGCCTGGGCCTTGTCCGGGTCGATAGAACGCGGCGGCGCGTATTCCTGCACGTGCACCCAGTCGGCGTACAGATCCACCGCCAGGGCGTATTCGGGCATGTCGGCATCGTACAGGCGGTAGCACTCGACGCCTTCGCGGCGCGCCCACTTGCCCAGGGTCTTGAGGTTCTTCTGCAGGCGGTTGGCGAACATCTGCCCGCCCTCGGACAGCCGCGCCGGCTCGCTGCGCACCGCCGGCGGGCGCTCGACCAGCTGGCCGCCGATCATCCGCGCCTGGCTCGGCGCCGGCTGCGCGGCCGACTCGTTGCGGCCAGTGACGAACTGATCGGGCAGCACCTTGAACAGCAGCAGCTTGCACGGCAGCGCGCCGTTCCAGAAGGCGTACTGCTTGTGGCTGCGGATGCCCATGCGCTTACCCAGTTCCGGAGCGCCGGTGAAGACCGCCGCCTCCCAGTTCAGGCAGGACTGGCGCAGGCGCTCGCCGAGGTTCTGGTAGAGGTACAGCAGGCTGGCTTCGTCACCGAGGCGCTCGCCATAGGGCGGGTTGCACACCACCAGGCCCGTCTGGTTCTGGTCCGGACGCGGCTCGAAGGTGGCCAGCTCGCCCTGGTAGATCTTCACCCATTCGCTCAGGCCGGCGCGCTCGACGTTGTTGCGCCCCGGCTGGATCAGCCGCGGATCGGCCTCGTAGCCGCGGATCCACAGCGGCGGACGGGCCAGGCCGGCAGCGGCACGCGCCTCGGCTTCGCCGTGCAGCTTGCTCCACAGCGCCGGCACGTGGCCGAGCCAGTTGGAGAAGCCCCACTTCTCGCGCTTAAGGTTGGGCGCGATATCGGCGGCCATCATCCCGGCCTCAACTAGGAAGGTGCCGACGCCGCACATCGGGTCGCTCAGCGCGCCGCCCTCGGCGGCGATGCGCGGCCAGCCGGCACGGATCAGGATGGCGGCGGCGAGGTTTTCCTTCAGTGGCGCGGCGCCCTGCTGCAGGCGGTAGCCGCGCTGGTGCAGGCTGAAGCCGGAGAGGTCCAGCGACAACACCAGCTCGCCTCGCTCGAGACGGGCATGGATGCGCAGGTCAGGCTCGTACTTGTCCACCGACGGGCGCTCGCCGGCGGCGGTGCGCAGACTGTCGACGATGGCGTCCTTGACCTTGAGCGCGCCGAAGTGGGTGTTGTCGATGCCCGCGCCGCGACCGGAGAACTCCACCGCCAGGCTGCCCGTGGCCAGCATGTGTTCGCTCCAGTCGACCGAGCGCACCGCCTCGTACAGCGCCTCGGCGTTATCCACCGGGAAGCGGCCGAGCACCAGCAACACGCGGTTGGCCAGCCGCGACCACAGACACAGACGATAGGCCGTTTCCATGCTCCCCTGCCCCTGCACGGCGGCCACCTGGGAGCGCCCTTCGACCAGGCCCAGGTCGGTGGCTTCCTCAAGCAGCAGGGTTTCCAGGCCCTTCGGGCTGGTCAGAACGAGCGGGTACAGATCGGACATGCAGTATTCCAAGGGCAAAGCCCGTAATTGGGGTGTGACGGCGGGTCGCAGCCAACCCTTCGTCGGGAGGGAGCCGCCGCAGCGACTACCATCATCAAGGTATCCAGTATCCATGCAAAGCCTGCCGGAACGCGAGCCGGTGCAAGGTCCGGGCGGACTCAGGCGGCTGCTTATAGTCCAGATAGCAATTCAGTTAAGCCTTTATTACAAAACGATCATTCACAGACCAGCGGCTATTGGTTAGAACTGAGCGCAGTCCGCAGCCGCAAGAGCTGCGGAAAATGCTCGCCACGCCGGCAGCGAGCAGTACATGGCAGAACCTCTGCCAGGCCTCGACGGGGGCCAACGGGACAGTACAGTCAACGAACGAGGGCAATACCCGATGAGAAGACTTAAGCGTGATCCGTTGGAACGAGCCTTTTTGCGCGGTTATCAGTATGGCGTCAGCGGGAAATCCCGCGATATGTGCCCCTTGAACCTTCCCTCCGCCCGCCAGGCTTGGCTCAATGGCTGGCGCGAGGGGCGTGTCGACAACTGGGAGGGCATGACCGGCACCGCCGGTATCCACCGACTGAGTGAAATCCACGCCGTAGGCTGATTCTTCGGCTTTCGCAACGACCTCACCCGTTATCCATTCCTCAACAGACCAGGGCTCCTTCGGGAGCCCTGACTGTTTCCGCCATCTGCCGGTCGGCGACTCAGGCCTTGCCGGCTGCAGCGATGGCATCCACCGCTGCGCGGATCAGCGCCGGGCCCTTGTAGATGAAGCCGGAGTAGATCTGCACCAGGCTCGCGCCGGCGGCGATCTTCTCCGCCGCATGGGCGCCCTCGGTGATGCCGCCCACGGCGATGATCGGCAGACGACCACCCAGCTCGCCGGCCAGCACGCGTACGGTATGGGTACTCTTGTCGCGCACCGGCGCACCGGACAGGCCGCCGGCCTCGTCGGCATGCGCCAATCCCTCCACACCCTCGCGGCTCAGGGTGGTATTGGTGGCGATCACCGCATCCATCCCGGTATCCAGCAGCGCGCGGGCCACCAGCACGGTTTCCTCGTCGCTCATGTCCGGGGCGATCTTGATCGCCAGCGGTACGCGGCGGCCATGGCGCTCGTTCAGGTCCTCCTGACGCAGGCGCAGGGCCTCGAGCAGCTGCTTGAGCGAGTCGCCGAACTGCAGGCTGCGCAGGCCGGGGGTGTTGGGCGAACTGACGTTGACCGTCACGTAGCTGGCATGCGGATAGACCTTGTCCAGGCAGATCAGGTAATCGTCCACCGCGCGCTCGACCGGGGTGTCGAAGTTCTTGCCGATGTTGATGCCGAGCACGCCGCGGTACTGCGCAGCCTTGACCCGCTCCAGCAGATGATCGACACCGTGGTTGTTGAAACCCATGCGGTTGATGATCGCCTCGGCCTGCGGCAGGCGAAACAGTCGCGGCTTGGGATTGCCCGGCTGCGGACGCGGGGTCACGGTGCCGATTTCGATGAAGCCGAAACCCAGCTGAGCGAAGCCGTCGATGGCGTCACCGTTCTTGTCCAGGCCGGCGGCCAGACCGACCGGGTTGGGAAACTCCAGTCCCATCACCGTCACCGGCAGGCTCGGCGTCTTGCACAGCAGACGATTGAGGCCGAGCCGGCCAGCCGCACCGATCAGGTCGATGGCCAGTTCGTGGGAGGTTTCCGGGGACAGCTTGAACATCAGCTCGCGAGCCAGAGCATACATGGGCAAAGGTCATCAGCAGGTAATCGGGCCCGGATTATAGCCCGCCTGCAGCACTGCGGCGAAGCCGCAGCGATCCTCGCGGCGGGTAACCGATCGTCGCGCGCCAACAAATGGCCAGCATTTTGTCGCACCAAGAAGTCGGTTAGCCTTATCCTTTAGGACGTTGGCATGCAGAGACTCCGCATGCCTGTATTTCATCAGTTTGCAGGAAGCACCCAGGCATGAGCATGCCACCTCCATCGCTGACCGGCCGTATCGCCGCCTTGGCCCAGCGCCTTGGTTTCGCCCGCCGTGGCAGCCAGCAGCTGCTGGAGCAGGCGTCCCGTTTGCGCCTGCCCTTCGCCCCACTGCCGCCGGTGCCGGACAGCATCTGCTGGCACGACGGTCCGCCGCTGCAGCATCTGGCCAGCCTGCCACGCGGCGCGCTGTCCGGTCCGGTGCAGGAGGACAAGGCCGCGGCCCATAGCGTCCTCAGCGCCTTGGTGCAACTGAGCGAGCGGGAGCTGAGCGAGTTCGACCTGCGCTGGATCGACGGCCACAGTGGCACGCCAACTCCCGGCAAGTTCTTCCGCACCTTCGAGGAATACGCCGCCGCCCCGGCCTGCCGGAGCATCCGCCTGATCAGCTACAAGGACTTCAGCCGCGCCCTGGCCCTGGCCTTGCCGCAGCAGAGCGGCGGCACCTCGCTGGTCCTGCGCCAGGCCAACTGGCGCGGCGAACGCTACTTCTGGTGTGGTGAACAGGCCTCCCAGGCCTTCTCCTGCGCCGTGGCCTATGCCCGCCGTCGCGGCCTGACCCAGCACTTCCCGGCCCAGCTCAGCGAGTACCGCCTGAGCCGCATCGGCCTCGACCAGCTGGACGCCGGCTATCACATGCTGGCCATGCCGGCGGATGCCTGGAGCGATGCGCGCTTCATGCGCCTGCTGCTCACCGGCATGCCCTATGCCCGCCTGCACCTGCTGCGCGACAGTGGCGGACCGGAATTCCTCCTGCTGCCGCGCAGCCAGAGCGAAGCCAATGCCCTCGGCGAAGGCCTGCGCCTGGCCGGCGCGGCCGACGTCAACGCCTGGCTGCGTGCCCTGTTGCCGGGCTGATCCCTCGCTCGCCGTTCAGGCCGGCAGGACCTGCCGCTCCTGCACCAGGCGGGCCGCTGCCTGCTCCGCCGGCAGCGGGCGGCCGCACAGATAGCCCTGCACCGCGTCGCAACCCTGCGCACGCAACAGTTGCAGCTGCTCCGCGTTCTCCACGCCTTCGGCGACCACCTGCAGATCCAGCCCCTGACCCATGGCGATGATGGTGGCGACGATCTTGTCGGCGCGCTCGTCCTGCCCCAGGCCGTCGATGAAGCTCTTGTCGATCTTCAACTTGTCGAGCGGGAAGCGACTGAGATAGGCCAGCGACGAATAGCCGGTGCCGAAATCGTCCACCGCCAGACGCACGCCCAGTGCCTTGAGTTCACTCAGCCGCGCCTGGGTGGTCAGGTCCTGCGCCATCAGCGCGCCCTCGGTGATTTCCAGCTCGAGCAGCGCCCCCGGCAGACCGCTGTGCGCCAGCGCCCGGCGGACCAGTTCAACCACATCCAGATGCTGGAACTGGTGCGGCGACAGGTTGACGCTCACCGGCACGTCGAGCAAGCCGGCCGCGTGCCAGCGCAGGGCCTGCCGGCAGGCCTCGTGCAGCACCCAGTCGCCGAGCGCCAGGATCAGCCCGGTTTCCTCGAGCAGGGGAATGAACACCCCCGGCGAGACCGGCTCGCCGCTCTCCGGCTGCCAGCGTACCAGCGCCTCGAAGCCGAGTATCCGTCCGCTGGCGACATCCACCTGCGGCTGGTAGTGCAGTACGAACTCCTGGGCGGTGATCGCTCGATGCAAGCGGCTTTCCAGAGCCTGGCGGTTCTCCGCGGCGCGGGTCAGCTCCTTGGTGTGGAAATGGTAGCTGTTGCGCCCGTTTTCCTTGGCCTGATACATGGCCACATCCGCACAGCGGATCAGCTCGGCCATTTCCTGGCCGTCGTCGGGAAACAGGCTGATGCCGATGCTGGCCCCCACGAACAGCTCATGGCCACTGCCGGCGCGGAACGGCTGCTGCAGCAGGTTGATCAGATCCTGCGCCAGCGCCGCTGCCTCTTCGGGATGGTGGATGGACTCCAGCACCAGCAGGAACTCGTCGCCGCCCAGGCGGGCGAACATGTCCTCGGCCCGAATGCGCTGGCGCAGGCGGCGGGCGATCAACACCAGCAGCTCGTCCCCGACCGAGTGGCCGAGACTGTCGTTGACCCGCTTGAAACCATCCAGATCGAGGAACAGCACCGCCACCTTGCAATGCAGGCGGCGAGCCCGCTCGATGGCGCCATTGAGGTGCGACTGCACCAGCAGACGATTGGGCAGACCGGTCAGCGGGTCATAGTGCGCCAGGCGCTCGAGCTGGGCCTCGGACTCCTTGAGCTGGGAAATGTCGCTGAACACCGCGACATAGTTGGTCAGCTTGCCCTTGTCGTCACGTACCGCACTGATGCTGTGCCACTGCGGGAACACCTCGCCGCTCTTGCGCCGGTTCCACACCTCGCCCTGCCAGTGCCCCTCGTCGAGCAGCGCCGCCCACATGTCGCGGTAGAACTCCTTGCTCTGTCGACCGGAGCTGACAATGCTGGGATTGCAGCCGAGCACCTCGTGCTCCTCGTAGCCGGTGATGTCGCAGAACGCGCGGTTGACCGCGATGATCCGCGGCGAGGTATCGGTGATCACCACCCCCTCACGGGCATTGGTGAACACTGCCGCGGCATGCCGCAGCTTCTCGTCCGTCGCCTTGCGCGCAGAGATGTCGATCAGTAGCCCCTCGAGATACTGCACCTCACCGGCCGTATCGCGGTGCACCCGCGAGTAGTCCTCGATCCAGATATAGCTGCCGACTCCGGTACGGATACGGTACTCGAGAACGAACTCCGGGCAGCGCTCGTGAATGCAGCGTTCTACCTCGCTCAGCACCAGCGCCAGATCGTCCGGATGGATCAGGGTGGTGAACCAACGCGCCCCATCAAGCAACTGCTCGGCACGGTAGCCCCAGCGCTCGACATTGTCCGACACGTACTGCACCGGCCAGCCGTTCTCGAGCTTGCGGCGCCACAGCACCATCGGACTGGCCACCACGGCATCCACCACCGCCTGAATCGTCTCGCGGTCACGGTAGCGCTGGCTGACATCCAGCAGCGTGCCGATGATCGCCGGCAGACCATCCAGCTCGATGCGCGTGCCGAAAGCCTCGGCCATGAACTCCCTGCCGTCACGGGTCAGGGCGCGGAACTCGAAGTGCACCGAAGTCCGTTCGCCACTCTCGCAACGGGCCAGCAGGTTGCCCACCTCGCCGCGATTCCCCTCGCCGACCAGATCCAGCAGCGCACGCGCCACCAGATCGTCCGCCTGGTAGCCGAACCATTCGGCCATGCGTGGATTGACGTACTCGAAGTGCCCGTCCCGCAACACGTAGACGCCCACCAGCGAGCGCTCGACCAGGCCGCGAAAACGCGCCTCCTTGGCCATCAGCTCGGCACCGGCGTCCAGCTCGGCCTGCATGTCGAAGCAGCTGCCGATGTAGCCGTGGAAACGGCCATCGTGCCCGATCAACGGCTCTCCGTGCAGCTGCATCCAGTGGAAGTGGCCTGTCCGCGAGCGCAGACGCAGGCGCGACGAGAAGCCCTTGCCAAAACCATCACCGCCGGCTCGCAGCAGGGGCTCGAGCAGATGGCGGTCGTCCTCATGGACCGCCTGCCACCAGCCCTCCAGCAGGCTTTCCGCCCGACTCATGCCGGTGAACTGCAGCCAGGCGGCGTTCACGTAGACACAGGTGCGCTCGGCATCAACCCGCCAGACCGGGCTGGGAATGCAGTTGAGCAGATATTCGTTGTAATCCCGCGCCGTCACCACCCGCTGCATCAGCGAGGCGAACTCGGCAGCCAACTGTCCCACCTCGTCGTTGCCCTGTGACGGCAGCGTACCCAGTCGCCCGCTGCTCATGCGCCGAACATCCTGCAGCAACTCCTCGATGCGATCGGTGAGCAGACGCTTGAGCAGCCAGGCCAATAGCAGGGCCAGCAGCAGCAACGGCAACAGCAGCGGCAGCAACTGCTTGCCGGTGCGCGACCAGGCATGGCCGCGCAGCGTATCGGTACGCATGGCCAGCACCACCATGTCCGGCACGCCCTGCCCCACCAGCCCGGGGCCTGTCCCCAGCGGGTAGCCGCCGAGGAGCAGGTCGCTCTCCTCCAGCCAGTGCAGGTGACGCTCCTCCAGGTCCGCCCGGTCGCCCAGCAGACGCTCGATGGCCGGGACACTCAGCGGCATACGCATGACACCCTGCGGCAGACTGAGGGCGCGCATCCGTCCGCTACTGTCCAGCACCGCGGCGTAGACCAGCGCCGGATGGTTGAGATGCTCGGCGAACAGATGGCCGAGCTGATCGATCGAACCGGAGCCATTCAGCTCCAGGCCGCCCGCCAGGAAATGGCCGATGAAATCGGTCGTGATTTCCAGCTCGCTCATCGCTTCCTGTTGCGAATGGCGATACACCGACACCAGCTGATACACGGACACCAACAGGCCGAAACCGAGAAAGGCGCTCAACAGCAGGCCGCGCAGGGTGAAAAACCGATTCATCCGCAATCACTCAAGAGACAGCAGTTTCGCCAGGGGCATCGAAGATAACTCGCTCTCGAGCCGGAGCCCGGAGCCCGGAGCAGTACTGCCAGCCAGGGAAGCCGGCGATTTGAAGAGCAGCATGGAGCGCCCCGCAGGGCGCCACGCCAACAGCATACTGTGCATGGGCCTGCAGCAGAAATGCAAAAGGGTTACGCCAGAAGACGTAACCCTTTGCTGTACATCAACAATATGGTGCGCGAGGGGGGATTCGAACCCCCGACCTACCGCTTAGGAGGCGGTCGCTCTATCCAGCTGAGCTACAGGCGCATTGGGCCGGCGATGTTAAACGAGGATCTGCGGCTTGTCATGCCCCCGCACGGCTTCTCCGCCGCGGGATGGCGGAACCCGAGCCTGGCAGCAGCCCCAGCCGGGCAGCCTACAGATGTAGAACCATTCGCAATTCCGCCGCCGACAACTGGCCATGATCCCCGGTAGCCCGCACACTGCCCCCAGCAGGTCATCGCCAGCAAGCCTCCGCACCGACGGAAACCCCGTACCGGGAGGACGCCGCTGAACGGATACGCCAAAGCGTGGTCATACCGTTGTCACGTCATCTATCGATCTGCATACCCTGATAAATCGGTCATCGAGAGCCCATGAAACAGAGCCCCGCCTCCCGCTCCAGCCGGACTGCCGACAAGTTCGTCGTGCGCCTGCCGGAAGGCATGCGTTCGCGCATCGCCGAAGTTGCCCGCCACTACCATCGCAGCATGAACTCCGAAATCATCGCGCGCTTGGAAAAGACCCTGCTCGCCGAGGGCAACCTGCCTGATGCTGCCGCCAATGCGCCGGTGCATGGCGAACTGCATCCTCACGAGCATCAGCTGCTGCGCCACTTTCGCCAGTTGCCCCAGCCGCAGCAGAGCGCACTGATCGCCCTGCTCGGCAGCAGCACCGGCACGCAGCAAAACTGAACAACGCCCCATAAAAAAGCCGCCCCGAAAGGCGGCTTTTTTGTTGATGAGCAACAACACACCGGCAGCTACAGCAGGAACAGCGTGGCCAAGCCGAGAAAGATGAAGAAGCCGCCACTGTCGGTGACCGCCGTGATCATCACACTGGCACCCATCGCCGGATCGCGCCCGAAGCGCGCCAGGGTCATCGGAATCAGCACGCCCATGAGCGCTGCCAGCAGCAGGTTGAGGGTCATCGCGCCCGTCATGACCGCACCCAGCGACCAACTGCCATACAGATACCAGGCCACGGAGCCGATCACCCCGCCCCACACCACGCCGTTGAGCAGACCAACGCCCAGCTCCTTGCGCAGCAGACGCATGGTATTGCCGGTACCCACCTGATCCAGCGCCATGGCGCGCACAATCATGGTGATGGTCTGATTGCCGGAGTTGCCGCCAATACCCGCGACGATGGGCATCAACGCCGCCAGTGCCACCAACTTCTCGATGGAGCCCTCGAACAGACCGATCACCCGCGAGGCGATGAAGGCGGTGATCAGATTGAGCGCCAGCCAGGCCCAGCGGTTGCGTACTGACTTCCACACCGAGGCGAAGATGTCTTCCTCCTCGCGCAGACCGGCCATGTTCAGCACTTCGCTTTCGCTTTCCTCGCGGATCAGGTCGACCATCTCGTCGATGGTCAGACGGCCGATCAGCTTGCCGCTCTTGTCCACCACCGGCGCGGAAATCAGGTCATAGCGCTCGAAGGCCTGGGCCGCCTCGTAGGCGTCCTCGTCCGGCTGGAAGCCAACCGGATCGGTGGCCATCACCTCGGCCACCTTCTTGTCCGGGTCGTTGACCAGCAGCCGCTTGATCGGCAGCACACCCTGCAGCATGCCGTCGTAATCGACCACGAACAGCTTGTCGGTATGCCCCGGCAACTCCTTGAGCCGACGCAGGTAGCGCAGCACCACCTCGAGGGTCACATCGTCGCGGATGGTGACCATCTCGAAGTCCATCAGCGCACCGACCTGGTCCTCCTCGTAGGACAGCGCCGAGCGCACTCGCTCGCGCTGCTGCGCGTCGAGGGTCTCCATCAGCTCGTGGACCACGTCGCGCGGCAGTTCCGGCGCCAGGTCGGCCAGTTCGTCGGCATCCAGGTCGCGGGTGGCGGCAAGAATCTCGTGATCGTCCATGTCGGCGATCAGGGTTTCGCGCACCGCATCGGATACTTCGAGGAGGATGTCGCCGTCGCGCTCGGCCTTGACCAGCTGCCAGACGGTCAGGCGATCATCCAGAGGCAGGGCTTCGAGGATATGGGCGATGTCGGCCGGGTGCAGGTCGTCGAGCTTACGCTGCAGTTCGGCCAGATTCTGGCGGTGCACCAGATTTTCCACCAGCTCGTGGTGGCCGCCTTCCTGGCGGTGGGCCAGTTGCTCGACCAGTCGCTGCCGGTGCAGCAGGTCGATCACCTGAGCCAGGCGATCCTGCAGGCTTTCCTGCGGCTTTTTCGCTTCAGCTTCGCTCATGATGGCGCACTCCCTGTCCCCCAGCGGCAGGACGGCGCACCGAGGGCGATCAATCTTTCAAGATGCTGACGAACAATCGAGGTTCGGTAGGTCTACTGGGTAAGTCCATGACTGGATGTCCACGCAACCCGCTGGGGGCAGATAAGCGCAATGGTAGCATTCGCTCACCCCGCCACAGGCAAAAATCTCGACCTGCAGCGGAGTCCGTCGCCTGCAGCCGCGAGCGTTACGAGCACTCGCGGCGCATCGCCGCCGATTCGAGGTCCGGCGGCGAATGGGCAAAAAAAAAGGCCTGCATGACTGCAGGCCTTTTTCGATATGGTGCACTCAGGAGGATTCGAACCTCCGACCGCCCGGTTCGTAGCCGGGTACTCTATCCAGCTGAGCTATGAGTGCATCCGTGATGTTTAGCCAGTTCACCTCTGGATTGACTCATCAGCCTTGGCTGACAACTCGAATATGGTGCACTCAGGAGGATTCGAACCTCCGACCGCCCGGTTCGTAGCCGGGTACTCTATCCAGCTGAGCTATGAGTGCACTTGACGGTGCGCATTATAGGCCCTGTCGCGAGACAGTCAAGATGTTTTTTCTTTCATTTTCAATCACTTACGTGATCGAACAACATCTCTACCTGACAATGCAAAATAATGGCGGAGAAGGGGGGATTCGAACCCCCGACACCCTTTTGAGGTGTACTCCCTTAGCAGGGGAGCGCCTTCGGCCACTCGGCCACCTCTCCGCAACACGGGGCGTACTATACCCAAGCAAACCCCGTTTGCAAAGCCCTGATTCGATAAAAATCGAAAAAGAATCAATGGTTTGGTTCTTCGTCCTTCTCCTTCTGGATGCGCTGATAGATTTCTTCGCGATGCACGGCGACTTCCTTCGGGGCATTGACACCAATGCGCACCTGATTGCCCTTCACGCCCAGCACGGTCACGGTTACATCGTCACCGACCATCAAGGTCTCTCCCACCCGGCGAGTCAGAATAAGCATTCCATTTCTCCTTACGTCTGTTTCAGGACAGCTGTCTGCAAGATAAAAAAACGGCCACACAGCCGCAGGCATCAAACCTGCTGGCTATCGCCCAAGTATTGACCACCCCCGGCAGAATAAAAGGCTGCCGGGCGGCCAAAAACGACAAAAGGCGCGGAAATCCGCGCCTTCTGCTCAGTGAACGTCACTCACCCTGTCGGGCCGGCGCGTCCAGATCGAAAGCGGTATGCAGGGCACGCACGGCCAGCTCGAGATACTTCTCCTCGACGACCACGCTGACCTTGATTTCCGAGGTGGAGATCATCTGGATGTTGATGTTCTCCTTGGCCAGGGCTTCGAACATGCGGCTGGCCACGCCGGCGTGGGAGCGCATGCCGACCCCGACGATGGACACCTTGGCGATTTCGGTGTCGCCGGACACTTCGCGCGCGCCCATCGAGGCGGCGGTCTGCTTCAGCACGCCCAGCGCCTTGTCGTAGTCGTTGCGATGCACCGTGAAGGTGAAGTCGGTGGTGTTATCGTGCGCCACGTTCTGCACGATCATGTCCACTTCGACGTTGGCGGCGCTGATCGGGCCGAGAATCTTGAACGCCACACCGGGGGTATCCGGGACGCCGCGGATGGTCAGCTTGGCTTCGTCGCGATTGAAGGCGATGCCGGAGATGATCGGCTGTTCCATGGATTCCTCTTCGTCGATGGTAATGAGGGTGCCCGGACCCTCCTGGAAGCTGTGCAGCACGCGCAGCGGAACGTTGTACTTGCCGGCGAACTCCACCGAACGGATCTGCAGCACCTTGGAGCCGAGGCTGGCCATTTCCAGCATCTCCTCGAAGGTGATCTTCTCCAGCCGGCGGGCACGCTGCACCACGCGCGGGTCGGTGGTGTAGACGCCGTCGACGTCGGTGTAGATCTGGCACTCGTCGGCCTTCAGCGCCGCGGCCAGGGCCACGCCAGTGGTGTCGGAGCCGCCACGGCCGAGGGTGGTGATGTTGCCCTGCTCGTCGACGCCCTGGAAGCCGGCGACCACCACCACGCGACCGGCCTTCAGCTCGGCACGCAGGCGCTGGTCGTCGATCTCGAGGATGCGCGCCTTAGTGTGGGCACTGTCGGTGAGAATGCGCACCTGGTTGCCGGTGAAGGACACCGCCGGCACGCCGCGCTGGATCAGCGCCATGGCCAGCAGGCCGATGGTGACCTGCTCGCCGGTGGAAATGATCGCATCCAGCTCGCGCGGATCCGGCTGCGGCATGATCTGCTTGGCCAGGTCGATCAGACGGTTGGTCTCGCCGCTCATGGCCGACACCACCACCACGATGTCGTCGCCCGCCTCGCGGAACTTCTTCACCTTCTCGGCCACCTGCGCGATGCGCTCGACGCTACCGACCGAGGTGCCGCCGAATTTCTGTACGATCAATGCCATTTCGCTGTCGCCTAACCGTAAAAAGTCGCCCATTAAACCTGTCAGGTCTGCACCTGCCAAGAACCCGCCGGGCGCGGGGCGGGCTCCATGGGAGAGGTCAGAACGCGGCGGCGACGAACGGCTCAACCAGCGCCAGCGCCTCGTCCAGTTTGCCGGCGTCCACGCCGCCACCCTGGGCCATGTCCGGGCGACCGCCGCCCTTGCCACCGACCAGCGCCGCCGCCTGCTTCATCAGCTCGCCGGCCTTGAGCTTGGCGGTCAGGTCCTGGGTCACCCCGGCCACCAGCACCACCTTGCCGTCGAACTCGCCGCCGAGCAGGACCACTGCGCGACCCAGCTTGTTCTTCAACTGGTCGACCAGCGCCAGCAGGGCCTTGCCATCCAGCCCGTCGAGACGCGCGGCCAGCACCTTGACCCCAGCCACCTCGATGGCCGCACCGGCCAGATCGTCACCGGCGGCACTGGCGGCCTTGGCCTTGAGCTGCTCCAGCTCCTTCTCCAGCTGGCGGTTGCGCTCGAGCAGGCCGCCCAGCTTGTCCAGCAGGTTGTCGCGGCTGCCCTTGACCAGCGCGGCGGCGTCCTTCAGCTGCTCCTCGGCAGCGTTGAGGTAGTCCAGCGCCTGCGCGCCGGTCACCGCCTCGATGCGGCGCACGCCGGCGGCCACGCCGCCTTCGCTGACGATCTTGAACAGGCCGATGTCGCCGGTGCGTTGCACATGGGTACCGCCGCACAGTTCGACGGAGAAGCCGCCGCCCATGCTCAGCACGCGCACGCTGTCGCCGTACTTCTCGCCGAACAGCGCCATGGCGCCCTTGGCCTTGGCGGTGTCGATGTCGGTTTCCTCGGTCTCGACCTCGCTGTTCCGGCGGATCTCGGCGTTGACCAGCTCTTCCAGCGCCTTGAGCTGCTCGTGCTTGATCGCCTCGAAGTGGCTGAAGTCGAAGCGCAGGCGCTGGCTGTCCACCAGCGAACCCTTCTGGCCGACGTGCTCGCCGAGGATCTGGCGCAGCGCGGCGTGCAGCAGGTGGGTGGCCGAGTGGTTGAGCGCGGTGGCGCCGCGCACCGTGGCGTCGACCACCGCCTCGACCTGGTCGCCGACGCTCAGGCTGCCGGCATCGAGGATGCCGTGGTGCAGGAAGGCGCCACCGGCCTTGCGGGTGTCGCGCACGTCGAAGCGCAGACCCTTGGCTTCCAGATAGCCGCAGTCGCCGGCCTGGCCGCCGGACTCGGCGTAGAACGGCGTCTGGTCGAGGACCACCACGCCCTCCTCGCCGGCGTTCAGGCTGTCGACGTTCATGCCTTCCTTGAACAGCGCCAGCACGCGGCCAGCGCCGCTGGTGCCTGCGTAGCCGGTGAAGCGGGTCTCGCCTTCCACCTTGATCAGGCTGTTGTAGTCGAGGTCGAAGGCGCTGGCGGAGCGCGCGCGCTCACGCTGGGCCTGCATCTCGCGCTCGAAGCCTTCCTCGTCGATGGACAGTTCGCGCTCGCGGGCGATGTCGGCGGTCAGGTCAACCGGGAAGCCGTAGGTGTCGTACAGCTTGAACACCACGTCGCCGGGGATGACGCTGCCCTGCAACTCGGCCAGGTCCTGCTCGAGGATCTTCAGGCCCTGCTCCAGGGTCTTGGCGAACTGCTCTTCCTCGGCCTTCAGTACCCGCTCGATGTGCGCCTGCTGCTGGCGCAGCTCCGGATAGGCCTCACCCATCTCGGCGGCCAGCGCGGCGACGATCTTGTGGAAGAAGCTGCCCTTGGCGCCCAGCTTGTTGCCGTGGCGGCAGGCGCGACGGACGATACGGCGCAGCACGTAGCCGCGGCCCTCGTTGGACGGGGTCACGCCGTCGGCGACCAGGAAGCCGCAGGAACGAATATGGTCGGCGACCACCTTGAGCGAGGCCTGGCCTTGGTTGGTGCAGCCGATGGCCGCGGCGGAGGCGTTGAGCAGGCTCTGGAACAGGTCGATCTCGTAGTTCGAGTTGACGTGCTGCAGCACCGCGCTGATGCGCTCCAGGCCCATGCCGGTGTCCACGCTCGGCGCCGGCAGCGGGTGCAGCACGCCGTCCGCGGTGCGGTTGAACTGCATGAACACGTTGTTCCAGATCTCGATGTAGCGGTCGCCGTCCTCTTCCGGCGAGCCGGGCGGGCCGCCCCAGATGTGCTCGCCGTGGTCGAAGAAGATCTCGGTGCACGGGCCGCACGGGCCGGTGTCGCCCATCGCCCAGAAGTTGTCGGAGGCGTAGGGGGCGCCCTTGTTGTCGCCGATGCGCACCATGCGCGCAGCCGGCACGCCGACCTGCTGGGTCCAGATGTCGTAGGCCTCGTCGTCGCTGGCGTAGACGGTGACCCACAGCTTGTCGGCCGGCAGGTTCAGCCACTGCGGCGAGGTGAGGAACTCCCAGGCGTAGGTGATGGCGTCGCGCTTGAAGTAGTCGCCGAAGCTGAAGTTGCCCAGCATCTCGAAGAAGGTGTGGTGGCGCGCGGTGTAGCCGACGTTTTCCAGGTCGTTGTGCTTGCCGCCGGCACGCACGCACTTCTGGCTGGTGGTGGCGCGGGTGTAGGCGCGCTTTTCCAGGCCGAGGAAGCAGTCCTTGAACTGGTTCATGCCGGCATTGGTGAACAGCAGGGTCGGATCATTCGCCGGGATCAGCGAACTGGAGGCGACGCGGGTGTGTCCCTTCTCTTCGAAGAAGCGGAGGAAGGCTTCACGGATTTCTGCGCTTTTCATGGATTTTTCTCGGAAAACTGAGCCGCAGCGGCAATTGCAAGAGTGCCGCGCGTGGCGCCGGCAAAGACGGGCATTATATAAACAACTGGCACCCGCTTGCATCGCCGGGTGCACTATTAGCGCTATAGAGACAGCGGATGACGGCACGACTCAGGCACAGACCTCGTCGACAGCGACCGGCACCACGATCAGCCCGGCGCACTGACCGCTGACCACCCTGGGATTGGGGAAGACGATGCGCGCGCCCTGCTCCTCCACCAGCCAGCGCCGACCGTCGGCATCCTCGGCCAGCAGACAGCCCGGCACCAGCTCGGTGAAGCTCGCCACCTCATCGCCCAGATGCAGGCGGAAGGCGTCGCTGTGCTTGATCACCTCGAGCGCGATGCGAAACAGCGGGAGGGCCGCCGGATCGCCGGCCATGGCCGGCTCGCGGCCCTCGATCAGCTCCCGCAGCCAGGCTTCCAACCGACCCAGCTCGGCCGCGCCGCCCTGCCCCAGCGGCTGCGCCGGGCCCAGCTCGAAGCTGAAGGCCTCGGCCGCGAAGCGCTCGCTGGTGAAGGCGCTGAAGGTCGCCGCAGATTCGTCCTGCAGCAGCAGGGCCTGCACACCGGCCGCCTGCAGGCCCGCCAGCTGGCCGCGCGAAGGACGCTGCGCGCTGCGCGGGCGCAGGGCGAAGCGCTCGATCCGCGAGGCGCGAAGGTCCGCATGCAGGTCGTAATGCACGCGCCGGCGCCCCGGCGGGCTGAAGAACAGTTCGACCTGCTGCTCCAGCTCCACGGCGCGCAGGGCATCCGCGCCGCTGACGGACGGCTCGCCGCCGCCGAACAACGCATTGAGGTCGTATTCGACATAGCGCTGACCGCGACGCAGTGCTGCCGGATTGCCCAGCACCACCAGCAGCCGCACGACCGGCTGCAGCCGGCAGGCGGCGATGTCGTGCAGCAGACGCTCGAGCAGTTCGACCGGTGCGGTCTCGTCGCCATGGATACCGGCCGACAGCAGCAGATCGAGGCCCGTGTCGCGCCCTGCCGGCGGGTCGATCAGCAGGACCCCTTCGGCCTTCCACTGCAGCCTGGCGCCGGAGGCACAGACCTGGATCTTCTCCGACGGCTCGCGCCCGGCCAGCGTCAGCTCAAGCAGTTTGCCCAGTGCAAGCATGGCAGGCCCTCCCTACGACCGGCGACCATGCATCCAGCATAGCCGCCAGGCAGTCGCAGCGAGGTCAGTGATGATCGCAGCCGCAGTCGGCGCCGTGCTCGTGGTCGTGCTCATGGGCCTCGGCGGCCTCCAGCTCGACCGACAGCGACAGCTGGTTGACCGCCTGCGGGCGCACCACCAGCAGCGGAATCTCGGTTTCGCCTTCCACAGATTCGGCATAGATGGTCACCCCGCCCATGCCGTCGGCCTCCAGCCACAGCTCGCGGCCTTCGAGGCGCACGCCGATGCGCGCGCTGTGGGTTTCCCGGCGCTCGCCGTGGGCATCTTCGAGGATCAGGGGCAGGCTTTCGCTCATGGCATTTCTCGCTCAGACAGACTGAAAAGGATAAAGGGAGCCCAGCTTAAGGCTTTGCGCCGCCGCGTGCAGTCCCTGAGCAGGCGCGGCACCCGGGGCCAGCGGATACTCAGCGCCAGCCGAGCTGGGCCGACAGCGGCACCGCGCGCACCTGGGCACCGGCAGACAGGCGCAGGCGCTTGGCGGTGGCGGCGTCCACCACCAGGGTGCCGGAGGCCGGCCGCGCCTTGCCGACGGTGATCCGGCAGTCCTCGCGCTTGCGGTTGTGGATGAGGAACTGCGGCGCCTCCTCGCCCGGCGTGCCGATCGCCAGCACCAGGGTCTGGCTGTCGCGCACCGCGCGGATACTGCGGGTCTCGCACTCCAGCGCCGGGCCGCCGTCGAAGATGTCGATGTAGCCCTGATAGGTGAAGCCCTCGGCGCGCAGCATGGTCAGTGCCGGCTCGGTGTCGCGGTGCACGCGACCGATCACCGCGCGCGCCTCCTCGGAGAGGAAGCAGGTGTACAGCGGGAACTTGGGCATCAGCTCGGCGATGAAGGCCTTGTTGCCGACCCCGGTGAGGTAGTCGGCCTGGGAGAACTCCATCTTGAAGAAGTGCCGACCGAGGCTTTCCCAGAACGGTGCGCGGGCGTTGTCATCGGAAATCCCGCGCATCTCGGCGATCACCTTGTCGCCGAACAGCTCGGGGAACTCGGCGATGAACAGGAAGCGCGCCTTGGACAGCAGGCGTCCGCTGAGACCACTGTGGCGGTAGTTGGCATCCAGGAACAGCGAGCAGACCTCGGTGTTGCCGGTCAGGTCGTTGGCCAGGAACAGCGTGGGGTTCTGCCGGTGGATGCCCAGCGCGCGCGAGGCGCTCACGGTCAGACCGACACGGAAGTTGTACCAGGGCTCGCGCAGACCCACCGCGCCGTTCATGGCGCTGATGCCGACCACCTCGCCGGCATCGGTCTCCAGCACGAACAGGTAGTCGGCGTCAGCCCGCTCGGCCTCGCCGTGAAAGGATTTTTCCGCCCAGGCGACGCGCTGAGCCAGGCGATCCTCGCTGGCCGGCAGCGAAGTCAGACCGGCGCCGGTGCTGCGCGCCATGGCGATCAGCGCGGGCAGGTCGGTGCTGCGAACGGGACGGACGATCATGGTGCCTCCTGTAGACGGACCCGCTGTGCCGGGGCCGGACCGCGCGGACCGGCGCGGCATCGGTGCCGAAGGCCGCAGCCTCCGCCATGGATCTGCTCAGCGGCAGGCGCGACTCACAACGCCACCACCCGCACGCTGCCGCCCTCGCCTACCCCCAGCGCCTCGGCCACTGCCGGCGTGAGGGTCAGCGGCTGGCCGCTTTCCCAGTCCAGCTCGACAATCAGCGCACGGAAATCCTGCAGCTGGTTGTTGGCCACCAGGTAGGCGCGCCCGGACTGCGCCGACGCACCAAGGCGCACCGGCACCAGACGGCTCTGGGCGATGGAGCGCAGACTCGCGGTGCGGGCATGCACGGTGGGTCCGCCGTCGAAGATGTCGACGTAGTGTTCGCTCTCGAAGCCTTCGCGCATCAGGATGTCGAAAGACACCTGCGAACGCGGGTGCACCTGCCCCATGGCCTCCTGGGCGCTATCGGGCAGCAAGGGCACGTAGATCGGGTAGCTCGGCATCAGCTCGGCGAGCATGGTGCGGCCCTTCAGGCCACACAGGCGCTCGGCCTCGGCGTAGCCGATGGCGAGGAAATTGCGGCCGATGGCGTCCCAGAACGGCGCATCGCCCCTGTCGTCGCTGTAGCCGACCACCTCGACCACCATCGACTCGGCGAAACGCTCCGGATGGCTGGCGACGAACAGCAGCCGGCCGCGCGAGTTGAGCTCTGCCCAAGGCGTGCTCTCCAGCTCCGGCTGCAGGTAGAGGCTGACCAGCAGGCTGTTGCCGGTCAGGTCGTGACACATCGACAACACATGGATCTTGTTGTGGATCTTCAGCTCGCGCGACGCGTGCACGAAGGTCTCGTTGCGGAAACTGTAGAACGGCTCGGAAAAGCCGGCGGTGGCGACGATACCCGAGCAGCCGACCAGCTTGCCGCTGGCCGTGTCCTCGAGGACGAAGAAGTAGCTCTCCTCGCCGTTGAAGCTCACCTCGGCGGCGAACGAAGCCTCCGAGGCGCGGATCTTCTCGGCCAGACGCTCGCGGTCGTCCGGCAGCGAGGTGACACCGACCGGACTGTCCGCCGCCAGCCGCTGGACTTCCGGCAGGTCGCCCATCCGGGCGGGGCGCATGATCAGCATCGGTGTCACTCCTCGTCGGACAGTGGTCGCCGGTCAGGCGGCAGTCAGGCTGGCCAGGGCGCGCTCGAGACGGGCCATGCCCTCGTCGATGTCCGCCTCGCTGATCACCAGGCTGGGGGCGAAGCGCACCACGTCCGGGCCGGCCTGCAGGATCATCAGATCCTGCAGCTGGGCCGCGGCCATCACCTCGCCGGCGCGGCCCTTCCAGGCCTCGGTCAGCACCGCGCCGAGCAGCAGGCCCATGCCGCGCACCTGACTGAACACGCCGTACTGCTCGCCGAGGCGCAGCAGCTCGCTGGTGAAGCGTTCGCTGCGTGCGGCGACACCCGACAGCACCTCGGGGGTATTGACGATGCTGATCACCGCCTCGCCAACTGCGCAAGCCAGCGGGTTGCCGCCGTAGGTGGTGCCGTGCACGCCGACACCGAAGTGCTGGGCCACCGCGTCGGTGGTCAGCATGGCGCTGATCGGAAAGCCGCCACCCAGACTCTTGGCGCTGGTGAGGATGTCCGGAGTCACGCCGTAGTGCATGTAGGCGAACAGCTGGCCGGTGCGGCCGACGCCGGTCTGCACCTCGTCGAAGATCAGCAGCGCGTTGTGCTGATCGCACAGCGCGCGCACGCCGTCCAGATAGGCCTGATCGGCCGGCAGCACGCCGCCCTCGCCTTGGATCGGCTCCAGCACCACCGCGCAGGTGTTGTCGGAGATCTGCGCCTTCAGCGCTTCCAGGTCGTTGTACGGCACATGGCTGATGCCTTCGATCTGCGGGCCGAAGCCGGAAGAATACTTGGGCTGGCCAGCGACGCTGACGGTGAACAGTGTACGACCGTGGAAGCTGTTCAGCGCGGAGATGATCTCGCACTTCTGCGGACCGGCGACTTCGTGGCCATAGCGGCGCGCCAGCTTGAACGCGGCCTCGTTGGCCTCGGCGCCGGAGTTGGCGAAGAACACGCGGTCGGCGAAGGTGTTCTCGGTCAGCAGCTTGGCCAGGCGCAGGGCCGGCTCGTTGGTGAAGACGTTGGACACGTGCCAGAGCTTCTGCGCCTGCTCGGTCAGCGCCTCGACCAGCGCCGGGTGGGCATGGCCGAGCACGTTGACGGCGATGCCGCCGGTGAAGTCCACCAGCTCGCGGCCGTTCTGATCCCAGACGCGGCTGCCCTCGCCACGCACCGGAATGAAGGCGGCGGGGGCGAAAACGGGAACCATCAGCTGGTCAAAATCGGCGCGTTGCACCGGCGCGTGCGGAACGGACATCGAACTCTCCTGCCTGGGAGGCTAAGCGGATTGAACAGAAAAGGATTGTAAAGACAAAGACCGGCGCGGCATTGCAGGCATGCGACATCTTCGTACAGTTGTCGCCGGAGCAATTGCGCAACCGGATGCGCCGGCACCCTGCCGGCGGCGGAAAAGGTGCAGTGTATAGCTCGGCCCGGCCGCTCGAAAGTCCGCCGTGGCGCCAGCGGACGAATCCACTCGCAACCGGCTCATGCCCGCGACTCAGCCGTGCTCGCCCAGCCCGCCACCGACCTCGCCCGTCGCCGCGGCCCGACTCAGGTTGCGGTCCTCGCGCGGGGTGACACCGAAGAAGTTGCGGTAGGCGCTGGAGAAATGCGGGCCGGAAGAAAAGCCGCAGGACAGGCCGATCTGGATGATCGAGGTGCTGGTCTGCTGCAACAGCTGGCGCGCGCGGTTCAGGCGCAGCTCCAGATAGAACTGGCTGGGCACGCGATTGAGGAACTGCTTGAAGATCCGCTCCAGCTGGCGGCGCGACACGCACACGTGTTGGGCGATCTCGTCGGTGGTCAGCGGCTCCTCGATGTTCGCCTCCATCAGCAGCACCGCCTGGGTCACCTTCGGGTGCGCCGCACCGAGGCGGTTGCGCAGCGGCACCCGCTGGCGCTCGCCGCCCTCGCGGATGCGCTCCAGCACCAGCTCCTCGGCAATCGCGCCGGCCAGTTCGGCGCCGTGGTCGCGGGCCAGCATGGCCAACAGCATGTCCAGCACGGCCAGGCCGCCACAGGCGGTCAGGCGCTCGCGATCCCACTCGAACAGGTGGTTGGTGGCGCTGACCTGGGGGAACCGCTCGCTGAAATCGTCCTGCCAGCGCCAGTGCAACGCCACCCGATGGCCATCGAGCAGGCCGAGCTGGGCCAGCGGATACAGGCCGGCGCCCACCGCGCCCAGCAACCCGCCGTGGCGCGCCACCTGACGCAAGTCAGCCGCCAGTTCGGGGACCAGCTCCGGCGGCTCCTCGGCGAGCAGGAACAGCCGTTCGCTACTGTCCAGCCGCTCCTGCCAGGGCTGGCCAGGCAGCGTCCAGCCGCCGCCCTCCACGGGCGCGGCCTGCAGGAAACTGACCGTGTAGAGCGCCTCCGGATGCAGACGCATCGCCAGCTGCAGGGCTTCGTCGATCAGGGTCAGGGTCAGCGGACGCACGTCCGGCCAGTAGAGAAATGCGAGATGTACGGGGGTCATGGACGGCAGTCTGGCCGGATTGCTTGCGCAAGGCTAGGCACGGAATGTGGAGGACGCGGCAATTTAACCGGAACTACGCCGCTGCGCACCAAAAAGGTGCGCCAATCCATTCAAAAGTCCACCTTGCCGCGCCCGCTCTTGATCACCGCACGCTTGCTCTTGCCCTCCAGACGGCGCTGCTTCGAGCCGAACGTCGGGCGGGTCGGCCGGCGCGCCTTCTCCACCTTGGCCACGCTGCAGATCAGCTCGATCAGGCGCTGCAGGGCGTCGGCCCGATTCTGCTCCTGGGTCCGGTACTGCTGGGCCTTGAGGATGATCACCCCGTCGCCGGTGATGCGGCTGTCACGCAGCGCCAGCAGGCGCTCCTTGTAGAAGGCCGGCAACGATGAGGCGTGGATGTCGAAGCGCAGGTGCACGGCACTGGAAACCTTGTTGACGTTCTGCCCGCCGGCGCCTTGGGCGCGGATGGCCGTCAGCTCGACCTCGCTGTCCGGCAGATGGACGCTGTGGGAAATTTCCAGCATGAGGATTGACCTGTCAGTGGCGACCCGCAGGATAACGCCGGGCCAGGCCGCTGTCCCGCCGCAAACAACAACGCCGCGCCCGCTGCGACACCCTTGCGGGCGCCCGGCGGAACGCGGCGTTGTCGGCGAAGCGCTCCCGCCAGTCATGCCGACGGCGGGGGCGCATCACGGTACAGACACTCGGCTCAGCTGTTCAGCTCGAGGACCTTGGCGGTGCGCGCACGAACGCGACGCAGCAACTCGGCATCCTTCTGCAGGGCCTGCTCGTCGGCCTCAAAGATCTGCCCCAGACGCTCCTGCCAGGCCGCGCTCTGGTACTGCTCGGGGAAGCAGCGCTCGATCACTTCCAGCATGACCGACACCGACACCGAGGCACCCGGGGAGGCGCCCAGCAGCGCGGCGAGGGAGCCATCGGCCGCGTTGACGATCTCGGTGCCGAACTGCAGGACCCCGCCCTTCTTGGCGTCCTTCTTGATGATCTGCACGCGCTGACCGGCGATCTCGAGACGCCAATCTTCCTTCTTCGCGGCCGGGAAGAACTTGCGCAGCTCCTCCAGACGCTGGTCCTCCGACTGCAGCACCTCCTTGATCAGGTACTTGGTCAGGTCCATGTTGTCGCGCGCCACGGCCAGCATCGGACCGATGTTGTTCGGGCGAATCGACAGCGGCAGGTCGAGGAAGGAGCCCTGCTTGAGGAACTTGGTCGAGAAACCGGCGAAGGGTCCGAACAGCAGCGACTTGCCGCCATCGACCACGCGGGTGTCCAGGTGCGGCACGGACATGGGCGGTGCACCGATCTCGGCCTGGCTGTAGACCTTGGCCTGGTGCTGCTTGACGATTTCCGGGTTGTCGCAACGCAGCCACTGGCCGCTGACCGGGAAGCCGCCGAAGCCCTTGCCCTCTTCGATGCCGGACTTCTGCAGCAGGGTCAGGGCCGCGCCGCCAGCGCCGAGGAACACGAAGCGGGCGGTCACTTCACGGCTGCCGCCACGCGCCACGTCGTCGACGGACAGGCGCCAGCGGCCGTCGGCCTCGCGACGCAAGTCGGTGATCTTCTGGTTGTAAGCAACCTTGCAGCCTTCGCTCTGCTCGAGATGCTGGAGCAGCTTCTTGGTCAGCGCACCGAAGTTGACGTCGGTACCGCCCATGGCACGCGTCGCCGCCAGCGGCTCGTTGGTGGTGCGGCCCTGCATCAGCAGCGGCGCCCACTGGCCGATGGTCTGACGATCCTCGGTGTACTCCAGGTCGTCGCTGAAGCAATGATGCGCTTTCATGGCGTCGAAGCGCTTGCGCAGGAAGGACACGCCCTTCTCGCCGCGCACGAAGCTCATGTGGGGAACGGGGCTGATGAAATCCTTGGGCGACTTGAAGTAGCCCTTCTCCACCAGGTAGGCCCACAGCTGACGGGACACCTCGAACATCGTGTTGATGCTCACCGCCTTGGCGATACCCACCGAACCATCCGCAGCTTCCGGCGTGTAGTTCAGTTCACAGAGTGCAGCGTGGCCGGTCCCCGCGTTGTTCCACGGGAAAGAACTCTCGGCAGCCCCGGATTCGAGTTGTTCCAGGACTTCGATCTTCAAGCTCGGGTCGAGCTCTTTCAGCAGTACCGCGAGGGTTGCGCTCATGACGCCTGCCCCGACGAATACCAGATCCGGCTGATCACTACCAGTTTGCATCATTCATGCTCCTGAGACACAGGTTTCGCATTTTACCTCGGATCGTCGACAGTCGCGTACTGTAGTCCGTCCGACAATGGTACTACACGCTCCCGGAATACCCCCCGGCAAGAGGGCAGGCGAAGGCGGCGCAATGCTAACGATGTGCGCCGCGTAGCGCCAGTACCGCCGGTTGCTGGCCCGAAAAAAGAGTCATGGGCCGGCAACTGCGCGGTAACCCGCGCCGCGCCGGGACAGTCAACGGCATCAGGTAGGGGGCAGCGGCCGGACACTACAGCCCCGCGGGTTCGCAGCTGCGCAGGCGGCGCCCGACCGCGATTGTCGACACTTCGCCGCTGCGGCCGTCAGAGCACCGAATCGAACAGTTCCAGCTGCGGCGGCCCCAGATAGATCTCGCGCGGGCTCTTGCCGGCGTTGGCGTGCGCCTTGCGGAACGATTCGGAGTGCGTCCAGTCCTCGAAGCTCTGCGCCGACTCCCACTCGGAGTAGGAGGAGAACAGCGTGTACTCCTCGGTCTGCGGCCCCTTGAGCAGGTGGAAGCGCAGGAAGCCCGGCACCTCGTCGAGGTAGCTTTCGCGCTGGCGCCAGTGGTCGATGAAGGTTTCTTCGTGGCCGCGGACAATCTTGAAGCGGTTCATGGCAAGGAACATGCTTTTGGCTCCGGGTGATAAAGCAGTGGCCATTCTAGCCTTCTGCCCCGGGCCGTGCGCATGGTTCCTCAATGCTGCAGGTTGCCGTACAGCCGGGCATACAGCCCGCCCTCGGCGATCAGTTCCTGGTGGCCGCCCTCTTCCGCCACGCGCCCGCCATCGAACACCAGCACGCGGTCGGCCTGCTTCACCGCGGACAGGCGATGGGCGATGATCAGCGTGGTGCGCCCGTGCAGGAAACGCCCCAGCGCCTGATGCAGGGCGTACTCGGTAGCCGCATCCAGCGCCGAGGTGGCTTCGTCAAGGATCACCACCTTGGGCTCGGCCATGATCATGCGAGCGATCGCCAGGCGCTGGCGCTGGCCGCCGGAGAGGCGCACGCCGGAGCGGCCGACCACGCTGTCCAGGCCCTGGGGCAGCGCCCGCACGGTGTCGGCCAGCTGGGCGATTTCCAGCGCGCGCCAGCAGGCCCCGTCGTCGCTCTCGCGACCCATGCTCAGGTTGGCGCGCACAGTGTCGTTGAACAGCGCCGGATGCTGCAGCACCACCGCCACCTGCTCGCGTACCCGCTCCAGGCCGATCTCCGCAAGGGTCGCGCCGCCAAAACGGATGGTGCCGGCCTGCGGCACGTAGAGGCCGAGCAGCAGCTGCACCAGGGTACTCTTGCCTCCCCCCGAGGCGCCGACGATCGCCACCTTCTCGCCGGGGTCAATGCGCAGGTCGAGGCCATCGAGCACCGGCTCGTCGCGGTAGGCGAAGCGCAGGCCCTGCACCTCGATGCCGACCGTGGTCTGCCCGGCGAAGGGGTCGGCGCCGCCGGGGTATTGCGGCTCGTCGGCCCGGGCGAGCAGCTCGTTGAGCCGGCTCAACGCGCCGCCGGCCGCGTAGTAGGCGTACTGCAGGCCGAGCAGCTGCTCGACCGGGCCGATCATGAACCACAGGTAGCTGAACACCGCCAGCATCTGGCCGATGCTCAGATCGGAGAACAGCACGGTGAGCATGGCCGCGGCGCGGAACACGTCGATGCCGAACTGGAACAGCAGGCCGCTGGCGCGGGTGGCGGCGTCGCTCTTCCACAGCGAGGCCACCGCGTAGTCGCGCACCTCGCGCGCCCGGTTGCCCAGGCGGCCGAGAAAGAAACCCTGGCGGTTGCCAGCGCGCAACTCCTGGATCGCCTCGAGGGTTTCGCCGAGCGCCTGGGTGAAGCGCGCGGTGCTGTCGTTTTCCAGCTTCTTCAGGTGCTTGACCCGCTTGCCCAGCTGCACCGTGGCGTAGATCACCAGCGGGTTGAACAACAGGATCAGCAGTGCCAGCTGCCAGTGCATCCAGATCAGGATCGCCGAGGTGCCGGCCAGGCTGAGCAGCGCCACCAGAAAGCGGCTGAGGGTGTCGCCAACGAACTTGTCGAGGGTATCGAGATCGGTGACCAGGTGGGCGGTCACCGTGCCGCTGCCGAGGCTTTCGTACTCAGCGAGGGAAATGTGCCGGAGCCGCTCGATCAGGCGCAGACGCAGCCGGTAGACCACATCCTTGGACAACCCGGCGAACAGCCTGGCCTGCAGCACGTTGAAGGCCAGGGCGGCGCCACGCAGCAGCAGAGTCGCCAGCAGCATCAGGCCGATATAGCCCGCCGCCTGCTGCCAGGCGGCGGGCAGCAGGCGGTTCATCACCTGCAGCGCGGCGTCGCCCTGACCCAGCAGCACCTCGTCGACCAGCAGCGGCAGCAGCAGCGGGATGGGTACGCTGCACAGGGTAGCCAGCACGGCCACCAGATTGGCGATCAGCAGTTCGCGACGATGCCCCAGCGCCAGGCGACGGATTTCCGCCCAGCTCAGCCGGTCGCGGCTGTCGTCGCCATCAGGCACAGGCGCGGCGCTCCAGCCAGCGGCCGAGCAGCGGCGCCAGCGTCTCCAGCGGCTGATAGCCGTTGGTCAGCAGTGCCAGCTGGCCGTTGCGCTCGGCCAGCAGGGTGGGAAAGCCGGCGATGCCGAGGTTTTGCGCCCAGGCGAAATCGGCCTGGGTGGCGGCGCGCTGGGCCGCACTGTCGAAGGCCGCGGCGAAGGCCTGGCGCGGCACGCCGAGCTGTTCGGCCAGCTCGACCAGGAGCGCCGGACGGGTGACATCGCGCCCTTCGACATAGAACGCCTGCTGGATCGCCTGCACCAGCGGCCAGACCTTGTCCGCGGCCAGGCTGCGCAGTGTCACCAGGGCGCGGCTGGCCGGCTCGGTGTCGTAGACGAAGCCTTCCGGCAGGGCGGCGTCGAAATCGAACGCTTGCCCGGTGCGTTCGGCCACCGCGCGCCAGTGCTTGAGGATGTAGTCGCGGGTGCCGTCGTCCAGCGCCTGCGCGGTGCCGGGACGCAGGCCGCCGGCAACCAAGTGCAGGCTCACGCCGGCCGACTGCGCCTGCGCCGCCAAGGCATCGAACACCGGGGCGAAGCCCCAGCACCAGGAACACATCGGATCCATCACATAGAGCAAGCGGTCGTTCATCCGGGCTCCTGTTGGCCGGGCAGCGGCCAGTAGGGTGCGCCTCGCGCACCGAAAAGGGGGGACGGGCCGGCGCGCGGCCCACCTGCGCGCGTCAGTCGGCCTGGCGCGGGTCGCGACCGATCGGGTGCGGCTGCTGGCGCGCGCGGGCCAGGTCGATCTGCTTCTGCCGCTCGCGGGCGCTGGCGCGGGTCCTCTCGCTCAGGCTGTCCCAGCAGTGCGGACAACTGATGCCCGGCACGTAGTGTTCGCTCTGGCGATCCGCCACCGACACCGGATTTCGGCAGGCATGGCACTGGTCGTAGTCACCCTCACTGAGATCGTGGCGCACGGTGACCCGGTTGTCGAACACGAAGCAGTCGCCGCGCCACAGGCTCTGCTGCTGCGGCACCTCCTCGAGGTACTTGAGAATGCCGCCCTTGAGGTGGAACACCTCGGCGAAGCCCTGGCCGAGCATGTAGCTGGAGGCCTTCTCGCAGCGGATGCCGCCGGTACAGAACATCGCCACCTTCTTGTGCTTCGCCGGGTCGAAGTGCTGCTGCACGTACTCCGGGAACTCGCGGAACGACTTGGTCTGCGGGTCGATGGCGCCCTCGAAGGTGCCGATGGCCACCTCGTAGTCGTTGCGCGTGTCGATCAGCAGCACTTCGGGGTCGGAGATCAGCGCATTCCAGTCCTGCGGCTCGACATAGGTGCCGACCGCCTGATTCGGGTCGACGCCGGGCACGCCGAGGGTGACGATCTCCTGCTTGAGCTTGACCTTGGTGCGGTAGAACGGCTGCTCGCTGCAGTACGATTCCTTGTGGTCGATGTCGACCAGGCGTGGATCGCTGTGCAGCCAGGCCAGCAGCGCGTCGATGGCGGCGCGGCTGCCGGACACGGTGCCGTTGATGCCCTCCGCTGCCAGCAGCAGGGTGCCCTTGACGCCGTTGTCCAGCATCGCCGCCAGCAGCGGCTCGCGCAGGGCGACGTAATCCTCGAGGGTGACGAACTTGTACAGCGCCGCCACCACGATGTTCTGACTCATGACGCTCTCCAGTGGTCGCTCGCGCAAGGAGCGGACCGGATCTTGAAGGTTCCAGAAACGACAACGCCGGCGGGAGCCGGCGCGGCGCGCATTCTAGCAAAGGCCCCGGCGCAAGCGCTGCGCCCGCCGCTCAGTGGGCGTGCCGGTCGTGCTTGCTGCCGCCCATGCAGGTCGGCGAAGCCGGCGCGGCGCCCTGTGCAGCCCACTCCTCGGGGGTGTAGGTATGCAGCGCCAGCGCATGGAAACTGCCCATCAGCGCGCCGAGGCTGGCATACACCTTCTGGTGGCGCTTGACCGCATTCAGCCCGGCAAACAGCGGGCTGACCACCACCGCCTTGAAATGGCTTTCCTGGCCACGGCTGTGCATGTGGCTCTCGTTGAGCACCTCGAGGTGCTGCGGCTCGAGGGCGGCCAGCGCCTGCTGGATCTGTTCCTGCATCGACATCGGTGTTCTCCGCAATGGTTCGGGCGGCGGCCCGGCAATGGAGCCATTCTGCGCACAACGTTACCGCCGCTCAAGCGCAGGACTGTCGCAGCGGCTGGACGGACGGCCGGGCGCGCCGCCGGCAGCGGCCTAGACTGGGGAAAACCCTGCGGAGACCGTCCGATGAGCCGTATCGAAACCGACAGCCTGGGTCCCATCGAGGTGGCGGCCGAGGCCTACTGGGGCGCCCAGACCCAGCGCTCGCTGATCAACTTCGCCATCGGCAGCGAGCGCATGCCGCTGGCGGTGATCCACGCCCTGGCGCTGATCAAGAAAGCCGCCGCGCGGGTCAATGCGCGCAGCGGCGATCTGCCGGCGGACATCGCCGCGCTGATCGAGCAGGCCGCCGACGAGGTGCTGGCCGGCCGGCACGACGACCAGTTCCCCCTGGTGGTGTGGCAGACCGGCAGCGGCACGCAGAGCAACATGAACGTCAACGAGGTGATCGCCGGACGCGCCAACGAGTTGGCCGGCCAGGGCCGCGGCGGCAAGCAGCCAGTGCACCCCAACGACCACGTCAACCGCGCACAGAGTTCCAACGACTGCTTCCCCACCGCCATGCATATCGCCGTGGTGCTGGCGGTGCACGAGCAGCTGCTGCCGGCGCTGCACGAGCTGCAGGGTGGTCTGCAGGAGCAGGCCACGCGGCATGCCGACCTGGTCAAGACCGGTCGTACCCACCTGATGGACGCCACGCCGATCACCTTCGGCCAGGAGCTGTCGGCCTTCGTCGCCCAGCTCGACCATGCCGACCGGGCCCTGCACGCCGCCTTGCCGGCGGTCTGCGAACTGGCCCAGGGCGGCACCGCCGTGGGCACCGGGCTGAATGCGCCGGAGGGCTTCGCCGCGGCCATGGCCCGCGAGCTGAGCGAACTGGCAGAGCAACTGTTCGTCAGCGCCCCCAACAAGTTCGCCGCCCTCGCCGGCCACGAGCCGCTGGTCGCCCTCTCCGGCGCGCTGAAGACCCTGGCGGTGGCGCTGATGAAGCTGGCCAACGACCTGCGCCTGCTCGGCTCCGGCCCGCGCGCCGGCTTCGCCGAGGTGCGCCTGCCGGCCAACGAGCCGGGCAGCTCGATCATGCCCGGCAAGGTCAACCCGACCCAGTGCGAGGCGCTGTCGATGCTCGCCTGCCAGGTGCTCGGCAACGACGCCACGGTGAGCTTCGCCGCCAGCCAGGGTCACCTGCAGCTCAACGTGTTCAAGCCGGTGATCGTGCACAACCTGCTGCAGTCGATCCGCCTGCTCGGCGACGGCTGCCGCAACTTCAACCAGCACTGCATCGCCGGCCTGGAGCCGGATGCCGCACGCATGGCCGAGCACCTGGAGCGCGGCCTGATGCTGGTCACCGCGCTCAACCCGCACATCGGCTACGACAAGGCGGCGCAGATCGCCAAGAAGGCCTACGCCGAGGGCACCAGCCTGCGCCAGGCGGCGCTGGCGCTGGGTTATCTCAGCAACGAGGACTTCGACGCCTGGGTGCGCCCGGAGCAGATGCTCGCGCCCGGCGCGCAAGGCTGAGTGTCAACGCCCGCGCCGGCGCTGCAGCAGGGTCGGCGCCAGCGCCACCAGCGACGAGCCGGCCGCCACCAGCAGGGCACCGGCATAGGCCAGGACGTTGAGATCCTCGGCCGCGATCAGCGCCGGCCACAGCGCGGCGGCCAGGGCCACCGAGCCCAGGGTCACCAACGGCGTCAGCGCCAGGGCGGCGCTGACCCGCGAGGCCTCCCAGTGCGCCAGCGCCTCGGCGAAGGCACCATAGGCCACCAGAGTGTTCAGACAGCAGGCCAGCAGCAGCCAGGCCTGCAGCGCGCTCAGCTCGAACAGCTGCGCCGGCCGCGCCCAGGGCGTCAGCAACGCAGCACAGGCCAGGTAGATAGCCATCATGATCTGCGCCGAACTCCACAGGGTGAGCAGCTGCTTCTGCGCCAGACCGTAGAACACCCAGGCCAGCGCCGAAGCGAGGATGGTCAGCACGCCGAGGGTATAGCTGCCGAGGCTGCCGAACAGTTCGTCCAGCCGCTGGTTGAAGAACAGGCCAAAGCCCAGCAGCAGCACCAGCAGGCCGACGCACTGACCAAGGCCGAAGGACTCGCGAAACACCAGCAGGCTGGCGAGCAGCAGCAGGATGGGCGCGACCTGGATGATCAACTGGGTAGTGGCGGCGCTGAGCCGTTCGAGGCCGAACATGTAGAGCACGTAGTTGGCCGCCAGCCCACCGATCGCCAGCAGCAGCAACCCGCGCCCGCCGCGCCCCAGCGGGCGCAAGGCCGGCAGGCGCCGACTGGCTGCCAGCCAGGCGAACAGCAGCAGTCCCGAACTGAACAGGCGGTACCAGGTGACCGTCACCGGATCCATGCTCTGCAGCACCAGTTTCAGCTGGATCGGCAACACGCCCCAGAGCAGCGTGGTCACCAGGGAAAGCGACAGGCCATACAGCCAGCGGCCGGAAGAGATGTGCATGGAAAGTCCATCGATTGAATGGGGAAGCCCGCGGAGCAGGCGCCATGGAACAGCAGACCCAGGGGACATGTTGCCGCGGAGCGAGCTGCTCACTTCGGCCATGGCGCAGCGCTGGTTGCCGCTGGTCGCGCGCCCCGTCCCTGTCGACAGGGCGGACTAGACTTCGGATGTCTATCCTTTTCTCGGGGGAGAACGGTCCATGTACGGAAAACGTCAGTACGATCCGGCACCCGCTACCTACTACCGTACCGATCGCATCAGCACGGTCAATGGCCAGTACTTCTTCGCCACCCGCGAAGGCACGCTGGAAGGGCCGTTCTTCACCCGCTTCGATGCCCAGCAGGGGGCCAGTCGCTATAGCCGGCTGCACTCCAGCAAGGTAGCGCCGTCGCCGCGACGCTTCTGAATAAGCAGCTTCATCACTTGCGTGCGAAGGCCGCCTCCAACGCCTCGTTGAGGGTGCGCAGCACCTTGACCCGGGCGAAACGCTTGTCGTTGGCCTCGATCAGCGTCCAGGGCGCGATCTCGGTACTGGTACGGTCGACCATGTCGTTCACCGCATCGACGTATTGCGTCCACTTGTCGCGGTTGCGCCAGTCGTCCTCGGTGATCTTGAAGCGCTTGAACGCGGTCTTCTCGCGCTCCTGGAAGCGCTCCAGCTGGGTCTGCTGGTCGATGGCCATCCAGAACTTCACCAGCACCACGCCGGCGTCGGTGAGCTGCTCCTCGAAGTCGTTGATCTCGCTGTAGGCACGCAGCCAGTCGGCCTGCGAGCAGTAGCCCTCGACCCGCTCCACCAGCACCCGGCCGTACCAGGAGCGGTCGAACATGGTGAAGCGCCCGCGTGCCGGGATGTGCCGCCAGAAGCGCCACAGGTAGGGCTGGGCCTGTTCCTCCTCGGTCGGCGCCGCTACCGGCACGATATGGTACTGGCGCGGGTCCAGCGCCCCGGTCACCCGGCGGATCGCCCCGCCCTTGCCCGCCGCGTCGTTGCCCTCGAATACGGCCAGTAACGCATGGCGGCGCATGCGCTTGTCGCGCAGCAGCCGGGCCAGACGCGCCTGCTCGGCCACCAGCTGCTGCTGGTAGCTGTCCTTGTCCAGGGTCTGGGTCATGTCCAGGCTGTCGACCAGCCCGCGATTGTCGATGCTGGCCGCCACCGGCGCGGCATGGGGCTGGCGCCTGGGGCGCTCCTCGAGGCGCAGCGCCGCCTGCAGGCCCTCGAGCAGGATGCGCCCGACGGTGAGGCAGCGATAGCGCTCGTCGCCGCCCTCGACCACGTACCAGGGCGCGTAGTCGCGGCTGGTCCGCCGCAGCACCCGCTCGCCGTAGCGCACGAAGTCGTCGTAGGTCTTCGACTGTTGCCAGTCCAGCGGGCTGATCCGCCAACTGTGCAGCGGGTCGTCCTGCAGGGTCTTGAGTCGGGCCTTCATCTGCCGCTTCGACAGGTGCAGCCAGAACTTGAAGATCAGCGCGCCCTCGTCGCAGAGCATGCGCTCGAAGCGCACGGTAGTGCCGATGGCCTGGTCGAGCTGGGCATCGTCGATGCGCTGGTGCACCCGCCCCTGCAGCATCTGGCTGTACCAGTTGCCGAAGAACACGCCGGTACGCCCCTTGGGCGGCAGGCGCCGCCAGTAGCGCCAGAACGGCGGCCGCGCCAGCTCCTCGTCGGTCTGCTGGTCGAAGGTCTCGACCTGGATCAGGCGCGGGTCCATCCACTCGTTGAGCAGCTTGACCGTCTCGCCCTTGCCGGCCCCCTCGATGCCGTTGAGCAGGATGATGACCGGAAAGCGCGCCTGCTGGCGCAGCTCGAACTGCGCCTCGAGCAGCGCCTCGCGCAACGCGGGCACGGCGGCGTCGTAGGTTTCCTTGTCGATCTGGTGGCCGATTTCGGCGGATTCGAACATGCGGGCTCTCCCTGGCGATAGCTGCAGCCTAGCCGATCGCCGGGGGTGGCACGCAAGGGTTTTGCCTGCCGGCAGCGGTCGATCGGCTAGAATGGCCGCCCCTTTACCCTTTGCCGCCCCCGTACCGATGACCGAACAAGCGCACGCCCAGATCGACTGGGACGAACAGGGCCAGCCGCTGTCCCGCACCTTTGGCGACGTGTACTTCTCGCGCACCTCGGGCGTCGAGGAATGCCGCTACGTGTTCCTCGCCCACAACCACCTGGCCGAGCGCTTCGCCGCCCTGCCCGCCGACGGGCGCCTGGTGATCGGCGAGACCGGCTTCGGCACCGGGCTCAACTTCCTCTGCGCCTGGCAGCTGTTCGAGCAAACGGCGCCGGACACCGCCCACCTGCACTTCGTCAGCGCGGAGAAGTATCCGCTGACCCGCCGCGACCTCGAGCGCGCCCTGGCCCTGTGGCCGGAACTCGCGCCGCAGGCCGGGCAGCTGCTGGCGCACTACGTGGCGGTGCACGAGGGCTTCCAGCGCTTCGTCTTCGCCGGCGGGCGAGTGGTCCTCACCCTGCTGGTGGGGGACGTGCTCGACACCCTGCCGCAGCTGGATGCCCGCATCGAGGCCTGGTTCCTCGACGGCTTTTCGCCGGCGAAGAACCCGCAGATGTGGACGCCCGAACTGTTCGCCCAGCTCGCCCGCCTGTCGGCGCCCGGCGCGACCCTCGCCACCTTCGCCAGTACCGGCTTTGTCCGCCGCGGACTGATCGAGGCGGGCTTCGCCATGGCCCGGGTCAAAGGCTTCGAGCACAAGTGGGAGATGCTGGCCGGCGCCTTTCTCGGCGCGCCGCCGGCCGGCGGCAAACCCTGGTACGCCCGCCCGCCGCGGCCCAGCGGCCCGCGCGCAGCGCTGGTGATCGGCGGCGGCCTGGCCGGCTGCGCCACGGCCAGCAGCCTGGCCGAGCGCGGCTGGCAGGTCACCCTGATCGAGCGCCACGCCGAGCTGGCCATGGAAGCCTCGGGCAATCCGCAGGGCGTGCTCTACCTCAAGCTGTCGGCCCACCGCACCGCCTTGTCGAAGCTGGTGGTGAGCGGTTTCGGCCACACCCGGCGCCAGCTCGAACGCCTGCAGGCCGGTAGCGACTGGAGCGCCTGTGGCGTGCTGCAACTGGCCTTCGATGCCAAGGAAGCCGAGCGCCAGGCGCGCCTGGCCGGTGCCTTCCCCGCCGACCTGCTGCGTGCTGTGGACGCCAGCGAAGCCTCGCAACTGGCCGGTCTGCCACTCGAGCACGGAGGCCTGTGGTACGCCGAAGCCGGCTGGGTGCACCCGCCGGCGCTGTGCCGACAACTGGCCAGCCACCCGAACATCCGCGTGCTGCGCAGCGCCGAAGCGCTCGACCTGCAACGCGTCGACGGCCAGTGGCAGGCCTGCCAGGGCAACCGCCTGCTGGCCGCCGCCCCGGTCGCCGTGCTGTGCACCGCCAGCGAGGTGCGCCAGTTCGCCGTCACCGCGCACCTCAAGCTCAAGCGCATCCGCGGCCAGATCACCCGCCTGCCCGCCACCGCCGCCAGCCGCCGCGTGCAGACCGTGCTGTGCGCCGAGGGCTACGTCGCCCCGCCACGCGGCAATGAGCACACCCTGGGCGCCAGCTTCAACTTCCAGCGTG
Source organism: Geopseudomonas aromaticivorans (assembly GCF_019097855.1). Lineage (GTDB taxonomy): Bacteria > Pseudomonadota > Gammaproteobacteria > Pseudomonadales > Pseudomonadaceae > Geopseudomonas > Geopseudomonas aromaticivorans. The sequence goes on from NZ_JAHRGL010000001.1 coordinate 345,729, forward strand.
AAGACCTCGACCTGTGCCCGGACGAGCATGCCGACAACCTCGGCATGCTCCGGCAGATCTCGCCCGCGCTGGGCGAAGCCTTGGACATCGAGCACCTCGACCCGACGCAGCTGCAAGGCCGCGCCGCCTTTCGCAGCACCAGCCCGGACTACCTGCCGCTGATCGGCCCCGTGGTGGATGCGCAAGCGTTCAACGCCGCCTACGCCGGCCTGGCCAAGGACGCCAGTCGGCGCATCGACACCCCGGCGCCGTGGCTCGAGGGGCTGTACGTCAACTGCGGGCACGGCTCGCGCGGCCTGATCACCGCGCCGCTGTCCGGCGAACTGCTGGCGGCCTGGCTGGACGACGAAGCGCTGCCGCTGCCGCGCGCCGTCGCCGAGGCCTGCCATCCCAGCCGCTTCCTGCTGCGCGAGTTGATCCGCGGGCGCTGACGGCCGCTCCGCGGCGCCCTCTGCGTAACAGCGGGCGGGATGTCGACATGACCTTGGCGTCCTTCGGGGGATTGCTTTGCCTGCAACGCCTGCAGATACTCCCACAGGTATCCAAGGAAACTTCGCCAGGAGCTCTGTCATGCGCATCGCCACTCTCGTCCTGCTCGCCACGCTCGGCAGTCAGGCTGTCGCCGCCGACACCCAACAGCTCGCCGCCGAAGGCGCTGCGCTGATTCCGCCGTTCCAGCAGCAGCTGCTGGAGACTGTCAAGGCCGCCATGCAGAGCGGCGGCCCGGTCAAGGCGGTCGAGGCCTGCCAACTGCTCGCCCCGCAGATCACCAGCCAGCACAGCAAGGCGCCCTGGACCGTCGGCCGCACCGCGCTGAAACTGCGCAATCCGGCCAATGCCCCGGATGCCTGGGAGCGCCAGGTGCTGGAGCAATTTGCCGCCCGCGCCGCCGCCGGCGAGCCGATCGCCGAACTCAAGCACGCCGAGATTGTTGATGGCGAATTCCGCCTGATGAAAGCCATTCCCACCGGCGAACCCTGCCTGGCCTGCCATGGCCAGCAGATCAAGCCGGAGCTGGCTGCGGTGATCGACCAGCGCTATCCGCAGGATCAGGCCCGCGGCTTCGCCCTCGGCGAGTTGCGCGGTGCCTTCACGTTGCGGCGCGCATTGGCCGACCAGCCATGACCGGTGCGCCCCAAGCCCCCCAGCAGGACGCCATGCTCAAGCGCCTGGCGCGCATCGAAGGCCAGGTCCGCGGCCTGCAGGCGATGATCCGCCGCGGCGAGGACTGCGAGGCGATCGCCCAGCAGTTCGCCGCGGCACGCAAGGCGCTGGATCGCGCCTACCAGGAACTGCTCGCCTGCCTGCTGGAAGAAGCCGTGCTCGATCCGCAGCAGGACAGCCGCGCCACCCTGGCGCGGGTGCGCACCATCTTCACCAAGTACACCTGAGTCGACGACGCGGCCAGGGATAGCCAGCCAGCGGCACGGATGCCAGGATCGCCACCCGTTTTGCCGAGACCCCTCATGCTGATTCCCCACGCGCTGCTCGAAGCCGAGACCCTGACCCGCCTGATCGAGGACTTCGTCACCCGCGAAGGCACCGACAATGGCGACGACACGCCGCTGACCACCCGCGTCGCGCGGGTCCGCCACGCCCTCGAGCGCGGCGAGGCGGTGATCGTCTTCGAACCGGACAGCCAGCAGTGCCAGCTGATGTTGCGCCGCGACGTGCCGGCCGAATGGCTGACTGACTGACCGCCTCCGATCTGCTCAGCCGCGCAGGCTACCCTCGTGCTCCCAGGCGCAACGCATGCGCAGCACGCCTTCGCCCGGCTGATGGAAACCCTGCTCGCTTTCCCAGCGAAACGTGTGAAAGCCGCGCAGTTCGGTATCCAGATGCACCACCGCACTCGACCAGTACAGGCGCCCGAGCAGCGTCTCGAACTGCTGCAGCCAGGTCGCCCACTCGTACTCCACCGCGCGGTAGCTGGCGCCGAAATGAATCACCTGGGTCTGGTACAGCCCTTCTCCCTCGAAACGGCAGAACGAGAACATCTGCCGGCTGAGCAGCGGCAACCCACCCAGCCCCGGCAGCTGGTCGAGCATCTGGCGGTTGTGCGCGCGGCGCTGGCGCCGGGCTGACGGCTCACCGTCCGGACAGTCGCGGATGCAGCCATAAACGATGGATTCGGGGTCCACGCGGACACTCCTGAAAGGACAGGCCCGCCTTCTATCACAGCAGGCAGCGCCGGGAAAGGAACTGCCGCAAGACTCGCACCCTCGGCAGTCGGCACCCATAAAAAAAGGGGCAGCCCGAAGGCTGCCCCTTTTTCGACGGTCGATTGACCCTATTGCTTAGTGCGCTACGGCACCGGTAGCACCCAGGCCAGTCTGCGAACGCACGAACTGCGGGAAGAAACGCTCGCGCTCTTCGCTGGCCATCTTGGACTTGTCGGTGATCGAGAAGAACCAGATACCAATGAAGGCAACGGTGACCGAGAACAGCGCCGGGTAGGAGTACGGGAAGATCGCCTGGGCGTTGCCCAGAACCTGAACCCATACGGTCGGGCTGAGGATGGTCAGCACCAGCGCGGTGAACAGACCCAGAGCACCACCGAACAGCGCGCCACGGGTGGTCAGGTTCTTCCAGTACATGGAGAGGAACAGGACCGGGAAGTTGCAGCTGGCGGCGATGGAGAAGGCCAGACCCACCATGAAGGCGATGTTCTGCTTCTCGAAGGCGATACCGAGCAGGATCGCAACCACACCCAGAGTCAGGGTAGTGATCTTGGTCACGCGCATCTCGTCCTCTTCCTTGGCCTTGCCCTTCTTGATCACGCAGGCGTACAGGTCGTGGGACACGGCCGAGGCGCCAGCCAGGGTCAGACCGGCAACCACCGCCAGGATGGTGGCGAAGGCCACGGCGGAGATGAAGCCGAGGAACAGGTTGCCGCCAACGGCGTTGGCCAGGTGGATGGCCACCATGTTGGTGCCGCCGATGATGGCGCCAGTAGCGTCCTTGTACTCAGGGTTGGTGCTGACCAGCAGGATCGCGCCGAAGCCGATGATGAAGGTCAGGATGTAGAAGTAACCGATGAAGCCAGTAGCGTAGAACACGCTCTTGCGGGCTTCCTTGGCGTCAGACACGGTGAAGAAGCGCATCAGGATGTGCGGCAGACCAGCAGTACCGAACATCAGGGCCAGACCCAGGGAGATCGCGGAGACCGGATCGGTCACCAGGCCGCCCGGGCTCATGATTGCAGCGCCCTTGGTGTGGATCTTCACAGCTTCGGAGAACAGGGTACCGAAGTCGAAGCCAACACCCTTCATCACCATCAGCGCCATGAAGCTGGCACCGGACAGCAGCAGGACTGCCTTGATGATCTGCACCCAGGTGGTAGCCAGCATGCCGCCGAACAGCACGTAGCAGACCATCAGCACGCCGACCAGGATCACCGCGACATAGTAGTCGAGACCGAACAGCAGCTGGATCAGCTTGCCGGCACCCACCATCTGGGCGATCAGGTAGAAGGCCACTACGGTCAGCGAGCCGAGAGCCGACAGGATGCGGATCTGGGTCTGGCCAAGACGGTAGGAGGCTACGTCGGAGAAGGTGAACTTGCCCAGGTTGCGCAGGCGCTCAGCCATCAGGAACAGGATCAGCGGCCAGCCGACCAGGAAGCCGATGGAGTAGATCAGACCGTCGTAACCGCTGGTGAACACCAGGGCGGAAATACCCAGGAAGGACGCCGCGGACATGTAGTCACCGGCGATCGCCAGGCCGTTCTGGAAGCCGGTGATGCTGCCGCCGGCGGTGTAGTAGTCGGCGGTGGAGGTGTTGCGCTTGGCCGCCCACTTGGTGATACCCATCGTCAGCGCGATGAAGATCACGAACATGGTGATGGCGGTCCAGTTGGTCGCCTGCTTTTGGACTTCGCCGGTCAGGGCTTCGCCTGCCAGCAACATCGGGGAGGCTGCCAGCAAGGCGGCAGCGGTCAGGAAACGAGCAATCATTATTTTTGGGCCTCGTTCAGGATTTCCTGGTTGATGCGGTCGAACTCGCCGTTGGCGCGTTGCACGTAGACACCGGTCAGCGCGATGGCCAAGAAGATCAGGCCCAGGCCAGCCGGGATACCCCAGGTGGTGACGGTATCCGGACCGAGCGGAATGCCCAGTACCTTGGGATCGAAGGCGATCAGCAGAATGAAGGCGAAGTAGGCTGCCAGCATGATGATCGAGAGCATCCAGGCAAAGCGGCCGCGCTTGGCGACCAGCTCCTGGAAGCGTGGGTTGGCATAGATCTGCCGGTACACGTTTTCATTGTTGTTCATTATTAGTCTCCACGTCTGTCGAGCCTCCCAATGGGCGGCATGTACGTTACTTTAGGGGGCGGCATGGCGAATACCAGACGACTTTAGTCGCCCCCGCATGCCCGTCCTTGACAGCCCGCGCCACTGCCGGAGTTCTGGCGAGCCAGCAGCAGCATGCCAATAGACCGACGCTATCCCCGCTATCGACGCCCGCAATTTCACTGCGGAGCATGAGCCGGCCAGAATTCCCACAAGAGAAAACCATTCTCAGCTGCGAGTACACGGAGGCGTGCCATGCTCAAGACCCTGACCTTCACTCTGATGCACTTCTGCATTGCCTTCGCCGTGACCTACGCGCTGACCGACAGCGTGACTGTCGGCGGACTGGTCGCGACCGTCGAACCGCTGTGCAATGCCGTGGGCTTCTTCTTCCACGACAAGCTGTGGAAACGCCTGGAACAGCACCCAACAGTCGGGCGCGAGCCCGCCCGGCAGCGCTGGCAACACCGGCACGCCTGAGTGCTGCCGGTGGCTATCTTCGGCCAGTCCCGTGACAGAATGAGCGCGCCTCTGGCGCGCACGGGGTCGGCTCTTTAATATCCGCGGCCTCGACCTTCAACCTGCGCCGCCATGACCTCCCAGCCCCGCTCCATTCTGACCTACTGCTGCACCCTGCTCGCCACCCTGCTCGCCCTGCTCGGGCTCTGGTATGGCCTGGGCCGCGAACAGCCCCTGCCCGACCCGCAACTGGCCAACGGCAAGCTGCAATGCGCCTCCTACAGCCCGTTCGACCATGACCAGTCGCCGTTCAACAAGCCGCTGAACATCCGCCGGGAACGCGTGGAGGCCGACGTGGCCCTGCTCGCCCAGCGCTTCAACTGCCTGCGCACCTATTCGGTGACCGGCCTCGAATACCTGCCCGACATCGCCCGCCGCCACGGCATCAAGCTGATGATCGGTGCCTGGGTCAGCCGCGCCCCCAAGGCCACGCGCAAGGAAATCGAACTGCTGGTGAAGACCGCCAACGCCCATCCGGACGTGGTGACTGCGGTGATCGTCGGCAACGAGGCGCTGCTGCGCCGGGAAATCACCGCCAAGCGCCTGAGCGCGCTGATCCGCGAAGTGAAGTCGCGGGTCAGCCAGCCGGTAACCTACGCCGACGTCTGGGAGTTCTGGCTGCGCCACCCCGAGATGGCCCCGGCGGTCGACTTCATCACCATCCACCTGCTGCCCTACTGGGAAGACGATCCGACCGGCATCGATGGCGCCCTCACCGAGGTCAAGCAGGTGCACGAGAAGTTCGAGCGCCTGTACGCCCCCAAACCGATCTTCGTCGGTGAAACCGGCTGGCCGAGCGAAGGCCGCCAGCGCGAGGACGCCCTGCCCAGCCGCGTCAACGAGGCACGCTTCATCCGCGGCGTCATCGACATGGCCGAACAGAACGGCTGGCAGTACAACCTGATCGAGGCCTTCGACCAGCCCTGGAAGCGCATCAGCGAGGGCACGGTCGGCGGCTACTGGGGCCTGTTCGACGCCTACCGCGCCGACAAGGGCGTGCTCGCCGGCCCGGTGTCCAATCTGCCGCTGTGGCGCAACTGGCTGGGGGTGAGCGCCCTGCTGCTGGCTGCCGGCCTGCTGCTCGGCGGTCTCCCGCGCGCGCGCCGCAACGCCTGGGCATTGCCGCTGCTCGCCGGCATCGCCGCCGGCAGCAGCGCCTTGTGGGCACAGCAGATGACCCTCGACAGCCGCCATGCCGGCGAATGGCTGTGGAACGGCGCCTTGCTGACGCTCAACCTGCTGGTGGCCGCCCGTGCCCTGCTGCAGCTCAATCCGCCGGCGGCGGGCTGGCGTGCACAGCTTGCTGCCTGGCTGGAGACCCGTGCCAACTGGTGGCTGCTGGCTGCCGGCCTGGCTGGCGCCTGGCTGATGCTGGCCCTGGTGTTCGACCCGCGCTATCGCAGCTTCCCCACCTTCGCCCTGCTGCTGCCGGCACTGACCTTCCTGCGCTGGCCGGCGCACGGCCCGCGCGACGAGCTCGGCCTGCTGGCGGTACTGATCGCGCTCGGCCTGCCGGTGATGCTCTGGCAGGAAACCCTATCCAACGCCCAGGCACTGGGCTGGGGCGCCGTCAGTCTGCTGCTGCTGATCGCCTTGTGGCGTTGCCGGCGCCCGGCGCTGCAACAGCGCGCGTGAACCACCAGGCCCGGCCGCCTCCGCGACCGGGCCTTAGCCCACGACTTCCCCTGCGGCTATTGCCCGTCGGCAGGCCGCCCCGATAAGCTGCCGTGGGCGCCCTCTTGCCCGCGCGGCACGCGGCAACAGCCCTCAACGACCCACCGCCAAGGACTGCCCATGACTGCCTCCCCCCAGCCAGCCCTGCTGCCAGTCCTGCTTGCCGGCGCACTGATCCTCCTGGTCGTGCACACCCTCGGGCGCTTCATCTACACGCCACTGCTGCCCTGGCTGGTGGAGGACGGCCTGCTGACCCTCAGACAGGGCTCGGAGATCGCCAGCTGGAACTATCTCGGCTATCTGCTCGGTGCGCTGCTGGCCATTCGCTGGCACCGCCTGTCGCAGATCCGCCGCTGCCTGCCCTGGGGCCTGTTGCTGCACGCAGTGACCACCCTGCTGCAGACCCAGGCCAGCGATCCCGATGCCCTAGCCGCGCTGCGCCTGCTCAACGGCCTCAGCAACGGCCTGGTGTTCGTCCAGACCCCGGCGCTGATTCTCGAGTGGCTGGCCCGGCACAATCGCGCCGGCGCCAGCGGTCTGGTCTACCTCGGCGTCGGCGCCGGTTTGCTACTCTCCAGCGCCATGGTCAGCGCCAGCGCCGGCTGGCTGCACGGCGCCGCGCGCTGGTGGCCGGCCGCCCTGCTCAGCCTGCCGCTGGCCTGGTGGGGTTGGCGGCAGCTGGCGCAACTGGACACCCCGGAGCATCCCCCCCAGGCCGGGCATATCGCGCCCTCCGGACGCCTGCTGGATCGGCGCAGCATAACGCTGTTCCTGTCCTATGCCGGCGCCGGCATGGGCTACATCCTGCCGATGACCTTCCTGCCGATGCTCGCCCGGCTGCAGCTCCCTCCCGGCAGCTTTCTGGTCGGCGGCAGCTGGTTGCTGGTGGCGCTGGCCACTCTGGGTGCGCCCTGGCTGTGGAATCGCCTGGGCGGGCGCCTCGGTGACAAGCGCGCCCTGCAGATCAACTACCTGGTGCAGTTGGCCGGCGTGCTGGCCGCCCTGCTGCTACCAGGAGCCAGCGGCATCCTGCTCTGCGCCCTGCTGGTCGGCAGCACCTTCCTCGGCACCGTGTTGCTCACCCAGCGCCTCGGCCGCAGCCTGCAACCCCATCAGGGGCCACGCATCTCCGCGGCGCTGATCGCCCTCTACAGCGTTGCCCAGCTGGCCGCGCCCTGGCTCACCAGCCAGTGGCTGGGCCACGGCGGCAGCCTGCACAGCGCCTTCTGGCTGGGAGCCGGCGCACTGTTGTGGGGATTCGCATGGATGTTCGCGGTAGCGGAGCGCCCGGCAGAAACTCCGCCGCCGCGTTAAGCCACCCCGGCAGCCCTCCCTGCCGGAGCAGGACTGCCAGTCGCCGAACCACCCCCGCCCGCCCTGAGGCGGCCTCCCGCTATCGACGCGCCGCCGGCTGCCCCGCCTGCACCGCCGGCCAGGCCGCATCGATCAGCTTGGCTACCCCGTCCCTCGGCGCCTGATAGCCGAACATGCCGGCGGACAGCTCGGCGGCCTGGAAATTGTCGTCGCTGGCTTCGAGCTCTGCGCGCGCCTTGAGGTTGGGAGTCTGGTAATGGGTGAATCGGGCGATCTGCGCAGCCACTTCCGGGCGCAGCATGTAGCGGATGAAGGCTTGCGCGCCCTGCGGATTCTGCGCCGCCTTGGGAATCGTCAGGATATCGACGAATACCAGCGCGCCTTCCTCCGGCTGCAGGAACTTCACCGGCAGCCCCTGCGCCGCGGCCGCCAGCGCGTCGCCGGCCCAGGCCATGCTCACGCAGGCCTTGCCGGCGCTAAGATCGTCGACGTAGCGCGTGCTGTCCACGTAACGGTAATGCGGGCGCAGTTCGCGCAGATAGGCCAGCGCGCGCGCGGCGTAGTTCTCGCCGACGCTGCCCAACGCACGCCCCTGATAGTTCACCAGCAGGCTGAGAACATCGTTCGGTGAGTCCAGCAGGGTGACGCCACAGGAGGACAGCTTCTGCAGCAATGCCTTGTCGAACACCAGCCCCCAGGTATTGGGCACCGGCCCACCCAGTGCGGCCTCGGCCTGGGGCACGTTGACGGCCAGACCGATACTGCCCCACAGGTAGGGCACGCCGTACACCCTGGCCGGGTCGGCCGCCGACAGGCGCCGAAGGATCAGCGGCTCCAGGGCCTCGAAGCCGGGCAGCGTCGCGGCCGCATAAGGCTGCAGCATGCCTTCACCGATCAGCTTGCCGAAATTGTCGGTCGAGGGAACGATGACATCCAGCTGCTCGCCCTTGTGTAGCAGCTCGTAGACTTCATGGTCTTCATCGTAGGTTTGGTAGTTGACCTTGATGCCGGTTTCCTTGGTGAAGGACTCCAGCACCTGCGGATCGATGTAATCGTTCCAGTTGGCAACGTTGATCGACTCGGCATGGACGGAGAAAACCGAAAGCGCCAGCAGGGGCGCGGTAATCCACTTGTTCACGATGCGTGCTTCCATTCGTTGGTGTTGACTGGCTGAAGACGGGAGCCCCCCAAGTCACCACGACACTACGCCGGACACCCCGCAACATCCAGCGCACCGGGGCGGATCAGCAAACGCCAGAAACGCGAAAGCCCCGATAAACGGGGCTTTCGCGTTTTAATATGGCGGGGAGATAGGGATTCGAACCCTAGGTGCCCTCGCGGACACAACGGATTTCGAATCCGTCCCGTTCGACCACTCCGGCATCTCCCCAAGTCGGCGCGCATCATACCAGCTAAGATCCGTTTGGCAAAACCCCTTGTGAGGATTTTTTCGCGCAGGATCAGTTGCTTGCGCGCCGCGACCCTGTTCAGCAGGTCAGCCGGGTCAGCGCCTCGCGGTATTTGTCCGCGGTCTTCTGCGCCACTTCGGCCGGCACGGCCGGGGCCGGCGGCTCCTTGTTCCAGCCGGTGGATTCCAGCCAGTCGCGCACGAACTGCTTGTCGAAGCTCGGCGGATTCTTGCCTTCCACGTAGCTGTCGGCCGGCCAGAAGCGGCTGGAGTCCGGGGTCAGCACCTCGTCCATCAGGGTCAGGGTACCGTCCTCGTCCAGGCCGAACTCGAACTTGGTATCGGCAATGATGATGCCGCGGGTGGCTGCGTATTCGACCGCCGCGCTGTACAGGGCGATGGCGGTGTCGCGCACCTTGGCCGCCAATTCGGCGCCGATGATCGCTTCGCACTGCTCGAAGGAGATGTTCTCGTCATGGTCGCCGACGGCGGCCTTGGTCGAGGGGGTGAAGATCGGCTGCGGCAGCTTGGCTGCTTCCTTCAGGCCGGCCGGCAGCGCGATGCCGCAGACGGTGCCGCTCTTCTGATACTCCTTCCAGCCGGAGCCAACGATGTAGCCACGCACGATGGCTTCCACGGCGACCGGCTTGAGGCGCTTGGCCACCACCGCACGCCCCTCCACCAGCGGCAACTCGGCAGCCGGCACCACGTCCTCGACCTTGTCGCCGGTGAAGTGGTTGGGCACCAGGTCCTTGAGCTTGTCGAACCAGAAATTGGAGATGGCGGTGAGGATCTTGCCCTTCTCCGGGATCGGCTCGGCGAGAATGACGTCGAAGGCCGACAGACGATCGGTGGCCACCATCAGCATGCGCTTGTCGTCGATTTCGTAGAGGTCGCGAACCTTGCCCGAGTAGATTTTCTTCAGGCTCAGGGTGGTGGGTGTGGTCATATCGGCATTTCCGTTTCTGGCAAACAAAACAGGCGAAACCCGAGGGTTTCGCCTATCGCTGGTAGCGGCTGGGGCTGCAGGCCCGACTCAGCCGAGGTGTTCCTGGATCATCTCCAGTACGCGGCGCGCCACGTCGGCCGGCGCGACGGTCTCGAGGTCTTTCTCGACCGACACCTGCACGCTGTCACCGACGGTGGTCAGGCGGACCTGGTAACGCTCGGCGCGGGACTCGACGTCCTCGGCATCCGCCTTGCCGCCCAGCAGACCGGCGAAGAAGCCCGGCTCTTCGCCCGGCTTGTCCGCGCCTTCGGCGAGGTTGATGTAGTAGATGCCGAGACTGCGGTTCATGTCGTCGACGCGCACATCGCCATCCTGCAGCGCACGGCCCACCGCCGACCAGGCGCGGTCGAAATCGGTGGCCAGGCTGAGCAGAGGGTTGCCACTGCCGTCGGAGCCCAGGGAGACGCGCTTGGGCGCGTCGAAGCTGCGATCCGCCAGCAGGGAAACGCTGCCACCCTGACCAACGGAGCTGCTCAGGCTGCTCTGCAGGCGTTCGATCAGCGCACCATCCAGCGCCGGCTGGACCGAGCGCGCCGGCCACGCCGGCTCGGCCGAGCTGCCGGCAGGACGGACATTGCTGAGCAGGAATATTTCACTGGTATTGCGCTGCACGCCGGGCTCGACGCGCAGGCGCACGCTGACTTCGGCATCCGACTTGTCGACGTGACGCGCCAGCGCGGCCGGCACGGTCTGCCAGGTACTGACCAGTTCGCCGGTCTCCGGACGTTCCGCACTGATGCCCAGGCCGTTCTCCTCGAAGAACTGGCGCGCCAGCGGCCAGACCTCGGCGGGGCTACGCTGGGCTACCACCCAGCGACGCTCGCCGCTGCGCTGCAGGCTGAAGTCGCTGCGCTGGGCAGTCGCCTGCAGACCCTGCGGTCGCGGCACCTCGAATTCACCCTCGGCACTGCGGGTCGCCACGCTGGCCGGCACCGGCAGCAGGGGCTCGATACGACGCGCCTGAACATCCGGCGGCAGCTGCATCGGGGCGGTTTCACGGGCAGCGAGATAGTCGCTGCCGCGGTCGCGGAAGTAGCCGTTGTCGCCCCAGATCCAGCCGCATCCGCTGCTGGTTCCAATGATCAGGGCAAGCGCGGAAAGTCCGGCCAGTTGCTTCATGCATGTTCTCCGTCGATCAGGCCAGCACACCGGCCTGGCGCATGGCCTGACGCAGCGGCTCCTGGCAGTCCTGGCTGAGCCAGGTCAGGGGCAGGCGGATGCCTTGGGGAATCAGTCCCATCTCGTGCAGGGCGAACTTCACCGGGATCGGGTTGGCCTCGCAGAACAGTTGCTTGTGCAGCGGCATCAGGCGGTCGTTGATGGCGCGCGCGGGCGCGGCCTCGCCACGCATGGCCAGGGCACACAGCTCGCTCATGTCACGCGGAGCGACGTTGGCGGTCACCGAGATGTTGCCCTGGGCGCCCATCAGCATCAGCTCGACGGCAGTGGCGTCGTCGCCGGAGTAGACCAGGAAGCCCGGGGCGACCTTGTCCAGCACTTCCTGGCCGCGCGCCAGATCGCCGGTGGCTTCCTTGACGCCGATGATGTTCGGCACCGTGGACAGACGGGCGATGGTGTCGGGCAGCATGTCGCAGGCGGTACGCCCCGGCACGTTGTAGAGGATCTGCGGAATGGCCACCGCCTCGGCGATGGCCTTGTGGTGCAGGTACAGGCCTTCCTGGGTCGGCTTGTTGTAGTACGGGGTGACCAGCAGGCAGGCGTCGGCGCCGGCCTGCTTGGCGGCGGCGGTCAGCTCGATGGCCTCGCGGGTGGAGTTGGCACCGGTGCCGGCGATCACCGGGATGCGCCCGGCGACCTGTTTGACCACATGACGGATTACCGCGACGTGTTCGTCGACGTCCAGCGTGGCGGACTCACCAGTGGTGCCCACCGCAACGATCGCGTTGGTACCTTCCTGGAGGTGAAAATCGACCAGCTGGGTCAGGCTGTCCCAATCCAGACGGCCTTCTGCATCCATGGGCGTGACCAGTGCCACCATGCTGCCCGTAATCATGCAACCACTCCTGCCGCTATATAAATAAAGGGGTAATGGTACTGGTGCCACCAGCCTTGCACAAGCTGGTGGCGGGTCGCCGGGCATTCCCCTTGTCGGCGCTTTTCGCTACCCTTCCCGGCTCTGCCGGCACGTGCTCTGCCGCCATCTCTTTGCACCAGGAATTCTGCATGTCGACCCCCCAACCCCGTGAACAGTTTCTCGTGATCAGCGCCCTGGGAGCCTCGCCCATGGAGCTCACCAGCGTGCTCTGTCGCGCCAGCCAGGAAAGCCGCTGCAACGTGGTCAGCAGCCGCCTGACCCGGCATGGCGAGTACAGCGCCCTGGTGCTGCAGGTCGCTGGCAGCTGGGACGCGCTGGCCCGCCTGGAAGCCAGCCTGGCGCCACTGGCCAAGCGCCACAAGTTCAGCATCAACGTCACCCGCAGTGCCGCTGCCGTCGAGCGCGCCAACGCCCTGCCCTACGTGGTGTATATCAGCGCCGCCTATCGGCCGGACATCATCGGCGAACTGTGCCAGTTCTTCACCGACCACCACGTCGAGCTGGAGAACCTCACCTGCGACACCTACCAGGCGCCGCAGACCGGCACCCTGCTGCTCAACGCCACCATCACCGTGACCCTGCCGCCGGGCACCCAGATCAGCTGGCTGCGCGACCAGTTCCTCGACTTTGCCGATGCCCTCAACCTCGACGCCCTGATCGAGCCGTGGCGCCCGCAGAACCCGTAAGCCCAGCCCGAACAAGGAATTCACCATGCCGGTAGCCATCGATTCGCCCGTCGCCGATTTCCAGGTCCAGGCCACCAGCGGCCAGCAGGTCGTGCTCAGCGCGCTGCGCGGCAGGCAGCTGGTGCTGTACTTCTACCCCAAGGACAGCACCCCGGGCTGCACCACCGAGGGCCAGAACTTCCGTGACCTGCACAACGAGTTCACCGCAGCCAACACCCTGGTGTTCGGCGTCTCGCGCGACAGCCTGAAGTCCCACGAGAACTTCAAGTGCAAGCAGGAATTCCCTTTCGAACTGATTGCCGACGCCGACGAGCAGCTGTGCCAGCTGTTCGAGGTGATCAAGCTGAAGAAGCTGTACGGCAAGGAATACCTGGGCATCGAGCGCAGCACTTTCCTCATCGACAAGGACGGCGTGCTGCGCCAGGAATGGCGCGGCGTCAAGGTGCCGGGTCATGTGGATGCGGTACTGGCAGCCGCTCGCGCGCTCAACGCTGACTGAACGCGCCCCGAGCGGCCGCAGCCGTCGACCGCTCCTCAGGCCTTGCGCAGCCAGTAACGGAAGCAGCCGGCCTCAACCTCTTCGCGCAGCAACTCGTGCCCGGCCAGCCGGGCGAAGGCGCGGAAGTCACGTTGCGAACCGGCATCGGTGGCGATCACCTTGAGCACCGCGCCGCTGGGCAGGCGGTTGAGCTCCAGCTTGGCCTTGAGCAGCGGCAGCGGGCAGTTCAGCCCGCTAGCATCCAACTCAGCATCGTGGGCCGGTGCCGGCCCGGCAGTATCGGTCATGTCGACTCTCCGCAAATGCCGCGCAGCATACCCAAGCCGGCGCACGACTGGCCAGCCAGCCGCCGCTGCAGCTAGAGTAGGGCTTTGCATCCGCGAGCTCGAGCGATGAAGATTCTGCGCCCCACCCTGCTGACGCTGGCCTGCCTGCTGGCGACCCCGGCTCTCGCCAGCGACCTGCCGTCGCTCGGCGATGCCAGCTCCTCGATCGTCTCCCCCGACCAGGAGCACCAGCTCGGCCGCGCCTGGCTCAACGTGCTGCGCGGCCAGGTGAAGAGCCTGTCCGACCCACTACTCGAGGACTTCATCGAGAACAGCGTGTATCGCCTGGCGGAAACCAGCCAGCTGCAGGACCGGCGCCTGGTTTTCGTCCTGCTCGACAGCCCGCAGCTCAACGCCTTCGCCGCGCCCGGCGGGGTCATCGGCGTCAATGGAGGCCTGTTCCTGCACGCCCAGACCGAGGGCGAGTACGCCTCGGTGCTGGCCCACGAACTGGCGCACCTGTCGCAGCGCCACTTCGCCCGCGGCCTCGAGGAGCAGAAACGCATGCAGGTGCCGCTGATGGCCGCCATGCTCGCCGGCGTGGTCGCCGCCGCCGCCGGTGCCGGCGATGCCGGGATCGCCGCCATCGCCTCGACTCAGGCCGCGGCCATCCAGTCGCAACGGAGCTTCTCGCGGCAGAACGAACAGGAGGCCGACCGCATCGGCATCCTCAACCTGCAGCAGGCCGGTTACGACCCGAACGCCATGCCCAGCATGTTCGAGCGCCTGATGCGGCAGTACCGCTACACCCGGATGCCGCCGGAATTCCTCCTGACCCACCCGATCAGCGAATCGCGGGTTGCCGATACACGCAACCGCGCCGAGCAACTGGCCGCCGGCGGCAATACCGACACCCTGAACTATCAATTGATGCGCGCCCGCGTGCAGTTGCTCTACGAAAGCTCGCCAGGCCTGGCGGCCAAACGCTTCCGCGCCCTGCTCGACGAAAACCCGAATCTGGATGCTGCGCGCTACGGCCTGGCCCTGGCACAGATCAAGAACGGCCAGCTCAAGGAGGCCGGCAGCAGCCTGCAGCCGCTGCTCGCCAAGGCGCCCAACGACATCGTCTACAACCTCGCCCAGGCCCAGCTGGACGTCGCCGCCAGCCGCCCCGATGCCGCCAGCCAGCGCCTGCAGCGCCTGCTCGGCCTGTACCCGGACAACTACCCGCTGCGCCAGTACCAGGCCGAAGTACTGCTCAAGCAGAATCGGCCGGCCGAGGCCGAGAAGCGCCTGGACGCCCTGCTCAAGGAGCGCCCCGGCGATGCCGAGCTGTGGTACCAGCAGGCGGAAACCCGCGGCCTGTCCGGCAACATCATCGGCGTGCACCAGGCCCGCGCCGAATACTTCGCCCTCACCGGCGACTACGACCAGGCCCTGGAGCAACTCGACTTCGCCCGCCGCCGCGCCAGCAACAACTTCCAGCTGGCCGCGCGCATCGACGCTCGCCACAGCGCCCTGGAAGAAGAACAGCGGATGATCGACAAGCTGCTGCGCTGAGCCAGGCCACAACGCAAAAGGCCCGGCAATCAGCCGGGCCTTGGTGTTTCAGGCTACCTCTCAGGCGTTGCCGCTCAGCTTGAGCCGCGCTGCCTGAGTGAAGTCGAGCATGCGCTTGAGCGGCTTGACCGCCCTGGGGATCAGCGCCGGATCGACGTGGATCTCGTTGCTGCCGGTGCGCAGGCACTGCAGGGTGCGCTCCAGGGTGTTCATCGCCATCCACGGGCAGTGCGCGCAGCTACGGCAGGCCGCACCCTGGCCGGCGGTCGGCGCCTCGATGAACGACTTGCCGGGGCACAGCTGCTGCATCTTGTAGAGGATGCCGCGGTCGGTGGCGACGATGAAGATCTGGTTCGGCAGGGTCTGCGCCGCCTTGATCAACTGGCTGGTGGAGCCCACCGCATCGGCCAGCGCGACCACCGCCTCCGGCGACTCGGGATGCACCAGCACCGCCGCGTCCGGATACAGCGCCTTGAGGTCGTGCAGCTGCCGGGCCTTGAACTCCTCGTGAACGATGCAGGCCCCTTCCCAGAGCAGCATGTCGGCACCGGTCTCGCGCTGGATGTAGCGTCCCAGGTGCTGATCCGGCGCCCAGAGGATCTTCTCGCCGTTGTCCATCAGGCTCTCGACGATCTCCAGCGCGCAGCTCGAGGTCACCACCCAGTCGGCCCGCGCCTTCACGGCCGCCGAGGTGTTGGCGTAGACCACCACGGTGCGCTCGGGGTGCTGGTCGCAGTAGGCGGAGAACTCCTCGACCGGGCAACCCAGATCCAGCGAGCAGGTCGCCTCCAGGGTCGGCATCAGGATGCGCTTTTCCGGATTGAGGATCTTCGCGGTCTCACCCATGAAGCGCACGCCGGCCACCACGATGGTCGAGGCCGGGTGCTGGCTGCCGAAGCGGGCCATCTCCAGCGAGTCGGCCACGCAACCGCCGGTTTCCTCGGCCAGCGCCTGGAGGATCGGATCGGTGTAGTAGTGGGCAACCAGCACGGCATCGCGCGCCTTGAGTTCGGCGGCGATGGCCTGGCGGTAGTCGGCAACTTCCTCAGCAGTCAGCGGGCGCGGCTGCTTGGCATCCAGATGGGCTTGAACCAGAAGACGTTCGGAAACTTGGGACATATTCGCAGGACCTGCTGACACAGCGGTGCGGAATGCAAGTATAGACTCGCGCCTCTGCCGCAGGCAGAGTCGACGAAGGCATACTGCGCATACGAAAAAAGCCGGAAACCAACCCTTGCGAGTCAACTTCCAGCTTTTCGTTCTTCCGAAGAAGAAATAGATGGTGGGGCGTGTGGGATTCGAACCTACGACCAATTGGTTAAAAGCCAACTGCTCTACCACTGAGCTAACGCCCCGACGTGAGATGTATATTACTGATTTCTAACGGAAATACAACACCCAAGGGAAATAATTTCAAAAATAGCGGGTCGGATCGACTATCCCGGCCGCACGGAAACCTTCCGCACGCAGGCGGCAGCTGTCGCAGCGTCCACAGGCGCGACCATCGGCATCGGCCTGATAGCAGGACACGGTCAAGCCATAATCCACGCCGCGCGCCAACCCAGCCTGGATGATCTGCGCCTTGGACAGGTACTGCAGCGGCGCACGAATACGGAAGCCCTCGCCCTCAACGCCGGCCTTGGTCGCCAGATTGGCCAGACGCTCGAAGGCGTCGATGAACTCCGACCGACAGTCGGGATAGCCCGAATAGTCCACGGCATTCACGCCGATGAAGATGTCGCGCGCCTCCAGTACCTCGGCCCAGCCCAGCGCCAGGGACAGGAACAGCGTATTGCGCGCCGGCACGTAGGTCACCGGAATGCCCTCGGCCGGCTCTTCCGGCACGGCGATGGTGCTGTCGGTCAGCGCCGAGCCGCCAATGCCGTTGAGATTGATGCCGACCACCTTGTGCTCGAGCGCTCCGAGCTGACGCGCCACCCGCTCGGCCGCCTGCAGCTCGGCGCGGTGGCGCTGGCCGTAGTCGAAGCTCATGGTGTAACAGGCATAGCCTTCGGCGCGCGCCATGGCCAGCACGGTGGCGGAGTCGAGGCCGCCGGAAAGCAGGATTACCGCCCTCTTCTCGCTCATCTCAGTGCCCCGGCTCGTCGTTCCACAGATACTTGTGCAGCTGCAGCTGCAGGCGCACCGGCAGGTTGTCGGCGATGATCCAGCCGGCCAGGCTGCGCGCCTCCAGCTGATGATGGCTGGGCGACATCAGCACCTCGCCAGCGCGCTGCTCCAGGCGGTATTCGATGATTTTCGACACTGCCCAGTCGTAGTCCTCGCGCGAGCAGATGACGAACTTGACCTGGTCGTTGCGGGTCAGTTGCGCCATGTTCTCGTAGCGGTTGCGACCGACCTCGGCCGAGCCCGGCGTCTTCAGGTCGACCACCCGACTGACGCGGGTGTCCACCGGAGCGATATCCAGGGCGCCGCTGGTTTCCAGCGACACCTCGTAGCCGGCATCGCACAGCGCCATGAGCAGCGGGATGCAGTTCGGCTGCGCCAGCGGCTCGCCGCCGGTCACGCAGACGTAGCGCGGCTGGTAGCTGGCGACCCGCGCGAGGATCTGCTCCAGGGTCATGATCTCGCCGCCGCTGAAGGCGTAGGCGGTATCGCAGTACTGACAACGCAGGGGACAGCCGGTCAGGCGCACGAATACGGTCGGCAGGCCGACGGTACGTGCTTCCCCCTGCAGCGAATAGAAGATTTCGGTGATGCGCAGAGTCTGGTTCATAAGCCCCGGGCGTGATGGCGAAACAGGCCAACCGCCTCCGTTGCAGGATGTGGAAAAAGTGCGGCGATTTTAACGAAAAAACCCGCGCCGGGCGCGGGTTTCCTCAGAAGCGCTCGCTGTTCAGGGCAGACGGGCGAGATCCCGCTGGGCCAACTGGGCAGCGGAGGTGCCCGGATACTGGGCGATCACCTGCTGCAGGATGCCCTTGGCCTTGGCGACATTGCCCAGACGCTGCTCGACATCGGCCAGCTTGTACAGCGAGTCGGCCACCTTCTGGTGGTCCGGGTAGCCCTGGCTGACGCGGGCGAACGACTGGCCGGCCCCCTGCAGATCGCCCTGGGCGAGCTTCACTTCACCCAGCCAGTACTGCGCGTTGCCGGCGTACTGACTGGTCGGATACTTGCGCAGAAATGCACTGAAGGCCTGGTCGGCCTTGGCAAAATCCTTCGCCTTGATCAGGTCGAAGGCGGCATCGTAGAACAGCTTTTCCTTGGCCGGATCACCCGGCGCGGCATTCGCCGCCGGAGCCTGACCGGCAGATGCCGGGTCAGCCGCCGCGGGAGCCAGAGGCGCCTGGGCCGCAGGAGTCGGAGCCTGGGCGGCACCGGACAGACGACTGTCCAGATCCTGGTAACGCTGCAGACTTTCCTGCTTGAGCTGCTTGATCTCGTACTGCTGCTCTTCCAACGTACCGCGCATGCGGGAGACCTCTTCCTGCAACTGCTGCAGCTGCAGGAAGAGTTCACCCTGTGCCGAGGCGGGCGCGGTAGCCGCGCCGCCGGCATAAGCAGCTCCCGTCGCCCCGTAGCCGGACGGCGGATAACCGTTGCTACCATCCATGACGGGCACTTGGGCCCAGGTCGTGAGCGGTACGGCCAGAGCCAGCAGGGTCAGGAGACGGGAGTGCTTGTGCATGGCGTATTACTTCTTCAGTTCGACGCGACGGTTCTGCGCCCAGCTTTCTTCGCTGCTGCCGGCAACCAGTGCACGCTCTTCACCGTAGGACACCAGCTCCAGCTGAGCCGGGGACACGCCCTGCAGCACCAGGTAGCGCTGAACGGCCTTGGCACGACGCTCGCCCAGAGCCATGTTGTACTCGCGGGTACCGCGCTCGTCAGCGTGGCCTTCCAGGACTACGCGCTGGCCGCTGGCCTGCAGGTCCTTGGCGTGAACGTCCAGAGCGCGCATGGCTTCCGGCTTCAGGTCGGAGCTGTCGTACTCGAAGAAGAAGGTGGTGATGGCGCGCAGAGCGGCTTCTTCGCCACCCAGGCTGCCGTCGACGGCACCTGAGTTGGCACCGTAGCCAGCGTTCGGGTCAACTGCGCCTTCGCCAGCGGCATCGCCACCCTTGGAGGAGCAACCTACGGCAACGGCCATAGCCAGAGTCAGCGCAGCAAACTTGCCGAATTTCAGCATTTCCATCTTTAAAAACCCCAGTGTGTATTCAAAACAACGTGTTCAAAACAAGGTATTGAAACGAGCAGTTGGCAGCCGCCGTCAGTTCAAATAGGGAGACCAGGAAGGCTCACGGATTTCGCCTTGAGCCGCAGGTATCGGGAGGCGTACACGTCCATTGACGGAGACGAGCATCAGCACTCCACGGCCCTGCTGACGGGTGGCGTAGATTAGCATGGTGCCGTTGGGCGCGACAGTGGGCGACTCGTCCAGACTGGTCTCTCCGGAGAGGATCCGCGGAGCGCCACCGCGCTGCAGATCCAGCGCCGCCACCTTGAACACGGTGAAGCCATCCTGGCGATGCACCATGACCAGGGTCCGCTCATCCGCCGACAACTTCGGGTTGGCATTGTAGTTGCCGACGAAGGTCACGCGCTCTGCACCGCCGCCGCCGACGCGGGTCTTGTAGATCTGCGGCTTGCCACCCCGATCCGAGGTGAAGTAGATGGTCTGGCCGTCCTTGCCCCAGAAGGGCTCGGTGTCGATGGACTGGTCGCTGGTCACGCGACGCACCTGGCGGCTGCCCATGTCCATCACGTAGATCTCCGGGTTGCCGTCGCGCGACAGCACGAAGGCCAGGCGGCTGCCGTCCGGCGACCAGGCCGGAGCGCCGTTGAGGCCTTCGAAGTTGGTGATCTGCTCGCGGCGCCCGGTATCGATGTTCTGCACGAAAATGCGCGGACGCTGCTGCTCGAAGGACACGTAGGCGATACGCCGACCGTCCGGCGCGAAGCTCGGCGACAGGATCGGCTCGCGCGACTGCAGCAGGGTCACCGCACGGGCACCGTCATAGTCGGAGCGCTGCAGGGTGTAGCGGGTATTGTTGGCGGCAAAGCGCTCGGCGGTGACAAACAGCAGCTTGGTGGAGAAGGCGCCCTTGATGCCGGTGAGCTTCTCGAACGACTGGTCGGCAATGAAGTGCGCCATGTCGCGCAGCTGGGCGGTGGTGCCGCCGACGCTGCCGGTCAGCATCTGCTGCTCGGTGGTGACGTTGAACAGCGCGTACTGGATCTGCACGCCGCCGCCGCTGGGCACCATGCTGCCCGTCAGCACGTACTGGGCGCCGAGGGCCTTCCAGTCGCGGTAGATGACCTCGCCGGCCTGACTGGGCAGGCTGATCATGTTCTGGCGCGGAATCGGCTCGAAGTAGCCGGAGTTGCGCAGGTCCTTGCCGATGATATCGGCCATGTCCTCGGGCAGCACGGCACCGCCCTGCGAGCCGAACGGCACCACGGCGATCGGGATGGCGCGATCGGTACCGCTGGAAATCACCAGCGGGTCGGCTGCCTTCGCCATGCCGGCGAGCAGCACCAGGCCCAGCAGGGCCATGCGCATCAGGGTGTTCACAGGCTCAAATCCTCCGGTTTGAATATCACGCGACGCTGACGATACATCTTGTCGAAGGTCGCTCGGTCCAACTGCTGCATTTCCGGGATGCGGCCGACATTGCGTACCGCCGCCACGGCCGAATTGTCGAAGGCCGGGTCGCCGCTGGCGCGGGAGACGCTGGCGTTGGTGATGGTGCCGTCGGGCAGCATCTGGATCAGCACTTCCACGCTCATGCCATTGCGCGCCGATGGCGGACGGCGCCACTGCTGACTGACCAGGTTGATGATCAGGTCATCCAGACTGCCGGCCACCTGGTCGCCGACACTGTCGGCCAGCGCCTGCTGGTGCTGCACGTCATCGGACAGCAATTCGGCCAGCGCCGCGGCCTTCTTGTCTTCCTGGGCCTTGCGTGCAGCCTGCTCGGCCGCTTTCTTCTTGGCAGCCTCCGCAGCGGCCTTTTTCTTGGCCTCCTCGGCGGCTTTCCTCTTCGCGTCTTCGGCAGCCTTTTTCTTGGCTTCCTCGGCCGACTTCTTCTTCGCCGCCTCTTCGGCCGCCTTCTGCTTGGCCGCCTCTTCAGCCTTTTTCTTGGCGTCCTCGGCTGCTTTCTTCTTGGCGATATCGGCCTGCTGCTTCTGCTCGGCAGCCTTCTTCTCGGCTTCCGCCTTGGACTTGGCCGCCTCGGCTTCCTTCTGCTTCTGCGCCTCGGCCTTGGCCGCAGCTGCTGCCTTCTGCGCTTCGGCGGCCTGCTCGGCCTTCTTCTCCTCAGCCTTCTTCTGCTCCGCCGCCTTGGCCGCCGCGACCCGCTGCTGTTCGACCTTCTTCTGCTCCATCTGTTCAGTTTCGTACTGCGGCGCAGCCGTTTTCTTCGCCTCGCCTGCGATACGCTGGTTGGTCTGCACCGTGGCCTGACTCTGCGACTTGAGCTGGTACAGGGTAGCCTGGATGATTGGCCGCGATGGTGGCAGCTCCGGCGTCATGGCAAAGCTGACGAACAGCATGGCGAAGATCAGGGCGTGCAGAGCCACCGCCCAGATGGTGGGCCAGAAATAGCTTTCCGAGGAGGAGCGCTCGTGCTGCTGCATCAGGGCGCCTCGGTAATCAGCCCGACGTTGCCGACACCGGCCTGCTGCAGGCCGCCCATGGCCGCCATGACCGCACCGTAGTCCACCGCCTTGTCGCCGCGCACGAACACCTGCACCTGCTTACCCTGGCTACGGGTCTGGTTCATGATCGCAGTGACCGCACGGACCATTTCATCGAGGGTCAGCGCCTTGTCCTGGACGGTATCGACATCGACCTCGCTACCCATGTTCCAGTAGTAGGTCTTGTCGGCCTTGATCGAGATGGTCAGCACCTGGGCGTTGTTATCCTGCGGCAATGCCTCGCTGCTCACCTTGGGCAGGTCGACCTTGACCCCCTGATTGAGCATCGGCGCCGTCACCATGAAAATCACCAGCAGCACCAGCATCACGTCGATGTAGGGCACGACGTTCATCTCGGCGACCGGCTTGCGTCTGTTGCGAATTCTGGCCATGACTTAATAGAACCTATCCAAGAGACCCTTGCCCGGCAGCTGCCCCCCTCGCCCTGCCGCGCACCGCGCAGGCAGCACGGCGACTACCGCGCAGACGGGGAGCACGGGAACGGATACGCCGGGGAGCGCATCACTCATCGCTGGTGTGGACCTTGCGATGCAGGATGGCCTGGAATTCATCGGCGAAGGTGTAGTAGCGGTTGATCAGCATCTCGCCACGGGAGGAGAAGCGGTTGTAGGCAATCACCGCCGGAATCGCGGCAAACAGGCCGATCGCGGTGGCGATCAGTGCCTCGGCGATGCCCGGGGCCACGGTGGCGAGGGTCGCCTGCTGCACCTGAGCCAGGCCACGGAAGGAGTTCATGATGCCCCACACGGTACCGAACAGGCCGACGTAGGGGCTGGTGGAACCGACCGTGGCGAGGAACGGCAGGCTCTGCTCGAGCTTCTCTTCCTCGCGGGAGATGGCCACGCGCATGGCACGGTTGACGCCGTCCATCACCGCACCCGGATCGACGCCCGGCTGCTGGCGCAGGCGGGAGAACTCCTTGAAACCGGCGCGGAAGATCTGCTCGACGCCGGAGTCGGGGTCGGGGTTGCTGCCGGCCTGGCGGTACAGCTTCGACAGGTCGATACCCGACCAGAACCGCTCCTCGAAACCGTCCAGCCCCTTCTTGGCCGCACGCAGCAGGCTGCTGCGCTGGAAGATCATGATCCAGGAAGTGACCGAGGCGGCGACCAGCAGCAGCATCACCAGTTGCACCACAAAACTGGCATTGCTGATCAGGCTCCACATCGACATATGGTCAACGGCGTTGGCTTCCACGCTTACTCTCCTGCAGGGATTGGACCCGCGCCGCTGAAGGCTGCTCGCAGCGCTTCGGGAATGGCCCGGGGTTTGAAACTGTCGGCGCGCACACAGGCCACCGTGACATGTCCTTCACAGAGCAGCGCATCATCGCCTGCCCGCCGTACCTGCTGGTGAAAACGCAGGCTGGCACGATTGAGCTCCACTACCTCGGCACTGACCAGCATTTCATCATCCAGCCGGGCCGGCGCCCGGTAGCGCGCCTCGACCGAATGCACGACGAACAGCAGGTTCTCCCCCGCCAGTTGCGACTGGACGAACCCCAGCGCACGCAACCGCTCGGTGCGAGCCCGCTCCATGAACTTGAGATAGTTGACGTAATAGACGACGCCACCGGCATCGGTGTCCTCATAGTAGACCCGACAGCGATGGGTGAACGACTGACCCGTGTTTTGCGCGCGCATACTCTAGTACCGGCTCCCCAGCTTGCCAACCATTTTTCCGTCAATCGTCGGCAGCGGATAGCCCGTTACCGACCGTCTCGCCCAGCCGCCCCGGCACGTTGAGGCCGAAGTGCAGGTAGGCATGCCGGGTCACCACCCGGCCGCGCGGCGTGCGCATGATATAGCCCTGCTGGATCAGGTAGGGCTCGAGCACGTCCTCGATGGTGTGACGCTCCTCGCTGATCGCCGCCGCCAGGCTGTCGATGCCGACCGGCCCGCCGTCGAACTTGTCGATCATGGTCAGCAGCAGCCGGCGGTCCTGGTGATCGAAGCCATGGGCGTCGATGTCCAGCATGTCCAGTGCCCGGTCGGCGATGCCGAGGCTGATCTCGCCGCGCCCGCGCACCTCGGCGAAGTCACGCACCCGGCGCAGCAGGCGGTTGGCGATGCGCGGCGTGCCGCGGGCGCGGCGGGCGATCTCGAAGGCGCCCTCGGCATCGATGGGCAGGCCGAGGATGCCGGCCGAGCGGCTGACGATGGTGGCCAGATCCGCGACGCTGTAGAACTCCAGGCGCTGGACGATGCCGAAGCGGTCGCGCAGCGGGTTGGTCAGCATGCCGGCACGGGTGGTGGCGCCGATCAGGGTGAAGGGCGGCAGGTCGAGCTTGATCGAACGCGCCGCCGGTCCCTCGCCGATCATGATGTCGAGCTGGTAGTCCTCCATCGCCGGGTACAGCACTTCCTCGACGATCGGCGACAGGCGATGGATCTCGTCGACGAACAGTACGTCGCCCGGTTCGAGATTGGTCAGCAACGCCGCCAGGTCGCCGGGGCGCTCCAGCACCGGGCCGGAGGTACTCTTGATCGACACGCCCATCTCCTGGGCGATGATGTTGGCCAAGGTGGTCTTGCCCAACCCCGGCGGGCCGAAGATCAGCGTGTGGTCGAGCGCCTCGCTGCGCCCGCGCGCGGCCTGGATGAACAGCTCCATCTGCTCGCGCACCACCGGCTGACCGATGTACTCGGCCAGCTTCAGCGGGCGGATGGCCCGGTCCTGCTGCTCCTCGCGCTCGCGCGGGCTGGCGGTGACCAGGCGGTCGGCTTCAATCATCGGGACTTATCCACGGGTTCAGGCCATGCCCTTGAGGGCACGACGGATCAATTCTTCGCTGGACAGACTGTCATCGTCCACCAGGGCGACGGCGCGACTGGCTTCCGCCGGCTTGAAGCCGAGCGCCACCAGGGCGCTGACCGCATCGGCCTCGGCGCTGGAAACACTGGCCGCGCGTACCGGCTCCACCACCAGCGGCGCACCCGGCATGGATTCCCAGACCTGAAAGCGGTCCTTGAGTTCCACCAGCAGGCGCTCGGCGGTTTTCTTGCCGACGCCCGGCACCCGGGTCAGGGCCTTGGTGTCGCCGGTCTGCACGCAGCGTACCAGCTCGTCCACCTCCAGTCCGGACATCAGCGCCAGGGCGAGCTTGGGGCCGACGCCGTTGAGGCGGATCAGCTCGCGGAACAGCTCGCGCTCGCGCTTCTCGGCAAAGCCGTAGAGCAGATGGGCATCCTCGCGCACCACCAGATGGGTGTGCAGGGTCACCGGCTCGCCCACGCCGGGCAGGCGGTACAGGGTGGTCATCGGCACCTCCAGCTCGTAGCCGACCCCGCCGACCTCGACCAGCAGGTGCGGCGGCTGCTTTTCCGCCAGGGTTCCGCGCAAACGTCCGATCACGATCCGATTTCCTTGTTACAAGCGCAGCCGTCCGCTGCGCCGACGCGCGCTGGACAGGCCATGGGGGAGCAGACTCTGCCGGTGATGGGCATGGCAGAGGGCGATGGCCAGGGCGTCGGAAGCATCGATCTGCGGCTTCTGCACCAGCTTGAGCAGATGCATGACCATCAGCTGCACCTGCTGCTTGTCCGCCGCACCGGTGCCGACGATGGCCTGTTTGACCTGGGTGGCGGTGTACTCGGCCACGCTCAGCCCCTCCTCCACCGCCGCGACTATCGCCGCGCCGCGCGCCTGACCGAGCTTGAGCGCCGAGTCGGCATTGCGCGACATGAACACCTGCTCGATGCCCAGCATCACCGGCCCGTGCAGGCGAATCACCTCGCGCACGCCGCGATAGACCTTCTGCAGCCGTTCGGGCAGCGCTCCGTCGCCGGTGCGGATGCAGCCGGAGGCGACATACTCGCAGCCGCGCCCGGTGTCGCGCACCACGCCGTAGCCGGTGATGCGCGAGCCGGGGTCGATACCGAGGATCAGAGTCATGCAGGGTCATCCAGCCGAGTCGAGCAGTGGCCAACTTCAACCGATAGCCACTGTCTATTTATCCAGCCGCGAGTATAGGCCGACCACCCCACGCCGTCATCTCCGGCAAGCCGGCCCATGACGTCCCTCCCAAAAACAAAGCCGGAAGGCACAGGCGACGGCGCTCCGTCATCCATCCCTTCCGGCTCAGGCATCCCGACCCGCCGGATATCAGCCGAGCTGTTCCATGATCTCGTCGGGAATCTCGGCGTTGTGGTAGACGTTCTGCACGTCGTCGAGGTCTTCCAGCATGTCGATCAGCTTGAGCACCTTCTGCGCGGTTTCCAGATCGGCGACCGGCGCACTGATCGACGGGATCATGGCGATCTCCGCCTCGTCGCCCTTGAAGCCGGCGGCGTTGAGCGCCTCGTTGACCGCGTGGAAGTCGGCGAAGCTGGTGAACACATCCACCGAGCCGTCGTCGTTGCTAACGATGTCGTCGGCGCCGGCTTCCAGAGCGGCCTCCATCAAGGCCTCCTCGTTGACGCCCGGAGCGAAGCTGATCTGGCCCTTGCGATCGAACATGTAGGCCACCGAACCGTCGGTACCCAGGTTGCCGCCGCATTTGCTGAAGGCATGGCGCACTTCGGCCGCGGTGCGGTTGCGGTTGTCGGTCATCGCCTCGATGATGATCGCCACGCCACTCGGCGCGTAGCCTTCGTAGCTCAGCTCGGCCATGTTGTCGGCTTCGTTGGTGCCGGCACCGCGGGCGATGGCGCGGTCGATCACGTCGCGCGACATGTTGGCGGTCAGCGCCTTGTCCACCGCCAGGCGCAGGCGCGGATTGTCAGCCGGACTCGCCCCGCCCTTGGCGGCGACGGTCAGCTCGCGAATCAGCTTGGTGAAGATCTTGCCGCGCTTGGCGTCCTGGCGTCCCTTGCGGTGCTTGATGTTGGCCCATTTGGAATGACCAGCCATGACTCTCTCCGTCGTATTTCTGGTGGATCTTGTACTTTTACCGCCCCCGAACTGAAGGAGCCTGGCGTAACCAGGCTCCTGTCGGTCGGCTTATTCGGCCTTGGGCTGTTCGCGCAGGCGAATGTGCAATTCGCGCAGCGCCTTGTTGTCGACGATGCCCGGCGCCTGGGTCATGACGCAGGCGGCGCTCTGGGTTTTCGGGAAGGCGATGACTTCGCGGATCGAGCTGGCGCCGGTCATCAGCATGACCAGACGATCCAGACCGAAGGCCAGTCCACCGTGCGGCGGCGCGCCGAACTTCAGGGCGTCGAGCAGGAAGCCGAACTTCTCCTGCTGCTCTTCTTCGCTGATGCCCAGCACGCGGAATACTGCCTGCTGCATGTCCTTGCTGTGGATACGGATGGAACCACCGCCCAGCTCGGTACCGTTGAGCACCATGTCGTAGGCACGCGACAGCGCGGCCGCCGGGTTGGCTTCCAGCTCGGCCGGGCTGCACTTGGGCGCGGTGAACGGGTGGTGCATGGCGGTCAGGCTGCCGTCGTCGTTTTCCTCGAACATCGGGAAGTCGACCACCCACAGGGGCGCCCACTGGCAGGTCAGCAGGTTCAGGTCGTGGCCGAGCTTGATGCGCAGGGCACCCAGGGCTTCGGAAACGATCTTGGCCTTGTCGGCACCGAAGAACACGATGTCGCCGTCGACGGCGCCAACGCGGTCGAGGATCACGTTCAGGTTGTCCAGCGGGATGTTCTTGACGATCGGCGACTGCAGACCTTCGACACCCTTGGCGCGCTCGTTGACCTTGATGTAGGCCAGGCCCTTGGCGCCGTAGATGCTGACGAACTTGGTGTAGTCGTCGATCTGCTTGCGCGGCATGCTCGCCGCGCCCGGCACGCGCAGGGCGGTCACACGGCACTTCGGATCGTTGGCCGGGCCGGCAAACACCTTGAAGTCGACATCCTTGAGCTGATCTTCGACATCGACCAGTTCCAGCGGGATGCGCAGGTCCGGTTTGTCGGAGCCGAAGCGGCGCATGGCTTCGGCCAGGGTCATGTGCGGCAGTTCGCCGAACTCGACGTCCAGCACTTCCTTGAACAGCTGGCGGATCATGGTCTCGGTGAGCCCCATGATGTCCGCTTCGTCGAGGAAGCTGGTCTCGATGTCGATCTGGGTGAATTCCGGCTGACGGTCGGCACGCAGGTCCTCGTCGCGGAAGCACTTGGCGATCTGGTAGTAGCGGTCGAAGCCGGCGACCATCAGCAGCTGCTTGAACAGCTGCGGCGACTGCGGCAGGGCAAAGAAGCTGCCGGCGTGTGTGCGGCTCGGCACCAGGTAGTCGCGCGCGCCTTCCGGAGTGGCGCGGGTCAGGATCGGCGTCTCGACGTCGAGGAAGCCGTTGTCGTCCAGGTAGCGACGGATGCTGCTGGTGATGCTCGAACGCAGCTTGAGCTTCTCGGCCATTTCCGGGCGACGCAGGTCGATGAAGCGGTAGCGCAGGCGGGTTTCCTCGCCGACGTCGGTGTACTCGTTGAGCGGGAACGGCGGGGTTTCCGCCTCGTTGAGCACTTCCAGCTCGTAGCCGAGCACCTCGATGGCACCGCTGGCCATGTTCGCATTGACCGCACCGGCCGGACGCAGGCGCACCTTGCCGGTGATTTTCACGACGTATTCGCTGCGCACGCGGTCGGCGGTGGCGAAGGTTTCCGCACGATCCGGATCGAATACCACCTGGGCCAGACCTTCGCGGTCGCGGATGTCGAGGAAGATCACCCCGCCGTGGTCGCGACGGCGATGGACCCAGCCGCACAGGGTGACTTCCTGGCCGTCCAGGCTTTCGTTGAGTTGGCCGCAATAGTGGCTGCGCATCATGGTCGGTTCGCTTCTCAAAGTCAGTCGTAAATTCCGCACGGCGGTCGATCCGCGGCTGCCAGGCAACCGCTGCCGCCACAGCCGCCAGCCTGCCGCGAACACGCGGGCAGCAGCAGGCCTTGCCGAGATAAAGGGCCGGGATTATAGCCTGAAATAATCCCCCCGCGCCTGCCCCGCCAGCAGCCGATTCTGCGTCTCGCCGCGCACGGGCAATTGAGAGTACGAGGCCTTTACGGTTAAATAGCCGCCGCGCCTAATCCGCTCGAGCCCATTGCCGCCGAGCCCGGCCAGGCGCTGTCCGGCCGACCGGTACGCCATCATCTGGCGTCCTTTCCCTTCCGCATTGCCGCCGTCTGCCGGAAATCCTCTGTTCAGTATTTGTTGGTTACCAAGGTGAATTCGTTGAGCATATTGAAAACCGTCCATCTGTTGTCGGGCGTGGCTGCCCTGCTGCTGTCTTTCGTTCCCAGCCTGCGCGGCGAAGCCCTGCCCTGGCTGCAACAACCCGATGCCCTGTACCTGGCCTTCATCGGCCTGGCCAACCTGCTGATCTCCCCGCTGCTCGGCACCTCACGCCCGCGCGTGCAACCGCTGAGCAGCGCCCTGCTGGTCCTCGCCACAGCACTGCAGGGCCTCGCCCTGCTGCTGCCGCTGGACAGCCTGGCCGGTCAGCCGGTGGTGCTGTACGCCCTGCTCGCCGTCGCGATTGCCGCCTTCCTGCAGCTGCTGCCGGGCCAGCCGGCCATGCCGGCGCAAGCCTCGGCACCGACCGAGCGGCCGGCACAGCCGGCAGCGCGGGTCAGCCCCGCCGCGGATGCCAAGTCCGCGCCCAGCGTCCGCCGCAGCGCGCCGAGCGCAGGCCGTGAAGCCGGCACGGTGAAGTGGTTCAACACCTCCAAGGGCTTCGGCTTCATCTCCCGCGACAGCGGCGACGACATCTTCGTGCACTTTCGCGCCATTCGCGGCGATGGCCATCGGGTGCTGACCGAGGGCCAGCGCGTGGAGTTCACCGTGGCCCAGCGCGACAAGGGCCTGCAGGCCGAGGATGTCCTGATCATCGACTGACCCGCATCTGCTTGAGCGCAAACGACAGAGCCCGCCATTTGGCGGGCTCTGTCGTTTCTGGGCCGGGACTCAATAGTGCGGCGGCGGCGCTTCGTCCTCCACCGGGCCGATCTGCCCGGCCAGATCGGCCTGACGCGAGGCCAGCGCCTCGATCTGCCGCTGCAGGCGCTCGATCAGCCGGTTCTGCGTCAGCAGCTCGTCACTCAGCTGTTGCAGGGCATCGTCCTGAAAGGCCAGACGGGTTTCCAGTTCGGTAACGCGCAGCTCCAGGCTCATGCCGCCTCCACCGCGAAACGGAAATCGGCACTGTCCAGAACCAGCTTCAGCCGGTCACGCACGTCCTTCACTTCGTCCTCGCGGTAAGGCACCGCCGGCTGGCGGCCCCACACCGGCGCCGGCCAGGCCGCGTCACCGCGACGGCGAACGATGACGTGCATGTGCAACTGGCTGACCACGTTGCCGAGGGTGGCGACGTTCATCTTGTCGGCCTTGAAGACGTCCTTGAGCAGCTCGGCCAGCAGGGTGGTCTCGCGCCACAGCGAACGCTGATCGGCCTCGTCGAGCTGGAACAGCTCGCTGACCTCCGCGCGTCGCGGCACCAGGATGAACCAGGGATAGCTGGCATCGTTCATCAGCAGCAGGCGACACAGCGGGAAGTCACCCAGATGCAGGGTGTCCTGCTGCAGGCGGGGATCGAGGGCGAACATGGCGGCATCTCCTTGTTGAACAGCTGAGGGTTGCCCGGCGCGGGCGTGACCGGCGACGAGCCACAGCACTGGACGGCGTTATTTCAGTGTGCCACAGCTTGCCGCGCAACGGCCGCCGGCTGCTTGCGCGGCAACCATACCGTCACCTCGAGGCCACCCAGCGCCGCCTTGTCGAGCAGGATCTCGCCGCCATGCAGCTCGACGATGCGCTGGACGATGGACAGCCCCAGCCCCGCACCCTGCCCTGCGCCCTGTCGGTAGAAGCGGCGGAACAGCTGTTCGCGTTGCTCGGCCGGCACCCCTGGCCCGCTGTCGGCGATGCGCAGGCCTACACGCGGCGTCTCGGCGAGCAGGCGGACGGCGATCTGCCCGCCCAGCGGGGTGTACTGCACGGCATTGCCAACCAGGTTCTGCAGCAGAGTGCCCAGGCTCGGCGCGTCGGCCACCAGCCGGTAATCCGCCGTCTCGTCGTAGTCGAGGACCAGTTCCTGCTCGCGCTCCAGCGCCAGGGGGATCAGCTCGGCCAGCTCCTCGCGCACGTAGCGCGCCAGATCCAGCTCGGCCATGGCCACCTGCAGCGCATCCGGGGCAAGACGCGCCAGGGTGAGCATCTGGGTCACCACGCGGGTCGCACGGTCGACACCGCCTTTCAGTTGCTGCAGTGCCGCGGCGCGGTCGGCGGCCTCCGGCGCCTCCAGGGCGTTCTGCGCGTGGATGCGCAGCACCGCCAGCGGCGTGCGCAACTCGTGGGCGGCATCGGCAAGGAAGCGCTTCTCCCGTTCCAGCACGCTGGTGACCTGCTGCAGCAGGCGATTGAGTGCGGCGACCATCGGCTCCAGCTCCTGCGGCAGCGGCGCCAGGGTCAGCGGCGCGAGATTTTCCGCATCGCGCGCCTTGATCAGGCGCACCACCTGCTCCAGCGGGCGCAGGCCCAGGCCAATCGCCGACCACACCAGCAGCGCCAGCAGCGGCAGGCCGATCAGGTCCGGCAGCAGGCTGCGCAGGGTGATGCTGCCGACCAGCTCGCCGCGCACATCCTCCCGCTCGGCGACCAGGATCCAGTGCCGGTCGACCACGTCCTGACGCAGGAACACCCGCCAGTAGTTTTCACCCACGTGCAGCGTGTGATAGCCGATCAGCTGCGGCGCCAGCACCGACAGCGGCTCCCGCTCGCCGGAAGCCGGCCCGGCGCCATAGTCCGGCAACTGCTCGAGCAGCCGTTCGAGCAGGGCTGGCGGCGCGCTGGCCGAGCGCAGCAAGGGCTGCCCGCGGTTATCGAGCACCAGAAAAGCCAGCTTGGTCTCGTAGCGATGGCCATCGAGCGGCGCAGCCGACTCGCCCACACCGTGCCCGCCCTGCAGCGCCGCATCCAGCGCCTCTTGCAGGGCAAGACGGGTCGCCGGCGACAGATCGCCGCCGACCATGCCCTCCAGCAGCCGCGCCGCATGCGCCAGATAGGCATCGAACAGCTCCTCGATCTCGTGCCGGGCATCGCTGTAGCTGCGCCAGGAAATCAGTGTCAGGGCAATGCACAGCACGCCCAGCACCAGCACCAGGGTACGCGAGCGGATCGAACGCAACCTCATGCCTTGTCCACCAGGTAGCCCACCCCGCGCACGGTACGGATCAGCTCGGGAAAGAACTTCTTGCGCAGGTGATGCACATGCACCTCGAGGGCATTGCTTTCCACCTCCTCGTTCCAGCCGTACAGCACCTGCTGCAGCTTGTCGCGGGTCAGCACGCGCCCCGGCTGGGCCAGCAGTTCGTGGAGCAGGAGGAACTCCTTGCGCGGCAGGTTGACCGGCGTGCCCTGGTAGGTCACCTGCTGGCTGTCCGGCTCCAGACGGATGCCGCGGTATTCCAGCGCCGACTGGGCTCGACCGAAGCTGCGGCGCAGCAGGGCACGCAGGCGCGCCTTGAGCTCGGCGACATCGAAGGGCTTGATCAGGTAGTCATCGGCGCCGGCATCCAGCCCGGCGATGCGGTCGCTGGTCGCATCGCGCGCGGTCAGCACCAGCACCGGCAGGGCATTGCCGGTCGTGCGCAAGCGACGCAGTACTTCCAGACCGTCCATGCGCGGCAGGCCGAGATCCAGCACGCACAGTTCGAAACTCTCGTGACTCAGGGCATGCAGGGCGCTGACGCCATCCTGCACCCAGTCCACGGTGTAGCCCTCGGGCTTGAGCGCGGTGCGGATCCCCTCGCCCAGCGCCCTGTCGTCTTCCACCAGCAATATCCGCATTCACCACTCCTCGGTCAGCCCACCCCGGCACCCTGGTCTGCATGCTGCGGACATGACTGCGCCGGACTGACGGGAGTATCGCACTCTCGCCAGCCCGGCGCGCAGACGACGGGCTCAGCCCGTCACATCAGGGCTTACCATCGCCTCATTCCTTTGCGGCCTGCACCTTCTGCAGCAGCGCCTGCGCCTCCTTGCGCCGACCGGCATCGGCCACCTCGCGGCCCGGGCGCGCCGGCGCCGCCAGCGCCTTCTCCAGCGCCACTTGGGCCTCGGCATAGCGCTTCTGGCGCAGCAGGAAGTCGCCGTAGAAATAGTTGGCGTCGATGCCGGTCGGATTCAGGCTGAGCGCCTGCTTGAGCAGCTGCTCGGCGCGCTTGTCATCGCCGAAGCTGATCGGCCAGCCCGGCACCTGGTAGTACAGCGAGCCGAGGCTAGTGTAGGCCGAGCCGTCGAGGGCCTTGGCGTCGAGCTTGATCGCCGCCTCGAACTCGCCGCGTGCCTGCTTGACTAGATCCAGCGCGCCCAGGCCGCCCTTGGCACCGGCCCAGGTGCTGAGGATGATGCCGCGCCAGACCAGCAGCTCGGCGGCCTGAGGTTCGGCCTTGAGCGCGCTCTCGGCCTCGTCGGCCAGCTTGGCGAACGCCGCCTCGCGCTGCGTCTCCGGCAGCTGGTAGTTGATCTCGGCCCAGCGCCCCTGCAGACGCTTGAGGCTCTGCTCGCCGACCTCGCTCAAGGCGAAGCTCGGCAGACTGAACAGCAGGGCACCACCCAGGATCAGGTTACGCACGATGGATTTCGGCATGGGGTTCTCCACTCCGGGGAAAGGTCAGGACTTGCTGCGGGCAAAGCGCTGGATGATCGGCAACTGCTTGCGCAGGGCTTGATCGACCACCCGCGGCAGCAGGCTGTTGAGGCGCACGAAGAGCTTTTCCGGCCAGCCGAGGTACAGCTCCTCGCTTTCGCGGCCAATCGCGGCGACCACCGCGTCGGCCACCAGCGCCGGCGCATCCATCGCCACCTTGAGTTCGGTGTTCATCGCCACCACGCTCTGCTCGTTCATCTCGGTGCGGGTGGCGCGTGGCGCAATGTACATGACCTTGACCCGCGTGTCGGCCAGCTCGCGGCGCAGCGCCTCGGAGAAGCCGCGCAGGGCGAACTTGCTCGCGCAGTAGGCGGTGAAACCCGGATAGCCGATGGAGCCGAAGGTCGAGCCGATGTTCACCAGCAGCGCCCGTTCCTGTTGGCGCAGCAGCGGCAGCAGGCGATGGGTGAGCTGCAGCGTGGCGGTGACGTTGAGCTGGATCAGCGCGGCCAGCGCCTCCTCGTCGTGCTGCTCGAGCATGCTGAAATGATTGACCCCGGCCGCGTTGATCAGCACGTTGATGCCGCCGAAGCGCCGGGCCGCCTGCAGCACCGCGTCACGCCCCGCGCTGGAGGTGATGTCGGCACACACGCTCTCGGCGCGGCCATGGCTCTGCGCCACCAACTGCTCGAGACGCGTCGCCTGGCGGCCGACCAGCAGCAGGTGGGCCCCGCCGGCGCACAGGCGCTCGGCCAGCTGCTGGCCGATGCCGCCGGTGGCGCCGGTCAGCAGGATGCGGCACTCAGGCAGTTGCATTGGCGCTCTCCCCGACCGCGGCCAGCGGCAGGCTGCGGAACATGTCGCCGTACAGACGGTAGACCACCTTGGAGGTGTGGATCACCGCGGCCTGATCGGCCGGATCGTCGAGACGGTTCATCAGCTTCTTGAAGAACTCGACATGGCCGATGTCCAGGCTGCCGTGGGAGGTCAGGTAGCTGAAGGCCTGCGGCGGCAGCTGCAGGTGTTCCTGGATGATGCCGGCCGCCTGGGTGGCCAGGGCGATGCTGGTGCCTTCCAGCACGTTGACCATGCCGAAGAAGCTCACCGGGTTGTCCCGGGCGATGCGGTCGTAGACGTAGCTGACCATCAGCTCGGTCGGCAGGTTCGGCGTCTCCCGGCGCACCGCCTCGGCATCGGCGCCGCAGGCACGGATGTCGTTGAGGACCCACTCCTGGTGGCCGTACTCCTCCTCGATGTATTCGGCAATCGCCTCGCGCAGCCACTCCAGCCGCTCCGGCAGGCGCGCACCGCAGGCCATCAGCAGCGGCACGGTGTGCTTGACGTGGTGGTAGGCCTGACCGAGGAAGGCCACGTAGCTGTCCAGGCCGATCCCGCCGGCCATCACCTGGCGGAGGATCGGCGCGGCCAGCAGGTACTCGCGCTCGGCAACGGTCTGCTCTTGCAGGGTCTCGTAGAAACTCATCAGTGCGCTTCCTTTAAACGTTCGATCCGGCCATCAGGGTGTCGATGGCACTGCGGTAATGCTGAAACAGGGCGGCGCGGCGCAACCGGCCGTTGGCGGTGGCCAGGCCATCGGCCTCGCTGAAGGGCTGTTCGGCGCGCAACCAGTGGTGCACGCGAGCATAGTCCGGCAAACCGGCATTGACCTGGTCGACGGCTGCCTGCAGCTGCGCATCGCTGATCGCGCCAGCACGCGGCACCAGTACCGCGACGTTGGCCGGCAGCGCCTCGCCATGCAACCAGGCCTGGGCGATCGGCAGTTGCTGGACCAGCTCGGCCTCGACCCACTCGGGGTTGACGTTGCGCCCGAAGGCGGTGACGAACTGGTGCTTCTTGCGCCCGTGCAGGACCAGGAAACCGTCGTCCCAGTGGCCCAGGTCGCCGGTCGGCAGCCAGTCGTCCGCCGCTGCCGGCTCGCCGAGATAGCCCAGCAGGCGGGCGCCGCGCACCAGCACTTCGCCATCGTCCGCCAACCTGACCTCGGCATGCGCCAGCGGCCGGCCGACAGTGCCGATGCGCCGCTGCTCGGGGGTATTCAGGCACACCACCGAGGAACACTCGGACAGGCCGTAGCCTTCGAACACCGGCAGCCCCAGCGCCTCGGCACGCTCGAGCAGCTGCGGCGCCACCCGGCCGCCGCCAACGGCGATGAAACGCAGCGAGTCGGGCAACGCCAGGCCCTGCTCGGCGGCGGTGACCAGCGCCAGCAACAGCTGTGGCAGCAGGATCAGGCTGTTCGGCCGCACCCGCGCCAGGCTGGCCAGGAAGGCCGGCAGCTCGAACTGGCTGGCGCCGCGCATGCCGACCTCGGCCAGCGGCGGAATTTCCAGGCGGGCACCGAGCAGCAGCGGCGTGTAGTTGCCGGCCAGGTTTTCCAGCAGCACTGCCAGCGGCAGCACGCACAGGTGCCGCTCGATGGCGCTGCTGGCGGTGGCCTGGGCGATGCTCCGCGCCACGCTCAGCATGGCCTCGGCCGACAGACATACGCCCTTGGGCTGGCCGGTGGTGCCGGAGGTGTAGGTGATCTTCGCCGTAGCGGCGGGCAGCGCCGCCGGCGCGGCGACCGTGCGCCGGCACAGGCCGTCGCTGTCGAGTGCGAAGCCGAGGGCGGCGAACGCCTGCGCATCGCTGGCGACCAGGGTGTCGACCCCGGAGGTGTCGAGCACGTGGCGCTGCTGCGCCGGCGAGAAGAAGCCCGGCAGCGGCACGCAGGGCACGCCGCCGAACAGCGCGGCCAGATCCCAGAATAGCCACTCGGGGCCGTTGTCCAGGGCGATCGCCAAGCGCTGTACGGCGCCGCGCTGCAGGATCGCCTGCCGCGCCGCCACCTCGTCCAGCAACTGGGCATAACTCCAGCTGCGCTCACCACAAGTGACCGCCACACGCATGGCAAAACGGCTCAGTTGCTGGCGAAACTGCTCAACCGCAGGCGACATGGGCGAACTCCCCCTGCAGCGGACGATGCGACTGGTAACCCAGCCGCCGATAGATGCCCATGCTCTGCAGGCGCTGATGGCAGGCCCGCACGTCACCGACCATCACCTGCGGATTGGTGGCGTAATAGCTGCCCCAGTCGCCCAGTTCGTCGCCCATGCGGGCACCATCGGCCGGCCCCAGGTGCAACAGGTTCAGGCCCAGGCGCTGGAAGCTGTTGAGCAGCAGCAGCGTGCCGGTGAAGGCCACCCAGCGGAACCCCGCGGCCGCCAGCTGGTCGGTCAGCGCCACGATCATCAGCCGTGCATGACCGGCGCCCAGCGAGGCCAGGTTGCCGACCTCGGCGATCTGGCCTCGCGAGGGCTGACTGCCGCCACTGAGCTCAGCGATGCGCTGCTCGACCGGCACATCCAGATAGCGCTCGAGAAACAGCGGCCCTTGCTGCCCGCAGCGTACGCCGAGAGCGGCCTGCAACTGCTGTTCGGCATCGTAGAGCCCCAGCAGGCAGGGCATGAAGTGGCGCACCCGCGCCCCGTAATGCTCGGCGAAACGCTCGCCGATGAAGTGTTCCAGTTGCTGGCGGCGGTCGTTGTCCGACTCCTGCATCGCCATGTGCAAAGCCAGCTCGGCATCTTTGCCGATCACAGCCAGGCAATCGTTTTGGCCATCCCTAAGTAGCGGCATAAAAGGCCTCCTGTACAGGGTATGGTCGCCACTCTGGACCGCTAGACTTAACTCAATATTAAGCACGGACAAGCGTCGGCGCAGGCCAGCTCCCCGGCACCGGCCGCCGCCCGATGCCGGGGGCTTTAACACCCATCCGACATGTTATAAAGTTACACATCAACGACAATAACGATGCGCTCGACTAGATTGCCTCACAGGACAGCGCAACCTTACTTACTGGAGTCCCCATGCCCATGAAATGGAACCTCATCGCCCTCGCCGTGGCCGCCGGCAGCACCCAGCTGGCCCTTGCCAGCCAGCAATCCGAAGCCCAGGGCCTGGTCGAGGACAGCAGCCTGTCGGTATTGAGCCGCGCGATGTACATGAACATCGACTCCCGCAACGGCGCCAGCAATGGCAGCAGCGAATCCGCCAACCCGGCGGGCTATGCCGAAGAAAGCGGCCTCGGCCTGCATGCCATCTACGAATCCGGCTTCACCCAGGGCACCGTCGGCTTCGGCGTCGACGCCTTCGGCCTGGCCGGCGTCAAACTGGACAGCGGCAAGGGCCGTGCCGGTGCTCTCGACATGCAGCCCGGCAGCGACGGTCGCGCCGAGGACACCTTCTCCCGCGCCGGCGCCGCGGTGAAGGCGCGCATCTCCAGCACCACTCTGAAATACGGCGAGCAATTCGTCGACCTGCCGGTGCTGTCCACCGACGACAGCCGCCTGCTGCCGGAAAGCGTCGAGGGCTTC
Source organism: Geopseudomonas aromaticivorans (assembly GCF_019097855.1). Taxonomy (GTDB): domain Bacteria; phylum Pseudomonadota; class Gammaproteobacteria; order Pseudomonadales; family Pseudomonadaceae; genus Geopseudomonas; species Geopseudomonas aromaticivorans. The sequence goes on from NZ_JAHRGL010000001.1 coordinate 383,604, forward strand.
CTGGCGACCAGCAGCGAGATCGAAGGTCTCGAGCTGAATGCCGGCCACTTCACCGCGCTGACCGCGCAGAATCAAATGCACCACGACAGCTACGAAGACGATTTCGGCAAGCTGCAATCGCTCGACCTGGTCGGCGCCAGCTACGCCGTCAGCGACGAGCTGATCTTGGCCTACTACTACTCCGACGTCGAAGTCAGCGGCAGCGACATCCGCGGCTTCAAGAAGCACTACGCCAACGCCAACTACACCCTGCCGCTGGCCGAGGCACAGTCGCTGAATTTCGACTTCAACCTCTACAAGACCGGCTTCGACAACCGCGACGCCCGCGACGACGACAACACCATCTGGAGCCTGGCCGCCGCCTACACCCTCGGCGCGCACACCTTCACCCTCGGCCACCAGCGCTCCAGCGGCGACACCGGCTACTACTACGGTGCCGACGGCAACGGCACCGTGTACCTGGGCAACTCGGTGCAGTTCTCCGACTTCGTCGGCGAGGACGAGCGCTCCTGGCAGGCGCGCTACGACCTGGACATGGCCAGCTATGGCGTGCCGGGCCTGAGCTTCCTGACCCGCTATGTCAGCGGCGACCAGATCACCACCGCAGCCGGCGAGGAAGGCAAGGAGCACGAGTGGAACTTCGAAACCGCCTACGTGATCCAGGACGGCGTCGCCAAGGACCTGAGCTTCACCGTGCGGCATGCCGTCTGGCGCGCCAACAGCGCCTACAACGCCGACTATGACGTCGACCAGAACGAGACCCGGCTGATCGTCGAGTACCCGCTGAGCATCCTGTAACCCTCGCGCCCACCGGCAACCAGCAGCAGCCCGGCCCTGTGCCGGGCTGCTGCTTTGCGGCATCCGTCTGCCGCCCCAGGCGCTGCCGACCACCCTGTACGCCACCAGACCCGCGCCGTACAATGTGGGCATTTTTCCGCCTCGCGAATCCGGATTGCCCCACCCATGCGCACCAGCCAGTATCTGATCTCGACCCTCAAAGAAACCCCCACCGACGCCGTGGTGATCAGCCACCAGCTGCTGCTGCGTGCCGGCATGATCCGCAAGCTCGCCTCCGGCCTGTACACCTGGCTGCCGATGGGCCTGCGCGTGCTGCGCAAGGTGGAGAACATCGTGCGCGAGGAAATGAACGCCGCCGGCGCCCTCGAGGTGCTGATGCCTGCGATCCAGCCGGCCGAGCTGTGGCAGGAATCCGGACGCTGGGAGCAGTACGGTCCCGAGCTGCTGCGCATCAAGGACCGCCACCAGCGCGAGTTCTGCGTCGGCCCGACTCACGAGGAAGTGATCACCGACCTGGCGCGCAACGAGCTGAACAGCTACAAGCAGCTGCCGATCAACTTCTTCCAGATCCAGACCAAGTTCCGCGACGAGATCCGCCCGCGCTTCGGCCTGATGCGCGGCCGCGAATTCCTGATGAAGGATGCCTACTCCTTCCACCTCAACCAGGAATCGCTGCAGGAAACCTACGACCGCATGCACCAGGCGTACTGCAACGTGTTCACCCGCCTGGGCCTGAACTTCCGCCCGGTGCAGGCCGACACCGGCTCCATCGGCGGTACCGGCTCCCACGAGTTCCACGTGCTGGCCGAGTCCGGCGAAGACGACATCGCCTTCAGCGACAGCTCCGACTACGCGGCCAACATCGAGAAAGCCGAGGCCATCCCGCGCGAGACCGCCCGTGGCGCGGCCAGCGAGGAACTGCGCCTGGTCGACACTCCGGACGCCAAGACCATCGACGAGCTGGTCGCCCAGTTCGGCGTGGCCATCGTCAAGACCGTGAAGACCCTGGTGGTGCACGGCGCCGAGGAAGGCCAGCTGGTCGCCCTGCTGGTGCGCGGCGACCACGAACTCAACGAGATCAAGGCCGCCAACCTGGCCCAGGTCGCCAGCCCGCTGGTGTTCGCCTCCGAGGCCGAGATCCGCGCCGCCGTCGGTGCCGGCCCCGGCTCGCTCGGCCCGCTGAACCTGAACATTCCGTGCGTGATCGATCGCTCGGTCGCCCTGATCAGCGACTTCGCCGCCGGCGCCAACCAGGACGGCAAGCACTACTTCGGCCTCAACTGGGAGCGCGACCTGCCGCTGCCGGAAATCGCCGACCTGCGCAACGTGGTCGCCGGCGACCCGAGCCCGGACGGCCAGGGCACTCTGGAGATCAAACGCGGCATCGAGGTCGGCCACATCTTCCAGCTCGGCACCAAGTACAGCGAGGCGCTCAAGCTGACCGTGCTCAACGAGATCGGCAAGCCGGTCACCCTGACCATGGGCTGCTACGGCATCGGCGTTTCCCGCGTGGTCGCCGCCGCCATCGAGCAGAACTGGGACGAGCGCGGCATCCTCTGGCCGCAGGCGCTGGCACCGTTCCAGGTCGCCATCGTGCCGATGAAGTACGAGAATGCCGCCGTCAAGGAAGCCGCCGACCGCCTGTACGCCGAGCTGAGCGCCGCCGGCTACGAAGTTCTGTTCGACGACCGTGACAAGAAGACCAGTCCGGGCGTCAAATTTGCCGACATGGAGCTGATCGGCATTCCGCACCGCATCGTGGTCAGCGAGCGCGGTCTGGCCGAGTCGGTTCTGGAATACAAGGGCCGCCGCGACAGCGAGGCGCAGAGCGTGCCGCTTGCCGAGATCCAGGCCTTCCTCGCCGCCCGCCTCAACCGTTAAAAGAGATCATGCCCAGACGCTGCCATCGCTTTGCCGGCGCCACCTTGTGCGGCGCCGTGTTCCTCACCGGCTGTGCCAACCAGCTGCCGCAACGCAGCGAACTCGAGGAGCGGGTCGAGCGCAAGCTGCTCGAACACAGCCTGCAGATCGACGCCGGCACGCCGCCGGTGCTCGAACTGCCGCAACGCCATGTGCGCGTCCTGGAGCAGAAGACCTTCGAGGCCATCCCCTACGAGGTGACCCGCCGCTACCAGCGCTATACGCCCTACCAACCCTGGCGAGAACTCTACGAGATCCCGCTGGGTGCCGTGGCGGTGCTCGCCGGGGTCGGCGCCAACGTGCTCAACGTGCCGCTGCTCGGCAGCCTGCCGGAAACCGCGACCCGCGAGTGGATCAGCTACGGCTTTGCCGGCCTCAACCCGTTCATGAACGCCGAGTCCAACGGCCGCGCCCAGCAGAGCCTGGCCGCACTGGACGAGCAACAGGGCGAACCCCGCCTGGAAACCTCCAGCCTGCCCTGGGCGGAGCGCCCGGTGCTGGTCACCGCCGGCAAGCAGACCTACGAGCTGACCACCAACCGCAACGGCGTACTGCGCCTGAACCTGCTGGACAGCCCGCTGGCCGAACAGGACGTGAGCCGTCTCGGCAAGCTGCAGCTGCGCGTGGAAGACCCGCAGGACCAGACCCGCGCCGAGGTCACCCTGCAGGTCAGCCGCGACCTGCGCAGCCGCCTGCGCGAAGCCCACCCGCTGATCTACGAGGACCTGGAAGAAGGCGACGTGGCGCACTGGGTGCACCGGGTCAAGCGCCTGGCCGAACTGGGCCTGGAAGAGGAAGCCGGCGAACTGGAGCAGAGCCTGATCGAGCTCACGCGCAACGATCCGGAACTGCAGCAGGAATTGATCCAGGCCCTGCTCAAGGATGCCGGGCGCGTCGCGGCCGACCGCCCCCTGGATGACTGAAGGCCTGCCCGGCCGAAGGACAGTCAGCGGGCCGCGGCCGTTCGCCTGGCGCTAGGGCTGCGCCCGCAGCGCCGCCAACTTCCCTTGCAGCCCGGCCGCCGTCTGCTCGCCGGCCAGCTGCTCGCGTACCCGCCCCTGCGGGTCGACCAGCCAGGTCACCGGCAACACCTGGCTGCTGGTCAGGCCCAGACGCGCGGCCGGATCGCTGGCCAGGTTGGTGTAGGCGATGCCCAGGGCCGCAGTCGCCTTGCGCAACTCCTCGCCCTGCAAACCATCGAAATTCACCCCCAGCACCCTGACCGGCTGCGCTGCCAGCTCGCTGGCCAGACGGTTCAGCTCGGGAACCTCCTTGCGGCAGGGTCCGCACCACTCGGCCCAGTAGTTGATCACCAGCCAGCGGCCGTCCAGTTGCGCCGCCGCGACCGGACGGCCGTGCTGATCGGTCCCCCAGTCCGCCTCGGTGCAGCCGGCGAGCAGCAGAGCCGCACACAGCAGCTGCATGGCGCTGTTCCATCGAGTTCGCATCGCCTGTCCACCCCATCTGATCCGTTGCCGAATGCAACTTAACCGAAACCGCCGTCACCGGCAAAGCCGCACGGCAGAGCGGCTGGCCATGCAAACTGAGCAACAGGTCACCCGCCGGCCTGCCCTGCACCACAGTTCCGCGCCGAAGGGTTTCGTACAATTTCTGGCGCCAAATTACCGCTTCCGGAGATCTGCATGCTGCCCAATCAAGATCGCCTGCTCCACGCCCTGACCGCCCCGCAACTGGCCGCCGCACGGCCGCGCAGCACCGCCCTCGACGGCCGCCTGGTCGAGCTGGAAGTCGCTGCCTGGCTGCACCTGCCCGGCCTCAGCGACCTGCCGGTGTCGCTGCTGGTCAGCTATCTCGACGGCGACCAGGAGCGTGAAGTATCGGTCGACCACGGCCGCATCGATCCGCAGCAGCGCATCCTGCTCTCCGGCGTGGCCCGCCTGCCGCTGAAGCAGAGCCTCTCCCGCGTCGAACTGCGCCTGCGCAGTGCGTTCGCCCCGCAGAGCTTGAAGATCGAGGAGATCTTCGTGCAGCCGGTCATCAGCAACGTGGCCTGAACCGACCTCAACGGCGTCCGCGGGCTTCGCCCAGCCACTCGGCCAGGCTGCCGCCCAGCGCCTCGCCGCGCGCCTGCTCCAGCGCCTGCACGGCGCTGCGCAGGCGCGGATACCACGGTGCCTCCAGCCCCGCGGGCAGGCGCTCCGGCAGACCGTCCAGCGCCGGCAGCCGCCACGGCGTGCGCTCCACCAGCCAGGCCAACGACAGCTGCGACAGATCGCGACACAGCACCCAGTCGCCATTGCGGGTGGCGCTCACCAGCCGCTCGCGCTCGAGCAAGCCGATCAGCTCCAGCCACTCCTCCTCGCTCAACGCCCAGCCATGTCGGGCCAACGCCGCGCGCGACAGCGAACGACCGTTCTGCTGACGGGCGAACAGCTGCCCCAGCAGTCCCAGCAGATTCAGCAACGGCGGACGCGCCGCACCGTTCCAGCTGCCCGGATCGCCGAGATGGCAGACCAGCTCGGCGCCGAACAGCACGATCAGCCAGCCCAGGTAGATCCACAGCAGGAACAGCGGTACCGCGGCAAAGGCGCCATAGATCAGCTGGTAGGAGGGGAACAGGCTGACATACAGGGCGAACAGCGCCTTGGCAGCCTCGAACAGCAGGGCGCTGAAGCACCCGCCGAGCAGCGCGTGGCGTACCGGCACCCGGGTATTGGGCACGGCGGCATATAGCAGGGTGAAGGCGGCGATCCCGGTCAGCAGCGGCATCAGCCCGAGCAGGGTCGCCGCCCCCGGCAGCGCGTGCGGGCCGGACAGCAGCTCGAGCGAGATGACATAGGTGCTGGCGGCAAAACCGGCGCCCAGCAGCAGCGGGCCGAGGCTGAGGATCGCCCAGTACAGCAGGAAGCTCGACACCCCGCGCCGTGCCCGACGGACCCGCCAGATATGGTTGAAGGCGCCCTCGATGGTGCTCAGGGTCAGCAGTGCGCTGGCCACCAGCACGGCGACCCCGATCCAGGTCAGTTCGCGCGCCTGGCCGATGAAGCCGCTCAGGTACTGCTGCACCTGCTCGCCTGCCGAGGGCACGAAATTGCGGAAGATGAAGGCCTGGATCGGCCCGCCCAGATCGCGGAAGGCCGGCACGGCCGCGAGCATGACGAAGGTCACGGTCAGCATCGGCACCACCGCGAACAGCGTGGTGTAGGTCAGCGCCGCCGCGCTCTGCAACCCGCGATCGGCGAAGAAACGACGGACCAGCCGCTCGACGAAACACCATGCGCTGTACAGATGACGACTCATCGACTCTCCTTGTGACCGACTGTGCTGCACTGCGCCGCCCCAGGAAGGTTCTGGGGCACGTGCCGACGCGGTTAGAATAGCGCCCTCAATCACGGCCAGGCGAATCCCACATGACCGACATGATCCTGTACCACAACCCGCGCTGCTCGAAATCCCGCGGCGCCCTGGAGCTGCTCGAAGCGCGCGGCCTGCAGCCCCGGGTGGTGCACTACCTGGAAACGCCGCCCTCCGCCGCCGAGCTGCGCGAACTGCTCGGCAAGCTCGGCTACGGCGCGCGCCAGCTGCTGCGCAGCGGCGAGGAACTGTACAAGGAACTCGACCTGGCCGACCCAGCACTCGACGACGAGGCGCTGATCGCCGCCATGGTCCTGCACCCGCGCCTGATCGAGCGGCCGATCCTGGTGGTCGGCGCCAAGGCGGTGGTCGGCCGGCCGCCGGAGCGCGTGCTGGAGCTGCTGGCGTGAGCGCCCGCTATATCCTGGTGCTCTACTACAGCCGCCACGGCGCCACCGCCGAAATGGCCCGGCAGATCGCCCGCGGCGTCGAACAGGGCGGCATGGAGGCGCGCCTGCGCACGGTGCCGGCGGTGTCCGCCGAATCCGCCGCCGTGGCCGCGGAAATTCCCGAGCAAGGCGCGCTCTACGCCAGCCTCGACGACCTGCGCCACTGCGCCGGCCTGGCCCTCGGCAGCCCGACCCGCTTCGGCAACATGGCCGCGCCGCTCAAGCACTTCCTCGATGGCACCAGCAGCCTGTGGCTGACCGGCGAACTGGTCGGCAAGCCGGCCGGGGTGTTCACCTCCACGGCCAGCCTGCACGGCGGACAGGAAAGCACCCAGCTGTCCATGCTGCTGCCGCTGCTGCACCACGGCATGCTGGTCTGCGGCCTGCCCTACAGCGAGCAGGCCTTGCTGGATACCCGTGGCGGCGGCACGCCCTACGGCGCCAGCCACCATGCCGGCCACGACGGCAAGCGCCCGCTCGACGAACACGAAACCGCCCTGTGCCGCGCACTGGGGCAGCGCCTGGCGCATACCGCGCAGAAACTGGGGAACTGAGATGGCCAAGAAGAACAAACCACTGCCGGCGCTGGACTGGCTGGAACCGCGCGTGCGCCTGGCGCGCTGGCTCAGCCTGGCCCTGTTCCTGGCCCTGGTGGTGCTGCTCGGCGTCTGGTACCTGCTGCTGGAGGACCTGCACGGCGCCCGCCCCTGGGTGATCCTCGGCGTGCACCTGGTGCCACTGGCGATCCTGGCGCCGGGCATGCTGACAGGCAACGCCCGGGTGCATGCCTGGACCTGCTACGTGCTCAACCTGTACTTCATCCAGGGCGTGGTCGCCGCCTTCCAGCCCGGCCGCGCGCTGTTTGGCTGGCTGGAGGCCGGCCTGAGTCTGACCCTGTTCTGCAGCGCCCTGCTCTACACCCGCTGGCGCTTCCAGTACGACCGCAAGCTGGCGGGGGAGTAATGCGCGGGGTGGATTAGGCCGCAGGCCGTAACCCACCGACTGGCCATCAGGCCGGCCATGACGATGCCTGTCGGCATCGTTGGCGGGTTACGCCGCGCAGCGGCTAACCCACCCTACGCCAGCTTCACCAGCCGAGGGTTTCTTTCAGGAAGGGAATGGTCAGCTTGCGCTGCGCCTGCAGCGAGGCGTTGTCGAGCTGCTCCAGCAGGTCGAACAGCGAGTTCATGCTGCGCGAGCCGCGGGTGAGGATGAAGCGGCCGACCTCGTCGGTCAGGTGCAGACCGCGGCGCGAGGCGCGCAATTGCAGGGCGCGCAGCTTGTCCTCGTCGGACAGGCCGTGCAGCTGGAACACCAGTGCCAAGGTCAGGCGCGACTTGAGGTCGGGCAGCTTGATCGGCACCTCCCGCGGCGGCGCCGAAGCCGACAGCAGCAGGCGCCGCCCGGCATCACGCAGGCGGTTGAACAGGTGGAACAGCGCTTCCTCCCAGGTCGGGTGGCCGGCGACCAGATCCACCTCGTCGATGCACACCAGATCGCACTGCTCGAGGTTGTCCAGCAGCTGCGGGCCGTACATCGCCACCGTGTCCAGCGGCAGGTACACCGCGCGTCCGCCGAACTGCTCCATGCGCAGGCAGGCCGCCTGCAGCAGGTGACTGCGCCCGACGCCTTCGGCGCCCCACAGGTAGATCAGGTTTTCCGCCCAGCCGACGTCGGTTTCGCACATGCGCTCGACATAGCCCAGCGCGGCCGCGTTGGCCCCGGGATAGTAGTTGGCGAAGGTGGCGTCATCACGCAGACGCACGCCCAGAGGCAGCTGGATGGGTTTCATGGGGACTCCGACGACTCCTGCGAGTCGCCACCCGACTCTCCGTAAAGTGTCGACAGTTTATAGAACTCGTGCACATGGCGCAGCAGCACCATGATCACCGCCGCCACCGGCAGCGCCAGCAGCACGCCGGTGAAGCCGAACAGCTGGCCGCCGGCCAGGATGGCGAAGATCACCGCCACCGGGTGCAGGCCGATGCGATCGCCCACCAGCAGTGGCGTCAGCCACATGCCCTCGAGCAGCTGACCGATGCCAAACACCACCACCACGCCGAGCAGCGGATACCAGTCGAGACCGAACTGGAACAGTACCGCGACCAGCGCCGCGACGATACCGACCACGAAGCCCATGTACGGGACGATGCTGGCCAGTCCGGCGAGCAGGCCGATCAGCAGGCCCAGCTCCAGGCCCACCAGCATCAGTCCGCCGGCATACACCAGCGCCAGCGCCAGCATCACCAGCAGCTGACCGCGCAGGAACGCGCCCAGCACCTCGTGGCACTCGCCGGCCAGGCGCACCACCCACTCCTCGCGCTTGCGCGGCAGCAGGTTGCGCAGATGGCCTATCATCACATCCCAGTCACGCAGCAGGTAGAAGCTGACCACCGGGATCAGCAGCAGATTGCCCAGCCACGCCAGCAGCGCCAGACTCGACGAGGTGACCTGGGCCAGCAGGATACCGGCGATATCGGTAGCCTGGCCCAGATGCTCGGTGAGCAGCGTCTTGATCCGGTCGAAACGCCAGAAACCGTAGCGCAGGCCCAGTTTCTTCTGCACCCAGGGCAGCGCGGTGCCCTGCAGCCAGTCGAGCATCTCCGGCGCCAGCTCGTACAGCCGCAGCAGCTGCTTGCCGAGCAACGGCACCAGCACCAGCAGCAGGGCCAGCAGGATCAGGCTGAACAGGATGAACACCGCCACCACGCCCGAGGTCCGCGACAGACCGCGCGCCTCGAGGCGATCGACCAGCGGATCGCCGAGATAGGCCAACAGCAGGGCCACCAGAAACGGCATCAGTACCGGCTGCAGCTGGTGGACCAGCCAGCCGAGCAGCACCAAGGCCGCCAGCCCCAGCCAGCTGCGGGAATCGTTCAGCATTTGCGCCCTCCACTCAATCCATGATGCGGCCGCAGGGCCGCGGGCTTACCAGGCGAAACGCATGCGCGTGGCCGCTGCCGCCGGCACCTGCAGCGGCGGGTTCTGGGCCGGGACAGCCCCCTGGGCATCGACGGCCTCGGCCGGCAGCTCGTGCAGACGGCCCAGTTGCAGCTGGGAGCGCAGCTGATCGGGGCTGGCATCGACCTGATAAAGCAGGTTGCCACCGACCACCGCCTGCAGGCGCGGGTTAAAGGGCTCGAGCAGGCGCTCAAGCGCCGCATAGCGGGCCAGATCGCTGCCCTGCACTTCCAGCGTCAGGCTCTGCGCCGCGCCGGCCTTGCCGAAGCGCGAAGCCAGCTTTTCACCCACCTCGAGGAGTACGCCATCGGCCAGCGCCGCCTGACTGGCTGCCGTGCTCGAACCCGTGACCCGCTCGCTGCCGACCCACAGCTGCCAGTCGGCCTGCCAGCTGTCGCCGGCGCCACGCGCCACCACGGCCAGCAGGGCGTCCGCCGCGTAGCGCGCGGAAGCCTCCTGCAGGGCCTGGGCATCGCTGCCCGCCAGAGTGTCGGCCGTGGCCAGCAGCTGTTCGTCGAGGTCGCCCAACGGCAGGCTCAGCGGCACGCCGCGGTTCTGCGCCGCGGCGCGCAGGGTCGCCGCCGCCGGCTGATCCTCGGCCACCAGACTGCTGGCGCCATCCACCTCGTTCAGCCACCAGGCCAGCACGCTGGCGCGCTCGGCAGTCTGCAGGCTCAGGCCGGCCTCGCGCAGGGCGCGCTGGCTGAGCACCGGATCGAACACCACGGACAGGGTCACCGGCGTACCGGACTCGTAGACATACTGCTGCACCAGCTGCTGCGGATCGGCCAGCAGCGGCTGCAGGCGCGGGTTCTGCGCGGCCTGGCGATCGCCGGTCAGACGCACCACCAGGGTCTGCAGGGCACGGCTCATGGCCGCCGCCCGCTCCGCCGGATCCTGCGACGCCACCGGCTCGTGCACCTCGTACAGCCCCTCAACCTGGGCAGCCGTGGCCGACAGGGTGGTGAACAACAGGCAGAAGGCAAACCATCGGGCGATCAGGCGCATGCGAGCATCTCGGCAAGGGGACAGGCGCGCGCCAGACGCGCGCAGCAAACGAAGCCTATACCTTAAACAGCCGCCCGGATGGCGGCAACCGCCCATGATGGCCGCTATCTTGCAAGAATGCTAAAATCGCGGGCTTTCACGCACTTCCTTCAAAGGCCCGGATTTATGAGCAAGCAACCCTCCCTGAGCTACAAGGACGCCGGTGTAGACATCGACGCTGGTGAAGCACTGGTCGAACGCATCAAGGGCGTGGCCAAGCGCACCGCGCGCCCTGAAGTGATGGGCGGCCTGGGCGGCTTCGGCGCCCTGTGCGAAATCCCGGCCGGCTACAAGCAGCCGGTGCTGGTCTCCGGCACCGACGGCGTCGGCACCAAGCTGCGCCTGGCGCTCAACCTCAACAAGCACGACAGCATCGGCCAGGATCTGGTCGCCATGTGCGTCAACGACCTGGTGGTGTGCGGCGCCGAGCCGCTGTTCTTCCTCGACTACTACGCCACCGGCAAGCTCAACGTCGACGTGGCCGCCACCGTGGTCACCGGCATCGGCGCCGGCTGCGAACTGGCCGGCTGCTCGCTGGTCGGTGGCGAAACCGCCGAGATGCCGGGCATGTACGAGGGCGAGGACTACGACCTGGCCGGCTTCTGCGTCGGCGTGGTGGAGAAGAGCGAGATCATCGACGGCTCGAAAGTGGCCGCCGGCGACGCGCTGATCGCCCTGCCCTCCTCCGGCCCGCACTCCAACGGCTACTCGCTGATCCGCAAGATCATCGAAGTCGCCGGCGCCGACATCGAGCAGATCCAGCTCGACGGCAAGGCCCTGACCGAGCTGCTGATGGCGCCGACGCGCATCTACGTCAAGCCGCTGCTCAAGCTGATCAAGGACACCGGTGCGGTCAAGGCCATGGCCCACATCACCGGCGGCGGCCTGCTCGACAACATCCCGCGCGTACTGCCCGAAGGCGCCCAGGCGATCATCGATGTGGCCAGCTGGAACCGTCCGGCAGTGTTCGACTGGCTGCAGCAGCAGGGCAACGTCGACGAGCACGAGATGCATCGCGTGCTCAACTGCGGCGTCGGCATGGTTATCTGCGTGGCCCAGGAGCAGGTCGAAGCCGTCCTCGCCAACCTGCGCGCCAGCGGCGAGCAGCCGTGGGTGATCGGCAGCATCGCCAGCGGCGCCGAGGGTGCCGAGCGCGTCGTGCTGAACAACCTGAAGGCGCACTGATGGCCCAGCCCTGCAATGTGGTGGTGCTGATCTCCGGCTCCGGGAGCAACCTGCAGGCGCTGATCGACAGCCTGGGCGAAGGCAATCCGGCACGCATCTGCGCGGTGATCTCCAACCGCGCCGATGCCTACGGACTGACCCGCGCGCAAAACGCCGGGATCGCCACCGCCGTGCTGGACCACAAGGCCTTTGCCAGTCGCGAGGCCTTCGATGCCGCGCTGATCGAGAGCATCGACGCCTTCCAGCCCGACCTGGTCGTGCTGGCCGGCTTCATGCGCATCCTCAGCGCCGACTTCGTCCACCACTACCACGGCCGCCTGCTCAACATCCATCCGTCGCTGCTGCCTCGACACAAGGGCCTGCACACCCACCAGCGTGCGCTGGAGGCCGGGGAAGCCGAGCATGGCTGCAGCGTGCACTTCGTCACCGAGGAACTCGACGGCGGCCCACTGGTCGTACAGGGCGTGGTGCCGGTACAGCCCGGCGACAGCCCCGAGGCGCTGGCCAAGCGGGTGCAGATCGGCGAGCATTACATCTATCCGCTGGCGGTACGCTGGTTCGCCGAAGGCCGCCTGCGCCTGACCAACCACGGTGCGGAACTGGACGGCGCGCCCCTGCCGGCCAGCGGCCAGCAAATTCGCGACCTGCCCCTGCCTCGCTGAGGCCGCCGGCAACGGTCTGTCACCACAGGAGATTTGCCATGCGACGTGCGTTAACGCTTGCCCTGGCCCTGTTCGGCCTGCCAGCCAGCGCCCTGGCCCTGGAGCCCTTTACCGCGCAGTACACCGCCGACTGGCAGCAGGTGCCGGTCAGCGGCACGGCCGAGCGCCAGCTGGACAAGGGCGCCGACGGCAGCTGGACGCTGCAGTTCAAGGCCTCGATGCTGGTATCCGGGCTGAGCGAAGTGAGTCGTTTCCGTTACGACAACCAGCGCTTCGTGCCGCTCAGCTACCGCTTCGAGCGCAACGGCCTGGGCAAGAGCAAGAAGGTCGCCCACGACTTCGACTGGAAGGCCAAACTGGTGACCGGCAACGACCGCGACACGCCGGTGAAACTGGTGCTGAAAAGCGGCCTGCTGGACAAGTCGACCTACCAGCTGGCCCTGCAGGAAGATGTCGCCGCCGGCAAGAAGAGCATGACCTACCAGGTGCTCGACGGCGACGAAATCGAAACCTACGACTTCCGCGTGCTCGGCGAGGAAAAGGTGCAAACCGAGGCCGGCCAGATCGACGCGCTCAAGGTGGAACGCGTCCGCGATCCCACCAAGTCCAATCGCCAGACCGTGCTGTGGTTCGCCAAGGACTGGGGCCATCTGCTGGTGCGTCTGCACCAGGTGGAAAAGGACGGCAAGGAATACCAGATCATGCTCAAACAGGGCGCGGTCAACGGCCGCAACGTGCAAGGCAAGTAAGCCTGCCCGCAGAATAGAAAACGCCCGGCGAATGCCGGGCGTTTTCTATTCTGTCGAAGCCACCATTAAAGCCTGCTCACGATCCCGCGAGCTAGAGCCAGGCAAGGCGAAATCGGTTGAGGAAGCGGAGTTTGCTGATTGCAAATGAGCATGACTCGCTCCGCTCGCCCCTTCAGGGCCGCCCTAACGGGCGTTCATTGGCAAGCCACTGTCCGAAACCGATTTCAACGCAGCATGGCCGACGCGCAGCCGATCGTGAACAGGCTTTCACCACATGAGGTCGTCGGGCACCACGTAGTCCTTGTACGGATCATCCTCGTCGTCCGGCACTTCGCTGGCGATGTTGAGCAGGATGATGCGCTGCGGCTCGCGCTCCTGGACCTTCAGCGCCGCCTCGCGCGGGATCAGCTCGTACTTGCCCTCCAGGCGCACGATGGCCAGGGTGCCGCGGCTGAGCTTGTCGCGCAGCATCGGGTTGACCGCAATGCGCTTGACCTTCTTCTCGTCGACGAAGTTGTAGTAGTCCTCGGTCGCCAGGCGCGGCAGGCGGCTGCCTTCGATCAGCTGCTTGACCTGCGCGGCCATGGCCTTCTTCTGCGCCTTTTCCTGCTGCTGGCGGTTCAGCTCCTGGTCGCGGGCGACTTTCTCGGCCTGCGCCTTGAGCGCCGCCTCGCGCTGCGAGTCGTCCTTTTCCAGCTGGCCCTTGTGCTCCAGGCGCTGCTGCTTCTGCTTCTGCTTGCCGACCTGCTTGGCCTGCTTCTCGTTGACCAGCCCGGCTTTGAGCAGCTGGTCGCGTAGGGAAAGACTCATGACGTACCTTGTACCCGAGGAATCTGACAGGGGTGACGCGCCGGCTGGGCACGCCACCGGGAATGGTTGGCAGGGACGCTCTATCGGCTAGCCGCAGGCGGGGCCTTCCCGCTCCTGACGCTTGGCCTCGCCCCACAGGGCGTCCAGCTGTTCGAGGGTGCAATCTTCCATGCGCAGGCTGTCCGCGCGCAAGGCCTGCTCGATGAACTGGAAGCGCCGCTCGAACTTGCGGTTGGCCGCGCGCAGCGCCGCCTCCGGCTCGACCTTGAGATGGCGGGCCAGGTTCACCGCGACGAACAGCAGGTCGCCGACCTCCTCGGCGATGTGCGCCTGGTCGCCCTCGGCCATCGCCTCGAGCACCTCGTCGAGCTCCTCCTGCAGCTTGTCCAGCACCGGCAGCGGTGCCGGCCAGTCGAAGCCGACCTGGGCCGCGCGCTTCTGCAGCTTGGCCGCCCGCGACAGCGCCGGCAGCGCCTGCGGAATGTCGTCGAGCAGCGACAGCTGCTCGGGGGCCGCGGCCTTCTCGGCGCGCTCCTCGGCCTTGATCTCCTCCCAGCGCCGCTTGATCGCCGCCTCGTCGAGCTGCGGCTGATCCAGCGCACCGTACAGGTCGCCGTCGGGGAACACATGGGGATGGCGGCGCACCAGCTTGCGGGTGATGCCGTCGACCACCGCGGCGAAGTCGAAGCGTCCCTCCTCGCGGCCCAGCTGGCTGTAGTAGACCACCTGGAACAGCAGGTCGCCGAGCTCGCCCGGCAGATGGGCGAAGTCGCCGCGCTCGATGGCGTCGGCTACCTCGTAGGCCTCCTCGAGGGTGTGCGGCACGATGCTCGCGTAGTCCTGCGCAAGATCCCACGGGCAGCCGTACTGCGGGTCGCGCAGGCGCGCCATCAGGTGCAGCAGGTCGTCCAGTCGGTACATGTCCACCTCAGGTTGCCGAGCGGCTGCGCCGCGCTTCGATGATGTTGGGCAGCTGCGAGATGCGCGCCAGCAGGCGACCGAGGGCCGCCATGCTGGGGATCTCGATGGTCAGGCTCATGTTGGCGGTGTTGTCGCTCTTGTTCGACTGGGTGTTGACCGCCAGCACGTTGATCTTCTCGTTGAGCAGCATCTGCGACACGTCGCGCAGCAGGCCGGAGCGGTCGTAGGCGCGGATCTGGATATCCACCGGGTAGGTCTTCGCCGGCGCCTGGCCCCAGCTGACCTGGATCATCCGCTCGGGCTCGCGCTCGGTCTGCTGCAGCGCCATCGGGCAGTCCTGGCGGTGGATGCTCACCCCGCGACCCTGGGTGATGTAGCCGACGATCGGCTCGCCCGGCACCGGCTGGCAGCAGCCGGCCATCTGGGTGAGCAGGTTGCCGACACCGAGGATCTGGATCTCGTCGCGCCCGCCGCTGCGCCCGCTGGGGCCGCGCCGCGACACCAGATCGAGCATCTCGTTGCCGCGCTCGGGTTCGACCAGCTGCTGGGCGGCGTTGACCACCTGGGCCAGGCGCAGGTCGCCGGCGCCGAGGGCCGCGTACATGTCCTCGGCACTCTTCAGGTTGCACTTCTCGGCCAGCCGCTCGGCGTCGACCGCCGTCAGCGCCAGGCGCACCAGCTCGCGCTCGAGGTAGCTCTTGCCGGCGATCACGTTCTGGTCGCGTGCCTGCAGCTTGAACCAGTGGACGATCTTCGCCCGCGCCCGCGAGGTGGTCACGTAACCGAGGTTGGGGTTCAGCCAGTCGCGGCTTGGCGCGCCGTGCTTGCCGGTGATGATCTCCACCTGCTCGCCGGTCTGCAGGCTGTAGCTGAGCGGCACGATCCGGCCGTTGACCTTGGCGCCACGGCAGTTGTGGCCGATCTCGGTGTGCACCCGATAGGCGAAGTCCAGCGGCGTGGCGCCGCTGGGTAGGTCGATGGCATGGCCGTCGGGGGTGAACACGTAGACCCGGTCGGGCTCGATGTCGACGCGCAGCTGCTCGGCCAGGCCGCCGATGTCACCCAGTTCCTCGTGCCACTCGAGCACCTGGCGCAGCCAGGCGATCTTCTCCTCGTAGTGGCTGGAGCCGGAATTGACGTCGGTGCCCTTGTACAGCCAGTGCGCGCAGACGCCCAGCTCGGCCTCCTCGTGCATCGCCTGGGTGCGGATCTGCACCTCGAGCACCTTGCCTTCCGGGCCGATCACCGCGGTGTGCAGCGAGCGGTAGCCGTTCTCCTTGGGGTTGGCGATGTAGTCGTCGAACTCCTTGGGAATGTGCCGCCACAGGGTGTGCACGATGCCCAGCGCGGTATAGCAGTCGCGCACTTCCGGCACCAGGATGCGCACCGCGCGCACATCGTAGATCTGGCTGAACTCCAGACCCTTGCGCTGCATCTTGCGCCAGATCGAATAGATGTGTTTGACCCGGCCACTGATGTCGGCCTCGATGCCGGTGGCGTCGAGCTCCTCGCGCAGCTGCCCCATCACACTGTTGATGTATTGCTCGCGGTCCAGGCGCCGCTCGTGCAGCAGCTTGGCGATCTGCTTGTACTGCTCGGGCTGCAGGTAGCGGAACGACAGATCCTCCAGCTCCCACTTGATGTGGCCGATGCCTAAGCGATGGGCCAGCGGCGCATAGATGTCGAACACCTCGCGGGCGACGCGGTAGCGCTTGTCGTCATCGGCATTCTTCACCGCACGGATGGCACAGGTACGCTCGGCCAGCTTGATCAGCGCCACGCGCACGTCGTCGATCATCGCCACCAGCATCTTGCGCAGGTTCTCGACCTGCGCCTGGGTGCCGAGCACCAGCGACTGGCGCGGGCTCAGGCTGGCGCTGATCGCCGCCATGCGCAGCACGCCCTCGATCAGCTTGGCCACCGGCACGCCGAAGTCCTTCTCCACCGTCTCCAGCGGCACCTTGCCCTCGCGCACGCCGCGATAGAGCACCGCGGCAATCAGCGACTCCTGGTCGAGCTTGAGGTCGGCGAGAATTTCGGCGATTTCCAGCCCGGTACGGAAACTGGACATGCCTTCGGCCCAGATGTGCTGGGCGGCGATCGCCTGCTGCTCGGCCTCGCGGGCGACCTCGCAGGCCTTGCGCAGGCTGTCGCGGTCAAGGGCCGGATCGACATCGAGGATGTGCTCCAGCCAGGCCTCGAGATTGATGCTGCCGTCGGTGTTGATCGGCTGTTCCGCTCTTACCTGTACCATCGTCTTCTACCTTTCCTGCCACGACGCGGCACTCGCCACGTCTGGTCCAGGGCCTGCTGCAGACCCTGATTGAGCCGGCCTTCTGCGGGTCGGTTATGGACAGGTCGTGAAACAGCGACGGCTGACGCCGGCTCTTCTGCGACCCGCTACGGACGCTCCGCGCCCGCTTCGAACAAAGCCATCGCCTCCACATGTGCCGTCTGCGGGAACATGTCGAGGATGCCGGCGCGCTTCAGGCGATAGCCCTGCTGCGCCAGTATCGCCGCATCGCGCGCCAGCGTGGCCGGGTTGCACGACACGTAAAGCACGCGCTGCGCGCCGAGGCTGCGCAGCTGGCCGACTACCGCCGCCGCGCCATCGCGCGGCGGATCCAGCAGCACGGCGGCAAAACCGCCCTTGGCCCACGGCGCCTGCGCCAGTGGCTCGGACAGGTCGGCGCGGAAAAAGTGCGCATTGCCCAGGCCGTTGGCCGTCGCATTCGCGGCCGCCCGCTCGACCATTCCCTGCACGCCCTCCACGCCGACCACCGCCGCGGCACGCTGCGCCAGCGGCAGGGCGAAGTTGCCCAGGCCGCAGAACAGATCGAGCACCCGCTCGTCGGCTTGCGGCGCCAGCCACTCCAGCGCCTGCGCCAGCATCAGCTCGTTGACCGGCGCGTTGACCTGGACGAAGTCGCCTGGCCGCCAGGCCAGGGTCAAACCGCAGGCCTCCAGACGGTAGCCCAGCTCCTGCGCCGGATCGTCCGCCTGCGGCTCGCCGGCGCCCTGCCACCACAGCTGGGCGCCCGTCTCGCGGCAGAAGGCGCGCAACAGCTGACGATCCTCCTCCGCCAGCGGCTGGGTATGGCGCACCAGCAGTGCGCTGGCAGTGCCGTCGAACAGCTCGACATGGCCGATGGCCTGCGGCTTGCGCAGGCGGCGCAGCACCCCGGGCAGCGCGGCGAACAGCGGTTGCAAAGCCTGTACCAGTACCGCGCACTGGTCCAGCTCGACTATCGCCTGACTTGCCGCCGCCCGAAAGCCGACCTCCAGCTGCCCACTTTTGGGGCTGTAGCGCACGGCGATGCGCGCCCGCCGACGGTAGCCAAACTCCGGCCCCACCAGCGGCGGCGCCCATTCCTGCGGCGCCAGCGCTGCAAGACGGTGCAGCTGGTCGGCCAGCGCGCGCTGTTTCAGGGCAACCTGCTCGCCATGCGACAGGTGCTGCAGGGTACAGCCCCCGCAGCGGCCGGCCAGCGCACAGGGCGCCTCGCGGCGCAGGGCACTGGACACCAGCACCCGCTCGACCCGCGCCTCCACCACCTGGCTGCGCGCCGCCAGCACCCGCGCCTCGACTTGCTCGCCAGCCAGCGCACCGGCGACGAACCAGGTGCGGCCATCGGCGTGGGCGATGCCGCGACCGTCGTGGGCCAGGCGCTCGATGGAGAGGAGCTGCTTCTTGCCGACCGGCAGTTGCGCGGCGCGTATGCCGCCGCTCGGCTGGAAGCGCAGCCCTGTGTTGCGTTTGGCCATCAGGCGACCTGCAGATTCAGTGTAGGGTGCGCCAGGCGCACCGGAAGGAAGTCGTTGCGCAGCGCTGCGGCTGCGCCGTCAAGCTCAGGCTTGCGGGGAATCGTAGACCCCGGTGGACAGGTAGCGGTCGCCGCGGTCGCAGATGATCGCCACCATCACCGCATTCTCCACCTCGCGCGACAGGCGCAGCATGGCGGCCACCGCCCCGCCGGAGGAGACGCCGCAGAAGATGCCCTCCTCGCGCGCCAGGCGGCGCATGACTTCTTCGGCCTCGCCCTGCGCCATGTCGATGATCCGGTCGACGCGACTGGCATCGAAGATCTTCGGCAGGTACTCCTGCGGCCAGCGCCGGATGCCGGGAATCGCCGAGCCTTCCTGCGGCTGCAGGCCGACGATCTGCACCGCCGGGTTCTGCTCCTTGAGGTAGCGCGACACGCCCATGATGGTGCCGGTGGTGCCCATCGAGCTGATGAAGTGGGTGATGGTCCCGCCGGTCTGGCGCCAGATTTCCGGACCGGTGCTCTCGTAGTGGGCCCGCGGGTTGTCCTGGTTGGCGAACTGGTCGAGCACCTTGCCGCGGCCCTCGGCCTGCAGCTTGAGCGCCAGATCGCGGGCGCCTTCCATGCCTTCGGCCTTGCCCACCAGGACCAACTCGGCACCGTAGGCGCTCATCGCCGCCTTGCGCTCGGCGCTCATGTTGTCCGGCATGATCAGGATAATCCGGTAGCCCTTGATCGCCGCGGCCATGGCTAGGGCGATGCCGGTGTTGCCAGAGGTGGCCTCGATCAGGGTGTCGCCGGGCTGGATGTCGCCGCGCAGCTCGGCATGGCTGATCATCGACAGCGCCGGGCGGTCCTTCACCGAGCCGGCCGGGTTATTGCCTTCCAGCTTGACCAGAAGGGTGTTCGAGGTATTGCCCGGCAGGCGCTGCAGGCGCACCAGCGGGGTGTTGCCGACGCAGTCGGCGATGGTGGGGAACTGCACGGTCATGGGAGCCAGGTCTTCGCAGCGCGGACAGGGGCGCCCATGATAACGGCAAACGCGCCGGGCCGATAACACGGCAAGGCTGGTCTATATTCTTTGCAGCTATATATAGGAGCGCGGCGCGGCGGACACCTCGTCGACTCGACCGCCTCTGGTGAACGGCACCCTTGTTCGCCCCCGGCAAGTCGCTACACTGCCGCCATCCCTTTGCCGCGGAGGCGCTGCGTGTTCGACAAACTCGGGATCAAGGGACGCGTCCTGCTGCTGTCCCTGCTGCCCACCAGCCTGTTGGCGCTGGTACTTGGCAGCTACTCCACCTGGACCCACCTGTCGCAGATGCACAGCCAGCTCGTCGAGCGCGGTCAGCTGGTGATCGAGCAGCTGGCGCCGCTGAGTGCGCGCCTGCTGGTGGCGCGCGATATCCCGCTGCTCGAACGCCTGGCCAGCCAGACCCTCGAGCAGCCCGACCTGCGCGCCATCACCCTGCTCTCCCCGCAAGGCGAGCGCCTGGTGCACGCCGGCCCACGCATGCGCACCAGCGCGCCGCCGCGCGATCCGCAGCAACTCAGCCTGGTCAGCAGTGCCGAGGCTACGCGCTTCCTGCTGCCGGTCTACGGCCTGCACCGCCAGCTCGGCGGCCATGCGCCCGTCGAGGAGGATGACCGCCTGCTCGGCTGGATCGAGCTGGAGCTGTCCCACCAGGGCACCTTGTTGCAGGGCTACCGCAGCCTGCTGACCAGCCTGCTGCTGACCGTCGCCGGGCTGATCGTTACCGCCCTGCTCGCCTTGCGCATGAGCCGGACGATCAGCCGGCCACTGCAACAGATCAGCCACGGCGTCGCGCAGATCCGGGACGGCCAGCTGCAGACCCGCCTGCCGGCGCTCGGCAGCCACGAGCTGGACGAGGTCGCCAGCGGCATCAACCGCATGGCCGAGACGCTGCAAAGTGCCCAGGAGGAGCTGCAGCACAACGTCGAGCAGGCCACCGAAGACCTGCGCAACACCATGGAAACCATCGAGGTGCAGAACATCGAGCTGACCATGGCGCGCAAGGAGGCCCTGGAGGCCAGCCGGATCAAGTCCGAGTTCCTCGCCAACATGAGCCACGAGATCCGCACCCCGCTCAACGGCATCCTCGGCTTCACCAACCTGCTGCAGAAGACTGGCCTCGACAGCCGCCAGCAGGACTACCTGCTGACCATCCAGAAGTCGGCCGACAACCTGCTGGCGATCATCAACGAGGTCCTCGACTTCTCGAAGATCGAGGCCGGCAAGCTGGTGCTCGAGCAGGCGCCGTTCAACCTGCGCGACCTGATCCAGGACACCCTGACCATCCTCGCGCCCGCCGCCCACGAGAAGAACCTCGAGCTGGTCTGCCTGATCTACCGCGACACCCCACAGGCGCTGGTCGGTGACGCGCTGCGCCTCAAGCAGGTGCTGACCAACCTGGTGAGCAATGCGATCAAGTTCACCCGCAGCGGCAGCATCGTGGTGCGCGCCATGCTCGAGGAAGACCTGGTCAGCCACGCCCAGCTGCGCATCAGCGTGCAGGACAGCGGCGTCGGCCTCTCCGAGAGCGAGCAGCGCTCGCTGTTCCAGGCCTTCAACCAGGTCGACAACTCCAGCTCGCGCCAGGCCGGCGGCACCGGCCTCGGCCTGGTGATCTCCAAGCGCCTGATCGAGCAGATGGGCGGCGAGATCGGCGTGACCAGCGAGAAGGACGAAGGCGCCGAGTTCTGGCTGCAGCTCAGCCTGCCGAAGGCCCCCGAGGAAGGCGACGAACTGCCGCGCGCCCTGCTCGGCGGCCGCTGCGCCGCCCTGCTGGAAAGCCACGAGCTGGCCCGCCAGTCGCTGCGCCACCAGTTGGTGGACTACGGCCTGCAGGTGATCGAGTTCGCCAATCTCGACGCACTGATCGAGGAAGCCGCCCTGCGCCAGCACGGCAGCGCGCCGCTGGCCATCGCCCTGATCGGCATCAATGCCCGCGAACACCCGCCGGAACGCCTGAGCCGCCAGCTGTGGGAACTCAACCAGCAGGGCTGCCAGGCGCTGCTGCTGTGCCCGACCACCGAACAGGCGCTGTACCATGCCAGCCTGCCGGAGAGCCACGGCCAGCTGCAGGCCAAGCCGGTCTGCACGCGCAAGCTGCAGCGCACCCTGATCGACCTGCTCAGCCCGCGCGTGCAGCGGGTCGAGCCCAGCGGCGCCACCCCTGCCGCCAGCCGCGCGCCGCGCCTGCTGTGCGTCGACGACAACCCGGCCAACCTGATGCTGGTGCAGACCCTGCTCGGCGACCTGGGTGCCCAGGTCAAGGCCGTCGACAATGGCTACGACGCCCTGCGCGCCGTGCAGCAGGAGGCCTTCGACCTGGTGTTCATGGATGTGCAGATGCCCGGCATGAACGGCCGCGAAACCACCGAGGCGATCCGCCAGTGGGAAAGCGAGCACGGCCAGCCGCCGCTGCCGATCGTCGCCCTGACCGCCCATGCCATGGCCAACGAGAAGCGCGCCCTGCTGCAGTGTGGCATGGACGATTACCTGACCAAGCCGATCAGCGAACACCAGCTGAGCCAGGTGGTGCTGAAATGGACCGGCCTGTCGCTGCGCAACGGCGATGTGCGCGAGCCGCTGCTGCCCGAGCGCGGCAGCGCAGCCACTGCGCTGCAGGTCCTCGACGCCGCCGAAGGCCTGCGCCTGTCCGCCGGCAAGGCCGACCTCGCCGCCGACATGCTGAGCATGCTGCTCGACTCGCTGCCCAGCGACCAGGCCGTGATCCGCCAGGCCCGCGCCAGCAACGACGGCACCGCACTGCTCGAACGCATCCATCGCCTGCATGGCGCCACCCGCTACTGCGGCGTGCCGCAGCTGCGCGCCGCCTGCCAGCGCAGCGAAAGCCTGCTCAAGCAGAATGCCCCGGCCAACGTCGCCCTCGACGAGCTGGATGCCGCCATCACTCGTCTGATGGAACAGGCCGTCCGGCCCGTCCCCCAACCGGCGTCATGAGCGAGGATGTCCATGCGCATCACCCTGTTCAGCAGCAAGCCCTACGACCGCGACAGCTTCGCCACGGCCAACCGGCCCCACGCCCATGACCTGCACTTTCTCGACGCGCGCCTGGATGCCGACACGGCCGCCCTCGCCGCGGGCAGCGCAGTGGTCTGCGCCTTCGTCAACGACGACCTGTCCGCGCCGGTGCTCGAGCGCCTGCACGCCGGCGGCACCCGGCTGCTCGCCCTGCGCTCGGCCGGCTACAACCACGTCGACCTGGCTGCCGCGGCGGCCCTCGGCCTGCCGGTGGTGCGCGTGCCGGCCTACTCGCCGCACGCGGTGGCCGAGCATGCCGTGGCCCTGGTGCTGGCGCTGAACCGCCGCCTGCACCGCGCCTTCAACCGCACCCGCGAGGGCGACTTCTCCCTGCACGGGCTGACCGGCTTCGACCTGCACGGCAAGCGTGTCGGCGTGGTCGGCACCGGGCAGATCGGCGCGGTGTTCGCCCGCATCATGCTCGGCTTCGGCTGCCGCGTACTGCTCCACGATCCCCACCCCGACAGCGCCCTCGAAGCCCTCGGCGCGCGCTACGTGGCGCTCGACGAATTGCTGGCGCAGAGCGACATCCTCAGCCTGCACTGCCCGCTGACCGCCACCACCCGCCACCTGATCGACGCTGCCAGCCTGGTGCGGATGAAGCCCGGCGCCATGCTGATCAACACCGGCCGTGGCGCGCTGGTCGACACCCCGGCGCTGATCGACGCGCTGAAGAGCGGCCAGCTCGGCTACCTCGGCCTGGATGTCTACGAGGAGGAAGCCAACCTGTTCTTCGAGGATCGCTCCGACCTGCCGCTGCAGGACGACGTGCTGGCGCGCCTGCTCACCTTCCCCAACGTGATCGTCACCGCGCACCAGGCCTTCCTCACCCGCGAGGCGCTGGCCGCGATCGCCACCACCACCCTGGACAACATCGCCGCCTGGCAGGCCGGGGGCGCTGCCAACCGCGTCCATCCCTGAAGCGTCACGGGCAGCGTGCTAGCATGGGCACCCTGCCCGGAGGCTCCATGACTGAACACGATTTCCGCTACAACCTGCTCAACCCGCAGCACACCCTCACCGAATGCCGTGCGCTGGCGCCCGGCCGCTACCAGGTCACCGGCAACGGCGGCTCGATCCAGGCCGGCGACGGCCTGCTGGTCACCCTCAAGGGCAGCCGCGACCTGTCCATGCGCCTGGTCGTGGAGAAGGTCCGCCACCTGATCAACCCGCCCGGCCAGTGGCTGGCGGTCGCCAAGGGGCCGGTGTTCAACGAGCTGAGCATTCTGCAGTGGGGGGTCGACTGCAACGCCTGCGGCGCGCACCTGGACTTCGAGTTTGCCGTCGACGCCAAGCTCGGCGCCGCCGCCCGCACGCCGGCCGCCGAAGCGCGCATCAGCGAACTGGGCTGGCGCCACCAGGCCGGCCACCATCTCTGCCCGCGTTGCATCGCCAAGGAGGCCTGATGTTGCACCGTACCGCCCGGGTCACCCGCCCGGCCATCCTCGCCCTGGCGCTGGCCGGCTGTGCCGCCACGCCGCCGGCCCTGGAGCAGGAGCGCACCTACCGCGTCGAGTGGATCGACGAGCGCCCGCTGCTCGAGGGCAGCCACCTGACCATCACCTTCGGCGCCGACGACCGCGCCTACGGTACCGGCGGCTGCAACCACTGGTTCGCCGGCTACGGCGTGGAAGGCGAGATCCTGCGTTTCAGCCAGATCGGCAGCACGCGCAAGGCCTGCGCGCCGGCGCTGATGGAACAGGAAGCGCGCTTCTTCCAGGCGCTCGAGCATGTGCGCCGCTGGGATCTGTCGCCGCTGGAGCAACTGCGCCTGTGGCCGGAACAGGGCAAGCCGATCCGCCTGCAGCCGGAACAGGGCTGAGCTAGAACAGCTCGAGCTGTTCGCCGCCCTCGCGCAGGTCGAGCAGGCGCACGCCGACGCCGATCAGGCGCACCGGCTTGCCACCGCGGGCGAAGGCGGCCGCCAGCAGGCGCCGGTAGCTGTCCGCATCGCGGCTGACCCCTGCCTGTTCGAGGGTGGTCTGGGTGAAGTCGTGGAACTTCAGCTTGACCAGCGGCTTGCCCACCCGGTAGCCGCTGTCCAGCCGCGCCAGGCGGCGTTCCAGCTGTTCCAGCAACGCCGGCAGTTCGGCCGTGCAGGCGGCCAGGTCCGGCAGGTCGCGATCGAAGGTGTGTTCGACGCTGACCGACTGGCGGCGCCGGTCGACCTGCACCGGCCGCTCGTCGATGCCGCGCGCCAGCTGCCACAGCCGCTCGCCAAAACTGCCGAACTCGCGCACCAGCGCCAGCCGCTCCCACTCGCGCAGGTCGCCACAGCGCTGGATGCCGAGGCGCGCCAGGCGCTCGGCGGTGACCTTGCCCACCCCGTGCAGGCGCGCCACCGGCAACACGGCGACGAACTCGTCCACCTCGGCCGGAGTGATCACGCACAGGCCATCCGGCTTGTGCCAGTCACTGGCCACCTTGGCAAGGAACTTGTTCGGCGCCACCCCGGCCGACACCGTGATCTCCAGCTGCTCGCGCACCCGCCGGCGGATGTCCTGGGCGATGCGCGTGGCGCTGCCGGCAAAGTGCGCCGAGTCGGACACGTCCAGATAGGCTTCGTCCAGCGACAGCGGCTCGATCAGCTCGCTGTAGTCCTGCAGGATGCTGCGGATCTGCAGCGAAGCCTCGCGATACGCCTCGAAACGCGGGCGCACGATCAGCAGCTGCGGGCACAGCGCCAGCGCCTGGCGCGAGGACAAGGCCGAGCGCACCCCGAAGGCGCGCGCCTCGTAGTTGCAGGTGGCGATCACGCCGCGCCGATCCGGCGCACCGCCCACGGCCATGGGCCGTCCGGCCAGCCGCGGGTCGTCGCGCATCTCGATGGCGGCGAAGAAGCAGTCGCAGTCGATATGGATGATCTTGCGCACGACACACCGCCAGGCGGCAGGCTCCGGAAAATAAACGACAGAGGCGCAGTGTACTCCTACCCGGCGCTGCCGATGGCGGAGCGGCCCCGCTCGCCGGCCCGACCAGGGGCCGCCATTGCGCTGCAGCCCACGCTTGCCGTGCCCTGCAGGACTCCAGCCCCCGCGGATGCGACACTAACCTCCTGATCCACTTGAGGTTTTTTTCGACTCCGCGCTTGACAGCCCGGCGCTTTCGCATAGAATGGCGCCCACAGACGCGGGGTGGAGCAGTCTGGTAGCTCGTCGGGCTCATAACCCGAAGGTCGTAGGTTCAAATCCTGCCCCCGCAACCAAATTTGAAAAGGCCATTCTTCGGAATGGCCTTTTTCGTTTGGTCGGCATTAACTCGGCAACAACGGCCTGCCCCAGCTCCAACGCCATCCGCGAGGTCTGGGACAGCGTCGGCGGCGGCAATCCTCCAAGACTTCCGTGTTTAGAGGTGCAAGATGCGCGCGAACCCTACGCTCGCCAGCAACGCGTCTCCCGCCCCAGAAAGCGCCCTGCCGCCGGACACCCCGGCAACCCTGCGCTGGCCAGAGCGTCTCGGCGCCTACCGGCACACCCTCGGTCTGTTGTTCACCCTGCTGCTGTTCGTCCTCGGCTTGATCGCCTGCTGGCATCTGCTGCAGCAGCTCGATCGCGACGCCTTGCTCGCAGCCATCCACGACATCCCCAGCAGCCACCTGCTGACCGGGGTCATCGCCACCCTGGTGGGCTTCGCCGGTCTCGCCGGCTACGAGTGGTCTGCGTGCCGCTTCGCCGGCGTGAGCTTGCCCCTACCGCGCATGGTGCTCGGCAACTTCTGCGCCTTCGGAATCGCCAACGCCATCGGCCTGTCCCTGCTGACCGGCGGCTCGGTTCGCTACCGCCTGTACAGCAGAGACAACGTCAGCACCGCCGACATCGCCCGCATCACCCTGTTCACCAGCCTCGCGCTGGGCTGCGCCCTGCCCGTGCTGGCGGCCCTCGCGGCCCTCAGCGACCCACCCGCTGCCGCACTGGCCCTGCGCCTGCCCGCGTCGATGATTCAGATGCTGGCCATCGCGGTCCTGCTGCTCACCGCAGGCGCACTGGCCTGGCTGGCCAGCCGCCGCCTGCCGGGGGCACCGACGCCGGGCAGCGTGGAGATCCGCCTGTTCAAAGGCAGCGTGCGCCTGCCGACCCTGCGCCTTTCCGCGCTGCAGTTGCTGTTCACCCTGGTCGATGTCTGCGCGGCGGCCAGCGTGCTCTACCTGATGCTGCCCGCCGCCCCGCCACTGGGCGCCTTCCTGCTGGTCTACCTGCTGGCGCTGGCCGCCGGCGTGCTGAGCCATGTGCCGGGCGGCGTCGGCGTCTTCGAGGCGGTGATGCTGGCGGCCTTCGCCGGCCAGCTCGATGCCGCCCCACTGGCCGCCGCCCTGCTGCTCTACCGGCTGATCTACATCGGCCTGCCCCTGGTGGCGGCCTGCCTGACCCTACTGGTCATGGAGGCCCGCCAGTTTCTTCCCGCCGGCCGCCAGGCGCTGAACAGTGCCTCCGGGCTCGCGGCACCGATCCTGGCCCTGCTGGTGTTCCTCTCCGGGATGGTCCTGCTGTTTTCCGGCGCCACACCGGCGATCGACGAGCGCCTGGCGCTGTTGCACTTCCTGGCGCCGCCGCCGCTGATCGAGGCCTCGCACTTCGCCGCCAGCCTGGTCGGCGTGCTGTGCCTGATTCTGGCCCAGGGCCTGCGCCGGCGACTGTCGGCGGCCTGGGCACTGACGATGGTGCTGCTGGTCGGCGGTGCCACGCTCTCGCTGCTCAAGGGCGTCGACTGGGAAGAGGCCAGCCTGCTCGGCGTCACCGCGCTGTTTCTCGGCCTGTTCCGTCCTTCCTTCTATCGCCCCAGCCGCCTGCTGGACATGCCCTTCTCGCCGGTCACCCTGGGGGTCAGCACCTGCGTGCTGGTCGCCTCGGTCTGGCTGATGCTGTTCGCCTATCAGGACGTGCCCTACCAGCACGAGCTGTGGTGGCAGTTCGCCCTCGACGCCAATGCCCCACGCGCCCTGCGTGCCACCCTGGGCAGCAGCTTGCTGCTGGCCGGATTGGCCCTGACCTGGTTGCTGCACCCGGCGCGGCCGATCGTCGACCAGCCGAGCGAAGAGGAATTGCTGCGCGCCGCGGAGATCGTCCGCGCCTCCCACCAGCCGGACGGCGGCCTGGTGCTGACCGGCGACAAGGGCGTGCTGTTCCATCCCGAGGGCGATGCCTTCCTGATGTTCGCCCGCTACGGCCGCAGCCTGGTGGCGCTGTTCGACCCGATCGGCCCGGCCCAGCGCCGCGCCGAGCTGATCTGGCAGTTCCGCGACCTCTGCGACCTGCACCGGGCCCGCCCGGTGTTCTATCAGGTGCGCGCCGAAAACCTGGCCAACTACATGGACATCGGCCTGAGCGCCCTGAAGCTGGGGGAAGAGGCGCGCGTCGATCTCGCCCGCTTCAACCTGGAAGACAAGAACAAGGCCATGAAGGATCTGCGTTACACCCTGAGCCGCGGCCAGCGCGATGGCCTCAGCCTGCAGGTCTACGAGCGCGGCGCGGCCCCCCTCGAGCAATTGCGGGCGATCTCCGATGCCTGGCTGCAGGGCAAGCAGGGCCGCGAGAAGGGATTCTCCCTGGGCCGCTTCGACCCTGACTACCTCAAGCATTTCCGCATCGCGGTGATCCACGCCCAGGGCCGGCCGGTGGCCTTCGCCAACCTGCTGGAAACCGACGAGCGCCGGGTCGGCAGCCTCGACCTGATGCGCGCACATCCCCACGCGCCCAAGCTGACCATGGAATTCCTGTTCCTCAATCTGCTGCTGCACTTCAAGCAGCTCGGCTACGAGTGCTTCAGCCTGGGCATGGTACCGCTGTCCGGCCTGCAGCCGCGCCGCGGCGCGCCGCTGATGCAGCGCATCGGCGCCCTGGTGTTCAACAGCGGCGAACAGTTCTACAACTTCCAGGGGCTGCGCCGCTTCAAGGAGAAGTTCCAGCCGGAGTGGGAGCCACGCTACATGGCAGTACCCTCCGGGCTTGACCCGGTGGTGGCGCTGGCCGATACCGCAGCCCTGATCGCCGGTGGCTTCGCCGGCCTGATCAAGCGTTGAGAGGAGTCCCGATGCCGATGCCCAACCGCCGCCTCATCCTGCTGGGCAGCCTACTCCTGCTGCTCGGTGCTGCCCTGCTGCTGTGGAGCCGCCCGGCCAGCCATCCGCAGCTGGAGCAGCGCAGCCAGGCCGACGGCCGCCCTCTGACCCTGGCCATCCCGCCCGGCACGTCCAGCGCGCGGGTTCTGCTGCTGGTGCCGAGCGACCAGCAGCTGGCACCGGCCGACCTGCTTTCCCTGGCACAGAACGGCAACGCGCGGCTGGTGCAGCTCGAACTGCCGGCCGAGGACTGCACCGCCCAGCAGGCGCGCATCACCGCGGCCAGCGCCGCCCTGGGCGGCGCACCAACCGTGGTCGCCGGCATCGGCCCGGGGGCAGCCCGCGCCTGGCGCTGGCTGGCCAGCCAGGACAACGACCAGGCGCGCGCGCTGTCGGTCGACTTCAGCCTCGAGCATCCTGACTGCACCGCGCCACTACCGGAACAGGCCGTGCACGGCCGCTGGCGCAGCGCCTGGAGCGACTATCCGGACAATGCCAGCGCAGCGTTCGTGCGCGGCCAGAGCAACGCCGACACCCTGATCGGTGACTACACCACCAGCCTGCCGCAGCTGCTGCGCGAGCAGCTGCAGGATCTGCTGCTCGGCGCCGGCGAGAACATGCCGGTCAT
Organism: Geopseudomonas aromaticivorans; assembly: GCF_019097855.1. Classification (GTDB taxonomy): domain Bacteria; phylum Pseudomonadota; class Gammaproteobacteria; order Pseudomonadales; family Pseudomonadaceae; genus Geopseudomonas; species Geopseudomonas aromaticivorans. The sequence continues at coordinate 412,937 of NZ_JAHRGL010000001.1, forward strand.
CGAGGTGCCAGCCAGGCAACCGGCCGACACGGTCACCCTGTTCTACTCCGGCGACGGCGGCTGGCGCGACCTCGATCGCGCCGTCGCCGACGAGATGGCCAGCCAGGGTCAGCCGGTGGTCGGCATCGACGCCCTGCGCTACTTCTGGCAGCACAAGAGCCCGGAGCAGTGCGCCGCAGACCTCAGCCGGCTGATGCAGACCTACCGCACCAGGTGGGGTGCCAAACGCTTCGTGCTGGCAGGCTACTCGTTCGGCGCCGATATCCTCCCCGCCACCTACAACCGCCTGCCGGCAGCCGACCGCGAGGCGGTGGACGCCCTGCTGCTGATCGCCCTGGCACGCAGCGGCAGCTTCGAGATCGAGGTGCAGGGCTGGCTCGGCAAGGCCGGCCAGGAGCAGGCCACCGGCCCCGAACTGGTCAAGGTGCCGGCGGCCAAGGTGCTGTGCGTCTACGGCCGCGACGAGGCCGCGGAAAGCGGCTGCACCCAGCCTGAGGCTGTCGGCGAGCATCTCGAACTGCCGGGCGGCCACCATTTCGACCAGGACTACCCGGCCCTGGCCCGCCGCCTCGTCGAAGCGATCCACCAGCGCCAGCAGGCAGCCAGCACGCCCTGAGCGGCTTTCAGGTTCCCTTAAGCTTGTCCGTCTAGTTTAGAGTGCTGAAAACCGTCGCATGCAACATTAAGGAGCAGTCATGACCGGAACCCCCTCCCTCCGCTACAGCAGCCTGTCCATCGCCCTGCACTGGCTGATGCTGCTGCTGATCGCCGCGGTCTACGCCTGCATCGAACTCAAGGGCAACTTCGTCCGCGGCAGCGACATCCGTGAAGGACTCAAACACTGGCACTTCATGCTCGGCCTGGCCATTTTCGCCCTGGTCTGGCTGCGCCTGCTCGGCCGCCTGGTCGGCAAGGCCCCGGCGATCCAGCCGGCACCGCCGTCCTGGCAGACCGGTCTGTCCCACCTGATGCACCTGGCCCTGTACGTACTGATGATCGGCATGCCGCTGCTCGGCTGGCTGATCCTCAATGCCGAAGGCAAGCCGGCACCGTTCTTCGGTCTCGAGCTGCCGATGCTGGTGCAGAAAGATCATGGCCTGGCGGAAAGCCTCGAAGGCCTGCACGAGTTCGGTGGTGTGGCGGGGTACTGGCTGATCGGCCTGCATGCGGCCGCCGGCCTGCTGCACCATTACGTGATCCGCGACAACACCCTCTCGCGCATGCTGCCGGGCCAAGACTGAACCTCGCCTGCCGCTCGCCAGCCCCGCCCGCTCCGCGCGCGGGGCTTTTGTTTGCCGGCGCGGCACTGGTCAAGCACGGCCGGCATCGCTAGAATTGCGCACTTTTTGATCAAGGCGCCAACCCGGCGCCCTTCGAGGTTAGCCTGCATGTCCACCGCCACGCCCAAAGTCGGTTTCGTTTCCCTCGGTTGTCCGAAGGCGACCGTCGACTCCGAACGCATCCTCACCCAGCTGCGCATGGAGGGCTACCAGATCGTCCCCTCCTATGAGGATGCCGACGTGGTGGTGGTCAACACCTGCGGCTTCATCGACAGCGCCAAGGCCGAGTCGCTGGACGCCATCGGCGAGGCGCTGGCCGAGAACGGCAAGGTGATCGTCACCGGCTGCATGGGCGTGTCCGAGGACAGCATCCGCAACGTGCACCCTAGCGTGCTGGCGGTCACCGGCCCGCAGCAGTACGAGCAGGTGGTCAACGCGGTGCACGAGGTGGTGCCGCCGAAGGTCGACCACGACCCGTTCGTCGACCTGGTGCCGCCGCAGGGCATCAAGCTGACCCCGCGCCACTACGCCTACCTGAAGATTTCCGAGGGCTGCAACCACAGCTGCAGCTTCTGCATCATCCCGTCGATGCGCGGCAAGCTGGTCAGTCGCCCGGTCGGCGAGGTGCTCAGCGAGGCCGAGCGCCTGGTCAAGGCCGGGGTCAAGGAGCTGCTGGTGATCAGCCAGGACACCAGCGCCTACGGCGTCGACCTCAAGTACAAGCTGGACTTCTGGAACGGCCAGCCGGTGAAGACGCGCATGCTCGAGCTGTGCGAGGAGCTGAGCAAGCTGGGCGCCTGGGTGCGCCTGCACTACGTCTACCCCTACCCCAACGTCGACGACGTGATCCCGCTGATGGCCGCCGGCAAGATCCTGCCGTACCTGGACATCCCCTTCCAGCACGCCAGCCCGAAGGTGCTCAAGGCGATGAAGCGCCCGGCCTTCGAGGACCAGACCCTGGCGCGGATCAAGAAGTGGCGCGAGATCTGCCCGGAACTGACCATCCGTTCGACCTTCATCGTCGGCTTCCCCGGCGAGACCGAGGAGGACTTCCAGTACCTGCTCGACTGGCTGACCGAAGCGCAGCTCGATCGCGTCGGCTGCTTCCAGTACTCGCCGGTCGAAGGCGCACCGGCTGAAGAACTCGGCCTGGAAGCGGTGCCGGACGAGGTCAAGCAGGAGCGCTGGGAGCGCTTCATGGCCCACCAGCAGGCAATCAGCGCCGCGCGCCTGCAGCTGAAGATCGGCAAGGAGCTCGAGGTACTGATCGACGAGGTCGACGAAGAGGGTGCCATCGGCCGCTCCGCCGCCGACGCCCCGGAGATCGACGGCAACGTCTATGTCGACAGCGAGCAGCCGCTGAAGCCCGGCGACAAGGTGCGCGTGCGCGTCACCGACGCCGACGAGTACGACCTGTGGGCCGAAGTCATCTGACGCGACCCGCTGCGCTGTCCAGACGAACCCGGCCCCGTGCCGGGTTCGTCGTCTCTGGGCCAGTCCCGGCAAATGCGCTGTAATGGAGCCTCGTCCTATGGATCGAGGCGCCCATGAATCCCTGGCTGCAAATTCTTGCCCTCACCTTGCTGCCGGGCCTAGCCATGCCGGCCGGCGCGCTGCTCGCCATCCGCGAGCATATCCACCCTCACTGGCTGGAAACCGAACTGCGCCATAGCGTGCTGGCCTTCGGCGCCGGCGCCCTGCTCGCCGCCGTGGCTCTGGTGCTGGTGCCCGAAGGCATGCGCGAACTACCTACCTGGCTCATCGCCCTGAGCTTCGGCGGCGGCGGCACAGCCTTCATGCTGGTCGACCGCTTCCTCGCGGCACATCGCACCGCCGCCAGCCAGGCGGTAGACATGCTGCTTGATTACATTCCGGAAACCCTCGCCCTCGGCGCGGCAGTGGCCCTCGGCAGCTCCGGCGGGCTGCTGCTGGCCAGCCTGATGGCGTTGCAGAATCTGCCGGAAGGCTTCAACGCCTACCGTGAGATGCGCCGCGGCCGACGCTTCGGCAGCGGCCGCATCGTCGGCCTGTTCACCCTGATCGCCCTGCTCGGTCCGCTGGCCGGCTTCTGCGGCTACCTGTGGTTGGCGCCCTATCCGCAAGTGGTCGGCGTGATCATGTTGTTCGCCTCCGGCGGCATCCTCTACTCGGTGTTTCAGGACATTGCCCCGCAGATCCCGCTGCAACGCCACTGGGCACCATCGCTGGGCGCGGTGGCCGGCTTTCTGCTCGGCATGCTCGGCCAGATGCTCACCGGTGCCTGAGCGCCAGGCCGCGCTCCCGGCAGCGCGGCAGGCGACTGCTATGCTGGGAGCAACTGGAGGGTCCACCATGCAACAGCTCAAGCTGCTTTCGACGCGCAACGAGGCCGGCAACATCAAGAGCTTCATCTTCGAAACCGGCGGCCTCAACTGGGTCGCCGGGCAGAACCAGGCCTTCATCCTGGAGCAGGCCGGCACCGGCGAGGCGGACAATCTGCGCTGGTTCACCCTCGCCTCGGCACCCAGCGAAGGGGTGGTCCAGGTTTCCACCCGCATCACGCCCAGCGCCTTCAAGCAGGCCCTCGACCGCCTGCACCCGGGCGACAGCATCACGGTGCGCGACCTGGGCGGCGACTTCACCTGGGAGGAGGAATCCGCCACCCCGGTGGTGCTGGTCGCCGGCGGCATCGGCATCACGCCGTTTCGCAGCATGCTGCTGGAGCGCCATGCCCGCGGCAAACCGCTCAACGCCATCCTGCTGTACTTCAGCCGCGACACGCAGATCGCCTTTCGCGACGAGCTGCAGCAACTGGCGAACCAGCATCCGGAGCTGGACGTGCGCTACCTGGTCGGCGAGCTGGTGAGTGCCGAGCGCATCCTCGACGAGGAGCCGCTGGCCGCTACGGTGCCGGTCTACCTGTCCGGCCCCGAGCCGATGGTGGAAAGCGTCGGCAACGCCCTCAAGCAGCGCGGCGTCAGCCTCAGGCAGGACTGGTTCCCGGGTTACGACGAACGCAACTATTGACCCCTGTCACCGGCTGCGCAGACTACCGCGCCGGACTGCGCCCGGCGTGGTTCCCGCCGATAGCGCCACTTCGCTAATATCGTCAGGACTTTCCAGCCACTCGCCTGCGCGAGCGGCCTTCGCCCTGTCGCGCCCCCTGGGGTGCGCCCCATCCGCACGAGAACCAATCGCATGAGCGCCTCCTCCCGTTTTGCCCCCATGCCCGATGCCCGCGGCTACTTCGGCCCCTACGGCGGCCAACTGGTGCCGCCGGAGCTCAAGCAGGTGATGGACGAGATCGACGCCGCCTACGAGGAAATCCGCCAGCGCGAGGACTTCCAGCAGGAACTGGCCGCCCTGTTCGCCGACTACGTCGGCCGCCCGAGCCCGATCTTCCATGCCCGTCGCCTGAGCGAAAAGCTCGGCGGTGCGCAGATCCATCTCAAGCGCGAGGATCTCAACCATACCGGCGCGCACAAGATCAACCACTGCCTGGGCGAGGCGCTGCTGGCCAAGTTCATGGGCAAGACCAAGGTGATCGCCGAGACCGGCGCCGGCCAGCATGGCGTGGCGCTGGCCACTGCCTGCGCACTGGTGGGCATCCCCTGCGAGATCCACATGGGCCAGGTGGACATCGAGAAGGAACACCCCAACGTCACCAAGATGAAGATCCTCGGCTGCAAACTGGTGCCGGTGACCCGCGGCGCGGCGACCCTCAAGGAGGCGGTGGACAGCGCCTTCGAGGAATATCTCAAGGATCCGCACAACTTCATCTACGCCATCGGCTCGGTAGTCGGCCCGCACCCGTTCCCGAAGATGGTCCGCGATTTCCAGTCGATCATCGGCAACGAGGCGCGCGCGCAGTTCCTCAGCAAGCACGGCCGCCTGCCCGACCACGTCACCGCCTGCGTCGGCGGCGGCTCCAACGCCATGGGCATGTTCACCGCCTTCCTCGACGACGCGGCGGTCAACCTGGTTGGCGTCGAGCCGGCCGGCGAGGGCCTCGACAAGCCCGGCCGCCACTCGGCCACCCTGTCCAAGGGCAAGCCGGGCGAGCTGCACGGCATGGCCTGCTACGTGCTGGAGGACGCCGAGGGTCACCCGGCAGCGGTGCACTCGATCGCCTCGGGCCTCGACTATCCCGGCGTCGGCCCGCAGCACAGCTACCTGAAGGACATCGGCCGGGTGAACTATGAAACGGCCAGCGACCAGGAGTGCCTGGATGCCTTCATGACCCTATCGCGCGTCGAGGGCATCATCCCCGCCCTGGAAAGCGCCCACGCAGTGGCCTGGGCCATGCGCGTGGCGCCGACGCTGCCGAAGGATCAGCACATCCTGGTCAACCTGTCCGGCCGTGGCGACAAGGACGCCGACTACGTGGCCAAGCTGCTCGGCCTGTAACCGCTCGTACCCCCGTGTCTCCCGAGACGCGGGGTGCTCTCCTGCTGCCCGGCGCGTATCATCCCCTCCCCCGCCCTCTCACCGGTCGCCCGCCATGTCCTACAGCGTCAGCCCCGTCGGCATCCTGCGCTCCTGCTTCAAGGAGAAGTTCGCCATCCCGCGCCAGCCACAGCTGGCACCGGCGGCGCGCGGCGTGCTGGAGCTGCTGCCGCCGTTCGACGAGGGCTCCGCGGTCGCCGGGCTGGAGCAGGTCAGCCATGTCTGGCTGCTGTTCCTGTTCCACCAGGCACTGGAGGACAAGCCGCGCCTCAAGGTGCGCCCACCGCGCCTGGGCGGCAACCGTGCGCTGGGGGTGTTCGCCACCCGCGCCACCCACCGACCCAACGGCATCGGCCAGTCGGTGGTGAAGCTGGAGCGGGTCGAGCCCGGCCGTTTGCACCTGTCCGGCATCGACCTGCTGGATGGCACGCCGGTGCTGGACATCAAGCCCTACGTACCGTATGCAGACATCGTGGCCGAGGCGCGCAACGCCATCGCCGACGCGCCGCCGCCGGCCATCCCGGTCGAATGGAGCGACACGGCGCTGCAGCAGGCCCGCGCGCACGCGCTGCGCCTGGCCGAACCGGTGGTCGAGCTGATCGAACAGTGCCTGGCCCAGGACCCGCGTCCGGCCTATCAGGTGCCGACGCCGGAACGGCGCTACGGGGTATTGTTCTGGGACGTGCAGGTACGCTGGCACTACCCTGAACCGGGGCAGATCCGCGTGCTGGAGGTAGTGGCGGCCTGATCCGACCTGGCGCCCGCTCGAGGTCGCAGAAACGCGAACGCCCCGCACAGGCAGGGCGTTCGTGGTCAGGCGCAGACGCTTACTTCTCGACGAAGGCGCGCTCGATCAGGTAGTCGCCCGGCTCGCCCATACGCGGGGAGACATTGAGGCCGAAACTGTCCAGCACTTCGCTGGTTTCCTTGAGCATGCTTGGGCTGCCGCAGAGCATCGCGCGGTCGTCCAGCGGGTTGAACGGCGGCAGGCCGATGTCGCTGAACAGCTTGCCGCTGCGCATCAGGTCGGTCTGACGCCCCTGGTTGCGGAACGGCTCGCGGGTCACCAACGGATAGTAGATCAGCTTCTCGCGGACCGCCTCGCCGAAGAACTCGTTGTTCGGCAGCTCGTTGGTGATGAAGTCGGCATAGGCCAGCTCGCTGACCCAGCGCACGCCGTGGACCAGGATCACCTTGTCGAAGCGCTCGTAGGTCTCGGGGTCCTGGATCACGCTCATGAACGGCGCCAGGCCGGTGCCGGTGCTCAGCAGATACAGGTGCTTGCCCGGCAACAGATCGCCGAGAATCAGCGTGCCGGTGGGCTTGCGGCTGACCATCAGCTCGTCGCCCGGCTGCAGGTGCTGCAGGCGCGAGGTCAGCGGACCATCCGGTACCTTGATGCTGAAGAACTCGAGATGCTCTTCGTAGTTGGGGCTGGCGATGCTGTAGGCTCGCATGAGCGGACGACCGTTCACTTCCAGACCGATCATCACGAACTGGCCGTTTTCGAAGCGCAGTCCCTGATTGCGGGTGGTCTTGAAGCTGAACAGGGTATCGTTCCAGTGATGCACGCTGATCACGCGCTCGCTCACCAGGTTGCTCATGGTCTGACTCCTTGCTGAAGCATAAATAGCCGGCTGGCTCTGTTGCGCTACATTATATGGCAGCGCAAGATATTTGCTAAATGGATAATCAATATATAGTTAATCGGTTATATAGATATGCGATTCACCCTTAGACAGCTGCAGGTTTTCGTCGCCGTGGCCCGCCTGGAAAGCGTGTCGCGCGCGGCCGAATCGCTGGCCCTGTCGCAGTCGGCCGCCAGCACCTCGCTGGCCGAACTGGAGCGCCACTACGACAGCCCGCTGTTCGACCGCATCGGCAAGCGCCTGGCCCTCAGCGCCCTGGGCAGCCAGCTGCTGCCCAAGGCAGTCGCCCTGCTCGACCGCGCCGAGGAGATCGAGCAACTGCTGCAGGGCAAGAGTGGCTTCGGCTCGCTGCAGCTGGGCGCCACCCTGACCATCGGCAACTACCTGGCCACCCTGCTGATCGGCCGCTTCATGCAGGCCCATCCGGAGTGCCGGGTGCGCCTGCACGTGCAGAACACCAGTCACGTGGTGCAGGGCGTCGCCCAGCACGGCCTCGACCTCGGCCTGATCGAGGGCGACTGCCAGCACCCGGATATCGAGGTGCAACCGTGGCTGGAGGACGAGCTGGTGGTGTTCTGCGCACCGCAGCACCCGCTGGCCAAACGCGGCTCGGCCAGTCTCGACGAGTTGGTGCAGGAAGCCTGGATCCTCCGCGAGCAGGGCTCGGGCACGCGCCTGACCTTCGATCAGGGCATGCGCCATCATCCCACCCCGCTGAACATCCGCCTTGAGCTGGAGCATACCGAAGCGATAAAGCGCGCCGTGGAGTCGGGTCTGGGCATCGGCTGCATCTCGCGCCTGGCCCTGCGCGATGCCTTCCGCCGCGGCAGCCTGGTCGCGGTGGAAACCCCGGAGCTGGACCTGCGGCGCCAGTTCAGCTTCATCTGGCACAAGCAGAAGTATCAGAGCAGCGCCATGCGCGAATTCGTCGAGCTGTGCCGCAGCTTCACCGCCGGGGCGCTGCGCAGCGACCAGATTCACCTGCAGGAAATTCCCTGAGCGCCGACCGCCTCAGCCGAGCAGCACGATCCCCCACACCAGGCCGATCATCGACAGCGCCACCAGCTGGGCGGCGCTGCCCATGTCCTTGGCGTTCTTCGACAACGGATGGCGCTCGAGGGAGATGCGGTCGATGGCGGCTTCCACCGCCGAGTTGAGCAGTTCGACTATCAGCGCCAGCAGGCACACCGCCACCAGAATGGCGCGCTCGCCGCGGCTGACGTCGAGGAAGAAGGCCAGCGGTACCAGTAGCGCATTGATCAACACCAACTGACGGAACGCCGCTTCCCCGCCGAAGGCGGCACGCAGGCCGTCCCAGGAATAGCCGGCGGCGTTGAGGATGCGTTTGAGGCCGGTCTGGCCCTTGAATGGCGACAGCATGTGCAAGCGTCCGGAAGCTGAAAGCGGGCCAGTCTGGCAGAGACGGCCTGAAAAAAACGTCAAACCAGGCCGACAGACGCTGCCGGCAGCGCCGGCACCCCCGGGACCCTGTCCGCTCAGGCGGCCGGCATGGACTCCATCTGCTGCAGCAGCAGGGCGGCCTGGGTGCGGGTGCGCACCCCGAGCTTGCGGAAGATGGCCGTGACGTGGGCCTTGACCGTGGCCTCGGAAACGCTCAGCTCGTAGGCGATCTGCTTGTTCAGCAGGCCTTCGCAGACCATGGTCAGCACACGGAACTGCTGCGGCGTCAGGCTGGCCAGCCCCTCACTGGCGGCACGCGCCTCCTCGGACAGGGCTGCGGCTTCTTCCAGCTGCGGCGGCCACCAGGCATCGCCATCGAGCACCGCGCGCACGGCCTGCTGAATGGTTTCCAGCGGGCTGGACTTGGGGATGAAGCCACTGGCACCGAATTCGCGCGAACGCTGCACCACGGCGGCCTCTTCCTGGGCGGAGACCATCACCACTGGGATCTGCGGATATTGGCCACGTAGCAGCACCAGGCCGGAGAAGCCGTAGGCCCCCGGCATGTTCAGGTCGAGCAGGACCAGATCCCAGTCGCGCTTGTCATTCAGCCGCGCTTCCAGCTCGGCGATGCTGGCCACTTCCACCAGATGCGCCTCGTCCCCCAGCCCCATGCTCAACGCCTGCTGCAGGGCGCTGCGGAACAACGGGTGGTCGTCGGCAATCAGTATTTCGTAGGCGGCCATGATAAATCCTGTTGTTGTTCTGAACGGGCGGGGCTCGAGCGGCGCACAGGATGCCGAGCAGCTCCCCCCCGGTCAAGAAAAGTACCCGGAAAAGCCGTAGGGCTTTGGCTGGGCGACAAGTCCCTGCCGTGCAAGTTCCCGAATTCTACCTTTTGTGAATGGTTTTCGCCTTTCTTTCCGAGCAGCCCGGCAGGCACTGGCAGTGCCCGCGAGCCAGACGTTCGGTCAGCGTCTGGAGGATGCCGACGCCGCCCCGCCTCAGGCCACGAAGGGACGCAGGCGCTGGTGCGCCGCACTCTGCTCGTCCAGCGGCAGGCTGCGCTTGAAGCCGAGGTAGCGCTCGCTGAACACGTCGAGGTAGGCATCCAGCGCCTCGGCCGCGCGACTGTCGCCGGCCAGCTCCAGGCACAGCGCCGCCACCTCGGCGGTGCACAGGTGCTCGCCGCGCGTCGAGCGGCGCAGGCGGTAGCGCGAGTGCTGCTCGGGCGTCAGGCTGAGCACCGGAAAGCGGTCCAGGTAGGGGCTCTTGCGGAACATCTTGCGCGCCTCGGTCCAGGTGGCATCCAGCAGGATGAACAGCGGACGCTTGCCGGGCGCCGGCGCGACCGTCTGCACCACGCGCTCGGGCGCGGCGTATTCGGCAGGAAAGATGATGTAGGGCTGCCACTGCGGATCGTCGAGCAGCGCCAGCAGGCGCTCGTCCACCTCGACGCGCGACCAGCCGAAGGCACTGTTGTCGGCGACCACATCGGCGATCAACCAGCCAGTATTGCTCGGCTTGAGCGCCTCAATGTCGTGCATCAGCAGGCACACCCCAGCGCGCGCCGGCACCTGCGGCCGCCAGGCACACATGCAGTAGCTCTGCTCTAGGCGGCACTGCGGGCAACGCGGCATGCGCGAGCCTCGGGTGACAAAGGGCTTGGTGCTGCGGGCGAGACGCTCCCCACGCAGGCGGGCGACACTGTTGCTCATCGACCGCCCCCCGGTTCGGAGGGAAGCAGCAGCGAGCGGGGCGCGACAGAGGATCGAAGCATGCGAACTCCACGGGATTGGCCGGTCGGCCTGGTCGAAGGCGCGGCAGTCTAGCAGAGCCCTGCTCGCGAACCAGTGCAGGCGCGTATGATGGCGGCCATGCGAACCTGCCGCGCTGGCTGGGGTCGAACAGGCAGGTTTTTCAGGAGACTTTCCATGCGCCGTATCTATGTCCTGCTCGCCGGCCTGATGGCGGCGAGTGCCACCCAGGCCGCTTCACTGCAAGACTTCGAACTGAACAAACTGCTCGAGGACGTCGCCCGGCAAAGCAGCGTCGGCACCCCGCGGGCAATCAACGCAGACATCCTCGATCAGGGCTACACCGTCGAAGGCAACCAGCTGATCAATCACCTCAGCGTGCGCGCCAGTCATGCCGCCGAGATGCGCGGCAACCCGGACGCGGTACGCCAGCAGTTGCGCGCCAGTGTCTGTCGCAATCCGGGCTACCGCCAATTGCTCAGCAAGGGCGCCGTGCTGAGCTACACCTTCAGCGAGCACAAGAGCAATCGCCCGGTAGCCACGGAGCGCTTCCAGTCCAGCGACTGCGGCCTCAAGTAGACATCCCCATAGGCGACAACGCCCCGCCCCTGCCCTGCAGCGGCGGGTCGTTGCGTTCGGCACCTCAACGCAGGATCGCCGAATCGCCCTTTCCGGCCAGCGCCGCCGCCTCCTCGGCGGTCAGCAAGGCGGTGCGCGGCACGTCCAGCAGCCGTGCACAGGCGGCCACCACATTGCCCCAGCAGGCGCGGTTGGCGAACAGCATGCCGGCCTCGTCAAGGGTGCCCCCGCGATTGCGGTAGCCCAGCGCGACACACTGGCCGGCATCCGGCAGGATTGGCCACAGGTGGCCGCGCGCCACTTCCGGGCGCATGTGGGTGAGCAGCACGCGACGGCGCAGGGCGGCCGGGAACAGCCGCTCGCGCAGGGCCTCGTCGGCGCTGGCCTGCTGCTCCAGTAGGTCGCGCGGGGCGCGGAAGCGTCCCGGTTCCTGCAGGTAGATCAGCCGGTAGGCACAGGCGGCCGCCTCCAGACGCCTGGCCGCCCGCAGCATTTCCGTCAGTTGGTAGCTGCCGTTGGCAATCAGCAGCAGCGGCTCCTTGCCGTCCCGCTCCGCCACCAGGATGGCGCCATCGTCAGCCAGCTGGCGGGCCTGCTCGGCGTCGAACACGGCAGGTCGCTCACGCTTGGGCACCACCAGGCAGGCCAGCCGGCCACGACTCTGGTAGATCTGCGGCAGCAGCGCCAGGGTGCTGTTGTGATCGGCGGGGAACAGGACGCGGATGCCGTCGCTCATCTCGCCGAGCAGCGCCTCGCAGAAGCTGGGGTCCTGATGCGAGTGCTGGTTCTTGCCGTTTTCCCAGGTGTGCGAGGTGGCCACCAGCGGCCAGCCGAGCCAGCCGGCGGGACGCCCGACCTCCTGCTGCTGGCGGGAGAAGATCAGCGTCTGGCGCACGGCGCCGAGCATCTTCACGCAGAATGCCTCGTAGCTGGCCAGCAGGTTGAGTCCGCCCTGGTTGGCCAGGCAGGCGGACACCACCGCTTCCTCGTTGAGCGCGGTAATGATCGCGCCATCCAGCGCCTCGCTATCATTCTCCGGGGTACACACCCGGTGCTTGAGCGCCTGCAATACGCCGCCCAGACGGTTGCTGGCCAGCTCGTCGGGGTTGCCGACGCGCGGACGCAGCTGCGGGTTGGCCGCCACCAGGTCGACAAAGAAGCGGTCGATGGCACTCATCGGCGAGCAAGCCTGGCCGTGGAAGTGCAACTCGGGCATTCGCGGCAGCGCGGGGTGACGCACGGCCAGCGCATGATCCCGCTCGAGGGGGCGCCCACCGCGCAGGGCGGCGAAGCGATCCAGTGCCTGCTGCAACTGGTCCGGCGCCACCCAAAGCGCGGCGGCGCTTGCGTTGAACAAGCGGCGCGCCTCGGCATCGAGGTGCGGATTGCCCGGCAGCGGCAGGTTGTGCGCCGCGTTCTCTCCGGCGCCGTAGAAACCGAAGCCCTTCACGGTTTCGGCGATGGCATAGGGAATGGGCAGCGGGTACTGCAGGATGCCACGCGCCAGCTCGGCGAGCCGGTGCGCCAGGTGCTGCTCCATCTCGTGCAGGGTACAGACGAAGGCCGCCGGGTCGCGGCCGTCGAAGTGCAGCGGATCGAAGCCGCAGCGACGCAGATGCTCGGCAAAACCGGCCAGCCCCTCGGCGGTGCCCAGCTCGGTGCGCTGCTCGATGCGCCGGCCGTTGGCGATCATCACCGGCAGGGCCACGCCGCAATCCTCCGCTCGCCACCAGCGCGGCATCCAGTCGCTGCCGCGCTGCTCCTCCGCGGCGCCGTCGGAGAGGAATGCCACCAGGGTTTCGCCCGGCAGCGGCTGGTGGGCGTACTGCAGTTCGGCAAAGCCGAGATAGCCACCCTCGGCGATGCCGCCCGCGGTATGCGGGTTGACGTGGCTGCCCAGCGGCACGCCGGGCAGGCCGTCGGGGGCCTGCGCATAGCTGTAGAAATCGGCCACCAGCCGGCTCAGCCCGGCCTCGTCGCCGCCGTAGCGGGCGGCCTGCTCCGGGTGCAGATTGCCGAGCAGCACGTTGAGCGCCTCGATGGCGGCCACGCAATGGCCTTGGCCCATGGTCCAGCCGCGGGTCTGCCCACTCAGGGCGTTCAGTGCCAGATAGCCGGCATAGGCCGGCACCATGTTCAGCGCGCCACCGGTATGGCCCTCGGGACGCGCCTTGAAGTCCTCGGCCAGTAACGGAGTCCCATCGAGACGCACGCGGCGGGCGTAGGTCATGTGCGCCACCAGCCACAGGCCGGCACAGGTCAGGCGATCGAGCGCCTGCAGCAGGCGATAGACGCTACCCAGATCGGGCTGCTGGCCTGCCTGCACCAAACGATGCGCCAGACGGAACACCGCAGCCTGGGTGGCTGGTCGGTGCTCCAGCGGTCCGCAGCCCGCAGCCCACTCGGCAAAGGCCGGCTCGGCGAGGGCATGGGCTTGCAGTTCTTCGGCACTGGGCAAAAGCTGGGGCATGAACATGACTCCAAGGCAGGCTTGGGGGTAGTCTAGAACGACATGGAGCATCACCGCTGATTTGTATCAAGGCCCTGCCGTAGCCCGGCAGGTGGTCGCGACATTCGCAACAAGGAGTTTTTCATGGCTCTGCTTACCTTTTTCGGCGCCATTCAGCAGGTCACCGGTTCCTGCTACCTGATCGAGACCCGTGACGGCACACGCGTCCTGCTTGAGTGCGGCATGCGTCAGGGCGGGCGCGAAGACGAAGCCCACAACAGCGCGGCCTTCCCCTTCGATCCCCTGAAACTGGATGCCGTGGTGATCTCCCATGCCCACATCGACCATAGCGGCCTGTTGCCCCGCCTGGCCGCGCAGGGCTACCGCGGCCCGATCTATGCGACGGATGCCACCTGCGAGCTGCTGCAGCTGATGCTGTTGGATTCCGCGCACATTCAGGAAAATGACGCCGAGTGGGAAAACAAGTGGCGCGCGCGCCTCGGCCGCGAGCCGGTGGTGCCGCTGTACACCGAAGCCGATGCCGAACTGGCGCTCAAGCTGCGTCGCCCGGTGCGGTACGGTAACAAGGTAGAAGTGGCGCGCGGCATCAGCGTGACCTTCCATGATGCCGGGCACATTCTCGGCTCGGCCATCGTCGAACTGGAAGTGCACGACCACGGCCTGACCCGGCGCATGGTGTTCTCCGGCGACCTCGGCAACGCCTGCACCCCGCTGATGCGCGATCCGACCCCGCTGAGCGAGGCCGACGTGGTGTTGATGGAGTCGACCTACGGCGACCGCGACCACCGCTGCGATGCGGACACCCTCGAGGAGCTGGCCGACATCCTGCAACAGGCTCATCGCGACGGCGGCAACGTGCTGATCCCCGCTTTCGCCGTCGGCCGCACCCAGGACCTGATCTTCCATCTCGGCCGCTTCTACCAGCAGGGCCGGGTTCCGCAGCAGGCGGTGTTCCTCGACAGCCCGATGGCGATTCAGGCCAACGCCATCTACCATCGCTTCCACGAACAGCTCGACCCCAAGGACCGCGACGAGATGCGCAGCAACGGCGGCGGTCCTCGCGTCGAAGACTGGCTGCCGATCCTGCGCTGCACGCCCAAGGCGGAGGACTCGATGGCGATCAACCGCATCCAGAGCGGCGCGATCATCATCGCCGGCAGCGGCATGTGCAACGGCGGGCGTATCGTCCACCACTTCAAGCACAACCTGTGGCGCAAGGAGTGCCACATCGTGTTCCCCGGCTTCCAGGCGCAAGGCACCCTCGGCCGTGCCATCGTCGATGGCGCGCCGACCGTACGCGTGCTGCGCCAGCGGATTGCCGTCAAGGCCCGGGTTCACACATTGGGAGGCTTCTCTGCCCATGCCGGCCAGTCGCAACTAATCGACTGGGTGAAGCACTTCGATCACCGACCGGAGCTATATTTGGTGCATGGGGAGCTGGAAAAAATGAAGGTGCTGCAACAGGCACTGCATGATCGCCTGCAGTGGACTGCCAACATTCCGGAACCGGGTGAGCAGATCGCACTCTGAGCGACAGATAACAACAAGGAGTACTCACATGTCTTACGAGTCGGATGACTACCTGTCGAGACACTTCCAGACCAGCGGCATCGATGTCGGCCTCAAGGTCGACGAACTCGTCAGCATCAGCGTGCCACCCGGAAGCCCCAATCAAGCCCTGTACCGCGAAATGCTGATGACCGTGGTACGGATGGCCGAGGCCGACCGCAACCGCTGGGATGCCAAGATCATGATGCAGACGCTGCGCGAGATGGAGAACGCGTTCAGCATGCTCGAGCAGTTCAAGCGTCGGCGCAAGGTCACCGTGTTCGGCTCCGCGCGCACCCAGGCGGACCACCCCCTTTACCTACTGGCCCGTGATCTGGGCCGCCTGCTGACCCATCACGAGCTGATGACGGTGACCGGTGCCGGCGGCGGGATCATGGCCGCCGCTCACGAAGGCGCGGGCCTCGAGCATAGCCTGGGACTGAACATTTCCCTGCCATTCGAACAGCGTGCCAACGACGTGGTGCACGGCACGGGCAACCTGCTGCCCTTCCACTTCTTCTTCCTGCGCAAGCTGTTCTTCGTCAAGGAGGCCGACGCCCTAGTGCTCTGCCCCGGCGGCTTCGGCACCCTGGACGAGGCGCTGGAAGTGCTGACCCTGATCCAGACCGGCAAGAGTCCGATCGTACCGGTGGTGCTGCTCGACGCGCCGGAGGGCCGCTACTGGAAGGATGCGCTGCACTTCATCCGCGAGCAGCTGGAGGAAAACGGCTACATCCTGCCCAGCGACATGAACCTGCTGAAACTGGTCACCTCGGCCGAAGAGGCGGTGGTGGAAATCACACACTTCTACCGCAACTACCACTCCAGCCGCTGGCTCAAGGGGCTGTTCGCCATCCGCATGAACCGGCCGCTCAACGCCCATGCCCTCGCCTACCTGCACGAGGAGTTCACCGACCTGTGCCTGGAGGGCAGCTTTGCCCAGCAACCGTACAGCGAGCTGGAGCAGGACGAGCCGGAGTTCAGCCACCTGGTCCGCCTGGCCTTCCACTTCAACGGTCGCGACCACGGCCGCCTGCGCGAGCTGATCAACTTCATCAACATGCCGGAGAACTGGCAGCGCGAGCTGCCACACGTCTGAGCGGGTATCCGCTCCACAGCAAAACGCCCCGTACTCACGATGAGCCGGGGCGTTTTTCATGCGGAGACAGGATTATTCCTCGTCGCCACCGCGCAGCAGGCGGCTCACCGCCTCATGGGCAAACCCGCGATACAGCAGAAAGCGGCCCTGCTTCGCCCTCTCCCGAGCATCGACCGGCAGAGCGGCAAAACGGCGCCGCCACAGCTCGCGCAGGTTGGCCGCCCACTCGATCGGGCTATCCGCCAGCGCCCGCTCGACGATCGCACGCGGCAGACCGCGCTGGCTCAGTTCGTCGCGGATGCGCAGCGGGCCATAGCCGGCCTGAGCCCGACTGCGAATGAAGCTTTCCAGAAAGCGCTCGTCGCTGAGCAGCCCCTCTTCGCTCAGTCGCTCGAGAGCACTGTCGATCAGCTCGACCGCAGCCCCGCGCTGGCGCAGTTTGCGCGTCAGCTCTGCACGGCTGTGCTCGCGCCTGGCGAGCAGATCCATGGCTGCCCGGCGCACGGCAACAGGGCTGTCGAGCATGACCGGCATGCTGGTTTAGATGTCCATTTCCGCGTCGACATCTTCCTCGCTGGCGGCCAGCGCCTTGAGGTTGGCGGGCGAGCCCAGCAGCTGGGCGCGGATAGCCTCCTCGATGGTCTGACGCACCTCCGCATTGTCCTCGAGGTAGCGCGCGGCATTGGCCTTGCCCTGGCCGATCTTGCTGCCCTGGTAGCTGTACCAGGCGCCGGACTTCTCGATCAGACCCTGCTGGACTCCGAGATCGATGATCTCGCCGTTGCGATAGATGCCCTTGCCATAGAGGATCTGGAACTCTGCCTGGCGGAACGGCGGGGCCACCTTGTTCTTCACTACCTTGACGCGGGTTTCGCTGCCGACCACCTCGTCGCCTTCCTTGACCGCGCCGATGCGGCGGATGTCCAGGCGCACCGAGGCATAGAACTTCAGGGCATTACCGCCGGTAGTGGTCTCCGGGTTGCCGAACATCACGCCGATCTTCATGCGGATCTGGTTGATGAAAATCACCAGGCAGTTGGCATTCTTGATGTTGCCGGTGATTTTGCGCAGGGCCTGGGACATCAGGCGTGCCGCAAGGGGAAGCAGTACGGGTATGGGTTCAGATAGATTGGAGCCTACCATCCCGAAACGCTGCACACCCATGCTAATCATAGCCTTCACCCTTGCGGAGGCCCCTGCACCATCTACACTGACTATCTGAACCGATTTCAGGTAGGGATCGATGAGCAGGACGCCGAAAAATTTCTTGGATGATATCAGAGGCTGCTGCCCTGACCACATCCTTGCCTACATGACCAAGCATCCTCCCAGGCGGAGAGCCAGTCATGTCAGTGATTTCATCCAACTGGCACACCAGCTCGATCCGGAGTGGCATAAGAGGCCAGGAATCATTACAGCGGCGTGCCGAAAATTCCTCTACAGGCGGCGAACTGAGATCGCAGAAGGCAAAGAGCAGCCAGTCAAGGAGGTCACCGTCATCTCCGACTACCAAGCAGTTCGGAGTTACTTAAGCAAGTTGCAAAAGGCAAAAAAACTTCCCAGTGACACGCTGCTCCCGCCTGTTCCTAGATCGTCGGACGTGTTTAGCGAAAAGGAGTGCAATATCCTAGGCTACTTGAGTTTAGCAGACGCTGTTCAAGCCCCCTCCCTAGAGGCCGCGCTTAACGACATTGCACAACAAATTGAACAGCACAGACAAATAATTCTGGCCAAATGCAAAAAAATCGTAATAGATGGATATCACGAATTCTCCAAAACGCAGGAAATGATTAAACGAAGCGATATCGAGGAAATCCGGAAAACAACCGACAACTTAGACCCCACCATGCAATCTCGGTACGGACAAAATCTAAGCTATTTCTCGCATTCACATCCAAACGGCTTCATCAACCTCGTCGCCTACATCGCTGAAGAGCAAGGCGGACTTTATACCAGAAAATCATTCCCTGGCGCCCACCATGCTCACTCCTGGTCGACTAGCAAGATCAAAAAACACCTTGGAATTACAGATGATTTTGCAGTCGCCGCAATGTGTATTATCGTGGACGAACTAGGAATAAACGTTACAGACCTATGCAATGCCAAAGTCCAAAAAACCAGAGATGGTGAATTCATTGCAATTCGTGAAGATGGCAGCGTCACGATAACAACACTAAAACCCAGAGCCAACGCATTAAAACAACGTCACGCGCCCAGAACCATCGATCCCGACGACGTCACAGCAGACAACATAGATGCAAACATCGTTCTATGCATGCTACTCGAAATGAGATCTCTCCATGCCAAAACATTGACCTCAAATTATCTATTTGCAATGGACAGCTCGAGCAAAACTCGCGCCAGCGAAACCGAAGCATATCGCATGCTTGGCGCAAGAAGAAAAGCAGCCTTTAAAGAGATTATCAAATCGTTACCTTCTTGGGTGATCGAAGCCCAACCAACGATGCCAAAAATCAGGGTATCCAGGGGGTTATTGAAGTGGCTTGAAAGCGGTGGAGATGCACTTTCGGCGAGCATTTATTTGGGAAATTCGCTTCTTACAGCATTGAGGAACTACATCCCACCTGAAATCCAAGAATTCGTACACAGAAAAAAACTTCGCGACCACCAGAACATAATGCTCTTCGTATCCGATGGCCTGTCCGCTGCTGATAGTGACAAAACCAACAACACTAACAACACTCAGAACATCGCCAAAGAGCAACTCATTGCCCTGGTAAAAAACCTCCAGCGGAATAACCGCATGACGGGTACCAACGAAGCTCACCGCCTAATCTACTTTCTGTGCTCAGCCAAAACCATCGAACTTATTGTTTCTTATGCAAAATATGGGAACGATAGAGACCTCATAAAAACGTGCAAATCCATCATCATCAAGATCGAGGATGAGGGCAGCAGAAAGATGATCAAGATGCTGGCTGATGCAATTCCACGAGACATGAGTTTCGAATTCATCGAGGAAATCATGAATGAAAAAGCCTAAGATCAGAAACTGCGAGGCCACATCTACATCGCCCACTGACTTTCCTGACTGGGTACATCCTCACTCCACCGCTTTCGAGTGGTTCGTTCCCAGGACAGGATTTAAGGTCGCCCCTGCCCAGGCGCCGACAAGCTCGAAGTACGCAAAAATAAACTTCAATTATAAATTCTGTAACAACAGCCACGCAACAGATTCAATCTGGAATTTGTTGTCAAAGGATCTAAAATCGTCTGCTATCGCCCTGATCGAAAGCTCAAGCTCGAAAAGGCCCAACGCTCTGGTTGGCTTTATACGAACTGCTTTCGAAGTCATCGATCACGTACTAGAGCTCCGAATAGCCTCAAGCCGCCCCCCGAAAATCCTTACTCTGTCCGACATCACCAAGGGCCACATCAAAAGCTTTTTGGAAGCACATGATTTAGTAGCCATGGGCATTCATGTATCGGCGTTGAATGCAGAACTTGGCTCAACTGTCAGAAACCGCAACAACATTAGCGATAAAATTGCAAGGATGGACATTCCGTCCATTACCAGAAAAGCCTTGATTCAAAAGCTGAAAGACCGTGACGCAACTACATCCGAGCGAGAGTTCGATTCCGCATACGAACCTGATGATAACGATCAGGCGCTAAGCATTTCGACAATCCAGAATAAATGCACCGACCTTTCGTATCTACACATAACCAAAGAGCACCAAGCATACCAGTTTGAAATCGGCAAACATGAAATCACCGACATACTCAATGCCATATCGAAGGGATTCCCCAATAAAAATCAAACCCCTCTGATGCCGACAAACATTGCATTTCACTACATCAGCCACGCCATCAAGTTTCACAGAGACTACGCACCAAGCCTCCGAAAGTACATACAAGACCTGGACACCTATTACACCGCAAACATCCTTTCTAAATACGCCGAATCCACAGTAAAAGCCAACTCCCATATTTTCAAGCGGCAGACACTGGAAGCAGTTCCCATGCCTGAAGAGCTAAAACCTCTAAACATTAAAACCTACGGCAAGTGTTCTTTTTCAAGAGGAAAATATGAGTCACACGCCGATTTACGAGACCATATCTCCACAAGGGAACTGATCGACTTCTACGCCATAACAACTCGAATACTGATACACACTTTCACCGCTTGTCGACTACTGAGCACCTCGTTAATAGACAAGGATTGTCTCACCCTCTCAAAGATGGACGGCCTATGGGATATAAAGTTAAAAATCCCAAAGTCTAGCAGCAGCAATGAACTGGAGATCATCAAACGCCCGATACCTAAAGTCATTTGGGACTTCATCTACGACTACATTAGCTTCATGGAAGGTCGCCACCCAGGCATGGCCTCAATATGGCCCTCGGATACGCATAAAGATGCGGATCGAGATGAGCGTGTCAACCGTAAGCTGCTGGATCAGTATTCGGACTGGATTGCAGTCCCCCTGATTGACCAAAAGCGCTGGTATGCGCGCCCCCATCAGTTCAGGCGCTTTTTCGCGGCCTTCTTTTTCTACCTTAGTGAAGGGACAGACATTGAGCCCCTACGCTGGATGATGGGCCACATCGAACCCAGCATAACTCTTTACTACGCTGATATTTCGACACAAGCAGACTGGGAGCGTGAAACGCTTGAGTTCCTCACGGAATTCTTGGAGGGCAATGTGGGCAAAGATATCTTGGTGGATGATGACCTAGAGGAAGACTTGTCCGAATGCTCTCTCCAGGTAAAGTTGGGTGATCGCGCGCTGCTAGCTGAGCATCTCCGAGAGCTATCCAGCCACCGCCACATCAAATTGAAGATTTTGAACGACCAGAAAATCTATATCTACGCGAGCAAATAAAATGAGCCGATACTCCAAAGGTGAGACATCCCAAGCAAAGTTGCAAGAAAAGCAGGCGAAGACCCAAAGCTTGTTGACCAAAACCATCCTGATAAAGGATGCAGTCAAAGACAACCGGAGCATTCCTTCGCTGGACATACATCGAAGCAAACGTGGAGTTTCTTTTAAATCTGTGCTTGCCTGGGTTGATCCCGAACTGGACATTACATCTTGTTCATACAACACTTCACGAGAACCCTACAATATTGAATACTCCGATCAACTATCAGCCGCATTAAACTCCTACAATAAACAATCCAAATCACATGCTGACCCACCGCCAAAGCCGCGCCTAACAAAGCGCTCCCAGAGCGAAGAAATTGCGAACCTCAAAGGCCAGATCGAGAGCCTACAAAACGCATTAGGCGAGATCTACCGGGCATACATGCAATTAACAACCCGAGTAGATGAGCAAACGCGACAGGATCTCAGATATCAGCAGGTGCTTAAAAGCCACACCAGAGCACTCAACAGAGCTCATCTAACACTGGTGAAGCCATGATCCATATTGCAAAATCTCCGAATCTTGATTTCCTTTTTAACCATGGCCATTCCGAACCCCCGCCATTACCACTATTATTTGACTCTGCGGGGAATTTTTGCTGGGAGTTAAACAGTTACCTGACAAAGTTTGGCGGCGGCGCCAACAGCTACGGCGCGCGACCGTCCTGTAAAACAGTATTCAGTCACGCTGAAACCATAAATGTATTTCAGAAGTTTCTTGAGCACAAGAAAAAAACCCTTTTAGAAGTAGACGACGAATCTCTGTATGACTTTGTCACGTACCTACAGTCCGCCAACCGCGCCAACTCCACCACGATCAAAAGAACTGTAAGACGTGTATTGTCCCTCCTAGAACACACACAATCTGAAAACTCGTTCCACCCGCTGATGACATGTGACCCGTCGGCTAATAGCTATCAGATAAACGCCATCGAACATCATTACAGGCGAAACAGACAAAGGTCTCTGCGGCTTTTATCTCACCTCTGCATAGAGGATTTTCAGGATACTCCTGTTGAACCCATCAGCTTCATTCGAAACGTGGAACTGAATGCTTGGCATGAAGCAATTTTCGAATATAGCCATAATCAGTTCATTATCGACAGATGGTATGTATTCAGCACCCTTTTGGAGTTTACAGGCTCTCGGCTCGAAGAGGTTATTAACATACCTGCAAGCTCAATCATCAAAGCCTATGAAGACAATGACTTAGTTAAAGGCATACCCGTACTAAAAGGAAAGTACAAAGGTTTCTTCCGTGAGGTTTTGATACCTCGCACGGAGCTACAAGAAATCTACAAATTCATAATAACAACCAGAGAAGCTCACCCCATATGCAAAATTCACGATAAAATACTTATCAACGAACGCACAGGCCGACCACTAGCACGAAAAACATTTAATTCTTACTACCGGAAAGTTATTGAATCATCCAAACATGCAGACTTACTCAAAGGGACATCACATCACAACTTCCGCCACCGCTACTTCACAATTTTGGTAGCAAGAAACATCAGCAAATTGAGCAAAATATCTAGGACAAACATCCTTGACGTAGCGTTATCTGCAGCTCAGAAAGACTCTTTCCATGCCTCTAGAGATACTCTGTCGACTTACGTCCACCTCACACAAGACCCTGAGATTCAGAGCATTCTCAAATCGCATGAGATCGAAGCAAGGAATGCGTCTTCCAAGCTGACCTCAATAGCAGAGATTGCGGGGGCTCTCGGAAAAGATATGCCCCCAGAAGCGGCGCTGGCCGCGATAATCAAGATAATAGAGGACTGACAAAGGGTATGTCACTGATAGTATGCCAAGTCGCTGATCGCCTTCAGCCTGTAACGATTCTAGCCTGCCGCAACAGATAGATCAGTCAAGTCGCTTCACGCTTCAGGATGGTTCGATATTGTTTCTGCATAAATCAACAGCCTGACTACTCCCAGATAATCGCTCCGAATGGGAGAAAAACCGAGAGTGCGAATTCATTGAATCCGCAAATAAGCTGAAGTATATTTCTGTCTGCGGCTGGCCGGGGTCGGAGTACAGGAATATGAGGAGAACAGTATGACGATGCCAAATGAGCGCACCCGCGCGATCATTCAGACCCGAGATTTTCTGGTCGACTTGTCCCGTGACAAGTCGCTGCCTGAGGCCGTGCGCACTGAGGCGCGTCGTCTGTTGCGTCACTACCCGACCGCCGATGAGGTGCTGCTTGCCGGGAAGATAGAGGAACAGCGCGAAGATGGGCTGCCATGGGCTTTCCTGAGCTCCAGTATCGACTAGCCCTGTAAATCCGACACTGGAGGCAGGAGGGAAGCTGGATCGCAGCTCAGCATGCTAGCGATTCGGTACAGCTTCTCGACGGTGATGTTGACCTCACCACGCTCGATACGCCCCTTGTCGCTGCGGTCGATGCTGCAAGCCAGCGCGAGTGCATCCTGAGATGGCCGCAGAGCTGGCCCGCTATATGCTGGAGCAAGGCAGGATCCATCTCGCGGTGTTGAGCCAAGTGCAGATGCCCGCCGCCCTTGCGGGCTCGATGACGGATGGGATGGGGGCTGCCAGCGATGGCGAGGCTGTGTTGGTGAGACTCGGCAGGCTCTTGGGGCTGCTTCGGCGGGCGCCTACTCGCTGGGTGATTTTGCCGCTGAGCCAAGCGATCAGGTCAGCTTTTCGTAGCACTACCTGCAACTGTTGCTGGCTTGCTTTTGAAGGTCGAGCGGCCCCACTACCTTGGCGGTGTGTGACTGCCCGAAGTCAAGCATGGCCATTCAGGCTTGCCGCCACCCCTCAACTACTTCAGCGCCGAACTCGACCTTCCAAGCCTTCAATTGGGCATGGTTCGCGCTCTTGGTCTCGATGCGTTTGCCGGTAACCGGCTGCACATATACCTTCAGCTGGCGGGGGCGGCGCTGCTTCACGGTAGCCGGTGCGGCTTCCTCAAGCTCGACCGGCTGCGGATTGAGGATGTCGACTACTTTCGCCAGATCCATGTCGTAGTCCGCCATCAGCGCCTTCAGCTTGTCTTCAAACTCCATTTCGCGCTGTAGACTGGCGTCAGCCTGAAGTTGCTCCAGGAGGGCCATTTGCTTCTGCAGCTCACGCTCGGCGCGCCGAAATTCGGCCAGTTTGGACATGTCATCTCCTCAGGTTTTGTTACGAAATCAAATCGAATGCTGTCGGCCACTCACCATCACGCGGGCACACGCCCTGCTGATGCCGAACTCGTGGGTCAGGGCGGTCTTCGGCTCCAGAGCCTCGGCGCGTCGGCGCAGCTCGACAATCCTGCCGTCGCTCAGGGCCTTCTTCCGGCTCCGGTAAGCGTCACGTTGATTGCCCATGGCGATCCTCTCGCGCGGCCGACCACGGATCAGCACGCGCTCGAACTCGGCGAAGGCTCTCATCACCGACAGCAACAGGTTGGTAACGATAGAGGTATCTGCGGTAGCAGGGTTCATGTTTAATCTTGATGAATGCCACTCTGGACGAAGCTCCTCATCCAAAGGGGCATTTTGCAACTATAAAGCATGGCGAGATCGTCGTCGCTTGTAGTGGTCAAGAAAGCCTTGAGGTGGGATAACACCCGATCGTCAGCGCCTCTCCTGCCTATGTAGTGCAGTGCGACCAGTGCTATGCCGGCAGGGCTGCCGGCGCATTGCAGTTTGTCAGGTGCGACATGCCGCAGATGTGCGACAGCGGCGCCTACACGCACTGTGCGGCTATGTCCGCTGGTGTAGAACATCGGGACCATCGGCATCTGGGTACTGAGTCCGAGTTGTCGTACCGCTTCAGCGCCATGCATCTGCACGGTTTCGTTGTTACGCCGGGCGATCAGGCGGACGACCTGCTGCACGCTCGGCCTGACCTGACCGATGTAGCGGTTGAGCTTGGGGCGCATGTAGACGCCGCGCACGATGCGCTCCAGATCACCGCGGGCGCACAGACGCGACAGCGCCCTGCTAATGGCTGCGGGGGAACCCAGATCCGCTAGCAGGGCGCGGCTGAACAATCGCCCCCTGGGCAAGCGCTGGATTCGCCGGAAGGCCAAGTCCGTTGCGGACGCACCTTCAGCGGGAGGTGCAAAGCGTTCTGTTTTAACCTCAACCATCCCCTCCCTCCCTTTCTTGAGATCCGAGGTCGGGAGTCGTCGCCATCCGCCCTCGGTGAACAGAACTCTGCCCTACACGAGGGCACCTCGCGGGTAGTTCACAGATTCCATGGTACACACAGTGTAATTGCACTGACTTGCCCATCCAAATGCACAGTCATCGGCAGTGATTTTCATCCCCACTGTAAGCGTCCGGGCATCACACCCCGCCGGGTTTCCAGCAATGCGGCAGCAGTTCGGCCAGTGCGCTGGCAGGCTGCGTCGGCAGGCACGTGAGCACGTCCTTCAGGTAGGCAGACGAATCATGTCCATTCAGCCGCGCGGACTGGATCAGCGTCATCAGCGCGCTGCGTAACGAGCCGGCAAACAACCAGTTCGAGCGGCCCAGCGCCCACGGGCGGATCTGGTTCTCGCACCAGTTGTTGTCGATGGCGACCCTGCCGTCATCGAGATAGCGCGCACCAGGGCCGTCCAGCGTTTGAGGCTGTAGTCGAGCGCCTTGGCGATGGCCGTGCCTTCGTGGACGCGGGCGCACTGGGCAAGCATCCAAGTGTGCAGGGTATCGGCGAGCGGTCTGGCCTGTGCCTGGCGTATTCGCCGTCGCTCGTCGGGCGGCAGGTCACGCACCTCGCGCTCGATGGTGTACAGCTGACCGATGTGGTGCAGGGCCTGTTCGGCCAGCAGACTCCGGTTGGCCACATGCAGGTCGTAGAACTTGCGCCGGGCATGGGCCATGCAGCCGATTTCGGTCACGCCCTGCTCGAAGCAGGCCTTGTAGCCGGCGAAGTCATCGCAGACCAGCTGGCCTTTCCAGTCACCGAGGAAGGCACGGACATGCTCGCCGGCTCGGCTGGGGCTGAAGTCGTAGACCACGGCGCGCAGATCGGCGAACGGGCTGGCGGCATAGGCCCACACATAGGCCCGCTGGGTCTTCTTCATGCCGGGGGCGAGCATCTGCACCGGGGTTTCGTCGGCATGGACGATGCGCTGTTTCAGCACGATGTCCCGCAGCGCATCGACCAGCGGTTGCAACTGCACACCACAGGCACCGACCCATTCGGCCAGGGTCGAGCGCGGAATGGCCAGGCCGGCGCGGCCGAAGATCTTTTCCTGGCGGTACAGCGGCATATGGTCGGCGTACTTGGCGACCATGACCTGGGCCAGCAGGCCGGCAGTCGGGATGCCCTTGTCGATCACCTGGGGTGGCACCGGCGCCTGGATCAGCGTCTCGCACTGCTCGCAGACCCACTTGCCGCGAATGTGCTGCTCCACCGTGAAGGTGCCCGGCGTGTAGTCGAGCTTTTCGCTGACGTCCTCGCAGATGCGCTTGAGCTTGCAGCCGCAGGCACACTGGGTGCTGTCCGGCTCGTGATGAATCCGGGTGCGTGGAAACTGCGCCGGGAGTGCGGTGCGCTTGGGCGGCTGACGGGATTCACGGGTGGCCGGCGCAGGATTCAGCGCCTGGAGCTCGGCCTCGATGGCCGCGATATCGGTATCGAGCAGCTCGTCGAGCAGACTGATCTGGTCGGGACTGAGCTGCTCGCTGCGCCGGGCGAACTTGTGGCGCTTGAGGATGGCGATCTCGTGGGCCAGCTGCTCGTTGCGGGTCTTGTGATACTGGACTTGCTGATCGAGGCTGGAGACCTGCTGATCAAGGCTTGCGACACGCTCCGTCAGCTGCGCGGCCAGGGCGCGCAGTTGTTCGGGCGTCAGGTGCTCGAAGGTCGGTTGCATGCCGCCGATTGTGATCGCCTCACCCATGCCTGGCGATAGGGCGTTCGGTGAATTGTCGAGCGGTGATGTCGGTCCGCGGGCTTACAGCAGGCTGATGCTCGCGTCGTCTCCCAGTCGTCGCCAGGGCAGTCCGATCACCAGCGCTTGCAGCTGCGCGGGTGCCAACTCGCGTTGTGCGCCCTGTTCGTTGCCAGGCCAGACGAAGCGTCCCTGATTCAGGCGACGTGCCGCCAGCCAGATGCCGAAGCCGTCATGCACCAGCACCTTCATGCGGGTTGGCCCGCTTGTTGGCGAGCAGGTAGGCACAGTGCGGCTGCGCCGCACCGAATACCTGAACGACCCGTGCCAGCGCTGTTTCAGTGCCGGCGCGCATGTCCAGTGGCTCGGTGGCCAGCCAGATGCGGTCGATACGGATCATGCCAGCAGCTCGCGCAGGAAACGGGCGCAGCCCTCGACGTCCTGTGCCGGCCAGCGTACCGACAGGCTGCCGGGGTGATGGGGAATATCGATCTGCACCGTCAGCACCTCGGCGCGGGCTCGCCCGGGAGGGATCAGGTCGAGCGGCACCGAGACAAAGGCCGGCAGGCTCGACAGCGACTCACGCTGCTGGCGAATCCATTTATGCACCAGGTTGGCATTGAGCCCGTGGCTCGGGGCCACGCCGGCGATGGAAGCACCCGGCTGGGCACACTCCTCGATGACCTGGGCCTTGAAGACCTTGGGGAATGTGCGGCGCTGTCGTGGCATGAAACCCTCCAGAAAGTGGCTTGAAATGGTGTCCGCCAAAAACAGGTGGACACCATGCCGCGATCTGGAAATGGCGGGGAGATGTGTTCGGCAGACGCTTACTCCCCACTGACCATTCAGTTGCGTTCAGCTCGACCACTACAACCTGCCCTTCTGCTCGAGTCCTATAGGTGCATCTTGGGGGCGGCGTCAGGCAGGCCGCTCGCTTTGAGCAAGCTCCATGCGAATGCGGGAAAACAGATCGTCGATGGTGAGCGTTTCGTCCTGTAGCAGGTAGCAGTCGGCCAAGATCGTCAGCGGATGAACCCCCATGGCAGATGCAATCTCATGCACCTTTTCGACCGTAGGGCTCTTGAGCCCACGCTCCAGCGTGCTTAGGTAGGTTCGGCTGCTGACGTTCGAGAAAGCCTCTTGTGGGAGCCTTTTATTCAGCCTCTGCCGCTTCAGGGCGATACCGAATGCCTTTTTCAGTTCCATTTGCTGCTCTCGCAAAAGGAACGATAAGGCCCCATTGAACACTATAGAGCTACAATCTATAGTGTTCATTTTGTGGGGCGAAGGCCATGTTTGTGACATACCGCCAGGCAGAAATGCCTCTGGGAAGGCTGTTTGGGGATGAAAACTCTCTCCATTGGCGCTATGTGGAGCTATCTCTCAGGTGCCCCTGGTTCTACACCACCATCGGGTATGTAGCCGGTGACGACAGCTTCACCAGGACGTTGCTGATCCCATCCCCGCCAGAGCTTGAGCGGCTGCTCAGCGAGCAGCACGATCGCATGTGGGTTGAAGAGGTGATGCTAGTCAGCCCCGGCTACATGAATGGCAGTGATGGCTGGAAAATGGAGCGTCTACAAGAGCTGCGTGTGGATGTTGACGATAGAGATGGGTACTCAAATTACGTCCACGTGATCGAGGGTGGCCATTGCTATATAGAAGGGACATGCTCTGATCTGTCTCGGCTGCGAACTGAGCGCGCTATTTTCTCCGCTGCCGAGGACATACGCAGCTGACAAGGAGCTGAGCTCTGTCACGAATGCGCTCGACTAACGGCCTGAGCGGTGGGAACCGCGAACAGCGCTCCGCCGTCGCCCCCCCCCTGCGGAAACCTCTATTACAGAAGGAATGCGGCCATGCCGATCAACCTGCCGATCGAAGACTGGGACGGGGAGCCAGCCCTGCGCCTCCCCGACGAAGTTCTGCAACGGCTCGATCTCCAAGTTGGAGACTCGCTGTACTTGGTCGAGGCCTGGGTCGGCGACGGGCCGCGCCTCGTCCTGTCGAAGACGCCCAAGATTCCGGATCGCGTCGACGCTCTGGTCGCCCAGTGGGAGCGCGAACTCGCCGAGGAACAGGCGGAGTCTGCGCCACCGGAGTCGCCCAGGGATGAATGAGCAGAGCTCAACTGCTAAGTATTTCTTGGTAGTTGCCTCGACGAGACACCAAGGGAGCGCCGCTGAGCCAACTGGAAGACGTAGGCTCAAGGCCAGCCCATGCTGAGCGAAGTCATCCCACTGATTCTGCGCGCCGGAACGCTTATCGTAGCCGAGGCCAATCGCCCCGGAGGCCCGCGCGGGGAAGGAGACAAGGCCGATATTGACCTCGAAGTGGAGATCCAGCTACGCGAGGGGCTGCTAGGACTGCAAGCGGGTGACTTCTGGGGAGAGGAGACGGGGAGCGCACTGACGGGGGCACGCTATTGCTGGGTGGTGGATCCGAACGATGGCACTGCCGATTTTTTGGCAGGCCGGCAGGGCTCAGCCATTTCCGTGGGGTTGCTTAGGAACTCCGAGCCAGTGCTGGGCGTTGTCTATGCGCCGACTTCTCCGCGTGGACCGGACTGCATCAGCTGGGAGTCTGGCATGACTGGCCTTCTGCGTAATGGCATACAAATTTCCTCCGACCTGGCCACACGGCAACTCGACGCCGCTACGGTGGTCTTCGTAAGCACAGCCGCCAACCAAAAACCGGAGCTGAATGCCGAACTTTGTTCACCAGCAGGCTTCAGCCCGATGCCCAGCATCGCCTACCGGCTCGCGCGCGTGGCCGCCGGCGATGGCATCGCGGGGGTTTCGCTCTACCCCGTGGCGCCGCACGACGTTGTCGCCGGCCATGCCCTCCTCAAGGCTGCGGGCGGCGACTTGCTTGACCAAGACGGCCATCCGATTCGTTACGACGATCTGAACAAACCTCTGTGCCGCAGCTGTTTCGGTGGCAATCTGGCAGCCAGTCAACACCTGGCCGCACGCCCTTGGCGGCAGCGACTTTCGATCCCGTCCTGATCGCCCCGTTTTCCCCAAAAATGGAAAAGCGGTCGTGCGTGTACTTTAGCCGGCATCCGCCCGAAGCGAAGGACGGCGTGGCGTTCAAATATCCGCCGCCGGCCTCGGGAAATGGGCTGGCAGCGCCGCTACATTCAGCTTGAGGGGCTGTAATCACTCAGTGCCCCTTAACATCTCAGCCCCCCGCATGAGGTAGGCATGAAACACAAGAAAGTCTCTGACAAAAACGCCATGATCGCGAAATTCACGGAAGAGGCCCTACGGCTGGGCGGCGGTGTTTCAGCCAACCAATGCCACTTCATAAAGGCAGCTCTTGCCCATGGCAAAACTATGGAGCCTGCAGGTCGCCTCGCGGGAGCCAACAGGGAGTGCAGCCATGTCTGACCAGTCCAAGCAAGAAGCCATCACCCTTAGCGCCAAGGCCTACCGGGCACTCCTCGACGAGCTGGAGGATCTCCGCATCGAGCGTGTTGCGTGTGATCGTATAGCCACCGTCCACACTTCCAAGCTGCTACCCATAGAGGCCATGCGGGCCCGCTTTCGTTGATGCTCAGGCGAGCGGTCCAGCCGCGGAGCTGCTCCGTTACTTATCGGGCGCCGCGCCACGCAAGGCCTCCAGCCCGTCCGGAGCTGTTTCTGCCAGCAAAACCAGTCCCCATGAATCGGCGCGCACACCGGCGGCGGCAACGAGTTCACCACGTAGACACGCCGCTCTTCGCCGGCGTCCACCTAGCAGACCCTACACGAGGCCCCCATGCTGAATGAAGCCATTCCCCCTTGGGCTCCTGACCGAATTGTAATGGCCGCCTAAGCCTAGAGTAAGCTGTGCCGATCTAGGCTGGAGGGGTATATCGAACCATCAGCCCCACGTGCCAGGAGTACTCCCATGAAACCAGTCCTAGCTGCCGTCGGCATGGCGCTTTCCATGCTCGCCAGTGCTGCGAGCAGTGCCGCAACCATCTACGCGGCCAACGAAGGCGCCGGCAGTCTAACGATCATCGACGATGAAGCGCGAACCACCCGCACGTTGGCGCTCAATATTCTGCCGCATAACGTGGATTTGACACCCGACCGCAAGACCCTGCTGATTGTTGGCATGCCTGGCGGCAATGCCAAGGCTGGGCATGGGGACCATGATGCTCAAAGCGGGCGACTATTGGTGTTCGACGCCGACAAGTCGATACAGTCGGCGAGGATCATTCAGGTCGGAGGCCATCCGGCGCATGTGGTCCCGGATCGCAGCGGCAAACTCGCCTTCGTAACAGACGCAGCCAGTCATGCGGTGGTCGTCGTCGACCTCGACGCCGAACGCATTCTGGATAGGATCAAGGTCGGCAGCTACCCGCATGGCCTGCGTCTGTCCCCGGATGGACGCACCCTAGCCGTGGCCAACCGGGACAGTAACGATATCAGCCTGATCGACGTAGCCAGCAGCACCCAGACCGCCCGCATCGCAGTCGGCAGCAAGCCAGTGCAAGTAGCCTTTGCTCCTGATGGCCAACGGCTGTTCATCTCCCTCAGCGGGGAGAACGCAGTGGCCGTGGTAGACCTACAGGGCCGCCGTCTCATTGCCACTTATCCCGTCGGCCCCGGCCCCATCCAGCTCTCCGTGACGCCCGACGGTACGCAGCTGGTGGTTGCCAATCAAGGTAGCCGGCAAGCACCGGGGCATACCCTGTCCATCCTGGATGCCGCCAGCGGCCGTCTCATCGCCACCACCAAGGTCGGCAACGGAGCCCACGGCGTCTCCATCGCTAGCGACGGCTCGCGGGCATATGTCAGCAATGCCTTCGAAGACAGCGTTTCGGTCGTCGACCTCAAAAGCCATGCGGAACTTGCCAGGTTCCCGACCTCAGCCGGCCCCAATGGCATTGTCGCGCGCTGACTGTCAGTTGAAGCCACACCGCCTCCCGACGGCGCACCTCCGTTGTGCATGTTTGGTAACCGTCCGGGCATCCCGTCTGGTTTGACCCCGCCAAGCTAAGAGATGGTGTCCACCTATTTATCGTGGACACCATTTCAAGGCTCTCATGCGGGAAATCAAGCAGCGGCGTTCTTATTCCAAGG
>NZ_JAHRGL010000002.1 GCF_019097855.1 Geopseudomonas aromaticivorans
TCCCGAACTCAGCAGTGAAACGACGCATCGCCGATGGTAGTGTGGAGCTTCTCCATGTGAGAGTAGGTCATCGTCAAGCACCTCTACAGAAACCCCGATCAGCTCAGCTGGTCGGGGTTTCGTCTTTTGGGCGCGGAAAAAACCTCAAGCACCTGCTGGGGCATGCTGCGTCCCTGCGTCGCCCCGGTTGTGTGGCGGCCGAGCAGGCCTGGGTGGCCGCGGCAGGCGGCTCACGTCGTGCTCGCATTCTTCCGCTCACTACGTGCAATTTTTTCTCTGGATAAAGGTCTATGTCTCTGATTTTTCAGTAAAACCCTTTACCTATACTGTGGGCTGCGGATACTGTTTACCTGTACAGCCTCATGACAAAAAGATGACGGTGGTCGGATTATCTCAGCCACGTTATAGAGCCGTTCCCCTCGATAAACACCCATGCCGACGCAGGTTGGAGTTCCCCGGATGCCCGAACAAGCCCTATTCCCGGAGCAGGCCCGCAGCGGGGAACAGCCGTCCCCGGACGGGCAGCGGACGGAGGCGGACATCGCCAGTTCGGAGCGCCACAGCTGGTCCGGCTACCGTCAGGCCCCCGAGCGTCTGGCGGCCTTCTGCCTGTCCGGCCAGCCGGTGCTGGACAAGCTGCTGGCGCTGGCCGGCGAGCTGCTCAGGCGCAACGGCCACGACGCCACCCTGCACGGCTACGCGGCCGCCGATGCCGCACGCCTCGGCCTGCAGGCGGCGGCGCTGTGGAACGTGCTGCTCGGCCTGCGCCTCGACGGCCTGCCGCTGCCCGCGCCGCTCGGCGAGGCGCAGCGCCTGCGCAGCCCGGCGCAGATCGTCCAGGGCCGCAGTGCCACTCTTCTCGACGCGGCATTGCTGTGCGCCGCGCTGCTCGAACGCCTCGGTCTGCATCCGCTGATCGTGCTGGAACAGGAGCACGCCTACGCCGGCTTGTGGCTGAACGGAGAGGGCGGCTTCCCGCGCATCTGCACCAGCGACGTGCTGGCCCTGCGCAAACGCGTGCAATTGAAGGAAGTGCTGCTGTTCGACACGGGTCTGCTCGGCCAAGGCGTGCCGTTCAAGGAGGCGATCCGCGTCGCCCAGCAGCACCTGAATGACAGCGAGCGCTTTGTGCTGGTCCTCGACGTGGCCCAGGCGCGCGCCGCGCAGATCCGCCCGCTGGACGCGCCCGCCATGCCGGCCGCCGACCCGCGCGTGCTGGAGGCGCCGGAGCTGGCCGTGCCGGCCGCGGCGGACGACGCGCTGCCCGCCGGTCCCGGCGGGCGCCTGGCGCAGTGGCAGCGCCGCCTGCTCGACCTGTCGCTGCGCAATCCGCTACTCAACCTGCGCGACAGCAAGTTGGCCATCCCGTTGCTGGCACCCGATCCGGCCGCGCTGGAGGACCTGCTGGCCGACGGCAGGAGCTTCGCCGTCGACGCGCTGCCCAGGGCGGCGACGCCCGAGGAGGCCGCCGGCCAGGCGCAGGCGGCGCTCGCCGCGCTGGCCAAGGGCAGGCTGTTCGCCCCAGTGGAGGCCGACAGGCTGGACGCCACCCTGGTCGAGTTGTACCGCAAGGCGCGCACCGACCTGGAGGAGGGCGGCGCCAACACCCTGTTCCTGGCCATAGGCATGCTGTACTGGCGGCGCCCCGGCGAGGCGGAGCGCAGCTACCGCGCGCCGCTGATCCTGGTGCCGGTGAGCCTGATCCGCAAGTCGATCAACGCCGGCATCCGTCTCTGCCTCGGCGACGACGAACCGCGCTTCAACACCACCCTGCTGGAGATGCTGCGCCAGGACTTCGCCCTCGACATCCAGGGCTTCGACGCGCTGCTGCCCAGCGACGAGCGCGGCCTGGACATCGCCGGCATCCTCACCCGCCTGCGCCGCGAGGTTCTCGAGCTGGACGGCTTCGAAGTGGTCGACGAGGTGCTGCTGAGTACCTTCTCCTTCGCCAAGTACCTGATGTGGAAGGACCTGGTCGACCGCGTCGAGCAGCTCAAGGACAACCCGGTGGTGCGCCACCTGCTCGACACCCCGCGCGAGCCGTTCGCGCAGAGCGGCGAGTTCGTCGAGCCGCGCGAGCTGGACCGTCGCCTGAGCCCCGAGCAGCTGTTCACCCCGCTGTCCGCCGACTCCTCGCAGCTCGCCGCGGTTGTGGCCGCCGCCGAGGGGCGCAACTTCGTGATGATCGGCCCGCCGGGCACCGGCAAGTCGCAGACCATCGCCAACATGATCGCCCACAACCTGGCGCTGGGCCGCAGCGTGCTGTTCGTCGCCGAGAAGGCCGCGGCGCTGGAGGTGGTCTACCGCCGCCTGCGCGAGCACGGCCTCGGCGAGTTCTGCCTGGAGCTGCACTCCAACAAGGCGCGCAAGCCGGACGTGATCCGCCAGCTCGGCGCGGCCTGGCAGGCCGGCGCCGAGCTGGGCCCGGGCGAGTGGGAGCGCGAGACCACCCGCCTGCGCCTGCTGCGCGACGAACTCAACCAGCTGGTCAAGGCCCTGCACGAGACCCGCCGCAACGGCCTGAGCATCCGCCAGGCGCTGGCCACCGCGGTGGCCGGCGCCCGGGTGCCCGAGGTGCGCCTGCGCTGGGCCAGCGCCGACCAGCACGACGCGGGGGCGCGCGAGCAGCTGCTGGCGGTGGCCGAGCGCATCGACCTCAACGCCGCCGAGCTGGGCGACCTCGCCGGGCATCCGCTGGCCTTCGTGCAGCAGGAGGAGTGGAGCCTGGCCTG
Source organism: Geopseudomonas aromaticivorans (assembly GCF_019097855.1). Lineage (GTDB taxonomy): Bacteria > Pseudomonadota > Gammaproteobacteria > Pseudomonadales > Pseudomonadaceae > Geopseudomonas > Geopseudomonas aromaticivorans. The sequence continues at coordinate 2,733 of NZ_JAHRGL010000002.1, forward strand.
GCAGCAGGACCTGCTGCAGCAGGCCGAGACCCTGGCGGTGCGCGCGCGTACCCTGCGCGATGCGCTGGTCGAGCTGAGCCAGCGCCTCGGCCTGATCCGCCCGCTCAATGGCCGTGGCCAGCTCGCCGCGCTGGAGCAGCTGCTCGACCTGCTGCCGCAGACCATCGGCAAGGAGCTGGGATTCGCCTTCCAGGCCGACGTGCTGGAGCGCCTCGATGCGCTCAACCGCGCGGTCGGCCTGCTCGAGCGCTTCGCCGCCGCCGAGGGCGCACTGTCGGTGCCTTGGCCGCGCGAACGGCTGCTGGCGCTCGACCTCGCCGCCCTGCAGCGCCGCTGGCAGGAGGCCGCCGACTGCTGGTGGCCGCTGAAGATCCTCAGGCTGCGCCAGTTCCACGCCTGGCTGCACGAGCAGTCCGGCGTCGGCGAGGGCGCGCGAATCGCCGCCGATCTGCCGCAGTTGCAGGAACTGCAGGCGATCCATGCCGAACTGCAGCCGCTGCTCGCCCGTCTCGACGGCCTGCCCGGCTGGCGCGGGCTGGACTCCGACCCGCAGCAGCTGCGCGCGCTGGCCGACACCGCCTGGCGCCTGCGCCAGCTGCTCGCCGCGCTGGCCACAGACCCCGAGCAGCTCGCCGCGCTGCGCAGCGGCCTGCGTCTGCTGGTGGTCGACGCCAACGAACTGCTCGCCGCCGACGCGCCGGTCGGCCGCCTGTGCGGCCGCTACCTGCAGTTGCAGGGCGATTTCGCCGAGGCGCTGGAGGAGTTCGCCGGCTTGGCCGGGCGCAGCGTCGACCAGCTGTACAGCCCAGGCTTGGCCGGTCTGGAAAGCCTGCTGGAGCTGGCCGCCCGCCTGCAGGCCGGCCACGGCCGCCTGCACGCCTGGTGCGCCTGGCTGCGCGTGCGCGGCGAGGCGCTGGCCCTGGGCCTGTTGCCGCTGGTCGAGGCCCTCGAGCAGGGCCGCGTGCCGGCCGGTCAGGCGCAGCGCGCCCTGGAGGTCAACTACGCGCGTTGGTGGCTGGTGCAGAAGATCGACGCCACCCCGGCGCTGCGCAACTTCGTCGCCGTCGAGCACGAGCGCAAGATCGCCAGCTTCCGCGCCCTCGACGACCGCGTGCGGGAGATCACTGCGCAGTGCATCCGCATGCGCATCCGCCAGGGCCTGGTCGAGCGCGAGGACGCGCAGAAGTCCAGCGAGTTCGGCATCGTCCGCCGCGAACTGGAGAAGAAGACCCGCCACAAGCCGCTGCGCCAGCTGCTTGCCGAGGCGCCCAATGCCATCGGCGCGCTCACGCCCTGTCTCTTGATGTCGCCGCTGTCGATCGCCCAGTACCTGCCGGCCGGCCAGGCCTTCGACCTGGTGATCTTCGACGAGGCTTCGCAGATCACCGTGTGGGATGCCATCGGCGCCATCGCCCGCGGCCGGCAGACCGTGGTGGTCGGCGACCCCAAGCAGCTGCCGCCGACCAGCTTCTTCAGCGCGGCGCAGGCCGGCGAGGAGGAGGGCAGCGACGACGAGGATCTGGAGAGCATCCTCGACGAGCTGCTCGGCGCCAACCTGCCCACCGTCGGCCTGTCCTGGCACTACCGCTCGAGCCACGAGAGCCTGATCGCCTTCTCCAACCACCGCTACTACAAGGGCGGGCTGATCACCTTCCCGTCGCCGGCCACCGAGGACCGTGCGGTCAACCTGCAGTACGTCGCCGGCACCTATGACCGCGGCGGCAATCAGACCAACCGCGCCGAGGCCGACGCGGTGGTGGCGGAGATCGAGCAGCGCCTGCAGAACGTCGAGCCGGGCGCGCTGACCCTCGGCGTGGTCACCTTCAACCAGAAGCAGCAGACCCTGATCCTCGACCTGCTCGACGCCGCGCGGCGGCGCAACCCGGCCCTCGACCGCCACTTCGACGAGGCGCTGATCGAGCCGGTGTTCGTCAAGAACCTCGAGTCGGTGCAGGGCGACGAGCGCGACCTGATCCTGTTCAGCACCACCTTCGGCCCGGACAGCCTCGGCCTGGTCAGCATGAACTTCGGCCCCCTGAACAAGAGCGGCGGCGAGCGCCGCCTCAACGTGGCGATCACCCGCGCGCGTTCAGAGCTCAAGGTATTCACCAGCCTGCGCCCGGAGCAGATCGACCTGTCGCGCACCGCGGCCGAAGGGGTGAAGGACCTCAGGCACTTTCTCGAATTCGCCGAGCGCGGCGCGCGCGCGCTGGACGAGGCGGTGCACGGCTCGGTGAGCGGCTTCGACTCGCCGTTCGAGGAGGCGGTGGCGCGCGCCCTGGCCGAGAAAGGCTGGGTGCTGCACCCGCAGGTCGGTGTGTCACGCTTCAGGATCGACCTGGGCGTGGTCGACCCCGACGCGCCGGGGCGTTATCTCGCCGGCATCGAGTGCGACGGTGCCACCTACCACCGCTCGGCCACCGCCCGCGACCGCGACAAGATCCGCGAGAGCGTGCTGCGCGGCCTCGGCTGGGAAATCCTGCGCCTGTGGTCCACCGACTACTGGCTCGACCCGCAGGGCACCCTCGACAAGCTCGACCAGCAGCTGCGCCGGCTGCTGGAGCGGCAGCGGGCCAGGACCGGGGCATAGCGGCACATCCGCTGTAGGGGCGAATGAATTCGCCCCTACAGAGAGAAGCTCGTTCCCTGGGGCGCAGAGCACCCGGTCGGGGTGCCCACGCGGGAGCGTGGGCACCATCGTATGGCTGCGCGCCCTCAGCCGACCACGCGCAGCGTGCTCGCCCCGTTGCCCTGGCGCTGCACGCGGATCTGCACCGGGATGCGTTCGTGCATCTCCTGCACGTGGGAGATCACCGCCACCTTGCGCCCCTGGGCCTGCAGGTTGTCCAGTGCGTCCATCGCCAGCTGCAGCGACTCGGGGTCGAGGCTGCCGAAGCCCTCGTCGATGAACAGCGACTCGATGCGCAGCTTGCTCGACGCCATCGACGCCAGGCCCAGCGCCAGGGCCAGCGAGACCAGGAAGGTTTCGCCGCCGGACAGCGAGTGCACCGAGCGCAGCTCATCGCCCATCTCGGTATCCAGCACCAGCAGGCCCAGCGCGCTGCCACCGCGCTGCAGGCGGTAGCGTTTGGCCAGCTGGCGCAGCTGGACGTTGGCGTGCTGCACCAGCAGGTCGAGGTTGTAGCCCTGGGCGATCTTGCGAAAGGTGGCACCGTCGGCCGAGCCGATCAGCGCGCTGATCCGCCCCCAGCGCAGGTGCTCGGCCTGCGCCGCGGCGATGCGCGCCAGCAGTTCGCGGCTCTGCTGGCGGCGCTGATCGTCCGCCTTCAGCGCGGCCAGCAGTTCGGCGCCGTGCTGCTCGGCCTGGTCGCAGCGCTGGCGCTGCCCGCCCAGAGCCTGCTCCAGAGCGGTCGGGTCGGGGGCTGCGTCGACCTTGGCCAGATGCGCGGCCAGCTGCTGGCTGCGCTCGTCGAGGCGCACGCGGCCCTGGGTCACGGCGTCCTCGGCAGCCTTGAGCTGCTCGCGCAGCAGGGCGAGGTCGCCGGCCGGGCGGGCCAGTAGGGCGGCGAGGGTGGCGTCGTCCAGTTGCGGGTGGCCGGCGCGCCAGGTGCCCATTTCGCGCTGCAGTTCGGCCAGCTCGGTGTGCAGCGCCTGCTGGCGCTCGCGCAGGCTCTTTTCCTCGCTGGCGAGCCTGATCTGCTGCTGGCGGGCCTGCTGCAGCGCCTCGTCGGCGGCCGTCGCGGCGCTGCGCGCGCGGCTGTGCGCCAGTTCCAGCTGCTGTTGCCAGGCGGCGGCGCTGGGCTGCTCGCCGAGGCACTGGCGCAGGCAGGATTGGGCCGCGTGGCGCAGCTGTTCCAGCTCGCCCAGGCGGGCGCTGCAGGTCTGCAGCTGCTGCTGGCGCTGCTGCTGGCGTAGACGCTCCTGTTCCACTGTGGCCTGCCGCTCGCGGTATTCCTCGTCCAGCTCGCGCTGTTCGTCCAGCTGCTGCAGGCGTTCGTCCACCTGGCGATCCAGGTCCATGAAGGTGCGCGCCGGTTCGGCCTGCCAGCGGCCCAACCAGTCGCCGGGCAGCAGGGCGGCGAAGGCCTGCAGTTCGGCGTCCAGACGCTGCTGGTCGGCGGCCAGCCGCTGACGCTGGTGCTCCAGCCGCTGGCGGACCGTCTCGCTGGCCTTCTCGGCCGCCCGCAGCTGCTCCTGCAGCTGTTCGCTGCGCCGCTGCTGGGCCAGCAGTTCGCCCTGGCGCAGCTCGGTCTGCTGGATCGACTGGCGCAGCTCGGTCAACTGCTGCGCCAGCCAGGCGCTGCGCTGCTCGACCGGCTGGGTGAGCAGTGCGCCGTGGCTGGCGAGCGTGGCGTCCAGCACCGCGAGTTCGTTGCCGATGCGCTCCAGCTCCTGGCTTGCTTCGCCCAGCTGCCGCTCCAGCGCCTTGTATTCGGCGGCCAGCCCGGCGCGCTGTTCGCGGAGCTGGTCGACCTGCTGCTGGGCGCGGCTGGCTTCGGCCTCGTCCTGGCCGGCGAGGGCGGCAAGCAGCGCATCGCCGTGGTGATAGGGATGCTCGGCACTGCCGCACACCGGGCAGGGCTCGCCGTCCTGCAATTGGGCGCGCAGCGCTTCGACGCTGGCGCTGCGCGCCAGGCGCTGGCGTTCCAGTAGCTCAAGGGTGACCTTGAGCGCCTGCTCCGCGCTCTGCAGCTCGGCGCCGACCGCCTTGCCGCTAGCCACGCACTGCTCGCGCTCGGCCTGGAGTTCGGCGATGCGCGTCTGCACGGCTGCCTGGCTGATGGCCTGCTCCTCGCGGCGTAGCCAGTGGCGTTGTGCCTGGTCGAGGGCGTGTAGTCGCGGGCGCCAGGCGTCGAGCTGCTGCTGCAGGCGGTCGAGCTGTTCGGCGGGGCTGTCGCCGCCGAGTTGCTGCTGCAGGGCGTCGAGCTGCTGGCGGGCGTGGCGCAGCTGCTGGTCTGCTGCCGTGGCGGCCGTTTCCAGCGCCGGCAGCTCCTCGCGGCCCTTGGTCAACTGGTTGGCCAGTTGCACGGCCTGCTGCAGGCGCGGACGGTGGCCGTCCCAGGCGCTGCCGAGCGCGTGCAGGGCGCTGCTGCGCTGCAGGCGCTCGGCCAGTGCGGCCTGCTGGCCGCTCAGGCGGGTCTGGCGCTCCTGCAGTTGCGCCAGCGCGGTTTCCCCGCCGCTCCAGGCGTCGCGCGCCTGCTGCTCTGCCTGCTGCGCCCGGGTTAGCTCCTGCTGCAGTTCGGCCAGACGCTGTTGCTCGGCATAGGCCTGGCGTAGCGGCGTTTCGGCCTGCTGGCGGGCCAGCTCGGCGCTTTCCTGTGCCGCTGCAGTCTGTTGGGCGGCCGCTTCCAGTTCGCCCAGGCGCTGCTGCAGCGCCTGCTGCAGTGCACTATGGCGCTGCAGGTCGGTTTCCAGCCCGGCCAGCAGCGGCCCCAGTTCGGCCTGGCGGGCGAAGCGGTGGCGCTCGGGGGCAAGCTGCTCGAGCAGGGCGAGGGTCTGCCGTTCGCCGGCCAGGCTCGTCTGATCGGCGAGGGCGGCGTCCAGCTGGCCCTGCGCGGCCTGCTGCTCGGCCTGCAGGCGGTCACGCTCAACCAGCCACTGGCGCTGCTGCTCCAGACTCTGCAGGGCGGCCTGCTCGGCTTTGAATTGGGCGACGGCGTCGGTGTGCTGCTGCTCCAGCGCCTGGCGCTCCTCGTCGGCTAGCGGGCGGATGCCGTCAGCCTGGCGTTCCAGCTCATCCAGAGCGGTTTTCGCCCGCTTGGCGGCCTCGTAGGCGGCCTTGCCGATGCGGCTGTACACGCCGGTGTCGGTGAGCTTCTCCAGCAGCTCGCCGCGCTGGTTGTCGTCGGCCTTGAGGAAGGCGCTGAACTCGCTCTGCGCCAGCAGCACGGCGCGGGTGAACTGCTGCAGGTTGAGGCCTAGGCGCTGCTCCATCTGCTCGGCAAACTCGCGCTTGCTGGCGGCCAGCAGCTGGTCGCCGTCCAGGTCGCGCAGGCTCTGCTGGCTGTTCTGCAGCTTGCCGCTGGCCTTGTCGCGGGCGCGGCGTACTTCCCAGCGCGCCCGGTAGTGCTTGCCGTCGACGCCGACGAAATCGACCTCGGCAAAACCGCCGCTGGCGCCGCGGCGCAGCAGGTTGCGGCCGTCGTTGCTGCCCAGCGCCTCGTTGTCGGCATGGCTGTCGGGCACCTTGATCTGCGCCGAGGCGCTGGAGAGGCGCGGCGTCTCGCCGAACAGCGCCAGGCACAGGGCGTCGAGCAGGGTGCTCTTGCCGGCGCCGGTCGGCCCGGTGATGGCGAACAGGCCGGCGCTGGCCAGGGGCTCGGCGGCGAAGTCGACTTCCTGCTCGCCGGCCAGCGAGGCGAGGTTCTTCAGGCGGATGGCGAGGATCTTCATGCCGGCTCTCCTTGCAGTTGCACGTCCTGCACCAGGGTCAGGAAGTCCTGCAGCACCTGGGCATCGGCTTCATTGCCGTATTCGGCCTGCCAGCTGCGGCGGAATAGTTCCTGCGGGTCGAGCTGGTCGAGGCCGACCAGTGCCGGCACCTCTTCCTTGCTGCCACGGTATTCGCTGGCGATGCGCACCAGGCGGCAGCTCTTGCCGTCCAGCGCGGCTTCGATCTGCTGGCGCAGGTCCGGCTGCGGCTGCTCCAGCTGCACGCGCACCTCCAGCCAGGGCTGGCGCTCGCGCGGCAGCTCGGAGCCGGGCAGGGTGGCGAGCTGTTCCAGTACCTCGGCCAGCGGCCTGGGGCCGACGCGCAGCATGTCCACCGCGCGTGGCACCGGTAGCGGCTCGACGGCGCGCAGCGCGGCGCCGTCCAGCTCCACCACTAGTACCTGATGCGGATAGTTGACCTCGGCGAACGACAGCGGCAGCGGCGCGCCGCTGTAGCGGATGCGCCCCTGGCCGGCGACCTGCTGCGGCTTGTGCAGGTGGCCGAGGGCGACGTAGGCGACGGACTCGGGGAACAGGCTGGCCGGCAGCGCCTCGGCGTTGCCGATGACGATGTTGCGCTCGGAATCCTCGGACACCGCGGCCCCGGCCATGTGCGCGTGGCTGACGGCGACCAGCGCCTGGTCGGCTTCGCGGCGAGCCTCGGCGGCGGCGATCAGCTCGCGGTGCACCTTGTCGATGCCAGCCAGGTAGTCGTCGCCCACCTCGCCACCGGTGACCTCGGCCGGGCGCAGGAACGGCAGGGCCAGGCACCACGCGCCTACCGAGCCGTCGGCGCGGTGCAGCGGCAGCAGCAGGCGCGCGCTATCGAGGCTGCCGTCGTCCAGCCAGCTGACCCGGCCGAGGGCATGGGCGTTGAGGCGGCGCATCAGCGGCGCCGGCAGTTCGATGCGCCCGCCGGAGTCGTGGTTGCCGGCGATCATCACGATGTCGAGGCGCGGCAGGCGGCGGTGAGCCTCGACTACGAAGTCGTACAGGCGCTCCTGGGCCCTGAGCGGCGGGTTGACCGTGTCGAAGATGTCGCCGGCGATCAGCAGGGCGTCGGCCCGCTGGTCCACCAGGGTATCGAGCAGCCAGGCGAGGAAGGCGGCGTGCTCGAAGTCGCGGTCCTGGCCGTGCAGGGTCTGCCCCAGGTGCCAGTCGGAGGTGTGGATCAGGCGCATGATTCGTTCCCTCAGGGCATGCGCAGCAGCCAGGCGGCCGCGGCGATCGCCAGCATGTGCAGCGGATAGAAGTAGTAGGCCCAGCGGCCGACCGCCGGGACGCGGAGATTTGTCGGCAGCGCTGCGTGCAGCAGCCACAGGCCGAGCGGCAGGGCGGCCAGGCAGGCGCAAACGATCAGCCAGTCGCGCGGCTCGCCGGCGAGCAGGGCGGCCGACAACCGCGGCGTCAGGTTGGCCAGCAGCACCGTCAGGGTCGCCAGCGCCGGCCACGGGCCGCCGCGCTGCAGGGCGAGCAGGCACAGGGTGGGCAAGAGCACGCCGAGCATCCCGTAGGTCAGGCTGGCGTGCAGCCAGGCGGCGCCGGCCAGCAGCAGGCCGGCGAGCAACAGCGGCCCGCGCTGCAGGGCGTTGCAGCCCCAGGCGATACCCCAGCCGATGGCCAGGCTGATGAGGATGTTGAACTTGGCGGCGTTGCCCAGCATCAGGTCGTGGGCCGGCTCGCTGAGCACGGCAAACAGCAGCAGGGCGCCGAGATGTCGGCGCTCGCTGGCGCCGAACGCGCCGGGCGCGCGGCGCGCCAAGTTGGCTGCCAGCGCCAGGCAGAACAGCGGGAAGGCCTGCCGGCCGGGAACGAAGCTCCAGGCCAGCAGCGCGTGGCCGGGAATCAGGAAGCGCAGGTGGTCGACGGCCATGCTGGCGAGCGCCAGCCACTTGACCAGATCGAGGCCGCGTTCGCGCGCATGGCTTCGCTCCACCACGCCGGGCAGAGGGTAGGCGGCCGGGATGAGGTTCCGGGGTAGTTCGATCATGGGGTTCCTGTGCTGGCCATCCTCTCGGCGAGGGGCCGACATTATCGGTGGCCGCTCCCCTCGGCGGCAAACCCGGTCGTCTCCGGCGGGAGGGTCTATAGTTTTTGCAGACCGATTGGCTTCGGCATTGCTTCGGTATTCCAGTGGGCCACGGGGGCCGCCGCTGGGGCCGGATCGGGAGGGGGAACAGGATGGTCGCTTCGGCAGTCATCGACTCGTCGGGTGCCGCGCTGGATCTGGGGCGTGAGCTGTTGCAGGCCGGCAAGCTGACGGATGCGGATTACAACCGCCTGCTGCGCATGCAGGCAGCGCAGACCGAACCGTGTTCGCAACAGACGCTGCTCATGCGCATGGGTCTGGTGTCCGAGCAGGACATTGCCCGCCTGTTGTCCACTTCCCTGGGCCTGCCGCTGGTGTCGGCAACCGATTTTCCTGCCGAGCCGCTGCTGATCGAGCGGCTGTCCTATCGTTTCCTCAAGGAGTGCCGTGCCCTGCCGCTGGCGCAGGACGCTGGCGTGTTGCGCGTGGCGCTGGCCGATCCGCAGGACGCCTATGTGATTTCCGCGCTGGCGCTGGCGGCGGGTTGCCGGGTGGAGTCTCGGGTGGCGCTGGCCAGCGAGGTCGAGTCGGCCATCGAGCGCCTGTACGGCGAAGGCCGCAGCCAGATGGGCGACATTCTGTCCAAGGTCAGCTCGGCCGACGAGTCGGAGAGCGGCGACGATGTCGAGCAGTTGCGCGACATGGCCAGCGAGGCACCGGTCATCCGCCTGGTCAGCCTGATCATCCAGCACGCGGTCGAGCTGCGCGCCTCGGACATCCACGTCGAGCCCTTCGAGAACCGCCTCAAGGTACGCTACCGGGTCGACGGCGTGCTGCAGGAAACCGAGTCGCCACCCGTCAATCTGTCCGCGGCGGTGATCTCGCGGATCAAGCTGATGGCCCGACTGAACATTGCCGAGCGCCGGCTGCCGCAGGACGGCCGCATCGAGATGCGCGTGCAGGGCAACGACCTCGACATCCGCGTGTCCACCGTGCCGACCATGCACGGCGAGAGCGTGGTGATGCGCCTGCTCAACCGCGAGAGCGTGGTACTGGACTTCGCCGCGCTGGGCTTCAGCGAGCAGCCCTACCAGCGCCTGCAGAGCGTGCTGCGCATTCCCCACGGCGTGCTGCTGGTGACCGGCCCGACCGGTAGCGGCAAGACCACCACCCTGTACACTGCGCTGAATACCCTCAACACCAGCGAAAGCAAGCTGATCACCGTCGAAGACCCGGTGGAATACCAGCTCGAGGGGGTCAACCAGATCCAGGTCAAGCCGAGCATCGGCCTGACCTTCGCCAGCGCCCTGCGCTCCATCGTGCGCCAGGACCCGGACGTGATCATGGTCGGCGAAATGCGTGACCTGGAAACTGCGCGCATCTGCATCCAGTCGGCGCTGACCGGCCACATGGTCTTGTCCACCCTGCACACCAACGACGCGCCGAGCAGCGTCACCCGCCTGCTGGAGATGGGCGTGGAAGACTACCTGCTGACCTCCACCCTCAACGGCGTGCTGGCCCAGCGCCTGGTGCGCAAGCTCTGTCCGCACTGCCGCGAGGCCTGGACGCCGCTGCCGGAGATGGTGCGCGAGATGCGCCTGGACCTGTTGTCCGGCGGCAAGTCGGTCATCCTCCAGCGCGCCAAAGGGTGCCCGGAGTGCAACGGCACTGGCTACCACGGTCGCATCGCCATCATCGAGGTGCTGACCATCACCGACGGAATTCGCCGCCTGATCCTGCAGCACGCCGACTCCGGCACGCTGATGCGTGCTGCGCGCGAAGAGGGAATGCTGACCATGTACGAGGACGGCTGCCTCAAGGCGATCAACGGGGTGACCAGCATCGACGAAGTGATCCGCGTCACCCAGGAGGGCTGAGGATGGCGCGTTTTCATTATCGGGCGGTGAGCGAAGACGGCGAGGTGCACAGCGGCGACCTCGAGGCCGACGACGAGCAGGGGGTGCTTCTGCAGTTGCGCAGCAAGGGACTTATCCCCATCGAGATCGGCACCCGGCGCGGCTGGCAGTCCCTGCTGCAGGTCGACGTCAACCAACTGATGGGGCGCGCGCGGGGCCACAAGCTGGTGCTGCAGTTCACCCAGAACCTCGCCTCGCTGTTGCACTCTGGGGTAGCCCTGGACCGCTCGCTGGACATCATGCTGCGGGTCAGCCCCGATCCGCAGATGCAGCAGCTGATCGGCCCGATCCAGGAAGGCGTGCGGCGCGGCATCAGCCTCTCAAGGGTGATGGGGGAGCGGCCGGAGCTGTTCTCCGGTTTCTACATCAGCATGATCCAGGCCTCGGAGGTCTCCGGCAACCTGTCCGAGGGGCTGGGCAACCTGGCCTATTACATGGAGCGCAGCAAGTCGCTGCATGACCGCCTGGTTTCGGCGCTGATCTATCCGGTGATCCTGCTCATCGTGTCGGTGAGCTCCCTGCTGATCATCCTGATCTACGTGATTCCGCAGTTCCGCCAGTTGTTCGACGACATGGGCGCCGCCCTGCCGATGTCGACCCAGATCGTTATCGGCGTTGCCGAGGGGCTGCAGACCTACGGACCCTGGCTGCTGCTGCTCCTGCTGGCGGGCGGTGTGCTGCTGCGTCAGTTGCTGCGCCAGCCCGAATATCATCGCAAGTGGGACCGCATGCAACTGCGCCTGCCGTTGCTGGGTGGGCTGCGACAGCGCATCGAGACCGCGCGTTTCGCCCGCAGCCTGGGAGCCCTGCTGACGGGCGGGGTGGCCCTGCTGCAGGCCCTGGGTATCGCCCGCCAGACCCTGGGCAACCAGTTGCTGGTGGAACAGGTCGGGCTGGCTGCCGACGGGCTCAAGCAAGGCCGTCAGCTCGCCCCACCGCTGCTGGCCAGCGGACTATTCCCGCCACTGGCGGTGCAGATGATCCAGGTGGGCGAGGAAACCGGGCATCTCGACGAGATGCTGTTGAAGGTGGCCGATGCCTACGACCGGGAAGTGGAAAACGCCATCCAGCGATTGCTGGCGGTACTTGAGCCGCTGCTGATCGTCGGCTTGGGGGTGCTGATCGCCGGGATCATTCTCTCGGTGCTGGTGGCCATCATGAGTATCACCGATCTACCGATCTGAAGCAGGAGATACGGAAATGAACACTGCAGACGCGTTCCGCCCATTTCGCAACCGCCGTCTCGACCGGCGCGGTAGGGGGTTCACCCTGCTGGAAATTCTCGTGGTTCTGGTGATTCTCGGGCTGATGGCCAGCCTGGTCGGTCCCCAGGTGTTCAAGCAGCTGAGTGGCTCCAAGACCAAAGCCGCCCATTTGCAGATTCAGGAGCTGAGTGCGGCGCTGGATCTCTACCGCCTTGAGCTGGGCAGCTATCCCAGTTCCGAGCAGGGGCTGGATGCACTGATCACCAAGCCGCGCAACGTGAACAACTGGAGCGGCCCGTACTTGAAGAAAAACGTGATCCGCAAGGACCCGTGGGGCTTCGATTACCAGTACCGCTCGCCCGGTCAGAACGGCGACTTCGATCTCTGGAGCCTGGGCGCGGATAACCGCGAAGGCGGCGACGGAGAAAACCGCGATGTGCGTAGCTGGGAGTGAGGCCCGTGGCTTCACCCTGATGGAGTTGCTGGTTGTCCTGGTGATCGCCGGCCTGGCGGCCAGCCTGATCGGCCCGGGCTTCCAGCGGATGTTGCCGGGTGTCGGCCTGGAAACCGAGGCCCGCACCTTGGCCGCCATGCTGCGTCATGCCCGCAGTCAGGCCATTCTCTCCGGCCAGCCAGTGAGCATCGGCGAGGACGCCGAGAGCGGCGGCCTGCGCCTGAGCTATCGGGAGGCCCCCTACATCCCGCGCAAGGGAATTGAAGTGAAGCTGGAGGGTGGTCCCGCCAGTGGCGACCTCGGGTCCGGGGCGGCGCAGATCCTGTTCTTCCCGCCGGGCGACTCCTCCGGTGGCAGTCTGACCCTGAAGATGGGGGATGACAAAAGCCGCGTCATCCAGGTCGATTGGCTGAGCGGTCGGGTGCTGCGCACCACCGAGGAGGCCCAGGCACAGCTCAAGATGGAGCGGGAAAAGGTCGAGAAGGCTCGGGCCAGGGATAAGGAGCGCAGGCGCGACCGCACGCCGGAGATGTTCAATGAGGAGTACTGAGCGCGGCTTCACCTTGCTGGAGGTACTGGTCGCCTTCCTGATCCTCAGCCTCAGCATGGGTGTGCTGATGCGCATCGTCTCCCAGTCGATTCGCGCTCTGGACACCGCCGAGCAGCACCAGATCGCCCTGCAACTGGCCGAGTCCAAGCTGGTGGAAGTGCTCGCCCAGTTGCGTTGGGACAGCCGCGGCAAAGAAGACGGGCGTATTGGCGGCCGCTATCGCTGGACGAGCAAGGTCGAGCGCTACCAGTTCCCGAACCAGCTGGCGGGTGAGAGCTACAGCGTCACTCCCTGGCTGGTCCAGGTAACGGTCAGTTGGGGACGCCAGCCCAACGAGCAGCTCAGCCTGAGCACCGTCCGCCTCATGCAGGCGCAGAAATGAAGCGCATGACGGGGTTCACCCTGATTGAGCTGCTGGTGGCGATGAGTCTGGCGACCCTAGTGTCGCTGCTGGCCTACAGCGGCCTGCAGGTGGCGATAGGCGTCTGGCACGCGGCAGACCAGCGCCAACGCGAGATGGAGAACAACTACCTGGTCACAGCTCTGCTGCGCCGTCTGCTGGAGAGCCCGGAGGAGGTCAGCGTCCGCGATGAGGAGGATGTGCAGCAGCTTGCTTTCCGTGGCGACGAAGAGAGCCTGATTTTCGCTGCGCAGCTACCGGCACTAGACGACACCGGGAAGGTTTACTGGGTGCAGTTGATCCAGGAAAAGCAGCTCTCGACCGAGGGGCAGCGCTGGCAGTTGCTGATGCGCTACATGCCTCTGGTCGAGATGCGCTCGTTCGACTGGAGCCTGCTGGTAAAGGACTTGGCCGACTACGGCGAGGAGAAGGTGCTGCTCGAGGGGCAGCCCCGGTCCCTGCGCTTCGCCTATCTCGAGCAACTGGCCGAAGGCGGCAGCGAGTGGCAGACCGAATGGCTGCAGCTCCAGCGCCTACCCGCGCTGATCCGCATCACTCCGGCCAGGCGCAAGCAGGGCGCCTTGGCACAAGTGGTGGTGGCACCGAGGAACATGGCCTATGCCATCCTCAAGGGGAAGTGAGCGTGCCCGGCGCAGTGCCGGCGTTGCCTTGGTCAGCGTGCTTTGGCTGCTGGTGCTGCTGTCCATGCTGGTCATCAACCTCTCGGCCGGCAGCCGTACCGAGCTGCAACTGGCAGGCAACCTGCGTCAGGCATCCAGCGCCCGGCATGTCACCGAGGCAGGAGTCAACTGGGGCATGTGGAGTCTGATGCAGACCAACAATGCCGGCTGGCTCGCCGACGGCAGCAGCAGGACGATGGAGCTGGACGGCATCAGTGTCGAAGTGGCGCTGTTCGACGAGCAGGGCAAGATCGACCTGAACGAGGCCGGGCCGCAGCTGCTGCAGGGCCTGTTCGAGTCGGTGGGACAGGACAAAAAGACTGCCGAGGCATTGGCCGCTGCGGTGATCGACTGGCGCGACGAGGATCAACTGCTCACCCCGCTGGGGGCTGAAAAGGAGGAGTACGAGGCCGCCGGACTGATCGGGCCGAGCAACGATTCTTTCGAGGAGCTGAAAGATCTGCTCAAGGTGCTTGGCATGACCGAGGAACTGTACCACCAGGTGCTACCAGCGCTGACCATCTACTCCAAAAGGGCCGAGGTCAATCCGCTGGTGGCGCCGCGGGTGGTGCTGCTGGCACTGCCGGGCATCGAACCGGGCAGTATCGACCGCTTCATCGAAGAGCGCCGGCGCAACTTCGAGAGCGGGCAACGGCCGCCGATCCTGAATGGGGTCGATCCGCTGATTCTGACGCCCAATGCTCCGGGCGTGAACTACTCTATCGTTACCAAGACAACTGTGAGCCCGACTGTACAGATCAGGCAACATCTCCTGGTTCATCGGCGTGGCGGGGGACAGGGCTTCGAGGTCATGCAGAGCACGCAGCTGGAGTGAGCGTCTGTTGTACCCCGGAGTCTTTTCGGGAAGGGGGAGTTCATGAATAGCCGCCGCTTGCAGCTGGCAAGGCTGGGCACGCTGGCTGGGGCGCTAGGCGGGTTGGCGGAGCGCTTCTGGCAATGGTGGAGTCAGGAACTGCTCGGCCTGATACCTCAGCGCTGGCAACAGCGTCTCCGCCAGCGTGGCACGCTGCTGTGCATCGCCATGGACGATGATCACTGCCGCATCGGCTATGGCAACTTCAACCAGGTTGAGACGATGGCCAGCGCTCAGGTCGGAGTGGAGGGCGAGTGGCCGTCGTTCATCACCGAACCGCTGCTCAGCCGGGCGCCGAAGGCCGACAAGGTGGTTCTGCTGCTGCCGCCTGGCAAGGTGCTGCGCAAGATCATTGGCCTGCCTTCGGCGACAGAGGCGGGGCTGGACAACGTGCTGCGCTTTGAGATGGACCGCCATACCCCGTTCAGCAGCGATCAGGTCTATTTCGGCTATCGGATCCTCGAACGCGACCGGGCACACCAGCGCCTGCGGGTGGAGCTATTGGTGGTGCTGCGTGATTACCTTGACGACCTGCTCAAGCGCCTGGACGAGCTGGGTGTGCATCCCTCGCTGGTCAGCTTGGGCGGTGGCGAGGAAAACTGGAGCGGCAACGGTATCAACCTGTTGCCGGGTAGTCGGCGGCGGGAGCGGCGGCGGGACTGGCGTGGCGACCGGCGCCTGCAGGGTGTGGTCTTGCTGGTGGTGCTGGCGCTGCTGGTAACCTTTCCGCTGGTGCAGCAACAGCGTGATGTCGCCCGCTTGGCCGAGGAGATCGAGAAGCCCAAGGCCGCGGCCGAGCGCGCGGCGCAGGTGCGCGACGAACTGAAGCGCCTGGAGGGGGGAAGCGACTACCTGCGCGGGCAGCAGGCGCAGGCGCCGACGATCCTGATGATTCTCAATGAGCTGACCACCCTGCTGCCGGACACCACCTGGCTCAGCCGCTTCGAGATCAGCGGCGAGCGGGTGCGCATGGAGGGCGAGTCGGCGGAGGCGTCGGCGCTGATCAGCTTGTTCGAAAAGTCGCAAACTCTGCAGAACGTCAGTTTCGCCTCACCGATCACCAGCAACCCGCGGACCCAGAAGGATCGTTTCAGCCTGTTCGCCGAGCGCAAGGCCAACTCCGCCGCACCCGCTGATGCGAAGGATGCGACGCCATGATGCCGCTGCGCCTGCGCCAGTTGCTGGCGGTCGCGATTCTTCTGGCGCTGGTGTCGCTGCTGCTGGGACTGGTGGTCGGGCCGCTGCTTGCCCAGTTTCGCAGTGGCGAGGAGCGCATTGACGAATTGGCGCAGCGCCTGGAGGTGTATAGGCGCCTGGTTGCCGAGTTGCCGGCCCAGGAAGCCCGCCTGGCCGAGCTGCAGCGCGACAACCCGCTGAGCCGGCTGCTGCTCGCCGAGAGCCGCCCGGCCCTGGCCGGTGCCGAACTGCAGCAGCAGATTGGCCGGCTGGTTGGCGAGATGGGCGCGCAGCTGGTCAGCATCCAGATTCTCAACCCGGACGATGGTGAGGCGCCGTTGCCTACGGTGGGCCTCAAGGTGCACATGCGCGGTGAAACCGACCAACTGGTGCGTCTGCTCTACGCCCTGGCCTATCACGAGCCGCTGCTGCTGGTGGAAAACGTGGTGGTACTGAGCAATCCGCGCGTCGACATGCAGCGCTTCCGGCGAGCCGAGGACCTCAAGGCGGTGCCCTCGCTGGATGTCACCTTCGACCTCAAGGGCTTCATGGCCAAGGAGGGGACGCCATGAGCCGGTTATCGCCCGCAAGTGCGAGGGGCTGGCGGTTAAGCCTGCCCCTGCTTTTTCTGTCGATTGCGGCCCGAGCGGACGACCTGCCCCAACCGCCGTCTCTGCTTTCGCCTCCACCGCTCAGCGAGTTTCAGCAGATGATCGATCGGCCGTTGTTCAGCAACACCCGCCGGCCACCAGCACTGCTCGAAGCGCCGACGGAAAACCTCGATGCCAAACAACTGAAGGACGCCTGGCGTCTGAGCGGCATCGTGCTGGAAAACAGCCAACAGCTGGCCATTTTCAGTGAGCGCCAAGGCGACAAGCGCCTGCAGTTGGAAGTGGGCATGGTGCTCGCTGACGAGTGGCGGCTGCGTCGCATCGAACGTGACCGCGTATGGCTGGGCAACGACGGTACCGAGGTAGAGCTGCTCCTGCGCGAACCGCAGGGACCCAAGGAGTCACCGGAAAAACCAGCCAATCCACCGGCTGCGGGAGAGAAGCCGGGCAAACCGCCCGCACCGGCCTCGCCGGCCACCATGGCCCCGTCGAAAGGCAGGACGGCCGTCATCGAACCGGTCCGCAAAGGATGAGAGGAGAAAGCATATGATGATGCTCAGGCGCTTTGGCTGGCCTGTACTGTTCAGCACCTACATGGTGCTGGCCTCCTGCGCGGCAATCCCCGGGGGGGATCGGGAGACGCTGGATAACCCCTGGGGCAAGAAAAGCGTGGCACACGGGGCTGCCACCGCGCCAAAGCCTGTCGACGAGGTGCGCGAGCCCTTGCGCCATGACGCCTCGGTGGCTCTCGCTACCCCAGACCTGAACCCGGTCCCGGTCCCGGGGCCGAAGGCGGAGATCTACCGGGGTACCGGCAGCCTGGTCAACCCAAGCGGCGGTGCGGCCGAAGCGAGGGAGCAGGAGGGCGACATCACCCTGAACTTCCAGCAGACCGAGATCGCTGAGGTGGTCAAGGTCATCATGGGAGAGATCCTCAACCTCAACTACGTGCTGGACAAGAATGTCACCGGCACTGTCAGCCTGCAGACCAGCCGCCCGCTCACCCGCGAGGCACTGCTGCCGACCCTGGAAACGCTGCTTGAGGTCAACGGCGCTGCGCTGGTCAAGTCGCAGAACTTCTACGAGATCGTACCGATCGAGGCCGCGCCGTCTGCGGGCCTGGTACCGCGGCTGAGCACCGCGCAGATGCGCGGCTACCAGTTGCTGGTCATCCCCCTGCGCTACATTTCGGCCGCCGAGCTGATGAAGATTCTCGAGCCGCTCAAACCGAGCAAGGGGCTGATGAACATTGACGAGCGGCGCAACCTGCTGATGGTCGCCGGCAGCCAGGAGGAGCTGAACAACATCCGCGAAACCGTGCAGTTGTTCGATGTGGACCAGCTTCGCGGCATGTCGGTCGGGCTGTTCCGCCTGCAGGCCGTGGAGGCAGGGGTGGTGCTCAAGGAACTGGAGTCCATCTTCGGTGATGCCTCCGGCGGGCCGCTGGCCGGCATGGTGCGCTTCCTGCCGATCGAGCGGCTGAATGCCCTGCTGGTCATCACCCCGCAGAGCAAGTACCTGGATGACGCCCGCACCTGGATCGAGCGTCTGGACCGCGCCGAAGGCGGCCAGGGACCGAGTATGTATGTCTACTATGTGCAGAACGGCAAGGCCGAGACCATGGCCGAGGTACTCACCCAGTTGTTCGAGGGCAAGGCCAAGCCCAAGGCCAAAGAAGGGGAAGAGAGCATGGATACCAATGCCCCCCCGCCCTTGTCGTCTCCGGCCTCGTCCACAGCGCCTCCTCCTGCTCCTAAGGAGGGTGAGGCACCCGTCGGGAGAGAGCCGGTGTTGATCACTCCCGGCGGCGAGGGTACGAGTCTGGCGGTCGGTGAGGTCAGCATCATCGCCGACGATGAAAACAACGCGCTGCTGATCATGGCCACGCCCACCGACTACGAGAAAGTGCTGAACGCGATCCACAAGATCGACATCCTGCCGATGCAGGTGCTGGTGGAGGCCACCATCGTCGAGGTCACCCTGACGGACGAATTGCGCTACGGCTTGCAGTGGTTCTTCAAGAGCTCCGTCGGTGGCATGAAGGCTCGCGGGGTGCTGGGGAATTATCCGCTTGAGGACATGCCAGATTTCGCAGACAAAGCCGGAACCGGCTCTTTCACCATCTTCCAGAATGGTGAGGCGCGCGTCCTGCTGAACATGCTGGCGCAGGACTCCAAGCTCAACGTGGTGTCGTCGCCCACCCTGATGGTGCTGGACAACCGTACCGCCTCGATCCGCGTCGGTGACCAGGTACCGATTCGCACCTCGGAAACCACCAATACCAGTGGCGTGGTTTCCCAGCCAAACCCCGATGACACTTCCGCGCTGGTCACCAGCACCATCCAGTATCGCGATACCGGCGTGCTGCTAGAGGTGACGCCGCGGGTCAACGCCGGCGGCATGATCACCCTGGAGATTACTCAGGAGGTCAATGACGTCAGCGACACGCAGACTTCCGGCATCGATTCGCCCACCATAAACCAGCGGCGTATTGCCACCAACGTGGCGATCCAGAGCGGGGAAACCCTGGTGCTCGGCGGCCTGATCAAGGAGGACGAAGGTCGTTCCAGCGAGGGCTTGCCCTTCCTGCGCCACATCCCCGTGCTTGGCTGGCTGTTCGGCAGCCAGGGCAAGAACAAGAACCGCACCGAACTGGTCGTGATGCTCACGCCCACGGCGGTCACCAAGCTGAGCGAGGCACGCGACGTGACCCGGGAATACCGCAACAAGTTGAAGGACGTGACCTTGCCGCAGGATGTCTGGATGGAGCAGGGGCGGCAGTTGTAGCCACTGGTTGGAATAGCTGGCGGTTGCCATCGCAGCCATTCGAAGCTGCGCCCCCGGTGCGAAAACCGCGGGCGCTTTTTTTCGTCCGGCCAATGGGTTGGAAGATGCTTTGCAGGTTGTTTTTCAGGTTCGAGGTGCCCGTCCAGGCCTCTTCCCCTGACTTGCTGTAACGCCCTGAAGGGACGCTGTTAAGCGGGTGGAACAATCGTGGAATACCTCCTTTTCCTCCTGAGCCCCCAGCTTTCTGGGGGCAGCTGGCCCGTGGGGGGAAGACCGGGCTTCCAGGCTGTCTCACCCGATTTACAGTTTCCTCCAAGATTCCTTCCTCGTGGCATGCCATTCATCGAACATTAAAATTAAATTCTTTTAAAAACAGTGACTTATCGTCTTGGCACGAGACTTGATATATCTGACCCCGAGGAGAGCGAGCCGTCCTCCGGAAAAGTGGGCCAGACCGTTGCAGGTATTGTTAGAAGAAAAAGGTCGCGACCCGTCATAACCGCACCGATCCACAGCCATCCGGGCGTCATCCGGGCCAGTGCCCGATGCCGACAGGGTCACCGTTCAAGATGAGCGGGGCTGAAAGCACCAGCCCTCCGCGGGATTCGGAGCCTGGTGGGGGAGTAGCGATATGCGTAGTCCATTCTTCAAGAAGCTGCCGAGTTGTCTGCTCGGCGCTGTGATTGCGGCCGGCATGGCCACATCGGTGACGGTGAGAGCCGTCGATGGCAACCCGCCCGGGTTGTTCGAACTGGACGGGAACACCATCAGCGAGGGAAAGCCAGGTGATGACTGGCAAGGGCTTTATGCCAATGGGAGCAATACGGGTGCCAACTCGTTTGCCTTCACTGGGATCGTGCAGGACATAGCGACTGCTGACGTGAAAGACAGAGTCTATTTCCAGGGCGGATCGAAGGACATCTATGACGTCGACCAGTGGAAATACCAAGGCGGCTCCACGCCGGACAAGAACGACATCACCGACGCCTATGCGGCGGCCTACAATGTTCCGGCCGACGTGTGTAAGAACGCCCTCGGTAATCCGGTGCTGTGCAGCGATGCCACCGCGGTCGGCGCCCCGGTACACAAGCAAGGTGACATGATCATCTATTTCGGCCTGGAGCGCTTTGCCAACGACGGCGATGCCTTTGCCGGTTTCTGGTTCTTCCAGGGCGAGGTAGGTCAAACTGAGCCAAATAATCAGGGGACCGGCGATTTCACCGGCAACCATGTGGCGATGAGGCTCAATCCTGATTGGCAACAAGGCGACCCAATTGCAGAAAAGTATCTGCCGGGTGACATGTTCGTAACCATCGCCTATCCGCAGGGTGCCAACGCGCAGCCCGTCGTCAAGGTTTACCAATGGGACCCGAATGACGTCGACGCTGACAAGAACTGGGATCCGGACGAGTCGACGAATCCGCCAAAGAACCTGCAAGGCCCGCTGGATCTGGTGATCAAGCAAACCAATGCCCGCTGCGGTGATAACAGCGTTCCCCTGGACGGCATTATCGAAAGCAAACTGGCCTGCGCCATCACCAACGCGGCCACCCTGACGAACGAACCGGCATGGGACTACACGGCTAAGACGGGTAACCCCGCCGATATCCCCCCCGAGAGCTTCTTCGAGGGCGGCATCAACGTGACCCGGCTGCTGGGCAGCACGCCGTGCTTCGCCAGCTTCCTGGCCGAGACCCGGTCGTCCGCCTCGCAGAGCGCTCAGCTCAAGGACTACGTGTTTGGATCGTTCCCGGTCTGCGGCGTCGAGGTCACCAAGAGCTGCGACGCCAACCTCAATGGGACAGGCAGCGGGGTCGACGTGACCTTCTCCGGCACCGTGGAAAACACCGGAGGATCGACGCTCTGGGCCTATGTGAAGGACGACCAAACCGGCTCCGCTATCGCCGAGGTCTGCGTCGATACCGGTGCTGCGGGATGTCAGGATGATGATCAGGTCGCCGGACTGGTGCTGGCGGCTGACGGTAGTGCCACCTTCCCGCTGACTTCGCATATGACGGTACGCTACGAGGGCAGCTACAGCGTTAGCGGCTTGCCATCCACGGCGCTGAGCGACGAGGTGACCGCCCTGGGCTTCCAGGACGAAGAGGACGTGGGTACGCCAGCTCTGGCCATCGTGACTGACAGCGCCGCTGCGGAGTGCAGCTTCAACGTCAGCCCCAGCCTGACCGTGACGAAGAATTGCACCGTGGCCTTCATCAACGGCAACAGTGCGACGGTGACCATCTCCGGTACGGTGACCAACACCGGTGATGTGCCGCTGAGCAATGTGGCCCTGAGCGACAGCGACTACGGCGCGTTGACCTTCCCGACCACTTTGGCCAAGGGAGCGTCGCAAGGCTACTCCAAGGAAGTGACGGGTGTGCCGATTGGCGACCTGGCAGCGACCACTTCCAGTCCGGACGCCAATGGCGTAGTCACGGTCACCCTGAACCATGGCGATACGGTGACTGTCTCGGGCGATGTGTTGGCCAGCGATGGCACAACGGTGCTGGATGATGCCGATGCTACGCAGAGCGCCACTTGCAGCGATACCTTCACCCGCGGCATCGATATCCAGAAGGATTGCGATGAAGTGGTGCTGGTTCCGGAGAACGGCAAGCTGGTGGTGAAAACCAAGGTCACTGTCACCGTGAGCAATACCGGTGAGGAGAACCTGACGGTGACCTCGCTGACAGATAACCCGGCTGTCACCTTCGACAAGGCAACTCCGTTTGCCCTGCCGGCGGGAGGACAAGCTGAGGTGATCAACGGCTACTACTATCCGACTTCGCCCACCGAGATCGGTGGCCCGCTCACCAACCTGAGCTTCCCGGATACCGCGACCGTGAATGCCACCGGTGTCTACAGTGGTGGCAGCTCCACGGATAACGACGGGGCCGACTGCCCGCTGTGCCCGATCCCGGACTGAGGTGAAACCGAGAGTCTGAAACAACCAGTCGAGCAGTAACGCAAAAGGCGATGGGGTTGATCCCCATCGCCTTTTTTATCGTACTGCCGGAACGGGTTGACTCAGCGATTGCCCTTGCCGCCCGTGCTGGCGCTACCCGTGCTCTGCAGGCTCAGGTAGACGGTGGCGCTGGCGGTATTCTGTCCGTCGCTGATCGTGTAGCTGAACTGGTCGGTGCTCTTGAAGCCTTTGGCCGGAGAGTAGGTCAGGGTGCCGTCGCTGTTCAGCTTGACCGTGCCCTTGCTGCCCTGGGTGAAGGTCGCGATGCTCAGACTGGCGCCTTCCGGGTCGCTGTCGTTGGCCAGTACGGCGATGGTCGCCGGGGCGATGCTCGCCAGGCTGACCTGGTCATCCACTGCCAGCGGGGCGCTGTTGGCGGTACTGGCCTCGACCACATAGGTCAGGGTGGCGCTGCTGGCCGGGGCCTGGCTGGTGTTGACGCTGATGTCGTAGTACGCAGCGGCGGCATTGCCGGCGGAGGTTACCGAGAGGCTGGTGCTGGTAGTCTGGCCAGGGGCCAGGCTCAGGCTGGCGCTGGCGAACCGGTTGCTCCAGCCGCTTGGCTGGCTGGCCTGCAGGTTGAAGCTGCGACCGGTACAGGCACCGCTGTCGTTGTTGGTCAGTTGCACCTGATAGGTGAGGGTCTGTCCGGCGCTGCCCCACTGGGTGACCGGCGCGCCGACCTGCACGCTCGGAGCGTTCTGCACGCAACTGGCGCTGCCGCTGAACTGCACGTCGACCTGGGCCTTCTGCGCATCCACCCAGGTGGTGGACAGGGTGACGCCGGCACCGCTGTCGCTGAACGCGTGCCCCTGCTCCAGGGCCGGATCCTGCCAGTCGCTCGTTGAGGTGCTGGCGGAGTTCGGCGTCATGTCCATCAGCTCGCTGTAGGTGTTGCTGCCGCCACGGTGCACGACCACGCCATTGGTGACGTTGGCGACGTTAACCGTACTGCCGTCGAGCAACTGGGCTTCGAAGCCGACCGGCTGGTGGAAGCCCACGTAGTACCAATTGGTCGGGTCATCGGGTTTGCTCACCTTGAGTACGCGCGCGCCGCTGCCGGCCAGGTCGGCGTAGGGCAGCAGGTCGAAACGTCCGGAACTGCTGACGTTGACGATCTCGCTGTTCTTCAGCCAGCCCAGGCGCTCCTTGTTGAAGGGGTTGTAGTGGCCTTCGCTGCCGTTGTTCTTGCCGAGCACATCGAGGGTATCGCCATAGACGACGCTCGAGCAGCTGCTGCCCAGGCTGCTGGTGCCGCACTCGAGAGCGCGGGCATGGTCGAGGCCGAGGTTGTGGCCAAACTCGTGGGCCAGATTGTGCAGGTCGAACTGGTTGTTGATATAGGTGTCGGTCGGCTTGCCGCCCACCGAGCCGGAGCCGACATAGCCGCAGGCGTTCTTCGGAAATACGTAGATCAGGCGGTCGTAGTCGCTCAGGGTATGGCCGCTCTGTGCAGCGGCAGTCTGGGCCTGCAGCTTCAGGCTGTAGGAGTCGCAGACGGTGCTGCTCAGGGCAATGGTGTACCAGCCGGCGACGCTGCCGGTGAGCCAGGTGCGCCCAGCCGAGTTTTCGCGGATATAGGCATCCAGATTATCGAACATGCCCTTGGCCTGGGTCGGGGTCCAGGGCTGGGCGGTGTTGTCGCTGAAGTTGACCAGGAGCATCAGCGTCTTCTGCTCGCCCAGGCTGTATTGCACGTCCGGGGTCACGCTGGCATCCAGGGTGGTGCTGGTGCCTGCGTTGTCCAGCCACACCAGACTGCTGTCGCCATCCTCCAGGGCGACCACGCCGTTGTGGTCGGTCGTCGGCTGGTCGAACAGCACGCCATCCAGACGCACCTGCTGGCCGTTGCCATGGCGGGGTGCGTCCTTGGCGAAGTTCAGTTCAAAGCGCTCGCCGAAGGGGGTGTTAAGGAAATGGCGCAGGCGGTGGCCGCCGTCGGCATAGTCCTCGTAGTTCACCTCCAGAGTGCCTTCCACCTGCAGCGGGCGCTCCACTTGGGCCAGCACCTCGCGGGCCAGACTGTTCTGCACGCGCTCGGGCAGGCTGGCACGCAAGGCGGCGGCCGGGTCGCGCTCGGCCAGTTCGGCGAGCAGACTCTGCCGGCGGGCGGCCTGCTGCTGGAGTTGCTGCAGCAGTTGCGGGCGTTCGGCGCTGGCGGCGTGGTCCAGGCGTTTTTGCAGTTGCAGCAGTTGTTCGGTCAGGGCTGCGGCCTGCTGACGCTCGGGTATCTCGGCGGCGACGGCTTGGTGGGCCGGCAGGAGGCACAGGCCGGCAAACAGCAGGCGCAGGGCCAGGGGCGTGCGGCGCAGGGCCGACGCGACGTAATGAAGCATGAAGTCCTCGCAAGGGGTAAAGCTGAGCCCCCCTCCACGGCAGCCGGACGTACGTATGCCCGCCCGGTGAGTTGGCCGTGGGAGTGGGAGAGGAGCTTTTGGCGTTACGGCAGGTCGGCGATATCGGTCGCCGGCTGCTGCGAATGCCCGCAGATGGTGCTGTCGCACGGTGGAGCGGCCAGCCTGCGGAGTTTTCCTTAATCTGCCGACGGATACAGCGGCAGTGATGATCCTGTTTCATGACCGAAAGGGACTGTTCAGTTTCTGAACGCCCTGTAACGGGGGCGAGAACTTAGCACGGTGACTGTCTGTTTTTTATACAGTTCAGTCATAAGCGCGGGAGCGAATCGTGGTTGCGCCGACTTTAATGGCTGGAAGGCGCGGGCTAGGGCGGTTGTGCCAAGCGGAGCAGGGTGAAGGCGATTTGATGTCAAGCGACCGGCGGCGATGCCAGGCGCGGCCGCAGGCCTCGTATCTGGAGGGGTTTGAGCGGGTAGGGGGGAAGGGCGCCGGGTCTATATCAGGCGTGGCACAGGAAAAGACGACTTTGCCGGACTTGGCCGCTTGCTGGGTCCGATAAATCGGGTTGTTTTAAAATTAATTGAATAAAATCAGTTGGTTAGTGAGTTTGCGTCACTGACGAACGGTCGGCTGGAGGCAAAGTGGACCGCTCATCGCAATCCGACAAAGGGAAGGACGTGACGCCGGTCGGCGGTCAAGACTTGTGGTTGGGATCGTCGGTTTCGTCCCACAGCCGGATGGGGGGCTGGCAGGTCGAGTGGATGTGCCCCAGACGACGGGATTTGCGGTGCTGGTGGCACCAGACAAGGAAGGGCGCTTCGCTGAACAAGGGAAAAGCGGTCGGGCCGGATTCCGGCTCGGGGTTGGAGGGCGTCCCCCTGTCGGGGGGCGACATGACGCTATACAGGTCTGGGTCTGGGGCGGGCTCGAGCATGACTGCTTCTCCAGTACGTATGAAGAGGCAGCAAATACCAAGCCAATTAACTATATGCCTGAAAGCCAAGGGGTTTTGTCCGGCCCTCCAGCGCAGCGGAGGGCCGAATGTTCCATCTGCCTTACAGAAACCTCAACGGATGCCGTATTTGTCCATCATGCGGTACAGCGTCACCCGCGATACCCCCAGCAGTTTGGCGGCGTTGGAGACGTTGTTCATGCTGTGACTGAGGCAACTGCGCACTGCCAGTGCTTCGGCATGGGCTCGTGCCTCCTCCAGCGGCATCGGGGCGTCCAGGGCGTCGGCTTCGGTCAGACCGAGGTCCTTGGGGGTGATCATGCGGTTCTCGCTCATCACCAGGGCACGGCGAATGCAGTTGATCAGTTCGCGAACATTGCCCGGCCAGCTGTAATGCAGCATGGCGGCCACCGCCTGGCGGGTGAAGCCACGGCTGCTGCTGCCGTATTCCTTGCCGAACTTGTGCAGGAAGTAGCGGGCCAGCAGTTCGATGTCGGTGCCGCGGTCGGCCAGACGTGGCACGTCGATGCTGAGAACGTTCAGCCGGTAATACAGGTCCTCGCGGAAGCGCCCTTCGGCCACCGCCTGTTCGAGGTTGACGTGGGTGGCGGCGATGACCCGGGCATTGACGGTAATGCTCTGGTTGCCGCCGAGCCGCTCGATGGTCCTCTGTTCGAGGAAGCGCAGCAGGTACACCTGCATCTGATGCGGCAGGTCGCCGATCTCGTCGAGGAAGATGGTGCCGTTCTGCGCCGCCTCGATGCGGCCGATCTTGCGCTTGTAGGCGCCGGTGAAGGAGCCCTTCTCGTAGCCGAACAGTTCGGCGTGGATCAGGGTTTCCGGCAGGGCGCCGCAGTTCACCGCGACGAAGGGGCCCTCGCTGTGCTGAGAGCGCTGGTGGATGGCGCGGGCTATCAGCTCCTTGCCAACCCCGGTCTCGCCGCGGATCAGTACGGGCGCATCGACCCCGGCCACTCGACGGATCTGCTCGAAGATGGCGAGGAAGTGCTTGCTGCCGCCGACCATCTGGAATTCCTCGACCGGCATCAGCGTGGCGTGTTCCAGATCGCGCAGCCGCGACATGCCGTCCAGATGGCCGAGTGCGTAACGCAGGTGGATATGGTTGTCGCCCAGCGGCAGCGAGAAGTAGTCGTAGAAGTGCTCGTAGATCAGCTGGCGGAAGTCCTGGCACTCCAGGTCGCTGGGGCGTACGAAGGCGACCCAGGCGAGGTGTTCATTGGCACCGAGCAGCGTCTCGATGCGCTCGTGGCGTTCCTCCATGTTGCCGGTCAGCAGGGCGATGCCTACCCGGTAGGGGTGAAGCTTCAACATGGACTGGGCATTTTCGACCGAGGTCGCGCGGTCGAAAGCCCAGTCGCTCAATTGCAGCGTGTCGTGGACAGTCTCGTCTTGGCTGAGGTCGAGCAACAATGCGCGGCGTGTGACTTCTGGGATCGGGGGGGTGACAGAGGCCATTGTGGAAAACCTGAAGGCGGGGTTTTACTGCTTCTCCATACCGGTACTGCGCCTTTGTAAAAATTTAGGGCAGAGTCACAAAAAAATCTGTTCGTCCGACGAAAGGAGTGGCAACCGGCCATTACATCCGCAGCAGGATGTACGGCGCTGGAAACCGCTGCCTGGGCTTCTATAGTCATCAGAGGTTGCGAGGTTTGATGACTATGTACAAAAAATACTTTGGTCTGTCCGAACTGCCATTCACCATCGCGCCCGATCCCCGCTACCTCTACCTGAGCGCCGAGCACCGTGAAGCGCTCGCCAGCCTGCTGTACGGGATCAATTGCAACGGTGGCTTTGTCCTTTTGACTGGGGAAATAGGGACTGGAAAAACAACGGTTTGCCGTTGTCTGCTGGAGCAGATTCCCGATTCGGCGGAAATCGCTTTCATCCTCAACCCCAAATACAGTATCAGCGAGTTGCTGGAGGCGATCTGCGATGAATTGAAGATTCGCTATGATCGCAGCGAAAACCGAATAAAAGGCTATATAGACGCTTTGAATGGCCACCTGCTCGAGAGTCATGCGCGGGGCGTCAATACCGTGCTGATCATCGATGAGGCGCAGAATCTCAGTCTGGATGCGCTGGAGCAGATTCGTCTGCTGACCAATCTGGAAACCAGCAGCGAAAAGTTATTGCAAATAATTCTGATCGGTCAGCCCGAGTTGTTGGAGCAATTGTCCAGACAGCAGCTACGCCAGCTCAATCAGCGCATCACCGCCCGTTATCACCTGCACGCGCTGAACCCGTCGGAGTTGCGCGAATACGTCAGCCATCGCCTGGCCGTCAGTGGCTGCGAGGCGCCGTTGTTCACTCCCGGAGCTTTGCGCACGCTGCACCGTCTGACCCACGGTGTACCGCGTATGGTCAACATCATCTGCGACCGCGCCTTGCTCGGCGCTTACGTCGAGCGTCGCCGCCAGGTGGACAGCGGCGTACTGCGCCGTGCGGCCGCTGAAGTGCTGGGTCGGGGGAGCGAGACTTCAGGCGGAGTAAAGGGTTGGCTGCGCCGCTGGATGACCTGGCCGACCGCGGCCGTGCTGCTACTGGCATTGGGTTGGTGGCTGCCGGGGGCGGCCGGTGACGGCTGGTGGCCACGGTTGCAGGCCATGCTGGCCTCTGCGCCAACACCGACCAACACCCTGATTCCGGCGGCAGAGGCCAAACCGCCGGTGGCCGAGGCTGTGCAGAGCAAGGAAGCGCCGAGTGCCGAACCTTCGGCGGCAGCCGTTCCTGCGCCGGCCCCCCAGCAGCCTGCCGAGACGGTGACGCCGGAGGGGGTGGTAGAGCCCATCGATCCCGAGCCGCTGCCGGTCGATATCGCCGCGCAGCCGCAGGTCAGCGCTGCCCCGCGGGTGTCCTCGCCCGGCGACTGGCAATGGCCGGAAGGCACCGACCTGGGCGCCACTGCGGTGCTGGCCTATCGCGCACTGTTTCGCAGCTGGGGGCTCAGCTACGATCCTCAGGCTGCGCCGCAGTTGTGCAGTTTCGCCCGTGCACACAACCTGTCCTGCCTGTCGCAGCCGGGAGGGGTTAACGAACTGCTGCAATACAACCTGCCGGCGGTGCTCGACCTGTTCAATGCCCGCGGCCAAGGCTTCCAGGCTGCGCTGATCGGCATCGATCGCAGCAAGGAGCTGGCTCATGTGGAGATCGCAGGCGAGCAGCGCTGGGTGGCTCTGAGCGAGCTGCGCACCTGGATGAGCGGGGCGCGACTGCTGCTCTGGCGCATGCCCCCGGGCTACAACGCGCCGTTGCGACCGGAGGAGCGGGGGCCGCTGGTGCCCTGGCTGGAGAACAACCTGGCGCGCCTGCAGGGCAAGCCGATGCCCGCCGCCACCCGCCAGCGCTATGACGAACCGCTGCAGCTGCAGGTTCTGGCCTTCCAGCACCAGAACAGCCTGCAGGCCGATGGCGTAGTCGGCCCGCAGACCATCATCCAGCTGAGCGCCCTGACCGAGTCGGGCATTCCGCTGCTGAGCAGTACGGCTCGGGAGTAAGCCGATGTCCTACATCCTCGATGCCCTCAAGAATTCCCAGGACAGTCGCAGCCGCGGCGCGGTGCCTGACCTGGCCAGCCAGATGGCTGCGACCCACCACGGGGCGAGCCGCAGCGAGCGGATCTGGCGGCTGGTTGCGCTGGCGACGGTGCTGCTTCTACTGGCGCTGCTGGCTGTGCTGGGCTGGCAGCGCTGGCTTGTCCCGGCGCCCAGCGATTCAGCGATGCTGCCGCCGGTGGTTGCAGGAGGGGCCGACGGCAAGACTTCTGCTGCACCGGTTACTGCGCCTGCCGCTGCACTGCCCCCCACTCAGCCGGCACCTGAGGTGCCTGTCGCCGAAGCGGAGGGGCCGGGGCTGGCAGCGTTGCAGCAACTGGCCGGCGTGCGCGTCAATGTCGACGAGCCGAAGACCGTGCCGCCGCCAGTGCCCGTTGCCGCCCCGACGGGGCCAGCGCCGATAGTGCAGAAGCTTGAACTGCCGATGGAGCGCCCGCCGGTTGCCGCGGGCACCGCCAAGTCGCAGCCCTTTGTGCCGGTGGTGTCGATGCCCCAGACACCGCCTTCGCTGGGGCCGCAGGTCGCCGAGTACGGTGAAGTCGAGCACTGGAAGCAGTTGCCGGCGCAGGTCCAGCAACAGTTGCGCGATATGCCATTCAACGTGCACATCTACGCCAGCGATCCAAAGCTGCGCTTCGTCAAGAGCGGCGGCCGCACTCTGCGCGAGGGCGACGAGATCAATGGCGAATTGCGGGTGCTGCACATTACCCGCGACGGTGTGATCGTCGGCTACAAGGGGGCCAAGTACTGGATGCGCCTGAGTTGATCCACGGGTGTGGACGTTGGCGCTGAAGCGAGCCGGACCGGGCGTCCGGCTCGCGGAGGGAAATCAGTCGCCGCGGTATTCGCAGCCGCTGGTGCAGGTCTCGTGCACGCGCACCCGCGACAGTTCCGGCAGCAGCGGCTTGAGCTGCTGCCAGATCCATTTCGACAGGTTCTCGCTGGTGGGGTTTTCCAGGCCGGGAATGTCGTTCAGGTAGTAGTGATCCAGGTGGTCGTAGATCGGCTTGAAGATCGCCTTGATCTCGCTGAAGTCGCGAATCCAGCCGGTATAGGGATCGACTTCGCCCTCGATGTAGATCGCCACGCGGAACGAATGACCATGCAGACGCCCGCACTTGTGGCCCTGTGGTACATGGGGCAGGAGATGGGCGGCTTCGAAGGTGAATTCCTTGAACAGTTCCACGGCAATGGTACTCACGGGCTGGAAAAAAACCGCGACAGTCTAGCAGCTTTGCTCCACCGACGGGCGTGGGGCAGGGTTGGCCCCGTCAGTGGTGCACATGCTCCTTGCCATCGGCATGCAGGTGGATCTTCTGCTCCGGGGCTGCCGGTGCGGTGGCGACTTCCTGGTCGTGGTCATCGCCGTGGTGGGACGCCGCCGGTGGCTGTGGGCTTGGCGCCGCTCCGGGGTGGCCGTGCTGGCGGCTGTGGTCGTGCATCTGCGTTTCCCCGCCACCGTGGGAGTGGCCGTCGCTGCTTGCCACCAGCGCGCGGTACTGCGCGGCGTCCAGGTTCGGCAGCTGCTGCAGGAAGGCGACCATGCCCCAGATGTGCTGGTCGCCCATGCTCTTGCCCCACGCCGGCATGCCGGTGGCCTTGATGCCGTGCTTGATGATCCAGAAGGCTGTGGCCGGGCTGCCATTGATGCCGAGTTGCGCCAGCTTCGGTGGCGCCGGGTAGAGGTTGCGGCTCAGCTCGGTGTCGGCCATGCCAGGCGCCAGGTGGCAGCCGATGCACATGGAGTGGTAGTTGCCGGCGCCGCGGCGGATCAGTTCGGGATCGCTGAGATCGGGCACCGGGATGTCGGCGGCGCGCACGGCGATCGAGCGCTCGCGGGTGGCGCGCAGCAGGGCATGCACGCTGTCCAAGTGGGGGTCATCGGCGCCCACGTTGATCAGGCCCGACCAGATGACGCCGGCACCGACCACAGTGGCCGCAAGGCTGGCCAGGGTCAGGGTTTTTATCGTTCTTTTCATGGGGGCGGTCTCAGAACCAGAGGCGGATACCGGCGACCAGGCGGGCTTCGCTGACGTCTTCGCCGTCCTCGCGCAGCAGGTCGGCAGTATTGCCGTAGGCGTGTGTCCAGTTCACCCCGATGTAGGGCGCGAATTCGCGGCGGATCTCGTAGCGCAGGCGCAGGCCCAGCTGGGCGTCGCTGAAGCCCGAGCCGACGCCGCGCTCGTCGTCATTGCGCCCGTACAGGTTGGCTTCGGCGACCGGCTGCAGAATCAGCCGGTTGGTCAGCAGGATGTCGTACTCGGCATTCAGGCGCGCGGCGCTCTGCCCACCTTCGCCGAGGAAGGCGGTGGCCTCGGTCTCCAGTCCGTACAACGGCATGCCCTGCACGCCGAAGGCGGCCCAGGTCTGCGGCGAGCCGGGCTTGAAGTCCTGGCGCACGCCGGCCACGGTCTCCCACCAGGGGCCGATGGCGTGGCTCCACAGCAGCTGCAGCTCGGCTTCCTCGGTGTGGCCGTCGAGGCGTTCGCCTTCAGAGCGGAAGGCCAGACGATCGATGTTGCCGCCGACCCAGCCACTGAAGTCCCAGGCCAGCGCACTGCCCTCGTCGGCGTCCTGCCATTCCAGACGGTCGGCAAGGAACAGGTAGTTGATCCCGCCCTGGTGCATCGCATGCGGCGGCAGATCGGGGAAGGCGGCGGCGCGGTCGGCGTCGGTAATGGGCGGCACCGGCGCGCCTTGGTAGGAGGCGGCCGGGTGATGGGCCTGATGGTCCGCTTCTGGGATTGCCTGGGGCTGGGCCTGCATGTCCATGTGCTGCTGATGCATCTGCATCATCTGCTCGTGACTCATGCTGCCGTGGTCCATCTGGCCATGATCCATCTGGCCGTGGTCCATCATCGGCATGTCCTGGCTCGCCGCAGCCGCAGCCGGCGCGCTTGCCGCGGGTTGAGGGTGGTGCGCGCTGTGCTCGTCGGCCGGAGTGGGCTCGGGGGCCTGAGCGGCCTCCCGGTGCCCGGCATGGCTCGAGTGATCCTCCGGCGCCGCCGCCTGGGCGGCGGCGACCATGCCCAGGCTCAGGGCCAGGGCGCAGAAGTGCTTAGTAGCGGTCGTCATTGCTGTGGCCTTTTCCTTTTCCCTTGGCCGGCGGGGTGCTGCCGTGGTTCATCCGGCCGTCGCCCATGTTGCCGTGGTCCACCTGGCCCTGGTTGCGGTGCATCTGCTGCATGGCCCGGTCGTGATCCGTGTTGTTGTGGAAGGTACCGCTCGCCGAGCGCTGATCGTCGCCCCGCTGGCCGTGATTCATCATGTCGCCATGCTGCATTCTCGGCTCGGCGCGATTGTCGCCCTTGTCCTTGGCCAGTGCCTGCGGCAGCTGCAGGGTGGCGAACAAGCCGAGGGCGAGGGTGCTGGCGATCAGGGCGTTGCGCTTGAGCTGGATGGTCATGGGGTCTTTCCTCATTCGTCGACGATGACCTCGCGGAACATGCCGAGGTCCATGTGGTACATCAGGTGGCAGTGGTAGGCCCAGCGCCCCAGAGCGTCGGCTGTGACGCGGTAGCTGCGCCGGGTACCGGGTGGGATGTCGAGTGTATGCTTGCGAATCTTGAAGTTGCCGTGCTCGTCTTCAAGATCGCTCCACATCCCATGCAAATGGATGGGGTGGTGCATCATCGTGTCATTGACCAGTACCAGGCGCAGACGTTCCCCGTACTTGAAGCGCAGCGGCGCGGCGTCGGCGAACGCCACGCCGTCGATCGACCAGGCGTAGCGCTCCATGTGGCCGGTCAGATGCAGCTCGATGGTGCGCGTCGGCTCGCGGCCGTCCGGGTCGGCGAAGCGGCTGCGCAGGTCGGCGTAGGTCAGCACGCGGCGGCCGTTGTCGCGCAGGCCGAGACCGGGATCGTCCAGCTTGGCGGTCGGCATCATGGTCTGCATGTCGATCAGCGGATTGCCGGCCTCGCTGGCCGGGTGGCTCTGCATGGCGATGGCCGCGGCGGCGGTCGTGCCGTGGTCCATGCCGGCCATGCTGCCGTGGTCCATGCCCGCCATCTGCCCGTGATCCATCCCAGTCATGGGCGCTGGGCTCATCCCGCCCTGCGCCGCGGCGCCGTGGTTCATGCTGGCGTGGTTCATCGCGGAATGATCCATGGCACCGGCCGCCGCAGCGGCGCCGCCATGGCTGGCGTGTGCGTCGGCACCGCCGTGCGCGCCATGATCGCCATGGCCCATGTCGGCCATGCTCAGCTCGGGACGCGGATCGGGCTCTGGTACCGGCGCGCTCAAACCCTCGCGCACGGCCAGGGTGCCGCGGGCGTAGCCGCTGCGGTCCATGGACTGGGCGAACAGGGTGTAGGCCGGCTGACTGCCATCGGGGGTGACGATCACGTCGTAGGTTTCCGCCACAGCCAGGCGCAGTTCGTCGACCGTCACCGGCTCGACGTTCTGGCCGTCGGCGGCGACCACGGTGAGTTTGAGGCCGGGGATGCGGAAGTCGAAGTAGCTCATCGCCGAGGCGTTGATCAGGCGCAGACGGATGCGCTCGCCGGGCTGGAACAGGCCGGTCCAGTTGCCATCCGGTGCCTGGCCGTTGAGCAGGTAGGTGTAGGTGGCGCCGGTCACATCGGCGAGGTCGGTGGGCGTCATGTTCATCTTCGCCCAGGCCCAGCGCTCGGCGACGGTCTCGCTCCAGCCATGGTCGCCGACATCGCGGATGAAGTCGCCGACGGTGCGGCGGTGCTGGTTGTAGTAGTCGGCCTGCTTCTTCAGCTTGGCGAGCACCTTGGCCGGGTTCTCGTCGGTCCAGTCGGAGAGCATCACCACGTAGTCGCGTTCGTACTGGAACGGCTCCGGCTCCAGCGGGTCGATCACCAGCGGGCCGTAGACGCCGAGCTGCTCCTGGAAGCCGGAATGGCTGTGGTACCAGTAGGTGCCGCTCTGCTTCACCTTGAACCGGTATTCGTACATGCCGTCCGGGGCGATGCCGGCGAAGCTGAAGCCGGGCACGCCGTCCATGTTGGCCGGCAGCAGGATTCCGTGCCAGTGGATCGAGGTGTCTTCCTTCAGGCGGTTGCGCACCCGCAGGGTCACGGTATCGCCCTCGCGCCAGCGCAGCAGCGGCGCTGGCAGGCTGCCGTTGATCGCAATCGCTGTGCGCGCCTTACCGGTGAAGTTGACCGCCAGCTCGTCGATGCTCAGATCGAACTGGCTGCCGGCTAGCACGGTCGGCTGGCCAGGGCTGGCCAGTGCCCACACCGGCTGGCGCCACAAACCGAGGCCGGCGAGCATGCCGCCGGCGGCCAGGCCCTTGATGAAGGTTCGTCGCGAAGTAGCAGCTTGCATGCCTGTCATATCCCGTCAGTCACAGACAGCTCCGCGAAGCTGCCCTGATGTTCGCCCGCCCGCAGGCAGCACGCTTTAACCATGGCTATCACCATAGCTGCCGCGAGCTGTCGGGAAGCTGAGGTGAAGATTACGGTTTTGTCAGGTTTGCCGGCATGCGGTGCGGGCCACGGGCGGGAAGTGCTGGCCAGGCCGTACTCACATTGCTGAGGGAGTTGGCAAAAGCTACGCTTTCAGTTCACCGGTCAGTTTTGTCCGTGGCGGGCCGTATCGGTGCCGGTGCACGGCTGGACGCATGATTCAGTGGCCCCCAAACCACCTCAGTTCCATGCGAGCGAGAGGTAGCAAAAATGAACATCGTCAACAGTGTGGCGGTCGCGGTAACGTTGGCGGCGGGATTGGTCGCTGCACCCCTGGTCCGGGCGGAGTCGCCAACCATGTCGCCCGGTTTCATCTCAGCAGTGGCGTCCGAACTCAAATGGGCCGATGCCCCAACGATCGGGCCGGGCGCGCAGATCGCGGTAATCGAAGGCGATCTGAAACAGGCGGTACCGATTACGTTCCGCCTCAAGCTTCCGCCGGGGTTCAAGATCGGCGTCCACACGCATCCGGGATTCGAGCGTGTGACGGTGATGTCCGGGGCTTTCTACTTTGCCACCGGAGACAAGTTCGACTCCGCGAAGGCAAAGGCGTACATGCCCGGTGACGTGGTGATGATTCCTTCCGGAATGCCGATGTACGCCGAAACCCGGCAGGAAGGCGCGATCCTCCAGGTCCATGGAACCGGTCCATGGGGGACCCATTACCTCGATCCCAAGGATGATCCCCGGAAAAAGTAGTTTCGGGTGCTGAGTCGTACCTGAAATTCCGTTGTTTCTTCGCAACATCCCCTCATAGAGGAGCGCCGTCAGCGACGCTCCTTGTCCAACGGATACCGCGCCATGACGGTTAGCCCGTCTATGTGCTCACCTCGCCGGGGGAGATAGGTCTATTTCCACCCGTTGTCGACACGCTGGCTCCCAGTGTCCGGCCGCCTGCTATACCTGCAAGCGGCACCGGCTCATTTGAGGAGAACGCAAATGCACACACTGTGGCGCCTGCTGCTCGTCGTGATGGCCCTCGGCCTCTCCGGGTGCGGCTACAACAACCTGCAGTCCAGCGACGAGCAGACCAAGGCGAGCTGGTCCGAGGTGCTGAACCAGTACCAGCGCCGCGCCGACCTGGTGCCCAATCTGGTCAGCACGGTCAAGGGCTATGCCGCCCACGAGCGGGAAGTGCTGACGCAGGTTACCGAAGCCCGCTCGCGCGTCGGCGGCATCCAGGTCACCCCGGAGCTGGTCAACGATCCCGCGGCCTTTGCCCAGTTCCAGGCGGCCCAGGCGCAGTTGAGCGGCGCGCTGTCGCGGCTACTGGTGGTGGCGGAGAACTACCCGCAGCTCAAGGCCGACGCCGGCTTCCGCGACCTGCAGGCGCAGCTGGAGGGCACCGAGAATCGCATCACCGTGGCGCGCAACCGCTACATCAAGGCGGTGCAGGACTACAACGTCACGGTGCGCAGCTTCCCCTCCAACCTGACGGCGATGGTGTTCGGCTTCAAGGTCAAGCCCAACTTCAGCGTCGAGAACGAGCGCGCCATTGCCACTCCGCCGCAGGTCGATTTCACCAGCCCGCCGGTCCAGCCGCAGGGCAGCAAGCCGCAGCCGGGCTACTGATGAGCCGCGTCGCTGCCGCGCGAGCCGGGCTGCTGGCGCTGTTGCTGGTCTGTCTAGCGGCTACGGCCGAGCCAGTGGCGGTGCCGCCGCTGACCGCGCGGGTCATCGACCAGACCGCAACGCTCACGGCCGGCCAGGTCGCGGCGCTGGAAGGGAAGCTGCAACGGTTCGAGGCGGACAAGGGCAGCCAGCTGGCGGTGCTGATCGTCCCGACCACCGGCGACGAGCCGATCGAGCAGTACGCCCTGCGGGTGGTCGAGCAATGGAAGTTGGGGCGCAAGAACGTCGACGACGGCGCGCTGCTGATCGTGGCCAAGGACGATCGCACGTTGCGCATTGAGGTGGGCTACGGCCTGGAAGGGGCGCTGAACGATGCCACGGCCAAGCGCATCATTAGCGAGATCATCGTGCCGCGCTTCCGGCAGGGCGATTTCCATGCCGGCATCGATGCCGGCATCGACCGCATGATTGCCGTGATCGGCGGCGAGCCGCTGCCCGCTCCCGAGCGCGCGGCGGGCGATGTAGCGGGCGAGTTTTCGCAACTCATGCCACTGGTGGTGATGCTGGTCCTGATGCTGGGTGGCATCCTGCGCTCGCTCCTCGGTCGCCTGCCGGCGGCGCTGCTCGCCGCTGCTGGCGTGACGCTGGTGTCCTGGCTGCTCATCGGGGTGTTCTGGGCTGCCCTGGGCGCGGGTGTGGTGGCCTTCGTGTTCACCCTGTTCGGTGGCGGCATTGGGCGGGGAGGTGGCTGGCACAGTGGCGGCCGCTCGGGCGGTGGCTTCGGTGGGGGCTTTGGCGGTGGGGGCGGCGGTTTCGGCGGCGGAGGCGCTTCGGGGCGATGGTGAGGTGCAACGGCGGGCGCTTGTTCCGCAACCTGTCGATGACGCCCTGGCGGCTGCGTCGGGCCTTCGCGCCGCACACGTTGCGGGCGATCCGCGCGGAGATCGCCGCCAGCGAGCGCCTGCATGGCGGACAGATCCGCTTCGCCGTGGAGGGCGCGCTGCCGGTGGCGGCGCTGCTGCGCGGCCAGTCGCCGCGCGAGCGGGCGCTCGAGGTGTTCTCGCTGCTGGGGGTGTGGGACACCGAGCACAACAATGGCGTGCTGGTCTACCTGCTGCTGGCGGAGCGCGATGTGGAGATAGTCGCCGACCGCGGCATCCATGCCCGAGTCGGCACGCGGGAGTGGCAGGATATCTGCCACGACATGGAGGAGGCCTTCCACCACGGTCGCTACGAGGCGGGCGCGCTTGAAGGTATCCGTGCGCTGACCCGCCTGCTCGCGCTGCACTTCCCGGCCGGCGCGGGGCGCGACAACGAGTTGCCGGACACCCCCGTGCTGCTCTGAGCATTGCTGCGTCAAGGAAGCTCTGCAGAAGCCGTCATTCCGGCGCAGGAGGGAATCCAGAAGGCCCGTAGCGCCTGGACTCCCGCTTTCGCGGGAGAGACGGGAAGTGGCTTTTTCAGGATTTCCCTGAGCGCGGTCGATGGTCGCTCGCCGCCGGCCCCGCTCAGGCGGCGGGATCACTTGGCAGGATAGTCCGCCACCACCACGTCCTTGCCGTTCTTGGTCAGGCCGATCACCTGATAGGCGTCCCTGGCGTCGCCATACTCCATGCCCGGCGAGCCGGCCGGCATGCCGGGAACGGCGAGGCCGAGCAGATCCGGGCGCTGGCGCAGTTCGAGGATCTGCGCCGCCGGCACGTGGCCTTCGACGAACTTGCCGTCGATCACCGCCGTGTGGCACGAGGCCAGGCGCGGCGCCACGCCGAGGCGTTGCTTGACCGCGCTCATGTCCGGCTCGACGTGGTCGTGCACGGTGAAGCCATTGGCTTCCAGATGCTTGATCCAGCTCTTGCAGCAGCCGCAGTTGGCGTCGCGGTGGACGTCGATGGACAGGGCGTCGGCGGCCTGGGCGGCGCCGCTCATCAGCAGGGCGGCGAGGGCCGCGATGCGCACTCGGTTGTTCATCAATGACTCCTGGTCAAAAGAGGATCAGTGGCAGCCGCAGCCACCGGTTTTCGGGGCAGCCGGTGCGGCGGCCGGACTGGCCAGTTGCGCCGGGTAGCCGGCGTCATCCAGCGCGGCGATCAGCGCGGCGCTGTCGGGGTTGCCGCTGACGCGCACGCGGCCGGCCTGCAGGTCGACCTCCACCGCCTCGACACCGGCCAGCGGGCTCAGCGCCTGGGTGACGTGCTTTACGCAGGAACCGCAGGTCATGTCCTGGACGTTCAGTTCGATGCTGCTCATGGTGATTCTCCTCGCGAATGGCCGCTGCTGGCGGCCTTGAATCCATCTTCGACCTTACCATCGTGGCAAGGTCAAGACTTCTGCAGTACGGCGCGAAGAATACGCCAAGGCCTGTCGATCGGTAGCGATTCAGGACTCGCAGCGGATACTCGCCCCCACTCGCTCTCGTCGCCGCCTTGCAAGTTCGCCGCAATACCTTGGCCTAGCTTGGCTAGCATAACCGCCGCATGCTGTCGGGAAACTGAAGTGGAGATTACGGTTTTGTCAGCTTGGCGCGCGGACTGGTCAGCGCGCCACGATGCCGTTGGGGCCTGCCCCGGTCGGGTGCCTGGCCAGCTCCTGGTAGCTTTCGAGATCGACGACCGAAACGCTGTCCTCGAAGGCGTTGCTGACATAGGCGCGCGAGCCGTTGCCGACGATGGACACCCCGTGGGCCCCCTTGCCGACCTCGGTGGTGGCGATGAGGCGGCCAGTGGCGGTTTCCAGGATGGACAGGCTATGCCCCGGCATTTTCCGGTTGCCCTGGTTGGCTACCACCAGCTTCGTGCCGTCGGGCGAAACGGCCAGCTGGATAGGGCCGGGGCCGACCGGGTAGGTGGCGCTGTGCCTCTGGCTCTGCAGGTCTACCGCAGCCACGGCGTTCTCGCCGCTGAGGGAGACGAACAGCCGCTGGCCGTCGGGCGTGAAGGCCACCTGCACCGGTTGGCGGCCCACGGCGATGCGGGCCATCTGGGTGCGGCTGGCCACGTCGATCAGGCTGACATCGTTGCTGTCGCGGTTGGCCACCGCCAGGGTGCGGCCATCCGGCGACAGGCGCTGGCCGTGGGGATAGCGGCCGACCTCGACCCGGTCCTGGACCTTCGCAGTACGCAGGTCGACGACGGCCACCGTGTGACTGTCCGCGTCGGTGACGAAGGCCAGTTTGCCCGTAAGGTTGGGCACCACATGCGCCGGATGGCCACCAACTGCTATGAGCCTTGCCGGCCCGGCGGTCTGGTTGGCGTCAAGCAGTTGCAGCAGTCCGCCTTGATCGGCGTGGCCGTCGTGGCCGCCTTGGGCATGGCCGGCAGGCATGCCGGCAATCAGCAGGGTTTTGCCGTCGGAGGTCAGATCCACGTTGTGCGGCAGAACATCCAGGGCGAGGGTGTGGGTCGTATTCGTCGCCTCGTCAATGACGGTAAGACTGCCGGCGCGCTCGTTGGCGACATAGATGGTGGCGGCCATGGCGGGAGCGCTGGCGAGCAGGGCGCCCAGCAGGCCCAAGGCAACAATGGCGGGTTTCATGGACATTCTCCTGAGGGGACGGCGCAGGGTTTGCTTACTCGGTGGCAACCTGGCGCAGCCGCAACGCATTGAACACCACCGAGGCCGAGCTGACGCTCATCGCCAGCGCGGCGATCAGCGGCGACAGCAGGTGGCCGGTCAGCGGATAGAGCAGGCCGGCCGCCAGCGGGATGCCCATGGCGTTGTAGAGAAAGGCGAAGGTCAGGTTCTGGTGCATGTTGCGCACCGTGGCCACCGACAGGCTGCGCGCGCGCAGGATGCCGAGCAGGTCGCCCTTGACCAGGGTGACCTGGGCGCTGTTCATCGCCACGTCGGTGCCGGTGCCCATGGCGATGCCGACGTCGGCGCGGGCCAGCGCCGGGGCGTCGTTGATGCCGTCGCCGGCCATCGCCACGCGGTGCCCTTGCGCTTGCAGGGCGGCGGCCAGGCGCTCCTTGTCCTGCGGCTTGACCTCGCCGTGCACCTCCTCGATGCCCAGTTGGCGCGCCACCGCGCGCGCGGTGGTGAGACCGTCGCCGGTGGCCATGATGACCCGCACCCCGTCGGCCTGCAGGCGCTCGACCGCCAGCTTCGAGGTCGGCTTGAGCGGATCGGCCACCGCCAGCAGCCCGGCCAGCGCGCCGTCCGCCGCCAGGTACATGATGCTGGCGCCTTCGCTGCGCAGCGCCTCGGCCTGCGCTTGCAGGGGCGCGACGGCGATGCCGCTTTCCTGCAGCAGCGTGGTGTTGCCGAGCAGCAGGTGGCGACCGTCGACCTGGCCGCGCACGCCGATGCCGGAAGCCGACTCGAAGGCTTGCGGCGTGGCCAGCGTTAGCCGCCGGGCGCGGGCGTGTTCGACGATGGCGTGGGCCAGCGGGTGCTCGCTGCCTTGGTCGAGGCTGGCGGCCAGGCGCAGCACCTCGTCCGGTTCGAAGCCGGGCGCTGCCGCGGCGCTGTGGAAGGCCGGCCTGCCCGCGGTGAGGGTGCCGGTCTTGTCGACGATCAGGATATCGATCTTGCGCAGGTTCTCGATGGCGGCGGCGTCGCGGAACAGCACGCCGCTGGTGGCGGCCTTGCCGGTGGCGACCATCACCGACATCGGCGTGGCCAGGCCGAGGGCGCAGGGGCAGGCGATGATCAGCACCGCCACCGCGTTGATCAGGCCGAACACCCAACTCGGCTGCGGTCCCCACAGGCCCCAGCCGAGCAGGGTCAGTGCGGCGATGGTGATCACCACCAGCACGAAGCGGCCGGCGATCACATCGGCCAGGCGCTGCAGCGGCGCCTTGGAGCGCTGGGCCTGGACGACCATCTGCACGATCTGCGCAAGCATGGTGGCGGCGCCGACCTTCTGCGCCGCCATCACCAGGCTGCCGTGGGTATTGAGGGTGGCGCCGATCAGCGTGTCACCGCTGCGCTTCATCACCGGCACGGGTTCGCCAGTGAGCATCGACTCGTCCAGCGCGCTTTCGCCCTCCAGCACCCGGCCGTCCACCGGTACCTTCTCGCCGGGGCGCACGCGCAGGCGGTCGCCGACATGCACGTGGGCGAGCGGGATGTCCTCCTCGCTGCCGTCGGCATTGATCCGCCGCGCGGTCTTGGGCGCCAGGCCGAGCAGCGACTTGATCGCCGCCGAGGTCTGCGAGCGCGCCTTGAGTTCGAGGATCTGGCCGAGCAGGGTCAGCGAGATGATCACCGCCGCCGCCTCGAAGTACACGCCGATGCGCCCATCCATCATGAAGGTGGCCGGGAACACGCCGGGCGCCAGGGTGGCGACCACGCTGTACAGGTAGGCGGCGGCGGTGCCGAGGCCGATCAGCGTCCACATGTTGGGGCTGCGCTGGATCATCGAGCGTATGCAGCGCACGTAGAACGGCCAGCCGGCCCACAGCACCACCGGGGTGGCGAGGGCCAGCTCGACCCAGTTCTGCATCACGCCATGGAACAGCTGCAACTGGTGGCCGGCCATCGCCAGCACGGTGACGATCACCGTCAGCGGCAGGCTCCACCAGAAGCGCCGGGTGAAGTCCCTGAGCTCCGGGTTCTCTTCCTCCTCCAGCTCGGGCAGCACCGGCTCCAGGGTCATGCCGCACTTGGGGCAGGTGCCGGGGCCGATCTGGCGCACCTCGGGGTGCATCGGGCAGGTGTATTCGGCGCTGGCATCGGCGGCGAGCGTCACGGCAGCGGCGGGCGGTACTGACGAGTGTGCGTGTCCTGCATGCCCGCTGTGGTCGTGATGCAGAGGCTCTGCCGGTTCGGCCGCGATGGGCTGGGCATAACGCTGCGGCTCTGCGTTGAACTTGTCCAGGCAGCGCTGGCTGCAGAAGTGGAAATGCTGGCCAAGGTACGCGCTGTGGTGAGGGCTGTCAGGCTTGACGGTCATGCCGCAGACCGGATCGCGCGGCTGCGTTGCGGAGGGCTGGGCGTTGGCGTGCGCGTGATGCTCGTGTGGAGTGGTGGGCATCCGCTAGTTCCTTTTCTCGTTCGAATCGTTGCCTTGTCGGGAGTGGTGGGAGTGTCCGCCGTGGTGGTGACCGAACAGATGCATCAGTGGACAGAGTAGCAGGATCAGGTAGGGCAGCAGTCCGGCGGCATGGGCGAAGTGTTCGCGGGCCAGGTAGAACAGGACGATGACCGCGAGCATGCCGAGGACTATGCCGGGTTTGCTGCGCCAGAAGGGGCCGTTTGGGGCGTCGGGAGAACGGGCTTGGCGCATGGCAGGGAGATCTCCTGAAAAAAACGGCGTCCGTCGGACGCAGATTGTCCAGAAAGGGGGCGATGCCCAGACAGCAATACTTTCACTTCCATGCTAGACGGCCGTTGCTTACCGCAAGCTGAGCGGCGCATTACATTTCCGTCAGCTGGCCATCGTCCGGCGCAGACGGGACTAGAGTGAAACTCTCACCCAGCTCCTCAGAGGTCTTGCAGATGAACAGATCGATTCTTTTCGGCGGCATGTTGCTGCTGGTTGCCGCCGGCAGCGCATGTGCCAAGACGGAACCCACCGCGGAAGAGCGGTGGCATCAGCACATAACCGAAATGCGCCAGTTGCAACAGAACTGGAGGGCCGGCAAGACGCCTGAGGAACGGCAGAAGCTGATCCAGGAGCACCAGCAGGCCATGGGCCGTGGCATGCAGAGCATGGGCGGCTGCATGGCCGACGGCAAAGGGATGGGTATGGGGATGGGAGGCGGTATGGGCGGGATGAATTTGGATACGGTCGAGCAGGTGGACCAGCGCATCCAGCACATGGAGCAGATGATCGAGCAGTTGCGCGCGCACCGTGAGATGCTGGCCAAACCCAAGCCATGACCTTTTCAGAAGCTCACTTTGCGGCGGCTGCAGGCGCCAGGCGGCTCTCTCGGCGGTCGAGGACACTTTAAGCCGTTGACGCTTTTGCAAACGAGACGGGCAGAAACCAAGAGACCCGTTCCGCTTGGTGCTTAAAGACTGTGACGAAGTGCCAGTCAACCGAGCAGGAGCACTAGAAATGACCAACACCCGAAAACTGTTGATTGCTTTAGGTGCGGCCATTGCATTTCCAATGGTCACGGGTCTTGCTAAAGCGGCAGAGCCAAAGATCAAGGTCCTCGCCTCACCGCAGGATCCCACGAAAGAAGCGGTGCTGATTGGCAGAACCATCAGCGCCGGCCTGACATTCCAGTTGGAGCTGGAAGGTGCCGAAGCGATGTGGATGCCGATGGGAACTCCCGCGCAATGGCGTGAGCATGCGCCCGCTAGGAACGAGCGTTACCACATCGAATTCAAGGTGACGGACAACGCCACCAAGACACGCCTGCCCTACGCGACGATCACCTTCGCGGCAACCAACCAGGAAAACGGCAAGACGGTGGAGACGACCCTTGCGCCGATGTGGGGTAGCAGTGGCTTGCATTACTCCGAAAATAGCGCCTTGGCCGGCGATGGCGTTTATGCCGCCACGGTCACGGTCGGTGTGCCTACATTCGCCCGTGAAATGAAGGACAAGGATCTGTGGTCGAAGCCGGCAAGCGCTCGCTTTCATTTCAGGCTCAAGGACGGAATGCTGGTCGAGGTATCGGAGCCCGTCCCGGCGGCCAATTAGCTGGATGCCAATTGGCCTTTTTATAACGTCAATTTATTGATCTCTCAGCTGTTGCCATAGCCGGTAGCCATCCTTGATCAGCAGGTGAATCGGGCACAGGGTGTACTGATAAAGCTGCAGCACGGCCATGCAGTCCTGCCACAAATTGATATCCAGGCGCCGCAGCCTGGTCAGGTTGAAGGTGTGCTCTTGCCCGTCGGACAGGCCCAGCAGGAAGTGCCGGCAGATCTCTCCTTGATCATCCCCCCCTCCATTGCGGGCTGCATCAAGCAGCCTGACCAGGGCTTCCAGCGCCTGGGGAAGCATTGCCCTTTGCTCAGCGTACCAGCGTTCATACTGCGCCATGCGGGCGGCAATGGCCTGCTCGATTTCGGCTTCATCGCGGGCGCGGCGGGCGCGTTCGATGTCGTTTGCCGGGCGCTTGAACGGGAGTCGAACTGCGCTGCCGTTTCTCATGTGTACCTCCTGATCCTGGCCGATGGCTAACGGGGATTAGCTATCGCTCGCCAACTGCAAACACTAGGAAGTTTTGTCCAGAAGATGGAAAAGTCAAAATTGACGCTGGAAAGTTGACGAGTGGCATTTTTGTGCCGGCGTTCGCAAAAGGGCCGCGTGGTTGCCAAAGCCTCGAAGTCGCTGCGCGCAGATTACATTTCTGTCAGCCGGTGGCTGCCGGCGGCGCGGGGTTGCACAATCGCCACTCGCGCAATGGAGAGAACACGCCATGAAAATCCTGGTGGCCGAGGACGAGCCAAAGATCGGTACCTACCTGCAGCAGGGCTTGAGCGAGGCCGGCTTCAGCGTCGATCGGGTGGAGCACGGCAGCGAGGCGCTGCAGCGTGCACTGGAAGAATCCTACGATTTGCTGATCCTCGACGTGATGATGCCGGGGCTGGATGGCTGGGAGGTGCTGCGCCGGGTGCGTGGCGCCGGGCAGGCGGTGCCGGTGCTGTTCCTCACCGCGCGCGACCGCGTCGAGGACCGGGTCAAGGGCCTGGAACTGGGCGCCGACGACTACCTGGTCAAGCCGTTCGCCTTCGCCGAACTCCTGGCGCGGGTGCGTACCCTGCTGCGTCGAGGCCAGGCCAGCACGGTGCCGACCCGCCTGCAGGTCGCCGATCTGGAGGTGGACCTGCTCAAGCGCCGGGCCAGCCGCGGCGGCCAGCGCATCGACCTGACCGCCAAGGAGTTCGCCCTGCTCGAACTGCTGCTGCGCCGCCAGGGCGAGGTGCTGCCCAAGTCGCTGATCGCCTCCCAGGTGTGGGACATGAACTTCGACAGCGACACCAACGTTATTGAGGTGGCTATCCGCCGCCTGCGCGCCAAGATCGACGACGGCTTCGAGCCCAAGCTGATCC
Organism: Geopseudomonas aromaticivorans; assembly: GCF_019097855.1. Classification (GTDB taxonomy): domain Bacteria; phylum Pseudomonadota; class Gammaproteobacteria; order Pseudomonadales; family Pseudomonadaceae; genus Geopseudomonas; species Geopseudomonas aromaticivorans. Next base: position 47,622 of record NZ_JAHRGL010000002.1, read on the forward strand.
ACACCGTGCGCGGCATGGGCTACCTGCTGGACACCCCGACGTGATCCAGCGTCTGTCGCTCACCGCGCGCCTCGGCCTGCTGTTCATGCTGGCACTGACCGGCGTGCTGCTGGCCGCCGGCCTGACCGTCCAGCACCTGAGCCGCCAGCACTTCGAGGCGCTCGACCGCCATGCGCTGCTGGAGAAGCTGCACGCCAGTCAGGGCATCCTCGGCTCGTTGGCCGATCTCGATGATTTCGCCGCGCTGCGCCCGCAACTGCATACCCTGCTGGGCGCGCACCAGGAGCTGCGCGCGCTGATTCTCGATTCGCAGGGGCGAGTGCTGTTTGCCGAACCGTTCCTGGCGGACTTTCCGGCCGAGCTGCGCCAGCCCGGTGGCGATCTGTGGACCTGGCAGGACGGCGCGCACCTGCTGCGCGGCATGACCACCCGGGTGCCGCTGTTAGGGCGGCCGGAGGGGCTGACGCTGCTGCTGGCGCTGGACGTGACCCATCACGAAGCGTTCTTTGCCGCGCTGCAGCGCTGGTTCTGGATCGCCCTCGGCGTCTGCGCGCTGCTCAGCACCGGCCTCGGCTGGCTGGTGGCGCGCGGCGGCCTGCGCCCGCTGCGCGAGGTGACCCAGGTGGCGGCAACGGTGTCGGCGCGCTCGCTCAAGGAGCGCATCCCCGAGGCGACGCTGCCGGTGGAGCTGCGCCCGCTGGTGTCCTCGTTCAACGGCATGCTCGCGCGCCTGGACGATGCCTTCGTGCGCCTGTCCAACTTCTCCGCCGACATCGCCCACGAACTGCGCACGCCGCTGACCCAGCTGATGACCCACACCGAGGTGGTGCTCAGTCGTGCACGCAGTCTCGAGGAATACCAGGACGCGCTCTACGGCAACCTGGAAGACTTGAAGCAGATGGCGCGGATGATCGACGACATGCTGTTCCTGGCCAAGGCCGACAACGGCCTGATCATGCCCGAGCACAAGCTGCTGGCCCTGCACGAGCTGGCCGAGCAGTTGCTGGACTATTACCGCCTGCTGGCGGACGACCGCAACATCACCTTGCAACTGGACGGCACGGGAATGATCGACGGCGATGCCGGCATGCTGCGCCGGGCGCTGTCCAACCTGCTGAGCAACGCGCTGCGCTACACGCCGGTCGGCGGCTGCATCCGCGTGCGCATTGCCAATTCCTGCGGGCAGGTGCTGCTCGGCGTGGAAAACCCGGGGCCGAGCATTCCCGTCGAGCATCTGGGCCGGCTATTCGACCGTTTCTACCGCGCCGATCCGGCGCGCCGCGAGGGTGGCAACGCCGGGTTGGGGCTGGCTATCACCCGTTCCATCGTCGAGGCCCACCGCGGCAGCATCCGCTGCGAGTCGGCGGGCGGCGTCACTCGCTTCGAGCTGGTCTTTCCCATCGCCAGCACTGATCGGTCGGTCAACGCTGGGGCTTGAGGCGATAGCCGTTGAAGGCGCCATGCCATCGCTTGAGCCGCTCCAGGGGGAGGCCGGCGTACCGGCCAGCAGTGGCTATCGTCGGCCAGAGCGCCACTGGCCCCGCCACTCCCGGCACGCAACCGGCGGCAAGGCCCGCTGCGGGAGTGATGGGGCAGCGGCCGTGCTCTGCGTGGCTGGCCGGGCGTATCCTCAGTGCGCCAGGAAGCGGCGCAGGCTGCTCATCTCTGCCTGGATCATCGGCAGCTTGGCCTGCAGTACCGAGGTGCGGTCACTCACTTCGCTGTCGTTGGCGCGGCTGATGCCCATGCTGGTGAAGCTGCCGCTGCTGAACGGCAGTACCAGCTTGTACTCCTCGCCGAGGAAGGCCAGGCGATCCCAGTCGCCAGCCAGCAGGAAGCGCTTGGACTGCGGATCGAACAGGCTGCGGCCGACCGCATAGTCCTGACTCGGGTTCTGCACGCCGAGCAGCGGCAGCAGGGTCGGCAGGATATCGGTGTGGCTGGTGCGCAGGCTTTCCTGATGCGCCGCGCGGCCGGGAATCCACAGCACCAGCGGCACGCGCACCTGCTCGTCGACGAAGGTGGAGTTGTGGCCCCAGCGGCCCTTTTCCATGAACTCCTCGCCATGGTCGCCGGTGATCACCACGATGGTGTTGTCCAGCAGGCCGTTCTTCTCCAGATGCTCGGTGACGCGCGCCAGCTGGCTGTCGAGGTGGTGCACGGCGTTCTGGTAGCGCTTGTGGATGCCGCCGATGTCGCGCTTGAGGTCCATGCTGGCGTAGCTGAAGTCGGGCAGGTAGTCCGGCTCGATCACCGATTCCGGCGGGAAGTTGTAGTTGGCGTGCGGCGACTCGAAGAACAGGAAGGTCATGAACGGCTTGGCCGGGTCACGCTGGTCGATGAAGTCGAGCAGCCCCGTCACATTGCGGCGGTCGCGCTCCCAGGCGGCGCCATTCTCGTCCTCGACCATCTGCTCGCGCGGGACTTTGACGAACAGGGTCTTGTCGAACTCCGGATAGCTGAAGCGCGCGCTGGTGAACAGCTTGATCTGGTACTTCTGCTGCTGCAGGACGTCGATCAGTGGGCTGCCGACGCGGGCGTCGAGCACCGGGAACCACAGGTTGGCCGGCAGGCTGTAGAACTGGCTGAACATGCCGATGCGCGTGCCATTGCCGCCGGAGTAGTGGCTGACGAAGTGCTGGGCGCGTTGGGCGAAGGCGGAGGTCTGCGGCATGACGCGCGGGTTGAGGCTGTCGGCGCGCCAGGATTCGGACACCAGCCAGACGATGTTCAGCGGCTTGGCCGGCGCCTCGATGCGTAGCGGCGCCTGCGGGTAGCGCAGCTTGCCGTCGAGCTTGGCGCTGGCCACTTCCATGCGCTGCGGGCGCTCCAGACCGAACTGCTTCTCCAGCACCCGGCGCATGGTCAACGGCTGGTAGAAAGGCACGCGCTGGGCACTTTCCAGCAGCGGGCTGTAACCGTAGAAGTGGCTGACGCCATAGCTCACACGCTCGCCGAGGGTGAGCACGGCGAACAGCGGCAGCACCCACGCCAGGCGTGGTGCCGGCAGACGAAGGCGAGCGGCGCCGTGGGCCAGCAGGCGCAGGCCACCTTGGAGGGCGAACAGCGCGGCGGCGAGCAGGGCGACATCACGTTCGGTGGACGCCGAGGAACCCAGTGCCGCGATGCCGCCCGGCGTGGTGAGGATGTTCCACACGAAGCCGTTAAGGTGGAAACCGTACAGTTGCCACAGCAGGTGGTCGCCATACAGGGCCAGCTGCACGCCGCCGGCCAGCAGCACCGACAGCACGGCGCCGGTCTTGGCCGCGAAGCGACCGACCAGGCGACTGACGGCCCAGATCGGGGCGATGAACAGCAGGGCATAGCTGCCGATCAGCACAACCTGATACAAGGCCAGCAACGGCTCGGACGCGAGGTCGAAGAAGCGGCCCAGGTGCAGGGCGACGGCCAGCCAGGTGAACAGCCAATAGAAGGCGTCGGCGCGACGCGGTGCAGCAGACGGCATGGGTAATCCTTGCGTTGAACTTCTTGTTGATAAGACCTGCGGATTGCGGGCGTGTTTGCGGGCCATGATCGGCCATGAAACTAGTGCGGCAAGCTTAAAGCATCCTTAACCGTGCAGCTAACGTGGCAGGCCGCTCACGTGGCACCAGCCGTCGCGAACGGGTAGCCATTGCGACGCTTGCTGCATTTTGTCGCATCGCTGTGCGCGATTCGGAACCATGGCGTGTGCCGGGGCACTGATTTTCAAGGAAAAAATATATGGCACGCATCGTGCTTGCGTCTTAGAACAGATGCTGCCGCTCGTCACGGCCGACCAGGGTAGGGCCGATAAGTGTCGTCACAGCGCCAGTCCTCAACGGAGCATGTACCATGCTGATTCCAGTTTTCCGACTCGATACCCCCGCCGATCTGGGTCTCAAGGCCATCGCCTTCACCCTGCACGGGCTGAACAACCGGACTCCCTCGGCCTGGTTGCAGCGCCGCCTGTTCGAGCTGCGTGCCGACTTCGATGCCGAGCGCAGCCTGACCCGACAGCAGGGCTTCACCGCCCTGCGCCGGCCGGGCGCCTTGCCGCCCTCGCCGCAGGCGCTGCTCGAGCTGTACCAGGCTCGTGGCCGGCTGCCCAGCGTGTCGCCGCTGATCGACCTGGCCAGCCAGTGGTCGCTGAACAGCGGCCTGTCCATCTCGGCCCACGACCTCAAGCACCTGCGCCTGCCGGTGACCCTGGGCATGAGCCGCGGCGGCGAACGCTTCCAGATGCGCCACAATCTTCCCCCAGTGATCCTGCCGGCCGGCGAGTACGTCTATTTCGACGGTCGCGGCCAGGTGCTGAGCCGCATGGAGTCCCTGCAGTCCGCAGCCACGGCGGTGCATGCCGACACTCGTTCGGCGCTGCTGATCATCCAGGGCCACGCGCAGACCGACAGCGACGAGCTGTATGCGGTGGCCGAAGGGCTCAAGGCCGATCTGCAGGAATACTGCTGCGCCAGTCTGCTCAGGCCGCCGCAGGCGCCGTTCGCGCGTCTCGCCATGGGGCACTAGCGGCAGCGCAAGGGCAGGGCGGCGCAAAATTCGCGGCGCGGGCTTTGGCCGGGCGCCGGTCTGTGCCACAGTCGTCCTCCATAGCCTGCCCAGCCCCTCGCGCCGATGAACATCGATAACCGCATCAAGTTCCGCCATCTCACCTGCTTTCTCGAGATCGCCCGCCAGCGCAGCTTCGCCAAGGCTGCCGACAGCCTGGCGGTCAGCCAGCCGGCGATCTCCAAGACCCTCAAGGAACTCGAGGAAATCCTCGGCCACCCGCTGTTCGAGCGCGGCAAGGGCGGCGTGCTGCTGACCGCCGCTGGCGAGACCTTCCTGCGCTATGCCGGCCCCTGCGTGCAGGCCCTGCGCGACGGGGTGAGCGTGGTGCGCGGCAGCGAACTGCAGGGCGGTGAGGTGCGCGTCGGTGCGCTGTCGACGGTGGAAAGCCGGCTGCTGCCCGAGACCATCGCCCGCCTGCACGCCCGTCACGGCGCGCTGGTGGTCCAGGTCGCCGGCGGCTCCAGCGCCCAGCTGCTGGCCCAGCTCAAGGTCGGCGAGCTGGATCTGGTGGTCGGCCGGATGACCGACAGCCCGGAGATCCAGGGGCTGATCTTCGAGCACCTGTACAGCGAGTCGATGACTCTGGTAGTGCGCGCCGGCCATCCGCTGCTGGCGCTGGGCGAGGGCGCGCTGGCGCAGCTGGCCGACTATCCGCTGGTGCTGCCGCCGGCCGGCACCACCATCCGCAAGTACGCCGACAGCCTGTTCGTGCAGTGGGGCATCCCGCTGGCGGCGCAGCGCCTGGAAACCCTGTCGATCGCCCTCGGCCGGCGCTACGTGCTGGACAGCGACGCAATCTGGGTGGCGCCGCAGGACGCGGTGCGCCACGACCTGGCCGGCGGCGTGCTCGCCGAGCTGGCGCTGGGCATCCGCGAACCGGGCGGCTCCATCGGCATCTGCTACAACGGCGCGCGGCCGCTGCCGCTGGCGGCGCAGTGGTTCTGCACGGTGCTGCGCGAGGTGGCTGCCGAGCGCGCCACGGACGAAGCGTAGCGACCTATTCATAACCATTTGGTTATGGACTGCACGGTACAATTCAATTTCCTCACGGCGGGGATCGGGGCAGACTGAACTCACTCAAATCCGCTCCGACAACTCCAACAAGAGGAACGCAGCATGAACGACGCGGAAAACACTCGGTTCGTCACCCGTGACCGGAACTGGCAGCCGAAGGCCTACACCCCCGACTACAAGACCTCCGTGCCGCGCTCGCCGCGCCAGGCGCTGGTCAGTATCCCGCAGTCGGTTTCCGAAACCACCGGTCCGGACTTCTCCCACCTGAAGCTCGGCAAATACGACAACGACCTGCTGCTCAACTTCAACAACGGCGGTCTGCCGGTGGGCGAGCGCATCATCATGTTCGGTCGCGTCGTCGACCAGTACGGCCAGCCGATCCCGCACACCCTGGTGGAGATGTGGCAGGCCAACGCCGGCGGCCGCTACCGTCACAAGAACGACCGCTACCTGGCGCCGCTCGACCCCAACTTCGGCGGTGTCGGCCGCACCCTGACCGACGCCAACGGCAACTACTACTTCCGCACCATCAAGCCGGGTCCGTACCCGTGGCGCAACGGTCCGAACGAATGGCGTCCGTCGCACATCCACGTGTCGATCAGCGGCCCGTCGATCTCCACCAAGCTGATCACCCAGATGTACTTCGAGGGCGATCCGCTGATTCCGAAGTGCCCGATCGTCCGCACCCTCGCCAATCCGGACGCCGTGCAGACCCTGATCGGTCGCCTGGACATGAGCATGGGCACGCCCATGGACAGCCTGGCCTACCGCTTCGACATCGTCCTGCGCGGCCAGCGCAAGACCCACTTCGAGAATCAGTGAGAGAGGAGCCGACCATGAACTTTGAATTGCTGCCGGAAACCCCTTCGCAGACTGCCGGCCCCTACGTACACATCGGCCTGGCCCTGGCGGCCGCCGGCAACCCGACCCGTGACCAGGAAATCTGGAACGAGATGGCCAAACCGGGCGCCCCGGGCGAGCACATCCTCCTGATCGGCCGCGTGTTCGACGGCAACGGCCACCTGGTGCGCGACTCCTTCCTGGAGTTGTGGCAGGCCAACCACGAAGGCGCGTACGACTGCGCCTACGACCTGGAGAAGCCGTTCAACGGTTTCGGCCGTACCGCCACCACCTTCGACGCCGGCGAGTGGACGCTGAAGACCGTCAAGCCGGGCGCGGTGGGCAAGCAGGCGCCGCACATCAACGTGTCGCTGTTCGCCCGCGGGATCAACATCCAGTTGCAGACGCGCATCTACTTCGAGGACGAAGTGGAAGCCAACGCCGCCGACCCGGTGCTGAACCTGGTGGAAGCGGTGGAACGTCGGCAGACCCTGGTGGCGACCCGTTGCGAGGTGGACGGCAAGCTGGCCTACCGCTTCGACATCCGCATCCAGGGTGAAGGCGAGACGGTGTTCTTCGACTTCTGAGCAAGCTTCCGGCGTCGTGCTGCGGGCGTGGCGTAATGCGCCTGCATGCCGCGCCGGAATCTCTGCACGGCTATCTGCGTTAACCAGAACCCGCGATGCCCGGCATCGCGGGTTTGCCACGTTGAGGATTCGATTCACCCCATGCCCGCCAGCAATGTCGCCGCCAGTATCTCCGCCACCCTGCACCAGCGCTTCGCCGCACAGCTGGCCGAACGCGGCCTGATTGCCGACCCCGCCCAGCAGGCCGCCTTTACCCGTCTGGCCGAGTGGCTGCAGCGCCAGCTCGGAGTGCGCCGTGGCTGGCTGCGCCGGCACAGCGGCGGGGTCTACCTGTGGGGTGGCGTCGGCCGCGGCAAGAGTCTGCTGCTCGACTGCTTCTTTGCTGCCGCGCCGCTGGAAGCCAAGCGCCGCGTGCATTTCCACGCCTTCCTGCAGGACGTGCAGCAGCGCCTGCTGCGCTTCGTCGGCCAACCCGATCCGCTGGCGCTGGTCGCCCGCGAGCTGGCCGGCGAGGTGCGCCTGCTGTGCTTCGACGAGTTCCACGTGCACGACATCGGCGACGCCATCCTGCTCGGCCGCCTGCTCCAGTACCTGCTGCACGAACAGGTCGGCGTCGTGCTCACCTCCAACTATCCGCCTGCTGGACTGTGCCCGAACCCGCTCTATCACGAGCGTTTCCAGCCGTTCATCCACCTGCTGCAGCAGCGCCTCACCGTGCTCGAACTGGATGGCGGCCGCGACTACCGGCCACTCAGCGAGCGCGACTGGGGCCGCTACTGCTGGCCTACGCCGGCTGCCGATACGCATCTGGCCGAGGCACTGGGGCTGACGCCGGACGGGGCAGGGCAGCTACTGGCGGTCAACCGTCTGCGCCTGCAACCCTTGGCGCGCAGCCAGGACACCCTGTGGCTGACCTTCGCCGCGTTGTTCGAGGTGCCCAGCGCCACCGCCGACTACCTGTGGCTGTGCCAGCATTTCGCATGCCTGGCGATCAGCGCCATTCCGCCGCTGGACCAGCGCTCGCTGGACGTCCAGCAGCGCTTTCTCAACTTCGTCGACATCGCCTACGACAGCGGCGTGCAGCTGCTGCTCGGCAGCGCCGTCAGCCTCGACCAGCTGTGCGTGGCCCGCGCCCAGACCGACTTCGCGCGCACCCGCAGCCGCCTGGCGCAGCTGCGCCAGATCTCTCTGGCGGAGCATTGCGATTATCGGTCTGTGGTTCGATAATCGGCGAATTCAGCCCCGACCCATCGCGCAGAGGAAGCCCCATGAGCGAGTCCGAAACCCTTCCCGCCAGCCTGGCGCCGCCTCAGCCGATGCTGGCTGCCGAGCACATCAAGGCGTTCAGTGGCGACCCGAACTTCATGTCCTCGCTGGCGCGCGGCCTGGCGGTGATCAATGCCTTCCAGGAGCGCAAACGCCACCTGACCATCGCCCAGATCAGCCACCGCACCGGCATCCCGCGCGCTGCGGTGCAGCGCTGCCTGTACACCCTGATGCAGCTCGGCTACGTCACCACCGACGGGCGCACCTATGCGCTGCTGCCCAAGGTGCTGACCCTGGGCCATGCCTACCTGTCGTCCACGCCGCTGGCGGTGTCGGCGCAGCCGTTCCTCGACCGCATCAGCGAGCAGCTGCACGAGGCCTGCAACCTGGCCACCCTGGAAGGCGACGAGGTGCTCTACATCGCCCGTTCGGCGATTCCGCAGCGGCTGATCTCGGTCGACCTCAGCGTCGGCAGCCGCCTGCCGGCCTACTGCACCTCCATGGGTCGCATCCTCCTCGCCGGGCTGGACGACGACAACCTGCGCGCCTACCTGGCCCGCGCCGACCTCAAGCCGCGCACCAGCCGCACCCTGCATACCCCCGAAGCGCTGTGGGAATGCCTGATGCAGGTGCGCGAGCAGGGCTGGTGCATCGTCGATCAGGAGCTGGAGCAGAGCCTGCGCTCGGTGGCCGTGCCGGTGCGTGACGCCAGCGGCAAGGTGCTGGCCGCGATGAACGTCAGCACCCACGCCGGACGGGTCAGCCGCCAGGAGCTGGAGACGCGCTTCCTGCCGGTGCTGCTGAGCGGCAGCAAGGAGCTGAGCGCGCAGCTATGGCGCTGAGAAGTTCGGCCATCGGGCGACAATTGGTTCGATAGTCGAACAAATTGTCGATCATCGGATTGAGCTGCCATTCGGGTCTCCGTAGTGTCTGGGCAGCCGCGCGATCGCTCGCGCGGCCAATGATAATAATGAGGGTCGGACATGACCCGAGACCGGGAGCGGTGACCAAGCACCATGCCGCTCGATGCCACGGTTGCGTGGTCGCCTGGCGCGACCCTCATTCCTGTCCAGTTCGTGTTCTCCCTCGGCAGTGGCTGCGCAGAGCGGCCCGCCTGCGGTGGGGAACCTCCTCAGGAATCCAAGGAATGACCAGCCCAACTCGCGTGCCAACTGCTGGCACCCTCGACGTACAGTCCTTCATCAATGCCCAGCCGATTTCCGCCTACCAGTGGCGCATCGTGCTGTTGTGCTTCCTGATCGTCTTCATCGACGGCATCGACACCTCCGCCATGGGCTTCATCGCTCCGGCCCTCACCCAGGACTGGGGCATCGACCGTTCCACCCTGGGCCCGGTGATGAGCGCCGCGCTGATCGGCATGGTGATCGGCGCGCTCGGTTCCGGCCCCCTGGCCGACCGCTACGGGCGCAAGGTGGTGCTGGTGACCTCGGTGTTCCTGTTCGGTGCGTTCAGCCTGGCTTCGTCGTTCTGCACCAACATCGAACAGCTGGTGGCGTTGCGTCTGCTGACCGGTATCGGCCTGGGCGCGGTGATGCCCAATGCCACCACGCTGCTCTCCGAATACACCCCGGAGCGCAAGAAGTCGCTGCTGGTGACCAGCATGTTCTGTGGCTTCAACCTCGGCATGGCCTGCGGCGGCTTCATTTCGGCGGCGATGATCCCGGCGTTCGGCTGGCGGAGCCTGCTGGTGCTCGGCGGCGTGCTGCCGCTGGTGCTGGGCCTGATCCTGATCGTCTGGCTGCCCGAGTCGGCCCGCTATCTGCTGGTACGCAATCGCGGCATGGAGAAGGTGCGCCGCGCGCTGGCGCCGATCGGTCGTGACGCAGTGGCGCAGGCTAAGGACTTCAGCGTGCCCGAGCTGAAAACCGTGGAAACCCGCAGCGCCCTGGCCGTGGTGTTCTCCGGCGCGTTTCGCGCCGGCACCCTGCTGCTGTGGCTGACCTACTTCATGGGCCTGGTGATCATCTACCTGCTCTCCAGCTGGCTGCCGACCCTGCTGCGCGATGGTGGTGCCAGCCTGGAACAGTCGGCGGTGATCGGCTCGCTGTTCCAGTTCGGCGGCGTGCTCAGTTCGGTGTTCGTCGGCTGGGCGATGGATCGCTACAACCCGCACAAGGTCATCGGCGCGTTCTACCTGCTGGCCGGCATAGCCACCTACCTGGTCGGCCAGAGCTTCGGCAATACCATGCTGCTGGCCACGCTGATCCTGCTGGCAGGGATGTGCATGAACGGTGCGCAATCGGCGATGCCCTCGCTGGCCGCGCGGTTCTACCCGACCCAGGGCCGCGCCACCGGGGTGTCCTGGATGCTCGGCATCGGTCGCTTCGGCGCCATCACCGGAGCCTGGTTCGGCGCCACCCTGCTGGGCTTCGGCTGGACCTTCACCCAGGTGCTGACCGCCTTGCTGGTGCCGGCGCTGATCGCCGCCGTGGCCATCGTGATCAAGGGGCTGGTCAGTCACGCCGACGCTGAGCGGGCGCCATCCTATGGTGGTCGCGAACTTCCTGCTGCCCAGTGACGTAATCCTCTTCCGCCAGCCCGCCGTCACCCCTGTTTCCGCGGGGTGGCGGACGTCCCGTTGGGGGCATGACCCCCTGTATGTTGGTAGTCATAAATGTTCGATAGTCGAACACATTGTCGATTATCGGATTGTCCGCTCCGGCTCGCTTCCTTACTGTTGACTCACTGGCCGGCGCATGGCGCCGGGCAACGTCAACCGAGCAAGAGCACAACCAATGGCCGAAATCCTCACCCTGCGCGAAGCCGTCCAGCGCTTCGTCAACGACGGCGACACCGTTGCCCTCGAAGGCTTCACCCACCTGATTCCGACCGCCGCGGGTCACGAGATCATCCGTCAGGGCAAGAAAGACCTGACCCTGGTGCGCATGACCCCCGACCTGATCTACGACCAGCTGATCGGTGCCGGTTGCGCGAAGAAGCTGATCTTCTCCTGGGGCGGCAACCCGGGCGTTGGTTCGCTGCACCGCCTGCGCGATGCGGTGGAGAAGCAGTGGCCGCACGCTCTGGAAATCGAGGAACACAGCCACGCCGACCTGGCCAACGCCTACGTTGCCGGTGCTTCCGGCCTGCCGTTCGCCGTGCTGCGCGGCTATGCCGGCTCCGACCTGCCCAAGGTCAACCCGATGATCAAGTTCATCAACTGCCCGTTCACCGGCGAGCAGCTGGCTGCCGTACCGAGCGTGCGTCCGGACGTCACCGTGATCCACGCGCAGAAGGCCGACCGCAAGGGCAACGTGCTGGTGCAGGGCATCCTCGGCGTGCAGAAGGAAGCCGTGCTGGCCGCCAAGCGTGCCATCGTCACCGTCGAAGAGATCGTCGACGACCTCAACGCGCCGATGAACGCCTGCGTGCTGCCGACCTGGGCACTTTCCGCGGTCTGCGTGGTGCCGGGCGGTGCCCATCCGTCCTACGCCCACGGCTACTACGAGCGTGACAACCGCTTCTACCAGGCCTGGGACCCGATTGCGCGTGGCCGCGAGTCCTTCACCGCCTGGATCGATACCTACATCCGCGGTACCGCCGACTTTACCGAATTCAAGGCCAAGCTGGCCGCGCAGCAGGAGGCCAAGTGATGAGCTACACCACCAATGAAATGATGACCGTGGCTGCCGCCCGCCGCCTGAAGAATGGCGCGGTGTGCTTCGTCGGCATCGGCCTGCCGTCCAAGGCGGCCAACCTGGCGCGCCTGACTTCCTCCCCGGACGTGGTGCTGATCTACGAATCGGGCCCGATCGGCGCCAAGCCGACCGTGCTGCCGCTGTCCATCGGCGACGGCGAACTGGCCGAGACCGCGGACACCGTGGTGCCCACCGGCGAGATCTTCCGCTACTGGCTGCAGGGTGGGCGCATCGACGTCGGCTTCCTCGGCGCGGCGCAGGTCGACAAGTTCGGCAACATCAACACCACCGTGGTCGGCGATTACTTCGCGCCGAAAGTGCGCCTGCCCGGCGCCGGTGGCGCCCCGGAAATCGCCGGCAGCGCCAAGGAAGTGCTGATCATCCTCAAGCAGGGTCATCGCAGCTTCGTCGACAAGCTCGACTTCATCACCTCGGTCGGCTTCGGCGAGGGCGGCGACCACCGCAAGCAGCTCGGTCTGCCGGGCAAGGGCCCGGTCGGCATCATCACCGACCTGTGCATCATGGAGCCGGAAGCCGGCACCAACGAGTTCATCGTCACCGCCCTGCACCCGGGCGTGACCCGCGAGCAGGTGATCGAGAACACCGGCTGGGCGATCCGCTTCGCCGACAACGTGACTGTCACCCCGGAGCCGACCGCCGTCGAGCTGGACGCCCTGCGCGCCCTGGAAGCCCGCACTGCCGCCGCCCACGGTGGTCAGGTCGGGGGTGACGCATGAGCCGCGACGTCTACATCTGCGACGCCGTGCGCACGCCCATCGGCCGCTTCGGCGGCGCGCTGGCCGCGGTGCGCGCCGACGACCTGGGCGCGATTCCGCTGAAGGCCCTGCTCGAGCGCAACCCGCAGCTCGACCCGGCGGCCATCGACGACGTGTTCTACGGCTGCGCCAACCAGGCCGGCGAGGACAACCGCAACGTGGCGCGCATGTCGCTGCTGCTGGCCGGCCTGCCGCCGAGCGTGCCGGGCGTGACCCTCAACCGCCTGTGCGCCTCGGGCATGGACGCGGTGGGCAGCGCCTTCCGCGCCATCGCCAGCGGCGAGATGGAGCTGGCCATCGCCGGCGGCGTCGAGTCGATGAGCCGCGCGCCCTATGTGATGGGCAAGGCCGACAGCGCCTTCGGCCGCAGCCAGAAAATCGAAGACACCACCATGGGCTGGCGCTTCATCAACCCGTTGCTCAAGGCCCAGTACGGCGTCGAGGCCATGCCGCAGACCGCCGACAACGTGGCCGAGGACTACGGCATCTCGCGTGCCGACCAGGACGCCTTCGCCCTGCGCAGCCAGCAGCGCGCCGGTCGCGCCCAGGCCGACGGCTTCTACGCCGAGGAAATCGTCCCGGTAGTTATCAAGGGCAAGAAGGGCGACACCGTGGTGGCCAGCGACGAGCATCCGCGTCCGGACACCACTCCCGAAGCCCTGGCCAAGCTCAAGCCGGTCAACGGCGAGGGCAAGACCGTCACCGCCGGCAACGCCTCGGGCATCAACGACGGCGCCGCCGCGATGATCCTGGCTTCCGCCGAGGCAGTGGCCAAGTACGGCCTCAAGCCGCGCGCCAAGGTGCTCGGCATGGCCGCCGCCGGCGTCGCGCCGCGCGTGATGGGCATCGGCCCGGTGCCGGCCGTGCAGAAGCTGTGCGAGCGCCTGAACCTGGCGGTCGCCGACTTCGACGTGATCGAGCTGAACGAAGCCTTCGCCGCTCAGGGCCTGGCCTGCATGCGCGAGCTGGGCATCGCCGATGACGACGCGCGGGTCAACCCGAACGGCGGCGCCATCGCCCTCGGCCACCCGCTGGGCATGAGCGGCGCGCGCCTGGTGCTGACCGCCCTGCACCAGCTGGAGAAGTCCGGCGGCAAGCTGGGTCTGGCCACCATGTGCATCGGTGTCGGCCAGGGGCTGGCGCTGGCCATCGAGCGCGTTTAAAGGCCAAAGCGGAGTAGTGGTGTGGCGTAGGTTGGACAACGGCGCAGCCTTGTCCACCATGACTGTGGCGGTGGAAAACGCTGACGCGGTTTTCCACCCTACGGTTGTGCGGCACCGCCGACTCCGCGCTGGACCCCGCCGCACCGCACTGCCAACCTAGGCTGTAACGTACCCGCTTCCAGGATGAAACCGTCTTGAGCAACCAACTGTTCGATGCCTACTTCACCAGCGCGCCGATGCGCGCGGTGTTCAGCGACCGCGGTCGGCTGCAGGGCATGCTCGATTTCGAGGCCGCGCTGGCGCGCGCCGAGGCGGCGGTCGGGTTGATCCCGGCTTCCGCCGTGGCGCCCATCGCCGCTGCCTGCCGTGCCGAAGCCTATGACGTCGAAGCGCTGGCCATCGCCATCGCCAGCGCCGGCAATTCGGCGATCCCGCTGGTCAAGGCTCTCGGCCGGCAGATCGCCGCCGTGGATGCCGAGGCCGAGCGCTACGTCCACCTCGGCGCCACCAGTCAGGACGCCATGGACAGTGGCCTGGTCCTGCAACTGCGCGCCGCCGTCGCCCTGTTCGAAACCGAGCTGGCCCAGCTGGCCGAGGATCTCGCCGCCCAGGCCGAGCGCCACGCCGCCACGCCGCTGGCTGGTCGCACCTGGCTGCAGCACGCCACCCCGGTGACCCTCGGCATGAAGCTCGCCGGCCTGCTCGGCGCGGTCACCCGCCAGCGCCAGCGTCTGGCCGAATTGAAGCCGCGTCTCCTGGTCCTGCAGTTCGGCGGCGCCGCCGGCACCTTGGCCGCCCTTGGCGAGCACGCCCTGCCGGTGTCCGAGGCGCTGGCCCGCGAACTGGACCTGACCCTGCCCGAGCAGCCCTGGCACACCCAGCGCGACCGTCTGGTCGAGTTCGCCGGCTGGCTCGGCCTGCTCGCCGGCACCCTCGGCAAGCTCGGCCGCGACCTGTCTCTGCTGATGCAGACCGACGTCGGCGAGGCGTTCGAGCCGTCCGCGCCGGGCAAGGGCGGTTCCTCGACCATGCCGCACAAGCGCAACCCGGTCGGCGCCGCTGTGCTGATCGGCGCCGCCACCCGCGCGCCGGGGCTGGTCGCCACCATGCTGTCGGCCATGCCCCAGGAGCACGAGCGCAGCCTCGGCCTCTGGCATGCCGAGTGGGAAACCCTGCCCGAGCTGTGCTGCCTGCTGTCCGGCGCACTGCAACAGGCGCGCCTGCTGCTGCCGGGGCTGGAAGTGGATGCCGCGCGCATGCGCGCCAACCTCGACCTGACCCGCGGCCTGGTGCTGGCCGAGGCGGTGAGCATCGCCCTGGCCCAGCGCATAGGTCGCGAGCGCGCCCACCACCTGGTCGAGCAGTGCTGCCGCCAGGCGGTCAACGAAAGCCGCCACCTGCGCGACGTGCTCGGCGCCAACGCCGAAGTCAGCGCCGAGCTGTCCGCCGCCGAACTGGATCGCCTGCTCGATCCTGCCCATTACCTTGGCCTGGCGCAGAGCTGGGTCGCCCGTGCCGTGGCCGAACATCGCGCCACCCACTGCTGAGGAGTCTTCCATGCCGACCGTGCAACTCGCCGATGGCGCCCTGAACTACCAGATCGACGGTCCCGCCGGCGCGCCGGTGCTGGTGCTGTCCAACTCGCTGGGCACCGACCTGAACATGTGGGACGCGCAGATCCCGGCCTTCGCCGAGCAGTTCCGCGTGCTGCGTTTCGACACCCGCGGCCACGGCGCCTCGCTGGTGACCGAAGGCCCGTACCGCATCGAACAGCTCGGCCGCGACGTGCTGGCCCTGCTCGACGCGCTGGACATCCAGAAGTTCTCGTTCTGCGGCCTGTCCATGGGCGGCCTGATCGGCCAGTGGCTGGGCATCAACGCCGGCGCACGCCTGGACAAGCTGGTGCTGTGCAACACCGCCGCCAAGATCGGCACTGACGAGGTGTGGAACACCCGTATCGACACCGTGCTGGCCGGCGGTCAGCAGGCCATGCGTGACCTGCGCGATGCGTCCATCGCCCGCTGGTTCACCGCCGAGTTCGCCGCCGCCCAGCCGGCCAAGGCCGAGCCGATCGTCGGCATGCTGGCGCAGACCTCGCCGCAGGGCTACGCCGCCAACTGCGCCGCGGTGCGCGATGCCGACTACCGCGAGCAGCTCGGCGCGATCACCGCGCCGACCCTGATCGTCTGCGGCAGCCACGACGCTGTCACCACCCCGGAGCATGGCCGCTTCATGCAGGAGCGCATCAAGGGCGCCGAGCTGGTCGAGTTCCACGCCGCGCACCTGTCCAACGTCGAGGCCGGCGACGCCTTCACCCAGGCGGTACTGGCGTTCCTCACCAAATAAATCACGGAGCCAACGATGGACGAGAAACAACGCTATGAAGCCGGCATGCAGGTGCGTCGCGCGGTGCTGGGCGACGCCCATGTCGACCGCAGCCTGAAGAACATCACCGAGTTCAACGGCGAGTTCCAGGAAATGATCACCCGCCACGCCTGGGGCGACATCTGGACCCGCCCGGGCCTGCCGCGCCACACCCGCAGCCTGATCACCATCGCCATGCTGATCGGCATGAACCGCGAGGGCGAGCTGAAGCTGCACCTGCGCGCCGCGCGCAACAACGGCGTGACCCGCGACGAGATCAAGGAAGTGCTGCTGCAGAGCGCGATCTACTGCGGCATCCCGGCCGCCAACGCGACCTTCCACCTGGCCGAAGAGGTGTGGAGCGAGCTGGGCGTCGAGTCGCTGGAGTAACATGCCGGGCATGGACGCCCATTGACCTTCTTATCAGGAATCCACCTCTCGGATGGCCATATCCCGCCCGCTCAAGGGCATCCTGCTGACCTGCGCTGCCGTGCTGGTCTTCGCTTCCCTCGACAGCCTGTCCAAGTACCTCACCACGTTCAACAGCGTGCTGATGATCCTCTGGGTGCGCTACCTGTCGCAGAGCCTGCTGCTCGCCACCTGGCAGTTGTCGCGCCACGGCCTGCGCGTGCTCAAGGTCAACTGTCCCGGCTTGCAGGTGCTGCGCGGCCTGTCTCTGCTCGCCATCAGCCTGTTCTTCCTCTCCGCCCTGAGCCTGTTGCCGATCGGCGAGGCCACCGCGGTGCACTTCCTGTCGCCGCTGCTGGTGATCCTGCTGGCGATCCCGCTGCTCGGCGAGCGCGCCAGCCTAGGCCACTGGCTGGTGGTCGGCCTCGGCTTCGCCGGCGTGCTGATCATCGTCCGCCCCGGCGGCGGCCTGCTGACACCGGCCATGCTCCTGCCGGTGGCCTCGGCCACCTGCTACGCGGTCTTCCAGCTGCTGACCCGGCGCATCGGCACCCGCGACAGCGCAGCCACCACCAACCTGGTCACCGGCCTGGTCGGCGCCGCCGGCATGAGCCTGATGCTGCCGTGGTTCTGGAGCGGCCTGCCGGAGTGGCCGCAACTGCTGGGCATGGCCTCCCTCGGGGTGATCGCCGTCGGCGGGCACATGCTGCTGACCGTGGCCTTCCAGTACAGCTCGCCGGTGCTGCTGGCGCCGTTCAGCTACCTGCAGATCTTCTTCGCCGTGCTGTACGGCTTCGTCCTGTTCGACCATGTGCCGGACGCCGGTGCGCTGCTGGGCATGGGCGTGATCGCCCTGAGCGGGCTGGGCAGTGTCTGGCTGCAGGGGCGGCGCGCCTGAAGCGGGGACTTTCATGAGCAACCCGCCGATCCGCATTCTGCTCGTCGGCGAGGGCGCCATCGCCGGCATCCACCTGCAGGCCCTGCAGGAGATCGGCGGCGCCGAGGTGGTCTGCGTCGCCGGCGGCGTGGACGCCGACACCGCAGCTTTCGCCGCCCAGTGGGGCATCCGCGAGCACTCGCAGGATTTCGCCGCCGGCCTGGCGCGCGAGGACATCGACGCGGTGATCATCGCCAGCCCCAGTGCGCTGCATGCCGATCAGGCCAGCGCGGCCATCGCCGCCGGCAAGCACGTGCTGGCCGAGATCCCCATGAGCCTCAACCTCGCCGATGCCGAGCGCCTGGGCGCCGAGGCGCAGGCCAGCGACCGGGTGTGCATGGTCGCCCATACCCGCCGCTTCAGCGCGCCACACGTCGAGCTGAAGCGGCGCATCGCCGCCGGCGAATTCCACCTGCAACACCTGGTCGCCGAGACGTACTTCCTGCGCCGCGACAACCGCAACATGTTCGGCAAGCCGCGCAGCTGGACCGACTGTCTGCTCTGGCACCACGCCTGCCACAGCGTCGACCTGTTCGCCTGGCTGCTGGACGACTTCGAGCTGGAGGTGTGGGGCAGCGCTGGCCCGCGCCATGCCGAGCTGGGCATTCCGATGGACATGAACATCGGCCTGCGCTCGCGCAGCGGGGCGATGGCCACGCTGGTGCTGTCGTTCAACAACCGCGGTCCGTTCGGCGGCCACTACCGCTACATCGGCGAGGAAGCGACCCTGCTGGCCTACCGCGACGAACTGAAGGACCATGAGGGCGTGCTGCAGAGCGTCCCCGAGGGCAGCAGCTTCGCCCGCCAGGACGCCGAATTCCTCGCCGCCATCCGCGAAGGCCGCACCCCCGAATCCTCCTTCGCCGACTGCCTGCCGAGCATGCGCCTGCTTGACAAGCTGGACCGGGCAATGGGACTCAGCCCGCGCTGAGCAGGTGACTCATCCTGCCTTGCGCAGAGTGAAATTGATCCGCTGCGCGCCCAGCAGCGGATGCACCGCTTCCTTGATCGGCAATATGCCGTGAAAGCGCAGGCGATCTTCGCCGCCCCACACCACCACGTCGCCATGCAGCAGCGGCACCCGCTGCGCAGTTTCGCGGCGCGTGTGCCCGCCGAACAGAAACACCGCCGGGATGCCCAGCGACACCGAGACGATGGGGTGCTCCAGGCTGCGCTCGTCGCGGTCCTGGTGCAGGCTCATGCGCGTGCCCGGCAGGTAGCGGTTGACCAGGCAGGCATCCGGCACGAACTCCGCAAAGCCTGCGGCGGCCGCCGCTTCATGCGCCAGACAGCTGAATACCTCTGGCATCGCCGGCCACGGCTGGCCGCTCAGCGGATCGAGCGGACTGTAGCGATAGCCGCCACGGTCGCTGATCCAGCCCAGCGCGCCGCAATTGGTCAGCGCCACCGACATCGACTGCCCTCCGGGGGTGACCATGATCCGGAACGGCGCCGCCGCCTCGACCGCCGTCAGCGCCGGTAGCAACTCGTCGACAAAGGGCAGGGCGAAGCCGCGCAGCAGCAGTGCCTGCGCGCCGAGGCGTTCCTCGCGCGGTAGCTCGGCGGGCGTTTCGCCGAACAGGTCGGGGGTAAAGGGGGGAGGGGCGTGTCGCGGCATGGCGGAATTTCCGGGCGTGCTGAATATGGCGGCACGCTCAATTTACCAGCGCCAGGCCTCGCTGGCGCACCCCACGTACAAGTCGCCGCGCCCTGTCGGCTATGCTCCACCTAGCCGCTCTGGATTGATCGGGAAGAGCGGTGCCATCAGGATGCGGGGCAGAGGCGAGCCCCCGCCCGCTGAGGCGGTTCGGGCCATTCTGGCGCTGCTGCCGGAGGTCGAGGCCTGGTGGCGCCGGCCCATCAGCTGCAAGCACGTCATCGCCGGTACGCTCCATTATCCCGGCAAGCAGGGGAAGGCTTGGCCAGTTGAGGGAGCAGTGAGAATTGCACGGGGCTTGGGGGGCGCTTACTGGTCTCCTGACTTCGGTCGATGTAACCATCACGCGTTGGGGGATTACTGTCTGATTGGGCAAGGGATGAATCAGCGTCTCTTCGAGAATGGTCCTTGGCAACACGATGGCTTGCAAGCATCTAGACTCGGATAACCTTTTCTCGAGACCAAGGACCATGCTCCTACCATGCTACAGGCTCTGCCTGATCCGTCTTTTTCCGGTCATGCTGGTTTGCGTGGTTTGCGTGGTTTGCGTGGTTTGCGTGGTTGGCATGAATGGCTGCTCCACCGGGCAACGGTTTTCTTCGCCGCCCCCGGAACCGGCCCCGGCTCCGACCCGGGTCCATGCACCGGCAGCCGCTGAGTTGCCCTACTATGCAAGTCGGTCGGGGATGAAGGTTTACAGTGCTCCCAGGCATGGTTCACGAGTGCTGGCCACTTTGACTCTCCACCAAAAGATACTCCGTAGCGATGTTCAGCGTGGCTACGCTCGAATTCGCACCCCGGACGGCCGCATACAGGGGTGGGTCGATAATGGTCTGCTCATCTGGCGCCTGCCGGTTTCCAAGCCGTCTCGTACTCGTACCGCGGCGGTCAAGTGCCCTCCTCAGCCTGTTCCACCTGCAAGCCCAGCTGAGCCGGCAGCTCCAGCTGAACCGGTAGCCCCAGCTGAGCCGGCAGCCCCAGCTGAGCAGGTAGCTCCAGCTGAGCCGGCAGTTCTAGCTGAGCAGGTCGCTCCAGCTAAGCCGGCAGTTCTAGCTGAGCAGGTCGCTCCAGCTAAGCCGGCAGCCCCTGCTGAGCAGGTAGCTCCAGCTGAGCAGGCAGCCTCAGCTGAAACCTCCCCGCCAGCCGAGAGTACCGATGGTTTACAGGCCAGGCCACGTGCCGAGGTATTCGATAGATTCTGAGCCGTTGGGGCCCGAGGTTTGTGATGAGTGATAAACAAGCGGGGTTGTTGTCGGGCTGGCGGGGACTCGTCGGGCGTTTCTCCGTGGCAGTAATAGGTCTGACTTTGATTGCTATTGTGCTAACGGGCTACAGTTTCACTCTGATCGATGATCTGCGCGTGAATCGGGTAGTCAACAGCGTGCTTGACGAACAACTCGCTCACTTGCCCAATACCGCCTTGACCAGCGTGGAGCTCAATCCCACCACTGAGGGGGTGAGCATCATCGCTTCCGTGGATACCCCGCAGGTTCTCGAGCCACAAAGGGTGAAGGTACTTGAAGAGCATCTTTCTGCGCAGCTCGGGCGACCCGTGCAGCTCTTCATGCGTTGCAAGGTCACCAAGGATATTAGCGCAACCGGCTCGACCAATATCCGCCCCTATCTGAACCTCGATGGCAAGGAAAGTCATGTCCCGTTGACCCCCACCATGGCCCTGCTCCAGCAGGCAGAGCAGATTGCCCGCGAGGCTTTTGCGGACCGGGATCACATCCATCTTGACGACATTCGTCTAGTTGAACTCGATTCCGGTCCGGTTCTGGTGATAGCCATCCAGAGTCCGCGTCAGCCCAGTGCGGAAAGAGTCGAGCATTTCCAGAAATTCATTCAGGAACGTCTGCAAAACAGCAATATTCGAGTGGATATTCGTCGCATCTCGACCATTGAGGTGAGTGCCAAGGGACCTGTGATTCTGGGTGCGGCACACTATGGTGCTCTTGACGAGGGGCAGCGGCAGATACAGGCACAGATCGAAAGCCTTCTGACTCGCTCGATCATGGACAAGCCACACTTCTATGTGCAGGCCATCGATGCGGCGCCTGCAGGAGAGTCCTGGATCGTGCGTGGATTGGTTGCAGGATCCAATGTTTTAAGTCCTGCAGACATCAAGGCTCTGCAAGACGCGGTCAAGCGTGAGCTCAACCAGCAGGTAGATTTGAAGATTCTCAGCCGTGTGGAGCTTGAGGTGGGGGAAGAGGGCTACCAGTCTCCACCGATACGCTGAGTCAAGATGCAAATCGCCCGCTGGCCGGGGAACCTGGGCAGCGGGTGATGCCACTGCCGGGGTGGTACGGCCTCAGGCGTTACACGATGCGGGAGGAAAGTGCCATGGCTACAGACGAGCGCCGGGTTCAAGGGCTACGGCCCGATACCGAGGTCATGACCCGCCAGCGTCTTCCCTATTTCGTCGGCATCTCGGGGCAGACGGTCGGGGCGCAGGGGTTGTCCATGCACCTGGTGGTCATCCCGCCCGGTGGGCGAGCCGAACCGCACCTTCACATCGGTTACGAAACGGGCATCTACGTACTCGAAGGCTGCGTCCTCACGCGATGGGGAGCCTCGCTCGAGAACGAGATCGTCAGCGAGGCCGGAGAGTTTCTGTTCATTCCTCCCGGCGTTCCCCACGAGGCGATCAATCTCAGCGCCAGCGAAGCGGCCCGGGCTATCGTCGCGCGCAACGATCCGGCAGAACAGGACAGAGTCGAGCCCTATGTCGTCTCGCCCACATCGGGGGCGGCCGGCTAAGTTGTTCCCGACATCGCCTGCCTTGCGACTGAATTTTTGGCGTGGCCAATCCACCGTCAGCAACCCGGAGGCCCGCATGCCTGGCTCATTCGCTGAGTTCTGTGCCGAGCTGAATGCCTCGCTCACTCCCGCGTTGGTTGCCGCCGGTTACCGCGCGCCCAGGGCTCCGTTCGATCGCCATACCGTCCGCTACGAGTTCGCGCGCGAGGGTTTGGCCGGGCGGGAGACCATCGCGATCCTCTTCAATCGCAAGCGCCGCGCCGCGTTCGGCGTGCAGTTGTTCATCGAGCCGCCGCAGGGGCTGGCGGAACTGGAGGAACGCGGCGGTACCTTGCTCCTCGGTACGCTGTCGCCAAGCCGAACCCTGTGGCCGTTTCCGGTCAGAGCATTCGGCCAGCACAGGTCACTGCTTTCACGGCTGTGGGGCAGGGCGGCGATGATGCCCGCTGATGCGGTCCGGGCCTTTCTGGCGCTGCTGTCGGAGGTCGAGGCTTGGTGGCACCAACCCAGAAGCAGCCCACACATCGTTGTCGGCACGCTCCGTTACCCCGGCAGGCAGGGGTAAGGCCTGACCTGCTCCGCGAGCCGTGCGGATTGCCACGAAGCGTTGGGGGAGCAGGCCATGAACTTTGCTGGGCAGGTTTGCCGGCGGTGATGCCGTGGTTTCCCGCCAAGAAAGCCGGACGAAAAAAAGCCCGTCACATGGACGGGCCAAAGAGGGTACCTCAGGGGAGACGACCACCGCTGCCACGGCGGCCGGTACAGCAGCCGATCAGAGGATGTTCAGCGGGTAGTTGACGATCAGGCGGTTCTCGTCGAAGTCGGTGCCGTTGTCGGCCCAGCTCTTGCGGATGTTGGAGTTGCGCCACTTCACGTTGAGGCTCTTCAGCGGGCCGGACTGCACCACGTAGGCCAGCTCGGACTCGCGGACCCATTCCTTGCCGTCGTCGACGCTGCCGACGTGCACGTTGTCGCCGCTGATGTAGCGGGTGGAGAAGGTCAGCCCCGGCACGCCCCAGCCGATCAGGTTGTAGTCATAGCGCAGCTGCCAGGAGCGTTCCTCGGCGTTGTCGAAGCTGGAGTTGAAGCTGTCGTTGGCCAGGGTGCCGCCGCTGGTGCCGTTGACGCGCATCCAGGCGTTGTCGCCGCTGAGCTTCTGCAGGCCGACATAGAAGCCGTGGTTGCCGGTCTTGGCCGAGAGCATGGCCGAGGCGGTCTTGTTGTCCAGTTCGCCGGCCAGCTCGTCGCCGTTTTCCTGGCCGATGAAGTAGCCGAGGTTGGCGCCCAGGGTCCAGTCACCGACCGGCTGGGTGTGCACCAGGTTGTAGTACTGCTGCTGGTAGATGTCTTCCAGCTCGGAGTACCAGACGCCGACCAGGGTGCGCTTGTCGTTGAAGGTGTATTCGCCGGCGGCGAAGTTGAAACGGTCGGACGTGAACGCCGGCTTACCGAACATCGACATGTCTTCCATGCTGGCGTCGTTGCGCGGGCTGTTCTGGCGGAACTGGCCGCCGTAGAGGGTCAGGCCGTCGATTTCCTTGGAGGTGATCTGGCCGCCCTGGAAAGTCTGCGGCAGCGAGCGGCCGTCGTCGGAGCGCAGGATCGGCAGCACCGGCATCCACTCGCCGACCTTCAGTTCGGTCTTGGAGAACCTGGCCTTGCCGGCCACCGCCAGGCGGCCAAAGTCGTCGGCCGGGCTGCCGTCGCCGTGCACCGGCAGCAGCTGGGTATTGGTGGTGCCCTTGCCGCCGTCGAGCTTCACGGAATACAGGCCGAGCACGTCGGCGCCGAAGCCCACCGGGCCCTCGGTGTAGCCGGAGCGGGCGTCGAGGATGAAGTTCTGCGTCCATTCCTCGGCGCGGCTCTGGGCGTTGCTGTCGGAGTTGCGGAAGTCGCGCCCCAGGTAGTAGTTGCGCAGGTTCAGCGTGGCGGTGGCGTCGTCGACGAAACCGGCGGCCATGGTCGGCATGGACAGGGCGGTCGCACTCAGGCTGGCGACGGTGCCGATGGCGAGTGCAAGGGGGGTGCGAGACATCATTGTTGTTGTTCTCCCGTTTTTATTGGTCGAGCGGCCGCTGGCGATCCGCGCGGGAATGCAGTGGCTGAGGGCTCTGGTGGATCACCCGCGAGGGGTGGCAGGACTGGGCGCGGCGGCCGTCAGTCCCTGGCGGCGGCGGTGCCGTCCGCGACTGCTGGGGGAGCTGGCGCCTTGATCGGCGCCGGGGCTGGCATCGGGGGTTCGGGGCATGGCGGCTTCGATCTTGTTGTTGTCGTGAATGCGGCTGCACCGGACGGAAACCGTGGCGTGCCGGCCCGTCGGATGACTGCATGGTGGCGGGCAGCGGGAGGCTGGGTCAATTGCCTGGAAGTCGATTGGTTCGATAATCGAACGTTAAACTAACTGGTTGGTACATTCCTGTTGTCGTTGGTCAAACCCTGTCCGATACTCGACTCACCCCATCCCGTCGCCGCGCGCCTGCCTTGCCTTTCCGCCGCGCCGACCGCCTTCACCCCAGGAGGACGCATGCATCGCTCAATCGCCACCGTCTCGCTCAGCGGCACCCTGCCCGAGAAGCTCGAGGCCATCGCCGCCGCCGGCTTCGACGGCGTGGAGATCTTCGAGAATGACCTGCTCTACTACGGCGGCAGCCCGCGCGAGGTACGCAAGCTGGCGGCCAACCTGGGGCTGGAGATCACCCTGTTCCAGCCGTTCCGCGACTTCGAGGGGGTGCGCCGCGATCGCCTGCAGCGCAACCTCGACCGCGCCGAACGCAAGTTCGACCTGATGCAGGAGCTGGGCACCGACCTGGTGCTGGTGTGCAGCAACGTCGCCGCCGACTCCCTGGGCGACCGGCAGATCCTCGTCGACGACCTCCGCCTGCTGGCCGAGCGCGCCGGCGCCCGCGGCCTGCGCATCGGCTACGAGGCGCTGGCCTGGGGCCGCCACGTCAACACCTGGCAGCAGGTGTGGGACATCGTGCGCGCCGCCGATCACCCGAGCCTGGGCGTGCTGCTCGACAGCTTCCACACCCTGTCGCTGAAGGGCGACCCGAGCGCCATCGCCGAGATTCCCGGCGACAAGATCTTCTTCGTGCAGATGGCCGACGCGCCCATCCTCAACATGGACGTGCTGGAGTGGAGCCGGCATTTCCGCTGCTTCCCGGGGCAGGGCGACTTCGACCTGCCCGGCTTCCTCGCGCCGATCCTCAAGAGCGGCTATCGCGGCCCGCTGTCGCTGGAGATCTTCAACGACGGCTTCCGCGCCGCGCCGCCGCGCGCCACCGCGGTGGATGGCCATCGCTCGCTGCTCTACCTCGAGGAGAAGACCCGTCTGCTGCTGGAAGAACAGCATCAGCCGGTGGAGCCCGACGTGCTGTTCGCGCCGCCGCCGGCCAGCCGCTACGACGGCATCGAGTTCCTCGAATTCGCCGTCGACGAGGCGCACGGCGCCCTGCTCGGCCAGTGGTTGACCCGCCTGGGCTTCGTCGAGGCCGGTCGCCACCGCTCGAAGAGCGTCAGCCTGCTGCGCCAGGGCGACATCAACCTGGTGCTCAACGCCGAGCCGTACTCCTTCGCCCACAGCTTCTTCGAGGCCCACGGCCCGTCGCTGTGCGCTACTGCCCTGCGCGTACGTGATGGCAAGCAGGCGCTGGAGCGCGCCAGCCAGTTCGGCGGCCAGCCGTACCGCAGCCTGGTCGGCCCCAACGAGCGCGAGATCCCCGCGGTGCGTGCGCCGGACGGCAGCCTGATCTACCTGGCCGACCGCGATGCCCAGGGCCACAGCATCTACGAGACCGATTTCGACCTCAAGGACAGCGCCGCCCCCGGCATCCTCAAGCGCATCGACCACGTGGCCATGGCCCTGCCGGCCGAGGGCATGGATTCCTGGGTGCTGTTCTACAAGAGCCTGTTCGACTTCACCGCCGACGATGAGGTGGTGCTCCCCGACCCCTACGGCCTGGTCAAGAGCCGCGCCCTGCGCAGCCGCTGCGGTACTGTGCGCCTGCCGCTGAACATCTCGGAGAACCGCAACACGGCGATTGCCCACTCGCTGTCCACCTACCGCGGCTCCGGCGTGCACCACATCGCCTTCGACTGCGACGACATCTTCGTCGCCGTCGAACAGGCCAAGGAAGCCGGGGTGGCGCTGCTGGACATCCCGATGAACTACTACGACGACCTGGCCGCGCGCTTCGACTTCGACGACGAGTTCCTCAGCCAGCTGGCCTACTTCAACGTCCTCTACGACCGCGACGCCCAGGGCGGCGAGCTGTTCCACGTCTACACCGAACCGTTTGCCGAGCGCTTCTTCTTCGAGATCCTGCAGCGCAAGGACTACGCCGGCTACGGCGCGGCCAACGTCGCCGTGCGCCTGGCGGCCATGGCCCAGGCACGTTCCAGCCGGCGCAGCAAGCTGTGAGGCCAGGAAGCCATGCCGCCGATGGCGGCGTGGCTTCCCTCCCGCCGGGCAGCAGCCGATAATCGCGCCAGCCTTTTCTGACCGAGTCCGCGAGCCATGTCGTCCGTCATCCCGCTACCTCCAGCCGCACCGAGCAAAGTGCGCCAGCCGCGCAAGAACAACCCGGAGAAGACCCGCCAGGACATCCTCCTCGCCGCGGTCGCCGAGTTCGCCGAGCACGGCCTGAGTGGCGCGCGGGTGGATGCCATCGCCGAGCGCACCAACGTCTCCAAGCGGATGATCTACTACTACTTCACCAGCAAGGAGCAGCTCTACCTGGCCGTGCTGGAGAAGCTCTACGGCGACATCCGCGCCACCGAAGCGTCGCTCAAGCTGGGTCAGCTGGACCCGGAGGCGGCATTGCGCCGCATGGTCGAATTCACCTTCGAGCACCACGACAGCAACGTCGACTTCATCCGCTTGGTCAGCATCGAGAACATCCACCACGGCGCCCACCTGGCCGAGTCGCAGGTGATCCGCTCGCTGAACAAGTCGATCCTCGCCGAAGTGTCGAGCATCCTCGACCGTGGCGTGGCCGCCGGCATCTTCCGCCCCGGCATCGAACCGCGCGACCTGCACCTGCTGATCAGCTCGTTCTGCTTCTTCCGCGTCTCCAACCGCCACACCTTCGCTACCATCCACCAGGTCGATTTCAGCGACCCCGAGACTCGGGCGCGGCACAAGGAGATGATCTGCGAGGCGGTGATTCGATACGTCAGGGCTTGAGGTGTTGCCTACGGCATGCGGGCATGTCGTGGGGAGAGGGGCGGTTTCCGACTCAAAGCGGGCAGTGGCGACTGGCAGAAATCGGCCGATTCTGTTGAAAAAGTCGCATGCGATCCGCCCTGCGGGAAATTGCCGTGCGTAGCTTGAAGTCAATGCGTTTTTTAGAGACGAGCTACGTCAGATTTCACGTAGCAACGCGCGGTCCGAGCATTTTTTAGCCGCCAAATCCCCTCGACATGGCCGAAGGGACTTTTTCAACAGAATCGGCCAACAGCGGTCATCTACAATCTACGAAAGCCGGGCCGATTCAGTTAGAAATATCCGTCAAAGCCCTAGACAACTGGGACGATGCCTCTCGCAGAGTCCAACCGTTGAGTTCCCCAGCCAGCTCCCACTGGTGCCGCACCGCCCCCCCACAGGGAAGCTTTGCTCGCCGGGATCAGGCCAGATGCGCCTGACTACGCAGATGCTCGGCCAGCATGTCGATGAACGTCCGCACCTTGGTCGAGCCGTATTTACTCTCACGATGAAGGATGTGGATTGGCCAGGACGCTTCCTCGTACTCAGCCAGGATCACCTGCAAGCGCCCGTCCGCCAGTTCATCAGCTACCTGATAGGACAACAGCCGGGCGATGCCGAGCCCGGCGCAGGCTGCGGCGATGGCGGCGTCGTTGCTGGTCACGGTCAGGCGCGGCTTCATGCGCACCAGGGTCGAGTCGTCGATCGCGCCGAAGCGCCAGTCCGAGTGAGGCGAGAGCGCCCCGCCCGCGATGATCTGGTGTTTGTGCAGCTCCGAAGGATGGTGCGGCGTGCTGTGACGGGCCAGGTACTCAGGCGAGGCGCACAGCAACCGACGCATCTGGCCCACGCGCAGCGCCTTAAGGCCAGAATCGGGCAATTGGCCGATGCGTACGGCCACGTCCATGCCCTCCTCCACCAAGTTCACCACACGGTCGAGAAAATAAGCCGACACATTCACCTCGGGATACTGCTGCAGGTAGCGAACGATGCAGGGCATGACGAACGCCTTGCCAAACAGGATCGGCGCGGTCACCGCCAGGTCACCCTTGGGCGCGGCATTGATGCTGGCGGCGGCTTCGTTGGCTTCGACGATGCTGGCCAGAATGTGCCGGGTGTCCTCCAGGTAGCGGCCACCGGCCTCGGTCAGGCGCACGCTGCGGGTGGTACGCAGCAGCAACTTGACCCCGAGCTGCTCCTCCAGAGCGGTGACCGCGCGGGTCACCGCCGCGGGCGAGATGGCCAGGCGGCGAGAAGCAGCGGCGAAGCTTTCAAGCTCGCCTACGGCCACGAACACTTTCATCTGGTGAATCTGGTCCATGCCGCGCTCCATGCGTTGTCGTAGGGCGATTATTCCAGCGCGGACGCTAGAGCTCCAGCACCAAGGGCTGCACTGCGCCTTCAGCCTGGGCCGGGATGGCGCAGCAGATCAGCACGCTGCCGGGTTCGGGCAGATCTGCGGGCGGGGCCTGGTAGTGGACCTGTCCGCTGACCAGTTTGGTCTTGCAGGTGCCGCAGGAGCCGCCTCGGCAGCTGAACTCCGGCGACAGGCCGCGGCTTTCCGCCAGTTCCAGCAGCGTGCCACTGTCCGGTGCCCAGCGTGCTTCCATTGCGGAACTGGCGAAGTACACCGGTACCGGTTCGGTGGCGGGCGGGGGTTGTTGCAACGTGGGCTGGTTGTCGTCGGAGTGGCGGCGCAGGGTCGAGGGGCCGAAGGCTTCGGCATGGATGCGCGCGTCGGGCACGTGCACGCTTCGCAGGCCTTCGTAGAGCTCCTGGGTGAAGCTGGCCGGGCCGCAGAGGTAGAAGTCGTAGTCGTCCAGTGCCAGCGAGGCCTTGATCTGATCGATGCCCAGACGGCTGGCAAAGGCGTAGTCACGGCCCTGCACGGTGTGTGCTTCCGGCTGGCTCAGGGCGCGGTGGATATACAGCAGGCCATTGGATTGCTGCTGGAGTGCGGCAAGTTCCTGCTGGAACGGCAGGTCCGCCAAAGTGCGCCCACCGTGGAACAGATGGATACGTCGCCCCTGCCCGTTGGCCAATTGCTCGCGAAGCATGGCGATCAGCGGTGTGATGCCCACGCCCGCGCCGATCAGCACGATAGGGCGTGCGCTGTACTGATCCAGGATGAAGCTGCCCATGGGCAAGCGCACGTCCATGGAGTCGCCGACTTTCAACTGACGGTGCAGATACCGTGAAGCGGGTCCCTGCGCCTTGACGCTGATCCGCAGGTAGCCATCGGACGGCGCGCTGGACAGGCTGTAGATCCGGATCAACGGCGTCTGCCCATCGATCCGCAAACGCACGGGGATATGCTGGCCAGGCGCAAAGGCCACGGGGGTGCCGTCTTCGGGTTGTAGGTAGAACGAGCGGATGTCACGACTCTCCTGTTCGATGCGCAGCACTTGCCACCTCAGCCACTGGTGCTGCCGTTCACGCTGCTGCAAACGCTGCTCGGCCTCGGCCCAGGTGCCAGTTATCAGGCTGGTAGGGGCGAACTCGTGGAACGCCCAGCGCAGCGAAACGGCGGCCGGGCGAAACACCACCTGCTCGACATCCAAGGTCCAGATCCGCTCGGCGCCTTCGAAGGCACGGATCAAGGGACTGTCGAGAATGACCTCTGCTCGCCCGACAATCTGCAGCACATCGCCGGTGGTGAAATCGACGAACAATAGGCCTGCGATCGGATTCACCAGCAGGTTGCCGAGGGTATTGAAATGCAGGTTACCGGCATAGTCCGGGATGGTCAGGCGGTTGCCCTCGATCCTCACGAAACCGGCGCGACCACCGCGGTGGGAGACATCCACCGATCGCTGGCCGCCCTCAGGTTCGACGTAACTGGCGACAAAGAACGTGTCGGCGCTTTCGATCATGGCGCGAGCCCCGGCATCGAGTGCCTTTGAATCTTGGCGCCCCTGCGGCGGCTTATCGACACGGGTGTACTCGCGCAACTGGATGTATTGTGGGCAGTTGCCGAACGACTGCTCGACCGCCACCTCCAGTTGGCCGGTACCGGTGCGGCGGATCATGCCGTTGAGACGATTCCGCCGCCGCGTGTGCAACTCGATCCCCAACAGGCCAACGGCACCGCCCGCCTCCAAGCCCGGCGTGGCCGGGTCGTCGGCGACAAGATCAGTGCTGATCAGCAACTGCCGAGGATCGGGCGAGCTGACGAAGCCCTCGGGGCCTTCGAGCAAAGTCGCCCAGGGTTTACCATCAGCATCCACGGCGCCGGCCACCATGAACGGCAGCTGGTGATAGAACGCACGATGCTGCTCGGGCATGAAGTCGCGGATGACCTTCGGCCCCAATGCCTCCATGCGCTCTGCAACACCGGCTTGCTCCTGCAGCCGTTTCTCACCTACATGCCAGGGTGATCGCATGGCGGCATTCCTCGAGGTTTAGAGAGTGGTCTGCAAGCCAATGACCGTGCGTGGCATCGGTACGAAGCCCGGCAGCGCCTCGATACGGGCCAGCCAGGCACGCACGTTGGGATAAGGCTCCAGCGACACGTTGCCTTCCGGCGCGTGGGCGATGTACGAGTAGTTGGCGATATCGGCGATGGTCACCTGGTCACCGGCTAGGAACGAGGCTTTGGCCAGTTCGGCGTTGATCAACTTGAGCAGGGTGTGGGCGCGGCCGATGACTTCATCGGTGTTGAACGAGGCGCCGAATACAGTCACCAGGCGCGCAGCGGCCGGGCCAAACGCCAGCGGGCCAGCAGCTACAGACAACCAGCGTTGCACGCGGGCGGCGCCGACCGGATCCTGGGGCAGCCAGCGTTCACCGCCGTAAGCCTTGGCCAGGTACACCAGAATGGCGTTGGAGTCGGCGATGACGATCCCGTTGTCGTCGATCACCGGCACCTGGCCGAAGGGGTTGATGGCCAGAAATTCGGGCTGTTTGTGTTCGCCCTTGGCCAGGTCGACGAAGACCAGTTCGGTGGGCAACTGAAGCAGCGACAACATCAGCTCGATGCGGTGAGCATGGCCGGACTTGGGGAAGTTATAGAGTTTGATCGGGCTTGGCATGTTCTGGGCTCCGGATCAGCGCCGGGAGTGGCGCTGCTGGAGGACATGCTGCACTGGATCGGCTCGCAGCAGAATCAGTGCTGGTGGCAATCCAGTATTTCGCTAGGTGGAATATGGGATGGCTTGACCACTACAGACGCCCCTGTTCGCCGCACCACCGCCGAGCACGTAGAATTCCCTTCTCAGGGTCTTCTCAAGGTCATCGGCGTGGAAGGGCAACTGGGTTTCGTGCTGACGCGGCACTGGCGCGACACGCCGGCGGGCATCGAGGTCGAGTTCTGGCTGGCGAGCGACGCCGGCCCGCGTCGCGTGCGGGTGCCCGTGCAGCCGGCGGTGGCCTTCGTGCCCGCCGAACAGCGCCAGCGCGCCGGGCAGTTGCTGCGCGGCGAGGAGGGTGCCGAGCTGCGCGAGCTGGAGATGCGCGACTTCCATCATCGGCCGGTGCTCGGTCTCTACTGCCGGCAGTACGCGCAGCTGCTGCGTCTGGAAAAGGCCCTGCGCGCCGGCGGCGTGGATGTCTACGAGGCCGACATCCGCCCGCCCGAGCGTTTCCTGATGGAGCGCTTCATCACCGCGCCGGTAAGCTTCGCCGGCACGCCGGCTGACGACGGTGTGCTGCTGGATGCCCAGCTGCGCCCCGCGCCGGACTACCGTCCGCGCCTGCGCCTGGCGTCCCTCGACATCGAGACCAACAGCCGCGGCGAGCTGTATTCCATCGGCCTGGAAGGCTGCGGCCAGCGCCAGGTGTACATGCTCGGCCCGGCCAACGGCGACGCGAGCGGGCTGGATTTCGACCTGGAGTACTGCGCCAGCCGCGCGCAGCTGCTGGAGCGGCTCAACGACTGGCTGGCGCGCCACGATCCCGATGCCATCATCGGCTGGAACCTGGTGCAGTTCGACCTGCGCGTGCTGCGCGATCACGCCCAGCGCCTGCGCGTGCCGCTGCGCCTGGGGCGCGGCGGCGAGGAAATGGGCTGGCGCGAACACGGCAGCGGCAACGGCCACTTCTTCGCCGAGGCCGCCGGGCGGCTGATCATCGACGGCATCGAGGCGCTGCGTTCGGCGACCTGGAGCTTCCCCTCGTTCAGCCTGGAGAACGTGGCGCAGACGCTGCTGGGGGAGGGCAAGGCGATCGACAACCCCTACCAGCGGATGGCGGAGATCGATCGCCGCTTCGCCGAAGACAAGCCGGCACTGGCGCGCTACAACCTCAAGGACTGCGAACTGGTCACGCGCATCTTCGCCAAGACCGAGCTGCTGTCGTTCCTCCTCGAACGGGCCACGGTCACCGGCCTGGCGGCCGACCGCAGCGGCGGCTCGGTGGCGGCCTTCACCCATCTCTATCTGCCGCTGATGCACCGCCTGGGATTCGTCGCGCCCAACCTCGGCGAGCGCCTGCCGGAGGCCAGCCCCGGCGGTTTCGTCATGGATTCGCGCCCGGGCCTCTACGAGTCCGTGCTGGTGCTGGACTACAAGAGCCTGTACCCGTCGATCATCCGCACCTTCCTGATCGACCCGGTCGGCCTGATCGAAGGGCTGCGCCAGCCCGATGACGCGCACTCGGTGCCGGGCTTTCGCGGCGCGCGCTTCTCGCGCACCCGGCACAGCCTGCCGGCAATCGTCGCGCGGGTCTGGGAGGGCCGCGACGCGGCCAAGCGCGACGGCAACAAGCCGTTGGCGCAGGCGTTGAAGATCATCATGAATGCCTTTTACGGCGTGCTCGGCTCGAGCGGCTGCCGTTTCTTCGACCCGCGCCTGGCCTCCTCGATCACCCTGCGCGGGCACGAGATCATGCGCCGGACCCGCGAGCTGATCGAGGCGCGCGGCTACCAGGTGATCTACGGCGACACCGACTCCACCTTCGTCTGGCTCGGCAGCGGGCACGAGGAGGAGGCCGCGGGCCGCATCGGCCGCGAGCTGGTGCAGCACGTCAACCAGTGGTGGCGCGAGCATCTGGCGGCCGAATTCGGCCTCGAGTGTGCCCTCGAACTGCAGTACGAGACCCATTACCGGCGCTTCCTGATGCCCACCATCCGCGGCGCCGAGGAGGGCAGCAAGAAGCGCTACGCCGGCCTGGTGCGGCGCGCCGACGGCAGCGAGGAGATGGTGTTCAAGGGCCTGGAGACGGTGCGCACCGACTGGTCGCCGCTGGCCCGGCAGTTCCAGCAGGAGCTTTACCAGCGCATCTTCAGGCGCCAGCCCTACGAGGACTATGTGCGCGACTATGTGCGCAGCACCCTGGCGGGCGAGCTGGACGAGCTGCTGATCTACCGCAAGCGGCTGCGCCGGCGCCTGGACGACTACGAGCGCAACGTGCCGCCCCACGTGAAGGCGGCGCGGCTGGCCGACGAGTTCAATGCCCGCCACGCCCGCCCGCAGCAGTACCAGCGCGGTGGCTGGATCAGCTACGTGATCACCACGGCCGGCCCCGAGCCGCTGGAGAGCCGCCAGGCGCCCATCGACTACGACCACTACGTGACCCGCCAGCTCAAGCCAGTGGCCGACGCCATCCTGCCCTTCGTACACAGCGACTTCCGGCGGCTGGTGGATGGGCAGATGGAGCTGTTCTGAAGCCGCCCGGTTTCTGGCGCCGAGTCGTGGCTCCGTCCGGGTCAGGCCTCGGCAGCGGACTGGTCGGCCTGCGCCGAGCCCACCCCAGCCGCACAGCGCGGACATAGGCAGGCCTTGTTGACCAGCTCGACGGGCACCCGCGCGAGGGCTTCCGGGCTGATGGCGGCCTTGCTGCACCAGCATTCGATATCGAGGGTGCCGGCCCTGGCCGGAGCGCATTGGTTGGCGCCACCACAAAGTGGGCAGGTGTGGTTGGGGAGGGGCTGCATGGCTGGGACCGGCTGGAAGCGTTCTGGGACGGCTAGCCTAGCCCAATTCGGGCAAAGCCAGCCAATGCACTGGTCTTCACGCCCGTCGCCGCTTCGCTCTGCCACAGGCCCGGCGGGAGGCGCTGCCGGGATTGTGCCCGTCAGCGCGCACCTCGATCGGTATGTCCGTACGTCAGTGGCGAACGGCTCCCAGCGTCAGGGGGCTAAACTTACATGTCGCCCCCCGGCCCGGTGCCGGTACTGAAAGTGGAGGCGAACATGTTGCAATTACCGAAGGCGGCAATAGCCGAGTTCAAAACGCTGTTCCGAGGGAGCGTGCTCCTTCCCGTAGACGCGGGATACGACGAAGCGCGGCAGATCTGGAACGCCATGATCGACCGACGCCCCGCCCTGATCGCCCGCTGCACCTCCGCCGAGTCTGTCGTGCAGGCCGTCAATTTTGCCCGCCAGCACGGCCTGCTCGTATCCGTCCGCGGCGGTGGGCACAACATTGCCGGCAATGCCGTCTGCGACGACGGGCTGATGATCGATCTCTCAACCATGAAAGGGGTTGAGGTCGATACCGTAAGCCGCAGGGCAGGCGTGGAGCCCGGCTGCACCCTGGCCGATTTCGATGCGGCCGTCCAACCCCATGGCCTCGCCACCCCGCTCGGCATCAATTCGACCACGGGTGTCGCCGGGCTGACCCTGGGGGGCGGCTTTGGCTGGTTGAGCCGCAAGTACGGCATGACGGTGGACAACCTGCTGGGTGCCGATGTGGTGATGGCGGATGGTCGGCAGTTGCACGCCAGCGAAACCGAGAACGCCGATCTGTTCTGGGGGCTGCGCGGCGGCGGTGGCAACTTCGGGATCGTCACCCGTTTCGAGTTCCAGCTCCATCCCGTCGGCCCCGAGGTGCTGAGCGGCCTGATCGTCTACCCGTTCGCTGAGGCCAAGTCCGTTATCAGCGCCTTCGCCCGCTTCAGCGAGCAGATGCCGGACGACCTCAATGTCTGGATGGTCCTCCGCAAGGCGCCGCCCCTGCCTTTCCTTCCGGAAGAGGCCCACGGCAAAGAGATGGTAGCGCTGGCCTTGTGCTATGCGGGCAACTCCGCCGAGGGCGAGAAGCTGATCCAGCCGCTGCGCGGCTTCGGCAAGGTACTCGGGGAGCATGTAGGCGTGCAGCCCTATACCGCCTGGCAGCAGGCCTTCGACCCGCTGCTGACGCCAGGCGCGCGCAACTACTGGAAGTCGCACAACTTTTCCCGCATCGGGGATGAAGCCACAGACGTCATCGTTGAATACGCCGCCAAGCTCCCATCGCCGCAGTGTGAAATCTTCATCGGCAGCCTCGGCGGACAGACGTCCCGCGTGGCGCCAGAGGCGATGGCCTACTCGAGCCGGGACGCCAACTACGTGATGAACGTGCATGGCCGCTGGGATGCAGCTGCCGACGACGAGCGCTGCATCGCCTGGGCGCGTGAATTCTTCGCCCGATCCAAGCCCTTCGCCAGCGGCGGCGCCTACATCAACTTCCTTACCCAGGAGGAGAGTGACCGTATTGCCTTTGCCTACGGCACGGTCTACCAGCGACTGGTGGAGATCAAGAAGAAGTACGACCCGACAAACTTCTTCCGGATGAACCAGAACATCAAGCCGGATTGACGGGGGTAACGACGCCACCTTGGCGGAGTGGAGGCCGTCGGCACGCTTGAGTCCGAGTCCAGCCGATCGTCCGTAGCCGCAGCTTTCCTCCCCAGGCAGAAACGACAATGCCGCGCTGGTGCGCGGCATTGTCGTGGTGGGCTGAGGCGCAGGAGCGGATCAGCTCTCGAGCTTGCGCGGCGCCATGAAGTACAGCCAGGTCAGGGCGAGGAAGTACATGGCCGGGATGATGGTGAACAGCACGGCGTAGTTGTTGTTGGTGACGGTCAGCACATAGCCGACGATCTGGGTCATGAACATGCCGCCGATCGCTGCGCACATGCCGCCGAAGCCGAACACGGTGCTCATCAGGTGCTTGGGGGTGTAGTCCATCACCAGGCTCCAGATGTTGGCGGTCCAGGCCTGGTGGGCACCGACGGCGAGGGCGATGGCCAGCACTGCGACCCACAGGCCGCTGGCCTTGGCAGCGAATACCACGGTGCAGATGCAGGCGGCGAAGATCAGCATCGACACCAGGCGGGCACGGATCGGGTTGACCCCGCGGCCGATCAGGAAGGACGACAGGATGCCGCCACCGATGCTGCCGAAGTCGGCGGTCAGCCAGATCAGCATCAGCGGGATACCCATCTGGGTGACGCTGATGCCCAGGCTGTACTGCTGGTTGAGGAACGGCGGCAGCCAGTACAGATAGAACCAGAACACCGGCGCAGTGATCATGTAGGCCACGGCGAAGGCCCAGGTGCCGCGGCGACGCAGGATCTGCGAGAAGGGCACCTTGGTCGGCTCCGGCTCGACGTCCTTCTGGATGTACTCCAGCTCGGCCTTGGTGACGCTCGGATGCTCTTCCGGGTTGAAGTACTTCAGCCCCCAGAACACCAGCCAGACGATGCCCAGCAGGCCCATGCCGATGAAGGCGGCCTGCCAGCCCCAGACGGACAGGATCAGCGGCAGCAGGGCCGGGGTGACCATGGCGCCGACGTTGGTGCCGGCGTTGAAGATGCCGGTGGCCAGGGCGCGTTCGCCGGCCGGGAACCACAGGCGGGTGGTCTTCACGCAGGCCGGGTAGTTGGCCGCCTCGGTCAGACCGAGGATGAAGCGGCAGATCATGAAGCCGACCGCCGAGGTCGCCAGGCCATGGGCGCCGGTGGCCAGGCTCCACAGCAGCACGGCGCAGAAGAAGGCGCGTTTGACGCCGACCCTGTCGATGAGACGGCCCTGCAGGAGGAAGCCGACCGCATAGCCGACTTGGAACCAGAAGTTGATGTTGGCGTAGTCCATGGTGGACCAGCTCATCTCCTTGGCCAGGATCGGTTGCATCACGCCCAGGGCGGCACGGTCGATGTAGTTCAGGGTGGTGGCGAAGAACACCAGGGCGAGCATGACCCAGCGGGTCTTGCCAACGCCGAGGGCGGCACGGACTTTCTCGCCGATACCGGCGTGGGGGTGCACCGAGGCGAACGTCTGCGGCAATACGACTGGGCGAGCCGTGGAGTTGGACATGAGCATTTACCCGATTATTGAAATTGTTATGGAACAGCCGAGGCTGTTTTGACCGGGAATCGACGGTGGCGGGTCGATCAGGCATCCGGTCTGGCCTAGATGTTGGAATTCTCGGCCGGCGAGGTCAATTCGATAAACGACCATTCTGCCGATAATCGAACACAACCTAACCAGTTAGTACATTGTGCCCGAGAGCGTTTGCACCGCCAAAACCATCGGACTGTTTGCATCCGCGGGACCGCTGCGCACCCCGGCGAGGCGCAGCCCGGCCAGATAGCCGAAGGTCATCCCCGGCCCCAGGGTGATGCCGCCGCTGGGGTAGTGGCCGTCCATCACGCTGGCCATGTCGTTGCCCACTGCGAACAGCCCGGCAATCGCCTGACCGTCGCTGTCGATGACCCGCGCCGTGGCGTCGGTGCGCAGCCCGGCGAAGGTGCCGAGACTGCCGGGCACCAGTTTGATGGCGTAGAACGGCCCGTGCTGCAGCGCGCCCAGCGACGGATTGGGGGCGTGGCGGGCTTCGCCCTGGGCGCGGTTGTAGGGCGAGGCGCCGCGCTGGAAGTCGGGGTCCTCGCCGTGCGAGGCATACCGGTTGAAGCGCGCGACGCTGCTCACCAACTGCTCCGGATCGATGCCGCACTGGCGGGCCAGTGCGTCGAGGCTGTCGGCCCGCTTGAGGTAGCCGTTGCGCCGCCAGGCTCCGTCCGGGAAGGGGAACGGCCGCACCGCGCCGATGCCGTAACGCCGTCGGGCGCGCTGGTCGCCGATCAGCCAGGCCACCGGCTCCTCGCCGGCCGGGGTGGCGGCAAACAGCGCGGTCATGAAGTCGTGGTAGGAATCGGCCTCGTTGACGAAGCGCCGGCCGTCGTGGCGCACGGCGATGAAGCCGGGCTTGGCGCGCTCCATCAGGTGCGGGAAGGCGCCGACGCCGCCGTCCCTGCGCGGCACCAGCGAGACCGGCGCCCAGGCGCCGGCGTGGACCAGATCGTCGGCCACCTGTCCGCCGACTGCCTCGCCCAGACGCAGGCCGTCGCCGCTGTTGCAGGTTGGCGCGGCGGAGTGGTGACCGCGGCCGTCCGGCGCGTGGGGGAAGAGCTGCGCGATGCGCTGGCGGTCGTGAGGGAAGCCGCCGCAGGCCAGCACCACGCCGCGGCGGGCGCGAATCTCGGTGGGGGTGCCGAGGTGGTCGATTTCGGCGCCGACCACCCGGCCGTCGCGCTCCAGCAAGCGGCGGACCGGCGCCTCGGTGAGCAGGCTGACCTTGAGGTCCAGGGCACTGCGCAGCAGGCGGGCGACCAGCGCATTGCCGTTGACCAGGTGCATCCCGCGTCCGTGGCGCAGCAGGTCGCGAAAATGGCGCAGCAGGCGTCCAGCTGCATACAGCGCCGAGCGCGGCGAGCGGGTGGCGTCGAGGAAGTGGCCGAGATCCGCGCCGCCGGCGATGCCCATGCCGGCCAGGCTGATCAGGTCCAGCGGCGGGCGCAGCTTGGCGATCCACTCGCCGAGCTGGCGGCCGTCGAACGGCTGGGCGCACAGCGAGCGGCCGCCGCGCGCCGCGCCGGGGCCGTCGTGCATGTCGGGCATGCGGCTGCCGGAGTAGAACTGCACGGCGGTGTGGCGCTGGAAGAATTCGACCATCGCCGGGCCGTGGTCGAGAAAGGCGCGCTGGCGCGGGTCCAGCTCGGCGCGCTGCAGCTGCTCGCGCAGGTAGCGCTCGGGGGCTTCGGGCTCTTCGCTCTGGCCTTCGGCGACGGCCAGCGGATTGCGCGGAATCCACAGCCAGCCGCCGGACCAGGCGCTGGTGCCGCCGAGCTGCGCCTCCTTCTCGGCGACCACCACCTTGAGGCCGTGGTGCGCGGCGGTCACCGCGGCGGCGAGGCCGGCGGCGCCGGAGCCGATCACCAGCACGTCGCATTCGATTCTGTCGGGCGTTTGCATGTTCTGCCTCTTGTTGTTGTCGTGGGCGGGGCAATCGCACAAACGCAGTAGGAGCCAGCTTGCTGGCGATTCTCCGGAGCTGCCAAAGGATCGCCAGCAGGCTGGCTCCTACGGGATTGCCCCGGGGCTTACTGCAGCGGCGAGAAGCCGGTCGGCCGCATCAGGCGCGACTCCAGGCGCTCCACCGCGTCGAGTTCCTTGTTCTTGCGCGAGAAGGCCGCCCAGCGCGGGTCGGCGGCCATGCTGGCGCGGCGGGCGGCGCGGTCGTCGAGGCTCTCCCAGGCCCAGATGTGCACCACCTGGTTGGCTTCGCCGAACTCGGTGGTGAAGAAGCCGACCAGCTGGCCGAGGTGCTCGCTCTGCACCGGCAGGGCGTCGCTCTGGTACAGGGCCAGCCAGTCGGCGAGGCGGGTCGGCTTGATGGTGTAGGTGCGCAGTTCGTAGTACATGGTGGGTTCTCCGTCGAAAAGTCAGGCTTTGGCCGGCAGCAGGCGCTCGGCGATATGGGTGGCGGCGATGTAGCCGAAGGTGATGCCGGGGCCGAGGGTGATGCCCGGGCCGGGGTAGGTGCCGTCCATGATCGAGTTCATGTCGTTGCCGGCGGCGTACAGCCCGGGGATGGGCGCGCCGTCGAGGCCCAGCACGTTGGCGTGGCGGTCGGTGCGCAGGCCGCGCGCCGAGCCGAGGTCGCCGGTGTCGAGCCGGATGGCATAGAACGGCGCCTTCTCCAGCGGCGCCAGGCACGGGTTCGGCTGCTGGTGCGGGTCGCCGAGGTGACGGTTGTAGCTGTTGCCGCCCTTGCCGAACTGGCGGTCGACCCCGCTGCGGGCATCGCTGTTGTGCAGTTCCAAGGTGGCGCGTAGGCCTTGCGGATCGACGCCGATGGCCTTGGCCAGCGCTTCCGGGGTGTCGGCGCGGTGCAGGTAGCCGGCTTCGATCAGCGCCGAGTTGTCGACCGGCTTGGGCCGGGCCAGCCCCATGCCGTACTTGCCCAAGGCTTCTGCGTCGGCGATCAGCCAGCAGGGCGCGTGGCCCTGGAACATCGCTTCGACGAAGCAGTGGTAGGAGTTGGACTCGTTGACGAAGCGCCGGCCGCTCTTGTCGACGGCGATGATCCCCGGTTTGGCGCGGTCGGTGACCAGGTGCGGGAAGCGCTCCAGCGTGCCGTCGGGGCGGCGCAGCACGGACACCGGCGCCCAGAAGAAGTTGGCGGCGAGGTCCCGGCCGCTGGCGGCGCTGACCGCCTCGGCCAGGCGCAGGGCGTCGCCGGTGTTGGTTTCCGGCGACATGGTCCAGTGCGCCGCGTCGCTGCTCGGCCGTTCGCCGCTGGCCTGGGCGGCGGCGCCGAAGCCGCCGGTGGCGCAGACCACCCCGCCGCGGGCCAGCACACGCACGCTGCGCCCGCCGCGGCGCAGCTGCACGCCGCGCACCGCGCCGTCCTCGACGATCAGCGCCTCGCTCTGGCAGTCCAGCCACAGCTCGACGCCCTTGGCGAAGGCGGTGGTCGCCAGGCGGGCGATCAGCGCGTTGCCCACGGTCAGGCGGGTGCCGCGCGGGTGCCTGAGGCGGTCACGGCCGTAGCGCGCCATCAGCTTGAGGCAGTGCCACAGCGATTTGGGCGAGCGGCGGAAACTGAGGAAATGCTGGATGTCGACGCGGTTCACCATCATGCCGCCGAACAGCAGCATGCCCTGCGGCGGCATGCGCAGGTCCTTGAAGCGCTCGCCCAGGCGCCGGCCGTCGTACTCGACCATCTCCAGAGCGCGGCCGCGCTCGGTGGCGCCGTCCTCGTCCGGGTAGTAGTCCGGGGAGAGCGGGCGCAGGGCGTAGGCCAGTTCGCTGTGCTGCTCGAGGTAGCGCAGCGCCTCGCTGCCGCGCTCGATGTAGGTGTCGACCAGTTCGGCATCGAAGCCCGCGCCGATGGTCTTGCGCAGGTAGGTGCGCACCGCCTCGGGCGAATCCTCGATGCCGGCGGCGCGGGCCTGGTCGGTGCCGTAGACCCACACGGCGCCGCCGGAAATCGCCGAGGTGCCGCCGAAGGTGGCGGCCTTCTCGACGATCAGCACGCGCAGGCCGCGGCAGGCGGCGGTGGTGGCGGCGGCGAAACCGGCCGCGCCGCTGCCGAGCACCACCAGGTCGTATTCGTCGACGGCGGTGTCCGGGGTGATGGAGGAGGGGATTGCGATGGTCATGGCGGGTATCTCCCTGGCGAGGCTCAGATCTGCTGCGGGGTGACGCCCATGAAGGCGCCGAGGTTGCCGAGCTGGGCGAAGGCCATCTCCGCACCGGTCTGCACCGTGCAGCCCATGCACTGGGCGAAGTCGAGCAGCGGGGTGATCTCCGGCGAGGTCACCACGTCCGCCACCAGGGTGCCGGCCCTGAGGGTTTCCAGCTGGGCGACCGGCAGGGGCAGTTCGCCGCTGCCGCCCATGCCCACCGGCGAGGCGTTGACCACCAGGTCGAAGCCGGCCAGCGACGGGTAGTCGGTGTGCACCGCGAGGCGCGGGAAGGCGTCGCGCAGGATCGCCGCCAGCGCCTCGGCGCGCTCGCTGCTGACGTCGGCGATGGTCAGCTCGCTCACGCCGGCTTCGCCCAGGGCGTAGGCAATGGCGCTGCCGACGCCGCCGGAGCCGACCACCAGGGCGCGCTGGCCATGGCCGATGAAGCCGTGCAGACGGGCGGCGTTGAGGAAGCCGTCGCCGTCGACGTTATCGCCGAGCAGGCGACCGTCGGCCTCGCGGCGGATCACGTTGACCGAGCGCAGCGCCGCGGCGCGGGCGCTGACGCCGTCCAGCAGCGGGGCCAGCACCTGCTTGTAGGGCACGGTGACCACGCATCCGCGCAGGTTGCGCCAGCCGCGCAGGGTGGCGAGGAAGTCGTCCAGCGCCGTGTCGGCCAGGTCGATGGCGATCATCGCCAGGTCCTTGTCGTGCTGGGCGAACCAGGTGTTGAAGTTCTCCGGGGATTTCACCTGGGCGATGGGGGAGCCGACGATGGCTACCAGTTCGGTCGAACCGCGGATCATGCTGACCTCCAGCTGTTGTGCTTGTTGTGCGGCGAGTATTGCGAGGGGTTCGCCGGGCCAACAACGCACCTGGCGGTCGTTTGGCTTGTTAATCGCATCAACGCTGCGATAATCGCACTATCTGGCGAATTTTCCCGAGGAGCGTCCATGAGCCAACCGGTGATTCACCC
This sequence comes from Geopseudomonas aromaticivorans, assembly GCF_019097855.1. Lineage (GTDB taxonomy): Bacteria > Pseudomonadota > Gammaproteobacteria > Pseudomonadales > Pseudomonadaceae > Geopseudomonas > Geopseudomonas aromaticivorans. The sequence continues at coordinate 89,955 of NZ_JAHRGL010000002.1, forward strand.
GCGCGACCTGATCGCCGGGCTGCAGAAGGGCCTGGCGCTGATGCAGCTGTTCAGCGAGGAGCAGCCGCGCCTGAGCGTGCCGCAGGCGGCCCGGCTTTCGGGGCTGACCCCCAGCGCGGCGCGGCGCTTCCTGCTGACCCTGGTGCACGAGGGCTTCGCCGAGAGCGACGGCCGCCAGTACTGGCTGACCGCCAAGGCGCTGCGCATCGGCCAGGCCTACGTCGATTCGGCGCAGATGCCGCGCATGCTGCGCCCGGTGGTCGAGCAGGTGGCGCGCACCACCCAGGAGCACGTCGCGGTGGGGCTGCGCGACGGCGACGACATCGTCCATGTGGTGCGCAGCCGCTACAGCCACATCGCCTCGCTGTCGATCCGCCCCGGCTCGCGGGTGCCGATGTACTGCACCGCCAGCGGGCGGACTTGGCTGGCGCACCTGCCCGAGGAGGAGCTGGCCGCCTATTTCGCGCGGACTTCGCTGCGCCAGCTGACGCCCTACACCCGCACCGACGAGGCGGCGATCCGCGCCGAACTGCAGCAGATCGCCGCGCAGGGCTTCGCCATCGTAGATCAGGAATTCGAGGTGGGCATGCGCGTGCTGACGGTGCCGCTGTACGGACGCAGCGGGCGGTTGCAGGCGACCCTGTCGATCACCACCCACGCCTCGCGCCTCAGCGTCGAGGAGATGCGCCTGCGCTACCTGCTGCCGCTCTACGAGGCGCAGGCGCTGCTCAAGCCGGTGCTGGATTGAACAGGCGTTTTACGGTGAAATCGCCGGCCCTGCGCGAATCCGTTCGGTAGTCGGCTGATCGGGCCGACTCTGCGCCGTGCTTCTGCTCCAATCGCGCTTCTTCTGCAACCAGGCCCGATCCCGGAAACCGTACCGATGCTTTCTCTCGAATTCTTCCTGTTCTCCGTGCCCGCGGTGCTGCTCACCGGCCTGTCCAAGGGTGGCTTCGGCGGCGCCCTCGGTGGCATCGCCGTGCCGCTGCTGGCGCTGGGCGTGGCGCCGACCCAGGCGGCGGCGATCATGCTGCCGATCCTCTGCACGGCCGACCTGGTCGGCCTGCGCGCCTACTACGGCAAGTGGGACGTGGCCAACCTGAAGATCATGCTGCCCGGTGCGCTGATCGGCGTGCTGATCGGTTCGCTGACCTTCGGCATGCTGAACGAGCGGGTCATCGGCCTGATGATCGGCGGCATCGCCGTGGCCTTCGTGCTGGCCAACCTGATCCGCCCACCCAGGCCGAACCCGGGCATGCCGCCGGCCAAGGGCACGGGCACGCTGTTCTCCACCCTGGCCGGCTTCACCAGCTTCGTCGCCCACGCCGGCGGCCCGCCGATCATGATGCACCTGCTGCCGCAGCAGCTGGACAAGGTGCGCTACGTGGCCACCATCAACGTGTTCTTCCTGCTGACCAACGCGGTGAAGCTGGTGCCCTACACCATGCTCGGCCAGTTCACCGAGGAGAACCTGCTGGCCAGCCTGGCGCTGGCGCCGTTGGTGCCGCTCGGCGTGTGGGGTGGCCTGTGGCTGCAGGACAAGGTCAACCACCAGTGGTTCTACCGCATCGCGCGCGTCGGCATGCTGGTGGCGGGAATCCAGCTGCTGGTCAAGCACTGGTAAGAGCCTGTTCATGACCGTGGATGAACGGCGAGCCGAAATCGGTTTTGCGCTCGCAGTTCTGCCACGACCGGCGACACTGCAGGGAGCGCCTGTGAGCCCGGTGTCGCGCCCACGCATGTGCGGCGACGCACGGGGGCAGGGCGAGTAGCGTATCGTTCGGCGTACGAACCGACGCGCGCCCACCGGTTGAGGTGTCCGCCATGCTCCCTGACTTGCCCCTCATCCACTGGCTGACCCTGGATGGACTGATCACCGTGGTGACCGTGCTGGTCTACGTGATCAACTCGCATGTCATGCGCCAGCGCCGGCATCCGACGGCGGCGGTCGCCTGGATGCTGTTCATCCTGCTGCTGCCCTATCTGGCCCTGCCGGCATTCCTGCTGTTTGGCACCCGCAAGCGCTCGCGTCCACCTTCGGCCGCTTTGCCGACGCTGCCCGGGCTATGCAGCGCCGACGCCTGGGCTATCGAAACCATAGTGGCGCTCGGCCAGCCCGCGCCGGCGTGCTACGGCGACCTGAGCGTGCATGCAGATGGCCGCCATGCCGGCGACGCCTTGCTGGCCACCATTGATGCGGCGCAGGTCTCGATCGATCTGAGCACCTACATCCTCGGCCGCGATGGCCTCGGCGAGGCCGTGGTCGACCGATTGTGCAAGAAAGCCCAGGCGGGAGTGCGCGTCAGACTGCTGCTGGACGGCGTGGGCTGCCTGCTCGGTGGCCGGCCGAACCTGCGCTGCCTGGTCGATGCGGGTGGGGAGCTGGCGCTGTTCGTGCCGCCGCTGCACTCTCCGCTGAAGGGACGGACCAATCTGCGTAACCATCGCAAGCTGCTGATCGCCGATGCGGACCTGCCCTCGGGTCGCCTGTGGTGCGGCGGGCGCAATCTGTCATCGGAATATTTCGGCGGTGCGCCCGGCAAGGCGCCGTGGCGCGACCTGAGCTTCGACCTGCGCGGGCCATTGCTTGGCCAGGCCAGCGCCCTGTTCGAGCGCGACTGGCGCTTCGCCAAGGGGCTGCCGCCCGTCACCCTGGACTTACCCGAACTGCCCCCAGCGGCGTTTCCGCCCGACGGCGCGCAACTGATCGCCTCCGGCCCTGACCAGGCCGACGATACGCTCTACGCGCTGCTGGTCACCGCCGCTTACCGGGCCCGCCAGCGCATCGTCCTGGCCACTCCGTACTTCGTTCCGGAGTCGGCGCTGCTGATGGCGCTGTGCCTGGCGGCGCGGCGCGGGGTCACGGTCGACCTGCTGCTGCCCGCGCACTCCAATCACCCGCTGTCCGACCTGGCCCGTGGCCGGCCGCTGCGCGCGCTGGCCGCGGCCGGCGGGCGCATCTGGCTGGCACCGGGGATGATGCACGCCAAGCTGGCGGTGATCGACGATGCGCTGGCGCTGAGCGGCTCCGCCAACCTCGACAGCCGCAGCCTGTTCCTCAACTACGAACTGATGGTCGCGTTTCACCACAGCGAGGATGTGCGCCGCTTCGCCGTCTGGTTCGACCGGGAAAGGATCACCGCCAGCCCCTACGTCGCCACGCCGCCGGGCCTGTTTCGCGACGCAGCCGAGGGCATGCTGCAGTTGCTGGGCTTCCAGCTCTGAGCAGGGGCTCAGTCGGGGGAGCCCACCTGCGGCGGGGTGAGCGTGGCCAGGGCTCTGGACACGGCATCATCGACGCTCCAGTTGGTCAGGGCCGCGGCTGGCAGGCAGTGATTGCCGGCGCGGGCGAGCACAGCCATGGCCGGCTCATGCAGGCGGGCAAGCAACAGTTCGATGCCGCGCTCACGGGTGAAGCTGGCCAGCTCCATGAGGGATTCGATGCTGCTGCCGTCGAGATCGGGGGAATCCTCCAGGCTGAGGATCAGCACTTGCGTGGGGGGCGCCGCCTTGCCGGCCAGGGTATCGAGCCGCTGCTGGACGGTGGCCAGTATCTGCTCGGCATTGGCGAAGAACAGCGGGGTTTCCGGGCGCATGATCAGCACGCCGGGAATCGGCTGCGCCTCGGGGTGCGCCCGGATGTCCACGAAGTCGTGCCCCTGGCCTAGCCGGCCGAGCACCGACACCTTGTGCTGGGAAAAGCCGCGCAGGGCCATCAGCACGCTGGCGCCCACCGCCACCAGCAGGCCGGGCAGAATGCCGAGGAGCAGCACGGCGCAGATCGCACACAGAACGACCAGGCGGTCGCGGCGCCAGTGGAAATACACCCGCAGCGCGGCGGGGCTCAGGGTATGGCTGACGGCGTAGATGACGATGGCGGCCAGTACCGGCATCGGGGTGAGCGCCATCCAGGGCAGCAGGGTCAGCACGGCCAGCAGCACCGTCAGCGCCGCGGCCCAGGCCGCCAGCCGGGAGCGGGCACCGGCGGCCTCGTTGGCGGCAGTGGCGGAATAGCCGGCGCCGACCGGCAGCCCGGCGAACAGGCCGGAGGCCACATTGGCCAGCCCCAGGGCGATCAGCTCGCGGTTGGCCGAAAAGGGTTCGCCATATTTGAAGGCGAAGCTGCGCATGCTGGCATAGGACTCCGCATACAGCACCAACAGCAGGGCGAAGGCCAGCTCGGCCAGGTGCAGCCATTCGCTGCGGGTGAGTTCGGGCAGGCTCGGCGCCCTGAACTGCAGATCGATGTTGCCAACCAGGGCCACCCCATGCGGATCCAGCCCCCAGACTACCTGTGTGCCGATGCCCAGGACGATGACCAGCAGGGGGGCGGGGATGCGCCGGTAGGGCTTGAGTGCGAACAGCAACGCCAGGGCGCCCAGGCCCAGGCCGACGCACAGCGGGTTCCAGCCGCCGAATTGGGCGAGGAGATCGAAGCTGCTGCGCAGGATGTCATTGTGGGGCGGTTGCACCCCCAGAATATGCGGCAGCTGCCTGGCGATGATGATCAGGGTCAGGCCGAAGGTGAAGCCGCGCAGCACCGGCTTGGCAATGAACGCGGAGATGCTCCCCAGGCGGGCAAACCCCGCCAGCAGGAAGAAGCCTCCGGTGAGCAGCACCAGGCCGGTGGCCAGGGCCAGTTTGAGGCTGGCATCCCCGGGCGCCAGCGAGACGGTGGCGGCGGCCAGCACCGCCGCCGAGGAGGAGGTGGCCGAGACGATGGCGAAGCGGCTGCGGCCCACCAGTCCGTAGCAGATCAGCCCCGCCAGCAGGGCGATCACCCCGTACTGCGGCGGCAGACCCGCGATGCTCGAATAGGCGACCGCCTCGGGCACCAGCAACCCCGCCACGGCCAGCCCCGCCAGCAGGTCTGGCAGCCAGGGTGCGGCGGCGGCGGGTCGAGTATCGGTGCTGGGCATCGCGCGGTGATCGCTCTTCGTGGAAGCCGGGGGCGATGTGCAGGCGGATACAGACGCCGCTGCCTATGCTTGCGGTCGTTCTAAAAGCTCAAGTGCTTGGGTGCCCGCCATGCGCGACGACAGAGTGTATCTGCCGGCGGCATGAGAGGGCACTGCGTTTTCATCGGCATCGGCCGGAGGCGGTCATGCCACTATGCCTGCCAAGTCTGCTGCGATTCAGGGCGCATCGCTCCAGTGGAGATTCACCGTTCCCACCGATGTTCCTGTCAGATCGACCGTGCCCCGTTTTTCCTGACCCTTCTGGCTGGCAATGATCGAATACTTACCGGCCGGCAACTTGACGTAAACAATCGGGCCCACCTGGTTCAACGATAGCAGGGCGCGCCCATCTGCGGCCTGGATGACCACGTCGACGTTGCTGAGATATTCGTTGAGCGTCCCTGTAGAAAAGGTCATGTGCAGGTTGTAACCCTCGATCTGCTTGAAGGCCTCCGATTCGTCCAAGCCAATGCCGCCCGACAGGTAGGTGATGCCGTTTTGCTCCTGTGGCTGCAGTTGTACGGCCGAACTGGCGCTCGACGGTGCATCGGCTGCCGGCAACAGCGCGGGAAACGCAGCCAGTAACACGGCCAGAACAAGGCTGGCCGGCCTTTGCGAGTGGAAGAGCTTCATGATGAATACTCCTTGCTTGCCAGCGGGCATGGCTACTGCGTCTGCTCAGCGCTTGATCAGGACATTCCTGGCCCCTTCAATGCTGATGCCAGCCATCCCCCCCTGTTGGTTGAAGATGAACGCGACGGGCATCGTCCTACCGTATCGTGCTGGCGAAGACTCTTCGCGCCCTTTTGCGTCGACCCGTATTCAGACTGAAACGGGGTGCCAGGGGTGTCTGTTCGCTAGCAGACATTGCATCGATCATCGTCGCAGCGCTGGCCCTCAGCAGCTCATCATCTGCAGGGCCCTCCACCTGGGCAGCAGCTCGCGCACCTTGGCCTGGCGCTCGCTCTCGTTCAGGTTGCCCGCCATCCCGCAGAGGGCGGCGTCAGCGTCCGTTGAGCTGCCGCATCCGCTCGGCCGTTGGCGGGTGAGTGGAGAGATAGGCGGTCCAGCCGTTCTCCTCATCCTCGCAACGCTCACCCTCGGTGCATTTGTGCGCAGCGCTCTCCAGCCGTGCCAGCATCTGTCCCAACTGAACGGCGTCGATGCCGTGGCTCGCCAGCATGCCGGCGGCGAAGCGGTCGGCCTCGTATTCGAAGTCGCGTGAGTAGCCAAGTTCGGTGAGAATCAGCGGAATGGCCGCGACCAGGGACGATACGGAAGAAACGTCGCCGGTCACCGTCATCACCACCAGACCGAGTGCAGACCCCTGCAGCACCTGACGCAGGCCGTGGCGGCGATCGACGTGGCCGATCTCATGCGCCAGCACCGCCAGCAACTCCTCGTCGTGCTCGGCGAGCTTCACCAATTGGTCGGTGAAGATCACCGTGCCCGAAGGCAGCGCAAACGCGTTGGCCCCGATTGGGCGAGCCGCCTTGCGGAACTCGACCTGAACCGGCAGGCCGCTGGCTTGCATCATCGGCGCGAACCGCTTGCGCAGCCGCGCCTGCTCCTCGAGCGGCAACTCGGAGGGAAACAGCAGCTCGTCCTCAAGCAGCTCGAGCGTGCCCTCGCCGATCTGCCTGTTGACTGCTTCCGGCAGGGCGAAGGCGGTAGCTTCGGCCAGCGCTGGAATGCCGTACCGCATGTCGCCCCAGACGAAGGCAATCGTGACCACCAGGCCGAGCAGCACATAACGCAGGCTGGACTCCAGCCGATGGATAAGGCCGTTCCGCCTATCGCTGCCGGCGAGTAGCCGGTCGACCGCATCATTGTCGGCGGTCTCGAAACTGCCGCCGTCGACAAAGCGCAGCATGCGTGGCGTGTTGCCGAGGCGCGAACTGACGACGACCTCGGCGAGGGGCAGCGGCCCGGCGAGCAGCGCATCGCCGGCGATCACGCGCAGGCAACCGTCGGCCACGACCAGCGTGGCCGCGACCGGCCGTGACGACTCGCCACCGAACCAGGTGCCGGCAAGCTCGTACACAGCCGCTGTACTCACAGAGCCAGACCCACGTCGAACATGTCGGCGAATTCGCCGCCGAGGGAGGAGACTTCCTTGCGCCGGGCGGCGATGAAGCCGTCGAGATCGTCGCAGGCCACCAGCGCCATGTGCTCGGCGGCATAGCGCGCGTTGCGCACCTTCGCCCACGGATAGAACAGGCCCAGGGTCAGCAACATGCCGAGCATGTTCACCAGCATCAGCATGCTGTAGCTGCCCAGCTCGTACTGCGAAACCAGGTGGTTGTCGCCCAGCGCCAGGTTGCCATAGACCAGGTTGGTGAACCTGACGTTGAAGAAGGCGAACAACAGCAGATAGGTCACGGCGCCGACCGCCGACGCCAGGACCGGACTCAGGCCGCTCAGTACGGAGATCAGCACGCCGGCGGCGACGCCGATGCCCAGCATCGCCAGGAAGATCATGTAGAACGGGCGGGCGCCGACGTCGAGCTGGAAGCATGAGGTGCCGTAGCGGCTGTTGCCGGCAATGAAGCGCTGCTGCTTGTGCATCGCCAGCGGCATCAGGATACCCAGCGTCAGCGCGCCCAGCAGCGGCCAAACCAGGAAGGCCATCGCCGCGTCGCCATAGCTGCCATCGAAGCCGAAGCGCACGCCGCGCCAGGCGCTGTTGCTGTTGCGGAAGCTCAGCCCGCGCACGATGATCCACGGCAGCGCGACGAGCAGCAGCAGGCCCATCACCGCGCCGAGCACCACCGACAGCTCGCCGGCCACGGAATAGATCACCAGGCAGGCGAAGGCGATCAGGCGCCCCTTGAGGATCTTCAGCGGATCGGCCAGGTAATCGAAGCTGCTGCCGTCGAGCTGGGTGTTGGCGTAGAAGTAGCGCTGCGTCCTCACCTTGGCCCAGGCCGAGTAGATGCCGAGGGTGACGATGGAAAGCAGGATGTTGACGATCCAGATGCGGAAGAACTCAAAGCCTTCACCGCGAAACTCGAAGGCCAGTTCCCGTGGCGCCGCACTGGCGGCGTCTTTGCCACGCGCGGTCACCGCCGCGGGCGGTGCGCCATCTCCCTGGATGCGCGCGGCACCGGCTGCCGCCTCGTGGTGTTCGCGCTGCGGAGGCGAGATCGCCACGGGCTGCCCGACAGCGGGTGCAGCATCGGTCTGGATGGCGAGTGGCACAGCCGGAGCGGCAACGGCGCCCTTGCTCTTGACCACGCCCGGCATCGACGCCGCGGGCGGAGCAGGCCGGGCGAGAGGGGGAGCCTCGACCATGACCACAGCGCCGATGCGCCGCAGCGCATCGCGATAGCGCGCGGCCTCATCGTTGGTCAGCCCGTTCTTGAGTACCACGCGAGGATGGGAAAACAGCTGATCGAGCCGCTCGGCGCTCAACTTGAACAGGCGCCCGAATGCTGCCTGCACCTGCTCCTTGCTGAAACCGTCGAGGACTTCGCCCCTGAACACTACCGCATACACTGCTTCCGACATTGGCACTTCTCCCTGGGGCTATATCCCTTGCCACGTATTTAAGTACCTGAAGGAACGTGATCCGGCATCGCGCAGGCCCGAATCGCCCAGCCCCTTTAACCTCAAGGCATTGGGCGCCGTATAAGGCCACAGGAAACCGGAGTGCCTCCTTTCAGGTAGTTATCCATTGCCAATTCGGTCATGCCATCCGGCAATCTCACTGGCAGTGCCGCGGATGATAAATGCAATGCCGGCCGCACTCCAATCACCGGTGCACACGGCCATCGGTCCTGCCTGCCAGCGCGGACTTACCTGTGCCGGCCGGTCCGCCGCGCCCGTGACGATTCGGGATGCGGCCGGCCAGTCAGTATCTGATCGACGCCACTTCCCACCAGCCCGGCAGCAACTCCCTGACCCTGGCCTGCCCGAAGCGATCGTCGAGCAGGTACACCACGCCCTGGTCGGAGGTGGTGCGAATCACCCGCCCGGCGGCCTGGACGACCTTCTGCAGGCCCGGGTACAGATAGGCGTAGTCGTAGCCGCTGCCCTGGCCGAACATCTGCTGCATGCGCGCCTTGATCTCCTCGTTGATCTCGTTGACCTGCGGCAGGCCAAGGGTGGCGATGAAGGCGCCGATCAGGCGGTTGCCGGGCAGGTCGATGCCCTCGCCGAAGGCACCGCCCAGCACGGCAAAACCGATGCCCTGCGAGCTGTCGGTGAAGCCATCCAGGAAGGCCTGGCGCTCGCTCTCGTTCATGCTGCGGGTCTGTACGCTGCTCGGAATCTCCGGATGCAGGGTCATGAACAGTTCCCGCACCTGTTGCAGATAGGCGTAGCTGCTGAAGAAGGCCAGGTAGTTGCCGGGCCGGGCCTGGTACTGCGCGGCCATGATCCGGCAGATCGGCGCGAGGCTGGCGTCACGATGCTGGAAACGGGTCGACAGGTTGCGCACAATCCGCACCTCCAGCTGTTCGGCCGAGAACGGCGATTCCACCTCGAGCCAGCGGGTTTCCTCGGGCAGGCCGAGCAGGTCGCGGTAGTAGTTCGCCGGGCGCAGGGTGGCGGAGAACAGGGTCGTGGTGTGGGCGTCGGCGAAGCGACCGGCCAGGAAGGGCGCCGGCACCACGTTGCGCAGGCAGAGGGTCGAGCGGCTGCGCACCATCGAGCTTTCATGCCGGCTGATGTCGAACAGCGAGTGCGCGCCGTAGGCCTCGGCGAGGCGGCAGAACAGCATGGCGTCCAGGTAGAACTGCAGCAGGGCGCGGTCGTTGCCGTTGGGCTGGTCGGTCAGGTGATCGGTAATGGCGCTGACGGCTTTCTGCAGGGCCATGACGAACAGGTCCGGCAGCGTCGGGTAGATCTGGTAGGTGACCTCCTGGTCCCGGTTGAGCTGGTTCCAGTGGCGGTTTACCCGTTCCAGTGAGCCTTTCAGGGCCGCCGGGGCGACGCGGCGCATCTCGAGGAAAACGTCCTGGTCCAGCTCCGCCGTGTACATGCTGCGCGCGCGTTCGACCAGGTTGTGCGCCTCGTCGACCAGCACCGCCACCCGCCACTCGTTGAGCAGCTTCAGGCCGTAGAGCAGGGCGCTCAGGTCGAAGTAGTAGTTGTAGTCGCCGACCACCACATCAACCCAGCGGCACAGCTCCTGGCTCAGGTAGTAGGGGCAGACCTGGTGGGCGAGGGCGATCTCGCGCACCTGTTCCTGGGTCAGCCAGCGCTGCTGCAGGGCGGCCAGGCGGGCGGCGGGCAGGCGGTCGTAGAAGCCTTGGGCCAGCGGGCAGGATTCGCCATGGCAACTCTTGTCCGGATGCTCGCAGGCCTTGTCGCGGGCCACATGTTCGAGCACGCGCAGCGGCATGTCCGTTTCCTGGCGGAGCAGGCTGTCCAGGGCGTCCAGGGCCAGGCGCCGGCCGGGCGTCTTGGCGGTGAGGAAGAACAGGCGGTCGAGCTGCTGCGCGGGGAAGGCCTTGAGCTGGGGGAACAGCGTGGCGAGGGTCTTGCCGATCCCAGTGGTGGCCTGCGCCATCAGGGTATGGCCATCGCGGGCGGCGCGGTAGACCGCTTCGGCCAACTGGCGCTGGCCGCGGCGAAACTGCGGATACGGGAAGGTCAGTCTCTCCAGACTGGCATCGCGCGCCTCGCGATGCGCCTCCTCCTGCTGCGCCCAGGCGATGAAGCGCCCGCAGTGCAAGGCGAAAAAGGCCTGCAGCTGCGCCGCCGTGAAGCCTTCGCGAAACACGGTTTCCTTCTGCGTCAGCACGTTGAAATAGACCACCGCCAGCTCGATTTCGTCCAGCCCCTCGCTCTGGCAGAGCAGCCAGCCATACACCTTCACCTGCGCCCAGTGCAGCAGGCGGTGGTTTTCCGGGATGCGGGCGACGTCGCCACGGTGGGTCTTGATCTCCTCCAGGAGGTTTTGCCCCGGGTCATAGCCATCGGCGCGGCCGCTGACCACCAGGCCCGGCCAGGTTCCGACCAGGGGCAACTCCGACTGGTAGTCCGCGCCGCGGCGCGCCACCACCGTCTGGTGCCCGGCGATGCCTTCCTGCGCGGTCGGCGAGGGGGTGAAGCGCAGGTCGAGATCGCCCTCCTTGGCGGTGAACTCGCACAGGGCGCGCACGGCTACGGCATAGGTCATGCCTCGGCCCAGCTCACGTAGCAGACTTCCACTGGGATGCCGTGCTCGGCCGCGAAGGCCAGCCAGCGCTTCTGGTTGTCCTGCAGGCGGTCGCCGGGACCCTTTACCTCGATCAGCCGGTAGCGGCGCTCGGCGGGATAGAACTGGATCAGGTCGGGCATGCCGGCGCGGTTGGCCCTGAGGTCGCGCAGCAGCCGCTCGAAACAGGCGCGCAGGTGTGCGGCGGGGATGCACGCCAGGGCCTGCTCCAGCAGTTCCTCGCTGAGCAGATTCCAGAACACGAAGGGCGATTGGGTGGCGTACTTGTCGCGATAGCGCTGGCGGATCTGTGTCTGCCAGTCCGGGCTGTCCAGGCGGCCCAGGCAGGCGTCGAACAGCGCCTGACGCCGCGGGTAGAACTCGGCGCTGTACAGATCCACCGGCCCGGTGTGGAAGGGATGGAAGAAGGCGCCCGGCAGCGGGGCGAAGATGGCCTCCCAGCAGAGCAGGCCGAACAGGCTGCACAGCAGGGTGTTTTCCACGTAGTGCGCGGGCGCCAGCTCGCTGTGCAGATAGTCGCGCACGGCGAACTCGACGCTGCCGTGCTGCGGGCGCTCCAGGACCAGTTCCATCCGGCATTCGCCATGGGCTGGCTGGCGTTTGCCGACGGGCAGGCCGAGCTTGCGCTGCAGGCGGGTCAGCGCCCGCTCCAGGCGCTGCGTCTCCTCGTCGTTGTGCGGGGCGGCGCTGAGGGCTTGCGCCAGCGCATGGGCCTCGGAGTGCCGCCCGAGCTTTTCCAGCACGCGGATCTGCCGCCAGCGCGCCTCGCCATGGGCGCAGCGCTGGTAGACCGCGAGGGCGCGCTGCGTTTCGTCCTGCTTCTCCAGCTGCTGGGCGATGCGGAACAGCAGCCTGGCGTGGCGGGACTGCAGGTAGGGGTTGTCCGAGGCAAAGCCGAGCAGCGAACCGAGCAGCTCCTCGATGGGCTCGCCGGCCTCGAAGCGCAGGCGCTGCTCGCGCAGGTACAGGTACTGTTCGACGTCTTCGCGGCAGCGGAAGCCGCGGGATTCGGGGCTGATCGCCACCGGCTCGTAGCGATAGATGCCGAGGTCGGCGAGGACGAACTCCGACCAGTCCTGGCTCAGGTTGCCGAAGAACAGCAGGCGCAGGCGATCGCACAGCTCGCCGACCTGCAGGCTGTACAGGCGGTCGTCGAGCGTCGGGCACCAGGCGGCGAAGGGTTGCGCCGGCAGCGCCAGCGCCAGGAGCTGCTCCAGCAACGCGGTTTTCTTCTGCGCGGCGCGCCGGTCAGCCAGGGGCAGCTGCGCCAGCAGCTCGTCCTTGCGCAGCAGGGCAGCGATCTCTGAAGGCTCCAGCAGAGCCTGGTCGCTGAGCCATCCGCACTGGATTAGCGCCCGGGCGGCCGCGTGGATATCGCTGATCTCGGCGTACTGCAGCTTGCTGGCGCGGAAGTGGCTGCCCTGGCGCATGACCATGCGCACCAGCAGCGCCTGCGCAGGCCAGGCAAGCGCGGCGAACTGGGCGATGAAGGCGCGTTCTTCGTCGCTCAGCAGGTCGGCAGAGCGCTCGCTGATCCAGGCGAGCGCGGTGCGAAAGTTGCTGAGGTAATAGAGTTCGGGGGGCAGGGACGTAGGCATGGCGGGATGTTATGTACAAGCATCCAGCATTGCCAAGGCTGTGTGTCGGATTCTTCAGCGTCGGGCGCCTGTCCCTACGTCGCCACCCAGCCGGGTCTGCACCGCGACGGGGCCGAGGGGATCTCGCAGTTGCTGGGGTTGCCGTTGTGAGCCGGGACATTGCGGGAGGGGGCCTGTTGCGGGGGGCAGCGGCCTGGTCACTGGACCGGTCAGCTTCCGGTTGGTCGAATACCATGGCCTCTTCTGGATGAATACGACCCATAGCTGCCGGTCGCGACAGGCAGCAATCGCCCCTTGGCGGTCTGTTGGACGATGCCTGTCAATCCTGCTTGGTGACTTCGATCTTGCGTATGTCGAATCCCTTTTGCGATAGTCTGGCCAGCATGTTTTTGTAGTCATTGGGGGCGATTTTTGGCGTTCTGGCAAGAATCCAAAGGTATTCTTTTTTCGGCTCGCTCACCGCAACTAACTGGTAATTTTCATCAAGATCTATAACCCAGTAGTCGCCCCAAACGAACGGCAGAAATGACAGCCATTGGGGCGCGAAGCGAACCTTCAGTTTTGGTGAAGTGGCAGGACCTATCTGCCTTGCGGTACCGATTGCTTCAGTCATCTCCCCGTTTTCGAGTCGACAACGGTTGATGACTTGCACCATGCCATCATTCTTGAGGCTGTATTCTGCTTTTGTGCCACCTGTACATTTCTTCTGGAACCAATTTGGGAATTTGGCTATTTCATACCAAGTACCCATGTAGCGAGGCACATCAAGTGCAGGAATCGTGCTTAAGGCACTGTTGCCGGGCTGCCCGTCAGCTCTTGATGCGGCATCTCCTGCAACTGCATTCACTGCACACAGAAAGAAGATCGCGGCAAATAAATTCTTTTTCACTGTTGCCTCTTTCAATTTTGTGGATCGGTGTAATTGCAAGATCTGTATAGGCGCTCAGCACTTGTCTGAGGTTCCTGCCTAGTCTGTAGGTTACAGCATTGAACAGTCATTCGACTGACTGCTGCCGGTTACAAGGGGCTGCTCTTGGCCGTTCCCTGCCGGCCACCACCAAGGCCGTGACGGATCGCCCCGCCACGGCCTTTTCACTTGCGCCGGGAATTACTCCCAGCCAATGGCCCCGGCGATATGCCGGCCGGCGATGTAGCCGAAGGTCACCGCCGGGCCGAGGTTTATGCCGCCGGCCGGGTAGTGGCCGCCCATGATGCTGGCCATGTCGGTGCCGGCCGCGTACAGGCCGTCGATCGGCTGGCCGGCTTGGTCCAGTACCTGGGCGCTGGCGTTGGTCTTCAGCCCCGCGAAGGTGCCGAAGCAGCCGGGCTGCACCTTCACCGCGTAGAACGGCCCGTGCTCGATGGGTGCCACGCACGGGTTGGGCTTGTGGCTGGCGTCGCCCTGCTTGCGGTTGTAGGGCGTCGAGCCGCGGCCGAAGGCCGGGTCCTCGCCGTGGAGCGCATGGCGGTTGTATTCGGCGACGGTGGCGGCCAGGCCCGCCGGATCGATGCCGCAGGCGCGGGCCAGCTCCTCGATGGTCTGGCCGGTCTTCAGGTAGCCGTTGCGCAGCCACGGGCCGAGCGGCACCGGCGCGGGACGCGAGATGCCCAGGCCGTAGCGGCGCTGGAAGCGGTGGTCGCAGATCAGCCAGGAGGCGACTTCCTGCCCCGGCGGCACTGCCGCGACCATCGCCGAGGTGTAGTCGTAGTAGCCGTTGGCCTCGTTGACGAAGCGCTTGCCGTCGGCCAGCACGCCGATGATCCCCGGTTTGCCGCGCTCGATGATGTGCGGGAAGTGGCCGCTGCTGCCGTCCTTGTGCTTGACCAGCGACACCGGCGCCCAGGCCACCGGCGAGACCAGGTCGGTGGCCACCTGGCCGCCGGCGGATTCGCCCAGACGCAGGCCGTCGCCGGAGGCGCCCAGCGGCGGCAGGGCCAGGTGTTCGTGGCCGGTCGGCGTGCGTGGGAACAGCGCCTTGCGCCGCTCGATGTCGTTGGGGAATCCGCCGGCGGCGAGCACCACGGCCTTGCGCGCGCGGATGCTGACCTCGCCCTGGGCGGTGGCCACCACCGCGCCGCGCACGGCGCCGTCCTCCCGCAGCAGGCGCTTGGCCGGCGCCGATTCGATCAGTTGCACGCCGAGATCCGCGGCCGACTTGGCCAGCCGCGCCACCAGCGCCACGCCGTTGACCAGCTGCATGGCGCGGCCGTGGCGGGCGAGGTCGACCAGGTGGCGGCCGAAGCGCTTGCCGGCGTAGACGAACGCGCCCGGCGAGCGGGTGACGTTCATGAACGCGGCCAGATCCTTGCCGGCCATGATCGGCATGCCGAGGAACGAGGTTTCGCGCATGGTCTTGCGCAGGCGGTGGATCAGCTCGCCGACCTCGCGGCCGTCGTAGGGCGCGGCGATCACCGAGCGCCCGCCGGTGCCGGCACCGGGGGTGTCGCCGTGGATGTCGGCGATCTGGTTGCCGTCGGCGAACTGCAGGGCGGTGTGTTTCTCGAAGAACTCGACCATGTGCGGGCCGGCCTCGAGGAAGGCGTCGATGCGCGCGGGGTCGTACTTGTCGCCCAGCTCGTGCTTGAGGTAAGTGCGCGGCAGCTCGGGGTCCTCGACGATGCCGGCGCGACGGGCCAGCGGGTTGCACGGCACCCACATCCAGCCGCCGGACCAGGCGGTGGCGCCGCCGAACACCGGGTCCTTCTCCACCACCACGACTTTCTGGCCGTGCCAGGCGGCGGTCACTGCGGCCGACAGGCCGGCGGCCCCCGAACCGACTACCAGGACATCGCATTCGAGCGCGTGGGGCAGGGGACTTGCAGGCATGGCGTTTCTCCGGGCTGTAACGGCGGGGCGACGTGCGTGGTCGCGTATCCGCACTTGTTGTTTTTGGAACCGTGTTCCGATAATAGAGATTCAGACGCGACTCGCCAAGCGCGAACTGTCGTCGAGAGGGAGTGATGGCCGGAGCAGGGGACGTGTGCCGCCGCGCGCATTGCGGTTTCCGCTGCCGGTCCGGCTCTTTTAGAATCGCCGCATCTAACGCATGGATACCGAACATGGCAGGCAGTCAAATCGAACGTGCACTGAGTCTTCTGGAGAGCCTGACCGCCGACCCGGGCGGGATGCCCATGCAGACCCTGGCCGACCAGCTGCAGATTCCCAAGAGCGCCACCCACCGCATGCTCGCCGAGCTGATCCGCCTCGGTTACGTGCGCCAGGACCCGCAGAGCAGCCGCTACCAGCTGTCCACCAAGCTGGTGGCGCTGGGCTTTCGCTACCTGGCCAACAGCGGCGCCGACGTGGTGCAGCCGGTCCTCGACCGCCTGGCCGAGGAAACCGGTGAGCTGGTGCGCCTGGGGGTGATCGACGGCGAGCGTCTGACCTGGATCGCCAAGTCGCAGGGCGCCCGCGGAGGCCTGCGCTACGACCCGGACATGGGCCGCGACGCGCCACTGTCCTCCACCGCCTCCGGGCACGCCTGGCTGGCCAGCATGAGCGACGCCGAGGCGCTGGCCCGCGTCGCGCAGCAGGCGCCGGTCGATCCGGCCGAACTCGGCCCCAACGCCCCGCGCAGCGAAGCCGCGTTGCTCGAGCGCCTGCATCTTGCCCGCGAGCACGGCTACGCCTGGGTGGTGGAAAGCTCGGCGGTGGGCATGGCGGCGATGGCCGCGATCGTCCGTCACCCGCGCAATCACCACGCCATCGGCGTGCTCAGTATCGCCGGCCCCAGCGCGCGCCTCGGCGAAGCGCGCATGCACCAGCTGGCGCCGCGCCTGCTGGAAGCTAGCGAGGAGCTGTCGCAGGCGAGCCAGGCTTCCGAGCTGTTTTCCTGAGGCTGGGGATGCTTCGCGGCTGTCGATCGGCAAGGGCAGCCTGGCCCCGAGGCGGCAGTGACCGGTCGACTAAACCCAAGGCTCCGCTAGCAACGCACTATTCTCTTGCAGGGATGCCGGGGAAGAGGCTTTCGCCGCCGCCAAGGCAGCGGACGGCGAGGAGGGCGCGTGCGAAGAGTCTGGTGGTTGTTGGCGCTGGCGCCGCTGGTTCAGGCTGCGGAGCCGGTCAGCTCGATGGTTCGTGAGCAGCACTACATGGTGTACGGGCGGACCGTTGACGATATCCGCCGCTCGATCATCGAGAGAACCCCGGTGCGCAACGCGCGGGGCTCGTTCGCTGCCAACACGAAGAGCCACTACAAGACGACCTACCGGCTGGTCCCCGTGTCGCAGACAGGCTGCGCCCTGAGGAACGCCGCGGTGAGGGTCGAATCGGTGGTTACGCTCCCCCAGCTGGCGCCCGGCACCCTACCCCCGGCGATCGCGGTCGAGTGGCGGCGCTACTACATCGCGCTGCGGGCGCACGAGTACCTGCATGTGGAAAGCGGCAGGGAGTCGGCCAGAACGACGCAGCAATGGCTGGCCAGCATGAAGATCAGTGGGCCGTGCCATCAGGCGAGGCCCCACGTCCGAGTCGCCATCGAGGCGTACATCCGCAAGCTGGATGAGCGCGATCAGCACCTGGATGCCATCACCGATCATGGCCGGGCGCAAGGCGCCTGGCTGGGTGATCGGGTCCGGTAGGGCTCTGCTGGCGCAGGGCGCACTCGCCGAGGCCCTCGCTGCGGAAGCAGGGCTGATTCTCTGTAGCCACCCACGACCCCGCTGTGGGGCGGCTTGACTCAAGCGTTCAATCCCCGCCTCTGGGTGACTGCTCCCTGCCGTGGCCTTCGGTTGCAATTGCGGCGTGGCGTTCGTTAATCGAACATCCTTGAGCACGGCTGCTTGCGAAAAAGTGGAACTAGGTTCTAGATTGTTGCGGCGCGGGCGGATGCTTCAGCGCCAGCCCCCATCCCTCCCGCCATAACAAGAAGAGGAACCCAGCCTTGAGCGAGCCACTGCGTATCGCCCTGATCGGTGCCGGCGTCATGGGACGTCAGCACTATCAGCATCTCAAGAACCTGTCCGATGCCCGGTTGTGCGCCGTGGCCGATCCCGGCCCGCAGGCCGCGGCGTTCGCCGCCGAGTGTGGGGTGGCGTATTTCGCCGACCATCGGCGGATGCTCGACGAGGCCCGTCCGCAGGCCGTCGTCATCGCCAACCCCAACACCCTGCATGTGAGCACCGCGCTGGACTGCATCGCCGTCGGCGTGCCGGTACTGCTGGAAAAGCCGGTCGGCGTGCACCTCGACGAGGTGCGCGAGCTGGTCGCCGCCTCGGCCGGCGCGGGTGTGCCGGTACTGGTCGGCCACCATCGCCGCCACAATCCGCTGATTGCCCGCGCCCGCGAACTGGTGCAGGACGGCAGCCTCGGCCGGCTGACCACGGTCACCGCGCTGTGGCAGCTGCAGAAGCCGGACAGCTACTTCGACATCCCCTGGCGCCGCGAACCGGGCGCCGGGATGCTGCTGACCAACCTGATCCACGATCTCGACCTGCTGCGCCACCTGTGCGGCGAGGTCAGCGAGGTGCAGGCGATCACCAGCAACGGCGTGCGCGGCTTCGCCAACGAGGACAGCGCCGTGGTGCTGCTGCGTTTCGCCAATGGCGCCCTCGGCACCCTGACCGGCTCGGACGCGGTGGCCGCGCCCTGGAGCTGGGAGCTGGATTCCGGCGAGAACCCGGTCTATCCGCGCCAGCCTGACCAGCCGTGCTACCTGCTGGCCGGCACCCGCGGAGCGCTGAGTATCCCGCAGCTCAGGCGCTGGCACTACGCCGAGCCCGGCGCCGGCTGGCACCAGCCGCTGCTGCACAGCCAGGAATGCTTCACTCCGGGCGAAGCCCTGTTCCGCCAGCTGCAGCACTTCGTCCGCGTCGCCCGTGGCGAGGAGGCGCCACTGGTCAGCGCAGCCGACGCCGGCAACACCCTGGCGCTGATCGAAGCCATCCACCGCGCCGCCGCGAGCGGCCGCGGCTGTGCCCCCGACCTCATTTCCATCGAATAAGAAGAGAATTGCCATGAGCGAACGCAACCTGTCCCTCGCTGCCCTGACCGTGCTCGAGCTGTCCCCGCCGGACATGGTCGAAGTGGCCGCCCGCGCCGGCTACAGCCACGTCGGCCTGCGCCTGGTGCCGGCCACTCCCGAGGAGCACCACTTCCCGCTGGTGGCCGATGCCGGCCTGCGCCGGCAGACCCAGGCGCGCCTGCGCGATACCGGCATCAAGGTGTTCGACGTGGAGATCCTGCGCCTCAAGCCGGAGACGCTGGTCGCCGACTTCGAGCCGATCCTCGCCGTCGGCGCCGAACTGGGGGCCAGCACGGTGCTGGTGGCCGGCAACGACCCCGACGAGGCGCGCCTGACTGACAATTTCGCCGCGTTCTGCGACCTGGCGGCGGGGTTCGGCCTGTATCCGCACCTGGAGTTCATGCCGTGGACCGACGCCAGGGACCTGACCCAGGCCATGCGCATCGTCGACAACGCCGGGCGCGCCAACGGCTGCGTGCTGGTCGATGCCTTCCACTTCAACCGTTCCGGCTCGCGTCTGGAGGATCTGGCCCGCCTCGACCCGGCGCGCATGCACTATGCCCAGCTGTGCGACGTGGCCGGCCCGGTGCCGGACGACATGGACGAGATCCTGCGCCAGGCGCGCAACGAGCGGCGCTTCCCCGGCGACGGCGATTGCGACCTGCTCGGCCTGCTGCGCGCGCTGCCGGCCAACCTGCCGCTCAGTCTGGAGATTCCCACCCGTCAGCTCTACGAGCAGGGCGTCGGCGCCCTGGAGCGCGCGCAGATCGCCATCGACAAGGCGCGCACCCTGCTGGCGCGGATCTGAAGTCAGATGCCCACCGTGACCTCGCGAATGTTCTCCCCGTCACGCACCAGGAACACCGCGCTCAGGCCCTGCTCGCGGGCGAGGCGGGCGCCGTGGTCGACGCCCAGCACCATCAGGGCGGTGGCCCAGGCGTCGGCGTACAGGCAGCTGGCGGTCAGCACCGTCACTGAGGCGATGCCGTTGTGCAGCGGCGCGCCGCTGTGCGGGTCGAGGGTGTGCGAGTAGCGCTGGCCGTCGCGCTCGCGCCAGTGGCGGTAGTCGCCGGAGGTGGCGATGGCGGCGTCGGTCAGCTCCAGCGCGGCGAACGGCTCGCGCCGGCCGTAGGCAGGCGTCTCCAGGGCGACGCGCCAGGCGCCGTCGGGCTTCTCGCCGCGGGCGCGCAGCTCGCCATCGATGCCGACCAGGTAGCGCTGGATGCCGTGGCGCTCCAGGCAGCGGGCCAGTTCGTCGACGCCGAAGCCCTTGGCGATGCCGTTGAGGTCGAGGCTGACCTCGGCCACCTTGCGCACGGCGCGGCGCTCGGGGTTGAGAGTCAGGGCGGTGGCGGCTGGGCAGCGCGGCGTCTCGACCGCGCCCGCCGGCGCCGGGCCGAAGCCCCAGGCGCTGACCTGGGCGCCGAGGGCGATGTCGAAGGCGCCGTGCGACAGGCTGCCGACATGCAGCCCGGCGAGCAGCACCTGGTAGAGCTCGTCCGGCAGGTCGAACCACTGTCCGAGCGGCGCGCGGTTCAGGCGCATCAGGGTGGAGTCCGGCTTCCAGGTCGACATCTGCGCATCGACCCGGTCCACCGCCGCCTGCAGCTCGGCCTGCACGGGCTGGGTGTCGAGCCCGGCGGCGGCGAAGAACACTGCGCTGAAGCGGCTGCCCATGGTCGGTCCGCTGAGTCTGTAGCGCACCAGCGGTTTGGATTCAGTAGACATCTTCACGGAAGCGCCCCTGTGCCTTGAGTTGATCGAGGTTGCTGCCCATCTCGGCCAGCAGGGTTTCCAGCACGGCGCGCACGCCGGCAGCCATCTCCCGCGAGCCGCACACCAGCACCTGGGCGCCTTGTTGCAGCAGCGTGCGGACGCTGGCGGCATCGTCGTGCAGACTGTCCTGCACGTAGCCCGGCGTCGGCCCCTGGGAGAAGGCCCGCTGCAAGCGCTGCAGTCGGCCGTCCGCCAGGCACTGCTGGAGTTCCTCGCCATACAGCTGGTCGCTGGCGTGGCGCCCGCCCCAGTAGAGCTGGATGGGCCGGCGCGACTGGTTCTTGCGCACGAAGCCGATCAGCGGTGCCACGCCCACGCCGGCGCCGATCAGCAGCACCGGATGCTCGCCGGCCTGCGGGCGGAAGCCCGGATGCGCCTGGATGCTCGCCGCCACCTCGGCGCCCGGCTTCAGGTCGTGCAGGTAGTTCGAGCAGAGTCCCTGCGGATGGAGGCGCACGCAGATCTCCACGAAGCCGTCGTCATCGGCGCTGGCGATGGAGTACAGGCGCGGCGCGGTGTCGTCCTGCGCGGCTTCGACCGGGGGACGGATGGCCAGCAGATCGCCGGGGGCGAAGTGGGTGCTGCCGGGGGCCACGGCGAAGCGCAGCACCACGGCCGGCTGGCCGCCGCGCTCGCTGTAGCACTGGCGCTGTTGCAGGGTCAGGCGCACGGCGCTGGATGGGGCCAGCGCCGATTGCAGGCGCAGCGGAGTGCCGAGCCGTTCGCCGAGCTGCCCGGCCCAGGCGTTCAGTTCGCCGCTGGTCTGGCGGTCGATGCGCTGCAGCGGCAACAGCGGCTGGCAACCGCGCTGCTGCAGGGCCTGCTCGACCGCTTCAGCATAGGCGCAGAAGCGCGGGAACTGGCGGTCGCCGAAGCCGAGCACCGCCACCGGCAGGCCGCGGGCGGGCCAGCGGGCCTCGGCCAGGCGTTCGAGGAACTGCCCGGCGCTGTCCGGCGCCTGGCCGTCGCCGTAGGTGGCGGCGAGCACCAGCACGCAGCGTGCCTGCGGGTAATCGTCCTGCACGTCATTCATGGCGGCCACGTGCACCGGCCGGCCGGCGGCCTGCAGCTGCGTCTGCAGCTGGCGGGCGTAGGCCCAGGTCGAGCCGCTCTGGCTGCCGACCAGGATCACCGCCTCGGCCTGTTCGGCCGCAACGCCCGTGTCCTGCTCGCCGACGCGACCGCGGCGCTGCCACCAGCCGAGCAGGCCGCTGCCGCCGAGGAACAGGGTGGACAGCGCCAGAGCGGCGAGCGCCATGGACCACACCGGCATGCCTTCGCCGGTGTGCAGGGCGTAGGCGGTTTCATAGAGGTTCTGCGCAGTGCTGTTGCGCTGGAAGCTGATCCACTGGCCGCTGGCGGCGTTGACGAAACCGCTGCCGCTGGCGGTGCGCACGCTGAAGAAGTGGGTGTCGTCTGCGGCGCTGGGGAATTCCAGCTCGCGCAGCTCGGCCAGCTCGACCTGGCGCAGCGCCGCGAGCGCGCCCAGCGGCAGGTGCGCGGCGGCCTGGATGCCTTCGGGCCAGGCCGGCTCGTTGTCGGAACCGTCGCCGAGCAGGTCCAGGCTGGTCGCCGACAGGTACAGGCCGCTGAGGGCGAGCACGGCCAGGCCCGGCAGCGCCCAGCGGGCGACTACCGTGTGCCAGTGCAGGACACCCTCGGCGGAGCGGATCGGGGTCAGCAGGCGGCGCCAGCCGCCGAGGCGGCGGGCCAGCAGGATGGCGCCGCTGATCGACAGCAGCGCCAGGGCCAGCGCCGCCAGGCCACTCAGCCAGCGCCCGGTCGAGCCGAGCAGCAGCTCACGGTGCAGGTCGCGCAGCCAGTCGAGGGTGGCCGAGGGGGCGTAGGGGCCGAGGTCCTCGCCGGTGGCCGGATCGACGACATGGACCGGCTCCTCGACATCGCCGCCGAGGGTGGCGAGGAGGGTGCCGTTGGCGCTGCGCTCCAGGCGCTCGACGTTCGGCAGCTGCTGGCTGACGCGCTCGGCGACGACGGCCACGCTGTCGCCGGGGGCGTTCAGCTGGCCGAGCTGTTCGCTCAGGCTGGCGCCGGACAGCACCAGCCCGGTGGCGGCGGAAACCAGCAGCAGGGCGCTCAGCAGGAGGCTGACCAGCAGGTGCAGGCGACGATTCATGGGTGGGCCTCGTGGGGGTCAGAAGCGGTAGCTGACGCGGTCGACGTAGCCGCTGCCGCTGGCTTCGCCTGGCTCGCGGGTCAGCGGCAGGCGGACCTCCGCGCGGTTGTCGCGCTTGTCCTCGACCGCGCTGTCGATGCGGATCTCGTAGCCGGCATCAAGCAGGGCCTGTTCCAGCTCGACCTCCACCGTCAGGTCCTCGCCGCTGCCGACGCTGGCACCGGTCAGGCCGTCGAACTCGGCGCGTTGCGCGCCACCGCCGCCTGTCCAGTCGCGCAGGTGGCGGTAGTACTTGGCCTTCTTGCCGGCGACCCACAGGGTCTTCTGGTACTGGCCGTCGGCGTCGGTCAGGTAGATGGCCAGGTAGGCGCCCTTGCCAGAGTATTCCTTGAGCGTGACGTCCAGCGTCAGGGGCTGGCTCTGTGCGTGGGCCAGCAGCGGTGCGGCGGTGGCGCCGGCCAGGGCCAGCGAGATGAGCGTCTTGTTCATGGGGGCAAGCTCCTGCGGATTCGATGCGGCCACAGTAAGCGGCCAAGCTGAATCCAGACTGAAGGCCGGCGCGACGAGGCTTAATCCGGGCTTAAGTCGAGTGTGTGTGTCGGGGCGTTGCGAGGGCGGTGAGCGTGGATCAGGGAGTCTGGTGCGGTTGCACTTCGAGCAGGAGCAGGTGCTGCTCCAGTACCTGGAGGGGCGTTGATCCGTGCGCTTGCGCCTGCCCCAAACAAGAACGCCCGCTGTCTCCAGCGGGCGCTTTCGTTTATCGCAATCGCGGCGGCGTGCTTACTGCCCGGCGCGCACCTTGTCGATCGAGTCGTACATGGCTTTGACCAGCTCCGGGTTCATGTCCTTGACGAACTGCTCGACCACCGGCTTGACCTTGTCGCGGAAGCGCTCGACTTCCTGCGGAGCGATCTCGTTGACCTGCATCGAGCCCTTGAGGGTTTCGAGCGCCTTGCTCTGGCTGTCCTCGGTGACCTGGCGCTGGTAGGTCTGCGCTTCCTTGGCCGCGTCGCGGATCAGCGCCTGCTCGTCGGCGTTGAGTTTCTGCCAGGTCTTCTGGCCGACCACGAACGACTGCGGGTTGTAGATGTGGTTGGTGACCGACAGGTACTTCTGCACCTCGTTGAACTTGCTGCCGAGGATCACGGTGAAGGGGTTTTCCTGGCCGTCGACGGTGCGCTGCTCAAGACCGGTGTAGACCTCCGGGAATGGCATCGGCACCGGGTTGGCGCCGAGCGCCTTGAAGGTTTCCAGGTAGATCGGCGACTGGATCACGCGCACCTTGAGACCCTGCATGTCTTCCGGCTTGGTGACCGGGTGCTTGCTGTTGGTCAGGTTGCGAAAGCCGAGGTCCCAGTAGCCGAGTCCGACCAGGCCCTTGCTCTCCAGGCTGGCGTGCAGCTTCTGGCCGACCTCGCCATCGATCACCGCGTGGGCCTCGGCGGTGTTGTTGAACAGGTAGGGGAAGTCGAGCATGGCGAATTCCGGCACCTGCGCGGCGAGGATGCCGGAGTTGAGCACGGTCAGGTCGAGGGTGCCGCCCTGCAGCGAGGAGATGGTCTGCAGGTCGCCGCCCAGGGTGCCGCCGGGGAACAGGCGCACCTTGATCTTGCCGCCGGACTTCTCGCTGACCAGATCGGCGAACTTCTGCGCGCCCTGGCCCTGCGGGTGGTCCTTGACGTTCTGGAAGGCGAAACGCAGGGTGCGCTCGCGGATCTCGGCGGCGCTGGCAGCGCCGGCGAACAGTACGCCGGCGGCGCAGGCGGTGGCGATCAGGGTTTTCAGCAGTTTCGTCATGTCATGTACCTTTCTATTGTTGTTGGTTGAGGCGACAGGGGACCGGGATCAGCCGGCGAAGAACTTCATCGGCACCGTGACCAGTTCGGGGAACAGCACCAGCAGGAACAGCACGATCAGTTGCGCGATCAGGAAGGGGCCGACGCCGCGGACGATCTCTTCCATCTTCAACTTGGAAACGCCGCACACCACGTTGAGCACCGTGCCCACCGGCGGGGTGATCAGGCCGATCGAGGTGTTGATGATGAACAGCACGCCGAAGTACACCGGATCTATGCCGGCCTGGGTCACCGCTGGCATCAGCACCGGGGTGAGGATCAGGATCGCCGGGGTCATGTCCATCACCATGCCCACCAGCACGATCAGCAGCATGATCACCAGCAGCAGGGTGGTCGGGTTGTCCATGAACGGCTCGAGCAGGCCGGCCAGCTGGCCCGGCAGGTCGGCGATGTTGACCAGCCAGGAGGAGACCATGGCTGCGGCGACCAGGAACATCACCACCGAGGTGGTGCGCGCGGCAGAGATGATCACCTCGTACAGCTCGCTGACCTTCAGTTCGCGGTAGATCACCACGGCGACGAACAGCGAGTACACCGCGGCGACCACGGCGGCTTCGGTCGGGGTGAAGATGCCGAACTTGAGGCCGACGATGATGATCACCGGCAGGCCCATGGCCCAGCTGCCGTCGAGCAGGGCGCGCAGCACTTCCTTGCGCGAGCGCTTGGGCGGCATCTCGACGTTTTCAGTGCGCGAGACGAACCACCAGACGATGGCCAGGGCGAGGCCGAGCAGCAGGCCCGGGACGATGCCGGCCATGAACAGCTTGGAGATCGACACCCCCGAGGCGACGCCGAAGACGATGAAGCCGATGCTCGGCGGGATGATCGGCGCGATGATGCCGCCGGCGGCGATCAGGCCAGCCGAGCGCGAACGGCTGTGGCCGGCGCGCACCATCATCGGCACCAGCAGGGCGGCCAGCGCGGCGGCGTCGGCCACCGCCGAGCCGGACAGCGAGGCGAGCAGGCAGGAGGCGATGATCGCCACGTAGCCGAGTCCGCCGCGCTTGTGGCCGACCAGGGCCATGGCGATGTTGACGATGCGCTTGGACAGGCCGCCGGCGTTCATGATTTCGCCGGCCAGCATGAAGAAGGGCACGGCCATCAGCGGGAAGCTGTCGGCGCCGTTGAGCAGGTTCTGCGCGATGATCTGCGCGTCAAACAGGTCGAGGTGCAGCATCAGCGCCACGGCGACCAGCAGCAGGGCGAAGGCGATCGGAATCCCCAGGGCCATGCCGCCCAGCAGGGTGCCGAGGAAAATGGTCAGGGTCATCAGGCTTTCCTCCCGGCGCGGGCTTGCTGGCTGTGCTGCAGGTGTTCGATCTCGTCGGCGGCCTCGCTGTCCTTGATGGTCACCAACTCGTCGGCGGAGAGGCGGCCGGTAACGGCGAGGAACAGCTCATACAGCAGGATCAGGCCGGCATTGATGCCGAACACCACGCCGACGCCGTAGAACCAGGCCATCGACAGGCCGGAGGCGGGGGCCACCACGTCGAGGTTGATCTGCGCCTGCTGCCAGCTGCCGCTGAGGATCAGCCAGGTGATGAACAGCATCAGCAGGTGGCCGATGACCAGGCAGAAGCGCTTGCCGATGGGTGGCAGACGCTTGACCAGGCTGTCCAGACCAAGGTGGGCGCGTTCCTTGAGGGCGACCAGCGCACCGAGGAACACCATCCAGACGAAGAACCAGCGCGACAGCTCTTCCGACACGCTGATTCCGGAGTTGAAGGCGTAACGCAGGACCACGTTGCCGAAGACGAGTACCACCATGCCGAGCATGCACAGCACGATGAGCAGCTTGAGCAGGCGGAAGTAAAGGTCGGCTATTGTTTTCATGATTGACCTCTTCGATGTGCACCGGGGCTTTGCTGGCCCGCGGCGAGCCTGGCCGACACTCCTGCAGGCATGGGCACCGGCTTGGCGGTGCTGTCTGTTGGGGAATGTCGGCCCCGGCTTATGTGGCCGCCGAAACGGCCACTCCTGGCATGCCTCAGCCCATGCTGGCGAAGTGCGCCATCATCCGCCCGGCGTCGGCCGCGCGGCCGCTGAACAGCTCGAAGGCCTTGACCGCCTGGAACACCGCCATGTTGCTGCCATCGAGGGTCTGGCAGCCCAGCGCGCGGGCAGTGCGCAGCAGTTCGGTTTCCAGCGGGAAGTAGATGATCTCCGCCACCCACAGCTCGGCGCGCAGCAGCTCGGCCGGCAGCGGCATGCCCGGCAGCTTGGCCATGCCGACCGGGGTGGTGTTGACCAGGCCCTGGGCTTCGGTCATCGACGCCGGCAGGTTGCTGCCGGCCTGGGCGCGGCCGGCACCGAAACTGGCGCTGAGGTTGGCGGCCAGCTCGGCGGCGCGCGCCGGCTCGACGTCGAAGATGGTCAGCTGCTGCACGCCTGCCTGCAGCAGGGCGTGGGCCACCGCGGCGCCGGCGCCACCGGCGCCCATCTGCACCACGCGCTCGCGCGCCACGTCGGACAGGCCGCGGCGGAAGCCTTCGGCGAAGCCCAGGCAGTCGGTGTTGTGGCCGATGCGCTTGCCGTCCTGGAACACCACGGTGTTCACCGCGCCGATGCCGCGGGCTTCCGGCGACAGCTCGTCGAGCAGCGGGATGATCGCCTGCTTGCACGGGAAGGTGATGTTCAGGCCGGTGAAGCCCATGCGCTGGGCGGCGCTCAGCAGGTCCGGCAGGGCCTGGGTGTCGAGGCCGAGCTGGTCCAGGTCGATCAGGCGGTACAGGGTGCGGATGCCCTGGGCGTCGCCCTCGTGCTCGTGCATGGCCGGGGTGCGCGAGGCCTGGATGCCGGCGCCGATCAGGCCGGCGAGGATGCTGGAAGTCTGGGTCATGATTGATCTCAACCGTTGAGCAGGTGGGCGAAGTGGGTCAGGCCCATGCGGTAGCCGTGGGTGCCGAAACCGCAGAGCACGCCGACGGCGACGCCGGAGACGAACGAGTGGTGACGGAATTCCTCGCGCTTGTGCACGTTGGAGATGTGCACTTCGATCACCGGCAGTTCGGCGGCGACCAGGGCGTCGCGGATGGCCACGGAGGTGTGGGTCCAGGCGCCGGGATTGATCAGGATGCCGGCGCAGCGGCTGCGTGCCTGATGGATCCAGTCGATCAGCTGGCCTTCGTGGTTGGTCTGGCGGAACTCGACTTCCAGGCCGCACTCGCTGGCGGTGCGCTGGCAGAGGACTTCGACGTCGGCGAGGGTTTCATGGCCGTAGGTGTCGGGTTCGCGGGTGCCCAGCATGTTCAGGTTGGGCCCGTTGAGGACGAGGATCAGGTGCGACATGCGCGCGTTCTCCGTTGTTGTTTTTGTCACCGGGCGGATGCCGGTAGTGAGCGGAAAAATGTACTAACCGGTTAATCCAGTCAATAGCGCGAAAAGGCGGGTGGGAGCGTTGCAAGAGGACGGCGGGAGCTGCCGTCGAACTGCGGCAAGGCGCCGCAAGCTGGCGATTTACGGGGGCCGGAGGAGGGGGAAGGATGTACTTCGGTGAGGCGCGGCGCTCCGTTGCGGGGTGCTTTGAGGGGCAATAAAGTGTTCGACTATCGGGCGAAAGGGCGCTTGGCGAGGACGATGGTGATCGCCGGCAACCGCAGGAGCGACGCCCTTATCGCGGAAAAACATGCTGATCGTTCCCACGCTCTGGCGTGGGAACGCGGCAGTGGACGTCTGGCATCCTTGATCGTTCCCACGCTCCCGCGTGGGAATGCGGCCCTTGACGCTCCGCGTCATTTCCTCGCGGTATGGGACGCGGAGCGTCCGGGCATGGCTCCCACGCAGGAGCGTGGGAGCCATCGATTTCAACAGGCTGCTAGCGCAGCCCGAGGCGCTTGGCGAGCCGATGCAGGTTGGCGCGGTCCATGCCCAGCGCGCGGGCGGCGGCGGCCCAGTTGTGCTGATGCTGCTCCAGCGCAGCGCCGACCTGCTGGCGCTGGAACTGCTCGACCGCCTCGCGCAGGTCGCCGACCGCTTGGGGCGGGCTGCTGACTGGGCTGTCGGGCGGTGGCGCGGCGATGTATTTGCCCTGCAGATCCAGCAGTTCGGCACCGATGCTGAGAATTCGTCGCCGTTCGCCGGCGGCCATGGCCTTGAGCGCGGCGCGGCCGATCAGGTGCTCCAGTTCGCGAACGTTGCCCGGCCAGTCGTAGGTCAGCAGCGCGGCCTGGGCCTCGCTGGTCAGGCGCAGGCTGCGCAGGCCGAGGCGGGCGCGGTTCTCCTCGAGGAAGTAGCCGGCCAGCAGCAGCACGTCGTGGCCGCGCTCGCGCAGCGGCGGCACCGGCAGCGGATAGACGCTGAGGCGGTGGTAGAGGTCGGCGCGGAAGCGCCCGGCGCGCACTTCCTCGGCCAGGTCGCGGTTGGTGGCGGCGATCACCCGGACGTCCACCCGGTGTTCGCGGTCGGAGCCGACCCGCTGCAGCTGGCCGCTCTGCAGCACGCGCAGCAGCTTGGCCTGCATCGCCAGCGGCAGCTCGCCGACTTCGTCGAGGAACAGGCTGCCGCCGTCGGCCAGCTCGAACTTGCCGTGGCGCTCGCTGACCGCGCCGGAGAACGCGCCGCGGACGTGACCGAACAGCTCGCTCTCCACCAGGGTGTCCGGCAGCGCCGCGCAGTTGAGGCTGATCAGCGGCTTGCGCGCGCGCGGCGAGGCGCTGTGGATGGCCTGGGCCACCAGTTCCTTGCCGACCCCGGTCTCGCCGCTGATCAGCACGCTGAGGTCGCTGCCGGCGACCAGGGCGATTTCCTCGAGCAGGCGCCGGTGCTCGCGGCTCTGGCCGATCAGCTCGCGGTCGGCCTGCTGCCCGGCGGCCTGGCGATAGACCTCTACCAGCTGCTCGTCGTGCTCGGCACGGCGGGTCAGGTCGCTGATCCGCTCGGCAGCGCGCACGGTGGCGGCGGCCAGGCTGGCGAAGGCTTCCAGGTTGTCCAAGTCGATGTGGTCGAAGCGCGACGGGTCGAGGGAGTCGAGGGTCAGCAGGCCCCAGGGCTGCTCGTCCAGGTACAGCGGACAGCCCATGCAGTCGTGCACCTCCAGGTGACCGTGCAGCCCCTCGACCAGCCCGTCGTAGGGATCGGGCAGGGCGCAGTCGGCGGCGAAACGGGTCAGCCCGCGATGCTCCAGCAGCGCCGCGAGACGCGGATGCTCGCTGACGCGAAAGCGCCGGCCGAGGGTATCGGCGCTCAGGCCGTCGACCGCCAGCGGCACCAGTGTGTCGCCATCCAGGCGCAGCAGGGCGGCGGCGTCGGCCGGCAGCAGCGCGCGCAGCGCGCCGAGCAGACGGCGGTAGCGCTCCTCCTCGGGCAGCTCGCGGGACAGATCGGCCACCAGAGGGATGAGGGCGCGCAGCAGGGGATGCGTTGTCATTTTGATACCGTGCTGTCGATTTGACAGCGAAAAACTGTTGTCATGCCGACTCGCTATCTTGATAAGTTATTGTTTTTTAAGGACAAAAAATCTGGCACGGAAACTGATAAGACCATTGTGCTTGCAGTTCATGCGGCCTGTCGATGGCCGCTCACCCCTTGGTCCTGTTCAGGAGTTGCCCATGCTGTCCGATCAACACCGCGCCATCATCAAAGCCACCGTCCCGCTGCTGGAAACCGGCGGCGAAGCGCTGACCAAGCATTTCTACAAGATCATGCTTGGCGAGTACCCGCAGGTGAAGGTGCTGTTCAACCAGGCCCACCAGGCCAGCGGCGACCAGCCGCGCGCGCTGGCCAACAGCGTGCTGATGTACGCCCGCCACATCGACCGCCTCGAGGCGCTCGGCCCGCTGGTCGGGCAGATCGTGCACAAGCACGTGTCGCTGCAGATCCTGCCGGAGCACTACCCGATCGTCGGCGCCTGCCTGCTGCGCGCCATCCGCGAGGTGCTCGGCGAGGAAATCGCCACCGACGAGGTGATCGCCGCCTGGGCTGCCGCCTACGGGCAACTGGCCGACATCCTGATCGGCGCCGAGGAAGCGGTGTACGCCGCCAACGAGAGCAAGGAAGGCGGCTGGCGCGGCTCGCGTCAGTTCCGGGTGGCGCGCAAGGAAGCCGAGAGCGAGGAGATCACCTCCTTCTACCTGGTGCCGGTGGACGGCGGCGCGGTGCCGGAATTCGTGCCCGGCCAGTACCTGGGCCTGCGCTTCGTCATCGACGGCGAGGAAACCCGCCGCAACTACTCGCTGTCCGCCGCGCCGAACGGCCGCGAGCTGCGCATCAGCGTCAAGCGCGAGGAGGGCGGCAAGATCTCCAACTTCCTGCACGATCAGGTGCAGGTCGGCGACGAGCTGGAAGTGTTCCCGCCGGCCGGCGACTTCGTCCTGCAGGACAGCGACAAGCCGCTGGCGCTGATCACCGCTGGCGTCGGCATCACCCCGGCGGTGGCCATGCTCGAGCAGGCGCTGGAGACTGGCCGGGAAGTGCGCTTCATCCACTTCGCCCGCCACGGCGGCGTGCATGCCTTCCGCGAGTGGCTGGACGCCAAGAGCGAGCAGCATCCGCAGCTGAGCCGCTTCTACTGCTACAGCGAGCCGCGCGAAGGCGATGCCGCCGACGCCGAGGGCTTCAGCAGCGCGGCGCTGCTCAACGACTGGCTGCCGGAGCAGCGCGACCTGGACGCCTACTTCCTCGGTCCGAAGCCGTTCATGGCCCAGGTGAAGAAGCAGCTCGCCGAGCTGGGCGTGCCGGAAGATCAGTGCCGCTACGAGTTCTTCGGCCCGGCGGCGGCGCTGGAGGCTTGAGCTAGGCTCAGCGGGTAAGGCGTGATCGTTCCCACGCTCCGGCGTGGGAATGCCGCGTATGGACGCTCCGCGTCCGGACACCGCCGTGGGTTGGGGCGCGGAGCGCCCGCAGGCCGGTACCCACGCCGGAGCGTGGGCACCATCGGTAAAGGCTTCCGTAGGGTGGAAAACACGCGTAGCGTTTTTCCACCAGACTCCGAGTGAGATGGTGGGAAAGGCCTGCGGCCGTTTCCCACCCTAGGCCAGCCACCCGGATTTCGTGCAAGGAACTCCCCATGCAGTTGGTCGACCGCAAGGCCCTGTTGCAGATCGCGCCGCTGTGGCGCCTCGCTTTTCGTCCCTTCTTCCTCGCCGGTACGGTCTTCGCCGCGCTGGCCATTCCCCTCTGGCTCGGCGTGCTGGCCGGTTGGTGGCCCGCCTGGCAACCGGCCGGCGGCGCGCTGGGCTGGCATCGTCACGAGATGCTGTTCGGCTTTGGCGCGGCGATCATCGCCGGCTTCCTGCTCACCGCGGCGCAGAACTGGAGCGGCCGCCCGGGGCCGAGCGGTCGGCCGCTGGCGGCGCTGGCGCTGCTGTGGCTGGCCGCGCGCCTGGCCTGGCTGCTGGGCGCGCCGCTGTGGCTGCTGATCCCCCTGGAGCTGGCCTTCCTGCCGGCCGTGGCGCTGGTGCTCGGGCGCATGCTCTGGGCGGTGCGCCAGGTGCGCAACTACCCCACCGTTGGCGTGCTGGTGCTGCTGACCCTGGCCGATCTGCTGGTGCTGGTTGGCCTCGCCCAGGGCAACGAGACCTGGCAGCGCCAGGGCGTGATCGCCGCGCTGTGGCTGGTCGCGGCGATGATGGGGCTGATCGGCGGGCGGGTGATCCCGTTCTTCACCCAGCGCGGCCTCGGCCGTCCGGCGCAGGTGCCGGCGCTGCCGTGGCTGGAGTGGAGCGCCCAGGGCGGTCTGCTGCTGATTGCCGTGCTCACCGCCATGGGGCCGGCCCTGCAGCCGCAGGCCTGGCTGGGCGCGCTGTTCGCCCTGGTCGCGTTGCTGCATGGCGTGCGCCTGGCGCGCTGGCACGACGCCGGCCTGTGGCGGGTGCCGCTGCTGTGGTCGCTGCACCTGGCCTACGCCTGGCTGGTGATCGCCCTGGCCGGGCAGGCTCTGTGGCACTTCGGCGTGCTGGCCAATGCCAGCCTGGCGCTGCACGCCCTGGGCGTCGGTGGCATCGGCGGCCTGATCTTGGCGATGACCGCGCGGGTCAGCCTCGGCCATACCGGTCGGCCGCTGCAGCCACCCAAGGCGCTGGCCTGGGCGTTTTCCCTGGTCAATCTCGGCGCCGCCGGGCGGGTGCTGCTGCCGCCATTCTGGCCGCTGGGCAGCCTGCTGCTGGCCGGCGCTGCCTGGACCGCCGCCTTCGGCCTGTTCGTCTGGCACTACGCACCGATGCTGTGCAAGCCGCGGCTGGACGGTCAGCCGGGCTGACCCCTGCGGCCATGGGCGCACCTCGCGGCGTGCCTGCGTCCGCAAAGGCCGCACCATGGCAGTAGGCAACCCCCTCCCAAGTTCTATTCCGCGCTGAGCGGTCGCAGCCCGACAATGGGCTGCGACCGCTCAGGTAGCGGGTGATCTGCTTGAACTCAGCCTCCGCTCCCCCGGCGTCACTCCCTACCCGAGGCGCCGGTCTTCCTGATCGAGCGCCCCCGCACGGCTGGTTCGTGCTCTGCCGGCGCTCGCCTGTGCGGCGACCTCGCAACCACCACCAACAGGAGCATTCCATGCATTCGCATTCCCTGTACGGGGCAGGTGCGCTCGTCGCACGGCTGCGCCGCTCGTTACTGTTGCCGCTGCTCAGCGCCCTGCTGTTCATCGCCGCCCCCGAGGCCCTGGCCCACGGCGTGGCCGAGGGTGACAAGGGCTTCATCCGGGAAAGCTTGGGGGTGATGCTGCTGCCGTTCATCTACCTGGGCGCCAAGCACATGATCACCGGCTACGATCACCTGCTGTTCCTCTTCGGGGTGATCTTCTTCCTCTACCGGCTCAAGGACGTCGGCCTGTACGTCACCCTGTTCGCGGTCGGCCACTCGGTCACCCTGCTGCTCGGCGTGCTGCTGGAGATCAGCGTCAGTGCCTGCCTGATCGACGCCATCATCGGTTTCTCGGTGGTGTACAAGGCACTCGACAACCTGGGCGCCTTCCAGCGCTGGTTCGGTTACCAGCCGGATACCCGCGCGGCCACCCTGGTGTTCGGCCTGATCCACGGTTTCGGCCTGGCCACCAAGATCCTCGACTACCAGATCGCCGCCGATGGCCTGATCCCCAACCTGATCGCCTTCAACGTCGGCGTCGAGATCGGCCAGTTGCTGGCGCTGAGCGCCATCCTGATCGCCATGGACTACTGGCGGCGCAGCGCCGGTTTCTGGCGCCATGCCTACACCGCCAACGTCGCCATGCTGAGCGCCGGTTTCCTGCTGATGGGTTACCAGCTCACCGGTCTGATCGTGTCCCAGTAAGGAATTCTCGCCATGCACAACAGTCGTCCCGACCTCAACGAGCTGCCCAGCACCGCCCAGCTGCTGCGCTCCACCGTTCTCGCCCTGATCGCTGCCGTCGCCTTGCTGGTGACCGTGGTCATGCCGGCGGAGTACGCCATCGACCCGACCGGTGTCGGTCGCCTGCTGGGCTTGACCCAGATGGGCGAGCTGAAGGCCACCCCGGCTGCGGAGGCCGCTGCCGAAGAGCCTGCCGCCGAGCCGCAGCCGGCCCCTGCTGCTGCTCCGGCTCCGGTCGCTGCGTCGGCCCCGGATCCACAGCAGCCGCAGGTCGCCGGGCAGAAGCATGAGGTGAACCTCACCCTGAAGCCCAACCAGGCCACCGAGATCAAGCTGGAGATGAAGCAGGGTGCCGAGGCGCGCTTCCACTGGACGGCCAATGGCGGCCAGCTCAACTACGACACCCATGGCGATCCCTACAAGGCGCCCAAGGGCTTCTACCATGGCTATGGCAAGGGCAAGCAGACGCCAGAGCAGCAGGGCGTGCTGGTCGCCGCGTTCGACGGCAAGCACGGCTGGTTCTGGCGCAACCGCAGCAACCAGACGGTGAAGCTGACCCTGCGCACCGAGGGTGACTACATCACCATCGAGCAGGTGCTCTGAAGACGCGGGCCAGTCCGTCGGCGCTGGCTGAAGTTGCTGGCCTGCACGATCCTGGCCGTGCACCGCTTCGGCCTGCTGGCCGTGATTGTCCGCCGCTTTGGCATCCTGCTGCTCTGACGCTTGAAGGGTGACTGCGTTTTCTGGGAGGCTGCGCGCGGTTGCGGGAAACCCGCTCAGCGGAAATTGGCACAGTGATTCAGCGCGCAGCACCGATACACAAGGACACCATTTCCATCCGCTTGGTCGCGGAGGCCCTGCAGGCCTTCGCCCAGCGCGGTGAGCCGCTGGATGCGCTGCTGCGCGAGGTGGGCCTGGAGCCGGCCCTGCTGGCCGATCCCGCGGCGCGGGTGGAAGTGAGCGTGTACAGCCGCCTGTGGCTGCGGCTGGCCCGGCATTTCGACGACGAATTCTTCGCCATGGACCCGCGGCGCATGCGCTCGGGCAGCTTCGCCTTCCTCTGTCGCACCTGTCGGACCCAGGCCACCTTGGAGGAGGCGCTGCACACCGCCCTGGACTTCTTCGCCCTGACCTTCGAGGGCTTCCGCGGCAGCCTCGCTCGCAGCCAGAGCCTGGCCGAGGTGGTGCTGCACGAGCGCAGTGTCGAGCCCGGCCGCCCCTTCACCTATTTCACTTTCTGGATGCTGCTGCACGGCCTGGCCTGCTGGCTCGTTGGGCGGCGCATCCCGTTGCTGGCGGTCGAGCTGCGCTGCGCCGAGCCGGAGTACACCGACGACTATCGGGTGATGTTCTCCGACAACCTGCGCTTCGGACGGCCTTCGACACGGATCATCTTCGCCGCCGAGATGCTGGACCTGCCGGTGCGGCGCAGCGAGGCCGAACTGGCGGACTTCCTCGCCCGGGCGCCGTCGAACATCCTGGTCAAGTATCGCGACACCGATAGCCTGGCCCATCGCATCAAGGTCCATCTGCGCCGCCTGCCGGCCGAGCAGTGGCCGACCAGCGAGGTGCTGGCCCAGGCGCTGTGCATGTCCCCGTCGACGCTGCGCCGGCGCCTGGCGGAGGTCGGCCAGTCCTACCAGGCGATCAAGGATGCCGTGCGCGAGGAAATGGCCACGGCCTGGCTGGCCGATGCCGAGGTGAGCTTCGGCGAGATCGCCGCGCGGCTCGGCTTTGCCGAGGTCAGCGCGTTCTACCGGGCCTTCCGCAAGTGGACGGGGACCAATCCCGGCCACTATCGCAGCCTGATCCTGGCGCCGGCGATTGGCCAAAACGGTCATGCAGATTGAGAAGAACGGCCATTGTCGGGCCGCCTATGCCTGACCAATATGAACTCAACACGCTTGCCGTGCTTCCATGGCTCGAGACGACAACTGCCAGCGCTCGCTGAGTTTGCGTCGGGCCTATAACAAGAAAGGAAACCGCCATGCCGCCTTGCTTCCCGATCGTGCATCCCCCCGCGGGCCTGCCCGACTAGTCGTCCGACACCTCCCGAAAATCCAGATCAAGACGTTGCGCCGCCCGTGCGCAGACACCCGGCTGCACGCAGCAAGGCCGCTTCGCGGCTGTTCGAGAGAGATTCGCCATGCAAATCCACAACAAGGTTTTTCTAGTCACCGGCGCGGCCTCCGGGCTGGGCGCGGCCACCGCCAGGGGCCTGATCGAGGCGGGCGCCAGGGTGCTGCTGGTGGACATCACCGCCGCCGTCGAGGCCCGCGCCGCCGAGCTGGGCGCCAACGCCCGCGGCGTGGTCGCCGACATCACCGATGAAGCCGCCGCCCGCCAGGCAGTGGCAGCGGCGTGCGAGACTTTCGGCGCGCTGCACGGGCTGGTCAACTGCGCCGGCGTGGTCGGCGGCGAGAAGGTGCTCGGCCGCAACGGCCCGCACGGGCTGGACAGCTTCAGCCGCACCGTCGCCATCAACCTGATCGGCACCTTCAACATGCTGCGCCTGGCTGCCGAGGCGATGGCCGAGAGCGCGCCGGACGAGGGCGGCGAACGCGGGGTGATCATCAACACCGCCTCCATCGCCGCCTATGACGGGCAGATCGGCCAGGTGGCCTACGCTGCCTCCAAGGGTGGGGTGGTCGCCATGACCCTGCCGGCGGCGCGCGAACTGGCGCGCCATGGCATCCGCGTGATGACCATCGCGCCGGGGATCTTCGAGACGCCGATGATGGCCGGCATGACGGAGGAGGTGCGCGCTGCGCTGGCGGCGGGCGTGCCGTTCCCGCCGCGCCTGGGCCGCCCCGAGGAATACGCCGCGCTGGTGCGGCACATCGTCGAGAATCCCATGCTCAACGGCGAGGTGATCCGTCTCGACGGCGCCCTGCGCATGGCCGCCAAGTGAGGGGGGAAAAAACCATGATCCACGAAGATCCGATCGTCATCGTCAGCAGCGCCCGCACGCCGATGGGTGGCTTCCAGGGCGATCTCAGGGGCCTGACCGCCCCCGAACTGGGCGCTGCCGCCATCCGCGCGGTGGTCGAGCGCAGCGGCCTGCCGGTCGAGGCGGTGCAAGAAGTGCTGATGGGCTGCGTGCTGCCCGCCGGCCTCGGCCAGGCGCCGGCCCGCCAGGCGGCGCTGGGCGCCGGGCTGGCCCAGTCGACCGTATGCACCACCCTGAACAAGATGTGCGGCTCGGGTATGCAGGCGGCCATCCTCGCCCACGACCTGCTGCGTGCCGGCAGCGCCGACATCGTGGTCGCCGGCGGCATGGAAAGCATGTCCAACGCCCCCTACCTGCTGGACAAGGCGCGCGGCGGCTACCGCATGGGCCACGGCAAGGTGCTCGACCACATGTTCCTCGACGGCCTGGAGGACGCCTACGACAAGGGCCGCCTGATGGGCACCTTCGCCGAGGACTGCGCCCAGGCCCACGGCTTCAGCCGCGAGGCGCAGGATGCCTACGCACTGGCCTCCCTGCAGCGCGCCCGCGACGCCATGACCGACGGCTACTTCGCCGAGGAGATCGTCCCGCTGACGGTGCCCCAGGGCCGCGAGCAGCGCCTGGTCGCCGAGGACGAGCAGCCGCCCAAGGCCAGCCCGGAGAAGATCCCCAGCCTGCGCCCGGCGTTCCGCGAAGGCGGCACGGTGACCGCGGCCAACTCCAGCTCGATCTCCGATGGCGCCGCCGCACTGCTGCTGATGCGCCAGTCCGAGGCCGAGCGCCGCGGCCTGCGTCCGCATGCAGTGATCCGCGGCCATGCCGCCTTCGCCGATGCGCCGAACCTGTTCCCCACCGCGCCCATCGGTGCGATCCGCCAGCTGATGCAGCGCACCGGCTGGCGCCTGGACCAGGTCGACCTGTTCGAGATCAACGAAGCCTTCGCCGTGGTCAGCATGGTCACCATGCGCGAACTGGGCCTGGAGCACGCCAAGGTCAACGTCCACGGCGGCGCCTGCGCCCTCGGCCATCCGATTGGCGCCTCCGGCGCGCGCATCCTGGTCACCCTGTTGGCGGCGCTGCGCAGCCACGGCCTGCGCCGCGGTGTGGCGGCCATCTGCATCGGCGGTGGCGAGGCCACAGCCGTCGCCATCGAACGCCTGGATTGAGGGGCCTGGCCATGCTGCTGACCGACGATCAACTCAGTATCGGCGAGATGGCTCGCCAGTTCGCCCAGGAGCGTCTGCGCCCGTTCGCCGAACAGTGGGATCGCGAGCATCGCTATCCGCTCGAGGCGATCCGCGAGATGGGCGAGCTCGGCTTCTTCGGCATGCTGGTGCCGGAAGCGCTGGGCGGCAGCGATACCGGCTACCTGGCCTACGCCCTGGCGCTGGAAGAGATCGCTGCCGGCGACGGCGCCTGCTCGACCATCATGAGCGTGCACAACTCGGTGGGCTGCGTGCCGATCCTGCGCTTCGGCAACGCCGAGCAGCAGCGCCGTTTCCTCGTCCCGCTGGCGCGCGGCGAGCAGATCGGCGCCTTCGCCCTCACCGAGCCGCAGGCCGGCTCGGACGCCAGCAACCTGCGCACCCGTGCGCGGCGCGACGGCGACAGCTACCTGCTCAACGGCGCCAAGCAGTTCATCACCTCCGGGCAGCACGCCGGCACGGTGATCGTCTTCGCCGTCACCGATCCGGCGGCCGGCAAGCGCGGCATCAGCGCCTTCATCGTGTCCACCGACAGCCCCGGCTACCAGGTGGTGCGCGTCGAGGACAAGCTCGGCCAGCATGCCTCCGACACCTGCCAGATCGCCTTCGAGGACCTGCGCGTGCCGGCTGCCCAGCGCCTCGGCGAGGAGGGCGACGGCTACCGCATCGCCCTGGCCAACCTGGAGGGCGGGCGCATCGGCATCGCCGCGCAGGCGGTGGGCATGGCCCGCGCGGCCTTCGAGGTGGCGCGCGACTATGCCCGCGAGCGCGAGGCGTTCGGCAAGCCGCTGCTCGAGCACCAGGCGGTGGCCTTCCGCCTGGCCGACATGGCGACCCAGATCGCCGTGGCGCGGCAGATGGTGCACCACGCCGCCGCGCTGCGCGACGCCGGCCGGCCGGCGCTGGTCGAGGCGTCGATGGCCAAGCTGTTTGCCTCGGAAATGGCCGAGAAGGTCTGCTCCGCGGCGATCCAGACCCTCGGCGGCTACGGCTACCTGCGCGACTTTCCGGTGGAACGCATCTACCGCGACGTGCGCGTCTGCCAGATCTACGAAGGCACCAGCGACATCCAGCGCCTGGTGATCGCGCGCAACCTCGGGGAGTGAGCAGGGACCGACAAGGCGGGCTGCTCGAGATCGGTACGCTCGGCAGCCTTCAGTAATAAGCAGTGATCCAGAGGTAGGACGGAGTTTTTCCAGCGTTTCACGGCCAATGGCCGACGATGTCTCTTAAAAACAAGAACAACAAGAGGTAGTCAAAATGCTAGAAGGTCTGATGCAAAAGGCCCCGCTGCTGATCAGCAGCATCCTCAAGCATGCCGCCAGCGCGCATGGCGAT
This sequence comes from Geopseudomonas aromaticivorans, assembly GCF_019097855.1. Taxonomy (GTDB): domain Bacteria; phylum Pseudomonadota; class Gammaproteobacteria; order Pseudomonadales; family Pseudomonadaceae; genus Geopseudomonas; species Geopseudomonas aromaticivorans. The sequence continues at coordinate 129,160 of NZ_JAHRGL010000002.1, forward strand.
CAGGAAGTGGTTTCGCGGCTGATCGACGAGCCGCTGTGGCGCTACGACTATCAGGGCCTGGCGAGCCGCGCCGGCCAGGCGGCGGCGATGCTGCAGCGCCTGGGGATCGGCGCCGGCGATTGCGTGTCCTCGCTGGCCTGGAACACCCATCGTCACTACGAGCTGTTCTTCGCCGTGCCGGGCATCGGTGCAGTGCTGCACACCGCCAACCCGCGGCTGTCCGACGAGCAGATCGCCTACACCCTCAACCACGCCGGCAGCAGCGTGCTGCTGTTCGACCGCAGCTTCGCGCCCATCGTGGCGCGGCTGCGCCCGCAGCTCGGCAACATCCGTCATTTCATCGCGCTGGCGGACCGCGACTGCCCGGATGCCGGCGTGCCGGCGCCCAGCTACGAAACATTGATCGCCGCTGAGCAGCCGCTCGACTGGCCGAGCTTCGACGAGAACGCCGGTGCCATCCTCTGCTACACCTCGGGCACCACCGGCGATCCCAAGGGGGTGCTGTACAGCCATCGTTCGGTGGTGCTGCATGCCATGGCGGCAGGGTTGAGCGGCGCGTTCGGTCTGTCGGCCTTCGACTGCGTGATGCCGTGCTCGTCGCTGTACCACGGCACCGCCTGGGGCCTGCCGTTCGCCGCAGCGATCAACGGCTGCAAGTTCGTCCTGCCGTGCGACAAGATGGACGGTCGCAGCCTGCAGGAGCTGATCAAGAGCGAAGGCGTGACCTTCTCCGGAGGCGTGCCGACCATCTGGACCATGTATCTCGACCACCTCGAGCGCAGCGGCGAGGACGCCGGCAGCCTGGATCGGCTGGTGATCGGCGGCTCGGCGGTGCCGCGGGCGATGGCCGAGAAGTTCCAGGGCAAGTACGGGGTGACCATCCGCCAGCTGTGGGGGATGACCGAGACCAGCCCGCTGGGGGTGATTTCGACGCCGACTCCGAAGCTGGCCGCCCGTGGTCAGCAGGCCACCGACGAGGTGATCTGGACCCGTCAGGGCCGCCTGCAGTTCGGCATCGAGCTGAAAATCGTCGACGAGGACGGCAGTGAGCTGCCGCGCGACGGCGAGAGCGCCGGCAAGCTGCTGGTGCGCGGCCCCTGGACCATCGAGCGTTACTTCCGCAGCGAGCAGAGCGCCCTCGACGCCGACGGCTGGTTCGACACCGGCGACATCGCTACCCTGGATGGCGACGGCTTCATGCGCATCACCGACCGCAGCAAGGACGTGATCAAGTCGGGCGGCGAGTGGGTCAGCTCGATCGACATCGAGAACGTCGCCGCGGCCTGCCCGGGGGTGAAGATCGCCGCGGTGGTCGGCGTGTTCCACCCGAAATGGGAGGAGCGCCCGCTGCTGGTGATCGAGCCGCACGATGATGTCGAGATCTGCGTGAAGCGGGTGCTGGCCCACCTCGAACCGAACATCGTCAAGTGGTGGATGCCCGATGCGGTGGTCATCGACCAGGTGCCGCTCACCGCCACCGGCAAGATCAACAAGAAGGTGCTGCGCGAGCGTTACCGCGACCACCTGGTCAATGGCTTGCGCGCGGAGGGTTTCTGAATGACGACCAACCCGGGGCCGCTGGCCGGCCTGCGCGTGCTCGAGTTCGCCAGCATCGGCCCCGGGCCGCACTGCGCCATGCTGCTCGCCGACATGGGCGCCGACGTGGTGCGCATCGAGCGCGAGGGTGGCAACGGCTGGCCCAACCCGGTGGCCGACCGCGGGCGCTCGGTGCTGGTGCTGGACATCCGCAGCGAGGCGGGGCGCGCGCGCTGTCTGGAGCTGGCCGAGCAGGCCGACGTGCTGATCGAGGGCTTCCGTCCCGGGGTGATGGAGCGCCTCGGCCTGGGGCCGGAGGTGCTGCGGGTGCGCAACCCGCGGCTGGTCTACGGGCGCATGACTGGCTGGGGGCAGGACGGCCCGCTGGCCAGGGCCGCCGGCCACGACATCAACTACATCGCCCTCACCGGCGCGCTGGCCGCCATCGGCGGGCGCGAGGGCGGGGCGATCCCGCCGCTCAATCTGGTCGGCGATTTCGGCGGCGGCTCGATGTTCCTCGCCTTTGGCATCATGACCGCGCTGTGGGAGCGCGAGCGCTCGGGCCAGGGCCAGGTGGTCGACGCCGCCATCGTCGACGGGGTGTCCTCGCTGATGAGCTTCTTCGCCGGCGGTCGCCTGTCGCTGGATCGCGAGCGCAACCTGCTCGGCGGCGCGGCGCCGCATTACCGCTGCTACACCTGCGCCGACGGTCGCGAGATCGCTATCGGCCCGCTGGAGCCGCAGTTCTACCGCGAGTTTCTCGAGCGCATCGAGGCGCCGGCCAGTCTGTACGAGGGACGTGACGATCCGGCCAACTGGGCGGCGCACGGCCAGTGTCTGGCCGAGCTGTTCGCCACCCGCACCCAGGCCGAGTGGTGCGCGCTGCTGGAAGGCAGCGACGCCTGCTTCGCCCCGGTGCTGACGCTGGACGAGGTACCGCAGCATGCGCACCTGCAGGCGCGCGGGGTGTACCAGGAACTCGACGGCATGCAGCAGGCGGCCCCGGCGCCGCGGCTGTCGCGCACGCCGGGCCTGGCGCGGACTTCGCTCAGGCTGGAAGCGGACGCGCCGGTGTGGGGAACGCGTGCGGGCTGACTTGAACGCGCGTAAGCGAGGAGCCAGCCGCGGTTACGCGGCAGGCCCCCGAGGTGTTACCCCGGCATGATGGCGTAACGGCATCTGGGGTTGCCGGTAACGTGGCTGCGGCTTTTTTCTGCCCGCCGGCCCCGTAATTAATTGTAAGTCATTGATTTTAAAGGATTCTAAAAAGTTGGCACGGTGCCTGCTTTAGTATTCGTACAACAAAAACAAGAACGCTGAACCAACACAATAAAAACAAGACGTAACGGCTCCAACACAACAAAAACAACAGGGTGGAGGCGCAGCAAACTGATTCTTTTGGAGAGGAGTTGCCCGATGGGGTTCTCCCTCGACCGGACCGAGAACAATAAAACTGCCCCGAGGCAGCGTCCAAAACCGGTTGAACCCGCAAGGGTAGCGGCAACATCAGCGTCCAAAATAATCCGCTTGTTCCTGGTCCCGTCTTGGGACTGCTACCGGGTTACAGGCCCGGGCGGGCTGCCAATAAAAACAACAGGCCTGTCAGTACAAGAACAACAAAGCATGACCGATTTGAAGGGGGAGCCTAGGCTCCCCCTTGTGCTTTCTGCGTTTTGTACTTGCTGTCGCCACGGTCGCAGAGCGCATGCGCGCAGGTGCCACGTCGGCAGGCGTTTTGGCACCACGTCTGCGGGGCTCAGCCATCCGGCGGGCGGGGCCCGCCGGGGAGAGGGACTTACGGAGTCTCCACGCTCACCGAAACTTCCGAGTCCTGGCGAATCACCACCTCGCGATTGAGATACTCCGGCTTGACCTCGACATCCGGACGGACCTGGTAGGTACGGCTGCTGCCATCGGCAAACTGCAGCGTGGCGGTATGCGCGCGGGTATCGATGGCCTTGACCACGGCGGTGGCCGTCTGGGTGCTGGCAACCAGCAGACCCGGCTTGCTGCCTTGCGGCGGGGTCAACACCATCGCTGCGCCCTCCCGGGACTCCTCGTCGGCTTTGCCCGGCTCGCGCAGATAGAGGGAGCTTTCCACCCGCACCGTCGCCGTCAGCTGGTCGCCGACCGCCAGCTGCGGGTAGTTGCGCATTTCCGGCGGGGCCTGCACGGTTCGCCGATTGCCCTGTTCATCCTGCAGGGTGAAAGTGCGCTTGCTGCGGTCGAGGGCGACCACGGTGGCCCGGACTTGCTCCTCCTCGATGAGGATGCCGCCAGGTACGCCTTGGGCAACGACGGCGCTTTGGCTGACCGTGCTGGTCAGTTGCTGGTTGTCGGATTGGCTGGCGCAGGCGCCGAGCAGGGCTATGCCGACCAGCAGGGGAAGGTTGCGAATCACAGACATCTGGCTCTCCTTGAGATCGTTGTGCGCGGTTTCCGGCGCACTCCATCTGCAGCGTAGTCGCTGTTTTACAAGGCAACATGGGGATGGCAAGCACCGGCAACTGGGCATCGCGCAGCGGGGATGTCGAGCCCCACCGAATGCAGCGAGAGCCCACTCGGCGGTCCGCCGCCAGGCATTCGCTCGACGCTCTGCGCCAGGCGGGCTCTATCGACGTATGTTTCGCCGCGGATTCAGTCGCGCGCGATCACGGCGGCCGGCCGCTTCTTGCCCTTGCGTGCGTTGATCAGCGGTACGCACTGGTGGTCGTCCCGGAAGATCACCTCGCACTCGTAGCACTGGATGCACTCGCGGTAGTTGATCCGCCCGTCCGGCTCGATCGCCCCGATGCCGCAGCGGCGCGCGCAGAGTTGGCAGGGGCTGCCGCATTCGCTGCGACGGGGCAGCCAGCGCAGCAAATGAAAGCGGCCCAGCACCGCGAAGCAGGCGCCAAGCGGACAGAGATAGCGACAGAAGAACTTGTGCACGAAGAGCCCGGCGAGCAGCAGGGCCAACGCATAGAGCACGAACGGCCACTCCCGCACGAAGCCGAGGGTGATCGCGGTCTTGAATGGCTCCACCTCGGCGGCACGTTCGGCGCCGCTGATCGACCAGAAGCTGACCGCGACCAACCCGGCCAGGATCAGGTATTTGAGGGCCCAGAGCCGGCGGTGCAGGCTGAACGGGATGCGGCGCTGGCGAATCTTCAATAGTCGGGCCAGTTCCGCCGCCATCTCCTGCAGCACACCGAACGGGCAGAGCCAGCCACAGAAGTAGCCGCGTCCCCAGAGCACCAGCGTCAGCAGCACATAGCACCAGAGGATGAAGATCACCGGATCGAGCAGCAGCACCGAGGCGCTGGCATCGCCGCCGATCACCTGCAGGATGGTGAAGACATTGGTGATCGATAACTGTCCCTGGGTGATGTAGCCGATGAACACCAGCGTGTAGAGCAGGTATCCCCAGCGGATCAGCCGGAAGCGGCGGGCGTCCCGGGTGACCCAGCGGTGTCCGAAGATGATGGCTGTCAGAATCCCGAGGCCAAGCAGCAGAACCGCGATGCGGCTGAGGTGCTGCTGCCAGATCTTCAACCAGAGCGGGTCCTGCGGCTCGACGTGGATCGCCTCGATGCTGAACAGACGCTCGGGCAGCTGGTAATCCTGCCCGAAGCGACGAATCTCGTCGGGCTGCAGATAGCCTTGCGGACGGTTGACGACCAGCGACAGCTTCCAGCTCGACGCCGGATCGAAGCCGGCACCGGCCTTGACCCGGAACAGCACGAACTCGTTGAAACGGGGCATGTCGGCATGGTGCAGCGATTCGAGCTGTTCCTCTTCCAGCGCATTGAAGAAGTCCATGTCGCGCAACTCGATCTGCACCCCGTTCTGATCCAGTGCGAGCCGATCGGAAGGCGTCCCCCGGGTGAAGTCGTCGCCGAGGACGGAGTAGGGGCCCTGGTTCATCACCGCGATCACATGATCGCCCGGCTCCAGGCTCTCCTCCATCAGGCGCTTGTAGAGCGTGTCGCCCAGCAGGTAGCGGCCGATGGTCGGCACATTCAGATAAGCGAACTGCAGATTGGCGAACAGCGGGCCGGCTTCGTAGCGATAGGGCACGGGCGTCTCGATGTTGGCGCTGCCGAAAGCCGTTTCCACCGTCGATTCGGGCACCTGCAAGGACCCTGTCCAGCGCTGCCCGAGCAGCTGCTGCCAGTCGGTCGTCTCGACCAGATCCTCGCGCACGCGTGACGCGGGTTTGCGTTTCGCAATGATCCCGGTCTCCTGCGCCACCTGCAGGGCGGACTGGATGACCGTCTCGTTCAGCACCACCGCCGATACCGTGGCCTTGCTGATGCCATCGATGTAGACATTGCTGCCGCTATGCTTGTCGCGCACGGTGGCGCTGGTGATCTTGATCGGATGGCGCAGGTCCAGCCCCATGTACTGGCGCGTGAACTCATGTATCGGCCCGGTACCCAGGCCATGCAGGAAGATCGGCTCATGCTGTTCGAGCACCTGCACGCCGCGGTACCGACCGTCACGGTCGATGCCGATCAGCAGCTGGAACGGGGCGCCGGAGAAGCCAGGCAGTTGCACATAATCGCCGGACAGGAAGGCATAACCGATCAGCTCCGTGACCTGATACACCGGCCACACGCGCGGCTGTTCGAGTCGCGGCATGATCTCGGTCGCTTCCGGGAAGATCGCCTGAATCAGTTTCGGAAGATCCTGTACGCCATCCTCGCTTTCGCTGGCCCCGGCGCGGGTGATGGCCAGCACCATCAACAACAATGCCAGTAATGGCGTCCTGAGTGACGTGAGCATTCCGTTTACCTCGTCTTGTTGTTATATTTCGATTAATCCTGACACCAAGATGAAGTTGTGACTAAGGGTCGATAGGCCTGATCGCTCTGCTACTTTCGAGCTATTTATTGATTTCTGCGGTGGCGGGATGTTTGCTGGCGTCGATTAAAAGCGGAATTCAAGGGGACGGTAGGGGTGATTTAATGGTTGTATCGGATGGCCCAGACATGACGCTTATGACTGACAGGTATGCCTGCTACTTCTGGGTGGTGATTTTGGGTGCTGAAAATTACGCGGCAGACTTGTCAGCTTAGGTGGCGCTAGACAGCCGGATAAATGTAGGCGCAAGTGCTGTGCGCACTTGCTGAGCCTGTGGGGTATTTGTCGGGGAAAGGAATATAAGCGGAATGATTATGCTGCTTTTCCAGACGGGAGAATGGCTATCGCCACGCCACCCAGGACGACAAGCGAAATGACCACTAGGCGGGTGGTCAGGTTTTCACCCAGCAACATCACGCCGCCAATCGAGGCCATGATGGGAACGGTCAACTGGAGAGTGGCGGCCTGATACGCGGCAAGGCACTTCACCACGTGGTACCAGATCGCATAGCCCAGGCCGGAAGCCAGTACTCCTGAGGCCAGCGCATAGGCCAGGCCGGTCCCGGTTATGAAAGCTTCATCCCTCCAGATGGCGTATGCCGCGAGCAGAGCTGCACCCGGCAGCGCGCGGACGAAGTTGCCCGTGGTAGCGGCCAGCGGGTCCGCCGCACCTCTACCGAGCAGCGAGTAGACGCCCCAGGCCACTCCCGAGGAGATCATCACGAGGGCGCTGCCCAGCTGCGGCGAGTTCGCTCCCGGCAGCAGCAGTGCCACCAGCCCCATGAACGCAATCAGCATGCCGACGACGCCGCGGGAGCCCGCGCGCTCCCCGCGAATCCAGCCATACGCGAACATCGTTACCTGCACGGCGCCGAACAGGATGAGCGCGCCGATGCCGGCCCCCAGACTCACATAGGCAATGGAAAATGCGTAGGCATAGAGGAACAAGCCAAGACCGCCACTCCAACTTCCCCGCAGAGGTCTGGACGGTGATCCGAACTTCACAACGCACCACAGGAATAGGCCGCCACTGAGCAATCGCACAGTCGTGAATGACTCCGGATCGATCTTGCCTTGCATTAACGCAACGCGACAAAAAATAGAATTTGCAGCGAATGCCAGCATGCTGATGGCGATATAGGCGATCAGCCTGAGTTGGGTGGTAGGTGAAGGAATGGAACTTTCATTGCTGCGCATGATTTGTTCGTGCGTGGGTTATTGGATTTTTTATCGCTACCGGGAGAAGCGGTTGATCAGTTCAAGGTGAGGATGCCCGGGTCGGTGCAAGTCGGCAAGAAAGATTTCCTTTCGTGGCGAAGAAGAAAAACTCCTTCACCAGTTTGGTGAATCATCCGATTATCACCGCGCATTGACTGGATGCGCCTGAATGCACATTGAAAGAGTGTCGTCGTGTGCATGCTCCAGCATCCTTTCGCAGGAACTAGTGTCAATGCAGTTGGCCATGTCAACCGGTTGGCAAGAAGACATCCATGCATTGGCTGAAGATCATTTCGAAGACTGGAGACAGCAGTCGACCGGCCGCCGCAGTCATATTTTAGCGTTACAAGACAGAGTTCCTCGCCGCAGTCGCAGGGGCAAAACCCGGAAGCTGCCGGTACAGCAGAGTGATCTCACTGCCAACTTGTTGGGACTGCAGCCCCTGAGCTGGCTGCGCCAACCCGGGCCTTCGAGGGTTAGGCTCTGTACGAAAAGTGCCTGCGCTCGGTCATGCTGCGTTGAAAAGCGGCTCGGAATGCTCATTTACGACCAGTAAACTCCGCTTCCTCGCCGCTTTTCGCCTTGCCTGACCTTCGCTCGGCTGACTTTTCGTACAGGCCCTAGCGCGCCGCTTCCGCCAGCAACCAGTCGCGGAATGCCTGCACCCTGGCCAGCTCGCTGCACTCCGGGCGGTAGACGATGTAGTAGGCCTGCATCAGCGGGCAGTCCAGCCTTGGTTCACCGAAGGGACGGATCAGGCGCCTTGCTGCGAGGTCGTCCTGCACCATCACGCTGCGTGCCAGAGCCAGGCCGCGGCCTTCGATCGCAGCCTGGAGCACCGCCGCGGAATTGTTGATGCTCAGCCCACGGTGCGCATTGATCCCCGGATAGCCGGCAGCATCCAGCCAGCGCCGCCAGGTGGGATAGTCCGGGTCGCTGGCCATGGACATGTCATGGACCAGCGTGCAGCGGCTCAACGCCTCGGGCGGCAGCAGGCCATCCACCAGCAGGGGAAAGTCCGGCGCACACACCGGGAACATGCTCTCGTCCATCAGATGCACGGCGGCAAGGCCGGGCCACTGGCCGGCGCCATAGCGCACGCCTACGTCAATGCGTTCGACGAGGAAATCCACCGTGCGGGCATTGGTGTCCAGCAGCACATCCATCTGCGGGTGAGCCAGCTGGAAGCGCTCGAGACGCGGCAGCAACCACTTGGCCGCAAAGGCCGGACAGACGGTGATGGTCAGCCCGGCATGCACACTGGCGTCCTTCAGCCGCGCCAGGCCTACGCTCAGTCGATCGAAGCCTTCGCGGATATCCGCAAGTGCCGCGCGCGCCGCCTCGGTAGGCATCAATCGCGACGAACCGCTGCCGGCACGGGTGAACAGCGCGATGCCCAGCCAGGACTCCAGGTTGCGCACCTGCTGTCCCACGGCGGCGGGTGTGACGTTCAGTTCGGCGGCCGCAGCGGAAAAGCTTTGATGCCGGGCAGCGGCCTCGAAAGCACGGAGCGCATTGAGATAGGCGGGTGTCGTCATGGAAAGAAATTCTTTGTCGCGAGGCAAAAACATATGCGTTGCGAGGGGATGCCTCCAAATCAAGAATGCACCCCAGGCAAACGCGCAATCCCTGGAAGATACATGGATTTTGGGGCGGCGCAAAAGCCTCGATGACCAAGGCTCCACTCTGGGAGGCCTTGCTGCGGTGCCCGTTGCATGAATAGTTTTTCTAACAAGGTGGCCATCATCGCCGATGGTGGCAAAGCTGCGCGGATTACCGGCGCAGTGCTGCCGGTCGATGGCGACGTCACCGCCGGACGAATCTGATACTGGAGAAAGAACAGATGATGAACTGGAACCAATACTTCGCGAGCCTGATGGGCCGTGTTGGCGAGTTCGCCAGGCTCGCCCCTGAAACCATGCGGGGCCTGAACACGATCGGCAGCGCGCCCGCCAGGCATCTGGACCCGAAGATCCATGAGCTGATCGCCTTGTCGGTAGCCGTCACCACCCGTTGCGATGGCTGCATCGCCGCGCACGTCCAGGCCGCCCTGAAACACGGCGCCACCCGCGAGGAAATCGCCGAAGCCCTCGGCGTGGCCATCGCGCTGAATGCCGGTGCCGCCCTGATCTACAGCTCACGCGTCTTCGACGCCGTCTCGGCCTTCGACAACGCCTGAGGCGCACCGGGCGCCCGGTGCATCACCGCCAGGCACATCGAGGTCGGCAGCATTCGATCAATCGGGCCCCTGGCCGCCCTCATTCCCCATCTGGACGCAACCCTGGCGAATATCTGGTCAGGTGGAGTGCGGCCGGGTGGTCGGGGCCGGGCAAATTGTGTGGGGTGGCCATCCGGGCTGGGTAGTGGGTGTGACCGCGCCACTAAGGAGTAACTCCGCATGGGGTGAGCTGTAACGGAAAAACCGCGCCTTGGGCTTGTGGATACAGGGTTGTGTTTCTTTAAGTTGTTGATATTAAAAGCACGACCGATTTGAAGGGGGAGCCAATGGCTCCCCCTTGTGCTATCTGCAGGGCCGCTTCAGGCCTCCCTCATTCCAGCCTGCCCACCGGCCGGGCTCCTGCGTTGCCTTGTGTCATCCGCAGACAACCGGGCGTCCCCCTCATATCCATTCCCGCTCCACCGTCGTGCCTTGCTCGTCCCACAGTTGCTGCGGCGGGATATCGAGCAACGACCAGGCGCCGGGATGCAGCAGCGGTAGCGCCCGCGCAGCGGCCAGCATCATGCGCGCGGCCAGTTCGATCTCGTTGAAGCGCGCTTCCAGCAGCAGACCGGCATGGCTGGCGTTACCGGAGGCGGCATGGCGTTCTACCAGCACTCCGCGGTTGGTTTCCTCCAGCTCGGCGATGCTGTCCACCGGAAACACCAGCGTCTGCTCGTCGAGATAGAGCGGGTCGAGGCTGATCTCCAGCTCCACCGCGGCCGCATCGGCGCCGGCTTCCAGCTCGACGTACACGTAGCGCTGCAACTGGCCGTCCGCGCTCTTCACTTCGGTGGCCAGCGCCTTGCGCACGCCCTGGATGCCTTGCGCCGCCAGAGTGTGGTGCAGGCTGCTGGCAGCATGCAGGCTGGTCTGGGTGTGGCCATGGGGAATCAGCAAGGCGAACTGGCTGCGAAACAGCGAGAGAAGCCCCGGATCGCAGCCCGCACCGACGATGGCGGTTGCCCGGTAGAGGTGCGCCATGCGCTGCATGTCCGTCTTGTGCGCCGCGAAGGCGTCGCCGTGCAGGCGGGCGCACTCGACCAGCGGGATCCTGTGCTGCAGTAGTTCCTGGGCCTGGCCGCGCACCATGTTGGCTGGCACGCAGACCAGCGCGGCGTCGACCGCGCTCAGCTCGCTGACATGGCCGACCACCGGGATGTCGCCCAGCCAGTCGAGCGGCGCCGGGGTGCGCCGCACCACGCCGGCCAGCGTCAGAGTGGCGTCGCTGAGCAGCAGCTCGGCGCAGCGGCGCCCCAGGTTGCCCATGCCGATCACCGCGATCTGTCGTTTTTTCATGTTCTTTCCCGCGTAAGGAAGGGCGGAGTGGTTCCCGCATGGCTGCCTGGCGGCCGCTGTGCCGCGATAAGCGAGCCGTTGTCCCACAGGTTAGATCAGGCTGCGGCGGCGCTCCTGCCGCAGGAGCGCAGGAGGCGCTACGACACCCAGCGGGCCGTGCGGGCCGCCTCCCACGCTAAGCATGCTGCGCAAGTCGGCACGACGGTGCTTCGCCCATCGGCTTTCAAGTTCTCCGTCTACTATCAATTCCATTTCCAAAACCTATTGGCCTGGCCGGCTTGAGACTGCCAAGCTCGATCCAAGGCACCATGAGGCGGGGCGACTCGAAGTTGATCGCGCTGTCCTCGCATGGCCACGAACTCGCAAGGCTACCCTGGCGTATAGCAGCCGTATCTGTGCGGCGGCAGGGTGGTCGGATGGAAGCTCGGCGGACGAATTGCCATGGTTGGTGAAACTTGGTCCAAGAAATCGAACGGAGATGAGCATGAGCGGAAATAACATGAAAACTGCAGGCAAGTGCCCGGTGATGCATGGCGCCAACACGGCTACCGAAAGCTCGGTCATGGCTTGGTGGCCGAATGCCCTCAACCTGGACATCCTCCATCAGCACGACACCAAGACCAATCCGCTGGGCGACTTCGACTACCGCGAAGCGGTCAAGCAGCTCGATGTCGCCGCGCTCAAGCGCGACCTGCAGGCGCTGATGACCGACAGCCAGGACTGGTGGCCGGCCGACTGGGGCCACTACGGCGGCCTGATGATCCGCATGGCCTGGCACGCTGCCGGCTCCTATCGTGTGGCCGACGGCCGTGGTGGTGCCGGTACTGGCAACCAGCGCTTCGCCCCGCTGAACTCCTGGCCGGACAACACCAACCTGGACAAGGCGCGTCGTCTGCTCTGGCCGATCAAGCGCAAATACGGCAACAAGCTCAGCTGGGCCGACCTGATCGTCTTGGCCGGCAACGTGGCCTACGAATCGATGGGCCTGAAGACCTTCGGTTTCGGCTTTGGTCGCGAAGACATCTGGCATCCGGAAAAGGACATCTACTGGGGCTCGGAGAAGGAATGGCTGGCGCCCACCAATAACCCCAACAGCCGCTACTCCGGCGAGCGCGACCTGGAAAATCCGCTGGCTGCGGTGATGATGGGGCTGATCTACGTCAACCCGCAGGGCGTCGACGCCAATCCCGACCCGCTGCGCACCGCCAAGGACGTGCGTGAGACTTTCGCGCGCATGGCGATGAACGACGAGGAAACCGTCGCCCTGACCGCCGGCGGCCACACCGTCGGCAAGTGCCACGGCAATGGCGACGCCGCACTACTCGGCCCGGAGCCGGAAGCGGCGGACGTCGAGGAGCAGGGCCTGGGCTGGATCAACAAGACCAAGCGCGGTGTCGGTCGCGACGCCGTGACCAGCGGCCTGGAAGGCGCCTGGACCACCCATCCGACCCAGTGGGACAACGGCTACTTCGACATGCTGCTCAACCACGAGTGGGAGCTGAAGAAGAGCCCGGCCGGCGCCTGGCAGTGGGAACCGGTCGCCATCAAGGACGAAGACAAGCCGGTCGATGTCGAGGATCCGTCGATCCGCTACAACCCGATCATGACCGACGCCGACATGGCCATGAAGATGGACCCGGAATACCGCAAGATCTCCGAGCGTTTCCACAAGGACCCGGCCTACTTCTCGGAGGTGTTCGCGCGTGCCTGGTTCAAGCTGACCCATCGCGACATGGGTCCGAAAGCCCGCTACATCGGCCCGGAAGTGCCGCAGGAAGACCTGATCTGGCAGGACCCGGTACCAGCCGGCCGCAGCGACTACGACGTCGCCGCGGTGAAGGCGAAGATCGCCGCCAGCGGCCTGAGCGTCAGCGAGATGGTCAGCACCGCGTGGGACAGTGCGCGGACCTTCCGCGGTTCGGACATGCGTGGTGGCGCCAACGGCGCGCGCATCCGCCTGGCTCCGCAGAAGGACTGGGAAGGCAACGAGCCGGTGCGTCTGGCCAAGGTGCTCGCGGTATACGAGAAGATCGCTGCGGAAACTGGTGCCAGCGTGGCTGACGTCATCGTGCTGGCCGGCAACGTCGGCGTCGAGCAGGCGGCCAAGGCGGCCGGCTTCGCCATCAGCGTGCCGTTCGCTCCCGGCCGTGGCGATGCCCGCCAGGAGATGACCGACGTGGAGTCCTTCGAGGTGCTGGAGCCGCTGCATGACGGCTTCCGCAACTGGCTGAAGAAGGACTACAAGGTCAGCGCCGAGGAGTTGATGCTCGACCGCACCCAGCTGATGGGCCTGACCGCGCCCGAGATGACCGTGCTGGTTGGCGGCATGCGCGTGCTGGGCACCAACCACGGTGGCAGCAAGCATGGCGTGTTCACCGACCGGGTCGGTGCGCTGAGCAACGACTTCTTCGTCAACCTGACCGACATGGCCAACACCTGGAAGCCGGCCGGCAACAACCTGTACGAAATCCGCGATCGCAAGACCGACCAGGTCAAGTGGACGGCGACCCGGGTGGATCTGGTGTTCGGCTCCAACTCGGTGCTGCGCTCCTACGCCGAGGTCTACGCCCAGAACGACAACCAGGAGAAGTTCGTCAAGGACTTCGTGGCCGCCTGGACCAAGGTGATGAACGCCGACCGCTTCGATCTGGCGTAATCCCCCATCGAGCCGGGCCTGCACTGCAGGCCCGGTCCGTTCCTGTTCATGCTGCGGGCGTCCGTCGTGAGCGTCTAGGTGCTGCTATGAGTCGCCGGCTGCCGGGCTGCTGGCATCGTTCTCGCTATCGCCGCCAAGCGGAAACCACCCATCAGATCGCGCGGGACTTGTCGCCATTTTCCGAGAGCGGCAGCTTGTTTATGGCTCCCTGTGGCTCCGCCGCCGACTCGGTGATGACGCTGAAATCGCTTACTTCGATGGCGCCCCGTCCGTAGCCGAGCAGGTGGAAGGAGAACGCCTTGCGTGACTCGGGGTTATGGAAGGTGAAGTCCATCTGCAGCGGCTTTTCGGGGGTGACCAGCATCTTCGCCGGGATGTCCAGCGGCACATCCTGCTCGAACTCCTTGGCCTTGAGCAGGATGTAGACTTTCTGTTTCGGGCCAGTCGCGCGCACGGTCAGGCGCACGCGGGTCAGTGAGCCCTTGGGCAGTTCCAGGTACTGGGCACCGATCAGGTTGTCCGTCCAGTCATCCTGGACCTGTGCCTTGAGCCGGATGATGGTCGGGCTGCCGAACTGGTAGAACTGGTTCAGCGAGGTGCGCAGCAACGAGTGATCGAGCGCAGTTGCCTGCGCCAGCATCTGGCGCGCGCGCCGGCCGCCATATTGGCCGAGAAGGGGCGCACGCTCGGCGATGAAGCCTTCACTGGCGTAATACCGACAGCGCTGCTGGAAGTCGCACTCGGTCAGGGTTCCCCGGCCATCGTGATGGCGCAGCATGCCGTTGGTGTAGGACATGATTTCCCGGCCCTGCGGATAGTCGCGGAACAGCGAGCGCCCGCTCAGGGCCTTGGGTGCCGGGAAACCGAAATAGTCGAGTACCGATGCGCTCAGGTCGACGTGTCCGTAGACCCCGGATTTGATCCTGGGCAACTGGTCCTGCTCGGGGGCCAGCACCAGGCTGAAGCCCCAGGCCGAGGCGAGGCGTACGCCGTCGATGCCGTGGGACTCGTCCGAGGTAATGATGACCAAGGTGTCCTTCAATACGCCCTGGCGTTCCAGCTCGGTCAGGAAGCGCCCCAGTGCATCGTCTAGGTAGCTCACCGCGGCCTGCTTGCGACTCTTGTGGCGTTGCAGATACTCCGCGGGCGCCGAGTAGGGTTGGTGGGTGCCAACCGTCAGCAGGGTGAGCATCCAGGGTTGCTCCTTGCGGCGCAGCTGCCCGATGTAATCCAGCGCACCTTCGAAGAAGGACCTGTCGTCCTTGCCCCACGGGAAATCCAGGTAGCCAGGCTTCTTGAACCACTCCAGGCCGCGGGTGGAGTCGAAGCCGATGTGCGGCATGATCCGGTCCTTGGCCATGAACCTGAGGCCCGCGCCCTGCAGATAGTGCGTGGCGAACCCGCGGCTGCGCAACTGGGCTGGCAGGCAGGCCCGGTTGCGCTGGCTCTGGGTCAGAATCTCGATGCCCTTGGGCGTGCCGTTGTCGAGCTTGTCGTAGTCGCCGCAGAGCATCGCGTACAGGCCGCGAATGGTCTGGTGGCTGTGCAGCACGTAGTCAGGGGTGTTCATGCCGCGCTCGGCCCAGGCGCTCAGGTGGGGCATCAGGTTTTCACGGTAGCTGCTGTTCAGGGCCTGGCGGTTCGCGCCGATGTAGGCGCCCGGAATGCCTTCGAGGACGACGATCAGTACGTTGCGCGAGCGTCCCGGGGCTGGCAGCAGTTTTTGTCCGTTCAGGTCGAGGCGGGTAAGCCCCTCCGTCGGCGGGGGGATATCCGCGCTATCGCCCACCAGCCACTCCTCGAGACGCAGCTGGGCATTGCCAACGCCCGCCGCCAGCCATTGGTGCGGGAGGTTGAACAGCTGCCACGGCTCCGCCGTGCCGGACCGCAGCTGCTGCATGCCGGCGTGTGCCAACAGCAGCGCTAGCGGGAGCAACCAGGCATGGCGATGCAGGCGTGGCGACGGTTGCGAGCGGCCGGTCCATTGGCTGGCCAGCCAGAGGGTCAGCCCGATCGACAGGGCTGCGACAACCCACGGGTGGGCAAGGCTGCCGGCGGCGGAGCTGGCCATGAACTGCGGATCGCCGAGGTACTGCAGGTCTGCCGCATCCGGCAGCCGGCCTACGGCGCTGACCAGTTCGACGGCCGCCACCGTGAGCAGGGCCCACGCCACCAGCACCGGCAAGGCCAGCCACCAGGGGCGGCGGTACAGCAGCACGATCATCAGGCTGGCAATGCAGAGGTCCGACAGGTAACCGAGAGGGTCGGACCAGCCGAGGGCAGGGCGCATGCACAACGGAACTGCGAGCACCAGACCGGACAGGCTGGCGAGGGGGGCGTGCGGATGGTGCAGGCAGCGCGGGATGATGTTCACGAGGAAACCGTCACGCCATCAGAGGTTCATGAAACCATGCTAGCTGGTAACGCACATCTTTTTGGGCAACGTCGGCCCCCGAAAGTTCGTGGGCCAAATCCGCGGACATGGTCGCAGCAGACGCAATTGGCCGGTGCCGTCTGCAACCGCTCAGGCCGCTGGGGAACCGCAGCTCCGAAGCCCCTGGGTGTGCACCTTTGCGGGAGCAACGGGGTGGATTTTTTCTAGGTCCGCTCCGACCTTGAGGTGGCAGTTCGCCTCGCCGTCTTGCCGCCGGCCTTGCGCGGAGCGTTCTTGCGCGGCTTGCCCTTCCAGGCCGGTTTGCCCCCCGTCGCACCGGCCGGGGCGCCGCTGATGGTCAGGCGCAGGCCGGCGCAGCGCTCGACCAGTTTGCTCATCCACGCCGACTGCTTGGCGACGAACTCCTCCAGCGGCATCTCGCCGCTCTGCACCATATCCAGCGCCTGCTCCCAGATCGCCGTGGTACCGGGATCGGCGATCGGCCTGGGCACGGCGTCGATTAGGCTGAACGCCGCGGGGGTGGCGGCCAGCGCCTTGCCCTGCTTGGTGAGATAGCCGCGATCAAGCAGACCCTGGATGATCCCGGCGCGGGTCGCCTCGGTGCCGATGCCGGTGGTGTCCTTGAGCTTCTGCTTGAGGCGCGGATCGTCGACCAGCTTGGCGACGTTCTTCATCGCCTTGATCAGGTCGCCCTCGGTGAACGGTTTGGGCGGCTGGGTCTGCAGGTCCTTGAGGGTCACCTCGTGCACTGCACAGTCCTCGCCCTCGCGCAATGCCGGCAGCGCCTGCGGCTCGGGCGCCTCGCGGCCCCTGGTCGGCGTCAGTGCTTCCGGCAGCGCACGGCGCCAGCCGGGCTCGACGATCACCTTGCCCACCGCGCGCAGCGCCTGGCCGGCGCAGGCGAAGTCGGCCTGGGTGCGGTCGTACTCGTGGTTGGGCAGGAACTGCGCCAGGTAGCGGGCGCGGATCAGGGTGTAGACGGCGCGCTGCTTGCCGACCAGACGGTCGAGCTCCTTGGCGGCGACGGTGGGGATGATGCCGTGGTGGGCACTGACCTTGGCGTCGCTCCAGGCCCGCGAGCGGCGCTGGGCGTCGAGGTGCGGCATCAATGCGGCCAGCGCCGGATCGGCCTTGGCCAGTGCGGCGAGGATTCCTGACGCCTCGCCGTGCTGGCTGAGCGGCAGGTAGCCGCAGTCGCTGCGCGGGTAGGTGATGACCTTGTGCGTTTCGTACAGCGCCTGGGCGATGTCGAGGGTTTCCTGGGCGCCGAGGCCGAGCTTCTTCGAGCAGACTTCCTGCAGGGTACCGAGATCGAACGGCAGCGGCGCCGCCTCGCGCATGCGCTCGGTCTGCAGCTTGACCAGCCGCGCGCTGGCGGCACGGCGCATGGCCTCGGCGGCGTCACGCGCCAGCTCCGGCTTCAGGCAGCGGCCCTGCTCGTCGCAGGCGTCCTCCGGGGCGCGCCACTGGGCGCTGAAGGCCGTGCCGTCGGCTAGCAGCTGCACGTCGATGGCCCAGAACGGCACCGGCACGAAGTCGGCGATGCTGCGGTCGCGGTCCACCACCAGGCGCAGGGTCGGCGTCTGCACACGACCCACCGGCAGCACGCCCTGATAGCCGGACTGGCGGCCGAGCAGGGTGAACAGCCGGCTCATGTTCATGCCGATCAGCCAGTCGGCGCGCGAGCGGCCCAGCGCGGCGTGGTAGAGATTGAAGGTCTCGGCGCCCGGCTTGAGCGCCGCCAGTGCCTTGCGAATCGACGCATCGTCCAGCGCCGACAGCCACAGCCGGCGGATCGGCCCGCGATAGCGGCAATGCTCCACCAGCTCGCGGGCGATCATCTCGCCCTCGCGGTCGGCGTCGGTGGCGATCACCAGCTCGCGGCACTCGCCGAGCAGGCGCTTGACCGCCTTGAACTGGCTGGCGGTCTTCGGCTTGACCAGCATCTTCCACTGCGCGGGGACGATGGGCAGATCCTTGAGGTCCCAGCGCTTGTAGCGGGCGTCGTAGGCGTCCGGCGGCGCGGTTTCCAGCAGGTGGCCGATGCACCAGGTCACCGTCACGTCGGTGCCCAGCCAGCAGCAGTCGCCGCGCCGGCTGGCGCCGAGCACCTTGGCGATGTCCTTGGCCTGGGAGGGTTTTTCGCAGAGGAAGAGGCGCATGCTTGCCGTGATCCGGAGGGGTGATGCTGCACAGGATGGGGAGAAATGGACGTGCGGGCAAGGTTTGTCTGTATGTGTGTACAGTCTTGGTGCGCTGGCCAGACAACCTCAGGGAGCAGACGGTCGGGTTTTCCACGCAAGCAGGGTCAATCCGCGCGCAAGAAATCGGTCCTTGCCAAGCGCATGGCGTATTGCCATGCCGTGATCGAGCCAGCCATGATGATGAAATGTAGTTGCAGGTGTTCGTACAGGATCTGAAGAGCAGTCGGATGAAGCGATTATGGCAATGCCACGCGATACTTTTATTGGGACTGCTTTCGGTATTCGGTCTGGCCTGGGGGCAGGCGTTAGAGCTGACCGATGAAGAGCAGGCCTTTGTCAGCAGCCATCCGACCATCCGGGTGGCCAATGACAAACACTACGCGCCCTTTGACTTCTATGAAAATGGCAAACCCCAAGGCTACAGCGTGGAGTTGATCGAACTCCTGCTGACGAAAATGGGGTTCAAGGTGGAGTTTGTCAGCCATGACGAATGGAACGATAGCATCCGCGATATCCAGGCTGGCCGTATCGATGTACTGACCTCCGTGCAGCTTACGGAAACCGACTCCCAATATCTGCTCTTCAGCAATCCGTATCTCCGGGCGCGAGAGGTCATTCTCAAGCGCAGTGGGGACCAGTCGATCCACAGCGCCAATGACCTGCAGGGCAAGATAGTGGCCATGCCGCGTGGCTACGACTATCTGAATGTGCTGCGCAATCGCGATGTGGATTTCCAGCATCTGGTGGTGGCAAACATGCAGGAGGCCGTCGATGCCGTGGCCCGAGGCAAGGCGGATGCGACCATGGAAGCCGAGTTGGTGCTGCAGCACATCATCACGACCCAGGGGTACACGGACCTGGAGATGGTGTACCGGGTTTTTGGTCAAGAGTACGAGAACTTCTATAACTGCCATTTTGGCGTGCAACATGACCTGCCGATATTGCGGGCGCTGATCAACAAGGCCTTGATCGGCCTGTCTATGGAGGAGCGCAACAGGCTCTACCTGAAATGGTTTGGCAAGTCGCTGGGCCTGGAGGTGGATCCTGCGCAAACAGCCTGGCAGCTGACGCCAGACGAGCAGGATTTCGTGCGCAGCAAGAGTGCGCTATCGGTCTGCGTATTGCCCAACTGGTCGCCACTGACCTCGATGAGCCCGGCTGGTGTACACGAGGGCGTACTGATCGATCTCCTTGGGTTGTTGAACGGGAATCTCAAGCTGCCACTGGTTTTCCGTGGCGCCGCCAACGAACACCAGGCCAAGCAGTTGCTGGGGGCGGGGCAGTGTGACCTGGCGGTGTTGCCGCAAGGGCAGACCGAGAGCGCCGACCAACTGACCTGGACCAAGCCGTTGCTGTCTTTGCCCTATGTGCTGGCTGCGCGGAGCGGCCAGTTGTTCGTGTCGAGCCTGAAGGAGGTGGAGGACCAGAGCTTTGCAGTGATACGCGATGAGGCCCTGCTGATGCGGCTCCGTCTCTTGTACCCACACCTCGACATGCGTCTGGTGGACAGTGCCGACGAGGGCATCGAGCTGTTGCGTTCAGGCGAGGTATTTGGATACATCGACACCTCGCTGGCCGTTGCTTCAGCCATTCAGAAAGCCATGGTGGGCAATGTGAAGATTGTGGGAAAAGCGCCCTACGACCTGAATGTTGCACTGGCTGCCAAACGTGACGATGTGCTGCTGCATGCGGTGATGCAAAAGTCCATCGATGCCGTGCCCGATGCTGCGCAACGCGGGGTGATGAATCAGTGGATGTCCGTGCGCTCGGAGATTGGCATCGACTACTCCCTCGTCTGGCGGATCGGCTTGGGGGCTGCCGTCCTGCTCGCCTTGACCCTGGCCTGGAGCTTGACCATCCATGCCTCGCGCAAGCGCACCCAGTATGCGCTGGCGCAGCTGCACCATGCGCAAGGGCAGCTGGAAAAACAGAACCAGCAACTTGCCAGGGTATCGGTGACCGATCACCTCACGGGGGTGTTCAACCGTGTGCGACTGGATCAGGTCCTGGCTGACTCCCTGAGTGAGGCCGTGCGCAGCGGCAAAGAGTTCGCGGTGATTATCTTGGATCTGGATTATTTCAAGAGGGTAAACGACACCTTCGGGCATCAGGGAGGAGATCGGGTTCTGGTTGCAGTGGTCAACCTGCTGTCGCAGTGCATACGGAAAGCCGATGTACTGGGTCGTTGGGGCGGCGAAGAGTTCATGATCATCTGTCCGGATGGCGATTTGGCCGGCGCGACGCACCTCGCCCAGAAATTGCGGCATGCCATCGAGCAATACGAGTTTCCGGAGGCCGGCCGAGTGACGGCAAGTTTGGGGGTGTCAGCCTATCAACCCGGCGACACGGTAAATGTCCTCGTTGGGCGGGCCGATGGCGCGCTTTATCTGGCCAAGAACAATGGGCGGAATCGGGTAGAAAGCAGCCCTGGGTAGTTTCTCCCTATTCAAGCCGAGCGTGGCAGGAGATGGCCGCCGGTGCTGGCGTCTTTGCGCACAGCAAGGGACGCTGCGCGGGAAGGGCTGTTATAAGCTGCGTCATTCATCCCCACGCGAGGAGCATCCATGGGTCAGGTCGTTGCCGCCGCGGTCTATCACCAGGGCCGTAAAGTTGCCGATATCAGCCTCGAGGAAGGTCGCCATTGGGCCGCCAAGCCCGGGCATGTGGTCTGGATCGGCCTGCGCGACCCCGACAGCAGCCAGCTGAGCTGCCTGCAGCAGCAATTCAACCTGCATGAACTGGCCATGGAAGACGCCATCGCCCGGCACACCCGGCCGAAGCTGGAAACCTTCGGCGATGCGCTGTTCATGGTGGTGTACTCGCCGATTCGGGTCGACGGCCGCCTGGAGTTCGTTGAAACCCAGTTGTTCGCCGGCAAGGGATACGTGATCAGTGCCCGCTACGGCGACTCGGCGCCTTACTCCAGCGTGCGCCAGCGTTGCGAGGCGCGTCCGGTGCTGCTGGCTAATGGCGAGGATTTCGTGCTCTACGCCTTGCTCAGCTTCGTCATCGAGAACTACCGGCCGCTGCTGGACGGCATGTTCGGCGAACTGGAGGAGATCGACCAGACCGTCCACAGCCGCCCGCTGGGTCCGGTCGACGTCGAGCGCATTTCCAGCCTGCGCCGCGACCTGCTGCGTCTGCGCCGGCAGATCGCGCCCATGGCGGAGATCTGCCGCGAGCTGCAGCAGCTGGAATTCCCGTTCATCGACAAGCCCATGCGCCCGTATTTTCGCGACATCGCGATCCACGTCAGCCGCCTGCAGGAAGACCTCACCGGCCAGCGTGAGATGGCCGACCACGCCATCGAAATCGGCCTGCTGTTGGAGTCGTCGCGACAGAGCGTGGTGCAGCGCAAGTTCGCCGCCTGGGCCGCGATCCTGGCCTTTCCCACCGCGGTCGCCGGCATCTACGGGATGAATTTCGAGCACATGCCGGAGCTGACCTGGCAGTACGGCTACTTCGGTATCCTCGGCGTCATCGGCCTCGGTTGCTGCGGGCTGTATGCCAACTTCAAGCGCATGGGCTGGCTGTAAGTTCCCGCCGCAGGCTCAACAAGCCCCTCGCGAGGAAAAGGCCTGGGTCACCGCGGCGACAGGAGCCTGTTGGCCGGCCGGCTATGATCCGCCGCAGCGATCCTGAATGCGGTCGATTCAGTTTCGATTAAGTTGCCTTGGGTAAGGTGAATCCATACAAAGCCACTCGCTCCCCAGGAGAATGAAGATGAAAAAACTGACTGCCCTGCTTGCCACCGCCCTGATCGCCGCCACCGCCGGTGTGGCCCAGGCCCGCGACCTTGGCCCCGACGAGGCGCTGAAACTGCGTGACGCCGGCACCATCCTGTCGTTCGACAAGCTCAATGCCGCCGCCATCGCCAAGCATCCGGGCGCAACGCTCGGCGAGACCGAGCTGGACGAGGAGTTCGGCCGCTACATCTATCAGGTCGATCTGCTGGATGCCCAGGGCGTACAGTGGGATGTAGAGCTGGATGCCAGCAACGCGCAGATCCTCAAGGATCACCAGGACGACTGATGCCCAAACTCACGCCCTTCATCGCCGTCATGGCACTGTTCATGATCGCCTCGGCCCAGGCCCGCGATCTCGATCAGGACGAGGCCCTGCGCCTGCGCCAGGAGGGCGTGATCCAGCCGCTGCAGCAACTGCTGCAACCGGTGTTCGACCGCTACCCCGGCGCGCGAATGTTGGAGGCCGAGCTGGAGCAGGAGGACAATGTCTACGTGTACGAGATCGAGCTGCTGACCGCCGCTGGCGAAGTACGCGAGGTGGATCTGGACGCGGTCAGCGGCCGCCTGCTGAAGGACGAGGAAGACGACTGATGCGCTTGTTGCTGGTGGAAGACAACGTCGCCCTCGCCGACGAACTGCTCGCCGACCTGAGCCGCCAGGGCTACGCCGTCGACTGGCTGGCCGATGGTCGCGACGCCCTGGTGCAGGGCGCCACCGAGCCCTACGACCTGATCGTCCTCGACCTCGGCCTGCCCGGCATGCCGGGGCTGGACGTGTTGCGCCGGTGGCGCGGCGACGCCCTGGCCACCCCGGTGCTGATCCTCACCGCGCGCGGTAGCTGGGCCGAGCGTATCGACGGCCTCAAGGCCGGCGCCGACGACTACCTGAGCAAGCCCTTCCACCCCGAGGAGCTGGCCTTGCGCATCCAGGCGCTGCTGCGTCGCGCCCATGGGCTGGCCAACCAGAGCGAACTCAAGGCCGCTGGCCTGGTGCTGGACGAGGCGCGCCAGTGCGTGCGCCGCGGCGACGAGGAAATCATGCTTACCGCCGGCGAATTCCGCCTGTTGCGCTATTTCATGCTGCATCCCGGGCAGATCCTCTCGAAAACCCAGCTCAACGACCACCTCTACGACGGCGAGAGCGAGCGCGAGTCGAACGTCATCGAGGTGCACGTCAACCACCTGCGCCGCAAGCTTGGCCGCGAGGTGATCGAAACCCGCCGCGGTCAGGGCTACCGTTACGCCGGCGACGCGGAGCAGGGCGGGTGAGGTCGATCCAGAGCCGTCTCGGCCTCGGTCTGGCCGCGACCCTGCTGCTGGTCGGGCTGGTGCTGCTGCAGAGCAGCCTGTGGCTGTTCGACAACGGTCTGCGCCGCTACCACGAAAGCAATCTGCAGGATGAGGCGGAAACCCTGCTCACCGCCCTGGCGCGCGGCGAGCAGGGCGTGGAGCTGGACGAGCGGCGTCTGCATCCGGCCTACCAGCGGGCCTTTTCCGGGCGCTATTTTCGCATCGACTTCGCCGACGAAGTCTGGCGCTCGCGCTCGCTGTGGGACAGCGAGCTGCCGCGCCCCGCCCGCAAGGGCCTGGCGCCGGAGCTGGTGGCGGGCGTCGCCGGCCAGCAACTGCTGCTCTATCGCGGCGACTACCGGCGCTTCGGCCAGCGGCTCAGCATCAGCGTCGCGCAGGACTACACCCCGGTGCTGACCAGTCTGGCGCGCATCCGCTGGCTGGGGCTGGGCCTCGGCGCTGGCGGCCTGCTGCTGGTGCTGCTGCTGCAATGGCTGACTGTGCGCCGCGCGCTGGCGCCGCTGGAGCGGGTGCGCCGGCAGATCGCCGAGCTGCAGGCCGGCCGCCTCGGCGAGCTGGACAGTCGGGTGCCGAGCGAGCTGGAGCCGCTGGTCGGGCAGATCAACCACCTGCTCAAGCACACCGAAGACACTCTCAAGCGCTCGCGGCATGCCCTCGGCAACCTCGGCCATGCGCTGAAGACGCCGCTGGCCGTGCTGGTCAGCGTGGCCAACCGCGAGGAACTGCGCGGCCATCCGGCCCTGCGCGCCACCCTCGCCGAGCAGCTGGCGCAGATCGAGCAGCGCCTGGCCCGCGAGCTGGGCCGCGCGCGGCTGGCCGGCGAAGCGCTGCCCGGCGCGCACTTCGACTGCTCCGTCGAGCTGCCGGCGTTGTGCGCCACCCTCGAGCAGATCCACCCGCATGTCGACATCGGCTGGCAGGCGCCGGCCGCCCTGCGCCTGCCGTGGGACCGCGAGGACCTGCTGGAGGCGCTCGGCAACCTGCTGGACAACGCCTGCAAGTGGGCCGACAGCACGGTCAAGGTCAGCGTCGGCGAGGACGGCGAGGGCTACTGGTTGTGCGTGGAGGATGACGGCCCCGGTATCGAGCCGGTGCAACGGGAGTCGGCGGTCGCGCGCGGCAACCGTCTCGACGAGCAGGTGGCTGGCCACGGCCTCGGCCTGGCCATCGTCCGCGACATCGCCCAGGCCTGCGGCGGCTCGCTGGTCCTGGAGGACAGCGCCGAGCTGGGCGGGCTGTGCGCGCGGGTGCGCCTGCCGAGACCGGGCGTGCACTGATCGCCAGGGCATGCGCGATCCGGTCGGCCTGTACCCCGCGGCCCCAGCGGACGCTTGCCCAGGGACAGCAACCGCAGGGGGCTCAGGGCCAGCCGGCGGTGCCGGCAGGGCGCAGCGCGAGCGTCAGCAACGCTCTGCTGCGCAAGCGAGGGTTACTCTTCCAGCAGGCTGCGCAGCATCCAGGCGGTCTTTTCATGCACTTCCAGACGCTGGGTGAGCAGGTCGGCGGTCGGCTGGTCGTTGGCTGCATCGGCCACCGGGAACAGCTTGCGTGCGGTGCGTGCCGTCGCTTCCTGGGCGCTGACCAGGTGGCGAATCATGTCGTTCGCCTTGGGGACGCCTTCCACTTCCGCGATGGTGGCCAGCTTGACGAACTCCTTGTAGGTGCCCGGCGCTGGGTGGCCGAGGGCGCGAATGCGCTCGGCGATCAGGTCCAGGGCAGTCCACTGCTCGGTGTATTGAGTCATGAACATCTGGTGCAGCGCGTTGAACTGCGGGCCGGTCACGTTCCAGTGGAAGTTGTGGGTCATCAGATACAGCGTGTAGCTGTCGGCCAGCAGGACGGACAGGCCCTTGACAATTTTCTCGCGGTCGCCGGCGTCGATGCCGATATCGATGGCAGGTGTCTTGCTTTTCTTGGTCGCCATGTCGTAACTCTCCTGGTGAGAAATCTTGTCCGACGTACCTTCCGGGGCGGTCGACAGGACGGCGCGCAGATGATCTTTCCTGCGTGCGCGGATGGACCGGAAGCGCTGCCGGAAGGCACGGACCGCTGAGTTTTACCATATCTGGCCAGCGAAGTTATCGGCCAAAGGTCGTGCCTGTGGACGCGGACGGCTCGCAGGCCGGGCGGGCGCAGCAGCGTGCGGAAGTGGCGCCGGTTGTCAGGGCCTGTGCCATGCTTTCTCAGGTGTTCTTCCCAGCCGCGGCGTCGCCACCACAGGCTGGTGACAGGCGAAGTCATCCAAGAGAACCTGCAGGAGAGTCCAAATGAAGAACCATCTGTTCTGTGTTGGTGCCGAGGTCGGGCCGTCGCCGGCCAGGGAGTTCATGGGTGCCGAGGTGAATGTCTATGTCGGTGCCAACGATCTGCGCGATGCCCTGGCGCGCGTCGAAACCGCGTTGCAGCTGGACGGCTTTGAGGTGACCTTCATTCGGGGATGCTGGGTGGTGGATTCGGCCTGCAACGATGGCTTCTGCCCGGCCGATGAACTGCCCACCGAGGGGAGCGGTGGCCTGCTGTTCAGCGATGCGGTGCACTACGGCGAGTTCCGCGAGCGGACCATGGCGACTGACTACGGGTATTGATTGCCGCGTGCTTCCCGCCCGCCTGCGCTCGACGGGGGCGGGTGGTCTTGCGCACGCTGGCGCGAATCTCCCGTTGGGCTGCTTCTGGCCTAGGGGGTGTCAGGCGCTACGGTGTCGGCAAGCTGGCCTGCACGCGGACATTCTGGCGGGCCGCCGGCTCAGCCATCCTCGCCGTCACCGAGGGCCTCCAGTCGACACTCGTAGGCCGGTGCCGCGTAGATGCCGAGCGTCGTCGACAGCTCCAGCAGCCGGGGCAGATCGCGGGTATAGATCAGCACCACCTGCAGCTCCTGGTCCAGCGGCTCGCTGAAGTCGACCAGCTCGTAACCCTCCGTCTGTGGATACAGGCTGCTCAGTTGCACCTGGATGCGCTGCAGGGCGGTCAGCAGGTCGTCCCTGGCTAGGTCGGCGGCCTTGAGGGTGAGGGGACTCTGCGGACCAAATGAGTCGACCACCTGCTGGAACAGCTCGTCGGCCTGCTTGGCCTGGAACAGCACGGTGTCGGGCAGGCTGCCGACCAGCACCCACTCGCCCAGCGGGATGGGCAGGCTGTCGTCGTAGTCGACCTCCGGATGGGCCGCGAGGAAGGCCTGCGGATCGGCATAGGCACGGCTGGCCTCGTCGGCAATGCGCCGGATATCTTCGTCACCCATGCTGCCCGAGCTGATCAAGGTAATCAGTTCCACCAGTTGCTCGTTCATTTGCTGAAAACTCCCTGGGATCTGTCGCCGGTTTGCCAATGCAACCATAGACCATCCTGGCGGGACGCAACCGTGCCGCCCCCCTCGGGACGCCGCCGCATGACCGCGTCACTCGGGGCTTGGCTGCGAGGCGGGGCAGGCGAACCTACTTGTGCTTCAGCGGGCAGGTGCGGATGCCGAGCAGGCTGTAGGCCGGGCACCAGCCGAGCAGGCCGGTGGCCAGCGGCAGGATGCCGATCCAGGCCCAGAGCGGGCCGCCGGAGATGGCCCAGGCGAGCAGGCCGAGGCCAATCAGGATGCGGCCGATCCTGTCGATGCTGCCAACGTTCCTGTGCATGCTGTGCTGCCTCTTCGCGGGTCTGCAGGCCGTGGCGTGCGCGACGGGTTACTCGAAGACCGGCAGGCTCGGTGTGAACACCGTTTTGCCGGCGGCTTGCCAGGCGTCGAAGCCGCCGGCAATCGACTGCACCTGCAGGTAACCCATCTCCTGCAGCGCACAGGCGGCGAGGGCGGCGCGACCGCTTGTCTTGCAGTACAGCACAATGTTGAGGTCGCGCAACGACAGCTCCGGGCTGGCGCTGAGCTTGAACTCGAGCAGGCCGCGCGGGATGTTCACGGCGCCGGGAATATGGCCGGCGTGGAACTCGTCGGCTTCGCGTACGTCGAGCAGCACGTCGGCGGCGCGGATCGCGGCGTCGGCGGCATCGAGGTCGATTTCGTGGATGCGGGCCTTGGCTTCGGCCACCAGATCATGGGCGCTTTTCACTGTCGATTTCCTTGCGTGCGGATTGACTGAGGGTAGAGGTGCTGTACTCGTGGTGGCGCTCGCCGATGGCGCGCTGGGTAGTCTGCGGGTCGAGCTCGGCCAGGGCCTCGAACTGGCTGATGAACACCCGGCCGCCGAAGTGCTTGAGTAAGTCGGAGTGCTTGAGCCGATCCATCACCGGCCCCTTCACCTCGGAAAGATGCAGCTGGATGCCGGCCGCGTGCAGGCGCTCGCTGATCGCCTCGAGGCTTTCCAGGGCGCTGGCGTCGATCAGGTTGACGCCGGAACACATCAGCACCAGATGCTCGACCTGCGGGTGCTGGCCGACCAGTTCGGCGATGCGGTCTTCCAGGTAGCGGGCGTTGGGGAAGTACAGGCTCTCGTCGACGCGCACCGACAGCACCCGCGGGCTTTCCACCACGGCGAAGCGCGCGACGTTGCGAAAGTGCTCGCTGCCCGGCAGCTGGCCGACCACCGCGATGTGCGGCTGGCTGGTGCGCCAGAGGAACAGCAGCAGCGACAGGCCGACGCCGAGCAGGATGCCGGCCTCGACGCCGACCAGCAGCACGCCGAGCATGGTGGCGGCCATGGCCGCGGCATCCTGCCGGGAGTAACGCCAGGTGCGCTTCAAGGCGCCGAGGTCGACCAGGCTGAGCACGGCGACGATGATGGTGGCGGCGAGCACCGCCTGCGGCAGGTTGTGGAACAGTGGGGCGAAGAACAGCACGGTGATGGCGATGCCCGCGGCGGTCAGCGCCCCGGCCAGCGGCGTCTGTGCGCCGGCATCGTAGTTGACCACCGAGCGGGCGAAGCCGCCGGTGACCGGGAAACCGCCGCTGAGGGCCGCGGCGATGTTGGCGCCCGACAGGGCGACCAGCTCCTGGTTGGGATCGATGCGCTGGCGGCGCTTGGCGGCCAGGGTCTGTGCCACCGACACCGACTCGACGAAGCCGACCAGGCTGATCAGCAGGGCGGCGGGCAGCAGCTTGCCGGCCAGCACCAGGTCCAGGGGCGGCAGACTGAGTGCCGGCAGGCCGGTGGGCACGCTGCCGACCACGCGCACGCCGGCGTCGGCCAGGCCAAGCAGACTGACGGCCAGGATGGACAGCAGCAGGGCGACCACCGGGCCGGCCTTGGCCAGGTTGCCGGCCAGGCGCGGGGTGAAGCCGATGGCCTGCAGCCAACCACTCAGCTTGTTGCGCACCAGGAACAGGAACACCAGGCTGGAGCCCCCGATGGCCAGGGTTGGCAGGTGGGTGGCGGGCAGGCCGGTGAGCAGGCCGTGGAGCAGCTCGAAGGCGTGCTCGCCGGTGACCTGGATGCCGAGGATGTGCTTGAGCTGGCCGAGGGCGATGAGGATGCCCGAGGCGCTGATGAAGCCGGAGATCACCGGGTGGCTGAGGAAGCTGGCAAGAAAGCCCAGGCGCAGCACCGCCATCAGCAGCAGCAGCAGGCCGGAGAGCAGCGCCAGCAGCAGGGCGGCGCCAGCGTAGGCGGCGCTGCCGGTGGGGAACAGCGGGCCGAGCGCGGCGGCGGTCATCAGCGAGACCACCGCCACCGGGCCGACCGCTAGGGCGCGACTGGTGCCGAACAGGGTGTAGGCCAGCAGCGGCAGGATGCTGGCGTACAGGCCGGTGACCGGCGGCAGGCCGGCGAGCATGGCGTAGGCCAGGCTCTGCGGGATCAGCATCAGGGTCACGATCACCGCCGCCAGGCCGTCCTTGCCGGCGGCCTCGCGGTCGTAGTGCCGCGCCCATTCCAGACACGGCAGGTAGCGGGCGAGCCGCTCTCTCATCACTTCTTCTCCTGGGTGAAGTCACAGGCGGCCGGCGATTCCGCCGGGCGCGGTTCGAAGTCCAGGTGCTTGGGTTCGGCCATCCATTCGTGGCCCTTGAGCATCAGGTCGAAGTAGATGCCCGGCATCCACTTGGTCTTCAGCTCCCAGGCCAGGCGGCGCGGCACCCGCGGATCGAGGGGGAAGGTGGGCAGCAGTTTGCCGCCATAGCCGAACTCGGCGAGGATCACCTTGCCGCGCTCGACGGTCAGCGGGCAGGAGCCGTAGCCGTCGTAGATCGCCCGCGGACCGCGGCCGGCGAGCACGCTGAGCACGTTCTCGGCCACCACCGGCGCCTGCTTGCGCACCGCCGCGGCGGTCTTGGCGTTGGGCGCGGCGCACACGTCGCCGAGGCTGAAGATGTTGCCGTAACGTGGGTGACGCAGGGTTTCGTGGTCGGCCTCGACCCAGCCGTCGGCATTGGCCAGCGGGCTGTGGCGGATGAAGTCCGGGGCGCGTTGCGGCGGCACCATGTGCAGGAAGTCGAACTCGCGTTCCACCGTGCTGGTCGCGCCGTCGGCGCCGGTGACCTTGAACCAGGCCTTGTGCGCCTCGCCGTCGACCTTGATCAGCGTCTCGTTGAAGTTGAGGTGGGCGCCGTAGCGCTCGACGTACTTCATCAGCGGCGGCACGAAGTCGGCGACGCCGAACAGCACCGCGCCGGCCGAGCAGAAGTCCACCTGGATGTTGGACAGCACGCCCTGTTTCAGCCAGTGGTCGCAGGACAGGTACATGGCCTTCTGCGGCGCGCCGGCGCACTTGATCGGCATCGGCGGCTGGGTGAACAGCGCCCGCCCGCCGCGCAGGCCCTGCACCTGATTCCAGGTGTAGGGCGCCAGCTCGAACACGTAGTTGCTGGTCACGCCGTGCTTGCCGAGGGTTTCCCGAGCGCCCTCGATGGCATCCCAGTTGAGGGTCAGCCCGGGGCAGACGATCAGGGTGCGATAGCCCAGGCGGCTGCCGTCTTCCAGCACCACCTGCTGCTGCTCCGGCTCGAAGGCGCTGGCGGCGGCGCGGATCCACTGCGCCTTGCTCGGGATGCAGCGGGCCATGGCGCGCTCGGTGCGCGCGCGGTCGAACACCCCGGCGCCGACCAGGGTCCAGCCCGGCTGGTAGTAGTGCTGCTCGCGCGGCTCGACGATGGCGATGCGCAGGCCCGGGTCGCGCTTGAGCAGGCTGGCGGTGACCGCGCAGCCGGCGGCGCCGCCACCGATCACCAGCACGTCGTAGCGCGGGGTATGCGCGTAGGCGGCCGCCGGCTGGGGCTGGTTGGGCAGGGTCTGCCAGCGTTGCTCGAGGCGCGGCTGCAGGGCGGCAAGGTCGTAGCCGGCCTCCTTGGCCGTCGCCAGCAGCGCCTCGGGATCGAGGTGATGGGCCTCGGCCAGCGCCCACAGGGTGGTGGAGCGGGTGCCGGTGCGGCAGAAGGCCAGCACCGGGCCCTTGACCTGGTCGAGCAACTCGCGAAAGGTCGTGACGTCCTGGTCGGTGATCTGGCCGGAAATCACCGGCAGGTCGTGGTACTCGAGGCCGGAGGCTTCGGCAGCGGTGCGCATCTCGGCGCTGCTCGGCTGGCCTTCGCCTTCGTTTTCCGGGCGGTTGTTGATCACGCAGCGAAAGCCGCTGGCAGCCAGGGTGCCCATGTCCGCGGGTTCCAGCTGGCCAGCCACGGCAATGAACGGGGTGAGACGCTTGATCGGTTGCATCTTGTTGTTCTCCTCAGGGTTGCCTGGGTCGAATCAGAGCAGGTCGAGCGGGATCTTCAGGTAGCGGGTGCCGTTGTCCTCGGCCGGCGGCAGCTCGCCGGCGCGCATGTTGATCTGCACCGAGGGCAGGATCAGCGTCGGCATGCCGAGGGTGGCGTCGCGGGCGGTACGCATGGCCACGAAGGCTTCTTCGTCGATGCCCTGGTGGATGTGCACGTTGTGTTCGCGCTCGGCGCCGATGGTCGTTTCGTAGAGGTATTCCTCGCGGCCCGGCGCCTTGTAGTCGTGGCACATGAACACCCGGGTGTCGTCCGGCAGGCTGAACAGCTTGGCGTGGATCGAGTGGTACAGGGTGCGGGCGTCACCGCCGGGGAAGTCACAGCGGGCGGTGCCGTAGTCGGGCATGAACAGGGTGTCGCCGACGAAGGCGGCATCGCCGATCAGATAGGTCATGCACGCCGGCGTGTGGCCGGGGGTGTGGATGGCGCGGGACTCGACGCCGCCAACCCGGAAGGTCTCGCCGTCGTGGAACTGGTGGTCGAACTGGCGGCCATCGGTGGCGAAGCCGGGTTCGACGTGGAACAGCTTGCCGAAGGTCTGCTGGATCACCGGGATCTGGTCGCCGATGCCCAGCTGGCCGCCGAGCTGCTCCTTGAGGTAGTGGCCGGCGCTCATGTGGTCGGCATGCACGTGGGTTTCCAGGATCCACTGCACGGTCAGGCCGTGCTCGCGCACGTAGGCAATCAACTTGTCGGCGTTGTGGTGCGAGGTACGCCCGGCGGCGGGATCGTAGTCCAGCACCGGGTCGATCAGCGCGCACTGGCGGCTCTCCGGGTCGCTCACCACGTAGCTGTAGGTGAAGGTGGCGGGATCGAAGAAGGCTTCGACATGGGCGTTCATGGGACGGTCCTCCGCGGCAGTTCAGATACCCATGGGGGTATGGTGTGGGCACAGCCTACTGCGATTTTTTGTTCTATGCATAGAATAAAATCTTATATGAGATGTTGGCCATCATCCGCTCCCCAGCATGGACCATGCTGGCGTTGCTCGGAGTCGGTGGCGGGGGAAACTGTGCGGCGGAAATGAAAAAGCCGGAGCAGGGGCTCCGGCTTTGCTGGGGCTGGCGTGAATCAGGAGGGGAAGAGTTCGCCCAGCTTCAGGGCCAGCATCATGTCGCCTTCGGTACGCAGCCGACCGCTCATGAAGGCTTCCATACCGCTGATCTCACCTTTCAGGACACCCTTGAGGGTGGCGCTGTCCATGATCAGGCTGACGCTGGGCGACGGGGCATCGCCAGGGGTGAGGGTGCAGGCACCGTTCTTGATGCTCAGGTAGTAGTTTTCCGCGTCCTCGATCTTGAACTGGAACACAAGGTCCAGTCCGGTAGCGGCGCCGGGATTGAAGCGGGCCTGCATGGTTTCGATGACTTTGGCGACGGTGCTCATTATCTGGTCCTTCTCTCGGCGATAGTCGTGCCGCTGGCAGGCGACTGGCTGCAGGCGAGGGTATGGGGTAGCCCAAATGCTGTCAACGGCGGAGCATGCGCACATTCGACCCCGTCATGGTGAGCAGGGCGGCCGTGCTGGCGGGTGGTCGCCATCGGTCCGCGCCGGTATGCTTGAGCGGTCGCGGATTGCGATGCAGCGACCTTGCAAACAAGGAGTCACCGTGGAGTTTTTTACCGATTACGCCGGTTTTCTGGCCAGGACAGTGACCATCCTGGCTGCCATCCTCGTCGTTCTGGCCTGCATTGCCGCGCTGCGCACCCGCGAGCGTCGCACCGGCGGGCAGCTCGACGTGCACAAGCTCAACGATTTCTACAAGCAACTGCGCGAGCGCCTGCAGGACAGCGTGCTGGACAAGGAGCAGCTGAAGGCGCTGCGCAAGGAAGAAACCAAGGCCGAAAAGGCCGAGAAGAAGGCTGGCAGCGCCAAGCCGCGGGTCTACGTGGTGGACTTCGACGGCGACATCAAGGCGTCGGCCGGCGAGCATCTGCGCCACGAGGTCACCGCGCTGCTCAGCCTGGCCACCCCGCAGGACGAGGTGGTGGTGCGCCTGGAAAGCGGCGGCGGCATGGTCCACAGCTACGGCCTGGCCTCCTCGCAGCTGGCGCGCATCCGCCAGGCCGGCGTGCCGCTGACCGTGTGCGTGGACAAGGTGGCGGCCAGCGGCGGCTACATGATGGCCTGCATCGGCGAGAAGATCCTCGCCGCACCCTTCGCCATCCTCGGCTCCATCGGCGTGGTGGCGCAGTTGCCCAACTTCCACCGCCTGCTGAAGAAGCACGCCATCGACTTCGAGGTGCTCACCGCCGGCGAGTACAAGCGCACCCTGACCGTGTTCGGCGAGAATACCGACAAGGGCCGGGAGAAGTTCCAGGAAGACCTGGACATCACCCACGAGCTGTTCAAGAACTTCGTCGCCCGCTATCGCCCGCAGCTGGCCATCGACGAGGTGGCCACCGGCGAGGTCTGGCTCGGCCAGGCCGCACTGGGCAAGCAGCTGGTCGACGAGCTGAAGACCAGCGACGAGTACCTGTCCGAGCGTGCCCAGCACGCCGAGCTGTTCCAGCTGCGCTACCACGAGAAGAAGAGTCTGCAGGAACGCGTCGGCCTGGCCACTGCCCAGGTGCTCGACGGCGTCCTGCTGCGCTGGTGGAGCCGCCTGTCCCAGCCGCGCTTCTGGCAATGACGATCATCAACGAGAGGAGCACAGCATGAGCCGTTTCAAGGCCCTGCTAGTCACCGAAAGCAGACCAGGGCTATTCGACCAGGCGGTCGTCGAGCGTGAGCTTGCCGAGCTGCCAGCGGGCGAGGTGCTCATTCGTGTGCGCTACTCCTCGCTCAACTACAAGGACGCGCTGTCCGCCACCGGCAACCGCGGGGTGACCCGTGCGTATCCGCATACCCCCGGCATCGACGCTGCCGGCGAGGTGGTGGAGTGTGCGACCGGCGAGTTCCAGCCGGGCGATCAGGTGATCGTCACCGGCTACGATCTGGGAGTGAATAGCCCAGGTGGCTTTGCCCAGTACATCCGCGTGCCGGCCGCCTGGGTGGTGCGCTGCCCGGCCGGCATGACGCCACGCGAGGCCATGCTGCTCGGCACCGCCGGACTCACCGCCGGCCTGTGTGTGGAAAAGCTGATGCACGTGGGGCTCGATGCCACCGCCGGCTCGGTGCTGGTCACCGGCGCCTGCGGCGGGGTGGGCAGCGTCGCGGTACTGCTGTTGACCCACCTTGGCTATACGGTGGCGGCCTCCACCGGCAAGCTGCAGCAGGTCGAGTTCCTCCATCGCCTGGGGGCGCAGCAGATCATCGACCGCGCGGTACTGCGCGAAGGTACCGAGAAGCCGCTGCTGAAGATGCAGTGGGCCGGGGCGGTGGATTCGGTGGGCGGCGATCTGCTGTTCAACGTGGTCAAGTCGCTGCAGTACGGCGCCAGCGTAGCCTGCTGCGGTCTGACTGCCGGGGCGGACATGGCCACGGCCTCGGTGCTGCCGTTCATCCTGCGTGGCGTCAACCTGCTCGGCGTCGACTCGGTGGAGCTGCCGCGTGCGGTCAAGGCGGCCATGTGGGAGAAGCTGGCCGGGCCGTGGAAGCTCGAGACCCTGGAGCAGCTGGCGCGGGAGATCACCCTGGAGGAGCTGCCCGAGGCGATCAGCCAGATTCTCGCCGGGCGGATGGTGGGGCGCATGCTGGTGCGCATCGACTGACGCACCATTTGCCGACTGCTTGGTGCGCATGGCGCACCCTACCGCCCATTCACCAGCTGCACACAGCCAAAAGCCCCGCATTTGCGGGGCTTTTGGCTGACAGCGATCCGACCTCAGCGGCGGCGGAACAGCGGCAGCGGCTGGTCGACCCCGGTCTGGTAGGTCACCGAGAAGTCCGACAGGCCCTTGAGCGCGTCGTACGGGTCGCGGTCCGGACGCACCGCGAAGGCGTCGAAACCGCAGCGCTGCATGAAGAACAGCTGGTCGCGCAGCACGTCGCCGATGGCGCGGATCTCGCCCTGGTAGCCGTAGCGCTCGCGCAGCAGGCGGGCGCTGGAGAAGTGACGGCCGTCGGTGAACGCGGGGAAGTCGAGGGCGATGACCTGGAAGTGCTTGAGGTCGTCGACGATGTCCTCGATCTGCTCGTGGCTCTGCAGCCACACGCCCAGACCGCCGTCGCGCACCTTGAGGGCGTGGCTGGATTGTAGCCACAGAGCCAGCGGCACGATCAGGTCGTCGCTGTTGGAAATGCCGTCGAGGCTGGCGTCGACCGGCAGCAGGTGCCAGCGCTCGTCGATGACCTCGCCGTTCTTAATGATTCTTTGCATAGACGCGCTCCTTGAAGGAATCGATGCCGATACGGCGGAAGGTATCGATGAAACGCTCTTCTTCATTGCGCTTCTCCACATAAACCTCGATGACCTTGGCGATCACGTCGGCCATGTCATCCTGGGCGAAGGACGGGCCGAGGATCTGGCCGAGGCTGGCGTTGCGGCCGGCTTCGCCGCCCAGCGACACCTGGTAGAACTCCGCGCCCTTCTTGTCGACGCCGAGGATGCCGATGTTGCCGATGTGGTGGTGACCACAGGCGTTCATGCAGCCGGAAATGTTCAGGTCGATCTCGCCAAGGTCGAACACGTAGTCGAGGTCGTCGAAGCGGCGCTGGATGGCTTCGGCGATCGGGATCGACTTGGCGTTGGCCAGCGAGCAGAAGTCGCCGCCCGGGCAGCAGATGATGTCGGTCAGCAGGCCGATGTTCGGCGTGGCCAGGCCCAGCTCGCGCAGCTCGTTCCACAGGGCGAACAGCTTGGACTGCTCGACGTCGGCGAGGATGATGTTCTGCTCGTGGCTGGTGCGCGCCTCGCCGAAGCTGTAGCGCTCGGCCAGGTCGGCGATGGCGTCGAACTGCTTATCGGTGACGTCGCCGGGGGCGATGCCGGTCGGCTTGAGCGACAGGGTCACCGCTGCGTAGCCCGCCTTCTTGTGGGCGACCACGTTGCGCGAGCGCCAGCGGGCGAAGCCCGGATGCTCGGCGTCCAGCGCGGCGAGGGCGGCGCTCTGGTCCTGCAGGGCCTGGTAGGCCGGATCGACGAAGTGCTGGGCGACACGCTGCAGCTCGGCGTCGGTCAGGGTGCTCGGGCCGTCCTTGAGGTGGGCCCACTCGGCGGCCACGCGCTCGGCGAACACTTCCGGGGTCAGTGCCTTGACCAGGATCTTGATCCGCGCCTTGTACTTGTTGTCACGGCGACCGTAACGGTTGTACACGCGCAGGATGGCTTCCAGGTAGGTGATCAGGTGCTGCCAAGGCAGGAATTCGTTGATGAAGCTGCCGACGATCGGGGTCCGGCCGAGGCCGCCGCCGACCAGCACGCGAAAGCCCAGTTCGCCGGCAGCGTTGCGCACCGGCTCCAGGCCGATGTCGTGCACTTCGATGGCGGCGCGGTCGGCGGCCGAGCCGTTCACCGCGATCTTGAACTTGCGCGGCAGGTGGGCGAATTCCGGGTGGAAGGTGGCCCACTGGCGGATGATCTCGCACCACGGACGCGGGTCGATCACCTCGTCGGCGGCGACGCCGGCGAACTGGTCGGTGGTGACGTTGCGGATGCAGTTGCCGCTGGTCTGGATGGCGTGCATCTGCACGCTGGCCAGCTCGGCGAGCATGTCCGGCACGTCCTCCAGCTTCGGCCAGTTGTACTGGACGTTCTGGCGGGTGCTGATGTGCGCGTAGTTCTTGTCGTAGTCGCGGGCCAGCTTGGCCAGCATGCGCAGCTGCGGCGCGGACAGCAGGCCGTAGGGCACGCAGACGCGCAGCATGGGCGCGTGGCGCTGGACGTAGAGGCCGTTCTGCAGGCGCAGTGGGCGGAATTCCTCTTCGGCCAGTTCGCCGGCGAGGAAGCGGCGGGTCTGGTCGCGGAACTGCGCGACGCGCTCCTCGATGATCCGTTGATCGTACTCGTCGTATACGTACATGTAATTCTCTGCTCTCAGGCTGTCAGCGAACCCCGGCGGCTGGTGGCCGGTCCGCATGGTGCATCTGCGGCGCGCACGGCTGCGCACTCCGGTGGAGTGTCGGGAACGATAGCAGCTCACATATATGCAAGAAAGTGAAGAATAACTATATGTACATAACTAAAATAGATAATTCAATGCAGCGCTGCACCCCTGCCCGGCGGCGGCGGTGGTTCAGCTGAGCGACGCTTCGCTTGGCTGGCGCTCGGTCTGGGCGACCACGACGCGGTTGCGGCCGCTGCGCTTGGCGGCATACAGCGCCTGATCGGCCATTTCCAGCACGCGTTCGATGGCGGTGGCGCTGTCCGGCCAGTGGGCAACGCCGATCGACAGGGTGACACGTCCGCAGGGCAGTGCCGTGCAGTTTTCCATGCGCAGGCGCAGGCGCTCGGCCACCTGGGTTGCGACCGCGAGGTCGACATCCGGAAGCAGGATGAGGAACTCCTCGCCGCCGACGCGGCAGAGCACGTCACCGCCGCGCGAGCCTTCGCGCATCAGGCGGGCCAGATGCTGGAGCTGCAGGTCGCCGACCGCGTGACCATGGTTGTCGTTGACTTGCTTGAAGTGGTCTATATCGAGGGCAACGGCTGCAAAGGGTTGGGCGCGGGCTTGCCACTGCTCCAGGGTCAGCTGCAGGCCGCGGCGGTTGTAGAGGCCGGTGAGGGGGTCGGTGAGGGTGTCGAGGTTGAGCTTGCCGATCTTCTGGTCGAACTGTGCCAGGCCGGCGATCAGCGCGCGCTTGAGTTCGGCCGCCTCGAAGTACCAGGCGCCCACCCGGCGGATTTCTCCGCAGGCGTCCTGCGAGTCCATCTGCCGCGCGCTGCTGGCCAGTTGCCATAGCGGCAGGGCGATCAGGCGGGCCAGCCACCAGATACCCAGCAGGGAGAGCAACGAGAACGGCAGCGCATTGCGCAGGATGTCCAGCATCAGGCCATCCAGCTCCGCCAGGGTGTTGGCCGTCGGGCGCTGGGCGATGATGCCCCAGCCGGTGCTGGCGACGGGGGCATAGCCGGCGAGCATGTCGGTGTCGCGCGAGTTGACGATCCGCTGGCTGCCCGCCTGGCCGGCGATGACGGCTGCGACGGCAGGGTTGTTGTGGATGGGCTCGCCCACCCGCTCGGCATCCCGGTGATAGAGCAGTTGTCCGCGCCGGTCGACGACATAGATATAGGAGCCGTCGCGGTAGAAGTGCTCGCCGAGCAGGCTGTTGAGGATGCTCTTTTCGCGCAGATAGATGCTGCCGCCGACATAGCCGAGGTAACGCCCGTCGGCGGCGATGATCGGCTGCGAGATCATCACGACCAGCTTGCCTGCGGTGGAAATGAACGGTGCGCTAACCAGTGGCTGGCGCTTTTCCAGGGACTCCCTGGCCCCCGCGGAGTTGAGCAGGCTCCCGGCAGGAAGCAGCATCGCCGGGGAAATGGCCAGCAGCGTGAGGTCGTCACGCACGATGTAGGCGGAGTTGAAGGTGTCGGTTTGCTGCTTGAGGCGTTCCGTTTCCGCGGCCAGCTGTTGCGGCTGCTCGAGGAGGGCGGGCAGCCGCGCTGCGCTATAGGCCAGTTGCTGGCGCGCGGAGGCGAGCAGGCCCTCGGTGCTTTCCGCCAGTTTGGCCGCATACACGCGGTTGGCTTCCAAGGTCTGCTGGATCAGCAAGTCGCGCTGCACCTGATAGCTGACGTAGAAGCTGTTGATCAGGGTGAGCAGGGCGGCGGTGATGCTCAGCAGCAGGATCAGGCGGCGCAGATCGACTCTGAACATGGGAGAGAAGCGCATGTTGCGACGCCAAAAAATTCAGTTATGTGAACTATATAACAAACTCTTGGCGCTTTGCGCAGGGTCGAAGCATCCGCAAAAAAGCAGATGCGCGAACCATACCGGGTCGCCTTGAGTTTGCCCGGGGGCTGGGCTTGACTGCAGATAGGCACAGCAGCGGAGATTCGCGATGAACCAGCAGGTCAAGACGCAAGCAGCCAGCATTGCGGACAGTCGGGCGGATGCCTGGGCTGCCCTGAGCCTGATCATGATCGGGGTGGCGACGGTCATCCTGTGGGTGAGTCAGCAATGACTGGCGGGGGGCAAGCGCTGCGCCTACCCACAGCCTGACTGTCCGGTGGCTACTTCGCGCCGCTCAGTTGCAGCACCAGGCGGACCACGCTGTACAGCAGCAGGACGAAGATCCCGGTGAACAGCAGGCCGAGCAGGATGAAATGGCTGGGCTTGCCACGGGAGAAGTCGCGCGCCCGGTTTTTACCGCTCTGCACGCCGAAGGCCGCGGCCAGCACGCTCTGCAGCATTTGCCTGAGGGTGAGAGGGGGCTTGTCCTGGTCGTCGTTGCGCTGAGGCTGCTGCTCGCTCATGGCCGGCTCCGCTGAGGGGATGCTGCAAGCTTTGTCCGCAGACCGGCATTGCGCAAGCCGCGGCCGGCTAGATTTCGATGCGTGCCCAGGCGCGGCGTTGCCACATGAGGGCGAATATCGCCGAGGCCAGGCCGCGCTGCAGGATGTACAGGCTCCAGATCGCCAGCAGGCCATAGCCCAGCACGGGGCCGAGCAGATAGGTCAGCGGCAGCACCACCAGCCACTGGTTGCCGAGGGTCACCAGCATCACCGTGCGGCTGGCGCCGGCGCCGAGCAGGGCCTGGGCCAGCACCAGCGCGCCGGCATCCAGCACCATGCCCAGCCCGGTCAGGCGCAGCGGCCAGATGCCCAGTTCGATCAACTGCGCGGCGTTGACGAACAGGCCGAGAATCGCCTCGGGAAACAGCCAGAAGGGCATCCCCAGCAGGGCCAGACCGCCGATGGCGACCCGCACCACGTCCCAGCCCCAGCGGTGGGCGGCGTCGACATCGCCGGCGCCGAGGCTGTGGCTGACCAGGGTGGTGGCGGCCATGCCCAGGCCGACCGCCGGCAGGATCAGCAGCAGCGCCAGATTCACCAGCACATGCGCCACCGCCAGCTCGGCGGTGCCGACCTGGGCGATGATCCAGAACAGCAGGGTGATGCCGGTGGCGAAGAACAGTTGCTGCAGCGAGTTGGGCAGTGACAGGCGCGCCAAGCGGTGGATTTCGAGCGGCGGCGGGCGCCGCCAGCGGAAGCCGGCATCCGGTGCCACCCGCCAGGTCTGGCTGGCGAAGATCAGCGAGCCGGCGTACTGGGCGATGCAGGTGCCCAGTCCCGCGCCTTGCGCCCCCATGGCTGGCAGGCCGAGCAGGCCGTGGATCAGGCAGTAGCTGAGTGCGGCATTGAACAGGTGAATGCCCAGCAGGAGGCGCATGTACAAACCGGAGCGGTGGCTGCCGTTCCAGTAGCCGCGAAAGGCGAAATTCATCCCCACCGCGGCCACCGCCAGCACCCGCCACTGGAAATAGTCGTGGCCGATGGCGGCAACGGCTGGATCGCTGCTGAGCAGGCCGATGATCCACGGCGCCGCCAGCCAGCAGCCCAGCCCCAGCGGCAGACCGACCAGCACGGCCATCAGCAGCCCTGCATGCAAGGGCGCGCCGGTTTCCGCCGGGCGTCCTTCGCCGCGGCGCCGCGCCACCAGCGCCTGTACCCCGGAGCCGAGACCCATGACCAGGGCGATGGCCATGAAGTTCGCGTAACTGCCGATGCCCACACCGGCCAGTGCGGTTTCGCCCAGATGGCCGACCATGGCCGCGTCCAGCAGATTGATCAGGCTCTGGCTGAGCATGCCGCCGATGATGGGCAGGCCGAGGATCAGGATCTGGCGCAGGCGCTCGGGCATTGGCAGGGAGTCTCGGGCAGTGGCGCGGGCATTCTAACCCGGAAAACCGGAGCTGCAGGCCGCCCCAGGATGCCGGTGTACAATGCCTGCTATAGGGCTGGACCAAGGGACCGGCCGTGGTTTACCTCGCCGTGTCATGCGCGTGGCGACTGTACGATACGGCAGCAAAGAGCATGCCGACAGGTGATCGATGACCCACGAACCCCGACACCCGGGCGAACTCCAGCGCAGCCTGAAGAACCGCCACATCCAGCTGATCGCCCTCGGTGGCGCCATCGGCACCGGCCTGTTCCTCGGCTCGGCCGGGGTGCTGCAGAGCGCCGGGCCGTCGATGGTCCTCGGCTATGCCATTGCCGGCTGGATTGCCTTTCTGATCATGCGCCAGCTCGGCGAGATGATCGTCGAGGAACCGGTGGCCGGCTCGTTCAGCCACTTCGCGCACAAGTACTGGGGCGGCTTCGCCGGCTTTCTCTCCGGCTGGAATTACTGGGCGCTGTACATCCTGGTGGGTATGGCCGAGCTGACCGCGGTGGGCAAGTACATCCAGTTCTGGTGGCCGGACGTGCCGACCTGGGCCACGGCGGCGGCGTTCTTCGTGCTGATCAACGCGATCAACCTGACCAACGTGAAGTTCTTCGGCGAGGCCGAGTTCTGGTTCGCGATCATCAAGGTGGTGGCGGTGGTCGGCATGATCGTGCTCGGCCTGTGGCTGCTGCTGAGCGGCACCGGCGGCGAGCAGGCGCAGGTCAGCAACCTGTGGCGCCACGGTGGCTTCTTCCCCCACGGCGTCGGCGGGCTGGTGATGGCGCTGGCGTTCATCATGTTCTCGTTCGGCGGCCTGGAGCTGGTCGGCATCACCGCGGCCGAAGCGGCCGAGCCCAAGAAGGTGATCCCCAAGGCGATCAACCAGGTGGTCTACCGCATCCTGATCTTCTACGTCGGCGCCCTGGGCGTGCTGCTCTGCCTGTACCCCTGGGATGCGCTGCTGGCCGCCCTCAACGCCTCCGGCGACCCCTACAGCAGCAGCCCGTTCGTGCAGATCTTCTCGCTGCTCGGCAGTGAGGTGGCGGCCAACATCCTCAACTTCGTGGTGCTGACCGCGGCGCTGTCGGTGTACAACAGCGGCGTCTATTGCAACAGCCGCATGCTCTACGGCCTGGCCGAGCAGGGCAATGCGCCGCGCGCGTTCCTCAGGATCGACCAGCGCGGCGTGCCGGTGATCGCCATCGGCGCCTCGGCGCTGGTGACCCTGCTGTGCGTGCTGATCAACTACACCCTGCCCAAGGGCGCGCTGGAGCTGCTGATGTCGCTGGTGGTGGCGGCGCTGGTGATCAACTGGGCGATGATCAGCCTGATCCACCTGAAGTTTCGCGCCGCCAAGCAGAGCGAGGGCGTGCAGCCGGAGTTCAAGGCGCTGTGGCATCCGTTCGGCAACTACCTGTGCCTGGCCTTCCTGCTGCTGATCCTCGGCGTGATGTGGCAGCTCGAGGGCATTCGCCTGTCGGTGTACGCGATCCCGGTGTGGCTGCTGGTGATCGGCCTGTGCTACCGGCTCAAATGCGCGTTCGGCGCAGCCCCGAGCCCTCGCACAGCCCGCTGAGAGCGGCCGCGCGGCTCGCCAGGGCCAGCCCGGACGCTTGCTACGCCGTCTTCGCCAGCTGATCGGTGCGCGCCGCCATGATGAAGTCGTTGCGGTGCAGCCCGCCGATCTTGTGCGTCCACCAGGTCACCGTGACCTTGCCCCACTCGGTGAGTAGCGCCGGGTGATGGCCCTGTGCTTCGGCGATGGCGCCGACGGCATTGGTGAAGGCCAGGGCGTGCTGGAAGTCGGGGAATCCGAACAGCTTTTCC
Organism: Geopseudomonas aromaticivorans; assembly: GCF_019097855.1. GTDB lineage: Bacteria > Pseudomonadota > Gammaproteobacteria > Pseudomonadales > Pseudomonadaceae > Geopseudomonas > Geopseudomonas aromaticivorans. The sequence goes on from NZ_JAHRGL010000002.1 coordinate 171,772, forward strand.
AGCTGCATCACCCCATCGCGCACCTCGATGTTCCAGTCCGGAATCTGTCGGATCAGCTCGGCCAGTTCGGCGTCGGAGACCTGCGGCGCGCCGGCGCGGCAGGCTTCGCAGTGGGCTTGCGAGAGGGGATTCATGGCGGGCACCTCGACGTTTGCAGACTTCATCAGTGTAGGGGGCTCTCGCCAGGTTGCCGCCGTCAGATAGCCGCAAGGCAGGCGTCGAGGCTGGCGAAGTCCGGGCGCTGCTCGACAGATTCGGCCACGCACTGCTCCTGCAGCTGGCGCAGACGCTGCTGTCGCCCGACCTGTTCGTCCGCCGGGCAGCGTTGCAGCAGCTCCTCCAGCAGATAGCCGAAGGCGCGCGCCTCGATGCGCTGCAGGACTTGGCCGCGGGCACTGCCGGGGTCGAAGAACGAGGCGGCGCCGAAGTCGCCGAGCAGGCAGTCGCCCGCCGCATTGACCAGCAGGTTGTGGGCATACAGGTCGCCATGCAGGATGCCGCGCTGGTGCAGGTGCGCCACCGCCGACGCTACGCCGCGGGCGATGCGCTGTGCCTCGTCGACGCCGAAGCGTCGTTCGCTCGAATAGCAGTCGCGGGTGCAACTGGCCAGCGACGGCGGCCCGGCCAAGGGCTGGAAGGTCGGGTCGATCAGCTCCAGCAACAGCCCCGGCGGCGCATCTGCCTGCGCGGCGAGCGGCCCGGCCACGCGGATCAGGTTGACATGCTCGCCAGCAGCGATGCAGGCGGCCATTTCGCTGTGCGGCAGGCCGTCGCTGGTCACGCTGCCTTTGAACAGCTTGGCCGCCATGGCCTGGGCCGGCTGGCCGTCAAGATGCCACTCGGCGCGGTGGATGATCCCGGAGGCGCCCTGGCCCAGCACTTCCTGCAGGGCGATGCTTCTGCGCGCAATGGGCGGCAGCGGATGCTCGGCCAGCACCTGCGCCTCGCGGGTGTCGCTGAACGGGTTGCCGGCAAAGGCCAGCCAGGCCAGGCGCGGCAGTTCCGTCAGCCAGCCGGGTAGGGTGTCGAGGCGGTTGGCGGCGATGCGCAGCAGCTCCAGGTTCTGGCAGTCCGCCAGGCTGGCCGGCAGGGCGCGCAGGCGGTTGCCGGCCAGCGCCATCTTCTGCAGGCGGGTGCAGGCGCCCAGCTCGGCGGGCAGGCTCTCCAGCCGGTTGTCGGTCAGGATCAGCCAGCGCAGCCGCGAGGGCAGGGCCGCGGCTGGCACCTGCTGCAACTGGCAGGACTTGAAGCCGACCATCTCCAGCTTCGCGCAGTCGCCGAGCACTTCCGGCACCGTGGTGAACGGATTGTCCGAGCAGAACAGCACGCGCAGCTTGTGCAGGCGCGGCAGCTCGGCCGGCAGCTGGCTCAGCTGGTTGCCGGAGAGGTTGAGCACCTCCAGGCTGTCGGCGAGAGCGAAGATCTCGTCGGGGAATTCCGTCAGCCCGGCGGACAGATCCAGGCGTCGAATACCGGCCAGTTCGCCGCGGCGCAGTTGTTCGAGAGTATGCATGGCGATATTCAGACTGCCCGCTCGAAGTAGGTTTGCGTGGCGGTGATGCGCGCCACTTCCTCGACATAGGCGCGCACCGCCGGCGGGAAGGCCAGGCCCTTGACCATGCTCAGGTTGCGCAGCCCCGGGTAGAGCAGCACGTCGTCCCAGCCCAGGGTGTCGCCGTGGGCGCTGGGCAGCGGGAGTGGCGGCAGGCTGGCCAGCATCTCTTCGACCACGGCCCGGTGCTCGGCAGTTTCAGCCAGGGCCTGGGCGAAGGGGCGCTGGATGATCTGCTCCTTCTTGGCCTGGAAGTAATCGCGGGCGGACTGGGTGGCGAACTCCGGCAGGCCGAGGGCGATGTCGCGGGGGAACAGCAGGCACCAGTTCGCCAGGCGCACCTGGTTGATGTGCTCCTGGATCGGCAGGTAGTCGCCGTGCGGGCGGATCACCTGTGCCGGGTTGCCCAGTTCGTCCAGCTTGCGGGCGATGTCCAGGCTCTCGCCCATGGCGCGGCCATCGTCGAACTGCAGGATCGGCACCTGCTTGGCACCGATCAGCGCGAAGCAGCTCGCCTCGTCGTCGTTGAGCAGGTAGACCTGCTCCACCGGCACCTGCTTGTAGTGGGCGACCATCTCGGCGCGCACGCAGAACGGGCAGTGGTCGTACAGATAGAGCTTCATGCCGCCTCCACGGTCAGGACAGGCTGCAGAGTTTAACCGTTCATTCCGCGTTGCGGCCTCGCCATGTTGTGCTTGATGACTTCCTTCACCGCAGCGGTCATCACCCCGGTGGAGATCCCCAGCATCAGCACGCCGTTGCCGGCCTCCAGTGCACCGAGCAGGCGCCAGCGGGTGGACAGCACGATGTCGCCATAGCCCAGGGTGGCGAAGGTCACCCCCGAGTAGTACGCCGACGTGGCGAACTCCTCGAACTCGCCGAGCAGCATGAACAGGCCGGCCCACATGCCGATCTGCACGAAGTAGCCGAGCATCATCAGCAGCATCACCAGGCCCAGCACCAGGAAGTCCCAGAGGAATCCCTTGCGTGGCTCCACGGTCTCGCCGGCACGGGTGTCGTAGCGCACGTAGTAACGCAGGCACTGGGCCACGATGAACGCCTCCATGACCAGGCAGAGCAGCATCACCGGAAGGCCGACCAGCAGGTTGAGCAGCATGGGGGAATCTCCTTAGCAGCCGGGTTGCCGCAGGTGGCGACGTTGGCGGTAGTGGTCGAGCAGGTAGACCATCAGCCAGGCATACAGGCTGATGGCGATGAACAGCCCCATGCGCAAGGCGAAGGCGCTGTAGACATCCTTGCCGTTGGCGCTGTCCTCCACCGACAGGCCGAGCAGGATGATCATGGTCACCAGGCTGTTCAGCCAGAAGCCCGGGCTTTGCCGGCTCGGGCTGAAGCCGTAGAGCTTGCGCGCCACCAGCAGGCCGAACAGCAGCATCCACAGGAAGAACATCCACAGGTGCACGAACAGGCCGAGGGCCCACCAGAACAGCACGGCCAGCAGGCCACCGAGCAGGGTCGAGCCGATCAGCTCGCGCGCGGCAGTGCGCACCGTGGCGGTACAGCTCTGCTGGCCGAGGCCGACCGACTTGAGGATGATCGCCATGTAGGTGGCCGGATCGATCAGCGCCAGCAGCCAGGCCGGCAGCACCACCAGAGCGGCGCGCAGTGCCACCCAGCTGGCTTCCGCCGCGGGCAGGGCCAGCTCGGCGGGCAACGCCTGCGCGCCAGCCGGTTCGGGAAACAGCCAGTGGCTGACGGGCAGCATCAGCACGGCGAGCAGCAGGTTCTGCACCAGGGCGTTGATGACCATCAGCGCCAGGGCGAAGTCGGCGGTGCCGGCGGCCGAAATCATGGTCAGGCCGATCACCAGGAAGGTGGTGACCAGGCCGTTGCCCCCCGTCAGGCCGTGGCGGAAGGCCAGGAACAGGCACAGGCCCACCAGCAATACGCCGCTCAATGCGGCGTAGCGCAGCAGCGGGATCAGCAGCAGGCCGCTGCCGGTGGTCAGCAGCACCACCAGGGTCAGGCCCAGCCCCGCCTTGGGCGACAGCGGGCGGTCGAGCTTGGCGAGCAGGAACAGGGCGAACAGCGGGGCAATGAAGGGCAACGGCAGCCCCAGGCCGAAGCTGACCGCCAGGCCCAGCGCGGTGCCGCTGGCCAGGCGCAGCGCGCGCTGGGCGCGGGGTTCACGCCGGTTAGCCATGGACGTGCTCAGTAGGCATAGGACAGCCAGCTCATCAGGAACAGGAACAGGCGACCGAGTGGGTTGAGCGGATTGCCCTCGGTGGGGAACGCCATGACATCGGCCTGGCCACCCACGCGGATGCCGCGCAGCTTGGCCAACCTGGCCGCCTCGCCCGCGGCGAACTCGACGATCACCGGGAAGCGCTGCGCCGGGCGCAGCCAGTCGCGGCTGTTCTCCACGTTGGGCAGGGTGCCGGGAGCGGTGCTCTGGCCGACGCTGACGCCGTAGCCGACGCTGCGCACCCGTCCTGCGAACACCTCGCCGGGCAGGACGTCCAGCACGATGGCCACCGGCGTGTCGGGCTCGATTCGGCCCAGGTTGTTCTCGGTCATTTCCGCATTGATCCACACGTCCTGGATGGTGATCAGGGTCATCACCGGATTGCCTGCCACGGCGAAATGGCCAACGTCGGTGCGCAGATCGGTGATCAGCCCGGCCGAGAGTGCGCGCACTTTGGTATTGGCCAGATCCAGTTCGGCTTTTGACAATGCGGTGGCGGCGCTGCGCAACAGGGCGTTCTGCTCGTCGCTGCCGCCTTGCTGTTCGCGTGCCCGCTGCACTTCGGCGCGGGCCGCGGCGACCTGACTGATGGACTGCACATGGGTCGCCCGCGACACCTCGAGGCGGCGCAGGGAAATGGTGCCCGGGTCCTCGCGGTACAGCCGCTCGAGACGATCGCGGTCCTGCTGCGACTTGAGCTCGTTGGCTTCGGCGGCGCGCAGGGAGGCCTGCGCCGACTCGATGCCGGCGGTACTGGCGGCGATCTGCCGGCGGGTCGACTCGAGGTCGGCGCGGGCCCGCTCGACGGCGATCTGGTACTGCTCGGGGTCCACCTCGAACAGGACTGCGCCTGCCTCGACCATCTGGTTGTCGCGCACCAGCACCCGGGTCACCCGGCCGGCCACTTCGGCAGCCACCGGCACGACGAAGGCCTGCACCCGTGCCTGCTGGGTGTAGGGGGTGAAGCGGTCGGCCAGCAGGTACCACAGCAGGCTCAGGGCGATCAGCCCGACCACCCACTTCACCCCCGTGTTGACCGGGTCGGCCGGCGGCTTTTCCGCAGGGGGGGCAGGAACCGCGGGAGCGGGCTGGGCTGCGTCACTCATCTTGGCTTTCCTCGGTGGGCGCCGGCGCGGCGCCGGGCGTAGGGGCGTCGAGCAGCTCGCCCCAGTCGGTGCGTCGCTGCATCTGCGCGCGGCTGGCCGGATCGACCCGCGGCCGGGCGCTGTGCCAGCCGCCGCCGAGGGCCTTGTACAGGGCGATCAGGTTGCTCACCGCACTGTTGCGCGTCACCAGGTAGTTGTCCTGTTGCACCAGCAGCGCCCGCTGGGCATCCAGCACGCGCTGGAAGTCGGCGTAGCCTTCGCGGTACTGGGCGCTGGCCAGGGTCAGCGAGCGCTCGGCGGAGATCGCCGCCTCGCCGAGGATGCGCTCGCGCTCCAGCGCCTTGCTCAGGCCGCGGGCGGCATCGTCGGCCTCGCGCGCCGCCTGGCGCACGCTGTCGCGGTAGACCTCGATCAGCTGCTGCAGGCGGGCGTCCTGTACGCGCACGTTGTTGCGGGTGCGACCGTAGTCGAACAGGTTCCAGCGCAGGCTGGGGCCGCCGACCAGATCGAGGGTATCGGGTGCGCCGTCCAGCGAACTGGTGGACCAGACGATGCTGCCGAGCAGGCTCAGCGAGGGGTAGAGATCGGCCTCGGCCACGCCGATCAGCGCCGACTGGGCGGCGACGTTGAGTTCGGCGGCGCGGATGTCCGGGCGGCGGCGCAGCAAGTCGGCCGGCACATCCTGCAGCACGGCGCGGTCGATCAGCGGGATCAGCCCTTCCCGCTCGGCCAGCTCCGTCAGCGGGCCGGGCGGCCGGCCGACCAGCACGGCCAGGGCGTTGCGGGTGCGCGCCACCTGGTCCTCGAATTCGGGGAGGCTGCTCAGGGTGCCCAGGTACTGGGTCTTGGCCTGTTGCAGGTCGAGCTCGTCGCTCTCGCCGCTGCTGAACAGCCGCTCGGTGATCTCGTAGCTGCGCTTCTGCTGCTCGGCGTTGCGGCGGGCGACGCGCAGCCGCGCCTCGGTGGTGCGCAGGGCGAAGTAGGTTTCCGCCACCTGGGCGCGCAGCAGCACCAGCACGTCCTCGTAGTTGGCCTCGGCGGCGAAGTAGGCGGCATCGGCCGACTCGATGGCGCGGCTGAAGCGGCCCCAGAAATCCAGCTCCCAGCCGACGTCGAAGCCCAGGCTGTGCTGCCAGAAGTGACTGTCCTGCGGGCTGCGCCCACCGGACTGGTTGCGGTCGAGGTAGACGCTGTCGGCCGTGGCCTGCTGCAGCTGCGGGTAGCGGCCGCTCTGGGCGATGCCCAGCTGGGCGCGCGCTTCCATCACCCGCAGGCCGGCGATCTTCAGGCTGGCGTTGTGGGCATCGGCTTCGGCGATCAGCCGGTCCAGCAGCGGATCGTCGAACACCCGCCACCATTCGCGGATATCGGGGCCGGCCCGCTGCTGGCTGGCCTGCTCGATGGCCGGGCTGTGCCACTGCTCGACCCAGGCCTCGCCGGGCGGCGAGAAGTCCGGCCCCAGGCGCACGCAACCGCTCAGGCCGAGTGCGCCGAGCAGGAGCAGGCGGCCTGGGCGAAGCGAGGGCGACATGGGGCAGGCCTGGGAGCGTCAGGTCTGCTGCCGGCGGTCAGACCCGCCAACGGCTGGTCGATCCCTGACCCAGTGCCAGAACAGCCGGTGACCGATCGTAGGAGTCACCTGGCCTATGAGCGGTTGGCTGGCTAGCGGCGTCTTCTCGACAGGGGGCGTGTGCAGCATCGCTTATCTCCTTGCAGGTCGCTGCAACGATGCGAAATCGGTAAGCCCAGCATAGTTACTCCTCGGGCGGAGGAGGGTGGCAACAGGGTCCGAAGTTGTTGTTCGCGATGACAGCGCGGATGTCCGGGTGATGCCTAAGCGGTTGCGTCTTGTGTGGTGGTTCTGTGGCGGAAATCTCCATGGCCTGATTTTGATCATGGCGGGTGGCGATTTATTGGCTGCGGTCCGGTTGTCGATTGGCCGTTCACAACTACCCTGCAATACACGGGCGTAAAAACGGAGCATTGGGATGTCGCTTGCCATCTCTGCGGCAGTCGTTCGACTGCCGCCATCTCTGGGGGTGTGCTGCGTTTGTGCAAATGGACGGGCGCGAGGTTGCCTCGAATACCTGCTGCCACCGAGCACAAGAATGGCGACTGCCACTTCGGGTGCCTGAAGAAAAACACGTGCTGTCCCTGCCGCGCGTATGTCCTTGGCGACAGCTGCGGTCAGTCTTCACAGAGGAGTTCCTCAATGAGTCACTCGCCAACGCCGTTGCCTCCCTCTCTCGCGCAGCGCTACCCGGTGCTGATCGTGGCCAGCACCCTGGGCCAGGAGGGCAGCATCGTCACCCACAGCGCCCAGGATGTCGTGCGTGCCCTGCATGACCATGAGCTGGACGTGGAGCTGACCGCTTCACTGGATGATGCGGAAATCGCCTTCCGCGCCGGTCCTGCCTACTCCTGCGTGATTCTCGGCTGGGGCCTGTGCGAGCAGGATCTCGACAAGGCGATGCAGGTTATCCGGCTGATCCGCCGGCGCACCCCAGCTGCCGATCATGCTGGGCATGAGCCAGGCGCATCAGAGCCGGGTGCCGCTGGAGTTCGTCGAGAACATCGACGGCTTCATCTGGCTGCCGGAAGACAGCCCCGAATTCATCGCCGGGCGCATTGCGGCGGCTGCCAGCCGTTACCTCGACACCATCCTGCCGCCGTTCTTCGGCGCCCTGGTCAACTTCGCCGACACCTGCGAATACTCCTGGCACACCCCCGGCCACACCGGTGGCACCGCGTTCATGAAGACTGCTGTGGGGCGCAGTTTCCTCGACTTCTACGGCGAGCAGATGCTGCGCTCCGACCTCAGCGTGTCGGTCGGCGAACTGGGCTCGCTGAACGACCACTCCGGCCCGGTGGCCGCGGCGGAAAGCTACGCGGCGCGGGTGTTCGGCGCCGACTACACCTTCTTCTCGGTCGGCGGCAGTTCGGCCAGCAACCAGATGGTCCTGCACTCGGCAGTGACCGACGGCGACGCCGTGCTGGTCGACCGCAACTGCCACAAGTCGCTGAACTACGCGCTGAACATGTCCGGCGCAGTGCCGCTGTACCTGCGCCCGCGGCGCAACGCGCGCGGGCTGATCGGCCCGGTGCCGCAAAGCGAGCTGACCCCCGAAGCGGTGGCGAAGAAGCTCGCCGAGAGCCCGCTGGCGCGCGACAAGCAGGCCCGTCCGGTGCTGGCGGTGCTGACCAATTCGACCTACGACGGCCTCTGCTACAACGTGCAGACCACCACCCGCGAGCTGAGCAAGACGGTGGATCGCATCCACTACGACGAAGCCTGGTACGCCTACGCGCGCTTCAATGCGCTGTACGAGGGGCGCTACGGCATGCACCGCGGCGAGCGACATGCCGACGACGCCACGGTGACCGTCACCCACTCGACCCACAAGCTGCTCGCCGCGCTGTCGCAAGCCTCGATGATCCACATCCGCTCCGGCAAGGTGCCGGTCAAGCCGGCGTTGTTCAACGAAGCCTTCATGATGCACACCTCGACTTCGCCGCAGTACAGCATCATCGCCTCCATCGATGTTTCGGCGAAGATGATGGACGATGCCGGCGAGTACCTCACCGAGGAATCGATCGGCGAGGCCATCGCCTTCCGCCAGGCCATGGTCCGCCTCGGCAACGAGATGCGCATGCGCGATGCCACGGACTGGTGGTTCGGCGTCTGGCAGCCCGATGTGGTGGACGGCGTGCCGTTCGGCGACATCGACCCGCAACGCCTCCATCACGGCGATGCCTGGGTGCTCAAGCCCGGCGCCACCTGGCACGGCTTCGGCGACCTGGGCGCCGACTACTGCATGCTCGACCCGATCAAGGTAACGGTGCTGACGCCCGGGCAGACTCTGGAAGGGGAGATGCAGGGCAGCGGCATTCCGGCGCCGCTGGTGTCCTCCTTCCTCTCCAGTCGCGGCATCGTGGTGGAGAAGACCGAGCCGTACTCGATCCTGCTGCTGTTCAGCGTCGGCGTGACCCGTGGCAAGTGGGGTTCGCTGGTCGCCGGCCTGATGGAATTCAAGAACCACTACGACGCCAACACGTCGCTCGGGCAGGTGATGCCCGAGCTGGTGGCCAGCCATGCCGAGCGCTACGCCGGCATGGGGCTGCGCGACCTGGCCGAGGCGATGCACCAGGAGATGCTGGCTTCGCAGCTGCTGCACAACATGGATGCGGCCTTCAGCCTGCTGCCCGATCCAGTGGCCTCGCCGCGTGAGACCTACGCCAGGCTGGTGAAGGGCGAGATCGAGCAGATCGCGGTACGCGACATGCAGGACCGTACCGTCGCCGTGCAGATCGTGCCCTATCCGCCGGGCATCCCGCTGATGATGCCGGGCGAAAAGGCCGGCGCCGACAAGCGCGCGATCATCGACTACCTGCTGGCGATGGAGTTGTTCGACGGCCGTTTCCCCGGCTTCGGACATGACAACCACGGCATCGAGGTCGAACGCGATGCCCAGGGTCGTCTCACCTACAGGGTCTATGTGGTCAAGCAGTAACACCTGATCAGCCCCGCCCGGCGGCGTGCTGCAGGTCGCCGGGTGCAGGGCCAACGCTGCGAGCAGCGCAAGGAGTCTTGTATGGCTGAGTCAAGCAAGAAGATGAGCCTCTTCGGCCTCACCACCTTGGTGGCGGTCAACATGATGGGCTCGGGCATCATCATGCTGCCATCGAACATGGCGCAACTGGGCGCCGTGTCGTTGCTGTCGTGGATCATCACCGCGATCGGCTCGATGGCCATCGCCTACTGTTTCGCCCAGTGCGGCATCTACTGCAACAAGTCGGGCGGCATGTCGGCCTACAGCGAAGAGGCGCACGGCAAGTCGGAGTTTTTCCTCTGCTCGTTCCTCTACTTCCTGTCGCTGGCGATCGGCAACGTGGCCATCGGCATTTCTGCGGTGGGCTACCTCACCTCGTTCTTCCCCTGGCTGGGCAGTGGCGCCATTCCGCTGTTCATCGGCACCGTCGGCCTGCTGTGGATCACCACGCTGGCCAACTTCGGCGGCCCGAGCATCACCGGCAAGATCGGCACGGTCACCGTGTGGGGCGTGATCATCCCGGTGGCCGGCCTCAGCGTGATCGGCTGGTTCTGGTTCGATCCGCAGGTGTTCAGCGCCGCCTGGAACCCCAACAACATCGCCGTCAACGATGCCATCACCCAGAGTATCCCGCTGACTCTGTGGGCCTTCCTCGGCATGGAGTCGGCAGCGCAGAGCTCTGATGCGGTGGAGAATCCCAAGCGCAACGTGCCGCTGGCCTGCTTGTTCGGCACCCTCGGCGCCGCGGTGGTGTACGTGCTGTCGACTACGGTGATCCAGGGCATCATCCCCAACGCCGAGCTGGCCAACTCCTCGGCGCCGTTCGCCTACGTCTATGCGCAGATGTTCAACCCCCTGGTCGGCAACATCATCATGGCGCTGGCGGTGATGGCCTGCGTCGGCTCGCTGCTGGGCTGGCAGTTCACCCTGGCGCAGACCGCCAAGATGACCGCCGACCAGGGCCTGTTCCCCAAACTGTTCTCCAAGGTGACCGCGGCGAATGCGCCGATCATCGGCATGATCGTCTGCGGCGTGCTGCAGACCCTGCTGGCGGTGTCGACCATCTCGCCCAACGCCAGCGAGCAGTTCGGCAAGCTAGTCAGCCTGGCGGCGGTGACCAACCTGATTCCCTACGTGACCGCGCTCACCGGCCTGCTGGTGATCATGCACAAGGCCAACGTCAGTGCCGCGATCTACAGCCGCAACGTGGTGGCGCTGTTGATCGCGATGGCCTACTCGTACTACGCCATCTACGCCTCCGGCAAGGACGCGGTGTTCGGCGCCACCATCGTGCTGGCGATCGGTTACCTGCTCTACGGCTTCATTGCCAAGAACTTTGTCGATCAGCGACCCGCCGTCGCGGCCGCCAGGGCCTAGGCGTTGTCTCCCGGATTGCCAAGAAATCTGAATGTAGGGACCAGGATATGAACATGAAGCCACACAAACCCGTCAGTCTGCTGCTCGCCGGCCTGTTCGCGCTGCTGCCGATGCTGGCCGGTGCCGACACCCTCGAGCGCGTGCGCAGCAACAATGCGATCACCCTGGGCTATGTGCCCGGCCTTGAGCCGTTCAGCGGCGAGGAGGGCGGCAAGGTCAGCGGCTACGCCATCGACCTGTGTCTGAAGATCGCCGACAGGGTGAAAACCGGGCTGGGTCTGAGCGACATGCAGGTGCGCTACCAGGCGCTCAGCGCCGACCAGGCCATCGACGCCATCACCTCGGCGAAGATCGACATCTTCTGCACCCCGACGCCGGAAACCCTGGAACGGCGCAAGTGGGTGAGCTACTCGCTGCCGGTGTACACCGCCGGTCTCTCAGTGGTGGTGCGCAAGGATGCCCCGCCGTCGCTGGTGAAGGCGCTCAATGGTGAAGCGGTGCATGCCGGCCCGACCTGGCGGGCCACCATCAACCAGGGGCTGGCCAGCCACACTTTCGCGGCGCTCAAGGGCGGTGTCACCGAAGAGTGGTTGCGCGACAAGCTGCGCAGGCTCGGGGTGATCGCCACCCTGGTCACGGTCGACGACCACAAGCAGGGCATGCAGATGGTGGCCGAAGGCAAGGCCGCTGCGTTCTTCGCCGAACGCATGCTGCTGGAGAGCGACCTGAAGGAGCATCAGGCCGCCGCGCAGATGATGGTGCTGGATCGCATCTTTGAAATTGCCCCGGTGTCCATGGCCTTCGAACGTGGCGACGAGGACTTCCGCCTGCTGGTGGATACCGTGCTCAGCGACCTGTACCGCTCGCCGGAATACGAAAGGCAATACGCGGAGTACTTCGGCGCGCCCGGCGATATGGCAAAGCTGCTGTTTCATGTCTATGCCTTGCCATAGGGGGAAACAACCGTTGTGCCCAGGAAGTCCGGACACCGGTGGGGTTAATGGCGCCAGAGGCGACTTGCCCACGGGTCAAATGCCGCCATCCACGTCATTGGCGGCGCCATGACTCTGGCGTTACTGAACGACACGACACAGGAGCAATACCATGAAGCGTTCCAGCATCGCCGTCACCGGGCTACTGTTTTCCGCACTGCTGCTCGGTGGCTGCGCGTCGCAAGTCACCAAGCCGGAGCAGTATTCCGGTTTCCTCCCCGACTACTCGCGCTTGCAGCCAGCCAAGTCCCCCAGCGGTCAACCGGTCATGCGCTGGATGGCGCCCGGCGTCAAGCTGGACAGCTACAAGCACGTGATGGTGCAGTCGATCGGCTTCTATCCCGCGCCGAGTCCGTCCGAGCAGATCGGCGCGCCGGCCTTGGCCGACCTGCAGGCGTACACCTCCGAGCAGGTCAAGGCCGCATTCGGCAAGCGCTTCCAGGTGCATGAGCCGAGCAACACACCGAAGGGCTCCCTGCCAGGCCCGCAAACCCTGATCCTGCGTGCCGCGATTACCGGCGTGGATACCAAGGCCGAAGGCCTCAAGCCCTACGAGATAATCCCCATCGCCCTGGTTGCGGCGGCCACCACCACCGCCAGCGGCGCACGCGACCGCACCACCGAGCTGTTCGTCGAGGCCGAACTGCTCGACGCCAGCACCGGCAAGCCGGTGTTGCAGGTGGTCCGCAAGGGCTATGGCAAGGAGCTGGAAAACACCAAGGAGCAGGTCACCCTGAATACCCTCAAGGGCGTGGTCGACGGCATCGTGCGCGATATCGAGAAGTTCGAGTAGCGCCGGCACAGGGGCACGACGACCGAGACAAGAGCTGTTGAGAGTGCCCCTGGGGCAACTCGCGTGTTCCTGGCTCGGCCGCCGGCTTGAGCGCAGCTAGCCGCCAAGAGCGATGGTCGCGGCCACCAGGGCAATGCCCAGCACGGTGAACACCAACGCGGTGAGCCAGGGGCGACGGGCGCCGGCAAAGCGGCCGTAGCCCATGCCGATGAGAAACAGCATGCCCAGGGCAATCGCATTGGAGGCGCGCAGGGCATGCATCGGCTCACTGAGCAGCACGAACGGCAGCACCACCGGCAGGGTGGAGAAAAAAACCAGCAGGAACACCGAGACTGCCGCCAGCAGGTCGCTCATGCCGAGACTCAGGCGGGTCCGCTCTATTGGCTGCTCCAGCACGCGCCGGTGCAGCGTGTGCACATCTTCGGCTTTCATCACCTTGGTGACCAGGATCGGCAGGGCATCGGCCAGCACGTCGAAGGCTTGTGCGGAGCCGGGCGGGATGTTCTTCAGGTGCTGCAACATGCGCCAGGTATGGCCACGCTCGGCAAGGCGGTTCAGCAGCAGCATGCAGCCATCCACCAGGCCCCAGGCCAGGTTGCAGCCCAGGCTGGCGATCAGCAGCTCGCGCACCGAGCTTTCCCCGGCGTTGGCTACGCTGAAGGTGCCGGTGAAGGTCAGCACCATGAGCAGGCCAAACAGAATTTCCGACATGCGCGATACCGGATCGAGCACCTGCTGCCGTGGGGGGTTGTTGCCGTCCTGCTCTCTCGTCGCCATGGCAGTCCTTCCTGGTCAGTCTGTAGTGGCATTCATAGCGAGTATGGGAAGAAAACGACAGGCTGCCACTGAAGTTGGTCGGACGGCGTTGCCCTGCTCGTGTGCAGCCATCCCCTGGTCCTCGTGCGGCTTGGACGTCCCGGTCGCAGCGGCGGAAAGAACCCCCGCCAAAAGTCGTCTCGCCTGGTGGCAGTGGGCTACCTTTTAAAAGCAAGGATAAAGCCTGCCTGAGTCACAAGAACTGCAAGCAACATTCACCGCGCATCGGCAAGTGCCATTGGCTCGGGATGCAGGCCGGCTGTGTGAGTCGTGCGAGAAAGTCGTGGCCGCACCGAGCGTTGAAGGGGGAAGTCTCGTGACAAAGAACAACAACCAGCGCCTGTTTCTTGGCATGGCGTTCGTGCTCATGCAGGTATTGCTCGGTGGCTGCGACAGCAAGGCGCCGCCGGCGGCCGCCGTTCTGGAAGTGCCATTCGTCACCGTCGCCGCGCGAGATGTGCGCATTCCGCTCGATCTGATCGGCGAGACCATCGGCTCCACCGACGTGACCATCCGTGCGCGGGTCGACGGTTTCCTCGACGGCATGCATTTCAAGGAGGGCACCTTCGTCGACAAGGGCGCGCTGCTCTACACCATCGACCCGCAGCCGCTCCAGGCCAAGCTCGCCCAGGCCCAGGCGATGCTGGCGCAGGCGCATACCAGCCTAGTCAAGACCCGCTCGGATCTGGACCGCATCCGCCCGCTGGCGGAGATGAACGCGGTCAGCAAGCTGGACCTGGATGCCGCGGTGGCCAACTACGCGGCGGCGAAGAGCTACGTGGACGCGGCCAGCGCCCAGGTCAAGCTGGCGCAGATCGAGCTGGGCTACACCCGCATCCACGCCCCCGAGCGCGGCCTGATCGGGCTGTCCGAGGCCGAGGTGGGCGATTTCGTCAGCCAGCGCACCAATGGCGGGTTGCTGAACGTGATCTCGCGCATCGATCCCATCGCGGTACGGGTGTCCATCACCGAGCGCGGCTACCTCGAAGCAGCACGGCGGCTGGCCGACCAGCAGCAGGGGGGGCGAACGGCCGATGGCAGCATCGCGACCGCGAACCAGCGCCCGTTGTCGCTGATCCTCGCCGACGGCAGCCTCTACGAGCAGCGCGGGGTGCCGACCAAGGTTGATCGCAACATCGATCCCACCACTGGCGCGCTGACCATCGAGGCCGAGTTCCCCAATCCGCAGGGCCTGCTGCGTCCGGGGATGTTCGCGCGCATACGCTTCGATGCCGACGAGATCAAGGGCGCGCTCCTGCTGCCGCAACGGGCGGTCAGCGAATTGCAGTCGGTGCACCGGGTGTTCGTCATCAAGCCGGACGACACGGTGGAGGTGCGCCAGGTGCAGGTGGGGCAAAGGCTCGGCAGCGACTGGGTGATCCAGTCCGGACTGCAGGCGGGGGAGCGGGTCGCGGTGGCCGGGCTGTTGCGCCTGCGCCCGGGCATGACCGTCAAGCCACGCGAGGCCAACGCCAGCGAGCTGCCGCCAGTGGCCGAGGGTGGCAAGAATGGGTGATTTCTTCGTCCGTCGCCCCATCTTCGCGATGGTGATCGCGATCATCATCGTCATCGTCGGCCTGGTGGCGATGGGCAGTCTGCCTATCGCCCAGTACCCCGACATCACCCCGCCGGAGATCAAGGTCGAGGCCACCTACGACGGCGCCAACGCGGTGAACGTCGAGCAGTCGGTGGCCACGCCGCTGGAGCAGAAGGTCAACGGCGTCGAGAACATGCTGTACATGAAGTCGACCAACGCCGGTAACGGGCAGATGACCCTGTCGGTGGCCTTCGAGGTCGGCTCCGATCTCGACATCTCCAACGTGCTGGTGCAGAACCGCGTGTCCGAGGGTTCCGCGCAACTCCCCGAGGATGTCAAGCGCAAGGGGGTGAAGGTCAAGAAGGCGCTGGCCTTCCCGCTGATGCTGGTGACCCTGCGCTCGCCGAACGGCAGCTTCGACGCCGACTTTCTCACCAACTACATGTCGATCAACGTGCTCGACGAGATCGCCCGCATCCAGGGCGTCGGCCAGGTGACCATCTTCGGTGGCGCCGACTACGCCATGCGCATCTGGATCAAGCCGGACCAGCTCAGCCGCCTGGGACTCACCGTGCCGGACATCGTCAGCGCCGTGCAGCAGCAGAACGTGCTGACCCCGGCCGGCAAGCTCGGCGGCCCGCCGGCCGCGCCGGGTACCGAGTTCGCCTACGCGGTGCAGACCCGCGGCCGTCTGGAAACCCCGGAGCAGTTCGGCCAGGTGGTGGTGCGCTCCAATCCCGACGGCTCGCAGGTGCTGCTGCGCGACGTGGCGCGTATCGAGCTGGGTGCCGAAACCTACAACCAGATCGGCGCCTTCGGCTCCAAGCCAGCGGCAGTGCTGGCGGTCTACCAGTTGCCCGATGCCAACGGCCTGGAGGTGGCGGAGAACATCCGTGCCGGGATGGAGCGGATGAAGGAGCGCTTCCCACAGGACGTCGAGTACGTGATCTCGCTGGATACCACCAAGCCGGTTTCCGCCGGCATCGAGGAGATCGTCCATACGCTGTTCGAAGCCACCGCCATCGTGACCGTGGTGGTGTTCATTTTCCTGCAGAACTTCCGCGCCACCCTGATCCCCACCCTGGCGGTACCGGTGGCGCTGATCGGCACCTTCGCGGTATTTCCGCTGCTCGGCTTCTCGATCAACACCTTCTCGCTGCTCGGCCTGGTGCTGGCCATCGGCATCGTGGTGGACGACGCCATCGTGGTGGTGGAGGGGGTGTCGGAGAAGATGGAGCGGGGCATGCCGCGTCGCGAGGCTACCGTCGCGACCATGAAGGAGGTCAGCGGCCCGGTGATTGCCACGGCGCTGTCGCTCACCGCAGTGTTCGTGCCGGTGGCCGCCATGTCGGGCATTACCGGCCGCCTCTACCAGCAGTTCGCGATCACCATCGCCATTTCGGTGAGTCTGTCGGCGATAGTCGCGCTGACCCTGAGCCCGGCGTTGTCCAGCATGCTGCTGCAACCCCACGAGCACGGCAAGAAGGGGCTGCTGTCGGGCTTCTTCGCCCGCTTCAACCGCCTCCTGGAGAAGGTGACCGACAGGTATATCGGACTCACCAGCCGCTTCACCCACCGGCCGCTGCGCGCGCTGGGCGTGCTCGGCGTGCTGGTGGTGGCGCTGGTGCTGCTGTTTCGCACCGTCCCCGGTGGCTTCGTGCCGGAGGAGGACCAGGCCTATCTGATGGCCAACCTGCAGCTGCCCGACGCCGCCTCGCTGGAGCGCACCCACGCCGCCGCGGCCAAGGTCGAGGCGATCCTCGCCGCCGATCCGGCCATCGAGTCCTACACCACGGTGACCGGCTACAGCTTCCTCTCCGGCGCCTCCTCCACCAACAACGCGTTCTTCTTCATCCAGCTCAAGGACTGGGCGGAGCGCCCCGCGGCGGAGGACAAGGCGACCAACGTGGCGCATCGCCTCACCGGCAAACTGGCGGCGATCAACGAGGGCATCGCCATCGCCTTCGGCCCGCCGGCCATTCCCGGCCTCGGCACCGGTTCGGGCTTCTCGATCATGCTGCAGGACCGTGTCGGCAACAGCCCCGACTACCTGGCCGAGCAGACCCAGGCGTTCATCCAGGCCGCCGCCAAGCGTCCGGAGATCGCCGGGCTGTACACCACCTACCGGGCCACGGTGCCGCAGATCTACCTGGACGTGGATACCCAGAAGACCATGAAGCTCGGCGTCGCCCCGGCGGACGTCAACCAGACCCTGGGCTCCTTCCTCGGCGGCGCTTATGTCAACGACTTCAACCGCTTCGGCCGGCTGTACAAGGTCTACGTGCAGGCGGAGACCGACTACCGCAAGGACCTCGCCGACGCCTCGCTGTTCTACGTGCGCAACAGCGCCGGTGCGATGGTGCCGATGAACACGCTGCTCACCGACGAGTCCACCAACGGCCCCGAGTTCACCTATCGCTTCAACATGTTCCGCGCCGCCGAGGTTACCGGCCGCCCGGCGCCGGGTTACAGCTCGGCGCAGGCGCTCAAGGCGTTGGAGGAGGTGGCGGCGCAGGTGCTGCCCAGCGACATGTCCTACGCCTGGAACGCCATGTCCTACCAGGAGAAGGCCGCCGAAGGCTCCGGCAGCATGGTGTTCGTCATGGCACTGGTGTTCGTGTTCCTGATTCTCGCCGCCCAGTACGAGAGCTGGTCGCTGCCGTTCGGCGTACTGTTCGGCACACCCATCGCCATCTGCGGGGCCATGTTCGGTCTGTGGGTGGCGCGGCACTTCAGTGCCAGCTACGAGAACAACGTGTTCGCCCAGATCGGCCTGGTGATGCTCATCGGCCTGGCGGCGAAGAACGCCATCCTGATCGTCGAGTTCGCCCGCACCGAGATCGAGAAGGGCAAGGGGCCGGTGGAGGCGGCGCTGGCGGCGGCGCGGCTGCGCTTCCGGCCGATCCTGATGACCTCGTTCGCCTTCATCCTCGGCGTGATCCCGCTGATCCTCGCCAGCGGTGCCGGTGCCGAGGCGCGCAAGATCATGGGGATGACCTCGTTCGCCGGCATGCTGACCGCCACCGTGGTGGGGGTGGTGCTGGTGCCGGGGCTGTTCGTGGTCGTTGAGAAGTATCTGAGTGGCAAGAAGAAAAAAGCGGCTGCAGCGGCCAGCAGCGAGGAGGCCAAGCCATGAAGGGATTCTCCAGGCGACCGCTGGTGACGGCCTTGCTGTTGTCCGGCTTGCTGCTGGTCGGCGGCTGCATGGTCGGCCCCGACTACCAGCGTCCGCCGCTCGACATGCCTGTCGCCTGGAAGGAGCCGGCCGCCACCGATGCCTCGTTCGCCAATCTCGACTGGTGGGATGTGTTCGCCGACGAGAGGCTCGATGCGCTGATCCGCGAGGCGCTGGACAATAACCGCGACCTTGGCGTGGCGGTCTCGCGCATCGAGGAGGCGGCGGCGCTGCTGCGCATCGAGCGGGCCAACCAGTATCCGGTCCTCAATGCCGAGGCCGGTGCCGGGCGCTCCTCGCAAAGCCGCAACATCCTGCCGGGGGCCGAGACCGAGAGCAGCTACTTCTTCAACGGCGCCGCCTTCTTCGAGGTCGACCTGTGGGGCAAGCTGCGCCGCGCGACCGAGGCGGCGCGTGCCGACCTGCTGAGCAGCGAGGAGAGCGCGCGCAGCGTGACCATCTCGCTGGTCGCCGCGGTGGCCACCACCTACTTCCAGCTGCTCGACCTCGACGACCGCCTGCGCATCTCCGAGCGCACCCTGAAGTCGCGCGAGGACGCCCTGGCGATCATCCGCGCGCGTTTCGAGAAGGGCACGGTGCCGGAGCTGGACGTCAACCAGGCCGAGATCGAGGCCGCCGATGCGCAGGCCTCGGTGGCGAGCTTCGACCGCGCGGTGCGCCAGACCGAAAACGCCCTCAGCGTGCTGCTCGGCTCGCGGCCGCGGGACATCGAACGCGGTAGCGAACTGGCGCAGCAGAGCCTGCCGGTCGAGGTGCCGGCTGGCCTGCCGCTGAACCTGCTGGAGCGCCGCCCGGACATCCGCGCCGCCGAGCAGCAGATGGCCGCCGAGACCGCGCGCATCGGCGTGGCCCGCGCCCAGCGTCTGCCGTCGCTGTCGCTGACCGCCAGCTTCGGCTACGCCAGCCGCGACCTCAGCGATCTGGTCGAGGGCGACAGCGAGAGCTGGAACGTGCTCGGCAACCTGTTCGCGCCGATCTTCAACGCCGGGCAGCTCAAGGCCGTCGAGGAAGCCCAGCGCCAGAGCGCCGAGCAGGCGCGGCTGGGCTACGAGCAGGCGGTGCTCAACGGCCTGCGCGACGTCGACGACTCGCTTTCCGGCCTGCGCACCGCGCGCGACGAGCACGTCGCCCGCCAGCGCCAGCTCGCCGCGGCGCGCACCGCGGCGCGCCTGTCGCGGGCGCGCTACGACGGCGGCCTGGTCAGCTACCTGGAGGTGCTGGATTCGGAGCGCAGCCTGTTCCAGGCCGAACTGCTGGAGTCGCAGACCCGCCAGCAGCAGCTGAGCGCGGCGGTCAGCCTGTACCGGGCGCTGGGCGGCGGCTGGTCGCCGGCCGATGACTAGCCCGAGGACTGAATCCATGCGACGGGGGGATCTGCCGGCCTTGCTCCTGCTGCTGGCCATATGGCTGGCGGCTTCCGCACAGGCGGGACAGGTGCTCGACAGCGTCAAGGCGCGCGGCGAATTGCGCTGCGGGGTGAGCGAGGGCATCCCGGGCTTTTCCGAACAGGATGCCAACGGGCGCTGGCAGGGCCTCGACGCCGACTTCTGTCGCGCGGTGGCGGCAGCGCTGTTCGGCGACCCGGAGAAGGTGGCCTTCAAGCCGCTCAGGGCCTCTACGCGCTTCCCGGCGCTGCAGGCGAAGCAGATCGACCTGCTGGCGCGCAACACCACCTGGACGCTGACCCGCGAGGCCTTGCTGCAGGTGCAGTTCCCGGCGGTGCTGTTCTACGACGGCCAGGCCTTCATGGTGCCGCGGTCCAGCGGCATCACCCGGCTGGCGGAGCTGCGCGCGGGCAAGGTGTGCGTGGCCAAGGGCACCACCCACGTCGACAACCTGGCCGACCATGCCCGCCTGCACGACCTGGCCTGGGAGCCGCTGGTGATCGACTCCTCGCTGGCTGTCGCCGAGGCCTTCTATGCTGGTCGCTGCCAGGCCTGGACCGCCGACGCAGCGCAACTCGCCGCCATGCGTCTGCGCGCCCCGGCTGGCCCCGAGGCGTTCGTCATCCTGCCCGAGCGCATTTCCCGCGAACCGCTCGCCCCGGTGGTGCTGGGCGAGGATGTGCAGTGGGGCAGTCTTGTGCGCTGGGTGCTGTTCGCCCTGGTGCTGGCCGAAGAGCACGGCATGACCCAGGCCAATGTCGAGGCTCGGGTGGGCGAGCTGGGCGGCGCGACCGGGCGCCTGCTTAGTGGACAGGACACCCGGCTGGCGCGTGCCCTGGGTGCCCGGGACGACTGGGTGGTCCGCGCGGTGCGCGCGGTGGGCAACTACGGTGAGCTGTACGAGCGCAATCTCGGTACCGGCAGCCCGCTGCGCATCGAGCGGGGCCTGAATCGGCTGTGGAAGGACGGCGGGCTGATGTACGCCCCGCCGATCGACTGACGGAAGGGATGCCTCATGACCGATCTGCAGATCTACCTGACCCTGGCCGTCTTCTCCGCGGTGATCCTGGCCATCGCCTTCGATGTGATCGACATGGCAGTCGCCACGCTGCTGGGCGTCGGCGTGCTGCTGGTGGCCGGCATCCTCACCGACGACGGCCTGGTGGCGGCCATGCGCATGGCCGGCGGACCGCTGTCCCTGCTGTTCGGCGGCATGGTGGTGGCGCGCGTGCTGGGCAGCACAGGCATCTTCGAGCGGGTGGGGGGCATCTACCTGCGTGCCACGCGCGGCAGCGGCCGGCGCTTCCTGATTCTGCTGGTGCTGCTGGTCGCCCCGGTGTGCGCCTTCCTGCCCAATGCCACCACGGTGATCCTGCTCGCCCCGGTGATCATCCGCGTCGCCCGCGCGCTCGGGGTGGATATCGTCGGTCCCCTGGTGGTGACGGCGATTGTCAGCAACGCCGCCGGCATGCTCACCCTGGTCGGCGATCCGGCGACCTTCCTGGTCGGCAGCTCGATCGGCATGGGCTTCGTCCAGTACCTGCAGACGGTCAGCCTCGCCGGCCTGCTCGCCGTGCTGGTGATCATCCCGCTGCTGCCCTGGTTGATGCCGCAGGTGTGGCGGGTGAGGGTGGCGCTGCCGCCGCCGGAGCCGGCCAAGCCCCTGGAGCGGCCGGGCTTCGCGCTGCTGGCGCTGGCCGTGCTGCTGCTGATGGTGCTGCTGTTCCTGTTCGGCGAACAGCTGCCGGTCAACATCGTGCCGCCGGCGGTGGCGATCATCGCCGCCAGCCTGGCGCTGCTCGTGGTCTATACGGTGCATGTCGAGCCGGTGGAGGCGGTCCTGCGCGATATCGACTGGAAGACGCTGCTATTTCTCGGCGCGATCTTCTGTCTGGTGCAGGCGTTCACCGAGACGGGACTGTTGCAGGGGCTGTCACTCAAGCTCTACGCGTGGTTCGGCGCCGATTTCACCTTGGTGGCGCTTGCCCTCTTGGCCGGTATCGGGGTGTTGTCGAGCCTGCTCGCCAATATCCCGGTGGTCGCCGCCGCGCTGGTGATGACCAAGGGCTATCTGGTGGCCGCCGAGGTGGTGCCGGAAATCGCCCTGGGCGCGGGCTTCACCGACTGGCCGGCCGCCAGCCTGCCGGTGTTCATCGCCCTGATGTTCGGTGCCACGCTGGGCGGCAACGCCACGCTGATCGGCGCGTCGGCCAACATCGTCACGGTCGGCATCTGTGCCGGACAGGGCGAGAAGGTAACCTTCGCGCGGTTCTCACGCTACGGCGTGCCGATCACCCTGGTGCAGCTGGCGATTTCGGCGCTTTATGTTCTGGCTCTGTTCTGGCTGGCCCATTAGTGGCCTGTGAAAATCCAGCCGAAGCCGGATTTTCACACTCGGCCAGAAGGGTTACTGCTAGACCTGAGCTTCCACTTCCGCTTCCACTCGACGGTTCACGGCGCGACCCGCGTCGGTAGCGTTGTCGGCTACCGGACGGGACTCGCCGTAACAAGGTATTTTTCAGTTTCCTCTGCCAAATTCCTAGTGAGAAGATTTTTAGCAGCTGACTATCAGGTACGCAGTTGGCCATAAGAGATTCTATGCGCAGCAATATGATGCGAAGAAACTCGCGTTGATATCTTGCGCCAGAATTTGTTACGCGCATGCGCTAACTTTGGTTGCTTTTCGCGAGGCCAGGATTTATTTGATTGCCGTCAAACACGGGCATGGAGCTTTCGTGCGTGGCCAAGTCGGACGTTACTCGGTTATTGCCTGCTGAGCGGCTTCGGCCGCTGACCAGATCCTGTAGCGGATCTCGACGTCCTCGGGGGCATACACGACGATGGGCAGCTTGCTGTTGTAACGCAGGAGGAAGCCGTCGCCGGTCACCGGCACGAATGCTTCTGTGCGCTTGGCATCCGGGCAGGCCATCAGTGTCGAGATCGGACCGGTGACTTTCTCTATTCGATAATAGAAATAGCCCCATCCCTCGAGTGTCTTTTCCTCGAGGCTGCCGATCAGTCGCTGGGAGTTGCAGTCGACAAGGAGGACCTTGCCGGCCAGTATTTCAATCTTGAAGCGATCATCATCGGCCTGCTTAGGCAAGTAAATCACCTGGCGGGTGAAGCCGGCGTCGGCCTTCGGGTAGGGGGCAATGGCTTCCAGTCTTTCCTGAGCGAAGGCCGGGGAGGTCATGACGAGCAGTGCTGCAGAAATGAGTATTGGGCGCATGGTGCTTCCTTGTATCAGGCTAGCTCGAGTTCATGGTGGAATTTGATGGTCAACTACCAGGATTTCCTGCACTGAACGGTGCAGACTCGGCTGGCAGTCATGCGCATCTGGTCTTCCGCCACTGCTCCGGCGACACGCCCGACCAGCGCCGGAACGCCCGAGTGAATGAGCTGGCGTCGGTATAGGACAGCGCCTTGGCTATCTCCTTGAGTGTCATGTCCGTTTCCCTGATCAGCTTGCGGCTTACCGAGTAACGAGCATTGTCAAGAATCTCGAAATAGGACACTCCGGCCTGTTCCAGTCGGCGATTCATGGTTCGCACGCTGATGCCCAGCGCGGCAGCAATATGGTTCTGACCGCAGTTTCCGCTGGCAACCAGGCTGTGGGCGAATCGCCGAGCCTTCTCTAGCCAATCGAGTTCGCTCATGGTTACTTGTGCGATATCACTGACACATATCGAGTCGGCGCACATGGAGGCGTTGGGTGCCGAGAGCGTGGCTAGCGGAAATTGAAATTCGGCTCTTGGCGAGTTGAAGTGGCAGGGTGCGCCAAAGAATCGTGAATGTGCTTGTGGGTCCTTTGGCGGGCGATGAGAAAAATATACGGCATCAGGCGTCCATTCGACATGCGATATCTTTCGCATGATATTGAAGGCAATAGCCATTACGCCTTCGTGAAAGTGTTGAAAGCCGGGGAAATTGCTTTCCATGGCGGCGAAGCCAAAATAAGCGTGATCGCCATCCTGGCGAACAAAGGGTAATCCCGCGCGGTTGGTCATGTGGTGGATTTGGATGAGCTGATCAAGCGCGCTGCCAATCGTGGGCTGCTGGGCCATCATTTTCGCTATGGGGCCCAACTGGTCCAGCCCGTTGAGGCTGCCGAGCAGGAGGCCGAAGTGCTCGCAGCCAGTCTCCTTGGCCGAGCGCACCAGCAACTCACCCGCCAGGGTCAGTGGCAGCACGGTTTCCGGATTTTGTATCACTGCCTCGGCCATATTCACATCGCGGAAGACCGACTCCGGGCTCCCTCCCAGCTTGCGAATGAGCTGGGGAACTGGCTGGAATTGGATCGCCCGAACGTGCCCGGCCGGTAGCACTGCATAAGGTTTATCGTTCTTGTCGGAATTCATTTTTCTACGTCTGCCTTTCCGGTGGCGGAGTTTTTTCCGGTCTGGAGAGTGTGCCGATGCTGCAGGAAAAAAAGCCAGCCCATGTGATGGCTTCGAGGCATCACATGGGCTGGCTTGAGTGCCTTGCCGCTACCGGCAAAGCACGGTGGACAATGGATCACATGTTTGCTCAGGGGAAGCGCAGGACATCCTGGGTCATGTCGTCGATGACGCTCTTCAGGTCGCTGACGGTGATGGCCTGCTTGTCGTTCTCCAGCGTCTTGCCGAAGCCCTTGCGTGCCACGCGCAGGACGGGCTTGTCGGTGGCGGTGTCGATCAGTTCGGCCTCGAAGTACAGCTCCGTGTTCTGGTCGCGCTGGCCGGCGGCGGTCATGGCGCCCGCCGCGACCAGGGCGAACGGAATGGCCTCGTAGGGCTTGAGGCCCTGCGTGCTGGCACCCACCGCGGTTATCGCCCCGCGAAATGCCAGGGTCCGCGCAGCGGGCTTGCCGACCAGACGCAGGCGTTGGCCCATCGAGGAGCTGATCCGGGCATTGGTGTAGTCGAGCACCCCCTGCAGGGTCTGCTGGCTGACGCGCTCGCTGGGGGTCGGCTGAGGGAGGAAGCCGACAGGGTAGTAGATCAGGTTGTCGTAGTTACTGACCTTGAAGTCGGGGTCTACCCAGCGCATCACGCTATTGCCGCTTGGCGTAGTGGTTTTGGTGAGCCCCTCGTAGCTGCCCAGGAACCCCGAATACCGATCGGCGCTGGTGGTCTTGGTGGTGCAGCCGCTGATCAGCAGCAACGAGGTCAGTGTGCTGCAAAGCAGTAGATTGAATCCCTTCATGGGAGCGACTCCATTCTCGAATGTTTAGAAGCGCCAGGTCATGCTGCCGCTGATGGCGTGGATCACCGAGTTCTCGAACGTGCCGGAAACCGTCTTGGGGTCGTCCAGAGGCAGATGCTTGGACTGGCTGACCTCCATGTCGCCCATCCAGGCCAGCGCGTAGCTCAGGTTGAGCTCACTGTTGCGATCCAGCGCATAGGTGACCCCGGTGCCCAGGCGCCAGGTTTCCCCGATGGGCATGCTCAGCGTGCGATCGCTGTCGCTGACGGGGGAACTGTCATAGCCAACCCCCATGTTCCACAGCAGTTGCGGGGATGCGCGGTATTGGGCGCCCAGCGACAGATGCCAGGTGTCGTCATAATTGGCATCGAGCGTGGTATCGACGGGATCGCCACTGTCCAGCTCGATACCGACTTCGCCGAAGCTCGACCAGTCCTGCCAGCCGGCGCTGGCCAGAATGGCCCATGCCGGGTCGAGCTGGTGGTACAGGCTGAGGGTCAGGGTCTGCGGCACTTCCATGCTGATCTTGGTGGCGGCGCCGAGAATGCCACGCGATGCCAGCGTGTCGGCCACGCCTGGTCTCAATCCCTCCGGATCGAAGTGGTCCTCGAACTCGAGGTCGATCGCGCTGGTATAGCTCAGGCCGATGCGGGTGCCTTCGCGCGGCTGGTAGATCAGCCCCAGGCTGGAGCCGTAGCCAAGGTCGTCATCCTTATAGGTCATCTCGCCATCGGGGGCGCTGAGACTGCCGGCCGGGTTGTTGTCCACCGCCAGCTCGTTGTCGAGCAGGGCATACATCACCCGCAGCCCGACGCCCACCGACCAGTTGTCGTTGAAGCGATAGGCCACGGATGGCATGAAGGTCATGCCCATCAGCGTGCCGTTCTGCATGTAGTAGCGCCCGGACCACTCATCGTCGTAGTCGATGCTGAGGCCGAAGTCGCCATAGGAGGCGAAGCCGACCGTCCAGTGCTCATCCAGCTGACGGCTGACGAATAGGCTGCCGCCGGGAAGCCAGCCAATGACGTTGCCGCTGTCGTCACCGGGAACGTTGGTGTTGGCGTCCGGCGAGAATTCGAGATCGCCATACAGGAACTGCGCGCCGAGGGTGACCTGGGTACCTGCCAGGTAGCTCAGGCCGGCGACGTTGCTGAGCATGGTGCCGGGGTCCTGGGCGCGTGCCGCAGCACCCGCGTTGGCGAGGCCGACGTTATCGGTGCCGACTTCATAGAGCATCAGGCCGCCAGCCATGGCCGGGGCATGCAGACCTAGGGCGAAGCAGGCGGTGGCGATCGGTAACGGCCATTTGCGAGGGAAGGGCATGTGCGAACTCCTTTCGAGACATCTGGCCTGGCGATGCTGGCGACCAGTAACTTCATGCTAGGCAAAATGGTGCATTCCGCCACCGGCCTGCCTGTCCTGCATGGAACAGGGCAGGACTTTCGATCAAGAGCCGGGAGCGTTAACGCGGGGTCAGAGATACAGCGACTGCTTCGGTGATGTGAAACATGACTTGCTTGCCGAGATAGGACTCATTGAGCTTGATGTCTTCGCGAACCGGAACCGTCCTGGTTGAACCATCGGTGAACTGCAGGGTGGCGGTGCGCTTCTTGACGTCGATGGCCTTGACCACCGCATTCACTTCGGCAACCTTGGTGGCCGCCACGGTCTGCGAATCACCTTCATCATCCTGGCTGGTCTGTACCATCACGCTGTCATCCAGATCGGCTGGATCCGTGGTCTGGTCAAGTACGGATATGATCAGTTCTTCCTCGATGATGACGTTGACCTTGTCACCGGGCTTGACCTTGTCGAAATAGGTGGCCGTCGGGCTGATGGTGATGGTTCGTTGATTGCCCTGATCGTCAGCCAGCACCACCTTGCGGTTCGCCCGATCGACCTGAACAACCTTGGCGTCGAAGCTCAGATGGGTGTTTTCTATTCGCCCCGGTACGCCCTGCTCATAAATCACGCTCGCATGCCCCTGCGGGCTCGCCGGCTCTTGCCCGGCATTATTGAAGGTGCAGCCTGCGGTAAAGGCTGCGCCGAGCAGGGCAACAAGTTTTAAATCGGTTCTTGTACGGATGGTCATGCAGTTCACTCCCTGAGCTGTTGCGAGGCGGGTTGCAAGGCGGTATCGAATGAGTATTTCAGAGTAAATACCTGATTGATTTGGTTTTTCAGGCATTTAGCGGTGATCGGACTCATCCGATGCAGATTCATAAAATTCAATTAATGAATGGTAACTGCTGGATGCTGGCCTTATGAAGGTGGACTTGACATTTTGCGCCACGACTTCGTCGCTGGAAGTGATATAAAGTTCCCCTGCTAGAGTGGCGCTGTCTAATTGACGATACGCTGCCGCGTTGTAATTCACCCTATAACCCTGTCTTCTGGCCCGCGCCTTTCGTCCTGCGCTCAGGCTCAAGATGTGCCTACCGTTACGGCGAGCCCTCATGAATAAAGCCCCGCTCAGCATCGCAGCCGTCGTTGGCCTGGCGCTCCTTGGTTTGCTGGTCAGCATGGCGGCCGGCTGGGGCGCGCTCGCCATCGTGCTGAGGGGGCCGCATGACGAAACGCTGCGCAACGCCTTGGCAACGGTCTTTATCTTCGCCTCACTGGCGACCCTGATCGCCCTGGCCTCGCGGCGCTGGCGCTGGCGCGCCTTCGGCAGCTATCTCGCTGTGCTGGTAGTGCTGGGCGTCTGGTGGAGTGGTATCGAGCCTTCCAACGACCGCGTCTGGCAGGCCGACGTGGCGGCCTTGCCCCATGCCACCATCGAAGGCGACATCATCACGGTGCACAACATCCGCAACTTCGCGTACCGCAGCGAAACCGACTACACGCCGGCCTGGTACGACAAGCGTTATGACCTACGAAAACTGCAAGGAGTGGACCTGGGCGCCGTCTACTGGATGGGGCCGGCCATTGCCCATGTATTCCTCAGCTTCGACTTTGGCGGGGGGGACCACCTGGCCGTCTCCATCGAGACGCGCAAGGAGGAGGGCGAGGGCTACTCCACCCTCAAGGGCTTCTTCCGCGAGTACGAGCTCTACTACGTGGTGGCCGACGAGCGCGACCTGATCCGCTTGCGCACCAACTACCGTCGCGACCCGCCGGAAGACGTCTATCTGTATCGGATGCAGGGCGACATCGAGAACGGCCGGCGCCTGTTCCTCGAGTACATGAAGCGCATCAACTCGCTGCGTGAGCGGCCCGAGTTCTACAACACCCTGACATCCAACTGCACCACCAGCATCTGGATGAATACCCGGGTCAATCCGGGCCACCTCCCGTTGGACTGGAAGATCCTCGCCAGCGGCTACGTTCCGGAATACTTGTATGAACAGGGGCGGCTGGACAGCCAGGGGCTGCCGTTTGCCGAATTGCAACGGCGCGTCCATGTCAACGCCCGCGCCCAGGCCGCCGACGCGGCCGCGGATTTTTCCAAGCGTATCCGCGAGCAGCCTGCGGGCGTAATCGACGGCAGCGAAGCCGCTCTGTAAGCAGTACCTCAATTCAGGACTCGCGCATCAATAGGGAGTAATGCGGATGCAACTGCGTGATCGAATCAGCCTTGCCGCTCTGTGCCTGGCCATGGCCACCCTGCCGGCGATGGCCCAACCGGCAAAGCCAAGCGATCCCTCCCCAGCGGCGGACAACCCAAAGCGCCCCAGGATCTGCCTGGTCCTCTCCGGCGGCGGCGCTCGCGGCGCGGCGCATGTCGGCGTGATCAAGGTGCTCGAGGAGTACCGCGTACCGATCGACTGCATTGCCGGCACCAGCATGGGGGCGCTGGTTGGCGCTTCCTATGCAACCGGCACCAGCACGCCGGAGATGGACAAGATCCTCAAGACCATCTCGACCGAGCTGCTGTTCAAGGAGAACCCGCCGCGCCAGGAAATGGCCATGCGCCGCAAGCAGGATGACTACGGCATCCTGTTCACCCCCGAGGTCGGCCTCAGCGATGGCACGGTGAAGGTCGGCAAGGGCGTGGTGACCGGCGTGCAGCTGGAAACCGTGTTGCGCCAGCTGTCCAAGGCCAAGGGCCACTACCAGTTTGACAGCCTGCCGATTCCCTATCGCGCCGTGGCCACCGACCTGGTGACCGGCAAGGCCGTGGTGTTCAAGCAGGGCGAGCTGGCCAACGTCATGCGCGCCAGCATGTCGGTACCCGGCGCGGTGGCGCCGGCCGAGTTCGACGGCATGATGCTGGTCGACGGCATGCTCACTAGCAACCTGCCGGTGCAGACCGCCCGCGAGGAGATGGGCGCCGATATCATCATTGCCGTCAACGTCGGCACCCCGCTGCTCACCCGCGAGCAGCTCAGCGGCATCTTCGGTGTGACCGGACAGATGCTCAGCATCCTCACCGAGCAGAACGTGCAGGCCTCGCTGGCCGCGCTGCAGCCGACCGACATTCTGATCACTCCGGAGCTGGGCGACTTTTCCACGGGCGACTTCGACAACCTGCAACAGATCGCTCCGCTGGGCGAAGCGGCTGCGCGCAAGGTGGCCGACCGTCTCGCCCAGTTGTCCCTGCCGGCCGGCGAATACGCGGCGCTGCGCCAGCGCCAGCAGGCCACCGTGGTCGCCGACCTGCGGCCGGTCGACGAGATCCGCTTCGTCAACCTCAAGCGGGTCAACCCCGAGACCGCGCAGGCGGCGATGGATACCAAGGCAGGCCAGCCGATCGAGCAGGAGACCCTCGACCGCGACATGCGCCGCATCTACGGCATCGGCGACTTCGAGCACGTCAACTACCGCTTCATCGAGGAGCCGGGCAAACGCATCCTGGCGGTGGACGCCGCGGAGAAGTCCTGGGGGCCGGACTACCTGCGCTTCGGCCTCGGTCTGTCCAGCGACTTCAGTGGCGATGCCTTCTTCAACCTGCTCGGCAGCTATCGCAAGACCTGGCTCAATGAACTGGGCGCCGAGTGGCGGACCGATGCGCAGCTCGGCCACACCAGCGGTGTGTATACCGAGTTCTACCAGCCACTCAGCGCCGATGGCCCCTTCTTCGTCGCGCCGCGCGCCGCAATTGAACGGCGCACCGCCGACCTGTACCGCGATGACGATCGCGTCGCCAGTTACGAGATGACGTCCATGCTCGCGGGCATCGACATCGGCAGCCACTTCAACCGCTACGGCGAGCTGCGCCTGGGCGTGCTGGGCGGCAAGCTCACCCCTGAACTGGACACCGGGCCGGAAATTCTTTCGCCTGGGGGAGACAGCATCACGCAGGGGGCGTTCACCAGCCGGCTGATCCTCGACCAGCTCGACAGCGTGCACTTTCCGCGCTCGGGCTGGCGCGCCAGCATGAATACCTTCAACTCCAACAGCAGCCTCGGTGCGGACGACGAGTACACCAAGTGGGATGCCGACGCCAACGCCGTGTTCTCGTTCGGCAACAACACCTTCAACTTCGCCGTGAAGGCTGGCGACAAGGCCGGCAGCAACCCCCTGCCGCGCTATGACCAGTTCCAGTGGGGCGGCTTCCTGACCGGATCGGGCTACGCCACCGGCCAGCTGGCGGGCGAGAGCCTGCAGTTCGGTCGGGCGATGTACTACCACCGCATCCTGCGTAGCAGTATCTTCGAGGGGGCCTACAGCGGCTTCTCGCTGGAAGCCAGCCGGATCGGCGATCCGCTGGTGCCGGGCAACTCCGAGGACTGGCTGAGGTCCGCCAGCGTGTTCCTCGCCACGGACAGCCCGATCGGGCCCATGTACCTCGGCTACGGCCGCGCGGAGGACGGCAACAGCAGCTTCTACTTCTATCTGGGACGGCCGTTCTAGAGTCGGCGGGTGAACGACCGCATCTGAAGACGGTTGCCGCGCAGTAGCAACGACATGCAGGGGGCAAGGATGAATACCAGGAAAAGAACCACCAGCCCGGCGGTACCGGCAACCCCGGTATTCCGCTCCCGGGAAGAGCGTATCGCGGCGGGGCGGCTGCTGCGTGAGAGCGTACCGCGCAGCAGTCACGGCGCCTGGCAGCCCTCGTCCCGGGGGCGCGACCCCATCGCCATCCTCGAGAAGTCGAACGAGGACCGGGTGCCCGAGCTGGTGCCGATCCGCTACGGTCGCATGCTGCGCAGTCCCTTCGCCTTCCTGCGTGGCTCGGCGGCGCTGATGGCGCACGACCTCGCCAGTGCCCCGAGCACGGGGATCCGCGTGCAGGCCTGCGGCGACTGCCACCTGCTGAATTTCGGCCTGTTCGCCACCCCGGAGCGCAACCTGGTCTTCGACCTCAACGACTTCGACGAAACCCTGCCGGCCCCCTGGGAGTGGGACATCAAGCGGCTGGCGGCCAGTTTCGCGGTCGCCGGCCGCGATGCCCGATTCTCCGATGGCGAGTCGCGAGACGCCGCAGTGACCTGTGTGCGCGCCTATCGGGAAAACCTGCGCGAATACTCCAAGATGAACCCGCTTGAGGTCTGGTACTCGCGGCTGGATGTGGACACCCTGATCGACCTGGCGCCCGACGAGAAGGCCCGGAAACTGCGCGAGCGGTCCGCCGAAAAGGCGCGCACGCGGGTCATCGAAAGCCTCTTTCCCAAGATCGTGGCGCAGGTAGCCGGCCGCCATCGCCTGGTCGACCAGCCGCCGTTCCTCTACCACCCTGCTGACCCGGACGCAGAGGGGCTGCTGCGCGAGGGATTGGAGCACTACCGTAGTTCGCTCTCCGATGAGCGTCGCACCCTGCTGGATCGCTATCGTCTGGAAGACTTCGCCGTGAAGGTGGTGGGGATCGGCAGCGTCGGCACCCGCTGCCTCATCGGGCTGTTCTTCTCGGAGGAAAACCATCCCCTGATCCTGCAGTTCAAGGAAGCCCGTCGTTCGGTGCTCGAACCCTATGCAGGGAAAAGCCAGTATGACTATCAGGGGCAGCGGGTCGTGATGGGCCAGCGGCTGATGCAGTCTTCCAGTGACATCTTCCTCGGCTGGGCGCGCAGCCGGCGCGGTTACGACTTCTTCGTGCGCCAGTTGCGCGACATGAAGTTCACGCCGCCTGCCGAGGGGTTCAGCTCGGTGGACCTTCAGCGCTATGCCGGGCTGTGTGGCTGGGCCCTGGCCCGCGCCCATGCCAAGTCGGGCGATGCCGCCACCATCAGCGGTTATCTGGGCAAGGGCGACAACTTCGACGAGGCGATGGGAGACTTTGCTCTCGCTTACGCGGACCAGACCGAGCAGGATCATGCCGCCCTGGTGGAGGCCGTGAACTCCGGACGGCTGGAGGCCCTCGTCGAGGAGGAGTAGCGCCGGATGCTGTTTCAAGCTTCCGGCAATCGCCAGCCAGCCCCGTTCCATGCTGGTTGGCCCTGGCTGGCGAGTAAAAGTCGAGCGGCGTCGCAAAGGCGGATTGTTGCTCGCGCACCAAGCATACCTGCCTGATCAACTGCAGCGCTCACTCCGCCCGGGTCGTGTTGCGAATCTCATAGATGGCATCTTCGCTGCGCATCGGCACAAGGTTTACAAGGTAGCTCGGTGCTGGCTGTCCCAGGTTCATTTCGCTGAGGTTGTACTGCACATTCAGCTTGAGATACCGCACTTCCCCTGCGCCAACGGTGAAGTTCTGCTTGATATCCCTCGGCTCCCATTTGGAGTTCTCTGTCAAGCCGGTCACGCGGATTTCATGCTTGCCGGGCTGGAGGGTGATCGGAAAGTGGGTATTGAACTTCAGCTGCCCGACACTGAATCCATCGATTTGAATATCCGGGTAGGAATGGCGCAATGGCTGCATGCCAGGATTGCTGGCTTTAGGACGGTACAGATAAACGACGCTGGTGTTTCCCCCTGGCTGTTGAGGCTCAAAATATCCTGGGCCACTACATCCTCCAAGGGCAAGAGCAATGCTCATCAGGGTAGTCAGGCGGCTGGGTTTCATCTTCATGGCAATACATCCGGAATAATTCGCCACACAGGCTTGCCCGATTTCTCGTTGGGTGCCTGGGAAGCATCTTGATTTGTTGATGGCGCTGGCGACGGGGAAAAGTCGGGCTATAGCCTTGGTCGTCAGATGCGAACCCGACCTTCCTCACGGACCAACCGGGCAAAAAAGAAACCGGCGTCTTTGGCGCCGGTTCTGTGTCACATCGCCGGTGGCTGCACCGGCGTGTAGATCGGCCCGGAAGATCCATAGGCCTGGATGTAATAGGCTTGCCCGCAACGGTAATAGGTGACGCCCTTGACGTTCAGGACTTCAGGTGCACAGGGCAGGGTGGCTGTCGGGGGCGGCGGGGCGTAGACCACCGTGGTGGACGATGGCGCAGGCGCGCTCTGGCTGGCAGCGGAAGTCACGACCGATCCCACCACGGCACCGGCGACGAAGCCCACAGCTGCCGAGCCACTGTCCCAGTCATCGTCATCATCATGGTGGTCGTTGTAGTAGTAGTTTTCCTGGCGCGTCTCCACGTTCTGGTTCGCTGCGCTCTGACGTTGCGCCTGGTTGGTGGAACTGGTGCTCTGGCGTGCCTCCTGGTTGGCAGCCGCGGAACTCTGGCGGGCATCCTGGTTGGCGCTCGCCGCGCTCTGCCGCGCTTCCTGGTTGGCCGAGGACGTGCTCCCGGCAGACTCCCGCCGCGCAGCCTGGTTGCTGGCGGCGCTGCCGCTCGCCTGGGGGCGGCTGGCGGGTGCCGCTGCGGTCTGTCGCCGGCCAGCGGACAAGCTGCCCGCTGAAGCGGCGCCCTGCCGTGAGAATGACCTGTTGGCAGTCGATACGCCGGCTCCGCGTGAGGCCCCACCGGAAAACCGTGGCTCTCGTGCCTCCACATCAGGCGCCGTCCATACTCCCGAGAGCAGCGCCGCCAGGGCTGCCATAGAAACAAGGGCTGTCTGTCTTCTCACCGTCATGGCTTGACTCCTTCAATCGCGCTCTTCTCCGGTAGTGGGGTGCCAGATGCAGGGGGCAGCTGAGCGGCGAAAACGATCTGCTTCGCCGCGGCCGGTGGGGTGAATTTGAAGGTGCTCTTGTCGAAGCGCGGCGCAAGATTCCAATTGGAAAAGTCAGCCCGGAACTGTGGCTGACCTTCAGCCGCGGGGTAATTCAGTACGATGCGCAGTGGCAACGGCTGCTTGCCGTCCGCAATCCACACCTGGAAGTCCACGCTCGCGGTGCGCGCGGCGATGTGATGGGCTGGCTTGCCGAGAATGTTGGTGTGCTCGACGTAGTCGATGCTTTGCACGCGGCGCTGAAGCTCGTCAGCGGATTTCTCCATCAGCAGCGGAGCGAGGGGCAGGCGCATTTGCAAATCACGCACGAAATGGATGACCGAGGCATCGATATTCCCGGGCTGGGGCGCCTGGGCATACACATTCGCTTCGCTATTGAGGGTGGTGATCAGCTTGCCGTCGAACAGCATCAGGTCACGACCACCATTGCTGGTGGTTTCCAGCACGCGAAGGCGATCAGGCCGCTGGACCGCAAGCTCACGGATTTCCCCGAACTCGATCTTCTGGCCGTTCTCCTGAACCACGTCATAAGCGATTTGCAGTGAAACGCTGAATTTCTCGGTCTTGCCCAGCAGGCCAGCCATTTCCATCAGGCGTGCCCGCGCGAACTGCTGCGCTTCCGTTTCGACCTGCGCGGGTGCCGTGGCTGCTTGGCTGGAGGGCGCCGCATTCGATTCTGCCCACGCGGGATTGGCTGCCAGGATGCTGGCGCTCAGCATCAAGCCTGCCCGCAGCATGACGGCCATGCGTGTCTGGCCTTGCGGGGTGGATGTGCCTGGCACCAGGTGCCGGTAGCGAGTCTTCTCGATAGTCACGGTTTACCCTCGCCTGAGAGTTCATGGATGGTGGCCGAGTCGCGCGCTGACGGCGGAGAACTGGGCATGAGATTCCGGATCCGGATATCTCTGGTTCATCCATTTCGGGATGATGGCAACAGCGCCAACAGGCCGGGACTCCTGAATAGCTATCCCTGACCAATTCAATAGACAATTCAACAGGGAATAAAAACGGCTCGCATAATTGCAAGCCGTTTGGAGTTCCACTGATACGGTCCGATCAGTCTTCCATCTTGTCGAGAATGGCTTTGCGGGCATCGTCGTATTCACCCTGGCTGATGATGCCTTTGTCGAGCGCCGCCTTGAGGTCGATCAACTGTTGGCCATAGGTGGCGCTGCTCGTCTGTACCGTGGCACCGCCACCGGCGCAGCCGGTAAGAAGCAGGCAGCTGGCCAGCGCGGCGGTAATGGCGAAATCCCTGATCATTGGAGCTCCTTTAGGGAAGGTCTGAAAAACACTTCCCGATCTGGTGAAATAGCCGCCAGTCCCTCTGGAGCCCCCCTTGCATGAAGCAACTGTCCTTCGCCGATGCGGAGTACGCCGGCAAACGCAAACAGACCCGCC
>NZ_JAHRGL010000003.1 GCF_019097855.1 Geopseudomonas aromaticivorans
GTTAGAAACATTGAACATGTCCGTCCATAAAGCCTTAGGTAATGGATAGGCATATTTCTTTTTCATGATTGTTATATTGTATTCTGTTTAATAGTCATTCCCTTTGAATAACTACATATTAACATTTATTAATAACAATTAACCACAGACAGTCCATTGGAGATTTTTTCACTTCAAACATCTTTTAATTCAGGTGTTTTGAAAGGTGTCATTGACTAAATTATGAATGCAATTTCCAAGTAAAAAGAACACTTTTACTAATGGCTAATAGTTGATTTTGTATTCTCCAGTTTATGTAAATAGTATTGGGTTATACCAGATGTGAAAGTGGACCCTCTCAAATTTTTCATATTATAAAATGCAATTTCATGAAACAGCATTCTTACTGTTCATTATGTTTGAACATTTGATTCCTTATAGGCATAGTTGTGGTTCCTGATGATTTTAGTGCTTTCTTTTAAATAATCATTCTCTTGTTTTGACTACATAACATCATCTATTAATAATAATAAATCATAGGAAGTAAATAAGTGATTTTTTTCATTTATTTTTCGAGACAGGGTGTCTCTGCATAGCTTTGGAGCCTATCCTAACACTTACTCTGAGGCAAGGCTGGCCTGGAAATCACAGAGATACATCTGCCTTGGCCTCCTGAGTGCTGGGATTAAAGGCATGCACCACCACTGCCTGGCTCATTATAGAATTCTATTTGTCAGGTGTAACCTTATAGAGACGTTTTGTTTGAGTAAAACAAATAAGCTCCTATTGGGTTGAAGTTAAAAATAAAGTCTGCTTCAGTGTGCCATTAGAGATTACAGGCTACGACAGCAATGGGATACCACATTACATTTACTAAAATGAACTAAGGTCGGGAGCACTGCTGACACAGTTAGTCCAAAGCAGGTTTTGTAATAGCCAGGACTGGTGTCATCATTGATTTCTTTGATACGATGGCTATCACAGTCTTTGCAGTCATTGACAAATGTTATTTTTAAAATTATGTAAATGCGTGAAATCAACAAAGAAAAA
>NZ_JAHRGL010000004.1 GCF_019097855.1 Geopseudomonas aromaticivorans
TGTGATCTCTCAGTAGGTTGTTCATCCGGGGCGTTCCCGGAATTCTGGAAGCGCGACCAACACAGCCTTCCAGGAGCCCCGGATGAACCTGCATAAACATGCCCGTCTTACCCCGCGCGGTCGAGCCCTTCTCATTCAACGCATGCTCAGCGGCCTGCGTGCCGAGGAAGCTGCGCAAGCCGCCGGGGTGAGTGTCCGCACGGCCTACAAGTGGCTCAGACGCTTTCGTGAAGAAGGGGAAGCTGGCTTGATGGATCGCTCGTCCCGTCCGCACTCATGCCCGCATGCCACGGCTGGTGCCATGATCGAGCAATTGATCGAGTTGCGCCGGTCCCGCAAGACCTACCGGCACATCGCCCAGATGCTGGGCCTGGCCGTCAGCACAGTCGCCCGCCGTCTCAAGCAGGCCGGCTTTAACCGGTTGGCTGAGCTGGAACCAGCCCCGGTGGTGGTGCGCTACGAGTACGCCACTCCCGGCGACCTCTTGCACCTGGATATCAAGAAACTCGGTCGTTTCTGGAAGCCCGGGCATCGGGTCACCGGCGACCGCCAGCAGAACTCCGGTGGCGCGGGCTGGGAGTTTGTCCACGTAGCCATCGACGATGCATCCCGGCTGGCCTTCACGAGCCTGCACCCGGATGAGCGCGGCAACAGCGCTTGCCGGGCTCTGCTTGAGGCCTTGCGCTACTACCGCGCTCTGGGCATCCGCTTCCGGCGAGTCATGACTGACAACGGCGCCTGCTATCGGTCCAGAGCGTTCCGGCGCCTGTGCCGCCGCCTGGGACTGCGGCACATCCGCACGAAGCCCTATACGCCACGTACCAACGGCAAGGCCGAGCGCTTTATCCAAACGAGCTTGCGCGAGTGGGCCTACGCCCGCAGCTATGAAAGCTCCGAGCAGAGGGCGGCTCACTTGCCTGCCTGGCTACATCACTACAACTGGCACAGGCCGCATGCCAGTCTCGACTACAACCCGCCAATCAGCCGCGCCGCACTTTCAATGAACAACGTACTGGGTTTACACA
>NZ_JAHRGL010000005.1 GCF_019097855.1 Geopseudomonas aromaticivorans
TTCTGATTATTTCACCTCTACCTCATGTCTGGCTCAAAAAGAGCAACCCACTGTAAAGATCATGGATTGAGAGGCCCCAGGGCAGGGGACAGGAGTCTCTTGAGGTTTTCTCAGGGAACCTTTTCCTATCATCCCTATAAGAGAGAGGGGAGGGAGGGAGAGACAGAGAGAGGGATGGAGAGAGAGAGAGAGAGAGAGAGAGAGAGAGAGAGAGAGAGAGAGAGACATGTGCACACACAAGGCTTGTGAAATTGATGATTATGTGTTATTAATAGAAAACATAGTATTCAATTATGGCCATTCTTTATTATGCAACATACAAAAACAGCTATTTAACTCAATGACCCCACACACACAACACCCCCAGAGCCCAGAGCCCATCTGCTTGCCTGTGCTGGGCTCCCTCCCTGCCTCCGTGCTGGCTCCCCCCAGTGCCCGCCCACTGCCACCGCCACCACTGCCGCACCCGATCCATCCATTCCTCCGTTTATGAATTTATTCATGCATTCGTTTGTTCGATTTTTCATTCATGGACTCCCGCGCGGAAGCGAGAATGCAGGTGCTGGCGAGCTCGAGAATGAACAACCCCTTCCCCCATCACCATTCTTGCCCCACCCTGCTCTCCAGCTCGCCCTTTGTAAACTGCATCACTGACTTGACTGCTGTCACCTGGCTGCTGCCTGCATTCAATCCACTCCTTAGCTCAGCTCTCAGTCACTGATTCACTGATTCACTACCGCATTCACTAGCAAAGCCAGCCTGGGGAGCCAGCAGATACTTGAGTTTTCCTGCTCCCTGCAGAGAACATTCTCAGGACTACATTTCCCAGGGTGCCCTGCACTCCCGACCCACCACTCTTCCGC
Organism: Geopseudomonas aromaticivorans; assembly: GCF_019097855.1. Classification (GTDB taxonomy): domain Bacteria; phylum Pseudomonadota; class Gammaproteobacteria; order Pseudomonadales; family Pseudomonadaceae; genus Geopseudomonas; species Geopseudomonas aromaticivorans. The sequence goes on from NZ_JAHRGL010000005.1 coordinate 864, forward strand.
CTGCCCTTCCTGGGATGGTACAATCCTTAGGACACTGGTAGGTTTCTTACTTGTGATTTATTTACAGGGGGGAAGACAGGGCAGGGAGGGGAAGAAGGTCAGGGGAGAGAGGGCAAGAGAGGGAGGGTGTTAGTGTAATGAAGAAAGGGACGCTGTGG
>NZ_JAHRGL010000006.1 GCF_019097855.1 Geopseudomonas aromaticivorans
TCCAGTGTGTGTTGTGCCCCATTAGGCCCAACACAGATCTGTGGTTTAGGCACCATGGGCCTGGGCCTCATCCTGGACCCATGAAAATACACATCAAAAGGACTATTTTGTGACTTGGATATAGAAGGAATTAGTAAAGAATTGCCCTGTGCTACCACAGCTCTCACTATTCGATTCCCCTGCTTCCTAAACGGTGCTCCTTTCACAAAGGTCTCCTTCCTCCCATCTCCATGCACCCTTCTCCCCTGGAGACAAACTCTGCTGTCTGATTCTGGCTCAACTTCATCAGATTTATCATGAGCACTAGTCAGTAGGAAAACTATTTCTAGTTTGACAGACAGTTTAAGGTTCAAAAGAGGCTTTGAAAACGGAAACATGAAATACATCTGTGAATTTTGTGGCCTTGTTGCCCCATTTCCTAGAACCCCATGTCCGATTCTTTTTTCCCCTTGCCTGCGTGTTGTATCTTTGTACGTAGTTTGAGGAGACAGCAACATAAGATTTGAAACAGGTTCCTAATCTGCCTACTCACTCATTTCCGACTCCTTCTGCCGTGGTTATTGGAAGCTATGGGTTTCTCCTGGATCTCTTCATTTGAGATGGAGATGTTAATGCCATACTCGTTATGTCATTGACTATGTCACATTGGGATCTCCAATGCTGTTGCTGGTACACAGCATATGTGATCTCCCTTGTTGTGTGATTGATAAGGTCACTCAAATCTGCACTTGCTTCCTTCTGCAGAATGCCTGCATCTTCATGTTGTTTAGAGATCATTTCCCACTTGCTGTCTTCTAGCAAGCATAGTGTATCATGTGATGTATTACTACACATATGGTCTCCTCTATTTCAGCCTCATGTGTTTTCCCAAATGAGGCAGATCGGAAGAGCGTCGTGTAGGGCAAGGGTGGGGTGGGGGGGGGGGGGCGGGGGGGGGGGGTGGGGGGGGGGGGGGGGGGGGGGGGGGGGGGGGGGGGGGGGGGGGGGGGGGGGGGGGGGGGGGGG
>NZ_JAHRGL010000007.1 GCF_019097855.1 Geopseudomonas aromaticivorans
TTCCTTCAAAATTAGTAAGGATCACATTTGACTGGGGAAGACCTCCTGAGGATCTTGGATGCAAACACGAAAAGTAAAAGCCAAGAAAGACTACAGGACAGGAAACGTAGATTTTGATCCCTCTGCATGGGAACAGCTCGGAGACTGGATGAAACACGATAAATCTTGTTGGCTACAGAGTCCTCATGACTTGTCATTGCATGCCATCCTTTCATATGGATGGATAGAGGTTTACATAACAGTTTGGTTATAGAGTCCAAACACACTTCTAAAGTTGACAGATGCCTTTTACCTGCTCAAACACAGAACAATAACAAAAAAAACATCTTTAGCTGACTATGCACACCACACATTCCAAACTTGTATATATACAGATATGTATTACTTTTAAAAATTTGTGTGTTTTCAGAAAAAAAGGACCTGATACCAATGAAGACAAGTAGCCCAAGTAATGCAGCCTCTCAGAATGCCTCTGATGTAGTTTCCTCAAAATTCTGCATCCAGAACAACTTCTAAGCAGCTAGCTGAGACAGTTCGGCCTCACAGACTAACTCCAGCGAGAAGTTCAGATAAGCCCTGCACTTTCCGATTACACAGAAATAAAACAAAAGATAATATAGCTAGCTCTCCCAGGACTTGACAATTATGTCAATTTTCTCAGGGTTTCCTAGAGATGCCCTCACCCTAGACAAAGGAAGCAGGCTAGAGAACGTGGTGCCCACATACCCAAAGGGTGGGATGGATGGCTTTTGGTCATTTGGTGGGCTATGGATGTTTGTCATTGTTTAGTGTTATTGGTTACAAGGTGGTATTGGCAATGGTCAAGAAAAAAGCTGAGCAAATTAGATTAGATTCAGGAATCTCATTCTGCAAAGAAAAAGGGTAGATATAAGACCAAAAAAAGGTAGATTATTGAATCTTCTTTCAAAATAAACAACTAGTAGTCTTAAATGTTGTATGTTGGTATAAATTTTTATATATTGATACAAATTTAAGGTTACTTT
>NZ_JAHRGL010000008.1 GCF_019097855.1 Geopseudomonas aromaticivorans
TACACAGTAAGATTATCTCTCTCTCTCTCTTTCTCCGTCTCTGTCTCCCTCTCCCTCTCTCTCACACACACACACATGAGAAGGGGTTGCCAAGATGACTTAGTGGGTGTTTGTCCCACAAGCCTGGCAATGAGAATTCAATTACGAGAATGCACATGGTAGAAAGAGAACTGATTCCTCAAATTGTCCTCTGACATCCATAAGCACACCATGGTATGCATGTCCCCACTTACACATCATTAATGTACACACACAATTAAAAATAAGTTTTTAGGCCAGGCGTTGGTGGTGCATGCCTTTAATCCCAGCACTCGGGAGGCAGAGGCAGGCAGATCTCTGTGAGTTCGAGGCCAGCCTGGTCTCCAGAGCAAGTGCCAGGATAGGCTCCAAAGCTACACAGAGAAACCCTGTCTCGGAAAACAAAAAACAAACAAACAAAAAATCAATCAAGGATACATGAGCAGAACTTTTCAGAAGTGTTAGATTAAATAATTGTTTATTCAGCATTCACAAACACTTATTTATGTGAAATGCAAGTTTCATGTGATACATGAAAAAACAGAACAAACAGAAAAAACAGAGTTGAGACCGTGGGAGCCTGCCCAAGCCAGTGTTCCTGACCCTTGATGTCATAGCATCTACTGTCCTTGAAAGAAAGGAGGCAGTATGTTTCTGAGTTTCAGTTTCTCAACAGGCTGGTCATCTTGCAAGTTTATGGTGAAAGAAAAAGGCTTTGGCATGACTGCTGGGGTGTTTGCTGCTATTGCTGTTGAATTCATCCAACTTACATATTTTTAAAAGTGCTTTGACTTCCAAACTTAAATATAAGGAAAAGGTTACTTTAAGATATTTTTGCTTGTATATCCACTGAAAATGAAAAGCAGTGGGTTCCTTCCAGACTAACGTGGTTTGATGAAGCAAGACCCACTGAAGCAATAGCCAGGTGATCCAGCATTGAAAACACCTGGGCTGAAGCAGTCACAGACCACTAGGATCAGGATT
>NZ_JAHRGL010000009.1 GCF_019097855.1 Geopseudomonas aromaticivorans
TTACTAGTTATGGGTTAATAATTAAGACAGAGATAAGCAATAAGAAACCCCAGCCAATTAGCCTCCAGTTTCATAATTGATATAGTGTCTGTGTGCTTCTTTGTGGCAGAGAAGGGCAGTGGACCAGCCAGGAAAGAAAGCTCACTTTACAGAGAGATATCGGCCTTAAACCAGTCCTGAGATCGTGAATGGCTCCAGGGACTATTGAGGCTGACTATATGCACTTTGTATTGTCATTGTGGCCCCAGAGCAGGGAGTGGAAAGTGGAGGTGCCCCGGCCCTCGGGGCTCCGGTAATTCGTGAGTCCGAGGTGGATCACGCCTGCAAATAATAGGTGGGAAAGAAAGAGTGGGACCAAGCAGATTTCTTGTCAAGGCCAATTTTATTGAAACCAAGGGGATTTTTAAAGAGAAAGGAAGAAACAGAGAAAAGGGAGGTGGGGGAGGAATGAATGTTAATTGCTCTCAAGCAGGTATCCGGAATCTCCTGTCTTAAGGAAGTGGGGGAAGGAATAGGTGTTAGTTGCTTCTCAGGACAGGTATTCAGAATCTCCTATGTTTATCTCAAGCACTAACTAAGGAAATGGGGGAAGGTGTTCGTTGCTTCTCAGGCCAGGTACCGGAACCTGAGGGGTGGGATGCTAGGCTAGCTAGGCATGGGGGGTCGCCAAGGCTGGCTTCTGACACCTGGAGGCACACCAATCCTGAGCCTGTGCATACCCCTAGACACTCCCCTTACACTGCCCTATAAGAGCTCTATGTCGTGGATTCTCAGCATCTTTTCCCAGCCACCTGCCATGGTGGATGGATGAAAGGCCCAAGCTAACATGGGGTTAACTCATTAAACAACTGCAATAAAAGACTCATTGCTTTTGCATCAAAATGGGCCTCTTGGTGATTTGGGGATTCAGAATTTGGGCACAACAAGACAAGCTCCTAGATGTGCCTTTGAGGATTATCTAGATTAGGTTAATTGAGTTGAGAAGACTGACATTAACTTCG
>NZ_JAHRGL010000010.1 GCF_019097855.1 Geopseudomonas aromaticivorans
TTACAACCTGTCAAGCGTTTCGTGAAAATTTCTTTTCGTTTCAACCACTTGCGCTAGCTTCAACCCGGAGGCTGCTGCAGCGAGGAGTTGAATCATACAGCCCTGAGCACCGATGTCAACACCCCCCCGCTACACTTTTCGCCAATCCCCGGAAACACTGGCGAGACCATCATCACGCCAGCGCTCACTACTCAGACATCGAACACAAACCGTTGACAACCAAGAGCCTCTGCCCAGCTTGTCGCTGGAGGCGGGCGCACCTACGCACCCGCAGACAGATACCGGCACCACCATCAACGACGCCTTTCCAAGCAAATCACTCCATGCACAAGGTGACTCGCGCAAAAGCCTTTTTGCCCGCCTGGCATACATGGGTTTTGCCAAGCGCAAAGATGAAGTCACGATCCACCACTACGCCATCCACCTTCACACTGCCAGCGTTCAGCATATCGCGGGCAGTAGCGGCATTCTTGACCAGCCCCGCCTTGTTAAGCACGGCTGCGATCGACATGGCCTCGGCAGACACCAACCCAACCTCCGGCAGATCATCGGGCAGCTCACCATCCTTCAGCCGATTGCCTGCTGAACGATGCGCAGCAGCGGCAGCCTCTTCGCCATGGAAGCGCGCCACAATCTCCTCGGCTAACTGGATTTTGATGTCGCGCGGATTGGCACCAAGCTCGACGTCGCGGCGCAGCGCATCAATCTCCGCCATGGGCCGGAAGCTTAGCAACTCGAAATAGCGCCACATCAACGCATCAGGAATGGACACCAGCTTGCCGTACATGACACCCGGCGCCTCCTGGATGCCAATATAGTTGCCGAGCGACTTGGACATCTTCTTGACGCCATCCAGCCCTTCGAGCAACGGCATGGTCAGGATGACCTGCGACTCCTGACCATAAGCGCGCTGCAGCTCGCGCCCCATGAGCAGATTGAACTTCTGGTCGGTGCCCCCCAGCTCCACATCGGCTTTCAAGGCCACCGAGTCATACCCCTGCACCAGCGGATAAAGAAACTCATGGATGGCGATCGACTGGTTGCCGGTGTAGCGCTTGTGGAAGTCGTCGCGCTCGAGCATCCGCGCCACAGTGTATTGCGACGCTAGACGGATGAAGTCGGCCGGCGACAGCTGATCCATCCAGGTCGAATTGAACGCCACCTCGGTTTTGGTCGGATCAAGAATCTTGAACACCTGAGCCTTATAGGTCTCGGCATTCTCCAGAACCTGATCCCGAGTCAGCGGCGGACGCGTGGCGTTCTTGCCGCTCGGATCGCCGATCATCCCGGTGAAGTCGCCAATCAGGAAGATGACCTGATGCCCCAGATCCTGGAACTGGCGCAGCTTGTTGATCAGCACGGTGTGCCCGAGATGGAGGTCAGGGGCGGTCGGATCGAAACCGGCCTTGATCCGCAATGGCTGGCCGCGCTGCAGCTTGGCCACCAGTTCCGACTCGACAAGAATTTCCTCTGCGCCGCGCTTGATAAGCGCCAGCTGCTCTTCGACCGACTTCATGAAGCTGCCCATAGCGAAAAATGGGCTCACGATACAAGATCGCGCACGATCTGCAAAATCCGCGCAGCAGTCCACAGCCGCGCATCGCAAAGCGGTCGCTGCGGGTTGCCTCAAAGAGGTTTTGGTTATAATTTAGGCGGTTATTGCACCCCAAAGAACCCTACCCGCCATGACGGATAAGTCCAGGAACACACCCCTCTACCCGAAGAGCCACTTGCTGGCTGCGAGCGGGATTGCGGCGCTGCTGAGCCTGACTCTGCTGGTATTCCCCAGCAGCCAGGTAGAAGCCAAGAAGACCCTGCTGCCACTCGAAATCGAAAGCAGCAGCAGCGACGTGCTTGCAGACAAAGACGATCTCCAGCCCAGCCTGGTCACGTCCGAGCGCCTCGCTGTCGAAAAGCCACTCGAAGCGCAAAGCACCGCAACGCAGGCCGCCAAACCGGCACCGCAACGCGAAACCCATATCACCGTTGCCAATGGCGACACCCTGTCCAGCGTTTTCGCCAAGGCCGGCCTGCCTGACGAAACCCTGCACGATCTGCTGGCCAGCAACCGCGACGCCCGGCAGCTAACCAACGTCAAGCCCGGACAGATTTTCCACATCACGAGGAACGACCAAGGCGGCCTCGAGTCCCTGAACTCGCGCCTGAGCTCCCTGGAAAGCGTGCAGGTCACCCGGACCGCACAAGGCTTCAGCGTCAAGCGCGACCTGATCAAGCCGGCCACCCGCCAGGCCTATGCCCGCGGTGTCATCGACAGCTCGCTGTTCGTCGCCACCAAGCGCGCCGGCCTGCCGCACAGCCAGGCCATGGAGCTGGCCAGCATCTTCGGCTACGACATCGACTTTGCTCTCGACCTGCGCGACGGCGACGAATTTGAAGTGATCTACGAAGAGCAAGTGGTCGACGGCAAAAAAATCGGCGGCGGCTCCATTCTTGCCGCGCGCTTCACCAACCGCGGCAAGACCTTCAGCGCCGTGCGCTATACCGACCGCCAGGGCAACAGCACCTACTACAGGGCCGACGGCAGCAGCATGCGCAAAGCCTTCATCCGCACGCCGATCGATTTTGCCCGCATCAGCTCGCGCTTTACCCAAGCCCGCCGCCATCCGGTGCTGAACAAGGTCCGCGCGCACAAGGGCGTCGACTATGCCGCGCCGACCGGTACGCCGATCAAGGCCGCCGGCGACGGCAGGGTCCAGCTGGCCGGGCGCAAGGGCGGCTATGGCAATACCGTGGTGATCCAGCACGGCCAGCGCTATCGCACCCTGTACGGGCACATGCACCGCTTCGCCAAGGGCATTCGCAACGGCAGCCAAGTCAAGCAGGGCCAGATCATCGGCTACGTCGGCACGAGCGGCCTCTCCACCGGTCCACACCTGCACTACGAGTTTCAGGTCAACGGCGTGCATGTAGACCCGCTGAGCCAGAAGCTACCGATGGCCGACCCCATCGCCGGCGCCGAGCGCAAGCGCTTCCTCCAGCAGAGCCAGCCCCTGCTGGCGCGTATGGATCAGGAGCGCTCCTCGCTGCTGGCCCTGAACAAGCGCTAAGCCATGCCGCTCTATATCGGGGTGATGTCCGGCACCAGCCTGGACGGACTGGACGTCGCCCTGATCGAGCACGAGCAGGCCCCTCGCCTGCTGGCCTCCCATTACACGCCTATGCCGGACGAACTCGGCCGACAGCTGCTGGCCCTCTGCAGCAGCGGGGACGACGAGATCGCTCGCAGCGCCCTGGCCGAGCAGCAATGGGCCGAACTCGCGGCTCAGGCCATCCAGCAGCTGCTGCAGCGCGAGCGACTTGACCCACGGCAGATCCGCGCCATCGGCAGCCACGGCCAGACCGTGCGCCATGAGCCGCAGCGCGGCTTCACCGTACAGATCGGCAACCCGGCCATGCTCGCCGAGCTCACCGGTATCTGCGTGGTCGCCGACTTCCGCCGCCGCGATGTCGCCGCCGGCGGCCAGGGCGCCCCGCTGGTACCCGCCTTCCACAAGGCCCTGTTCGGCGGCGAACGGCGGCGCGCCATCCTCAATGTCGGCGGCTTCAGCAACCTGACCCTGCTGGCCCCGCAGCAGCCGGTGCGCGGCTTCGACTGCGGGCCGGGCAACGTGCTGCTGGATGCGTGGATCCGCCGCCATCGCGGCGAAGCCTTCGATCGCGACGGCGCCTGGGCAGCCAGCGGCACAGCGGATGTGCCGCTGCTGCAGGGCCTGCTGGCCGACGACTACTTCCGCCTGCAGGGGCCGAAAAGCACCGGCCGCGAGCACTTCAATCTGGACTGGCTGCTGGCGCACCTGCAGACACGGGCGCCGATCGCCGCCGCAGACGTGCAAGCCACCCTGCTGGAACTGACGGCCCGCAGCATCGCCACGGCTCTCCACGCCGCCCTGCCGGCGGCAGAAGAACTGCTGGTCTGCGGCGGCGGAGCGCACAACAAGCGCCTGATGCAGCGCCTCGCCGAACTGCAGCCCAGCTGTACCGTGGAGAGCACCGACACGCGCGGCCTGCCGGCCGACTGGATCGAGGCCATGGCCTTTGCCTGGCTGGCCCACTGCTGCCTCGAGGGAATCCCGGCCAACTGCCCCGAAGTCACTGGCGCTGGCGGGCCGCGCGTCCTCGGCGCGATCTACCCGGCCTGAGCCTCACGCCAACAAAAACGCCGCGCACCAGCGCGGCGTTTTTCCATCGCCAGCGACTCAGATCGAGAACGACTGTCCGCAGCCACAGGTGGTGCTGGCGTTGGGATTCTTGATCACGAAGCGCGAGCCTTCGAGACCTTCCTGATAGTCGACCTCGGCGCCGACCAGGTACTGGAAGCTCATCGGATCGACCACCAGGCGCACACCATCGCGCTCGACAACGGTATCGTCATCGGCCTGCTCTTCATCGAAGGTGAAGCCGTACTGGAAGCCCGAGCAGCCGCCGCCAGTAACGAATACGCGCAGCTTGAGGCGGGGATTGCCCTCCTCGTCGATCAGACTCTTCACCTTGTTGGCCGCTCCCTGAGTGAACTGCAGCGAGGTGGGGGTGAAGGTTTCAATGCTCATGTCCAGAACTCCAGGCGCACAGCCGTCTTGCAGCATAGAAGCGCAGCATTATCGCTCAATCGCCGACCAAGCGAAATAGTCAACTACTCTGCCGCGACTGCTGCGTAGCAATATGATGGCCGCAGCCAAGGCTGCGGATGCTTTTCGGTGGTCTCCCCACCAAGGGGGCACTCATTGCAACTCGGCCCAGCGAAAGCTGCGCTCCAGCGGCTGGCGCTGCCCCGTCACACTGGCGCGCAGGCGCACTTCAGCCGGCTCGAAACCGGCAGGCAACGCCAACTCGGCAAAGCGCCCGCCTTCGGGAATCGCCTGGAAATGCCGGAAGGCGAAGGACAGACCGTCGTCAGGCACGCCCTCAGCCAGTTCCGCCAGACGCAGACTGCTCGCCTTGCCATCGCGCTGCCCACGCAGCTCGATCTGCAGTGTGCCCGCCAGTGCCTGCTCATCCGAGCCGACCCGGCTGAGTAGTATCTGATAACGGAAGCGCCGCGGGTCGGCGGTGGCCTGCAGCTCAAACGAGCGGATCTGCAGACCTTCGCGGCTGGCCGCGGGATCCAGCACCCCCTTGTAGGTCGCCAACTCCTGCTGCAACTGGAAGATCTGCTCCTCCAGCAGCTTGATGGTCTGCCGGTTCTGCTCGCCGACCTGCGCTGCCAACCGCTCGCCGCTGTCCAGCAGTGCCAGCCGCCGCCGCAACTGACCCAGCTCGGCCGTGCGCAGCTTCAGTTGCTCATCCTGCAGGCGGGCCTGATCGAGCAGCTCGCCGGCCTTGCGCTCACTCAGCCAGTAGCCGGCGAAGAAGGCCGCCGGCAGCGCCAGCAGCAGCACCGCCAGCACCAACTGGCGGCCGTGCTGGCGATGCGGAGCAACCCTGGCAATTTCGCCGGCCAGACGCGGCATCAGGGCAGCAGCGCCGCGTGTGCCAGCCCCATCCGCTCATCCAGGCCGAACAGGATGTTCATGTTCTGCACGGCCTGCCCGGAGGCGCCCTTGACCAGGTTGTCGATCACCGACAGCACCACCACCAGGTCGCCGCCCTGCGGCCGGTGCACGGCAATGCGGCAGACGTTGGCGCCGCGCACGCTGCGGGTTTCCGGATGGCTGCCGGCCGGCATCACGTCGACGAACGGCTCGCCGGCGTAACGCTGCTCGAACAGCGCCTGCAGGTCGACGTTGCGGTCGGCCACGCGGGCGTAGAGGGTGGCGTGGATGCCGCGGATCATCGGCGTCAGGTGCGGCACGAAGGTCAGGCCGACCGCGCCGCCGGCAGCGCGGCGCAGACCCTGGCTGATTTCCGGCAGGTGGCGATGGCCCTTGACCGCGTAGGCCTTCATGCTTTCGCCCGCCTCGCACAGCAGCGAACCGACGCTGGCACCGCGACCGGCACCGCTGACGCCCGACTTGCAGTCGGCGATCAGGGTCGCCGGATCGGCCAGGCCGGACTCCAGCAGCGGAATCAGGCCGAGCTGGGTGGCGGTCGGGTAGCAGCCCGGCACGGCGATCAGGCGCGCAGACCTGATCGCCTCGCGGTTGACCTCCGGCAGGCCGTACACCGCCTCCGGCAGCAGATCCGGCGCGCCGTGCGGCTGGCCGTACCACTTGGCCCACTCCTCGGCGTCCTGCAGACGGAAGTCGGCGGACAGGTCGATCACCCGGGTGCCGGTGGCCAGCAGCTCGCCGGCCAGGGCATGCGCCACGCCGTGCGGTGTGGCGAAGAACACCACGTCACAGGCCCCCAGGCGCGCCACGTCCGGCACGCTGAAGCGCAGCTGGTCGTAATGACCGCGCAGATTGGGGTACATGTCGACAACCCGCACCCCCTCCTCCGAACGCGAGGTGATCACCTCGACCTGTGCCTGTGGATGCTGGGCCAGCAGACGCAGCAACTCCACCCCGGTATACCCGGTCCCCCCTACAATGCCGACCTTGATCATCTCGTGTCCCCGCGGGCCATCTGTGAAAAACAATAGTGCGCCATGATAAGGCCGCGGCCCGGCCGGAGCCAGCCGCGGGATGACGCCGTGCCCGGCCTGCGACTACCATCTGCGCAGACTCTAATCGAGAAGGACGTCCCGCATGCTCTACCTGTGGCTCAAGGCCCTGCACATCATCGCCATCGTCTGCTGGTTCGCCGGCCTGTTCTACCTGCCGCGCCTGTTCGTCTACCACGCAATGAGCGAGGACACCGCCAGCCGCGAGCGCTTCTGCATCATGGAGCGCAAGCTGTACCGTGGCATCATGGGCCCCTCGATGATCGCCACCCTGGTGTTCGGCATCTGGATGCTGGTCGCCAACCCCGCCCTGCTCAGCTCCGGCGGCTGGCTGCACGCCAAGCTGACCCTGGTCGCCCTGCTGATCGGCTACCACCACGGCTGTGGCGCCCTGCTCAAGCGCTTCGCCCGCGGCGACAACCAGCGCAGCCACGTGTTCTATCGCTGGTTCAACGAGGTACCGGTGCTGTTCCTGGTCGCCATCGTCATCCTGGTGGTGGTCAAGCCGTTCTGAAGCGCTGAATCGGGCAGCCAGCGACTGCCGAGCGGAGTACACTGCGCGCTTTTTGCGCGGCCCCGCCCGGCACGTCTAGGAGACCCGCATGCCTCAATATGCCCTGATCACCGGCGCCTCCAGCGGCATCGGCCTGGCCCTGGCCGAAGCCCTGGCCCGACGCGGTCACGCCCTGATCCTGGTCGCCCGCGAACGCCCGGCGCTGGAAAGCATCGCCTGCGAGCTGAGCCAGCGTTTCGGCGTCGAGGTGATGTTCCGCGTCTGCGACCTCACCGAGCCACTGCAACTGTCCGGCCTGCTCTATGAAGTGGAGCAGTGCGACTACCAGATCGACCTGCTGATCAACAATGCCGGCGCCGCCTGCGCCGGCAGCTTCCTCGACAACGACTGGCAGCGCGAACGCAAGCTGCTGGAACTCAACGTGTTCGCCCTGTCGCGCCTGTGCCACGCCCTCGGCAACGCCATGGCTCGCCGCGGCAGCGGGCGCATCCTCAATGTCGCCTCGCTGGCCGCCTTCCAGCCCGGACCGTGGCTGAGCAGCTACTACGCCAGCAAGGCCTTCGTCCTGCACTTCTCCGAAGGCCTGCGCGAAGAGCTGCAGGAGCAGGGCGTGCAGGTTTCCGCGCTGTGCCCTGGCCCCGTGCGCACGCCGTTCTGGCGCAATGCGCGCCTCGACATGCGCCCACTGATCGGCAGCAAGTGGCTGATGAGCGCCGAGCAACTGGCCCAGCTGGCCCTGCTCGGCCTCGATCGCCAGCAGGCGGTGATCATCCCCGGCTGGCGCAACCGTCTGCTGGCCCGCGCCGCCCAGCTGAGCCCGCGCCGACTGGCCCGTCGCCTGGCCGCACGCCTCAACCGCCACCTGCTGCCACGCTGAGTCCTCCTCAGTCGGCGCGCACCGTGCGCTCCGCCGCCCAGGCGCGCAGCGCCGCCAACTCCTCGGACATCACCACCGACAGCGGCGCGGTCTGCTGCAGGGTCTGCAACAGCAGGAGCTGATCCACCGCGCACTGCCGCGCCTGCGCCGCGTACAGCGCACTGACCACCGCCTGTTCGATCTCCGCCCCGGAAAAGCCCTCGCTGGCCGCCGCCAGCAGCGCCAGGTCGAACTGCGCCGGGGCCAGCTCGCGTCGAACCAGATGGATGCGAAAGATTTCTTCCCGCACCCCCGCACTCGGCAAGTCGACGAAGAACAGCTCGTCGAAACGCCCCTTGCGCACCAGCTCCGGTGGCAGGCGGTGGATGGCATTGGCCGTCGCCACCATGAACACCGGCGCCTGGCGCTCGGCCATCCAGGTCAGCAGGGTGCCGAGCACGCGCTGGCTCACCCCGCCATCATGATCGCCACTGGCCAGGCCCTTCTCGATCTCGTCCAGCCACAGCACGCAGGGCGCCATCTGCTCGGCCATCTTCAACGCCTCGCGCAGGTTGCGCTCGGTCTCGCCGAAGTACTTGTTGTACAGGCAGGCAAAATCCAGGCGCAGCAGCGGCAGGCCCCACAGCCCGGCCACCGCCTTGGCCGCCAGGCTCTTGCCGCCGCCCTGCACGCCGACCAGCAGCACGCCGCGCGGCAGGTCGCTGGCGTCGGCGGCGAGGAAGGCCTCGCGGCGCTCGTCGAGCCAGCGCTTGAGATTGGCCAGGCCACCGACCTCGGCAAAGCGCGCCGTCTCGTACTCGAAGCTGAGCACGCCATCCATGTCGAGCAGCTGGAAGCGCGCGCGATTGAGTTCCGGCAGGTCGTCCTGGGTGATAGCGCCGTCGTTGCAGATCACGTTGCGCGCCAGCAGACGCGCCTCGGCATGGGCCAGACCGCGCAGGTTCTTCACCAGTTGCTGCAGGGTGCGATTGTCGGTGCGCACCCGCACGCCATGGTTGCGCTCGCTCCAGCGCGCCGCCTCCTCGCGGACGATGGCCAGCAGCTCGTCCTCGCCGGGCAGCGCCAGACTGAAGCGCGCGGCCAGCCGCTGCAGTTCGGCTGGCAGCTTGAGCGCATGGGAAACTAGCACCAGGGTCGCCCGCTGCGCAGCGCTGGCCATCGCCACCTCCTTGAGTAGGCGCACCAGGCGCGGATTGTCGGCGAGGAACGGATGCAGGTCGCAGAACACGTAGAGATTGGCCTGCGGATCGGCCTTGACCAAACGCAGCGCCACCTCCGGCTCGCGGCTGTCGCCCTCGCCCAGCGGCTCGCCACCAAAGCCCAGACGCTGCACACCCTCGGTCACCGACCACAGGTACAGACCGAGGCCACGCTTGATCGCCAGCGCACTGAGGGTTTCCAGCACCCGCTGCTCGTCCCACGACTCGACGACGATCAGGCGCACGCGCGAGTCGAGCACCAGGCCCAGATCATGAATATCGTTCTTCACACAGACTCCTTGTGGGGGTGGGCGACAGCGGGTGGCGCCGCTACACTCGGGCGACCCGCATCAGCAACTCTGGAGATACGCTTGTGGACTGCCTGTTCTGCAAGATCGTCGACGGCGCCATCCCGGCGCGCAAGCTGTACGAGGACGACCAGGTGGTCGCCTTCCACGACATCGGCCCGCAGGCGCCGGTGCATTTTCTCGTGATCCCGAAAAAACACATTGCCACCCTTCACGATATCGGCGAAGAGGACAAGGCCCTGGTCGGCCACATCGTCCATACCGCCCAGCGCCTCGCCCGCGAGCAGGGCTGCGAGGAAGGCTTCCGCGTGGTGATGAACTGCAACGAGCAGGGTGGACAGACCGTCTACCACATCCACATGCACGTGCTCGGCCAGCGTCAGATGCACTGGCCGCCGGGCTGATCGCGACCGCCTGCTGATCCCGCTCAAGTCCGGCGCCGGCCGTTTGCGCCAGACTTGCCGCCACCGCCTTTCCGGAGATCGCCGATGACCAGCGAACGCCACTACTCCCCGGTCGATCGCCTGCTGCTGCAGGCCGATGCCGCCCTGCGCACCCTGCTGCCGTTCAGCGGCCAGCCGACGCGCCCCTCGCCCGCGCTGCCCCGCGAGGAGGTCGCCCTCGACGAGGCCGAGGCGCGGCATGTCTGCGGCCTGATGCGCATCAACCATACCGGCGAGGTCTGCGCCCAGGCGCTGTACCAGGGCCAGGCGCTGACCGCCAAGCTGCCCGCGGTGCGCCAGGCCATGGAACAGGCCGCCGACGAGGAAATCGACCACCTGGCCTGGTGCGAGCAGCGCATCCGCGAGCTGGGCGGTCGTCCCAGCCTGCTCAACCCGCTGTTCTATGGCCTGTCGTTCGGCATCGGCGCCAGCGCCGGACTGATCAGCGATCGGGTCAGCCTGGGCTTCGTCGCCGCCACCGAGGACCAGGTGGTCAAGCACCTCGACGAGCACCTGGCCCAGCTGCCGCCCGGCGACCAGCGCTCGCAGGCGATCCTCGAGCAGATGCGCGAGGACGAGCTGCAGCACGCCACCACCGCCCTCGACGCCGGCGGCCTGCGCTTCCCCGCGCCGATCAAGGCCGGCATGAGCCTGCTGTCCAAGGTGATGACCCGGGCCACCTACCGCATCTGACTCCGGCCGCAGAAACGCAAAAGGGCACCCAGCGGTGCCCTTTTGTTTGCCTGCGAAAATCTCAACCCGGCATGTTGCGGCCGTAGAAGATCTCCAGCATCTCGTGCTTGACCCGCTCGCTCACCTGCTCGCGCTGCTCGGCGGAGAGGTTGTTGGTCGCATCGCCGAACAGGTAGTTGTCCAGGTCGAAGTCCTTGAGCAGCATCTTGGTGTGGAACAGGTTCTCCTGGTACACGTTGACGTCGGTCATCTGGTACGCCTCCTTGGTATCCGCGGAGAGGTACTTCTGGATCGAGTTGATCTCGTGATCGATGAAGTGCTTCTTGCCTTCCACATCGCGGGTGAAGCCGCGCACGCGGTAGTCGACGGTGACGATGTCCGAATCGAACGAGTGGATCAGGTAGTTGAGCGCCTTCAGCGGCGAGATCACCCCGCAGGTCGACACATCGATGTCGACGCGGAAGGTGGCGATACCTTCCACCGGATGGATTTCCGGGTAGGTATGCACCGTGATGTGGCTCTTGTCCAGATGCGCGAGGATGGTTTCCTTCAGCGGACCGGGCGACTCCTCGATCTGGCTGTCGGTGGGCTCCACCGGCTGCTCGGAGATCAGGATGGTCACACTGGCGCCCTGGGGATCGTAGTCCTGGCGGGCGATGTTGAGGATGTTGGCGCCGATGATCTCGACCACATTGGTGAGGATCTGCGTCAGCCGCTCGGCGTCGTAGACCTCGTCGATGTACTGGACGTAGGCCTGCTGGTCTTCCGGCGTCTCGGCGTAGCAGATGTCGTAAATGTTGAAGCTCAAGGTCTTGGTCAGGTTGTTGAAACCGTGCAGCTTGAGTTTGCTTTTCACCGTCGATCACTCCCCAGGTGGTGCGGCGCGGCCGCGGTTGTGGCATGCCCGTCAGATGCTTGCAGCACCTGCGTGGGACGGCTTGCACCTCTGCGCGCTGGCGACTGGCCATAGAAGAAGGCGCCGCACCATCACATGGATCGCGCGGCGCCCGAAAATAAAGCCCGGCATTATGCCGACGGCGGCCACGCTCGCCTAGAGCCTGCCGGCAGTTTGTGAGCGGCAGCAACCCCGCCCGGCTGCCCGTCAGCCCAGCTCGACAATCTCGTAGCCGTGGGTGATTTCCACCCCGCCGCGGGCCAGCATGATCGACGCCGAGCAGTACTTCTCGGCCGACAGTTCCACCGCGCGCTTGACCTGCGCCTCCTTGAGGCCGCGGCCCTTGACCACGAAACGCAGGTGGATCTTGGTGAACACCTTGGGATCCTCGCCAGCGCGCTCGGCCTCGAGGAAGGCCTCGCAGCTCTCCACTGCCTGACGCGACTTCTTGAGGATGCTGACCACGTCGAAGCTGCTGCAGCCGCCGAGGCCGAGCAGCAGCATTTCCATCGGCCGCACGCCGAGATTGCGCCCGCCGTTCTCCGGCGGCCCATCCATCACCACCACATGCCCGCTGCCAGACTCGCCAAGGAACATGGCCTCGCCGGCCCACTGGATGCGTGCTTTCATCAACCTGACTCCGCGCTGGTGTATAAAGGGGAACGAAAGCTTAACACAGCCGGCCAAGGTGGCTCTTTAGTCGAACCTCTGTGATCTGCAACGCAATTTCGCCCTGCCGAAGGCCTCACTACTGTTAAGCTGACGCCACTTTGCTGGCACACTGCAGCACCTTTTAATAACAATAAAAACATCGCCTGCGGCACAGGGCTTTTTCCTTTTTACTTTCCGGGATCGGGCATGGTTGCTATTAGCCTCACACCAAAGATCAAGAACCTCGACAAGCTGCTCGCGCACTGTCATCGCCGTCGCTACACCGCCAAGAGCACCATCATCTATGCCGGTGATCGCTGTGAGACCCTGTTCTTCATCATCAAGGGCTCGGTGACCATCCTCATCGAGGACGACGACGGCCGCGAGATGATCATCGCCTACCTGAATCCGGGCGACTTCTTCGGCGAGATGGGGCTGTTCGATCTGGAAGGCCGCGAGCAGGAGCGCAGCGCCTGGGTGCGTGCCAAGACCGAGTGCGAAGTCGCCGAGATCAGCTATGCCAAATTCCGCGAGCTGACCCAGCAGGACCCGGACATCCTCTACACCCTCGGCAGCCAGATGGCCGACCGCCTGCGCAAGACCACCCGCAAGGTCGGCGACCTGGCTTTCCTCGACGTCACCGGCCGGGTGGCGCGCACCCTGCTGGAGCTGTGCAA
Source organism: Geopseudomonas aromaticivorans (assembly GCF_019097855.1). Lineage (GTDB taxonomy): Bacteria > Pseudomonadota > Gammaproteobacteria > Pseudomonadales > Pseudomonadaceae > Geopseudomonas > Geopseudomonas aromaticivorans. The sequence continues at coordinate 12,817 of NZ_JAHRGL010000010.1, forward strand.
GCAGCCGGACGCCATGACCCACCCCGACGGCATGCAGATCAAGATCACCCGCCAGGAGATCGGCCGCATCGTCGGCTGCTCGCGCGAGATGGTCGGTCGCGTGCTCAAGGCCCTCGAGGAACAGGGCCTGGTCAACGTCAAGGGCAAGACCATGGTGGTGTTCGGCACGCGCTGAGCCGCCCGCCGCAAACAAAAAGGCCGTCCCTCGGGACGGCCTTTTGCGCTCTGCACGGCGGATCAGTCGGGGAAGAACAGCCGCCGCAGTTCCGCACCTGGCTCCTCGGCGCGCATGAACGCCTCGCCGACCAGGAAACTCCATACGTCATGGCGCTCCATCAGCTCGACGTCGGCGCGTGACAGGATGCCGCTCTCGGTGACCACCAGGCGATCCTGCGGGATGCGCGGCAGCAGGTCGAGCGTGGTCTGCAGCGACACCTCGAAGCTGTGCAGGTTGCGGTTGTTGATGCCGAGCAGCGGGGTATCCAGATGCTTGAGCGCGCGCTCCAGCTCCTCGCCGTCGTGCACCTCGACCAGCACGTCGAGGCCCTGCTCCCTGGCCACCTGGGCCAGCTCGACCAGCTGGCCGTCGTCCAGGCAGGCGGCGATCAGCAGCACGCAGTCGGCGCCGATGGCACGCGCCTCGACCACCTGATAGGGATCGATCAGGAAATCCTTGCGGATCACCGGCAGACTGCAGGCGGCGCGCGCCTGCTGCAGGTAGGCGTTGGCGCCCTGGAAGAAGTCGACGTCGGTGAGCACCGACAGGCAGGTCGCGCCGCCGGCCTGGTAGCTGGCGGCGATCTGCGCCGGATCGAAGGCTTCGCGGATCACCCCCTTGCTCGGCGAGGCCTTCTTCACCTCGGCGATCACCGCCGGCCGGCGCAGGGCCGCCTGCTGCTGCAGGGCACGGGCGAAGCCACGCGGCGCATCGGCCACACGCGCACGCGCCTCCTGCTCGGCCAGGCTGACCTGGGCGCGGGCGGCGGCGACTTCCTCGACCTTGCGGGCGACGATCTTTTCCAGCACGGTCGGCACGCTCATGCCTGGTTCTCCACTTTGAACACGTTGGTGAAGGCGGCCAGCTCGTCCATCTTCTCGCGGGCCAGGCCGGTGTGCAGGGCGTCATGGGCCAGCTGCACGCCTTCCTTGAGGCTGGTGGCATGGTCGGCGGCGTACAGCGCCGCGCCGGCGTTGAGCACGATCATCTCGGCCGCCTTCTGCCCCGCCTCGGTCTGCCGGCGGCCGAGGGCGTCGCGGATCAGCGCCAGCGAATCCTCCGCACCCTCGACGCCGAGGCCGATCAGGCTCTGGCTCTTGATGCCGAAGTCCTCCGGCTGCACGCGGTACTCGCTTATCAGGCCATCCTTGAGTTCGGCGACATGGGTCGGCGCGGCCAGGCTGACCTCGTCGAGGCCGTCCTGGGCATGCACCACCAGCACGTGCTGGCTGCCCAGGCGCTGCAGCACCTCGGCCAGCGGCCGGCACAGCGCCTGGCTGAACACGCCGAGCACCTGGTGGCGCACGCCGGCCGGGTTGGCCAGCGGGCCGAGCATGTTGAAGATGGTGCGCAGACCCAGCTCGCGGCGCGCTGCCGCGGCGTGGCGCATGGCGCCGTGGTGGGCCGGGGCGAACATGAAGCCGACGCCGACGGTCTCGATGCAGCGCGCCACCTGCGCGGGAGTCAGGTCCAGGTAGATACCGGCCGCCTCCAGCAGATCGGCGCTGCCGCTCTTGCCGGACACCGCGCGGTTGCCGTGCTTGGCCACCTTGCCGCCGGCGGCGGCGACCACGAAGGCCGCCGCGCTGGAGACGTTGAAGATGTTCATGCCGTCGCCGCCGGTGCCGCAGGTGTCGACCAGGCGCTCGGCGTCGATCTGCACCGGCGCGGCCAGCTCGCGCATCACCTGCACGGCACCGACGATCTCGTCGATGGTCTCGCTCTTCATGCGCAGGCCCATCAGGAAGGCACCGATCTGCGCGTCGCTGCACTGGCCGGTCATGATCAGGCGCATGACGTCCTGCATTTCCGCGGTGCTTAGATCGAGGTTGCCGGCCACCCGGTTGAGGGCTTCCTTGATATCCATCAGCGCACGCCTCCGCTCTGCTTCAAGAAGTTGGCCAGCAGCTCGTGGCCCTGTTCGGTGAGGATGGATTCGGGATGGAACTGCACGCCCTCGACGTTGAGGGTCTTGTGGCGCAGGCCCATGATCTCGTCGACGCTGCCGTCCTCGAGCTGGGTCCAGGCCGTGATTTCCAGGCAGTCCGGCAGGCTCTCGCGACGTACCACCAGCGAGTGGTAGCGGGTCACGGTCAGCGGATTGGCCAGGCCCTGGAACACGCCCTGGTCCAAGTGGAACACCGGACTGGTCTTGCCGTGCATGGCCACCCGGGCGCGCACCACCTCGCCGCCGAAGGCCTGGCCGATGCTCTGGTGGCCGAGGCAGACGCCGAGCAGCGGCAGCTTGCCGGCGAACTCGCGAATCACCGCCAGCGACACCCCGGCCTCATTGGGCGTGCAGGGGCCGGGGGAGACCACGATGCGCTCTGGGTTGAGGGCGCGGATCTGCTCAACGCTCAGCTCATCGTTGCGCACCACCTTGACCTCGGCATCCAGTTCGCCGAAGTACTGCACCAGGTTGTAGGTGAAGGAGTCGTAGTTGTCGATCATCAGCAGCATGTCAGGTCCCCTTCACTCTGCACTTTGTTCGGCCAGGGCCACCGCGCGGAACATCGCACGGCGCTTATTGAGGGTTTCTTCCCACTCCAGCGCCGGCACCGAGTCGGCGACGATGCCGGCACCGGCCTGCACATGCAGCTCGCCGTCCTTGATCACCGCGGTGCGGATGGCGATGGCGGTGTCCATGTTGCCGTTCCACGCCAGGTAGCCCACTGCACCGCCGTAGACGCCGCGCTTGACCGGCTCCAGCTCGTCGATGATCTCCATGGCGCGGACCTTCGGCGCCCCGGACAGGGTGCCGGCGGGCAGGATGGCGCGCAGGGCGTCCATCGCGCTCAATTCGGGCTTCAGGTGGCCGGTGACGTTGGAGACGATGTGCATCACGTTGGAGTAGCGCTCGATCACCATCTGCTCGGTGACCTTCACCGAGCCGGTAGCGGACACCCGGCCGACGTCGTTGCGGCCGAGGTCGATCAGCATCAGGTGCTCGGCCAGCTCCTTGCTGTCGGACAGCAGGTCCTTCTCCAGGGCCAGATCCTGCTCCTCGGTCACCCCGCGCGGGCGGGTGCCGGCGATCGGCCGCACGGTGACCAGGCCGTCCTCGACGCGCACCAGCACCTCGGGCGAGCTGCCGACCACGTGGAAGTCGCCGAAGTTGAAGAAGTACATGTACGGCGTCGGGTTGATGGTGCGCAGCGCGCGGTACAGGTCGATGGGCGCGGCGGCGAACGGGATCGACATGCGCTGGGAGATCACCACCTGCATGCAGTCGCCGGCGAGGATGTACTCCTTGATGGCACGCACCGCGTTCTCGAAGTCGTCATGGCTGAAGCTGGAGCGGAACGCCGGCTCCTTGCCCAGCGGGGCATTGAGGTCGACACCCAGGCGCGGGGTGATCGGCTGGCGCAGGCGGGCGACCAGCGCGTCCAGCTGGGCCAGGCCCCGCTCGTAGGCATCCGCCTCGGCCGGGTCGGCGAGGACGATGGCGTGCAGCTTGCCGGCCAGGTTATCGAACACCACCACCGCGTCGGAGACCATCAGCAGGATGTCCGGGGTGCCCAGCGGATCGGGGCTGGGACAGGCGCCGAGGCGCTGCTCAACGTAGCGCACGCTGTCGTAGCCGAAGTAGCCGACCAGGCCGCCGTTGAAGCGCGGCAGGCCCGGCAGGGTCGGCACGTGGTAGAGCGCCTTGAACTGCTCGACGAAGGCCAGCGGGTCGGCACAGTCGTGGCTCTCGGTCTCGACGCCGTCGACCGTCACCCGCGCCTGATGGCCGTGCACGCGCAGCACGGTGCGGCAGGGCAAGCCGATGATCGAGTAACGCCCCCACTTCTCGCCGCCCTGCACCGACTCGAGCAGGTAGGAGTTGGGCGCGTCGGCCAGCTTCAGGTAGATGGACAGCGGGGTGTCGAAGTCGGCGAGGGTTTCGCGGGCAAGCGGAATGCGGTTATAGCCGGCAGCGGCCAAACGCAGGAATTCTTCGCGGGTCATGATCAGCCTCGGGGCCTGGAAAACGGTCGATATGCAAACGCGCCGGCAAGCCGGCCAGGGACGATGTCAGGCGCGCCAGCGCCAGCGGGCCAGAGCCTTGATGACCTTCATCCACAATTTGCAGGTGACCACCACGATCTGATCTCTTCGGCGGGGTTTGAACACGTGCAGGCACACTAGCGCAGCACTGCGCACGAATCAACCAACTGGCGCAGATCGTCGAGCACCAGCGCCGGCTGCTCGTCCGCAATCGGCTCGCCGTGGTTGTAGCCGTAGGACAGCGCCACGCAGGTCACCCCGGCCGCCTTGGCCGCGCGCACGTCGTTGCGCGAGTCGCCGACGAACAGCGCCTCCCCGGCGCTGACGCCAGCCCGCTCCATCACCCAGAACAGCGCCGCCGGATCGGGCTTCTGCTGCGGCAGGGTGTCGCCGCCGACCAGCCACTGGAAGTAGCCGGCCAGGCCCTTGTCGGCCAGCAGTTCGGGCAGGAAGCGCGCCGGCTTGTTGGTGATCAGCGCCAGCGCCACGTCCTGCTGGCGCAGCCAGTCGAGGGTCTCGATCACCCCGGGATAGACGCGGGTCAATGCGTGGTTGTCGGCGTAGGCCTCCATAAACAGCGCCAGGGCCTCCTCGGCCAGCGCCTCGTCCACCCCGTCGTGGCGCAGATCGCCGGCCAGCGCGCGGCGCACCAGCACCCGCGCGCCATTGCCGACCCACAGGCGCACCCGCTCGCGGCCGGCCGGCGGCCGGCCCAGCTCGGCGAGCATACGGTCGACTGCCACAGCCAGGTCCGGCACCGAGTCGAGCAGGGTGCCGTCCAGGTCGAACATCGCCAGACGCGGCAGGCGCCCGGCGAACAGGCGCTGCAGCGCGGTCACGCGCGCAGCCGTCATCCGCGGACCCGGGCCAGCTCGGCGCGCATGGCGTCGATCACCGCCTTGTAGTCGGGCTGGTTGAAGATCGCCGAGCCGGCGACGAAGGTGTCGGCGCCGGCGGCGGCGATCTCGGCGATGTTGGCGACGTTGACCCCGCCGTCGATCTCCAGGCGGATCTCGCGGCCGCTGGCGTCGATCAGCGCGCGCGCCTCGCGCAGCTTGTCGAGGGTGCCGGGGATGAACTTCTGCCCGCCGAAACCGGGGTTGACGCTCATCAGCAGGATCATGTCGACCTTGTCCATCACGTGCTTCAGACAGTCCAGCGGGGTAGCCGGGTTGAACACCAGGCCGGCCTTGGTGCCGCCGTCCTTGATCAACTGCAGCGAACGGTCGATGTGCTCGCTGGCCTCCGGGTGGAAGGTGATGTAGCTGGCGCCGGCCTCGATGAAGTCGCCGATGATGCGGTCGACCGGCTTGACCATCAGGTGGGCATCGATCGGCGCGGTGATGCCGTACTTGCGCAGGGCGGCGCAGACCATCGGGCCGATGGTCAGGTTGGGCACGTAGTGGTTGTCCATCACGTCGAAGTGGACGATGTCGGCGCCGGCGGCGAGAACCTTGTCGACCTCCTCGCCCAGGCGGGCGAAATCGGCGGAGAGGATCGACGGGGCGATGGCGAACGGCTGCATGGCTACCTCGGTAGGGGGCAAAAAGCGGAATGCGCCGATTGTAGCGCGACTGGGCAAGCCTCGCCGAGCCGGGCGCGGGCTTGCTCAGCGCTGGCGATGACGCTCGCGCAGCAGCGCCCAGGCTTCATGCAGGCGGCGGGTCCGCTCGGTAGCCGCCGCCTGCTGGGCGGCATCGCCTCTGGCGAAGCGGTCGGGGTGGTGCCGGCCAAGCTGGCGCCGGTAGGCCTGGCGGACCTCGGCGAGTGGGGCATCGGCGGCGACGCCGAGCAGCTGCAGGGCCTCGCGGTAGGCGTCGCCGGCCGGCGGCGCCAGCGCGAGACCGCGCGCCGACGTCTCCAACGCCGCCAGCTGCGCCGGCGTGCGTCCCAGCAGCTCGGCCCACACGCCGAGCAGGGCACGCGCCGCCGGGGTACAGTGCCCACCCGCCCAGGCCATGCGCCAGCAGGCGCGCAGTACCGTATCGATGCGCGCCGGGCGCTGGCGCAGGCGGCGCAGCACACGCGCCAGCTGCAGATCCTCGCGACCACGGGCGAAGGCCTCGCGTGCCAGCGCCGGATCCAGCGCCAAACGCTGGATTTCCTGGCGCAGCAGGCGCTGCTGGGCCGCCGTCGCCAACGGATCGGCAGCCGCCACCCGGCCGAGCAACTGCAGCAGCAGGCGCGCATCGCGCTGCGCGGCGGACAATCCGTCCAGACGCTCGCGCAGATCATGCCAGTCGTGCAACTGCAGGCGCCGGTCCAGCCAGCGCCCGAGCAGACCGCCGAGCAAGGCCCCGGGGATGCTGGCCAGCACGAAGCCGGCCACACCGCCGAGGGCACTGGCCGGCCATAGCATCAGCCGCGCTCCGCCAGCAGCCGCTCGACCTCGGCGAGGCGCTCGTGGGTGCCGACATCCACCCAGCGGCCGCGGAAGTGCTCGCCGCTGACCTGGCCGGCGGCCATCGCCGCCTGCAGCAGCGGCGCCAGCTTGAACGCGCCCGCCTGGCAGCCGGCGAACAGGGCAGGATCGAGCACGGCAATGCCGCTGTAGGTCAGCCCGAGCTGTTCGCCGCGGGCGTCGACCCGGCCGTCCTGCAGGCAAAAATCGCCCTCAGGATGGTGTGCCGGGTTGTCCACCAGCACCAGGTGGGCCAGGCCGGCGGGACTGCGGCGCAGCCCGGCGAAGTCGTAGTCGGTCCAGATGTCGCCGTTGACCAGCAGGAAGGGCGCCTCGCCGAGCAGCGGCAGGGCCCGGTGGATGCCGCCGCCGGTTTCCAGCGGCTCGCCCTCGGCCGAATAGGCGATCTCCACGCCAAAGCGCGAGCCATCGCCCAGATGCGCCTCGATCTGCGCCCCCAGCCAGGCATGGTTGATCACCAGCTCGCGGAAGCCCGCCGTGACCAGGGCGCGGATGTGGTACTCGATCAGCGGCACGCCGCCGACCGGCACCAGCGGCTTGGGCGTGTGCAGGGTCAGCGGGCGCAGGCGCTCGCCCTTGCCGGCGGCGAGGATCATCGCCTTCATGCCGCCGACTCCTGCGGCAGGCTGGCGAGCAGCTCGGCCAGCGGCGCCAGCTCCGGCCGGCGGGCGATGACTTCCTGCAGGTAGGCGAAGAAGCGCGGCACGTCGCCGAGATACTTGGGCTTGCCGTCGCGATGACAGATGCGCGCGAAGATACCGATCACCTTGAGGTGGCGCTGCGCGCCCATCAGGTCGCTGGCGCGCTGGAACTCGGCGAAGCTGGCCGGCAGCGGGATGCCGGCGGCCTGCGCCAGCTGCCAGTAGCGCTCGAGCCAGGCATCGACGCGGGCCTGCGGCCAGCTGAGGAAGGCGTCCTTGAACAGGCAGGTGACGTCGTAGCTGACCGGGCCGAACACCGCGTCCTGGAAGTCCAGCACGCCGGGGTTGGGCGCACTGAGCATCAGGTTGCGCGGCATGTAGTCGCGGTGCACCAGTACCCGCGGCTGGCCCAGCGCGCTGGCCACCAGCAGGTCGCAGGTGGCGTTCCAGGCCTGCAGCGCGGCGCCGTCGAGGCTCACGCCGAGGTGGCGCTGCAGGTACCAGTCGGGAAACAGCTGCAGCTCGCGGCGCAGCAAGGCCTCGTCGTAGGCCGGCAGCTGGCCCTCGACCGGCAGCTGCTGGAAGGCCACCAGCGCCTGCAGCGCATCCTCGAACAGCGCGTCGGCATTGTCGGCATCGATCACCTCCAGGTAGGTCTGCCGACCCAGATCAGGCAGCAGCAGGAAGCCCTGCTCGAGATCGCTGGCGAGGATCTCCGGCACGTGCACGCCGGCCTCGGCCAGCAGGCCGGCGACCTTGACGAACGGCCGGCAGTCTTCCTGTGGCGGCGGCGCGTCCATGACGATCAGGCTGCGCGTGCCGTCTTCCCAGCGGAAATAGCGGCGGAAGCTGGCATCGCTGCTCGCCGGGGTCAGGCTCGCCGTTCCCGGCATACCCCAGCCGCGCGCAGCAAACACCGGCGGCAGGCACTGTTCCAGCCAGTGCACCAGGTTTTCGAATCGTTTATCCACAGACATTCGCAGGCTCCCCTTCTAAGCTAGCCGTTGCGTGACGCATTGATTTATTATCGCGGATCTTACTCCAGCCCATCGAAAGGCGTGCGGCCGCACAGGCTGTTGGCGCGCAGGAAGCCCGGACATAACTCAGATGGCTCTAAATCCCCCCTTGTTCCGCAGAAAATTCCCCCTCCTCGTCACCGGCAGTCTGCTGGCCTTGGGTTCCGCTCCGCTCCTGCATGCCGCCGAGCAGTTCGACTGCCAAGCCTCCGCCGGCGGCAGCTGGGCCTGTTCGCCGAAGACACCCAGCGCCGCCCTGCCGCCGCGCCCACAGCCGGCCGAAGCCACCGTCAGCCGCAGCGCCGAACAGGCGCCGGTAGCCGCTCCGGCGAGCGGTGAGCCGCAAGCAGCCCCGCTGGCCAGCGACAATGGCGGCCGGGCACTGGCTTCGCGCAGCGCCGACTACAGCCATCTGGACTGGGTGCCGCGCGATAAACTCAGCGAGGCCCAGCGTGCCGAGATCGCGCCCTACTGCGCCGGCACCTACGTCGAGCCCAAGCGTCCCGGCATCGACGACACCACGCCGCAGGGCGAGGCACCGACCTTCGTCGGCGCCCGCGCCTCGCGCTACGAGCAGCAGACCGAAACCACCACCCTCGCTGGCGACGTGGTCCTGCGCCAGGGCAGCATGCAGGCCGAGGCCGACGAGGCCAACCTGCACCAGCTGGAAAACCGCGGCGAACTCAAGGGCAACGTGCGTCTGCGCGACAACGGCATTCTGGTGGTCGGCGACCGCGCCCAGCTGCAGCTGGACAACGGCGAGGCCGAGGTCGACAACGCCGAGTACGTGATCCACGCCGCCAAGACCCGCGGCAGCGCGAAATACGCCAAGCGCCAGGACGATGCCGTGGTGCGCCTGAAGGACGGCACCTACACCCGCTGCGAGCCGGGCGAAAACACCTGGCACCTGAAGGGCAACAACATCAAGCTGGACCCGGCCACCGGCTTCGGCACCGCGACCAACGTGACCCTGCGGGTGAAGGATGTGCCGGTGTTCTACACCCCGTACATCTACTTCCCGATCGACGACCGCCGCCAGTCCGGCTTCCTGACGCCGAGCATGAGCACGTCGAGCGACTCCGGCTTCTCGCTGAAGACGCCCTACTACTTCAACCTGGCGCCCAACTACGACGCCACCCTCTATCCGACCTACATGGCCAATCGCGGCCTGCTGATGGAGGGCGAACTCCGCTACCTGACCCCGGCCAGCGAAGGCCAGGTCGGCGGCGCCTGGCTGAACGACTCGGAAGACGAGCGCAAGCTGCAGTCGGAGTACGAAGACCAGCGCTGGATGTACAACTGGCAGCACAAGGGCGGGCTGGATTCGCGCTGGCTGGCCGAGGTCGACTACACCGACATCAGCGACCCGTACTACTTCCAAGATCTGGATACCAACCTGGGCTTCGACCAGCCCAGCTTCCTCAACCAGCGCGGCAGCCTGAGCTATCGCGGCGACAGCTACACCGCACGGCTCAATGTGCACGCCTACGAGCCGACCAGCGTGGTCGACGTCACCCCCTACGACCGCCTGCCGCAGCTGACCCTCGACGGTGCCCTGCCGTTCCAGCCGGGCGGCCTGCAGTTCAGCTATGGCACCGAGTTCGTCAGCTTCCAGCGCAGCCTGCGCAACGGCAACTTCGTCAACGAGGATGGCACGCCACAGCGCTGGTATGACGAAAACATCGTGGGCCTGGGCCGCGCCGAAGGCGACCGCCTGCATCTGGAGCCGGGCGTCAGCCTGCCGCTGAACTGGTCGTGGGGCTACCTCAAGCCGTCGCTCAAGTACGCTTACACCCGCTACGACCTGGACCTCGACCAGCAGGGGCGCAACAGCCTGCTTGCCGAGCAGCAGTTCGATAGCAGCCAGGACCGCCAGACCCCGATCTACAGCGTCGACAGCGGCCTGTATTTCGACCGCAACACCGACCTGTTCGGCAAGGGCACCCGCCAGACCCTCGAACCGCGCGCCTTCTACCTGTACGTGCCGGAAGAGGACCAGACCGACATCCCGGTATTCGACACCGGCGAGAGCACCTTCAGCTATGCCTCGCTGTGGCGCGACAACCGCTTCTCCGGCAAGGACCGCATCGGCGACGCCAACCAGCTGTCGCTGGGGGCCACCAGTCGCTGGATCGAGCCCAACGGCTTCGAGCGGCAGACCTTCAGCCTCGGCCAGACCTTCTACTTTGAAGACCGTCAGGTGCAGATGCCGGGCATCGACTACCGCACCCGTGGCGATGCACGTACCTCCACCTCGCCCTATGCGCTGGAGTACCTGTACCGCTTCAACCGCGACTGGCGCTTCAACCTCGATCTCGCCCAGGAACGTTCCCTGGGCCAGACGCGCTCCGGCAGTGCCATGTTCCACTACCAGCCGGAAGCCAACCCGAACAAGGTGGTCAACCTCGGTTATCGCTACCGCAACGACACCATGCGTTACGATCAGGCCAGCGGCACCTGGACCTATGGCGGCGACTTCGGCACCCCCGGCACGCCGGGCTACATCAAGGATTACTACAAGATCGAGCAGCACGACATCTCCACCATCTGGCCGATCATGCCGCAGTGGAGCGTGATCGCGCGCTGGCAGCACGACTACAGCCGCAACCGCACACTGGAGGCGATGGGCGGCTTCGAGTACGACAGCTGCTGCTGGAAGCTGCGCCTGATCAACCGCTACTGGATGGACTACGACGAATACGACCTCAACCCGGATGCAAACGAAGAGGCCGACCGCGGCATCTTCCTGCAGATCGTATTCAAGGGCCTCGGCGGCGTGGTTGGCAGCCAGGTAGAGTCCTTCCTCGACCAAGGCATTCAAGGTTACCGTGAACGTGAAGACCAAGCTTATCAATAGTCTGCTCCCCCTCGCCCTGGGCGCCCTGCTGTGCTGCAGCACGGTCCAGGCCGAGGTCCAGCCGCTCGACCGCGTGGTAGCCATCGTCGACAACGACGTGATCATGCAGAGCCAGCTCGACCAGCGCCTCGACGAAGTGCGGCAGAACCTGGCCAAGCGTGGCGGCGACCTGCCGCCGCGCGACGCCCTGGCGCCGCAGGTGCTGGAACGCCTGATCGTCGAGAACCTGCAGCTGCAGATGGGCGAGCGCTCCGGCATCCGCATCGGCGACGAGGAACTGAACCGGGCGATGGCCACCATCGCCCAGCGCAACAACCTCAGCCTCGAGCAGTTCAGGGCCGCCCTCGCCCGCGACGGCCTGTCCTACGACGACGCCCGCGAGCAGGTACGCCGCGAGATGGTCGTCAGTCGCGTACGCCAGCGCCGGGTGGCCGAGCGCATCCAGGTCAGCCCGCAGGAAGTGCAGAACTTCCTCGCCTCCGACCTGGGCAAGCTGCAGCTGTCGGAAGAGTTCCGGCTGGCCAACATCCTTGTGCCGCTGAGCGAGGGCTCCTCGGCCCAGGCGATCCAGGCCGCCGAACGCCAGGCGCGCGACATCCATGCCCAGCTGCAGCAGGGCGCCGACTTCGCGCGCCTGGCCATGGCCCGCTCGGCCAGCGAAAACGCCCTCGAGGGCGGCGAGATCGGCTGGCGCAAAGCCGCCCAGCTGCCGCCGCCGTTCGATGCCATGGTCGGCGCCCTCGGTGTCGGCGAGGTCACCGAGCCGGTGCGCACGCCGGCCGGCTTCATCATGCTCAAGCTGCTCGAGAAGCGCGGCGGTGAGCGCGGCGTGCAGCGCGATGAAGTCCACGTCCGCCACATCCTGCTCAAGCCCAGCGAGATCCGCAGCGACGACGAAACCCGCATCCTGGCCGAGCGCCTGTACGAGCGCCTGCAGGGCGGCGAGGACTTCGCCGAGCTGGCGAAGAGCTTCTCCGAAGACCCGGGCTCGGCACTCCACGGCGGCGACCTGAACTGGATCGACCCCAACTCGCTGGTGCCCGAGTTCCGCGAAGTGATGGCCAGCAGCCCGGTCGGCCGACTGTCGAAACCGTTCCGCACCCCGTTCGGCTGGCACGTGCTGGAAGTGCTGGATCGCCGCACCAGCGACGCCAGTGGCGAGGCCCGCGAACAGCAGGCGCTGAACCTGCTGCGCAACCGCAAGTACGACGAGGAGCTGCAGAACTGGCTGCGCCAGATCCGCGACGAAGCCTACGTGGAAATCCGCCTGTGAGCGAGGCGCAGCGCTTTGCCCTGACGCCCGGCGAGCCGGCCGGCATCGGTCCCGACCTGTGCCTGCTGCTGGCCCGCGCGGCACAGCCGCATGCCCTGGTGGCGATCGCCAGCCGTCAGTTGCTGGCCGAACGCGCCACGCTGCTGGGTCTGGACATCGCCCTGCTCGAAGTCGCTCCCGGCGCCTGGCCACAGGCCCCGGCGCCGGCCGGCAGCCTGTATGTGTGGGATACCCCGCTGGCGGCACCAGTGCAGGCCGGCCAGCTCGACCCGCGCAACGCCGGCTACGTGCTGGAGACCCTGCTGCGCGCCGGCAACGGCTGCGTCGACGGCGACTTCGCCGGGATGATCACCGCCCCCGTGCACAAGGGCGTGATCAATGAGGCCGGCATCCCCTTCTCCGGGCATACCGAGTTCCTCGCCGAGCTGACCCACACCGAGCAGGTGGTGATGATGCTTGCCACCCGCGGCCTGCGCGTGGCGCTGGCGACCACCCACCTGCCGCTGCGCGAGGTGGCCGACGCCATCACCGCCGAGCGCCTGACGCGGGTCGCGCGCATCCTGCATGGCGATCTGCGCGACAAGTTCGGCATCGCCAGCCCGCGCATCCTGGTCTGCGGCCTTAACCCGCACGCCGGCGAGGGCGGCCACCTGGGCCGTGAGGAAATCGACATCATCGAGCCCACCCTGGCGCGCCTGCGCGGCGAAGGCCTCGACCTGATCGGCCCGCTGCCGGCCGACACCCTGTTCACCCCCAAGCATCTCGAGCACTGCGACGCGGTGCTGGCCATGTACCACGACCAGGGCCTGCCGGTGCTCAAGTACAAGGGTTTCGGCGCCGCGGTCAACGTCACCCTCGGCCTGCCGATCGTGCGCACTTCGGTCGACCATGGCACCGCCCTGGATCTCGCCGGCAGCGGCCGGGTCGATACCGGCAGCCTGCAGGTGGCGCTGGAAACCGCCTACCAGATGACCGCCGGCGCGCAGCAAGCCGGCTGAAACCCCAGGCAGACGCAGGGTGGCGAGCGGCTTCGGGCCTTATCCACCTTGCGCAGCCTGGCGGGCCATCGGTCTGCGAATTCCCTCCCAGCCATCCGCAGCCCAGCCGACAGAGCCCGCCGACCCGCGTGTTCGCTGGTAAACTGCGCGCCTTCGTCTTTTTCGCCCTGGGCTCAAGCGTGACGCTTGCCGCTCCAGGCCTGGAGTCCCCCGATGTCCGAGCTGTACCAACACCGCGCCCGCAAGCGTTTCGGCCAGAACTTCCTGCACGATGCCGGTGTCATCCACCGCATCCTGCGCGCCATCCATGCGCGCCCAGGCGAACATATGGTCGAAATCGGCCCTGGCCAGGGCGCCCTTACCGAAGGCCTGCTCGGCAGCGGCGCCAAGCTGGATGTGATCGAGCTGGACAAGGACCTGCTGCCCCTGCTGCAGATGCGCTTCGGCCTCGATCCGAACTTCACCCTCAACGCCGGCGATGCCCTGAAGTTCGACTTCAACAGCCTGGTGGCGGACGGCGAGAAGCTGCGCGTGGTCGGCAACCTGCCGTACAACATCTCCACGCCGCTGATCTTCCACTTGCTGGAACACGCCGCAATCATCGGCGACATGCACTTCATGCTGCAGAAGGAAGTGGTCGAGCGCCTGGCCGCCACGCCCGGCGGCGGTGACTGGGGACGGCTGTCGATCATGGTGCAGTACCACTGCCGGGTGGAGCACCTGTTCAACGTCGGTCCGGGCGCCTTCAACCCGCCGCCCAAGGTCGAATCGGCCATCGTCCGCCTGGTGCCGCACGCGGTACTGCCGCACCCGGCCAAGGATCATCGTCTGCTCGAGCGCGTGGTGCGCGAAGCCTTCAACCAGCGGCGCAAGACCCTGCGCAACACCCTCAAGCAGCTGCTCGACGCCCAGGCCATCGAAGCCGCCGGCGTGGATGGCAGCCTGCGCCCGGAACAGCTGGACCTGGCCGCCTTCGTGCGCCTGGCCGATCAGCTGGCCCTGCAGACAGCGGCCGAGTAAATCACTACGCTGTTCATTACGCCGTACGAAGCCGCCGCAATGACCTCAAACGACCCGCGCTACCAGATCGACGTCAGCGTCGTCACCCGCCACCTGCCCGAGCAGTCGCTGCCCGAGCAGGAGCGCTATGCCTTCGCCTATACGGTGACCATCCGCAACAATGGCCTGCTCGCCGCCAAGCTGCTGACCCGCCACTGGATCATCACCGACGGCAATGCCAAGGTGCAGGAAGTGCGCGGCCCCGGCGTGGTCGGCGAACAGCCGCTGCTGCAGCCCGGGCAGAGCCACACCTACACCAGCGGCTGTGTGCTGGCCACGCCGGTGGGCAGCATGCACGGCAGCTTCGGCATGCAGGCCGGCGACGAGCACGCCTTCGCCGCACCGATCAAGCCGTTCCGCCTGGCCGTGCCCGGAGTCCTGCACTGATGGCGCTGTATGCCGTCGGCGACGTGCAGGGCTGCCTGCAACCGCTGCAGTGCCTGCTGCAGCGGGTCGCTTTCGATCCGCAGCAGGATCGCCTGTGGCTGGTCGGCGACCTGGTCAACCGCGGCCCGCAATCGCTGGAAACCCTGCGCTTCCTGTTTGCCATGCGCGAGGCGGTGACCACCGTGCTGGGCAACCACGACCTGCACCTGCTCGCCGTGGCACATAACGTCGAGCGCCTGAAGAAGACCGACACCCTGCGCGAGATCCTCGACGCCCCGGATCGCGACGACCTGCTCGACTGGCTGCGTCGCCAGCCGCTGCTGCACTACGACGAGGAGCGGCAGATCACCCTGGTGCACGCCGGCATCCCGCCGCACTGGTCGCTGAAGAAGGCCCGCAAGCGCGCCGCCGAGGTCGAGGAAGCCCTGCGCGACGACACTCGCCTGCCGCTGTTTCTCGAGGGCATGTACGGCAACGAGCCGAACAAGTGGGACAGTCGACTGTGCGGCGTTGCCCGGCTGCGCACGATCACCAACTATTTCACCCGCATGCGCTTCTGCACCGCCGATGGCCGCCTTGATCTGAAGAGCAAGGAGGGGCTGGGCACTGCACCGAGCGGCTATGCGCCGTGGTTCAGCCACCCCGGCCGCAAGACCCGCGGACAGAAGATCATCTTCGGCCACTGGGCCGCTCTGCAAGGCCGCTGCGACGAGCCCGGCGTCGAGGCCCTGGACTCCGGCTGCGTGTGGGGCGCGGAGCTGACCCTGCTCAACGTCGACAGCGGCGAGCGCCTTACCTGCAGTTGCCACAAGGAACAACCATGAGCGAATTCAAGCGCATCGACCCCGCCACCGCCCACGACCTGCGCCAGAATGGCGCGGTGGTGGTCGACATCCGTGATCCGCACAGCTTTGCCAGCGGCCACATCCCCGGCGCCCGTCACCTGGACAACCACTCGCTGGCCGACTTCATCGCCGGCGCCGACATGGACAAGCCGCTGCTGGTGATCTGCTACCACGGCAACTCCAGCCAGAACGCGGCCGGCTTCCTGGCCCACCAGGGCTTCAGCGAGGTCTACAGCATCGACGGCGGCTTCGAACTGTGGCGCGCCCAGTACCCGGACGAGGTCGCCCGCCTCCCCCACGACTGACCGCCAAGCCACCTTCAGCCCGTCACCACGCCGTCGTTTTTTCCTGCTGCGCGCTCGACAAAGCAGGTCTATGCTTTTCTCAAGAGTCTTCCAAAAGGGAAAGCCGGCCCACCGGCTTCCATGAGGCGGTACGACCATTGGGGGTCGAGTGAGGGGATAAGCAGGTTGGCGCACCGCGCCAGCCTGTCCGTGCCCGCCCGAGGCCCGCTTCCGGTTCAGGCATCGAGCGAGGTGACGTCATGAGCATTTTCAGCCATTTCCAGCAACGCTACGAAACCACGCGCCAGGAGGAATACTCCCTGCAGGAGTATCTCGACCTGTGCAAGCAGGATCCGCTGACCTACGCCAGCGCCGCCGAGCGCATGCTCAAGGCCATCGGTGAGGCGCAGCTGGTGGATACGGCCAGCGACCCGCGGCTGTCGCGAATCTTCTCCAACAAGGTGATTCGCCGCTACCCAGCGTTTGCCGACTTCCACGGCATGGAAGACTGCATCGACCAGATCGTCTCCTACTTCCGCCATGCCGCCCAGGGCCTGGAAGAGAAGAAGCAGATCCTCTACCTGCTCGGCCCGGTCGGCGGCGGCAAGTCGTCGCTGGCGGAGAAGCTCAAGCACCTGATGGAGCACATCCCCTTCTATGCCATCAAGGGCTCGCCGGTGTTCGAGTCGCCGCTCGGCCTGTTCAATCCGGACGAGGACGGCGCCATCCTCGAGGAGGAATATGGCATCCCGCAGCGCTACCTGAGCTCGATCATGTCGCCGTGGGCGACCAAGCGCCTCAACGAGTTCGGCGGCGACATCAGCAAGTTCCGCGTGGTCAAGCTGTACCCGTCGATCCTCAACCAGATCGCCATCGCCAAGACCGAGCCGGGCGACGAGAACAACCAGGACATCTCCGCGCTGGTCGGCAAGGTCGATATCCGCAAGCTCGAGGAATTCCCGCAGAACGACCCGGATGCCTACAGCTACTCCGGCGCGCTGTGCCGCGCCAACCAGGGCATCATGGAATTCGTCGAGATGTTCAAGGCGCCGATCAAGGTGCTGCACCCGCTGCTGACCGCCACCCAGGAAGGCAACTACAACAGCACCGAAGGCCTCGGCGCGATTCCCTACAGCGGCATCCTGCTGGCCCACTCCAACGAAGCCGAGTGGCACAGCTTCCGCAACAACAAGAACAACGAGGCGTTCATCGACCGCATCTACATCGTCAAGGTGCCCTACTGCCTGCGCGTCACCGACGAGATCAAGATCTACGACAAGCTGCTGGTCAACAGCTCGCTGGCCCACGCCCACTGCGCGCCGGACACCCTGAAGATGCTCGCCCAGTTCACCGTGCTGAGCCGCCTGAAGGAGCCGGAAAACTCCAACATTTACTCGAAGATGCGCGTCTACGACGGCGAGAACCTCAAGGACACCGATCCCAAGGCCAAGTCGATCCAGGAATACCGCGACGCCGCCGGCGTCGACGAGGGCATGAACGGCCTGTCGACCCGTTTCGCCTTCAAGATCCTCTCCAAGGTGTTCAACTTCGACCCCCACGAGGTGGCGGCCAACCCGGTGCACCTGCTCTACGTGCTCGAGCAGCAGATCGAGCAGGAGCAGTTCCCGGCGGAAACCCGCGAGCGCTACCTGCGCTTCCTCAAGGAATACCTGGCGCCGCGCTACGTCGAGTTCATCGGCAAGGAAATCCAGACCGCCTACCTGGAGTCCTACAGCGAGTACGGGCAGAACATCTTCGACCGCTACGTGCTGTACGCCGACTTCTGGATCCAGGACCAGGAGTACCGCGACCCGGAGACCGGCGAGATCCTCAATCGCGGCTCGCTCAACGAGGAGCTGGAGAAGATCGAGAAGCCGGCCGGCATCAGCAATCCGAAGGATTTCCGCAACGAGATCGTCAACTTCGTGCTGCGCGCCCGGGCCAACAACAACGGCAAGAACCCGTCGTGGCTGTCCTACGAAAAGCTGCGCGCGGTGATCGAGAAAAAGATGTTCTCCAACACCGAGGAGCTGCTGCCGGTCATCAGCTTCAACGCCAAGGGCAGCAAGGACGAGCAGCAGAAGCACAACGACTTCGTGCGGCGCATGGTCGAGCGCGGCTACACCGAGAAACAGGTGCGCCTGCTCGCCGAATGGTACCTGCGCGTGCGCAAGTCGCAGTAGTAATCTAGGGAAGGCCCGGCGCGGAGCGAGATAGCCATCCCGCTCCGCGCCTTACGCTCCGGGTCCAAGACCGCACGGGAGTACGCCATGAGTTACGTCATCGACCGGCGACTGAACGGCAAGAACAAGAGCACGGTGAACCGCCAGCGCTTCCTGCGGCGTTACCGCGACCACATCAAGAAGGCGGTGGAAGAGGCCGTCAGCCGCCGCTCCATTACCGACATGGAGCACGGCGAGCAGATCAGCATCCCCTCGCGCGACATCGACGAGCCCGTGTGGCACCACGGCCGCGGCGGCCGGCAGACCATCATCCACCCGGGCAACAAGGAATTCATCAGCGGCGAGCGCATCCCGCGCCCCTCGGGCGGCGGGGGCGGCGGCGCGGGCCAGGGCAAGGCCAGCAACTCCGGCGAGGGCATGGACGAGTTCGTGTTCCAGATTACCCAGGAGGAGTTCCTCGACTTCATGTTCGAGGACCTGGCGCTGCCGAACCTGGTGAAGAAGCACCTGGCCGGCATGGACAGTTTCAAGACCGTGCGCGCCGGGATCAGCAGCGAGGGCACCCCCGCGCGACTGAACATCGTGCGCACCCTGCGCTCGGCCCATGCCCGGCGCATCGCCCTCAGCGGCTCGAGCCGCGCGCGCCTGCGCGAGCTCAAGGCCGAGCTGGAACGGCTGCGCATCGAGGAGCCGGACAACTTCACGGATATCCGCGCCCTGGAGGAAGAAATCGGCGGCCTGCGGGCGCGCATCGAGCGCCTGCCGTTCCTCGACACCTTCGACCTCAAGTACAACCTGCTGGTCAAGCAGCCCAACCCGACCTCCAAGGCGGTGATGTTCTGCCTGATGGACGTGTCCGGCTCGATGACCCAGGCCACCAAGGACATCGCCAAGCGGTTCTTCATCCTCTTGTATTTGTTCCTCAAGCGCAGCTACGACAAGATCGAGGTGGTGTTCATCCGCCACCACACCAGCGCCAAGGAAGTCGACGAGCAGGAGTTCTTCTACTCGCGGGAAACCGGCGGCACCATCGTCTCCAGCGCGCTCAAGCTGATGCAGGAAGTCATGGCCGCCCGCTATCCGGTCAACGAATGGAACATCTACGCCGCCCAGGCTTCGGACGGCGACAACTGGAACGACGACTCGCCGGTCTGCCGCGACATCCTGATGCGCCAGATCATGCCGTTCGTGCAGTACTTCAGCTATGTCGAGATCACCCCGCGCGAGCACCAGGCGCTGTGGCACGAGTACGAGCAGGTCAGCGAAGCCTTCCCGGAGAGCTTCGCCCAGCAGCAGATCGTCTCCGCCGGCGACATCTACCCGGTGTTCCGCGAACTGTTCCAGAGGAGGGTCGCCGCATGAACCCTCGCGCCAAGAAAGGCCAGCCGCTGTCCACCGGCTCGGAATGGACCTTCGAGCTGATCCGCACCTACGACCGCGAGATCGCCCGGCTGGCCGAACGCTATGCGCTGGACACCTATCCCAACCAGATCGAGGTGATCACCGCCGAGCAGATGATGGATGCCTACGCCTCGGTGGGCATGCCGATCGGCTACCACCACTGGTCCTATGGCAAGCACTTCCTCAGCACCGAGAAGGGCTACAAACGCGGCCAGATGGGCCTGGCCTACGAGATCGTGATCAACTCCGACCCGTGCATTGCCTACCTCATGGAAGAGAACACCATGTGCATGCAGGCCCTGGTGGTGGCCCATGCCTGCTACGGCCACAACAGCTTCTTCAAGGGCAACTACCTGTTCCGCACCTGGACCGACGCCCGCTCGATCATCGACTACCTGGTGTTCGCCAAGCAGTACATCGACAAGTGCGAGGAGCGCCACGGCATCGACGCGGTCGAGGAGCTGCTCGACTCCTGCCACGCCCTGATGAACTATGGCGTCGACCGCTACAAGCGGCCCTACCCGATCTCCGCCGAGGAGGAGCGGCAGCGGCAATCGGTGCGCGAGGAACAACTGCAGCAGCAGGTCAACGACCTCTGGCGCACCATCCCCAAGGGCGCCGGCAAGGGTCGCGATGACGACGGCAAGCGCTTTCCGGCCGAGCCGCAGGAGAACATCCTCTACTTCATCGAGAAGCACGCCCCGCTGCTCGAGCCCTGGCAGCGCGAGGTGGTGCGCATCGTGCGCAAGGTCGCCCAGTACTTCTACCCGCAGCGGCAGACCCAGGTGATGAACGAGGGCTGGGCCACCTTCTGGCACTACACCCTGCTCAACGACCTGTACGACGAGGGCCTGGTCACCGACGGCTTCATGATGGAGTTCCTCCAGTACCACACCAGCGTGGTCTACCAGCCGCCGTTCGACAGCCCCTACTACAGCGGCATCAACCCCTACGCACTGGGCTTCGCCATGTACCGCGACATCCGGCGCATCTGCGAGGAGCCGACCGAGGAGGATCGCCGCTGGTTCCCCGACATTGCCGGCAGCGACTGGCTGGCGACGCTGAAGTTCGCCATGCAGAACTTCAAGGACGAGAGCTTCATCCAGCAGTTCCTCTCGCCCAAGCTGATGCGCGAATTCCGCCTGTTCAGCATCCTCGACGACGACCAGCAGGAGGAGCTGCTGGTGGATGCCATCCATGACGATAGCGGCTACCGCACCATTCGCGAAAATCTGGCCGCACAGTACAACCTCGGCAACCGCGAGCCGAACATCCAGATCTGGAACGTCGACCGCCGCGGCGACCGCTCGCTGACCCTGCGCCACTTCCAGCACGAGCGCAAGCCGCTGGGCAGCTCCACCGAGGATGTACTCAGGCACCTGCATCGCCTGTGGGGCTTCGATGTGCACCTGGAAAGCATGCAGGGCGATCAGCGCACGGCCGTGCAGCACATGCCGCCGCGCCGCGACCGCGAGGCGGAAGGCAGCCACTTCGACCTGATCGCCCGCCCGATCTGACCTCCGCGCCGCCATCGCCCCGCGGGCGGTGGCGCGCTATCCTCTGCGCAACTTCAGTTGCCCACAGGACATCCCATGCAGATCTACAAGGTGGGCGGCGCCGTACGCGACCGTCTGCTCGGCCGCCCCGTCACGGAAACCGACTGGGTGGTGGTCGGCGCCCACGCCGAGGAGCTACTCACCCAGGACTTTCGCCCGGTCGGCGCCGACTTCCCGGTGTTCCTCCACCCGCAGAGCGGCGAGGAATACGCCCTGGCGCGCACCGAGCGCAAGAGCGGACGGGGCTACGGCGGCTTCACCTTCTACGCCAACCCCGAGGTCACCCTCGAGGAAGACCTGATCCGCCGCGACCTGACCATCAATGCCATGGCCGAGGACGACGACGGCCGGGTCATCGACCCCTACGGTGGCCAACACGACCTCGCCCTGCACCTGCTGCGCCACGTCTCGCCGGCCTTCGCCGAAGACCCGCTGCGCGTGCTGCGCGTCGCCCGCTTCGCCGCGCGTTATGCGCCGCTGGGCTTTCGCGTGGCCGAGGAAACCCAGGCGCTGATGGGTGAGATCGCCGCCTCCGGCGAGCTGGCCGACCTGACTGCCGAGCGGGTATGGAAGGAAATCGCCCGCGCCCTGATGGAGCCGCGCCCGGAGGTGTTCCTCCAGGTGCTGCGCGACTGCGGTGCCCTGCAGCAGCTGCTGCCCGAGGTGCAGGCGCTGTTCGGCGTGCCGCAGCCGGCGCTGCACCACCCGGAGATCGACACCGGCGAGCATGTACTGATGGTCCTGCGCCAGTGCGCAGAGCATGACCAGCCACTGGCGGTGCGCTGGGCCTGCCTGCTGCACGACCTCGGCAAGGGCCTGACCGACCCAGAGCATTGGCCGCGGCACATCGCCCACGAGCAGCGTGGCCTGCGCCTGATCGAGGCGGTCAACGCCCGCTGCAAGGCGCCGCGCGACTGCGCCGAACTGGCCCTGCTGGTCGGCGAATACCACACCCACGCGCACCGCGCCCGCGAGTTGCGCGCACAGACCCTCCTGGAGCTGTTCCAGCACTTCGACCTCTACCGCCGGCCGGAGCGCTTCGAGCTGTTCGTCGCCGCCAGCGAGATGGATGCCCGCGGCCGCCTCGGCCTGGAGCAGCAGCCCTACCCTCAGGCCGACTACCTGCGCGCGGCCGCCGCCGTGGCGCGTGGCGTGGCCGTGCAGCCGCTGCTGGAACAGGGCTTCAAGGGCGCGGAACTGGGCGAGGGACTCAAGCGCGAGCGACTGCGGGCGCTGAAGGCGTTCCGCGAGGAGCAGCGCGCCGACGCGCCGTAGGGTACGCCGCGCGTACCGCCGTTCGAGGGAGATGATCTGCGCTGCGCAGGGCGCACCCTACGGTGCCGGCGGAGGAAACGCCGCGCGCAGCCCCACCGGCGTCAGTTCCTCGCCGCGCCAGGCGAACGACACCGGCCACAGCCGCTGCCCGATGCAGGCCGCCTGCCAGAGGGCGGCGAAGCTGCGGCCCTCGCCGGGGTGGCGAACCTGCGGCGCCAGCAGCGCCAGCGGCCACAGCACGAAGGCGTTGCGCAGGATCTCTGCACGCGGCAGCTGCAGGCCGTCGAAGTCGCCGATCAGGTCGTCGTAGAGCAGCACGTCGATATCCAGCGGCAGGCCCTTGCGCCCCGGGGCATAGCGACCATTGGCGGCCTCGATGGCCTTGAGCCGGCGATCCAGCTCGGCCAGCGGCAGGTCGGTCTGCGCCATCACCGCCAGGTTGTAGAACGGCCCGCTGCGGATCCCCACCGGCTCGCTCTCGAACACCGGCGAACAGCGCAGATCGACCAGGAATTCCGCCAACGCGTCCAGCCCGGCGCGCAGATGCTCGTGGCGCTGGGTGTTGCTGCCCAGGCCGAGAAATACCGTACTCAGCGGCATCCGCGCTCGATCTCCACACCAACACCACCCCGCGCCGCCGGCACCGCGCCGGGCTTGGTCAGACGCAGGCGCAACCAGCGAATGCCGAACTCGGCCATCAGCAGCTGCGCCAGACGCTCGGCGAAGGTTTCCACCAGCTGGAACTGGCTGGCGGCGGCAAAGGCCTGTACCCGCTCGCTGACCGCGGCGTAGTCGAGCGCCGCGGCCAGATCGTCGCCGGCCGCCGCCGGGCGGATGTCCCAGCCCAGCTGCAAATCCAGGGTCAGGCACTGGCGGATGCCACGCTCCCAGTCGTACACGCCAATCACGGTGTCGACTTCCAGCCCGTCGATGAAGACTATGTCCACGCTATCCTCTTTCGCGTCACGACAAGGTCGTGGCGCCTCGTTAGAATCGGGGCTTTCTGGCCCCGGAATCGATCATGCCCTGGCTGCTGGCGCTGGTTGCCTATCTGCTCGGCTCGCTGTCGTTCGCCGTCCTGCTCAGCCGCTGGCTCGGCACCGGCGACCCGCGTCTGGCCGGCTCGGGCAATCCCGGTGCCACCAACATGCTGCGCCTGGCCGGACGCAAGGCCGCGACCCTGACCCTGCTCGGCGACCTGCTCAAGGGCCTGCTGCCAGTGCTGCTGGCCCGCCTGGCGGAGCTGCCGCTGCAGCAACAGGCCTGGATCGGCCTGGCGGCCGTGCTCGGCCACCTCTACCCGCTGTACTTCCGCTTTCGCGGTGGCAAGGGCGTGGCCACCGCCGCCGGCATGCTGCTGGCGCTGTACTGGCCGGCCGCGCTGCTGGCTGCCGCCGCCTGGCTGCTGACCTTCGCCCTGACCCGCATCAGCTCGCTCGCCGCGCTAGTCGCCACTCCGCTGACCCTGCCGCTGCTGGCCTGGCAACAGCCGACCGCGCTGCTGCCGGTCACCCTGCTCGCCGCGCTGATCGTCTGGCGCCACCGCAGCAACCTGCGCGACCTCTGCGGCGGCCGCGAACGGCATTTCTAATCCTGCCTTACCCCTGCGCCGCCTGCAGCGCCGGCAGCGTTTCCATCGACCAGCGCGGCTGCACGCCGATCGCCGGCCCGTCGTGCTGGCCGGCCAGCAGGCGCTGACAGCCCGCGTAGGCGATCATCGCACCATTGTCGGTGCAGAAGCGCGGCCGGGCGTAGAACACTTGGCCCTTGAGCTCGCCGAGCATCGTCTGCAGCGCCGCACGCAAAGCCTGGTTGGCGCTCACCCCGCCGGCGATCACCAGGCGCTGCAAGCCGGTCTGCTTGAGCGCCCGCCGGCACTTGATGGTCAGCGTCTCCACCACCGCCTGCTGGAAGGCCAGGGCGACGTCGCAGCGCGCCTGCTCGAGGTCGCCGCCCTCCGCCTCGCACTGCCGCCAGGTATTGAGGGCGAAGGTCTTCAGGCCGCTGAAACTGAAGTCCAGTCCCGGCCGGTCGGTCATCGGCCGCGGGAAGACGAAGCGCCCCGGCGTGCCGCGCTCGGCCAGACGCGCAATTTCCGGACCGCCCGGATAAGCGAGACCGATCAGCTTGGCGGTCTTGTCGAAGGCTTCGCCGGCGGCATCGTCCAGCGACTCGCCCAGCAGCTGGTACTGGCCAATGCCGTCGACCCGCACCAGTTGGGTGTGGCCGCCGGAAACCAGCAGGGCGACGAACGGGAACTGCGGCGGCGCCTCCTCCAGCATCGGCGCCAGCAGATGACCCTCCATATGGTGCACGCCGACCGCCGGCACACCCCAGGCCAAGGCCAGCGCCTGGGCGCAGGAGGCCCCGACCAGCAGCGCACCGACCAGGCCCGGCCCGGCGGTATAGGCGATCGCATCGATATCGGCGAAACTGCAGCCGGACTCGGCCAGCACCTCGCGGATCAGCGGCAGCATGCGCTTGACGTGGTCGCGCGAGGCCAGTTCGGGCACCACGCCGCCGTAGGCGCGATGCAGGTCGATCTGGCTGAACAGCGCATCGGCCAGCAGACCGTGCTCGCTGTCGAACAGCGCCACACCGGTTTCGTCGCAGGAAGTTTCCAGGCCCAGCACTCGCATTGGCAAATCGCCTCGTATTGCCGTGATCGTTCGGGAAACCGCGCATGATAAGCGGCCTGGGGGCCTGACACCAAGCCTTGGCACCGCCAGCGGACTACCGGCAGGCGGGTTTTGCCGCCAGGGGCTTGGCATTTCCCCCGGCAAAGGGTTAATATCCGCAGCCCTTGAAAACCGGTGCCTCCCCAGCCTTTTGCAGGATTGCACCATTCATACTCGGTATTAAGTGAAGGTACGACCTGGATGCCCGCCGTCAAAGTTAAAGAGAACGAACCCTTCGACGTAGCCCTGCGTCGTTTCAAGCGCTCCTGCGAAAAAGCCGGTGTTCTGGCTGATGTGCGTAGCCGCGAGTTCTACGAGAAGCCCACCGCCGAGCGCAAGCGCAAGGCCGCGGCTGCCGTAAAGCGCCACGCCAAGAAAGTGCAGCGCGAGCAGCGTCGTCGCGAGCGCCTGTACTGAGTTAACCCTCGGACAGTTGCGTTTCGCCCAACACCCGGCTCCGGCCGGGTGTTTGCGTTAGCGTCATCTTTTCACTCCGCCTTGCCCCGCAAGGAGCGGAGTTTTTTGCATTCGCCCCTGCCTGGCCTTTGCCGCAGCGGGCAGCCATGCTGAACAGCATGCACACGAGCAGCCCATGGCCGGCCTGATCCCGCAACGCTTCATCGACGACCTGCTCAACCGCACCGACATCGTCGAGGTGGTGGGTTCGCGCATCCAGCTGAAGAAGACCGGCAAGAACTACAGCGCCCGCTGCCCGTTCCACAACGAAAAGACCCCCTCGTTCAGCGTCAGCCCGGACAAGCAGTTCTACTACTGCTTCGGCTGTGGCGCCGGCGGCAACGCCCTCGGCTTCATCATGGACCACGACCACCTGGAGTTTCCCGAGGCGGTCGAGGAGCTGGCCAAGCGCGCCGGCCTCGAGGTGCCGCACGAGGACGGTCGCCCCGGACAGAAGCCGCGCCAAGCGCTCGACTCGCCCCTCTACCCGCTGCTCGACGCCGCTGCCGAGTTCTACCGCCAGGCCCTGAAGGGCCATCCGGCACGCCAGGCGGCGGTGAACTACCTCAAGGGCCGCGGCCTGTCCGGAGTGATCGCCCGCGACTTCGGCCTCGGCTTCGCCCCGCCCGGCTGGGACAACCTGATGAAGCATCTGGGTGGCGACAGCCTGCAACAGAAGGCCATGATCGACGCCGGCCTGCTGATCGACAACCCGGAGAGCGGCAAGCGCTACGACCGCTTTCGCGACCGGGTGATGTTCCCCATCCGCGACAGCCGCGGCCGGGTGATCGCCTTCGGCGGCCGGGTGCTCGGCGACGACAAGCCCAAGTACCTGAACTCGCCGGAAACCCCGGTGTTCCACAAGGGCCAGGAGCTCTACGGCCTGTACGAGGCGCGCAAGAACAACCGCGATCTCGACGAGGTCATGGTGGTCGAGGGCTACATGGACGTCATCGCCCTCGCACAGCAGGGCCTGCGCAACGCCGTCGCCACCCTCGGCACCGCCACCAGCGAGGAGCACATCAAGCGCCTGTTCCGTCTGGTGCCGAACATCCTGTTCTGCTTCGACGGCGACCAGGCCGGACGCAACGCCGCCTGGCGGGCGCTGGAGGCCTGCCTGCCGAGCCTGCAGGACGGCCGCCGGGTGCGCTTCCTGTTCCTCCCCGAGGGCGAGGACCCGGACAGCCTGGTGCGCCAGGAAGGCGCCGAGGCCTTCCGTGCGCGCATCCACCAGCAGGCCCAGCCGCTGGCCGAGTACTTCTTCCGCCACCTGATGGAAGAGGCCGACCCGGGCATCCTCGAGGGCAAGGCGCACCTCGCCACCCTCGCCGCACCGCTGCTCGACAAGCTGCCCGGCGCCAACCTGCGCGCCCTGATGCGCCAGCGCCTCGGCGAAATCACCGGGCTCAGCGGCGAGAGCCTCGGCGCACTGGCCAGCTCACCGACCAATGACGTGCCGCCAGCGGACTTCGCGCCGTCTTACCCGGACAGCCTCGACTACGCCCCACCGGCAGGCTACGCCGAGCGCCCCGCCAGCCAGGAGCGCAAGCCCTGGCAGAAGGGCGACTGGAAAGGCCGCAAGGGCGAAACGAAGCGCGAGCCGCCGGCGGTGATGCCGCCGCGCGGTGGTGCCGGCGTCGAACCGCCGACCCTGAGCGCCCTGCGCACCCTGCTGCACCACCCGCAACTGGCGCAGAAGGTCGAGGATGCCGGACACTTCGCCGCCGAAGACGACACCTACACCCAGCTGCTGGTGGCCCTGCTCGAATCGCTGCAGAAACACCCGCAGCAGAACTCGCTGCAGCTGATCGCCCGCTGGCACGGCACGGAACAAGGACGCCTGTTGCGTGGTCTAGCGGAAAAGGAATGGCTGATTCAGCAGGACAACCTTGAACAACAGTTTTTCGACACTATAACTACCTTGGCAACCCGTCAGCGCGAGCGCAGCCTCGAAGGCCTGTTGCGCAAAGCGCGGCACAGCGAACTCAGCGCGGAGGAAAAACTCCGCCTGCGCGAGCTTCTGAGCCGTAGCGAAGCCCCCGCATCCCCGGGCCCATCTGGTGCGTAAGCCCCCGGATCGAGTATAATGCTCGGCTTCTTTTCAGCCCGCCAAGACCTTCAGTGGATAGGGTGAACATGTCCGTTAAAGCGCAACAGCAGTCCCGTCTCAAAGAGTTGATCGCCCGTGGCCGCGAGCAGGGTTACCTGACTTACGCCGAGGTCAACGACCACCTGCCGGAAGATATTTCCGATCCGGAGCAGGTGGAAGACATCATCCGCATGATCAACGACATGGGGATCAACGTATTCGAGACAGCTCCGGATGCGGATGCCCTGCTGCTCGCCGAAGGGGGAGATACCGACGAGGCTGCCGCCGAGGAAGCCGCCGCCGCCCTCGCCGCGGTAGACAGCGACATCGGCCGCACCACCGACCCGGTGCGCATGTACATGCGCGAAATGGGCACCGTGGAGCTGCTGACCCGCGAAGGCGAGATCGAGATCGCCAAGCGCATCGAGGAAGGGATCCGTGAGGTGATGAGCGCCATCGCCCAGTTCCCCGGCTCGGTGGAAGGCATCCTCGCCGAATACCAGCGGGTCACCAGCGAAGGTGGCCGCCTGTCCGACATCCTCAGCGGCTACATCGACCCCGACGACGGCACCCTGCCGGCGGAAAGCGAGGCCGTGCCAACTCCGGTCGCCAAGGAAGTCGCGCCGGCTGCAGAGACGGAAGAGGACGACGAGGAAGCCAAGGCCGACACCAGCGAAGAAGAAGGCGATGGCGGCCCGGATCCGGAAGAAGCCGCCCGCCGCTTCGGCGCCGTGGCCGAGCAGCTGGAGAAGGCCCGCAAGGCGCTGAAGAAGTTTGGCCGCGGCAGCGCCCAGGCTACCGCCGAGCTGACCGCGCTGGCCGAGCTGTTCATGCCGATCAAGCTGGTGCCCAAGCAGTTCGACGTCCTCGTCGCCATGGTCCGCGACGCCCTCGACCGCGTGCGTCAGCAGGAACGCGCCATCATGCAGCTGTGCGTGCGCGACGCCCGCATGCCGCGTGCCGACTTCCTCAAGCTGTTCCCCAGCAACGAGATCAACCTGAGCTGGAGCGAAGGTCTGAGCGGTGGCAAGGCCAAGTACGCCGAGGCCATCGGTCGGGTGCAGGCCGACATCCAGCGCAACCAGCAGATCCTCGTCGACCTCGAAAACGAGGTCGGCCTGACCATCGCCGAGATCAAGGACATCAACCGCTGCATGTCGGTCGGCGAGGCCAAGGCGCGGCGGGCGAAGAAGGAAATGGTCGAGGCCAACCTGCGCCTGGTCATCTCCATCGCCAAGAAGTACACCAACCGCGGCCTGCAGTTCCTCGACCTGATCCAGGAAGGCAACATCGGCCTGATGAAGGCGGTGGACAAGTTCGAATACCGCCGCGGCTACAAGTTCTCGACCTACGCCACCTGGTGGATCCGCCAGGCGATCACCCGCTCGATCGCCGACCAGGCGCGCACCATCCGCATCCCGGTGCACATGATCGAGACGATCAACAAGCTCAACCGCATCTCCCGGCAGATGCTGCAGGAGATGGGCCGCGAGCCGACTCCGGAAGAGCTGGGCGAGCGCATGGAGATGCCCGAGGACAAGATCCGCAAGGTATTGAAGATCGCCAAGGAACCGATCTCCATGGAAACGCCGATCGGTGACGACGAAGACTCGCACCTGGGCGACTTCATCGAGGACTCCAGCATGCAGTCGCCGATCGACGTGGCGACCGTGGAAAGCCTCAAGGAAGCCACCCGCGAGGTCCTCGCCGGCCTCACCGCCCGCGAAGCCAAGGTGCTGCGTATGCGCTTCGGCATCGACATGAACACCGACCACACCCTCGAGGAAGTCGGCAAGCAGTTCGATGTCACCCGCGAGCGCATCCGCCAGATCGAGGCCAAGGCCCTGCGCAAGCTGCGCCACCCGACCCGCAGCGAACACCTGCGCTCGTTCCTCGACGAGTAAGCTCACCGCCAGACGAAAAACCCCGGCACCGCAAGGCTCCGGGGTTTTTTATTGCGCGCAGGCGCGGCACAGTCTCTACACTTTGACGATGAACGCGCACACGAGGGATCGCCATGCCGCGCCTGCCGGCTCTGCCAGTACTCTGTCTGGCATTGCTCCCCGCCTACAGCCACGCCGCCCTGCCGGGATGGACCCGGGATCCGTGGCTGTTCCTTGCTCCCTATGCGGCGGCCCTGCTGCCGACCCTGCTGGTCCTTGGCCTGCTGCTGGGTGCCCGACTGCGCCGCCAGCGACGGCAGCTCGTGCGTCTGCAGCAGGCCCTGCAGGCACGCGCCGAGCACGAGCGTGGACTGCTGGACCGCGCCCCGCTGGTGATGTGGGAAATGCGCCGGCACGACCTGCGCTTCACCCACGTCTCGGCGCCGGACGGGGCGCTGCTCGGCTACCCCGTCAATGCCTGGCTGGCGGCGGACTTCTGCAGCCGCACCCTGTATCCGCCGGACGCCCCGGCCGCCCTCGCCTTTCTGCGCGGCGCAGGCGAACCCTCGCTAGCGCGGCACGAATGCCGGTGGATCGCCGCCGACGGTCGCCTGATCCGCCTGCTGGCTATCGTCCAGCGTCTCGGCGCGGGTGACGACGCCACGCTGCAGGGGCTGTTCATCGACATCGGCGAGAATCCGCTGAGCGAACAGGCGCTGCGCCAGTCCGAGCAGCAATACCGCTCGGCGTTTCACGACTGCCCCGAGATCATGCTGCTGATCGAACGCCACAGCGGACGCATCCTCGCCGCCAACCGGGCCTTCGAGGAAGCCACCGGCCTGCCGGCGGACAGCGCTTGCGGACACACCTCCAGCGAACTGGGCCTCTGGCGCCACCACGACCAGGGCCGCCTGGTGCTCAGCCAGCTACAGAGCCACGACCTGCAGAATGTCGAGGTCACCCTGATCCGCCGCGGCAACGAGGACTTCACCGGCCTGCTCTCGGCCAGGCGCGTCGAGCTGGATGGCCAGCCGGCCGCCATCGTGGTGCTGCGCGACCTTTCCGCCCTGCACCACACCCGCCAGCTGCTGCACGCCAGCGAGGAGAAGTTCGCCAAGGCGTTCTACGCCTCGCCGGATGCGCTGAGCATCACCCGCCTGCGCGATGGCCGGCTGCTCGAGGCCAACCCCGGCTTCACCCAGATCACCGGCTACAGCCCGAGCGAGGCCATCAACCACAGCACCCTCGAACTGGGCCTGTGGGTCGACCCGGCCGATCGCCAGCGCCTGATGCGCCAGCTCGAGCAGGACGGCAGCGCGCAGCACCTGTCCGCCCGGGTACGCACCCGCGACGGCCAGGAGCGCCTGTGCGAGTTCAACGCCCAGCCCCTGCAGATCGACGGCGAGGACTGCGCACTGATC
Source organism: Geopseudomonas aromaticivorans (assembly GCF_019097855.1). GTDB lineage: Bacteria > Pseudomonadota > Gammaproteobacteria > Pseudomonadales > Pseudomonadaceae > Geopseudomonas > Geopseudomonas aromaticivorans. Next base: position 43,748 of record NZ_JAHRGL010000010.1, read on the forward strand.
ATCGCCCGCGACATCAGCGAGCGCGCGCAGATGCAGGAGCGCCTGCAACAGGCCGCCACGGTGTTCGAAAGCACCGCCGAAGGGGTGATGATCACCGACCTCGACCAGCGCATCGTCGCCATCAACCGCGCCTTCAGCGCCATCACCGGCTACAGCGAAAGCGAGGCCCTCGGCCAGACCCCGCAGCTGCTGGCCTCCGGACAGCACGGCCAGGAGTTCCAGGAGGAGATCGGCAGCAGCCTCGAGCGCGACGGCCACTGGCAGGGCGAGATCTGGAGCCGGCGCAAGAACGGCGAGTCCTATCCGGCCTGGATGACCATCAGCGCCGTGCGCAACGGCGGCAACCGGATTTCGCACCATGTCGCGGTGTTCGCCGACATCACCAGCCTCAAGCACGCCCAGGCGCGCCTCGACTACCAGGCCCACCACGACCCGCTGACCGGTCTGCCCAACCGCCTGCTGTTCGAGAACCGCCTGCAGCTGGCCCTCGACGAGGCGAAGACCGAACAACGCCGCGGGGCCGTGCTGTTCCTCGACCTCGACCGCTTCAAGCACATCAACGACAGCCTCGGCCATCCGGTCGGCGACCTGCTGCTGCAGGGTATTGCCAAGCGTCTGCGCGAACAGCTGCGCGAAGTCGACACCGTGGCCCGTCTCGGCGGCGACGAGTTCATCGTGCTGATGCCCAGCGTCTCGCAGACCAGCGACGTCGAGCGGGTCGCCAGCAAGCTGATGGGCGCCTTCAGCACCCCGTTCAACGCCGACGGTCACGAGTTCTTCATGAGCTCGAGCATGGGCATCAGCCTGTTTCCCGAACATGGCGAGGATGTCGCCACCCTGGTGAAGAACGCCGACAGCGCGATGTACCTGGCCAAGGCCCGCGGACGCAACCGCATCGAGTTCTATACCGCCGACCTGAGTTTCCTGGCCACCGAGCGCATGACCCTGGAAAACGACCTGCGCCGCGCGGCCGAGCGCGGCGAACTGCACCTGCACTACCAGCCCAAGCAGTGCCTGCACAGCGGCCGGCTGGTCGGTGCCGAGGCGTTGCTGCGCTGGCAGCATCCGCTGCACGGCGACGTGCCGCCGGAGCGCTTCATTGCCCTCGCCGAGGAAAACGGCAGCATCATCGAGCTGGGCGACTGGGTGTTGCAGGAAGCCTGCCGGCAGATGAGCGAGTGGCAGGCGCAATACCCGGCATTCGGCCCGCTGGCGGTCAACCTGGCCGGCCCGCAACTGCGCCAGCCGCGGCTGGTCGAGCGGATCAGCGAACTGCTGGCCGCTGCCGGCCTGGAGCCCGCCAGCCTGCAACTGGAAATCACCGAAACCTTCGTCATGAGCCAGAAGGAGGAGGCCCTGCCGATCCTCCAGGCGCTCAAGGAACTCGGCCTGCAGCTGGCGATCGACGACTTCGGCACCGGCTACTCGTCGCTGAGCTACCTCAAGCGCCTGCCCATCGACACCCTGAAGATCGACCAGTCGTTCGTTGCCGGCCTGCCGGACGATCCCAACGATGCAGCCATCACCCGCGCCATCATCGCCCTCGGCCACAGCATGCAGCTGACGGTGATCGCCGAGGGGGTGGAGACCAAGTCGCAGGAGCGCTTTCTCGCCTTCGAAGGCTGCCAGCAGATCCAGGGCTACGTGCTGAGCCGGCCGCTGTCGGCCGAGGACTTCGCGGCGCGCTTTCTCGTATCCCGGCAAACCCTTGGCTCCAACGCGCAGGCGCCGCTATAATCGCCGCGCCTTGCCGCCCCCTATGGTGCGCGGCAAGCCTGGAGAGGACGCCCGCCGGCCTCGCCGAATGGAACCACCCCGCCGGCATACAGCCTGGGGTTCGATAGCGGGCCTATAGCTCAGTTGGTCAGAGCAGGCGACTCATAATCGCTTGGTCGCAGGTTCAAGTCCTGCTGGGCCCACCATACAAATCAAAGGGTTAGGCAATTTCTGCCTAACCCTTTGGCGTTTCTGGGGCGGCGCTTTCCGCGCCCCTGCCGCGCCCGTGCCACAGCCGATGAGCGGTACCTGCTGCCGGGAACTCGGCGCCGCCCTTTTCCTCTGACGAGTCACGCCGTCCCGGTGTTTCAGAGGAGTCCATCATGCGCCGTACCCTGCTTGTCACATCCCTTGCCCTCCTGCCCGCCGCCAGCGCCCTGGCCGACCCTCGCGGGCACGACGCGGATATCGGCTGGGGAGAGGTTGCCACCTCCGCAGGGGTTTCCGCCTCGCTGTATTCCACCTTCAAGGACGAGAAGTTGGTGCTCGCCGCCGAGGACGACGCCTCCAGCTTCGTCGCCAGCGGCGGTGCCATCCGCGGCGCCTACCTGGAGGCCGCGCTGCAGCAGATCCGCCGCGATCATCCCGGCCTCAAGGCCAGCGACGAGGAACTGGCCAGCGCCATGCTCGCCAACGCCCAGGACGGCGCGCCACGCTGAGTTGCGGACTGTCGCCGCCCACCCAAAAGCCGTCGCAAGCGACGGCTTTGTCGTTGATGCCCCGCAGCTCACTCGCGATACGCCGCCACCGGCACGCAGGCACAGAACAGGTGGCGGTCGCCATAGACGTTGTCCACCCGGTTGACCGCCGGCCAGTACTTGAACGCCCGGGTATGCGCGCTGGGCGTCACCGCCTCGGCAATGGAGTAGGGGCGGTCCCACGCGCCGGTGATGTCCGCCAGGGTGTGCGGCGCGTTCTTCAGCGGATTGTCGTCCGCCGGCCACTCGCCGGACTCGACCTTGGCGATCTCGGCGCGGATGCCCAGCATGGCCTCGACGAAGCGGTCCAGCTCGGCCTTCGACTCGCTCTCGGTCGGCTCGATCATCAGCGTGCCGGGTACCGGGAAGGACATTGTCGGCGCGTGGAAACCGTAGTCCATCAGGCGCTTGGCGACGTCCTCCTCACTGATCCCGCTGGCGGCCTTGAGCGGACGCAGGTCGAGGATGCACTCGTGGGCCACCCGGCCGTTGCGCCCGCTGTAGAGCACCGGATAGGCCTCGCCCAGGCGCGCGGCCAGGTAGTTGGCGTTGAGGATCGCCACCTCGCTGGCCTCGGCCAGCTGCGGCCCCATCAGGGCGATGTACATCCAGCTGATCGGCAGGATGCTCGCGCTGCCCCAGGGTGCAGCGCTGACCGCGGTGTTCTGCGCCAGCGGCCCGTCCAGCTCGACCACCGGGTGGTTGGCGAGGAACGGCGCCAGATGCGCCTTCACCCCGATCGGCCCCATGCCCGGCCCACCGCCGCCGTGAGGAATGCAGAAGGTCTTGTGCAGGTTGAGGTGCGCCACGTCGGCGCCGATGTCGGCCGGGCGCGTCAGGCCGACCTGCGCGTTCATGTTCGCGCCGTCCATGTACACCTGGCCGCCGTGGGCATGCACCGCCGCGCAGATCTTGCGGATACCCTCCTCGTACACGCCATGGGTCGACGGATAGGTGATCATCAGGCAGGCCAGCCGCGCGCCGGCCGCCGCAGCCTTGGCCTCGAGGTCGGCGAGATCGACGTTGCCCTGGCTGTCGCAGGCCACCACCACCACGCGCAGGCCGGCCATCTGCGCCGAGGCCGGGTTGGTGCCGTGCGCCGAGGCCGGAATCAGGCAGATGTCGCGCTGCGTCTCGCCGCGGCTCTGGTGATAGTGGTGGATCGCCAGCAGTCCGGCGTACTCGCCCTGGGCGCCCGAGTTGGGCTGCAGGCTGATGGCGGCGAAGCCGGTGATGGCGCACAGCCAGGCCTCCAGCTCGGCGATCATCAGGCCGTAGCCGCGCGCCTGCTCGCGCGGCACGAAGGGATGCAGGCTGGCGAACTGCGGCCAGCTGACCGGCTGCATCTCGCTGGTGGCGTTGAGCTTCATGGTGCAGGAGCCGAGCGGGATCATCGCCTGGTTGAGCGCCAAGTCGCGCCCCTCCAGCTGGCGCAGGTAGCGCAGCATCTCGGTCTCGCTGTGGTGGCTGTTGAACACCGGATGGGAGAGGAACGCCGAGGTGCGTGCCAGCTCGGCGGGAATGCCGCCGGCCAGGGCATGGTCGTCGGCCAGTTCGGCGAGGTCGAAGCCGTGGTCGGCACCGAGCAGGATCTGCACCAGCTGCGCCACGGTATCCAGGCTGCAGGTCTCGTCGAGGCTGAGGCCGACCCGGCCATGGCCGAGGATGCGCAGGTTGATCCGCGCCGCCCGGGCGCTGTCGAGAATCGCCTGCTGCGCACCGCCGACGTCGAGGGTCAGGGTGTCGAAGAACTGCCGGTTGAGCCGACGGATGCCGCCCCGCTCGAGGACCTGGGCGAGGATCGCGGTCAGCCGCTGCACCCGCCCGGCAATGCGCCGCAGGCCCGCCGGACCATGATAGACCGCGTAGAAGCCGGCCATGTTGGCCAGCAGCGCCTGCGACGTGCAGATGTTGGAGTTGGCCTTCTCGCGGCGGATGTGCTGCTCGCGGGTCTGCAGCGCCATGCGCAGGGCGACGTTGCCGCGCGCGTCCCTGGACACGCCGATGATGCGCCCGGGCATGGCGCGCTTGAACTCGTCGCAGGTGGCGAAGAAAGCCGCATGCGGGCCGCCGTAGCCCAGCGGCACGCCGAAGCGCTGGGCGCTGCCGAGGGCGATGTCGGCACCCAGCTCGCCGGGCGGGGTCAGCAGCACCAGCGCCAGCAGGTCGCAGGCGACGCAGGCCAGCGCCTGCTGGGCGTGCAGCTGGGCGATCAGCGGGCGCAGGTCGCGGATCTCGCCGTGAGTGTCGGGGTACTGCAGCAGGGCGCCGAACACCTGGTGCTGGCCGAGGTTTTCGGGGCTGTCGATCACCAGCTCGAAGCCGAAGCCGCTCGCGCGGGTCTGCAGCACGGAGAGGGTCTGCGGATGGCAGTTGGCGTCGACGAAGAAGCGGTTGCTGGCGCTCTTCGCCACCCGACGGGCCATGGCCATCGCCTCGGCGGCGGCGGTGGCCTCGTCGAGCAGCGAGGCGCCGGCCAGGTCGAGGCCGGTGAGGTCGCAGGTCAGCTGCTGGAAGTTGAGCAGCGCCTCCAGGCGGCCCTGGGCGATTTCCGGCTGGTAGGGCGTGTAGGCGGTGTACCAGCCGGGGTTCTCCAGCACGTTGCGCAGGATCACCGGCGGCGTGTGGGTGGCGTAGTAGCCCATGCCGATCAGGCTGGTCCAGCATTCGTTCTGTTCCGCGTAGCCACGCAAGCGCGCCAGCGCGGCCTGCTCGTCCAGCGCCGGCGGCAAGGCCAGCGGGCCGTCAAGGCGAATGGCCGGCGGCACGGTCTGCGTGATCAGTTCGGCGCGGCTGGCGACGCCGAGGGCAGCGAGCATGGCGCGCTGCTCGGCAGCATCGGGGCCGAGGTGGCGATGGCGGAAGGCTTCGGGCTGCAGCAGGTCACTGGGGCGGGCGGACATGGCACGGACTCCGGAACGGATATCCGGCCGCGGCAGCAGCCGGACAGGGCGTGAACGCGCTGCCGGCAGCCCGTCCGCTGGCAGCGGCACGAGCCACCAGCGGCAGAAGGATCAGGCGTCGCAGCTGGCCTGATAGGCGGCGGCGTCGAGCAGTTGCTGCAGCTCGGCCACGGCGGCCGGCTTGAGCTTGAAGAACCAGGCGCCGTAGGGGTCGTCGTTGACGCCTTCCGGCGCGTCGGCCAGCGCCTCGTTGATCGCCAGCACCTCGCCGGCGACCGGCGCGTAGATGTCCGAAGCGGCCTTCACCGACTCGACCACGCCGGCCTGCTCGCCGGCCGCCAGCTGCTTGCCGACTTCCGGCAGTTCGACATAGACCACGTCGCCCAGGGCTTCCTGGGCGTGGTCGGTGATGCCCACGGTGACGCTGCCGTCCTCTTCCAGACGGGCCCATTCGTGGCTGGCGGCGTAACGCAGTTCGGCAGGGGTCTTGCTCATTGTTGGATTCCTTGTTCGGTTCGGCGCCCGCAACGACGCCAGCGGAAAAGTGCGGTCAACAGTACATGGACGCAGCCGCGCCGGCTACGCCCCGCCGCCTCAGATCAGGGCCTTGCCGTGACGCACGAAACTCGGCTTGACCACCCGCACCGGGTACCACTTGCCGCGGATCTCCACCTCGGCGCGCTCGCCAGTGCCCGCCGGCACGCGGGCCAGGGCGATGGACTTGCCCAGGGTCGGCGAGAAGCTGCCACTGGTGATCTCGCCCTCGCCGAGGCCGGCGATGCGCACCACCTGGTGGGCGCGCAGCACGCCGCGTTCCTCGAGCACCAGACCGACCAGCTTGGTCTCCGCGCCGCCGCCGGCACGCTGGGCCTCGAGCGCGCCGCGACCGATGAACTCGCGCTCGCTCGGCTGCCAGGCGATGGTCCAGGCGAGGTTGGCCGCCATCGGCGTCACCGTCTCGTTCATGTCCTGGCCGTAAAGGTTGAGCCCGGCTTCCAGGCGCAGGGTGTCACGCGCGCCGAGGCCCGCCGGAGCGATGCCCGCGCCGACCAGATCGTTGAGGAAGCCCGGCGCCTCGGCGGCCGGCAGCATGATCTCCAGGCCGTCCTCGCCAGTGTAGCCGGTGCGGGCGATGAACCAGTCGCCCTCGGCCAGGCCGTGGAACGGTTGCAGCTCGCGGATCAGCGCGGCGCGCGGCGGGGTCACCAGTTCGGCGCACTTGTCGCGGGCATTCGGCCCCTGCACGGCGAGCATGGCCAGGTCGCTGCGCTCGGCCAGGGCCACGGCGAAGCCCTCGGCCTGCGCCTGCAGCCAGGCCAGATCCTTGGCCCGGGTGGCGGCGTTGACCACCAGGCGGTAGCCGTCGGCGGTGCGATAGACGATCAGGTCGTCGATCACGCCCCCCTCGGCGTTGAGCATGACGCCGTACAACGCCTTGCCGAGCTGATCCAGGCGCGCCACGTCGCTGGCCAGCAGCCGGCGCAGATACTCCCCGGCCTGCACGCCGGTGACATCGACCACGGTCATGTGCGAGACATCGAAGACCCCGCAGTCCTGGCGCACCTGGTGATGCTCCTCGACTTGCGAACCGTAGTGCAGCGGCATGTCCCAGCCGCCGAAATCGACCATCTTGGCGCCCAGCGCCACGTGCAGATCATAGAGGGGCGTACGCTGTCCCATGGGAACTCCTTCCGGGCCTCGAATGGCGGGCATTGTAGCTGCAAATGACCAGCCGGACATGGCCCCCCGACCTTCAGCCATAGCGCCGTGCCGAGCGGCGGATCAGGCCGATCACCGGCAGCAGGCCGACCAGCACCAGGGTCAGCGCTGGCAGCGCCGCGCGTGCCCACTCGCCCTCGCTGGTCATCTCGAACACCCGCACCGCCAGGGTATCCCAGCCGAACGGGCGCATCAGCAGGGTCGCCGGCATCTCCTTGAGCACGTCGACGAACACCAGCAGCGCAGCGCTCAGGGTGCCCGGCAGCAGCAGCGGCAGGTAGACGCGCAGGAACAGTTGCGGCCCGCCGACACCAAGGCTGCGGGCGGCTTCCGGCAGCGACGGGCGGATACGCGCCAGGCTGCCTTCCAGCGGCCCGAAAGCTACCGCCATGAAGCGGATCAGGTAGGCCAGCAGCAGCGCGCTGAGGCTGCCCAGCAGCCAGGGCTTGCCTTCGCCCCCCAGGGCGGCGGACAGCGGGATGACCAGATGACTGTCCAGCCAGCTGAAGGCCAGCATGATCGACACCGCCAGCACCGAGCCGGGCAGCGCATAGCCGAGGTTGGCCAGGCCGACCAGCGCCTGCATGCGCCGGGTCGCCGCCAGACGGCGGGCGAAGGCCAGCAGCATGGCCAGCGCCACGGTGAGCAGCGCCGCCAGACCGCCCAGATAGAGGGTGTGCAGGATCAGGCCGACGTAGCGCTCGTCGAGGTCGAAGCGCCCGCGCTGCCAGAACCACACCAGCAGCTGCAGCACGGGAATGACGAAGGCGCAGAGAAATACCAGCGTGCACCAAGCACTTGCCGCCAGTGCCTTGCCGCCACGCAGGGAGTACAGCGGTGCGCTGCGCGCCCGCTCGTTGCCGGTACGGCTGGCGCCGCGGGCGCGGCGCTCGGCGTAGAGCAGCAGCATCACCGCCAGCAGCAGTAGGCTGGCCAGCTGGGTGGCGCTGGACAGGCTGTAGAAGCCATACCAGGTCTTGTAGATGGCGGTGGTGAAGGTATCGAAGTTGAACACCGACACCGCGCCGAAGTCGGCCAGGGTCTCCATCAGCGCCAGCGCCAGGCCGGCGCCGATGGCCGGACGCGCCACCGGCAGGGCCACCCGCCAGAACGCCTGCCAGGGCGACAGGCCGAGCACCCGCGCCGCCTCCATCAGGCCCTTGCCCTGGGCGAGGAAGGCGCTGCGCGCCAGCAGGTAGACGTAGGGATAGAACACCAGCACCAGCACCAGGGTCACCCCCTCGGTGGAGCGCACCCGCGGCAGGCGCAGGCCGCTGCCGAACCACTCGCGCAGCAGGCTCTGCACCGGCCCGGAGAAATCCAGCAGGCCGACGAAGACGAACGCCAGCACGTAGGCGGGGATGGCGAAGGGCAGCATCAGCGCCCAGTCCAGCCACTTGCGGCCGGGGAATTCGCACAGTGCGGTCAGCCACGCCAGGCTGACGCCGAGCAGGGTCACGCCGACGCCGACGCCCAGCACCAGGCTCAGGGTGTTGCCGAGCAGGCGCGGCATCTGCGTATCCCACAGGTGGCGCCAGATCTCGCCGTCCACCTCGCCCCAGCTCAGCAGCAGGACGCTGAGCGGCAGCAGGACCAGAGCGGCAATGGCCGCGGCGGGCGGATACCAGCGGCGTTGGGCGGAATGGGCCACGCGGACTCCTTGGCAGGCGGGACACGGGAGAGGCCAACTGCGCTGCAAACGGCATGTTCAGACAACGGCGGCCAAACGAAAACGCCCCGGTTTTGGCCGGGGCGTCGAGTATAACCAACGGCGGACGGTAATCAGTTCCAGCCGGCACGATCCATCAGCTTGATCGCCTCGGCCTGGCGCTTGCCGGCCACTTCCACCGGAATGCTGTCGGCCTTGAAGCTGCCCCAGGCGGCCACTTCCTTGGACGGCGCGACCTGCGGATTGGCCGGGAACTCCTGGTTGACGCCAGCAAACACGCCCTGGGCTTCCGGGGTGGTCATCCACTCCAGCAGCTGCTGGGCGGCGGCGGCGTGCGGCGCATGCTGGGTCACGCCGGCGCCGGAGAGGTTGACGTGCACGCCGCGGTCGGCCTGGTTCGGCCAGAACAGCTTGACCTTCAGATCCGGCTTTTCCTTGTGCAGGCGGCCGAAGTAGTAGGTGTTGACCATGCCGACATCGCACTGGCCGGCATCGATGGCCTGCAGCAGCGCGGTGTCGTCGGCGAACACGTCGGTGGCCAGGTTGTTCACCCAGCCCTTGATGATCTGCTCGGTCTTCGCCGCGCCGTGGGTCTCGATCAGGGTGGCGGTCAACGACTGGTTGTAGACCTTCTTGCTGGTGCGCAGGCACAGGCGGCCTTCCCAGCTCTTGTCGGCCAGCGCCTCGTAGGTGCTCAACTCCTGCGGCTTGACCCGCTCGGTGGAGTAGACGATGGTCCGCGCACGCAGCGACAGGCCAGTCCAGGCGCCGGTGCTGGAGCGGTACTGGCTGGGGATGTTGGCCTCGATGACCGGCGACTTCAGCGGCTTGAGTACGCCCTGCTGCTCGGCCTGCCAGAGGTTGCCGGCATCCACGGTGATCAGCAGGTCGGCCGGGGTGTTCTCGCCTTCGGCCTTCAGGCGCGCCAGCAGCGGCGCTTCCTTGTCGGTGATGAACTTGACCTTGACCCCGGTCTTGGCGGTGTACTGGTCGAATACCGGCTTGATCAGCTCGTCGATGCGCGCCGAATAGACCACAACCTCGTCGGCGGCCTGCACGGTACCGGCCAGGGTGGTCAGCGCCAGGGCCGCCAGGATCTTCTTGTTTGCCTGCATGGAACACGCCTCGTAGGAAGGGTTGAGTTGGCAAATGATAGTTAATCCCATTTAGCTTCTCAACCACCAACAAGGCTCAGGCGCGTCTTTTTTGATCCACATCAGTGACGCACGCCCGGGCCAGCTCCGGCAGATCGCCGGACAGCCCCAGCGCCTGGCGCACGAACAGGCCCTTGGCCTCGTGATGGCCGTCCATCAGGCGCAGGCCGGCGTTGCGCAGCCAGCGCAGGGGCAGCGGGTCGGCCTGGAACAGCCGCTCGAAGCTTTCCATCGCCGCCATCATCGCCAGGTTGGGCGGCATGCGCCGGCGCTCGAAGCGGCCCAGCACGCGCAGGTCGGCCGGATTCTCGCCGCGCGCGCGGGCGTGCAGCAGCACCTCGGCCAGGGTGGCGGCATCGAGGAAACCGAGGTTGACCCCCTGCCCGGCCAGCGGATGGATCACGTGGGCGGCATCGCCAATCAGTGCCAGCCCCGCCTCGACGTAGCGTTTGGCGTGGCGCTGGCGCAGCGGGATGCACAGGCGCGGATCGACCTCCAGCACCGTCCCGAGGCGCTGCTCGAAGGCGCGGCCCAGCTCGGCGGCGAAGGCGGCAGCGTCCAGCGCCATCAGCCGTTCGGCCTCGCGCGGCGTGCACGACCAGACGATCGAGCACCAGTGGCGGTCGCCCGCGCGCTCGAGCGGCAGGAAGGCCAGCGGGCCGTCGTCGGTGAAGCGCTGCCAGGCGGTGGCCTGGTGCTCCTGCGCGCATCGCACGCTGGTGACGATGGCGTGGTGCAGGTAGTCCCACTCGCGGGTGGCGCAGCCCGCCAGGCGGCGCACCGCCGAGTTGGCGCCGTCGGCGGCGACCACTAGCGGCGCGCGCAGCTCGCGGCCGTCGGCCAGCTGCAGCAGCCAGCCGGCGCCAGAGCGGCGCAGTTGTTCTAGGCGCGCGCCTGCCAGCAGCTCGATGCCGCTGTCCTGCAGGCGGTCGAGCAGGGCGTCCTGCACCACGCGGTTCTCGACGATGTGGCCGAGCACCTCGGCGTGCACGCTGGCGGCGGAGAAGTGGATCTGCCCGGTGCCGGAGCCGTCCCACACCTGCATCGCCCGGTAGGGCGCGGCGCGGCGGGCGACGATGCCGTCCCAGGCGCCGAGGCGCTGGAGGATGCGCCGGCTGGCCTCGGACAGCGCGCTGACCCGCGGCTCGAACGGCGCCGCCGGGTCGAACGGCGTCACCGCCAGCGGCCCGCCGTCCAGCAGCAGGATGCGAAGGCCGCTGTCCTTGAGGGCCAGCGCCAGCGTGCTGCCGACCATGCCGGCGCCGACGATGATCAGGTCTGCTTGCATCTTCGCTGCTCCTCGCGCCCTGCCGCAGGGCTGATCAATCGAAAAGGAAAACCGGCTCAGGGCCGGGTGCCGAGGCCCATGGCCTGGCGGGCGAACCAGCGCTTGCCGGCGGGCCACAGCTCGAGCGCCAGCAGGCCGAGGTTGCGCACCTGCGCCAGCGGCAGCTGGCCGGTGGAGAACAGCCGGGTGACCTTGTCGGAAAAGCCCACGGTCAGCACCTGATCGAGCCGCTGGCCCGCCAGGTAGCCCTGCAGCTGGGCCAGGTCGCCGAGCCGGGCGCCATCCTGCAGCAGGCTCTCGCTCAGCGCCATGACGTCGCGCAAGGAAAGGTTGTAGCCCTGGCCGGCGATCGGGTGCAGGCCGTGGGCAGCGTTGCCGAGCACCACCAGGTGGCTGCGCACCTGCTCCTCGGCCTCGAGCAGCGCCAGCGGGTAGCTGTGCCGCGCGCCGACCTTGACGAAGCGGCCCAAACGGTAGCCGAACGCCTGCTGCAGCTCGGCGAGAAAGGCGCGCTCGTCCAGCGCCAGCAGGCGCGTGGCCTCGGCATCGGGACGGGTCCACACCAGTGCGCAGCGGTTGTCGGGCAGCGGCAGCAGGGCCATCGGCCCGTCGGCGGTGAAGCGCTCGAAGGCCTCGCCGCCATGCGGCTCGGCCGGGGTGACGTTGGCGATCAGCGCGGTCTGCTCATAGGGCGTGCGGCGCACATGGATGCCCAGCTGCTGGCGCAGGTCGGAACGCCCGCCGTCGGCCAGCACCAGCAGCTCGCAGTCGAGCGGGCTGCCGTCGTCGAGGGTCAGCCGATAGCCGCCGGCGCGGGCCTGCGCCGCGGTGACCCGCGCCGGGCAGCGCCAGTCGAGGCCGTCGGCGTGCAGCGCCTGCCACAGGCAGTGGCCGAGCCAGGCGTTCTCCACCACGTAGCCCAGCGCCGGCACACCCTCCTCGGTGGCGTCCAGCCGCACGGCGGCGAAACGGCCGCGCTCGGAGACGTGGATGCCGGTGATGGCCTCGGCACGCTCGGCAATCGCCGGCCACAGGCCGAGGCGCTCGTAGATCAGCCGGGTGCCCCAGGCCAGCGCCGAACAGCGCGCGTCGTAGCTGGGCTGGAAGCCGTCGCCCGGCGCGTACGGCTCGATCAGGCTGATCTGCCAGCCGCGCTCGAGGGCGCCGCCCTGCTGCAGGGCCAGGGCCAGGCTGGCGCCAACCAGACCGCCGCCGACGATGGCGATGCGCCCCTTGCCGCCGAAATGTCCGCTGCCGCTCATCGCCTCAGACCGCCTGGCTGCGCGCGGCAGCCATCAGCGCCTCGATCTCGGCGACCGTCTTCGGCACGCCGCCGGTAAGGATCTCGCAGCCGGTCTCGGTCACCACCACGTCGTCCTCGATGCGCACGCCGATGCCACGCCAGCGCGCCTCGACCGCGTGATTGTCGGGGGCGATGTAGATGCCCGGCTCGACGGTCATGCACATGCCCGGCGCCAGCTCGCGCCAGGTGCCGCCGATCTTGTAGTCGCCGACGTCGTGCACGTCCATGCCCAGCCAGTGCCCGGCGCGGTGCATGTAGAAGGGCTTGTAGGCCTCGCCCTCGATCAGCTCGTCGACCTCGCCAGCGAGCAGACCCAGCTCCACCAGGCCGGCGGTGATCACTCGCAGCGTGGCCTCGTGGGCCTGGTTCCAGTGCTTGCCCGGGGCAATCTCGTCGAAGGCGGCCTCCTGGGCGCGGAGCACCAGCTCGTAGATGGCCTTCTGCTCGGCGGAGAAGGTGCCGCTGACCGGGAAGGTGCGGGTGATGTCGCTGGCGTAGCAGTCGATCTCGCAGGCCGCGTCGATCAGCACCAGATCGCCGTCCTTGAGCACGTCGTCGTTCTCGCGGTAGTGCAGGATGCAGGCATTGCGGCCGGCCGCGACGATCGAGCCGTAGGCCGGCAGCTTGGCGCCGCCCTTGCGGAACTCGTAGTCCAGCTCGGCCTCCAGGTGGTACTCGTACAGCCCGGCACGGCTGGCCTGCATGGCCCGCACATGGGCACGGGCGGAGATTTCCGCGGCCGCGCGCATCACCGCGACCTCGCCGGCCGACTTGATCAGGCGCATCTCGTGCAGGCGGTGGTCGAGGGCGACGAACTCGGTGGGCACCGTGGCGCCATGACGCGCCTTGCTGCGCACGTCGTTGATCCAGCCGATCAGCTCGCGGTCGAACTCGGGGCTGACGCCCATGGCGTAGTAGACCCGCGAGAGACCCGCGATCAGGCCGGGGAGAACCTCATCGATGGCGCCGATGGCGAAGGCCTGGTCGGCGCCGTAGTTGCGCAGCGCGCCCTCCTGGCCGGCGCGCAAGCCCTCCCACAGCTCGCGCTCGGGATTGCGCTCGCGGCAGAACAGCACGTACTCGCCCTCGGCCCGCCCGGGGATCAGCGCCAGCACCGCCTCCGGCTCGGGGAAGCCGGTCAGGTACTGGAAGTCGCTGTCCTGGCGATAGGCCTGCTCGACGTCGCGGTTGCGGATCTGCACCGGCGCCGCCGGTAGCAGGGCGATGCTGCCCGGCTCCATCTGCTGCATCAGGGCCTGGCGACGACGGGCATACTCGGACGGGGCAATACGGGTCATGGGCGCGCCTCTCGGGTCGGATCAGTGCAGGGAAGGCTTGGCGTCGGCCGCGGGCTTCACCGGCAGGCCGCCGCACTCGGCGAGCAGCAGCAGGGGGGCGACGCGCAGGTACTCCATGACTTCCATGTAGTCGTTCTCGGCGTCCTCGGACTCCTCCAGCGACTCCTCGATGCGGGCGATGGCGGCCAGGTCCTGCAGCACCTCGCTCGCCTCGGCGGACAGCTGGCCTGCACGAGCGGTCAGGCCGAAGCCGGCGAGGAAGCCCTGGCACCATTGCCCCAGGGCCGCGGCGCGCTCGGCCAGCGGCGCCTCGTCGGCGGGCAGCAGCAGGACCAGCGACAGTTCGCCGCCCTCCAGCTCGCTCTTGAGCATCGCTTGCAGGCCGACCAGCGCCTGGCGCACGCGCTCCTCGGGGGCGCTGTCGAGCAGCTCGGCGGCAGCGGCCAGCCACAGGTCGGCATCGAAGCCGGCGCCGGCGCAGGTGCGCCCCAGCAGCAGACCGTGCAGTTCGGCAGGAGAAATGGACTGACCGGCACTGCTCAGCAGGGCCGCGAAGGCGGAATAGGCGGAGGCGGGAAGAGACATGGCAGCGGACGGCACCGGACGGGATGGCTGAAATCAGAGGGCCATCCTAGCACCGGCGGACCGCCCAAGACCATCGACGCCGCCAGCGGCGATCCCGGCCATCGGCGACCCTGCTATAGTTGAATTTCCATCCAGCGCCTGTAACGAGAGCCCATGGAAGACGCCGACCTCAACGCCCTCACGGCGAAGATCGACCAGCTGATTCGTCTGGTTGCGCAGCTGCGTGCGGACAACCTGCAACTGCGCAGCAGCGAACGACAGTGGCGCGAGGAGCGCGTCCGTCTGCTCGAACAGAACGAACTGGCCCGGCACACGGTCGAATCGATGATTTCGCGTCTCAAAGCCTTGGAGCAGGACTCATGACCCAGCCTTTCACCGTCACCGTGCAGATTCTCGACAAGGACTACCACATCAGCTGCCCGCCAGCGCAGCGCGCCAACCTGGAGCAGGCCGCGCGCTACCTAGACGGCAAGATGCGCGAGATCCGCCTCAGCGGCAAGGTGATCGGCGCCGAACGCATCGCGGTACTCGCCGCGCTGAACATCAGCCACGACCTGTTGCAGCGCCCGGCCAGCGCCGAACCGGCGGGCGAGCAGGTCCGCGAGCTGCTGGCAAAGATCGATAGCGCCCTGCTGGAAAGTCCGACTGAGTCACAACAGGGATGACAAGCCCGGCGTTTGCGGTAAACTCAGCCCAACTCCCTGGGGTGTTTGCCAGCTGGTTACGTCCCTGAGCCGATTCGCATAACCTGGGGGCTGCATTCTGGAGCCGGTGCGCATGTCCGCTCGACGGAAAGCCTTAACGCTTCTTGCAGCCTCCACCTTGAACTTTCGGGTTCAAGGGCCACACCGGCAGCGACACTTCGGGGAGTCATTCTTATCTTCCGGGCTTGGCCATGCGCCGTGCCCGCGGCAGCCACGGCTGCCCTGCCCCGCCACTGTCGCCGCCAGCGGCCACGTGGGCCGGCGACCCAGACCGGAGCGTCGCATCTCGCCATGATCCACGCCGACAACCTGTCCCGCCCCGCCCTGCGCCGCCAGCTGCGCGACTGTCGCCGCGCCCTCACGCCGGCCCAGCAGCGCCAGGCCTCCCGCGACCTGTATCGCCAGCTCGCCCAGCATCCGCTGTTCCGCCGCGCCCGCCACATCGCCCTGTACCTGCCCAACGACGGCGAGATCGATCCGCTGCTGCTGCGCCGCGAAGCCTGGCGCCGCGGCAAGCACGTCTACCTGCCGCTGCTGGCGCATTGGCCGCGCACGCACATGGTGTTCCAGCGCCTGGCGAGCGGCGAAACGCTGCGCCGCAACCGCTTCCGCATTCCCGAGCCGCAACCGTGCCCGGCGCGCCAGCGCCGGCCCTGGGCGCTCGACCTGCTGCTGCTGCCACTGGTGGGTTTCGATGACGGCGGCGGCCGGCTGGGCATGGGCGGCGGCTTCTACGACCGCGCCCTGGCCTACCGCCTGCGGCACAAGAACTGGCAGAAGCCGGTACTGCTGGGACTGGCGCACGCCTGCCAGCAGGTCGATCGCCTGCCGCTGGAGAGCTGGGATGTGCCGCTGCACGCGACAGTGACCGATCGCGGCTGGCATGCCGGCTGCCGGCGCGAGGAGCTGGAGGAAGCGCGCAGCGCGCAGGGCCTGCGCCGCGGCTGATAATCCGCCGGCAGGGCGCCAGCGTTGCCGGCCGCCGCAGAGGCGGCCGGGCGTCGAGTCAGCGGAGGATCAGGGCTGACGCTCGTACACGGCAGGCACATCGCCCGGCTTGGGCCACAGGCTCTGCGCATAGCTGGTGGTGACCACCCCCAGACCGAACAGGAAAACCAGAACCCACAACATGTCGGGTTTCTTGCGTTGCATCGACTGCCACTCCCTTGCAGGCAAGCTTGAAGTGCGAATCGCCGGTGCTTCTCTGACCACCTGGCGAGTAGTTTGGATTCGAGCGGGCGCATTCTCCGGCAACGCGGCAAGGCATGCAATTTGTCCATGCAACCAGTGGTCGGCAAGTGCGCCGGCTGCGACCGACAGCACAGCCGGCGGGCGACCGGCGCCGCGCGCCGGCCGCAACTCAGGCCGGCCGCGGGGCGTAGGCGAACACGTCGGCGCGCATCTGGTGGGCATCCATGCCGGCCGCCACCAGCGCATCCAGCGTGCCGTAGACCATCGCCGGCGAGCCGCTGGCATAGACGTGCAGGGGCTTGAGGTCGGCGAAGTCGGCGCAC
Organism: Geopseudomonas aromaticivorans; assembly: GCF_019097855.1. GTDB lineage: Bacteria > Pseudomonadota > Gammaproteobacteria > Pseudomonadales > Pseudomonadaceae > Geopseudomonas > Geopseudomonas aromaticivorans. The sequence goes on from NZ_JAHRGL010000010.1 coordinate 60,359, forward strand.
ACCGCCTGGTGCAGCAGGCCGCAGCGCCCGCTCCAGCCGTCGTCCGGCTGTGGATCGCTGACCACTTGGTGCAGGAACAGGTTGGGCAGCTGCCGCCACTCTTCCCATACCGGCAGACGGTAGAACTCCTGCGGCCGGCGTACACCCCAGTACAGATGCACCGGCTGGGCGAAGCCGAGGGTGCGGCAGTGTTCGATCAGGCTGTGCATCTGCGCCAGTCCGGTACCGGCGGCGAGCAGCAGCAGCGGACCGTCGGGCAGCTCAGCCAGATGGCAGTCGCCGAACGGCAGCTGCACCCGGGCCAGCCCCTGGCGCCGAATGAAGTCGAGCAGGCTGCGCGTGCCCTCGTCGCGGGCGAAGATGTGCAGCTCCAGCTCGCGCCCGGCGTGCGGCGCCGAGGCGATGGAGAAGGCCGCCTGGCTGCCGTTCTCGCGCTCCAGCAGCAGATACTGCCCGGCGTGGTAGCGCGGCGGCTTGCCGGCCGGCGCGCGCAGGCGCAGACGGAACACGTCGCCGCCCAGCGCCTGGCACTCGACCAGCTGGCAGGCCAACTGGCGCACCGGCAGCTCGCCGGGTGCCAGCACGCCGTCCCAGTGCAGCACGCAGTCCTCCAGCGGCTCGGCGAGGCAGGTGAACAGTTCGCCATGGTCCAGCTCGGCGCCCTGCTGGCGCACCTTGCCCTCCACCAACAGCGCGGCGCAGACGTGGCAGTTGCCGTTGCGGCAGCTCTGCGGGCAGTCGAAACCCAGGCGGCGCGCACCGTCGAGGATGCGCTCGCCGGGCAGCAGTTCCAGGCTGAGACCGGAGGGTTGCAGGGTAATACGCATCAGTCGATCCCCAGGCTTGACCACAGTTCGTCGACCCGCCGCTTCACCGCCTCGTCCTGGACGATGGCCCGTCCCCACTCGCGCGGGGTCTCGCCCGGCCACTTGTGGGTGGCGTCGAGGCCCATCTTGCTGCCCAGGCCGGAGATCGGCGAGGCAAAGTCGAGGTAGTCGATCGGCGTGTTGTCGATCAGCACCGTGTCGCGCTTGGGATCCATGCGCGTGGTGATCGCCCAGATCACGTCGTTCCAGTCGCGGGCGTTGATGTCGTCGTCGGTGACGATGACGAACTTGGTGTACATGAACTGGCGCAGGAAGCTCCACACGCCGAGCATCACCCGCTTGGCGTGGCCCGGGTACTGCTTCTTGATGGTCACCACCGCCATACGGTAAGAGCAGCCTTCCGGCGGCAGGTAGAAGTCGACGATCTCGGGGAACTGCTTCTGCAGGATCGGCACGAACACTTCGTTGAGCGCCACGCCGAGGATCGCCGGCTCGTCCGGCGGCCGGCCGGTGTAGGTGCTGTGGTAGATGGCGTCGCGGCGCCGGGTGATGCGCTCGACGGTGAACACCGGGAAACGGTCGACCTCGTTGTAGTAGCCGGTGTGGTCGCCGTAGGGACCCTCGTCGGCCATCTCGCCGGGATAGATGTGCCCTTCCAGCACCATCTCGGCAAACGCCGGCACCTGCAGATCCGAGCCGACCGCCTTGACCAGCTCGGTGCGCTGCCCGCGCAGCAGGCCGGCGAAGGCGTATTCGGACAGCGTGTCCGGCACCGGGGTGACCGCGCCGAGGATGGTCGCCGGGTCGGCACCGAGCGCCACGGCCACCGGATAGGGGCGTTCCGGGTACTTCTGGCACCACTCGCGATAGTCCAGCGCGCCGCCGCGGTGGCTGAGCCAGCGCATGATCAGCTTGTTGCGGCCAATCACCTGCTGGCGGTAGATGCCGAGGTTCTGCCGCTCCTTGTTCGGGCCCTTGGTGATGGTCAGCCCCCAGGTGATCAGCGGCCCGACGTCGCCGGGCCAGCAGTGCTGGATCGGCAGCTGGCCGAGGTCGACGTCGTCGCCGGCGATGATCTCTTCCTGGCAGGGCGCATCCTTGAGCACCTTCGGCGCCATGCTGATGACCTTCTTGAAGATCGGCAGCTTGCTCCAGGCGTCCTTCAGCCCCTTGGGCGGCTCCGGCTCCTTGAGGAAAGCCAGCAACTTGCCGATCTCGCGCAGCTCGGCGACCTCCTCGGCCCCCATGCCCAGCGCCACGCGCTTGGGCGTGCCGAACAGGTTGCCGAGCACCGGCGTGGAAAAGCCGGTCGGATTCTCGAACAGCAATGCCGGACCCTGCTTGCGCAGGGTCCGGTCGCAGATTTCGGTCATTTCCAGCACGGGCGAGACCGGCGTCTGGATGCGCTTGAGTTCGCCGCGCGTCTCCAGGCCGCGAATGAATTCGCGCAGGTCACGATACTGCATGCTTGAGCCTCGGGAAGAATCGAAGGCGCAGAGTCTAGCGCCGAACGGCACCGGGCAGAAACCGCGAGAGGCTGTATGTGGAGGCGAATTCATTCGCCTTGGCGAGTCCTGCCGGCGAATGAGTTCGCCCCTGCGGCCGTACCAACCGCGCAGAAACGACAACGGCCGGGATGGCCGGCCGTTGTCTGCAGTTCCAGGGAGAAGCCTTACTTGCGCTTCATCGACTGGAAGAATTCCTCGTTGGTCTTGGAATCCTTGAGACGGTCGAGGAGGAACTCGATGGCGGCGATCTCGTCCATCGGATGGAGGATCTTGCGCAGGATCCAGATGCGCTGCAGCTCCTCATCGCCGGTCAGCAGCTCTTCGCGACGGGTACCGGAACGGTTGATGTTGATCGCCGGGAACACGCGCTTCTCGGAGATCTTGCGGTCCAGCTGCAGCTCCATGTTGCCGGTGCCCTTGAATTCCTCGTAGATCACCTCGTCCATCTTCGAGCCGGTTTCCACCAGCGCGGTGGCGAGGATGGTCAGGCTGCCGCCCTCCTCGATGTTGCGCGCGGCACCGAAGAAGCGCTTGGGCTTCTCCAGGGCGTGGGCGTCGACACCGCCGGTGAGCACCTTGCCGGAGCTGGGGATCACGGTGTTGTAGGCGCGGGCCAGACGGGTGATGGAGTCGAGCAGGATGACCACGTCCTTCTTGTGCTCGACCAGGCGCTTGGCCTTCTCGATCACCATCTCGGCGACCTGCACGTGGCGGGTCGGCGGTTCGTCGAAGGTCGAGGCGACCACTTCGCCGCGCACGGTGCGCTGCATCTCGGTCACTTCCTCCGGGCGCTCGTCGATCAGCAGGACGATCAGGTGGCACTCGGGGTTGTTGCGGGTGATGTTGGCGGCGATGTTCTGCAGCATGATGGTCTTGCCCGCCTTCGGCGGAGCGACGATCAGGCCGCGCTGGCCCTTGCCGATCGGCGCGCACAGGTCGATCACGCGGGCGGTCAGATCCTCTTTGGAACCGTTGCCGGCTTCCATCTTCAACCGCTTGTTGGCGAACAGCGGGGTGAGGTTCTCGAACAGGATCTTGTTCTTGGCGTTCTCCGGGCGGTCGAAGTTGATGGTGTCGACCTTGAGCAGCGCGAAGTAGCGCTCGCCTTCCTTGGGCGGACGGATCTTGCCGATGATGGTGTCGCCGGTGCGCAGGTTGAAGCGGCGGATCTGGCTGGGCGAGACGTAGATGTCGTCCGGGCCGGCCAGGTAGGAGGAATCCGCGGAGCGCAGGAATCCGAAGCCGTCCTGCAGGATCTCCAGCACGCCATCCCCGGAGATCTCCTCACCGCTTTTCGCGTGCTTTTTCAGCAGGGCGAAGATGATGTCCTGCTTGCGCGACCGGGCCATGTTTTCCAGGCCCATCTGGTCGGCCATTTCCAGCAGTTCGGGAATCGGCTTTTGCTTGAGTTCGGTCAGGTTCATAGGATGAGGTGCATCGGGGAGAGAAGGAAAGCATTGAGCTCGGGAGGCCGCGCCGCAGGGAGACGGCAGGTTCACTGCGAGAATCCGGGGCGAGAGGGTGGCGGCGACGGCATGCAGGAAGCAGTAGATAGGACTGCTGCCCGAATTTATCACTGCATTCGTGGCACAGTCTAGACGGCAAACAGAAAAAACCCCGCACCAGGCGGGGTTTGTCGCACATCAGGTTCAGATGTTGCTGTCGAGGAAGGCGGCCAGCTGCGACTTGGACAGGGCGCCGACCTTGGTCGCTTCGACGTTGCCATTCTTGAACAGCATCAGGGTCGGGATGCCGCGCACGCCGAACTTAGCCGGAGTGTCCTGGTTCTCGTCGATGTTCAGCTTGCACACCTTGAGCTTGCCTTGATAGTCCTTGGCGATCTCGTCCAGCACCGGGGCAATCATCTTGCACGGACCACACCACTCGGCCCAGTAGTCGACCAGCACGGGGCTGTCGGCCTTGAGCACGTCCTGCTCGAAGCTGGCGTCGGTCACGTTGGTGATGAATTCGCTCATGGGGAATCTCCGTAATTCGGATGCGACAAAAAGTTGCGTCATCATAGCCCCAGTCGCCGGCCACCGGAAGGCGGCGGGCGATTGGCAATCGCTATGGTGGGCAGCGGCGCCGTCTATGACCGGTGGCGGTGCGCGCCCCTGACAACCGTCAACTGCGTCACACGCTATTGCTCTATCATGGCAGCCTTACGCCGTTTTGCCGCGAGAAGCATCGACCATGCCGTACACCCCCGCCGAAGCCTTTCCCCTGATCGCCGCCATCGACATCGGCTCCAACAGCATCCACATGGTCCTGGCTCGCGTCGACCAGGGCGAGATCCGCCTGCTCGACCGCCTCGGCGAGAAGGTCCAGCTGGCCGCCGGCCTCGACGAGCAGCGCAACCTCGACGAGGCGGCGATGACCCGTGGCCTCGACTGCCTGCGCCGCTACGCCCAGCTGATCCATGGCCTGCCGCAGGGCGCGGTGCGCATCGTCGCCACCAACGCCCTGCGCGAGGCACGCAACCGGGCGGTGTTCATCCGCCGCGCCGAGGAGCTGCTCGGTCATCAGGTGGAGCTGGTCTCCGGCCGCGAGGAGGCCCGCCTGATCTACCTCGGCGTTTCGCACAGCCTGCCGGATGCCGAGGGCAAGCGCCTGGTGATCGACATCGGCGGCGGCAGCACCGAGTTCATCATCGGCGAGCGCTTCGACTCGCTGCTGCGCGAGAGCCAGCAGATGGGCTGCGTCAGCTACAGCAAGCGCTACTTCGGCGACGGCAAGCTGAGCCTGGCGCGCTATGCCCAGGCCTACACCGCCGCGCGCCTGGAGCTGATGAGCTTCGAGCAGGCGGTACGCAAGCTGGGCTGGAGCGAGGCGGTCGGCTCCTCCGGCAGCATTCGCGCCATCAGCCAGGCGCTGGCGGCCGGCGGCCAGGGCAACGGCGAGATCACCCCGGCGGGGCTGGCCTGGCTCAAGCGCAAGCTGCTCAAGTGCGACAGTCTGGCCGAACTGGCCATCGACGGGGTCAAGCCGGATCGCCAATCGATCCTGCCGGCGGGCCTGGCGATCCTCGAGGCGACCTTCGACGCCCTCGGCATCGAGTCGATGAGCCATACCGAGGGCGCTCTGCGCGAAGGCGTGCTGTACGACATGATCGGCCGGCAGAGTCACGAGGACGTGCGCGAGCGCACCCTGTCGGCACTGATGGAGCGCTACCACGTCGACCTGGAGCAGGCCGCGCGGGTGGAAGCCAAGGCGCTGTCGATCCTCGCCCAGGTCGCCGAGCCTTGGGGGCTCAACGACGAATGGCACCGCGAGCTGCTGTCGTGGGGTGCCAGGGTGCACGAGATCGGCATGGACATCGCCCACTACCACTACCACAAGCACGGCTCCTACATCCTCGAGCATGCCGACCTGGCCGGCTTCGCCCGCATCGACCAGCAGATGCTGGCGCTGCTGGTGCGCGGCCACCGTCGCAACATTCCGGTGGACCGCTTCGCCGAGTTCGGCGAGGAAGGCGAGCGCCTGGTGCGCCTGTGCATCGTGCTGCGCTTCGCCATCCTGTTCCACCACATCCGCGGCACCCAGGAAATGCCCGAGGTGACCTTCCACGCCGGCCCGCGCAGCCTGGAAGCGGTGTTTCCCGCCGGCTGGCTGCAGGCCAACCCGCTGACGCAGGCCGATATCGAGGCCGAGGCGCAGTGGCTGGCACGGGTGGGCTACAAGCTCGGAGGGCGCTGAGCCAGCGGCGCGGCAACAAAAAAAGGGCAGCTCCGCGCGGGGCTGCCCTTTTTCGTTTGGCTGCGGCTCAGCGTGCCGACAGCACCGGGCTGCTGAGCTTCTCGACCATCAGCGCCTGGGCGTTGCGCGCGTTCTGGTTGCCGGTCGGCTGCAGGCGCTGGTAGCGACCGTCGCTCTGCAGGGCCCAGGCCTGGGTATTGTCGGCCAAGTAGGCCTCCAGCTCCTTCTTGACCCGGGTGATCAGCTTCTTGCCTTCCAGCGGGAAGCAGGTCTCCACCCGCTTGTCGAGGTTGCGCTCCATCCAGTCGGCGCTGGACAGGTACAGCTGCTCGTCGCCGCCATTGAGGAAGTAGTAGGCGCGGCTGTGCTCGAGGAAGCGGCCGATGATCGAGCGCACGTAGATGTTGTGCGACACACCGGGAATGCCCGGACGCAGGCAGCACATGCCGCGCACGATCAGGTCGATGCGCACCCCGCACTGGCTGGCCTTGTACAGCGCCTTGATCACCTTGGGATCGGTCAGCGAGTTCATCTTGGCGATGATGTGCGCCGGCTTGCCCTCGCTGGCGTGCTGCCCTTCGCGGGCGATCATGTCGAGCAGGGTCTTCTTCAGGGTGAAGGGCGCGTGCAGCAGCTTCTTCATGCGCAGGCTCTTGCCCATGCCGATCAGCTGGTTGAACAGCTTGGAGACGTCCTCGCACAGCGCGTCGTCGGAGGTCAGCAGGCTGTAGTCGGTGTACAGGCGGGCGTTGCCGGCGTGGTAGTTGCCGGTACCGAGGTGGGCGTAGCGCACCAGTTCGCCGTTCTCGCGGCGCAGGATCAGCATCATCTTGGCGTGGGTCTTGAAGCCGACCACGCCGTAGATCACCACCGCGCCGGCCTGCTGCAGGCGGCTGGCCAGGGCCAGGTTGGACTCCTCGTCGAAGCGCGCGCGGATTTCGATCACCGCGGTGACTTCCTTGCCGCTGCGCGCGGCATCCACCAGCGCGTCGACGATTTCCGAGTTGGCCCCGGTGCGGTACAGGGTCTGCTTGATCGCCAGCACGTGGGGGTCCTTGGCCGCCTGGCGCAGCATGTCGACCACCGGGGTGAACGACTCGAACGGGTGGTAGAGCAGCACGTCCTGCTTGCCGACCACGTTGAACAGCTTGTCGCTGCTCTGCAGCAGCTTGGGAATCACCGGGGTCAGCGGCGCGTACTGCAGCTCGCGGTGACTGTCCAGGCCGGTGATGGAGAACAGCCGGGTCAGGTTGACCGGACCGTTGACCCGGTACATTTCCGATTCGGCCAGGCCGAACTGCTTGAGCAGGTAGTCGGAGAGGTGCTGTGGGCAGGTATCCGCCACCTCCAGGCGCACCGCATCGCCGAAGCGCCGCGAGAACAGCTCGCCGCGCAGGGCGCGGGCCAGGTCCTCGACGTCCTCGGCATCCACCGACAGGTCGGCGTTGCGGGTCAGGCGGAACTGGTAGCAGCCCTTGACGCTCATGCCGTGGAACAGCTCGTCGGCGTGGGCATGGATCATCGAGGAGAGGAACACGAAGTTGTCGCCGGGGCCGCCGACCTCTTCCGGCACGCGGATCACCCGCGGCAGCAGACGCGGCGCCGGCAGGATGGCCAGACCGGAGTCGCGGCCGAAGGCGTCGATGCCTTCCAGCTCGACGATGAAGTTCAGGCTCTTGTTGACCAGCAGCGGGAACGGGTGGGTCGGGTCGAGGCCGATCGGCGTCATGATCGGCGCGATCTCCTCGCGGAAATAGCGACGCACCCAGGTCTTGATCTTCGCCGTCCAGTGGCGGCGGCGGATGAAGCGGATCTGGTGCTGCTCCAGCTCGGGCAGCAGCACGTCGTTGAGGATCGCGTACTGGCGCTCGACCTGCTCGTGGACCAGCTCGCTGATCCGCGCCAGCACCTGCTGCGGCTGCAGGCCGTCGGCGCCGGCCAGTTCGCGGGCGAAGGCGACCTGCTTCTTCAGCCCGGCGACGCGGATCTCGAAGAACTCGTCGAGGTTGCTGGAGAAGATCAGCAGGAACTTCAGGCGCTCGAGCAGCGGCGTGGCCTCGTCGAGCGCCTGCTCCAAGACGCGGATATTGAACTTCAGCTGCGACAGCTCGCGGTGGATGTACAGGCTGCTGTCATCCAGCCCCGGCGCGGGGGGCAGCGTCTCGCCGGCCGCCTCCGCCGCCTGCAGCGGATCGATATCCACGGCCGGCAGCGCGGCCTCCTCGGGTTCGGGGAGCGGGCTGGGAGCAGCCGGCAGCCCCGGCAGTTCGTTATCGATGTGTCCTGAATTGTTCATTGCTGGTTCCTGCAGGGCCTCAGCCCTGTTGTTTCAACAGTTGCGCGGCACGCTTGGCGAAGTAGGTGAGAATGCCATCGGCCCCGGCGCGCTTGAACGCGACCAAAGACTCGAGGATCACCGCCTCGGACAGCCAGCCGTTCTGGATCGCCGCCATGTGCATGGCGTACTCGCCGCTGACCTGATAGACAAAGGTCGGCGCGCGGAATTCATCCTTCACCCGGCGCAGCACGTCGAGGTAGGGCATGCCCGGCTTGACCATCACCATGTCGGCGCCCTCGGCCAGGTCGGCGGCCACCTCGTGCAGGGCCTCGTCGCCGTTGGCCGGATCCATCTGGTAGGTGTTCTTGCTGCCCTTGCCGAGGTTGCCGGCCGAGCCTACCGCATCGCGGAACGGGCCGTAGTAGGCGCTGGCGTACTTGGCCGAGTAGGCCATGATGCGCACGTTCGGGTGGTCGGCCAGTTCCAGCGCCTCGCGGATCGCCTGGATGCGGCCGTCCATCATGTCCGACGGGGCCACCACCTGAGCACCGGCGGCCGCATGCGACAGCGCCTGCTTGACCAGCGCATCGACGGTGACGTCGTTCTGCACGTAGCCGTCGGCATCGAGGATGCCGTCCTGGCCGTGGGTGGTGAACGGGTCGAGAGCCACGTCGGTGATGACCCCCAGCTCCGGAAAGCGTGCGCGCAGGGCGCGGGTGGCGCGCTGCGCCAGGCCGTCCGGGTTCCACGCCTCTTCGGCGAGCAGCGACTTCTTCTCCAACGGCGTCACCGGGAACAGCGCCAGTGCCGGAATGCCCAGCGCCACCAGCTCCGCGGCCTCCTCGAGCAGCAGGTCGATGGACAGGCGCTCCACTCCCGGCATCGACGGCACCGCCTCGCGACGGTTCTCACCCTCCAGCACGAACACCGGCAGGATCAGGTCGTCGGTGGTCAGCACGTTCTCGCGCACCAGGCGGCGGGAGAAGTCGTCGCGGCGGTTACGGCGCAGGCGGGTGGCGGGGAACAAGCGGTTGGCGGGGGTAAAGCTCACGGCGCACTCCAGAGCCCGGGCGACGGGCGCAGCTTGACAGTCTATGAAGCAATTATGACGGAAATGCGACAACCTCCGGGCACACAGTCCGGAGGTTCGCCCTTCCTGGCCGCTACCATAGCCCGTCGACGCCCTGATCGGCCACCGACGCATGGCCGCAGTGGCCCGCTTGCAGCTAGGATGGTGACTAACCGCTTGCGCCTGCGCCGGACCGCCCGCGCAGGCCCACCTGTCCGAGGAGTGCCCGAAATGAACAAGAAGGTTGCCGTGATCCTGTCCGGCTGCGGCGTCTACGATGGCGCCGAGATCCACGAAAGCGTGCTCGCCCTGCTGCGCCTGAGCCAGCGCGGCGCGCAGGTGCAGTGCTTCGCCCCGGACATCGCGCAGCACCACGTGATCAACCACCTGACCGGCGCGGAAAGCGCCGAGAGCCGCAACGTGCTGGTGGAGTCGGCGCGCATCGCCCGCGGCCAGGTCCGCGACGCGCGCGAACTGCACGCCGCCGACTTCGACGCGCTGATCGTGCCCGGCGGCTTCGGCGCGGCGAAAAACCTGTCCGACTTCGCCTTCCGCGGCGCCAGCTGCGCGGTGCAGCCGGACGTGCTGGTCGCCGCACGCGGCTTTGCCGCCGCGCACAAGCCGATCGGCCTGATCTGCATCGCCCCGGCGCTGGCCGCGCGCATCTACGGCGCCGGCGTGCAGTGCACTATCGGCCACGATCCGGAGACCGCGGCCAAGCTGGTCGACATGGGCGCCGAGCACATCGACTGCGCGGTGGATGACATCGTCGTGGATGCGCAGCGCAAGCTGGTCACCACCCCGGCCTACATGCTGGCCAAGACGCTGGCCGAAGCGGCCAGCGGCATCAACAAGCTGGTGGACCGGGTGCTCGAGCTGGCCTGATCACCGGCAGGGGCGAATTCATTCGCCCCTAAAGTCGCGCCAGAGCGCCGAGCAGACGGTCCAGGGCGTTGGCAAAGGCCTGGCGGTCCTTCTCCGCATAGGCCGCCTGGCCACCGCCGACCTGGCCCTGCTCGCGCAGGTCGGTGAACAGATTGCGCACCGCCAGGCGCTCGCCCATGTTGCGCTCGTCGAACTCGCGGCCGCGCGGATCCAGTGCGGCCACGCCCCGCTTCACCAGGCGGTCGGCCAGCGGCACGTCGCTGCAGATCACCAGCTCGCCGGGCACCGCGTGCTCGACCAGATAGTCGTCGGCGGCATCCGGCCCGCTCGGCACCACGATCAGCCGCACGCAGGCGAAGGCCGGCTTGACCTGGCTCTGCCCGGCCACCAGCACCACCTCGAACTTGCGTTTGAGAGCGAATTTCACCACCAGATCCCGCGCCGCCCGCGGGCAGGCGTCGGCATCGATCCATACGCGCATCGACGGTCTCTCTCCACAGTTTGGGCAAACCCGGCATGGTAGGGCATATGCCGGGTTTCGCCACGCCCCGCGACTACGCCGAGGCCGCCGGCCCGCGCCGGGCCGCCAGCCAGTTGCGCCCATAGAACACTGCGATGGCACCCAGCGCCAGCGCCTGCGCGCCGAGGCTGAGCGCGTCGGCATGGATGCCCAGCCAGTCGAACTCGAAGAATGCCACCGGATGCAGGCCGAGCACCCCGGCCTCCTGCAGCGCGGCGACGCCATGCCCGGCGAACACCACCGACAACGCGCACAGCAGCACCGCGTTGACCCCGAAGAAGGTGGCCAGCGGCAGCTTGCGCGAACCGCGCAGGATCACCCAGGCCAGGCCCAGCAGCAGCACCAGCGCGGCACCGGCGCCGGCCAGCACCATGCCGTGGCCGGCGGGTCCGGCCTGCAGCCAGAGGGTCTCGTAGAACAGGATGACCTCGAACAGCTCGCGATAGATCGAGACGAAGGCGAGCATGGCGAAGCCGAAACGGCCACCGCCGCCGACCAGACTGCTCTTGATGTGGCCCTGCCAGGCCGCCGCATGCCGGCGGTCGTGCATCCACACGCCCAGCCAGAGCACCATGACGCTGGCGAACAGCGCCGTGGAGCCTTCCAGCAGCTCGCGCTGGGCGCCGCTGACGTCGATCACATAGGCGGCCAGCGCCCAGGTCGCCGCTCCGGCGAGCAGCGCCAGGCCCCAGCCGGCATGCACGCTGCGCATGGCCCGCTGCTGGCCGGTGTTGCGCAGGTAAGCGAGGATCGCCGCCAGCACCAGGATCGCCTCCACGCCCTCGCGCAGCAGGATCAGCAGGCTGGAGAAGAAGCTCAGCGAGGCGGACAGGCCATCGCCGCCGAGCAGCCCGGCACAGCGCGCCAGCTCGGCCTTGGCCGCCTCCAGGCGCTGTGCGGCCTGGGCCAGCGGCAGGCCGTCCTGCAGACCCTGGCGGTAGGCCATCAGCACCCGCTCGGTGGCCTTGCGCTGCTCGGGGGCGACGTTGTTCAGCGCGCTCTCCACCAGCTCGAAGCCTTCCAGGTAGGCCGCCACCGACAGGTCGTAGGCCTCGTCGCGGCGCCCATCGCGGTAGGCCGCCAGGCTGCTGTCCAGGGTGTCGCGGGAGAAGGCGATCAGCTGCTGCGCATCGCGCTGCGGCTGCGGCGGGCGGGCGCGCTGGGCGCGGAAGGCGGCGGCCGCCTCGGCGCCCTGCTCGACCGCCACCTGCTGCGGGGTCTGCCCGGCCAGTTGCTGCAGGCTGAAGCGGGCACCTCGCGCCGCGCCCGGCGCAGCGCTGAAGCCGGCGACATGACTGGCCAGATCCCAGCGCTCGCGCTCGTCCAGCTGCGCGGCGAAAGCCGGCATGTCGGTACCCTCGACGCCCAGACCGATGCTGTTGTAGAGGTCGTACAGACTCAGCCGCGCCATGCGCCCTGCGTCCTGCATGTTGGCCGGCGGCGGCTCGAGCCCGATGCCCGCCGGGCCGTCGCCGATCCCCTGCTCGCCGTGACAGACGCTGCAATGCTGGGCGAACAGCGCCGCCCCGCGCGCCGGGTCCGGGGTGATCCGCGGCGTCAGGCTGATCTGGTACATCGCCACCAGATCGGCGGCCAGTTGGCGCGCCTGGCGGGCCACCTCCTCGCCATCGCGACGCTGGGCGATATGCTCGCCGAGACCGGCCACGCCCTGCTCCAGCGCGGCCTTGCCGGGGTTGGCCGGCAGCGCGGCGATCAGCCCGACCAGGACGCCGTGGAACTCCAGCTGCTCCTGATACTCACCGCTGTCGACGACCTGGCCACCGGCCACCGTGGCCGGATAGTCGGCACCGAGATAGCCCAGCAGGTGCAGGGCCTGCGCCGCACCCTCGGGCTCGGCCTGGGCGATCAGGCTGCACAGCACCAGCATGGGCAGCAGCAGCCAGCGCAGAAATCGTTTGGGGACAAGCATGAGTAGATCCCAAATGAGAATGAATGGCACTTATGGTGCACCTCCCCGGGAAATCACTCAAGCAGCACGCTGACGAATGTCTGCAACGCCTTGCCGCCACGCCCGCTCAAGCCGGCGCGCGACGGATCAGCGCCAGCAGCCCGGCGGCGGCAACGAACAGGCTGGCGAAGGTGCGGTTGAGCAGGCGCTGCTGCCGCGGCGTGCGCAGCAGACGCAGGACCCGCGCGGCCAGGCCGGTATAGCCGGCCATCACCACCAGGTCGACGCCGATCATGGTCGCCGCCATCAGCAGGTACTGCGCCAGCAGCGGCCGCGCCGGGTCGAGGAACTGCGGCAGCACGGCGAGGATGAACACGATCGCCTTGGGGTTGCTGGCGTTGACCACGAAGCCGCGCAGCACCAGGGTCAGCGGCCGCCCCAGCGGGCGCACCGCGCCGGCGTCGGCCAGCTCGCCGACCGGCGCGCGCCACTGCTTCCAGCCCAGGTACGCCAGGTAGGCGACGCCGAACCACTTGATCACGGCGAAGGCCAGTTCCGAGGTGGCGAGGATCGCGCCGACCCCGGCAGCGACGATGGCGATCTGCAGGGCCAACGCCAGCTGCAGGCCGACGGCATTCCAGTAGCCGCGGCGAAAGCCGTAGTTGAGACCGCTGGACATCGAGGCGATGGCGCCGGCCCCGGGCGACAGGCTGATCACCCAGCAGGCGGCGAAGTAGGCAAGCCAGGTTTGCAGGGCCATGGGACGACTCTCCGGCAGCAAAAGGCGGAAACGACGCCGGCCCATGACGGGCCGGCGCGGGTACAGCATGGCATACGGGTGGGCCGCAGCCCACCCCGGCACGACTCAGTCCGGCAGGTCCTTGTGCAGCTTGACCGGCTCGTTGAGCTTGCGCTTGAGCGCGGTACGCATGCGGATGTTGAGTGCCTCGACCGCCAGCGAGAAGGCCATGGCGAAGTAGACGTAGCCCTTGGGCACGTGCACGCCGAACGCCTCGGCCACCAGCAGGGTGCCGACCACGATGAGGAACGACAGCGCCAGAACCTTCAGCGACGGGTGCTTCTCGATGAAGTCGCTGATGGTCCCAGCGGCCATCATCATCACCAGCACGGCGATGATGATCGCGGCGACCATCACCGGCACGTTCGACACCAGGCCGACGGCGGTGATCACCGAGTCCAGCGAGAAGACGATGTCGATCACCGCGATCTGCAGGATCACGCCGATGAAGCCGGCCTTCTTCTTGCCGTCCGGCTGCGCCTCGTCCACCTCGCCCTCGAGGCTGTGCCAGATTTCCATGGTGCTCTTGAACAACAGGAACAGGCCGCCGAAGAACAGGATCAGGTCGCGTCCGGACACGCCGTGCTCGAGCACGGTGAACAGATCGCTGGTCAGGCGCATCACCCAGGCGATCGACAGCAGCAGCAGGATGCGCGTGCCCATCGCCAGCGCCAGGCCGAAGAAGCGCGCCTTGGGCTGCTGCTCCTTGGGCAGGCGGCTGACCAGGATCGAGATGAAGATGATGTTGTCGATGCCGAGGACGATCTCCAGGGCAGTCAGGGTGAGGAAAGCAACCCAGATTTCCGGGTTAGTCAGCCATTCCATGATGGTTCAAGTCTCGTTGTGGGAAGTGGATGGGAGTGGTTCGGTCCCGCGCCAGCGGCGCACGACCTTCTGGAAGAACAGGCTGTTGGGGATCTGCACCAGCGCACCGGTAGCGGCCTCCGCATCCTCCTCCAGCGTGGTGTACAGCAGGTTGATGGCGATCACCCGGCCCTTAGCGCCGGGCTTGTCGGCGGCCTCCAGCACCTCGACGCGGTCGCCCAAGCGAAACGGCGTGATGGTGAAGATCAACACCGCGCAGAACAGGTTGGACAGCACGCTCCACACGGCGAAGAAGGCCACCGCGGCCACCGCGACGAAGCCGGAGAGTGCAGCCCACAGCACCCCGGCGGACACGCCGAGATGCTCCAGGGCCAGCAGCAGCGCGCTGCCCATGATCAGCCAGCGCAGGGCGCCGCGCAGCGGCAGCAGCAGCTCGCCGGGCATGTGGTAGCGGGTGGCGACGCGGGTCAGGCCGCGCGCCACCAGGCGCTGCAACAGGAAGCCGGCGAGCAGGATCAGCAGCACCTGCACACCGAACAGCAGGGTCTCGCTCCACTCGCCCAGCCACTGCGCCAGCCAGGTCTTCATGCCGCGCCGCCCAGCTCGGTTTCCAGCGCCTCGAGCTGCTCCAGCGCCAGCAGCCAGGCCTCCTCCAGCTCGGCCTCGCGCTGCTTCAACGTAGTCTGCTCGGCCAGCAGGGCGCGCAGCTCGTCCTTGCGCGCCGCCTCGTACAGCGCGCCGTCGCCCAGGCGGGTTTCCAGCGCGGCGAGTTTCTCGTGCACGCCACCGAGGTCCTTCTCCAGCTTGTCGGCACTGCGCTTGAGCGGCGCCAGCTGCTGGCGCAGGGCGGCGGCAGCCTGGCGCTGGGCGCGTTTGTCGGTCTTGTCGGCGCTCGGCGTACTCTCGGCGACCGGTTGCTGGCGGGCGCGGTAGTCGACCAGCCAGCGGCTGTAGTCCTCGAGGTCGCCGTCGAAGGCCTGCACGCGGCCGTCGGCCACCAGCAGGAACTCGTCGGTGGTGCTCTTCAGCAGGTGGCGGTCGTGGGACACCACCAGCACCGCGCCCTCGAAGTCCTGCAGGGCCATGGTCAGCGCCAGACGCATTTCCAGATCGAGGTGGTTGGTCGGTTCGTCGAGCAGCAGCAGGTTGGGCTTCTGCCAGGCGATCAGCGCCAACGCCAGGCGCGCCTTCTCGCCGCCGGAGAAGTTCAGCACCGGCTCGTCGCAGCGCGGCCCGCGGAAGTCGAAGCCGCCGAGGAAATCGCGCAGGGTCTGCTCGCGCTCGCTCGGCGCGATGCGCTGCAGGTGCAACAGCGGACTGGCCTTGGGGTCCAGCGAGTCCAGCTGGTGCTGGGCGAAGTAGCCGACCGCGAGGTTCTCGCCGCGCACCAGGCGCCCGCCGAGCGGCTCGAGCTCGCCGGCGAGGGTCTTGATCAGGGTCGATTTGCCGGCGCCGTTGGGGCCGAGCAGGCCGATCCGCGCGCCGGGCACCAGCTGCAGCTTGACCTTGTCGAGCACCACCTTGTCACCGTAGCCGAGGCGGCCTTCGGCCAGATCGAGCAGCGGGCTGGAAACCTTGTCGGCCTCGCGGAACACGAAGTCGAACGGCGAGTCGATGTGCGCCGGCGCCAGCTCCTCGAGACGCTCCAGCGCCTTGATGCGGCTCTGCGCCTGGCGCGCCTTGCTGGCCTTGGCCTTGAAGCGGCGGATGAAGTCTTCCATGTGCGCACGCTGTGCCTGCTGCTTCTCGTAGGCCTGCTGCTGCTGGGCCAGACGCTCGACGCGGGTGCGCTCGAAGGCCGAGTAGCCGCCGCGGTACAGGTTGAGCTTCTGCTGCTCGAGGTGCACCACGTGGTCGACCACCGCATCGAGGAAGTCGCGGTCGTGGGAGATCAGCAACAGGGTGCCGGGATAGCTCTTCAGCCACTCTTCGAGCCAGAGGATGGCGTCGAGGTCGAGGTGGTTGGTCGGCTCGTCGAGCAGCAGCAGATCGGACGGGCACATCAGCGCCTGCGCCAGGTTCAGGCGCATGCGCCAGCCGCCAGAGAAGTCGCCGACCGCCTGCTCCATCTGCGCCGGCAGGAAGCCGAGGCCGGCCAGCAGCTTGCGCGCGCGGGCGTCGGCGCTGTAGCCGTCGGCCGAGTCCAGCTCGGCGTGCAGACGGCCGAGGGCGGTGCCGTCGTGGCTCTCCTCGGCGGCGGCCAGCTCGCGCTGGATGCGCCGCAGGTGCTGGTCGCCGTCGAGCACGTAGTCCACCGCGCGGCGCTCGAGGGTGTCGATCTCCTGGCGCATGTGCGCCACGCGCCAGTCCGGCGGCAGCTGGCAATCGCCACCGTCGGCGTGCAACTCGCCGCGCAGCAGGGCGAACAGGCTGGATTTGCCGGCGCCGTTGGCACCGACGAGACCGACCTTCTGGCCGGGGTGCAGGGTCAGCTCGGCGCCGTCAAGCAGGCGCTGCGGGCCACGCTGCAGGGTAAGATTCTGGAGTCGGATCATGATCAGGGGACTGGTTCGATAGCCGCGAAGTTTATCAGCATGCGGCTCACTCGTCCGGGGAGCGCTATGAGCAAATCGTTATGGGATTTTTCCGTCGACCTGTACGCCTGCCCCGGCGTGGCCGATGACTGCCTGCAATTGCAGGACGACTGCGGTGCGGAGGTCTGCCTGCTGCTCGCCGCACTGTGGCTGGAGCGGCGCGGCGTGGCCGCCACGCTCGAGCGGGTCGCCCAGCTCGAACGCCTGGCGTCACCCTGGCAGGCCGCGGTCAGCACCCCGCTGCGCCAGCTGCGCCGGGCGTGGAAGGCCGCCGCGGCCGCCGACGCCGAGCTGGCCGAACTGCGCCGGCAACTGGCGAGCCTGGAACTGCAGGCCGAACGCATCCTGCTGCAGCGCCTGGAGGCGCAGGCCAAGGCCTGGCCGGCCGACGCAGAAGACAACAGTGACTGGCTGCAGCCGCTGACCCGGCACGCGAGCATGGCGCCGGACGAAAAAGGCCGCACCGCGCTGCAAAGGCTGCGCGATGCGGCCGGCGGACCGAATCAGTCCTGAGCGGGCTTGTCCGCGGCGAGCGCCGCAGCGGCAACCGGCTTGGCCGCCGCCGGCTTGCGCGGCGCGCGCGGGGTTGTCGGCTTGCTGGCCGGCTTGGCCGCCGCAGGGCTGCTGGCAGCGGCACGCTTGCGCGCCGGTTTGGCCGCTGCAGGAGCCGGGGCGGCCGCGGCCGGGCTGGCAGTCGACGCGGCAGCCGCTTGCGCGGGCGACGGGCGACGGCTGCGCGTCGGCTTGACCGGCGGCGTGGTGGCTGCGGCAGTCGGGGCGGCGGGACGACGCGGCGCGCGCGGCTTGGCGGCAGCTGGCGGGTTGGCCGCAGCGGCCTCGCGACGGCTCAGCAACTGGCCGACCGCCTCCCGGACCTTGCCGACCCCTTGGGCCAGATGCAGGCTTTGCTCGGCATCCGTCTTCAGCTGCAGGATGTAGTCACGGGTTTCGGCCTGGCGCTGCTTGAGGGTATCGAGCAGCTCCTCGAGCTCGGCGATGCTGGCGCGTGCCTTGGCCTGGGCCTTGGCCTTGCCTGCCGCGGCAGCCTCCTCGAGGCGGGCACTGGTCTTGTGCAGCTTGTCCTGCGCCTTGCCGCGCTGTTTCTCCAGCTTGGCCAACAACTTTTCGGCATCCACCAAGGCCTGGCTACAGGCCTGCTCCAGATGTTCGAGCAGGCTGTGGGACAGTTGCTGCAGCAGATGCAGCGGGGTGATGACGGGCTTTTTCCTGATCGCCATGCAAGAGCCTCCAGCTAGGGTTGTAGCCCCATACTAGACCTACTGCGGCAGGGCTTCCAGCCAGGAACGCCGGCCGTGGCGCTATATCTCGCAGCACTCAGCCTGGTGCGCTCTGGCTGTGGGCGTTGTGCAGCACCTCGATCAGGCAATCCTCGAGTTCGAAGCGCTCGTGCAGCAAGCTCCCCAGGCGTTGCAGCTCACGGGCCAGACCGACGCTGTCGCGGCAATCGCCGTTGTCGCAACGGTCGTTGAAGTCCAGGGCAGCCTGGGTGTTCTCCTCGATCTGCGGCCAGACCTGGCGAGCCAGCGCCAGCGCCTGCTCGTCGCCGAACTCGCGCGCCTCGCCGAGCAGCTGCTCGTAGATCTCGAAGTGGCCGGCCGAAACGTAGTCGACCAGAGTGGCACAGAAGTTCTCGAGGGGGGTGCCGCTGGCCTTTGGCTGGGCATGCAGGGCCTGGTAGAGGCTGACGACCTGGTGGCGCTGCTGAATCCAGCGATCCAGCAGCAGATGCACACCGCCCCAGCGCTCCTGGGCATTCCGGCAATTCTCAAGCATGGTGTTCCTCGCTTCCAGCGTTGGTGGTCTTGTTATCGCCAGGGAAGAGAAACCGGGTGCGGATGGAACACGGACAGGCTTGTCGCCCGTCCGGCCCTGGCGTGACCGGTAAACCAGACTATGCCGGCCGGATGTCACCAGCAAGCCACCGCGGTGAAAATTTGCCGGGACCACGCCCAGCGGCACGGCGCGCCCGCCCACGACCGGGCAGGCCAGTGCCAGGCCCGGCGCTCAGTCGCGGCGCAGCAGCTGCAGCAGGCCCAGCAGGGCCATGGCGGCGAAGGCCAGCAGGCTCCACTCGGGGATGCTCAGGCCGAGCAGGGTCCAGGTCACCTCGGCGCAGTCGGCGGTACCGTGCAGCACCATGCGGATGATGTCCTGGAACGGCAGCGCCTCCAGCATGTAGTCGAGGCTCGGCAGACAGGTGGGCAGCTGGTCCGCCGGCAGGCCCTGCAGCCAGATCTGCCGGCCGGCCGAGGCGATGCCGGCGGCGGCGAACAGCAGGGTCACCCCGGCGTAGATGCGCCGGCCGAGGCGGTGCGGGCCATGCAGGGCGGCGATCAGGCAGGTCAGGCCGACGCCGATGAACTCGATGCGCTGGACTACGCACAGCGGGCAGGGCTTGAGCCCCTCGGCATGCTCCAGATACAGGCCGAAGGCCAACAGGCTGGCGCAGACCAGAAAGACGAGGAAATTCAGCAGGCGGGGGTTGGCCAGCGGCATGGCGGCTCCGGAGGGGCGGGACAGGTAGGCCGCTACGGTAGAGGAAAGCCCGCTGCGCTTTCAAGGCCGCCCGGCCGGCGCCGGGCAACGCTCGTCACTGCGGATGCGACGAGCGTTGCCCGTGGGCCGCTGCGCTAGCGGCCCGGCTGCGGCAGCGCCGGCAGCTCCTGACCGGTCAGGCCGAGGCCTTCCTGCAGCAGTTGATTGCTGCGTTCCACCTCGCCGAGACGGGCCAGCAGGCGGGCCAATTCGGCGCAGGTCTCGGCGCTGCGCTCGCGCTGCAGGCTGCGCTCGAAGTAGTCGCGGGCCTTGCCCCACAGCTGGTTGCGCAGGGCCAGGCGGCCCAGGCTGAGCAGCAGGCCGGCATGCTCCGGCTGTTCCTTCAGCCAGGCCTCGGCGCCGGCCAACTGGCGCGCCGGCTCGTGCCCCTGCACCAGACCGTAGAGATGGATCAGGCGCGCGTCGAACTGCCGCTGCAGGGCACCGCGCAGCACCTTCTCGGCCACCACCTCGGCGCCGAGGCGGCGCAACTGCCCGGCATAGCTGGCAACCAGCGCCGGGGCCTGGCGCTGCGCCTGCGGCAGCTGCTGCCAGGCCTGCTGCAGCGCCTCCAGCGGGGCCTCGCCGCGCTGCGCCGCCTGCTCCAGCACTGCGGCGCGGGCGCGCTGCTCCAGGGCATCCAGCTCGGAGCTCTTGAGCAGGCGCTGGCGCGCCAGGTCGGGCAGCAGCTGGCACAGGGCCGTCCACTCGCCCAGCTGCACGTAGAGTTGCTGCAGCAGCTTGAGGGCATAAGGGTGGCGCGGGTGGCGCTCGCGGATGCCGCGCAGGGTGACCAGCGCCGCCTGCTGCTCGCCGCGCTCCAGCTGCAGGCGAGCCTGGGCCAGGTCGACCGCCAGCGCCGCCTTAGGCTCGCGCTGGCGCGCCTGCTCGAGCAGACCGTCGGCGGTGGCATGCTCGCCCAGCTCGGTCGCTGCGCGGGCCGCCGCCAGATAGTTCACCAGCGGCTGCTGGCCCTGCTCGGCGGCACGCCGCAGCAGGCGCAGGGCATGCGGCCAGCGCCCGGCGGCCAGTTCGAGCAGACCACGCTGCGCCGCCTGCTGGCCGCGCCGCGAGCGGTTGCGCCGCGACCAGGGGTTGACCAGCCGCCCCGAGGCGCCCATCAGACCAAGCAGCAGGCGCACCCCGAACAGCAGCGCCCACACCCCGAGGCCCAGGGCCAGGAACACCCACAGGGTCGACTCGTAGCGAAAGCCCCGGTAGGCGATCAGCACGTAGCCGGCCTGATCGGCGATCGCCAGGCCGAGCAGCGCGGCGACGAGGATGACCAGCAGGAACAGCAGGAAGGTGCGGTTCATGGCCGCGCCTCCGCCGGCGCCTCGGGCGCCACCGCGGGTGCGACGGCCTCTGCAGGCTCCGCCGCCGGCGCGGTTTCCGCCTGACGAGCGCCGGCCGCTTCCAGTTCGGCGCGCTCGCGCTGCGCCAGGTAGGCCTGCAGGGCATTCAGCGCCGGGGTGAGATCGGGTAGCTCCTGGGCTACCGGCTGGCCGGCCAGCTCGGCGAGACGACCGTGCAGCGCCTGGGTCTGCGGGCTGTCGAGGCCGAAGTAGCGCTCCACCAGCGCCCTCGCCTGATCCAGCGCGGTGCGGTAGACCTCTGGCTGGGCGTTGAGCACGGCCCACTGCGCCTGCTCGACGGCCAGGCGCAGCGCCAGGCGCAGCTGTTCGAGGGTCTGCCCGGCGAGCAGCGGCTTGACCTCGTCGCTGGCGGTGAATTCGAGGCGCACGAAGCCGCTCAGGCGCTGCCACCATTCGGCCCAGCGGCTGGAGCCGTCGCCTTCGGCCACCTGAGCCACCTGCGGCACACCGGCGCCCTGCACCGCCTTGAACTCCGGCTGGCGGGTATTCAACTGGGCCGCCTGCGCGCCAAGCGCCGCCAGCTGCAGGTACAGCCCGGTACGGTCGATGACCGGCAGGCTACGCAGGGCTTCCAGGCCACGCGCCAGCTGCGCGCGGGCAGCGAAGGCGGCGGGATCGTCGTGATCGCGCAGGATCTGGTCGGCGGTGCTGACCAGGAAACGTGCACTGTTGACGTCCTGCAGCGCCGACAGCCGCAGACTGGCCAGGCGCAGCAGATGCTCGGCCTCGGCCAGACGCCACTCCTGGCGGCTGGCGCCGAGCACGCTGTCGACGCGCTGGCTCAAGCGCTGCTGCTCGGCCTGCAGGTCGGCCAGCAGGCGGCGGCGCTCCTCCAGCTCGGCCGGGGAAGGCAGCTGCGCCAGCTGGCGGTTCATCACCAGATCGCGCTCGGCCAGGCCGAGGGTCTGGCTGCGCGCCTCCTCGAGACGACTCTGCTGCTGTTCGGTCGCGCTCTGCAGGCTGCGCACCTGCCACAGACTCCAGCCCGCCAGCAGCAGGCCGCCGGCCCCCAGCAGCAGGGCCAGCGCGGGCAGCGCCCGGCCATTGCCGGCCGGTTGCCGCGGCGCCGGCCTGGGCGTGGCGTCCGCCGCGGCGGCAGTGGCGGCTTGTTCGGTGTGCGGGGCTGGGTCGGTCACGTCGGCATCCTTTGGTCTGTTCACACGCCCGGCCGCGTAACGCGGCCAGCCGTCATCAGTGCGTTACGGCGCCAGGTTCGGCCGCCAGGCGCTCCAGCAGGGCCGCGGCACTGGCGCCGCGGCAGTCACGTACATCCTCGGCACCGGCCTCGCGCGCCAGCGCCGCCACCCGCGGGCTGGGCACGAACAGCGGCAGCCGCGCCAGGGCCGGCCAGTCGGCGGCGGCCAGCTGGCGCAGATGGGCAAGGCCCTCGCCGCTGCTGACCACCAGGCCGTTGAGGGCCTGGTCGCGCACCGCCGCCGCCAGCGCGCCGGGCGGATACGCCGGCAGGCGGCGGCGGTACAGGGAAAGATAGTCCACGGCAACGCCCTGCTCGCGCAAGCGCTCGCCGAGCCAGTCGCGCCCGCCCTCGCCGCGCAGGATCAGCACCCGCGGGTTGGGCTGGTCGATGGCCTGCTGCAACGCGGGCAGCGCCAGCAGCGCCTCGCTGTCGTCGCCGGCGCTTGGCCAGCCGGCATCCAGGCCATAGTCAGCCAGCAGCGCGCCCGTGGCGGCGCCGACGGCAAACCACTGCTGGCGCGCCGGCGGCAACGGCCAGTAGCGATCGAGCAGTTCGAGACCCAGGCGCGCCGCCGGCTTGCTCACCACCACCACCGTGCTGTAGCGGTCGAGATCGAGGAACAGCGTGCGCTGCTCCGGGGTTTCCGTCAGCGCCTCGATCTCCAGCAGCGGCAGGCAGTGGCCGAAGATGCCCCGCTCCGCCAGGGTCTGCGCCAGCGTGGCGCAGTCCTCGGCCGGACGGGTCAGCAGCAGGCGCCAGGGGCTCACGGCTGCTCGGCCTCGCCGTAGACCGCGGCGAGGATGCGGTCGGCGCCCTGGGCCAGCAGCGCTTCGGCCACCTGCACACCGAGGGCCTCAGCCGCGGCGCGCGGCGCGCGGGCCTCGGCGCGCAGCAGCAGGCCGCCGTCCGGCTGGCCGACCAGGCCGCGCAGCCACAGCTGGTCGCCCTCGAGCAGCGCGTAGCAGGCGATCGGCACCTGGCAGCCGCCGTTGAGGTGCTTGTTCAGCGCGCGCTCGGCGTTGACCCGGTCGGCGGTATCGAGATGGTGCAGCGGCGCCAGCAGGGCCTGCACCTCGACGTCGGCGCTGCGGCATTCGATGCCCACCGCACCCTGGCCGCCGGCCGGCAGGCTGTCCTCGGCGCTGATCGAGGAGCGGATGCGCGCCTCGAAGCCGAGGCGGATCAGCCCGGCGGCGGCAAGGATGATGGCGTCGTACTCGCCGGCATCCAGCTTGGCCAGGCGGGTGTTGACGTTGCCGCGCAGGAACTGGATCTTCAGGTCGGGCCGGCGCGCCAGCAGCTGGGCCTGGCGGCGCAGGCTGGAGGTGCCGACCACGCTGCCGGCCGGCAGCGCGTCGAGGCTGGCGAAGGTGTTGGAAACGAAGGCGTCGCGCGGGTCTTCGCGCTCGCAGATGCAGTACAGGCCGAGCCCTGCCGGGAAGTCCATCGGCACGTCCTTCATCGAGTGCACGGCGATGTCCGCCTCGTTCTCCAGCAGGGCGGTCTCCAGCTCCTTGACGAACAGGCCCTTGCCGCCGATCTTCGCCAGCGGCGCGTCGAGCAGCTTGTCGCCGCGACTGACCATCGGCACCAGACTGACTTTCAGCCCCGGATGGGCCTGTTCCAGACGGGCCTTGACGTGTTCGGCCTGCCACAGGGCGAGGGCACTCTTGCGGGTGGCGATGCGGATTTCGCGGGACATGGGCAATTCCAGAAACAGAATGGATTGCCCTGATGATAACAGGCTCGCGGCACCGGCTGGATTGGCCGGGAGCAAGGAAAGACTACGCTGGGCGCGCCGGCACGGCTGCCCGCGCTCAGAGCTCGTTCATCAGCTTGCGCACGCCGGCCACATGACGGCGACTGACGATCAGCGCCTCGTCACCGAGACCGCGCAGGTACAGCTGAAAATGGCCGAGACCGGTGCGCTGCAGACGCTCGATGCGTTCGCGGGCCACCAGCGCGTTGCGATGGATACGCACGAAGCGCTCGCCGAACTCGTCTTCCAGCGCCTTCAGCGGCTCGTCCAGCAGCACCTCGCCGTGCTCGTGGCGCAGGGTCACGTACTTGTGGTCGGCGATGAAGTAGATCACCTGCTCCAGCGGGATCAGCTCGATGCCCTTGCGGGTGCGCGCGCTGATGTGGCTGCGCGGCGCGCCGTGACCCTCCGCGGCCGGCCGGGTCAGTGCCGCCAGCTGCATGCGGTTGGGCCGCTCGGCCTTCTTCAGCGCCTCCTCCAGGGCCTCGGGGCGCACCGGCTTGACCAGGTAGCCGACCGCGCTGACCTGGAACGCCTCGAGGGCGAATTCGTCGTGGGCGGTGCAGAAGATCACCGCCGGCGGCGCCTCGCGCTCGCACAGCCGCGCCGCCACCTGCAGCCCGTCGAGACCGGGCATGCGGATGTCGAGCAGGACGATGTCCGGCTTCAGACTGTCGATCAGGGTCAGTGCCTCTTCGCCATTGCTGGCGGAAGGCTCGAGAACACGGTAGCCGTCCAGCTGCCCGAGCAGTCGGGCCAGGCGCTCGCGCGCCAGGGGTTCGTCGTCGACGATCAGGACATTCATGATGTTCTGGCTTCCTGCATGGGTCTCGCACAAGGATAGCGTAGACAGGTGAAGTGCCGTCCGTCACGGCGTTCACTGCTAAGAGTGGCCTGCGGCCCGAAAAGTGCCACAAGACGGGCGTCGATATTGCCCAGCGCCTGCCGCGTGCCACGCGAAACCGCCGCCGGCTCGCTGTCGTAGGGATTGCTGACGCACAGCTGGAACAGGCCATCGTGGAAGCTGGCCTGCACCTCGATGCGGCCGCCGTCGATGCGCGGCTGGATGCCGTGAATGATGGCGTTCTCCAGCAGCGGCTGCAGGGTCAGCTGGGGGATCGGCAGGTCGTCCGGCACTCCGGCGACCTGCCAGTCCAGCTGCAGGCGCGCCCCCAGGCGGTACTGCTCGATCGACAGGTAGCGCCGTCCCAGCGCCAGCTCGTCGCGCCAGGCCACCAGGCTGCCGGGCTTGGCCAGGCTGGCGCGGAACAGATCGGAGAGATCGAGCACCGCCAGCTCCGCCTTGTCCGCATCGCTGGCGATCAGGCTGGCGATGCTGTTCAGGCTGTTGAACAGGAAATGCGGGCGGATGCGCGCCTGCAGCGCCTCCAGCCGCGCGCGCAGCTCGGCCTGCTGCTGGCGCCGCCACTGGCTCTGCAGGTAGAAGTAGCGCAGCACCAGGCCGGACATGATCAGCGCGATCAGCCCATGGCGCAGGTACAGGTTGAGCAGGCCCTCCTGCGGCCGCGGCGCGGCCAGGCCGAAATAGCCCGCTGCCCAGGTACAGGCCAGGGTCAGTGCCACCACCAGTGCGCCGCACAGCACGCCGGCCAGCGCCTGCGGCAGGCGCATCAGCCAGGGCCGCAGCCGGCATAGCGCCGCCGCCGAGAGCAGCACCAGCCACTGCACGAACAGCGAGGTCAGCGCCAGGCGCACCCAGTCGAACGACGGCTGCAGCGGCTCGGCCAGCACCAGCACCAGCACCAGCAGCTCGGCCAGCAACACCAGGCTGAGCAGCGCCTCCGGCGCACACAGCTCGGGCAGGAAGAAATCGTCGGATGATGCCGGCGGGCGGGTGCCGGCGAACCAGGGTCTGGACATTCGTGCAGTGTCGACCCCTACCGTTCGTCCGGCAAGCCTGCAGCGGTGCGGGGCTTGACCTGCGTCACCGAAATGCCGCTACCGGGTTTTTCCGGGCGAACTGGTATCATGCCGGCCAGCATTCCGTATTCCGCACGCACAGCACACGAGACACCGATGAGCAGCGAAAAAACCAACCAGTCCTGGGGCGGCCGCTTCAGCGAACCGGTCGACGCCTTCGTCGCCCGCTTCACCGCCTCCGTCGACTTCGACAAGCGCCTGTACCGCCACGACATCATGGGCTCCATCGCCCACGCCACCATGCTGGAGCAGGCCGGCGTGCTGACTCGCGCCGAGCGCGATGCGATCATCGCCGGCCTGCAGCAGATCCAGGCCGAGATCGAGGCCGGCCAGTTCGACTGGCGCGTCGATCTGGAAGACGTGCACATGAACATTGAGGCGCGCCTGACCGACCGCATCGGCATCACCGGCAAGAAGCTGCACACCGGGCGTAGCCGCAACGACCAGGTGGCCACCGATATTCGCCTGTGGCTGCGCGACGAGATCGACGTGATCCTCGCCGAGATCACCCGCCTGCAGCAGGGCCTGCTGGCTCAGGCCGCGCAGCACGCCGACGTGATCATGCCCGGCTTCACCCACCTGCAGACCGCCCAGCCGGTGAGCTTCGGCCACCACCTGCTGGCCTGGTTCGAGATGCTGTCGCGCGACTACGAGCGCCTGGTCGACTGCCGCAAGCGGGTCAACCGCATGCCGCTCGGCTCGGCGGCGCTGGCCGGCACCACCTACCCGATCCAGCGCGAGATCACCTGCCAGCTGCTCGGCTTCGAGGCCATCGGCGGCAACTCGCTGGACGGCGTGTCGGATCGCGACTTCGCCATCGAATTCTGCGCCGCCGCCTCGCTGGCGATGATGCACCTGTCGCGCTTCTCCGAAGAGCTGGTGCTGTGGACTTCCGCGCAGTTCAACTTCATCGAGCTGCCCGACCGCTTCTGCACCGGCTCGTCGATCATGCCGCAGAAGAAGAACCCCGACGTGCCGGAGCTGGTGCGCGGCAAGAGCGGCCGGGTGTTCGGCGCGCTGATGGGCCTGCTGACCCTGATGAAGGGCCAGCCGCTGGCCTACAACAAGGACAACCAGGAGGACAAGGAGCCGCTGTTCGACGCCGCCGACACCCTGCGCGACAGCCTGCGTGCCTTCGCCGACATGATCCCGGCGATCAAGCCGCGCGTCGAGGTGATGCGCGAGGCGGCCCGTCGCGGCTTCTCCACCGCCACCGACCTGGCCGACTACCTGGTGCGCAAGGGCCTGCCGTTCCGCGACTGCCACGAGATCGTCGGCCACGCGGTGAAGTACGGCGTCGCCAGCGGCAAGGATCTCGCCGAGATGAGCCTCGACGAGCTGCGCCAGTTCAGCGACCAGATCACCGACGACGTGTTCGCCGTGCTGACCCTGGAAGGCTCGGTCAACGCCCGCGACCACATCGGTGGCACCGCGCCGAACCAGGTACGCGCCGCCGTCGCCCGCGGCCAGGCCCTGCTGGCGGCGCGCTGACCCTCGCAGGGTGCGCCATGCGCCCCACGCCGTGCCGACGCTGCGCACGGCGCACCCTGCGCGACCGGGACGGCCGCCCGCGACCAACGAGCGCTTGCCGCGCCCACCGCTGGCAGGGTATGAAGTAGCCATCGGCTGCCCGGAACACCCGCCATGCCCACTTCAGACCGCCCACGCTTTCGCGTCAGCGCCGACCGCCAGTCGGCCAGCCGGCGCCTGCGCTACGTGGAAACCAGCCGCCCGGATGACGGCAGCTGCACCCTCTGCCAGCTGGACGAAGAAAATCTTCCGGCGCCTGACGAGACCCCAGTCATGAGTCACAACTCCGCCGAAGACGATGCGGTCTTCGCCGAAACCAAGCTGATCGAAGCCATCGAGAACCAGATCGCCGCCGGCGAGCCGGCCGCGGCGCAGGCTACCCTCAACAAGCTGACCCTGGTCGGCTATGAACGCGCCGACGCCGTGCGCCTGATGGCGCTGATCCTAGCCCACGAGATCGAAGGCATGTTGGCCGAAAACCGGCCGTTCGACGGCGCCGGCTACGAGCAGATGCTGCGCGCCCTGCCGGAGCTGCCGGAAGCCGTGGGCGACAGCGAAGAAGACGAATAACAATTTCCTGCGGGTGCCACCGGCCCCCGCCCTGTCCTGCACTGGAGGCACCATGAACCTGACCCCCGAGCTGATCGCCGAACTGGAACTGCTCACCCTGTTCAACCCGGACACCACCCTGGAAGGCCTCAAGATCCATCACGACGCTGCGCCGCAGAAGATCGCCGCCGGCCAGCGCCTGCACGCCAAGGGCCTGATCAGCGAAGCCGACGGCGGCTACCTGACCAGCCTCGGCCTGGATGCGACCGAGCAGCTGCGTACCGTGCTGACCATCCTGCAGCCGGCCTGATCGCCTCTGCCGTAGGGCGGAAAACGACCGCAGGTCTTTTCCACCCGCCAGCGGCACGCAGACAGGGTGGAAAACCGCTACGCGGGTTTTCCACCCTACGCATCGCGTAGCCCAGAAAGCCAACAGCCCGCGACCGGTGACCCGGCGCGGGCTGTTGGCTTTCGGCGGACGACCGCCGCTCAGCGCACCTCGCCGGCTGCCTCCGGCTGATAGTCGACGCCGAGCAGGGTCAGCTGCAGGCTCTTGCCGCCCGGCACCGCCCAGTCGATGGTCTGCCCGGCCGACAGGCCGAGCAGCGCGCAGCCCACCGGCGCCAGCACCGACACGGTGCCCTCGCCCCCCGCCTCGTGCGGGTAGACCAGGGTCAGGCGGTACTCCTTGCCGCTGGCTTCCTCGCGGCAGCGGGCGGTAGAGTTCATGGTCACCACGCCCGGCGGCACCGCGTCGAGACCGACCACGTCGGCACGGCCCAGCTCGCGCTCCAGCGCCTCGGCGGTGGGGCCGTAGTCCTCCAGGCTGTCCAGCAGCTTCTCCAGACGCTGCAGGTCGAGACGGGTGATGGTGATCGGTGGCGACAGACTCATATGTCGACAGGGCTCCTTGGTGTGGTTCACGAAAAAGGAAAACCCCACCGGAACAGGCTGTGTGAAAACGTCGCGAACGTCGGCGAAGCAAAGCCGAAAGGGCGATCCACAGGGGACCGGCCGCTTTCAACGGCGCATCGCCCGACGCGGTGTCTTGACACAACCGGCGCAGGCGGGGTTTGTGGCGACCATACCACAGCAAGGCTAATAGGCAAGCGCCCTCAGACGGCGGCCTGTCGCGCCCCGGCCCGGGCGCGGATGCGCAGACGCAAGGCGTCATCGGCACCGCGCCACTGGCGGATCTCTTCGCGCAGGCGGCCGCAGCCACGAAAGATGTCGCGCCCGTCGAGGCTGCATTCGCGCACGCAGGGCGAGGCGATACGGTCGTCGGCGTCGCGCGGCTCAGAGCGCCGCAAAGTCGACCTCGCCACCGCCCTGCTCGCGGGTCAGGCGGGTCAGCATCGCCGGCAGGGCCTCGCCGCTGCCGTCAGCGACCCAGACGCCGGCCGCCTCGTCGTAGTCGAAATGGAAGCCGCCGGAGCGCGCCGCCAGCCACAACTGGCGCAGCGGTTCCTGGCGGCTGAAGATCAGCTGGCTGCCGTTGTCGAAGCGCACGGTCAACACGCCGCCGCTGTTCTCCAGATCGACATCCAGCCCGCTGGCATCGAAGGCATCCTCGACCGCCAGTTGCAGGGCATCCACCAGGCTGTGGAAACGGGCTTCACCAAGACTCATGGAGTGTTCTCCGCTCGAAGGGGGACGGGCTTGCCGGCGCTGACCAGGGCACGCGCGCAGGCCGCGCCCGCCGTGCGTCCTGGCGCATAGGCAAGCCCTCGGGGGGTCGGTATACTCCGGCGCAATCGATGCTTTTACAAGGATTTCCACCATGAAGCGCCTGTTGCTTCCCCTCCTTGCGCTGATCGTGCTCAGCGCCGGCCTCACCGGCTGCGGCCAGAAAGGTCCGCTGTATCTTCCGGGCGACGAAAAAGCCGGCAGCAGCAAAGACCGTTTCGAACTCTAAGATTCCGCCGCGTCCGCCTGCGGGCGGGCGCCCCGGCTCCCCCAGGAGGCCTGCATGCACCCCTTCAACTACCGCGACGGCCAGCTGTTCGCGGAAGGCGCGGCGTTGTCCGCGATCGCCGAGCGCTTCGGCACCCCCACCTACGTCTATTCGCGCGCCCACATCGAGGCGCAGTTCCGCGCCTACGCCGACGCGCTGGCCGGCATGCCGCACCTGGTGTGCTTCGCGGTCAAGGCCAACTCCAACCTCGGCGTGCTCAACGTCCTCGCCCGCCTCGGCGCCGGCTTCGACATCGTCTCGCTTGGCGAGCTGGAGCGCGTGCTGGCCGCTGGCGGCGAGCCGGGCAAGATCGTCTTCTCCGGCGTCGGCAAGAGCCGCGACGACATGCGCCGCGCCCTCGAGGTCGGCGTGCACTGCTTCAACGTCGAGTCCGACGTCGAACTGGAGCGCCTGCAGGCCGTGGCCGCCGAGCTGGGCGTCAAGGCGCCGGTGTCGCTGCGGGTCAATCCCGACGTCGACGCGCAGACCCACCCGTACATCTCCACCGGCCTCAAGGAGAACAAGTTCGGCGTCAGCATCGACGTCGCCGAACGGGTCTACGCCCGCGCGGCCGAACTGCCGAACCTGGACGTGATCGGCGTCGACTGCCACATCGGCTCGCAGCTGACCCAGCTCGAGCCGTTCCTCGACGCCCTCGAGCGCCTGCTGGCGCTGGTCGACCGCCTGGCCGCGCGCGGCATCCACATCAAGCACCTCGACCTCGGTGGCGGCCTCGGCGTGCGCTACCGCGACGAGGAGCCGCCGCTGGCCGGCGACTACATCCAGGCAGTACGCGCGCGCCTGGCCGGCCGCGCGCTGGCCCTGGTGTTCGAGCCGGGCCGCTCGATCGTCGCCAACGCCGGCGTGCTGCTGACCCGCGTCGAGTACCTCAAGCACACCGAGCACAAGGACTTCGCGGTGATCGACGCGGCGATGAACGACCTGATCCGCCCGGCGCTGTACCAGGCCTGGATGGACATCGTGCCGGTGCAGCCGCGTCAGGGCGAAGCCCGCCGCTACGACCTGGTCGGGCCGATCTGCGAGACCGGCGACTTCCTAGGCAAGGACCGCGAGCTGGTGCTGGCCGAAGGCGACCTGCTGGCCGTGCGCTCGGCCGGCGCCTACGGTTTCGTGATGAGCTCCAACTACAACACCCGCGGCCGCGCCGCCGAGGTGCTGGTGGATGGCGAGCAGGTGCACCTGGTGCGCCGTCGCGAGAGCATCGAAGAGCTGTACGCCGGCGAAAGCCTGCTGCCCAACTGATCCGGAGGCAGGCATGTTGCTGCGTTTCACCAAGATGCACGGGCTGGGCAATGACTTCATGGTCCTCGACCTGGTCAGCCAGCACGCCCACATCCAGCCCAAGCACGCCCGCCAGTGGGGCGACCGCCACACCGGCGTCGGCTTCGACCAGTTGCTGATCGTCGAGCCGCCGAGCCGCCCGGATGTGGACTTCCGCTACCGCATCTTCAATGCCGACGGCTCCGAGGTGGAGCAGTGCGGCAACGGCGCGCGCTGCTTCGCCCGCTTCGTCATCGACAAGCGCCTGACCGCGAAGAAATCCATCCGCGTCGAGACCAAGAGCGGCGTGATCGAACTGAACCTGCGCAGCGACGGACAGATCACCGTGGACATGGGCGCGCCGCGCCTGGAGCCTGCGGAGATTCCCTTCGTCGCCCCGGAAGCCGCCGTCAGCTACGCGGTCGAGGTCGGCGGGCACACCGTCGAGCTGGCCGCGGTGTCGATGGGCAACCCGCACGGCGTGCTGCGCGTCGACGACGTCGACCGCGCGCCGGTGCACGAACTGGGGGCGCAGCTGGAAATCCATCCGCGCTTCCCGCAGAAGGCCAACATCGGCTTCCTGCAGGTGGTCGACGCCCACCATGCGCGCCTGCGCGTGTGGGAACGCGGCTGCGGCGAGACCCAGGCCTGCGGCACCGGCGCCTGCGCCGCCGCGGTGGCCGGCATCCGGCAGGGCTGGCTGCAGACGCCGGTGCAGATCGAGCTGCCCGGCGGCAAGCTGTCCATCGAGTGGGCCGGCCCCGGCCAGCCGGTACTGATGACCGGCCCGGCGGTGCGCGTGTTCGAAGGCCAGGTGCGCCTGTGAGCGGGCCGGCGGACGTGCCGGAGCTAGACGCCGAACAGGTCGCCGCCTGGCTGGCGGCGCACCCGCAGTTCTTCGCCGGCCGCGACGAGCTGCTCGCCGAACTGTTCGTCCCGCACGAGGCCGGTCACGCGGTGTCGCTGGTGGCGCGCCAGCTGTGCCTGCTGCGCGAGCGCAACCACGAGCTGCGTCTGCGCCTGACCCAGCTGATGGACATCGCCCGCGACAACGACCGCCTGTTCGAGCGCACCCGCCGGCTGATCATCCAGCTGCTCGACGCCGACAGCCTCGAGGAGCTGGTGGCCGCAGTGGAGGACAGCCTGCGCCACGACTTCCAGGTGCCCTTCGTCAGCCTGCTGCTGTTCAGTGACAACCCGCCGAACGTCGGCCGCTGGGTCAGCCCGCAGCAGGCGCAGCAGGCGGTCGGCGCCCTGCTCGCCGGCAACAAGACCGTCTGCGGCGTGCTGCGCGCCGAGGAGCTGGCCTTCCTGTTCCCTGCCGAGGCCGGCAGCCAGATCGGCTCGGCCGCGGTGGCCGTGCTCGACCATCAGGGCCTGCACGGCGTGCTGGCCCTCGGCAGCCCCGATCCACAGCACTACAAGAGTTCGCTGGGCACGGTGTTCCTCGGCCACGTCGCGGAAATCATCGCCCGCGTGCTGCCGCGCCTGGTGCCGACCCTGCGCCCGGTGCGCTGAACACGCCACCGAGCGTTCCCACGCGCCTGCGTGGGAGCGCCGCCCGGGACGCACCGCGCCCCTGCCAGAATCACGCGCGCCACGGGAGTCTCCCATGCAAAGCGAACTGGACGCCTACCTCGAACATCTGCGCAGCGAGCGCCAGCTGTCGGCGCACAGCCTCGCCGGCTACCGCCGCGACCTCGACAAGCTGCTCGCCCTGTTGCACGAGGCCGGCCTGCAGCGCTGGGCACAGCTGGACGGCCGCCAGCTGCGCCGCCTGCTCGCCAGCCTGCACCGCCAGGGCCTGGCGCCGTCCAGCCTGGCGCGCTTCCTCTCCGCGGTGCGCGGGCTGTACCGCTACCTGATCCGCGAAGGTCATTGCCAGCACGATCCCAGCGCCGGCCTGCGTCCGCCCAAGGGCGAGCAGCGCCTGCCGAAGCTGCTCGACACCGACCGCGCCCAGCAGCTGCTGGAGGGCGCGACGACGGGCGACTTCCTCGCCTGCCGCGACCAGGCCATGCTCGAACTGTTCTATTCCTCCGGCCTGCGCCTGTCCGAGCTGACCGGACTGGACCTGCCGCAGCTGGATCTCGCCGCCGGCCTGGTGCGGGTGCTCGGCAAGGGCAGCAAGGTGCGCGAGCTGCCGGTCGGCCGCAAGGCGCGCGCGGCGCTGCAGGCCTGGCTGGTGCTGCGCCAGGGCGTGGCCGTCGACCAGGCGCTGTTCATCGGCCAGCGCGGCCAGCGCCTGAGCCCGCGGGCGATCCAGCTGCGCGTGCGCCAGGCCGGCGTGCGCGAGCTGGGCCAGCACCTGCACCCGCACATGCTGCGCCACAGCTTCGCCAGCCATCTGCTCGAATCGTCCCAGGACCTGCGAGCGGTGCAGGAGCTGCTCGGCCATGCCGACATCGGCACCACGCAGATCTACACCCACCTGGACTTCCAGCACCTGGCCAAGGTCTACGACCAGGCCCACCCGCGCGCGCACCGGCGTCCTGCCGCCGCACCCGCTGCCAACGCCGCGGACGACGATCCGACGGTAGAATGACCCCGTTGACCGGACCACTCGGTCAAGCCCATCCCAGCGGAGACGCCCCGTGACCCTGCGCCTGATCACCTTCGACCTCGACGACACCCTGTGGGATGCCCCGCCGGTGCTGCAGGCGGCCGAAGCCGCGCTGCAACGCTGGCTGGCGGAGTACGCGCCGCGCCTGGACGACCAGGCGGGCAGCCGATACCGCAGCAATCGCCAGTGGCTGCTGGAGCAGGAGCCGGCGCTCAAGGGACGCATCAGCGAACTGCGCCAGCGGGCGCTGCAGCGCAGCTTGCAGCAGGCCGGCTATGCCGATGCGCAGGCCGCGCAGCTGGCCGCGGCGGCCTTCGCGCACTTCCTCGCCGCGCGCCAGCAGGTGGCCCTGTTTCCCGAGGTGCGCCCGACCCTGGAGCGCCTGGCCGGGCAGTTCAGCCTGGGCGTACTGACCAATGGCAACGCCGACGTGCAGCGCATCGGCATCGCCGGCTACTTCCGCTTTGCCTTCACGGCCGAGCAGCTCGGCGTGAGCAAGCCCGACCCGCGCGCCTTCCAGGCCGTGCTCGCCCACGCTGGCGTCGAGGCGGCACAGGCCGTGCACATCGGCGACCATCCGGATGACGACATCCACGGCGCCCAGGCCGCCGGCATACGCGCCGTGTGGGTCAATCCGCAGGGCAAGCCGTGGAGCGGCGCCCGGGCGCCGGACGCGCAGGTCGCCAACCTGGCCGAGCTGCCGGCCCTGCTGGCGCGCTGGCAGCGCGGCCACTGACCGCGGAATGCGCGCCGCCGCCAGCCAGACACCCGGCGCAGTAACGCGCGCCGGTCGGTACCCCCTCCTGCTGCCGGCGCTGACGCTGCTCGTCGGACTGCTCGCCGGCGGCGTCCAGCTGCCGGGGCTGCTGCTCGGCGCGCTGTTCGTCCTCTGGGTACTGCATGGCCAGTCCTGCCTGCGCTACGGCCTGTGGCTGGGCGTCACCCTGGGCGCCGGCCTGGCGCTGGCCGGCCACCTGCTGCCCGGCTTCACCCCGCTGCCGCTGAGCGAGGCGCGGACGATCAGCGCGGATGCGGCGCCCTACGTCGTGCGCCTGCACTGGGACAAGCTGCTGCTGGGCGCCACCCTGCTGGCCTGGTGGTGGCGCCGACCGCGTCCGCCGCAGGCCCGCCCGCTGCCGGCCTGGCGCTGTGCGCTGGCCACCCTGCTGGCGGTGCCGGCGCTGGCGCTGGCCCTCGGCGTGGTGGCCTGGCAGCCGAAATGGCCGGCCGAGCTGGCCGTCTGGCTGGCGGTGAATCTCGCCGTCACCGCGCTGGCCGAGGAGCTGCTGTTTCGCGGCCTGCTGCAGGGCGCGCTGGTCGCCCGCCTCGGCGCCGCCCGCGGCATCGGCCTGGGCGCCGCGCTGTTCGGCCTGGCCCATGCGCCGTTCAGCCTGCCGTTCGCCCTGGTCGCCGGCGTGGCCGGGCTGGGCTATGGCTGGGTCCTGCAGCTGTCCGGACGGCTGTACGCCGCGCTGCTGCTGCATGGGGCGGTCAACCTGCTGCACTTCCTGCTGCTCAGCTACCCGCTGCGCTTGGGCTGAACGGCCAGCCGCCGCAGAAATGAAAAGGGCGACCCCGAGGGGTCGCCCTTGCGCCAGCCAGCGATCGAAAGCGATCAGATGGGGCGGCTGCCGTATTTGCTGTCCGGCTTTTTGGGCGGATCGGCAACCACGTTGGATTCGACTTCCTGCACCTTGCCGCCACGGGCCAGGAACTCTTCCATCGCCCGGGCCAGTGCATCGCGCTCTTTCTGCTTGGCCTCGATCGATGGCAGCTCTTCCGGCTCGGCTTCCTTCTTGCCCTTCTTGACTACCGGAGCGGCCACCTCGTCGTCCGCATCGCCGTCATCATCCGGCGCGGCACCCAGCTCCTCTTCAGCCTCCTCGGCACCTTCCAGCTCGTCTTGTTCCAGATCTTCGTCGCTCATGATGAAACCCCATGGTGCAGCAAAACAGGTTGGTTATGGCCCGGCAGCGTCGCGTGTCTGCGCCGCCGGTGCAAGCATTGATGGGCTCGCCACGGATGCCGCCGAGCGGCACGGGCAGGCAAGGCTGATAGCCCATTCGCGCGCATTCTAGCGCGGCGCCAGAAAAAGCAAAGGGCGCCTGACGGCGCCCCATGCATTCAAGCAGATACTTTGCGCAACGCCAGCCGCTCAGCTCTTGCGGGTGAACTCCGGATAGGCCTCCATGCCGCACTCGGCGATGTCCACGCCGGCGTACTCGTCCTCGGCATCCACCCGCAGGCCCATGACCGCCTTGAGGATGGCCCAGACGATCAGGCTGGCGATGAACACCCAGGTGAAGATGCAGACGATGCCGAGCAGCTGGGCGGTGAAGCTGCCGCTGGCGTTGCTCAGCGGCACGGCGAGCAGGCCCCAGATGCCGCCCAGGCCATGCACCGCAATGGCGCCCACCGGATCGTCGATCTTCAGCTTGTCCAGCAGCAGCACGCCGCCCACCACCAGCACGCCGCCCACCGCGCCGATCAGCACCGCCGTCAGCGCCGCCGGGGTCACCGGCTCCGCGGTGATCGACACCAGTCCGGCCAGGGCGCCGTTGAGCGCCATGGTCAGGTCGGCCTTGCCGAACAGCAGGCGCGCGACGACCAGCGCCGCCAGCAGACCTCCAGCGGCGGCCATGTTGGTGTTGAGGAACGCCGCGGCCACGGCGTTGGCGTCGGCGATGCTGCTGATCTTCAGCTGCGAGCCGCCGTTGAAGCCGAACCAGCCGAACCACAGGATCAGCGCACCGAGGGTGGCCAGCGGCAGGTTGGCGCCGGGAATGGCGTTGACCTGGCCGTTGCTGCCGTACTTGCCGCGCCGCGCGCCGAGCATCAGCACGCCGGCCAGTGCCGCGGTGGCGCCGCACAGGTGCACCACGCCGGAACCGGCGAAGTCGAGGAAGCCGGCCTGGTTGAGGAAGCCCGAACCCCATTTCCAGTAACCCTGTACCGGGTAGATGAAGCCGGTCATCACCACCGCGAAGGCGAGGAAGGCCCACAGCTTCATGCGCTCGGCCACCGCGCCGGAAACGATCGACATGGCCGTGGCGACGAACACCACCTGGAAGAAGAAGTCGGCCCGTTTGGAGAAGGCCGGCGCGTCGTCGCCACCGGCGGCGACCAGCTCCGCCGCATGCTCGGCGCCGATCAGCCAGCCCAGGCTCGGCAGGATGCCGCCCTCCGGGCTGGAGTACATGATGTGGTAGCCGACCAGCAGGTACATCACGCAGGCCACGCCGTAGAGGATGACGTTCTTGGTGAGGATCTCGGTGGTGTTCTTCGAGCGCACCAGACCGGACTCGAGCATCGCGAAGCCGGCCGCCATCCACATCACCAGGGCGCCGCAGATCAACAGGTAGAAGGTGTCGAGGGCGTAGTGCAGGGGGATCAGAGCATTGGTGTCCATGGAAAAATCCTTGTGCCAAGGGCGCGTTGCACGCCTCGGTCGCGGGCGCCCACACGGGCGCCCGCCACGTCCTTACAGGTTGTAGCCGCGCTCGTTGTGCTCGGCGAGATCGAGGCCGACGCTCTCGGTTTCCTCGCTGACCCGCAGGCCCATCAGCAGATCGAGCACCTTGAGGATCACGAAGGTGACGATGGCGGTGTAGACCACGGTGAAGGCCACGCCCTTGAACTGGGTGAACAGCTGGGCGCCGATGTCTTCCACGGTGCCGAAGCCACCCAGGGCCGGTGCGGCGAACACGCCGGTCAGCAGGGCGCCGACGATGCCGCCGACGCCGTGCACGCCGAAGGCGTCCAGCGAGTCGTCATAGCCCAGCTTGCGCTTGAGGCTGGTGGCGCAGAAGAAGCAGATCAGACCCGAGGCCAGACCGATCACCAGGGCGCCCATCGGGCCGGCGGTACCGGCGGCCGGGGTGATCGCGACCAGGCCGGCGACCACGCCGGAGGCGATGCCCAGGGCGCTGGGTTTGCCGTGGGTGACCCACTCGGCGAACATCCAGGCCAGGGCGGCGGCGGCGGTGGCGATCTGGGTGACCAGCATGGCCATGCCGGCGGTGCCGTTGGCGGCGATCGCCGAGCCGGCGTTGAAGCCGAACCAGCCGACCCACAGCATGGCGGCACCGATCAGGGTGTAGCCGAGGTTGTGCGGCGCCATGTGGGTGGTCGGGTAGCCCTTGCGCTTGCCCAGCACGATGCAGGCCACCAGGCCGGCGATACCGGCGTTGATGTGCACCACGGTGCCGCCGGCGAAGTCGAGCACGCCCCAGTCCCACATCAGGCCGCCGTTGCCGGCCCAGACCATGTGCGCGATCGGTGCGTAGACCAGGGTGAACCACACGGCCATGAAGATCAGCATGGCGGAGAACTTCATGCGCTCGGCGAAGGCGCCGACGATCAGTGCCGGGGTGATGATGGCGAAGGTCATCTGGAAGGTGATGAACACGCTTTCCGGGAAGGCGCCGATCAGGCTGGTGGGGGTCAGGCCGCTGAGGAAGGCCTTGGACAGCCCGCCGACGAAGGAATTGAAGTTGACGACCCCCTGCTCCATGCCGGTGGTGTCGAAGGCCAGGCTGTAGCCGTAGACGACCCACAGCACGCTGATCAGGCCGGTGATGGCGAAGCACTGCATCATCACCGAAAGGAGGTTCTTGGCGCGGACCATGCCGCCGTAGAACAGCGCCAGGCCGGGAATGGTCATCAGCAACACCAGCACGGTAGCCGTCAGCATCCATGCGGTATCGCCACTGTTGAGGGTCACTTCGTCGGCAGCCAGGGCCAAGCCTGGGCTGGCGAGAGACAACAGGGCTCCTAGCCCTGCGATTTTGCGCAGAGTCATTGTGTTACTCCTGGGGCGTGGGGGTTCGGTGGAGTAGTTGTAGGTAGTGCGGCGCGGTTTAGATCGCGTCGGTGCCGGTTTCGCCGGTACGGATGCGGATCGCCTGCTCCAGGCTGACCACGAAGATCTTGCCGTCGCCGATCTTGCCGGTGTTGGCCGCCTTGGTGATGGCGTCGATGACCGCGTCCAGCTGATCGTCGGCGATCGCCACCTCGATCTTCACTTTCGGCAGGAAATCGACCACGTATTCAGCACCGCGGTACAGCTCGGTGTGCCCCTTCTGCCGGCCGAAGCCCTTGACCTCGGTAACGGTGATGCCCTGTACGCCGATTTCCGACAGCGACTCGCGCACGTCGTCGAGCTTGAACGGCTTGATGATGGCAGTGACTAGCTTCATGAAAGTTTCTCCCGTAATGGTGAACTTGCCCCAGGAACAACGAACCCACGACAAGTCTAAGCGCAGAATCCAGCATTTGTAACGCGCCGCCGCGAGGGCGACGCCTGCAATTCGAGGCCGGCCGGCGAACGCTGGAAAAGCGCTGCGCTGCTTCCCCTCCGTCGCACCGCCGTGGCACTCCGGCACCAGCAGTGCAGTCCGTGCAGAAAGCTTGCCAGCTTTTCACAAATGCCTGTTTTTCAGTGATTTACGCTGGATCGTCGGTTTTGCCGGCAAAATGCACGGCCGACACGCACCATTGCAGTGCAGACCGTCCATCTGCTTGCGCAAAAAATGAGCTGCCATACGCCGCCACGCGCCGCCCACGCACCAGTAATGGGCGGACCTGCCGGCACAGCGTGCAGGCCCGCTGGCGCAGGTCCGAGCATGCATTCTGCTAGACTGGCGCCCTCTGTTTTTAGGGAATACCGCCATGCTGCCGCCCAAAGCCGTCCTCGACCTCCTCGCCAGCCAGGCCAGCCGACTGTTCGGTGCCGATTCGCCCTTGCCGCGCAGCGAGCTGGAAAGCCAGTTCAAGGCCCTGCTGTCGAGCGCCTTCGGCAAGCTGGATCTGGTCGGCCGCGACGAATTCGACGCGCAGATGGCGGTCCTCGCCCGCACCCGCGCCCGCCTGGAAGCCCTCGAGGCCCGGGTGGCCGAACTGGAAGCCCGCCTGGAAGCGCCGCACGCATAAGGCGCAGCGCTTCCTGCGGGACACTTGATCAAGGAGCGATCATGTCCCTCGCCATCGTCCACAGCCGCGCCCAGCTCGGCCTCGACGCCCCTGCCGTCAGCGTCGAGGCGCACCTGGCCAACGGCCTGCCATCGCTGACCCTGGTCGGCCTGCCGGAAACCGCCGTGCGCGAGAGCAAGGACCGCGTGCGCAGCGCGATTCAGAGCTGCGGCTTCGAGTTCCCCAACCGGCGCATCACCCTCAACCTGGCGCCGGCCGACCTGCCCAAGGACGGCGGCCGCTTCGACCTGGCCATCGCCCTCGGCCTGCTCGCCGCCAGCGGCCAGCTGCCCGCCGCCAGCCTCGAACCGCTCGAGTGCCTCGGCGAGCTGGCCCTGTCCGGCGCCCTGCGTCCGCTCAAGGGCGTGCTGCCGGCGGCGCTGGCCGCCCGCGCCGCCGGGCGCGCCCTGCTGGTGCCGCGCGCCAATGCCGAGGAAGCCTGCCTGGCCGCCGGCCTCACCGTGTACGCCGCCGACCACCTGCTCGAAGTGGTCGCCCACCTCGCCGGGCACACCCCGCTCGCCCCCTGGCTGGCCCGCGGCCTGCCGGCGCCGGCCGCCGCGCCGGGCGACATCGCCGAGGTGCAGGGCCAACTGGCCGCCAAGCGCGCCCTGCTGGTGGCCGCCGCCGGCCGCCACAACCTGCTGCTCAGCGGTGCGCCGGGCACCGGCAAGACCCTGCTGGCCAGCCGCCTGCCCGGCCTGCTGCCGCCTCTGACCGAGGCCGAGGCACTGGAGGTCGCCGCCATCCACTCGGTGGCCGGCCTCGCGCCGCTTACCGGCTGGCCGCCGCGGCCGTTCCGCCAGCCGCACCACAGCGCCTCCGGCCCGGCACTGGTCGGCGGCGGCAGCCGGCCGCAACCGGGCGAGATCACCCTGGCCCATCACGGCGTGCTGTTTCTCGACGAGCTGCCGGAGTTTTCGCGCAGCGTGCTGGAGGTGCTGCGCCAGCCGCTGGAGAGCGGCGAGATCGTCATTGCCCGCGCCCGCGACAAGCTGCGCTTTCCGGCACGCTTCCAGCAAGATGCTATCTTATGATGAATCACTGACCAGAATGCCCCACAGCCATGCCTCAAGCCATTTCATACACTCGTTTCTCCTCAATACTCCAATCTAAAGGCTCCTCTAAAGAGAGACAGAAGGAGCTAATTTCAAACTGGCTTGATAACCATCCAGAGTACTCACTATCACCCCTATCAGCGGATGACCACGGGCGATCAGGGTATAGCGGTGAACACCTAAAACATGGCCTAGGATCAATCCTAGAAGCAATTAAAAACAACAAAATAAAATCCAAAGATGTAATTCTCATTGAGGCACTAGATCGTCTTGGAAGGCTTGAGACTTTAGAAATGCTCAGCCTAACCACAAGCATAATCAACTCAGGAGTGGCAATCATCACTCTAGAGGACCAAAATGAGTACTCACAAGAGACAACAAGAAATAACGCAAACCTACTCTATATCCTTCTCGGCAAAATCCAACAAGCACATGACTATTCTGATCGTCTATCAAAAAGAATAAAAGCTGCATACAGATCAAAGCTAACCAAAGCCCGCGCCGGCCAAAAAATCAGAATAATAACCCCGCTCTGGCTTAACACAGATGGCTCGCTCAGAGAAAAAGAATCATCTGCTGTTTTAGCATGCATAGATCTTTACTTGCGAGGCCATGGTACAAGAAGCATTTTGCTAACTTTGATGGATGCCCATCCCTGCCTAAGAACAGTGCATCCATCAACATTAAAAAGATGGTTTAAAAACAGAGCCTTGATTGGCGAATGGCAAGGTACGCAGCCGTTCAACCCGCTTATTGATAAATCCACCTTCTATAAGCTTCAAAATGAATTAGCAAGACGCTCTAAAAACATGTCGCCCGAGCAAACATATGACCTATCTGGAATTGTAGTCTGCGAAAAATGCGGATCTCGATACTATTATCGAAGAAAACTACACAATGGGAATACCATAATATACGGGAATTGCTCTACGTATTTGAAGCGCGGAAAGCCTTACTGCGAAAATAACAAAACAATGCCCTACGAGGTGCTGCTATTTGCATTCAATCAAACTTACTCAAACCATCTATGGATGGCTGCTGTAGCAGACGCCATCAGTAATACAGCAGAAAAAGTTGAAGCACTAAAATCAGAAAGAATAGAAATATCAGCATCAATAAAAAATATCACAACCAACCTCGAAAGGTTCCCAGAGCAGCCAGAGTTCGTTGAGCGACTCGAACACCTCAACCAGAAAAGAGAATCGCTAAACAAAAAAATACTTGACCTAGAATCTGGAATGACAGAAACATCAGAATCTTACTCCATTATTGAATTCATAGAGCACCTGGAAAAAGACAGCGATCAGGCAATGGAGATTTGGGGGAAAAGGTCAACCCTACTTAATGACCCAACAATGTTAAGAGAGGCTCTTAAAAGAGTTGATTACAAAATCAAGGTGGACGGCGCAATAATTAAAGAACCTAATGGCTCACAATTTGAGCTAATAAGAAGATCGCAATCACACAAGCGCTATATTATTAACTGCACTTACAAGAACCCTAATCAGGAGCTTTCGCCAACAACATGGGCAGCCATCAGCAGAACTGGCCACCCAGTGGAGGGTGCTACAGAGGCTACACTTTACACCAATCTAGCAGAAAGCTATCTTTATGATTAACCCATACTTGGCAGACACCCTATGTGCACTCAAATGAGCGAAAAAATAATTTGGAACGGCGAAAAATTCGATTTAATTAGAATCCCCAAGCTAGCCAAAAACCCCAAAATAAAATTCACGGGAGACTTTTCATACCTCTCTACTGGATGTTATAGAGGCTATGTAGGAACATGGGAAATAAAAGACAATAGTCTCTTTTTGAATGAAATATCAGGAATTTACGAGAAAACAACAGAAGAGCAAATATTTGCAAACTGGGTAAGCGGAGAGTTCATCATCAACCAATTAGATATAAAGCAAAAAACAACTCTCAGACACAGGATAAGCATAGAATCAGGGGAAGTTAAAAATATAACCACAACCTCCGGAAAAATAGAATACCAATGACAATGATCAAGTCATTCAAGCATTCCACCACCACTGACCCTGTAGAATTGCGAAGGGCAAATGAGTCCATGCTGGATATTCTGCAGGCGCTAGCAACAAGAAAAATACCCAGTGCAACTTACACCATGAATGATCTCGAAAGGTATCTTTTGTCACTAATTAAAGGACAGGAAAAAACACCAGAATGTACAACCTTTGGAAGCTGGAGCGCGGCCCCCAAAAGCGATGGAATGCCTGCAGATGCTCG
Organism: Geopseudomonas aromaticivorans; assembly: GCF_019097855.1. Lineage (GTDB taxonomy): Bacteria > Pseudomonadota > Gammaproteobacteria > Pseudomonadales > Pseudomonadaceae > Geopseudomonas > Geopseudomonas aromaticivorans. The sequence continues at coordinate 103,197 of NZ_JAHRGL010000010.1, forward strand.
CGTGGAATTCATCTACATCCCTACGTACATCGCAACATCCACTCTATCCATAGCGCTTCTTGAGCACCCAATAACAACTTTGCTGATACCTGGCTACCTTATCGCCTTAATAAATGGCTTGGTTTTTTGCACTGGACGCGAACTCAGAGGTCATGGGTGCGATGTAGATATCGGGGCAATTGACGCAATTAACATCTTATCCCTTGGCAAAATCCCACTCCTACTAGATCAAAATCCAAACTACTGCCCACGCCTGAAGAAAATCCTACATCAAGCAACGCGCGATATGGCTGAAAAGTTAAACACTGGAGATTATTTTTCCGACTTAGAAAGTGATTACGCCATCAAACTAAAATCAACGCTTGAATCGTTCCGCCTTGGAGGTTTATCATTAAGCAATTAACGAGATGTCATTGATATAAAATAGTAAAAATCACTCCCCTTGCTAAATTAGCTCAAAAATACAGGTAAGCCATATGGACTTGGAATTTGTCGTCCGGATCAGTGCCAGACACATCCCCCTCACCACATATAAAAAAATAAGTCACGTTATTGCTTGGCAAATAGAAAACAAATTGAGCTCCCCGTTTCGCAAGCCGGAATTTCGGGATAACCTCGGCATTGGCATGGCTCCGTCATTCTCCCACACAAACTTTCCTTCGCACACTTCAGAGTTCGAGAATGGTAGCGATTGCCAGTTTTTCACAAATCTATCAAGGGAGCTTTACAGAGAGCATGATTTCAGCCTTGGCGAAATCAGAGTTCTCGATAACATTCTGGGGATTGCAAGCATTGAATTCAATAGATTAGCCGATCAATTAAGCGGTTTTAGTTCAAGGTTTTTTATTTACCCTGAAGTCGTTGAGATAATTTTAGATTCATCTCCAAATGTTCCAGACATTGATGGAGCACAGGTTTTTTGGGGTCAATCAGACTTTGGCTAACCCACAAGACAGCTATCAAAACCACCAAGTGTTGAGCTATTTTCGCATGGCAGTGAGGGCGTATGAATTCCGCACTCACTCCACCACGCTATATGCATCCTGAAGGCGATTGAGCGTCAAGGCAGCGACCAAGAGGAATCATCATAAATATGGCGCAACTACAGACAGGACAGGACAAATAAATTAACAATCGCTCCTCCCATTCTTAGAAAGAAAACCTTCTTCCAGACTTGTTAAAAAGATCCCATTGCATAGCATCTTGCTCAGCGCAACCAATCTGCTTCGAAATGTAACTCAACGCTCCATCTTGATTGTCAATTTTCTTAAACCAGCTCTTGTCATCCGGGCAGGATTTTCGGAGTGAAGCGGTTCTGCTATCAACCCCCTCCCATGTCATTCTAATTAATTCTTTCAGCTCACCTTCAGATAATTCATTTTGCACCCCCTCTCGAAGCCTACTTGCTGGATCTTCAATTGCAATGTGAACATGATAGCAACCGCCTAAGTGCCGCTCGATTGAAGGAACACATATAATTGCCTTCTGCGATCTCTTTCCAAATATACTTACATTAAGCCTCTTAATGAATTTACCTAAAATCAGGTTTGCAGTCCCCTTGCATCTCAACTCATTAAAATTCAACGTTACAAGGTACTTCAAATCTAAATCCTTGGCGAACTCTACCGCTCCCCGCCTGATTTCCCTAAAAACACGCTCATCAAACTTGTACTCCATACTTCCTCAACTTAATTTAGACAATACTTAACCAAGGCACCTCCTTTGAGACACCTTGCGTCCTTACCGTTAAATTAGGTGTGACCCACAGAAAATCGCCTATAGCGTTAGGTTCTGTCTGATTTCTCAGTGTTCGCCAGTAAGGTGTTGCTTTATGATTATTTATTAAGGATTATTGCCTTTTGCCTCTTATGTCTGGAGAAACATTTTTGAGAAAGCACTATTCCCCTCAAGTTAAGAAACGCTTGGTTCTGGAAGTAGTTGCGCTAGAGGACGAGGGGCTAAACACTGCGGAAGCTTGCGTGCGTCTGGGGTTAAGTCGGGCAAATTTCTATCGATGGAGGGGGCTGATCGCAGAGACGATAAAGGGGGGGGCAGGGAAAATAGCGCCGAAAAGTAAACGTCCAAAAATCCTGGCCAGACAGACGCCTAATGAGTTTAAAAATCGTATTGTGGAAATGGCTCTCTCGGGGATTTTTAAAAGTGCAAATGCAATCTCTAAAGAACTTCATAATGAGCGTGTGATCCATCCTGGCACGGTCATTAAAATTCTGGAGGAGGCAGGTTTGTATGGAGTGCAAGAGGTTAGAGATTCGAAGGGGGATCTTGTGAAGAAGAAACGTGGAATAATACGGCAGCAGGGTTCGTAGAGATTTTGCTCGGTTGAGTGGGCGGCCGAGTAGCTAGATCTTTTGAGCTATCACGGGATTGTGGTCATTTGTTCCATAGACGTTTGACGGTGGAAAGACTGACTGTAAGTTCCTTTGCTACCTGACTCTGAGACTTCCCATCAGCCCTCAATGCCTTAACTTTTGCTTCACTAGTAGCGGCTGGACGCCCCAGAACCTTGCCAGATGCTTTTGCACGCTCAAGCCCTGCCTGAGTGCGTTCGATCAGCAGATCACGCTCAAACTCAGCGACAGAGGCAATAACAGCCATTGTCATTCTGCCTGCTGGGCTGGTGAGATCAACGCCACCCAGGGCGAGACAGTGAACCTTGATACCACGATCCGCCAACAGCTCCACAGTGGCGCGAACATCCATTGCATTTCGTCCTAGACGGTCTAGCTTCGTCACCACCAGCACATCGGTAGCTTCCATACGTTCCAACAGCTTGTTGAAGCCCGCGCGTTCTGACGCAGGAACAGAGCCGGATACTGTTTCTTCGATTACACGCTGGCGCTGAAGGTCGAAGCCAGCAGCCTTGAGCTCTTGGACTTGGTTTTCAGTGGTTTGGCCGATGGTGCTGACTCGGCAGTAAGCGAAGGTACGGGACATGGGAAAGGGTTTAGTGTCAATAAGGTGGTTCCATTATATGACCTGTGCTCACAATGGCAATCCCTATTTTATGGCACCAAATCTTGACCTGTTTAGGGCGGTGTCAGATACGGTCTATTTTGATCTCTACCTCACCCCCCTGATCAAGCCTAATAGAGCTTCAAAGAGGACTTTGAGCTGGCACGTCAGGATCTTCAAGAAATTCCACTGAAAAGTCTCAACACAAGATTTACTTATTGCCCTATACCGACCTCGTTGATTGTTGGATCGGCGCTATATAGCAAATAACCGCCCTATTGTTTTTGATTTATGGTTCACTTAGAATAAAGATGACATTTTTGTCTAGCAACAAACCATGGAGAGCGTCACAATGGAAAAAACATCTGACCTTAAAGATGCTATTAATCAAAAAACAATTACTCAAGTTTTTCTGGGCCTTGCGAGCTTTGGAGTGTACTCCCTTATGTGGATGTACAAATACACACCTATAATTGAAAAGATAACCAAGAGAGAAATTTCAAATGAAGGTTTTTTGATTTCGATTGCTGTGGCTTATGGTCTCGGTGGATTTATGGCTGATACGCAAGCTTATGGCAAGGCAGCCATTCTTAGCGTTGCTTGTTTAGTCGCCAGTGTCGTGTGGGCGTTCAATGCTAAAAAGGCTCTCGAGAATTATAGTCTCGAAGTACACAAAATCGACCTAAAGTTAAACCCAATTTATACCGCGTTATTTACATTGTTCTACATTAACTATTGCATTAATGATCTTCCAGAGGCTGAGAGGAAGAAAATCATTCTTAACTCGTAGGGTTATTGGCCAACATGGCCTGAGGGTTAAACTTACTTGAGCAGAAGCACTCTCGCAGGGTAGGAAATAATTCCCTGCGAGAGTTCACCCTGGAAAACAACGCACAAAGACAAATTTGAAATATAAATTAGACTGTATTTTGTATTTGCGTAGTTGATTCTTTTTGATTTTGCAGGCTACTTTCACTTATAAAATATGCCATGTGGATTGTGGCGAGGCTTTAGTCATAAAGGCCGGAAGTGAGCTGCTTGTAGTAGCGTTAACTTTCCGGTGAGAATAGTGATTCATCAAAGGCTTGCATCTTACCAGTTGGTGGCGGCGATGAACCCCTGCCCGTGCGGCTACCTCGGCGATGTCGAGCAGCGTTGCCGCTGCACCCCGGAGCAGGTGCAGCGCTACCGCGCGCGGCTGTCCGGGCCGCTGCTCGACCGCATCGACCTGCACCTGCAGGTGCGCCGCGAACCGACCCGCCTGCACGCCGCCAGCGAGGGCCCGGACAGCGCCGCTCTGGCGCAGCAGGTCGCCGCCGCCCAGCAGCGCCAGCTCGACCGTCAGGGCTGCGCCAACGCCCACCTCGACCTGCCCAGCCTGCGCCAGCACTGCCCGCTGGGCGACGCCGACCGCCTGTGGCTGGAGAGCGCCGGCGAGCGCCTGCGCCTGTCGCTGCGCGCCCTGCACCGGGTGCTCAAGGTGGCGCGCACCCTCGCCGATCTCGAAGGCCGGGAGCAGATCGAGCGCGCCCAGCTGGCCGAAGCCCTGCAGTACCGCGCACCGGGCGAAGGCCCGGCGTAGGGTAGGAAACTGCCGAAGGCAGTTCCCACCATCGAACACCGTCGCGGTGGACAATCGCTGCGCGAGTTTTCCACGGGGTGGCCATCCACCCTACGCCCTACGCCCGCCCCTCGGTCGCCCTGCCCCTGCCCGCGCCGGACCAGCCTGCTAAACTGCCGCCTCCTTCGCAGCCAGACACCCCTGCCCGCATGTCCCGACTCAATCCCCGCCAGCAGGAAGCCGTCCACTACATCAGCGGCCCGCTGCTGGTGCTGGCCGGCGCCGGTTCCGGCAAGACCAGCGTGATCACCCGCAAGATCGCCTACCTCATCCAGCAGTGCGGCATCACCGCCCGCCACATAGTCGCGGTGACCTTCACCAACAAGGCGGCGCGGGAGATGAAGGAGCGCGTCGGCCACCTGCTGCGCGGCAAGGAGGGTGCCGGCCTGACGGTGTCGACCTTCCACAACCTCGGCCTCAACATCATCCGCAAGGAGCACGCCCACCTCGGCTACAAGCCGGGCTTCTCGATCTTCGACGAGAGCGACGTCAAGGCGCTGCTCGCCGACATCATGCAGAAGGAATACCAGGGCGACGACGGCGTCGACGAGATCAAGAACCTGATCGGCGCCTGGAAGAACGACCTGATCCTCCCCGAGCAGGCCCTGGAGCAGGCGCGCAACCCGCGCGAGCAGACCGCCGCCATCGTCTACCTGCACTACCAGCGCACCCTCAAGGCCTACAACGCGGTCGACTTCGACGACCTGATCCTGCAGCCGGTCAAGCTGTTCCAGGAGCACCCCGAGGTGCTGCAGAAGTGGCGCAACCGGGTGCGCTACATGCTGGTCGACGAATACCAGGACACCAACGCCAGCCAGTACCTCTTGGTGAAACTGCTGGTAACCGAGCGCGCGCAGTTCACCGTGGTCGGTGACGACGACCAGTCGATCTACGCCTGGCGCGGCGCGCGGCCGGAAAACCTGATGCTGCTCAAGGACGACTTCCCCAGCCTCAAGGTGGTGATGCTCGAGCAGAACTACCGCTCGACCAGCCGCATCCTCAAGTGCGCCAACGTGCTGATCGCCAACAACCCGCACGTGTTCGAGAAGCAGCTGTGGAGCGAGATGGGTCACGGCGACGAGATTCGGGTGATCCGCTGCAAGAACGAGGATGCCGAGTGCGAGCGCATCGCCATGGAGATCCTCACCCAGCACCTGCGCACCGACCGCCCGTACAGCGAGTTCGCCATCCTCTACCGCGGCAACTACCAGGCCAAGCTGATGGAGCTGAAGCTGCAGCACCACCAGATTCCCTACCGCCTGTCCGGCGGCACCAGCTTCTTCGCCCGCCAGGAAGTGAAGGACCTGATGAGCTACTTCCGCCTGCTGGTCAACCCGGACGACGACAACGCCTTCCTGCGGGTGATCAACGTGCCGCGCCGCGAGATCGGCTCGGCCACCCTGGAGAAGCTCGGCAACTACGCCACCGCGCGCAAGATCAGCATGTACGAGGCCAGCGACGAGATCGGCCTGCGCGAGCACCTCGACGCCCGCTACTGCGAGCGCCTGGCGCGCTTCAAGCACTTCCTCGACCGGGTGCGCCGCGAGTGCGCGCAGGACGACCCGATCGCCGCCCTGCGCGGGATGATCGCCGACATCGACTACGAGAACTGGCTGCGCGAGAACAGCTCCACCGACAAGGCCGCCGACTACCGGATGAGCAACGTCTGGTTCCTCCTCGAGGCGTTGAAGAACACCCTGGAGAAGGACGAGGACGGCGACATGACCATCGAGCAGGCCATCGCCAAGCTGGTACTGCGCGACATGCTCGAACGCCAGCAGGAAGAGGAAGACGGCGCCGAGGGCGTGCAGATGATGACCCTGCACGCCTCCAAGGGCCTGGAGTTCCCCTCGGTGTTCATCATGGGCATGGAGGAGGAAATCCTCCCGCACCGCTCGAGCATCGAGGCCGACACCGTCGAGGAGGAACGCCGCCTGGCCTACGTCGGCATCACCCGCGCCAAGCAGAACCTCGCCATCACCTTCGCTGCCAAGCGCAAGCAGTACGGCGAGGTGATCGACTGCGCGCCGAGCCGCTTCCTCGACGAGCTGCCCCGGGAAGACCTGCAGTGGGAAGGCCTGGAGGACACCCCGGTGGAGGTCAAGGCGGTGCGCGGCAACAGCGCGCTGGCGGACATCCGCGCGCTGCTCAAGCGCTGAGGCGCGCTCAGGGCTGGCCGTGGCGCGCGCGGCTGGCCTGGACGATGCGCTCGGCGGGCACGCGCAGCTGGCGCAGCAGGTATTCGGCGAACTCCGGGGCGTAGTCCTGGCGGGCGATGGCCTGGGCCATGCAGTCCAGCCAGGCGGTACTGCCGGCCGCGTCGATCGGCCACTGCGCATGGAAGGACGGGATCACGATGGCGCCGTACTTCTCGGCGAACAGCTTCGGCCCGCCCAGCCAGCCGCTGAGAAAGCACGCCAGCTTGTCGCGCGAGGCGTCGAGACTCTCGGGGTGCATGCGCCGCAGGTCGGCGGCGGCGGGCGACTCGTCCATGATCCGGTAGAAGTCGTCGACCAGCCGGCGCAGGCCGTCGATACCGCCGGCGGCCTGGTAGGAGGCGTCGCCGACGCCATAGGTGGGGGTGCTGCTCACGGGGCGCTCTCACTGGATACGGAAAAGCACATCTTAGCCGGAAAGGATTTTGTCCTCAGCCGCGCGACTCACCGCTTAAAATGCGCCATCACCGATCACTGACGACTAGCCATGAATGCCGATGCCATAGCCACCCTGCAGCAGCAGGTCATTGCCGCCCTGGGCGCCGTACCCGACGAGACCCGGCGCCTGTTCCACGGCCGCGGGCGGCGCTGGCCGGGGCTCGAGCATGTCACCGTGGACTGGCTGCAGGGCGTGCTGCTGGTGGCGCTGTTCCGCGAGCCGGAGGCGGCGGAACTGGCCATGCTCAAGCAGATGCTCACGGCCCTGAGCCAAACCGCCGAGTGGCGGCACAGCCAGGCGCACAGCCTGTTGCTGCAACACCGCTACCAGCTGGACAGCCGCACGGAATGGCTGCTGGGCGATGAGGTGAACGACTGGCTGATCAGCGAGGATGGCCTGCGCTTCAAGCTGGATCTGGGCAAGAAGCAGAATACCGGCCTGTTCCTCGACATGCGCTATGGCCGGCGCTGGGTACGGGAGCAGGCCGCGGGCAAGCGCGTGCTCAACCTGTTTGCCTACACCTGCGCTTTTTCGGTGGCGGCGCTTGCCGGTGGCGCCGAGCAGGTGGTCAATCTGGACATGGCCAAGGCCGCCCTGAACCGCGGGCGCGACAATCACCGGCTGAACCAGCAGGACCTCGGCCAGGTCAGCTTCCTGGGCCACGAGCTGTTCAAGTCGTGGAGCAAGGTGAAGAAGTACGGCCCCTACGACCTGATCATCATCGACCCGCCGTCGTTCCAGAAGGGCAGCTTTGCCCTGACCAAGGACTATCAGAAGATCCTGCGCCGCCTGCCCGACCTGCTCACCGCGCAAGGGGTGGTGCTGGCCTGCATCAACGATCCGGCCATCGGTCCCGACTTCCTGATCGACGGCATGGCCAGCGAGGCGCCGAGCCTGACCTTCGAGAAGCGCCTGGAAAACCAGCCCGAGTTTGCCGACATCGATCCGGACGCCGGGCTGAAGGCCATGGTGTTCAAGCACAACGCCCTCGCTGCCGCCAGTCCGGGCGCGTAGCCGCGCAGCGCGGCCGGGCAGCCCGCGGCTGCGCTGGCGACTCGCCAAGCAGCGGCGGGACGACCGCGCCCGTCAGTCCGCCAACCCGGCCAGCCAGGACTCCAGTTGGCGCTGGATCTCGTCGCGCGCCTGGCGATAGGCCGCCTGGCGCTCGGCCGGCGTCCCCGTCGCCGCCGCAGGGTCGCTGCCGCGCCAGTGCAGCGTATGGCCATCGCGCGGGAAGTCCAGGCAGCTGCTGTCCAGCTTGTCATCGAGGATCACCACGTAGTCGAACTGGGTGTCCTCGTAATCGTTGAGGCCCTTGCTGCGCTGCTCGGCAATGGCGATCCCGGCCTCCTGCATGACGCTCACCGTCAGCGGATCCAGCGGCCGCGGCTCGATCCCGGCACTGTACGCCTCGAAACGCGCGCCGCCGCGGGCCCGCAGCAGGCCCTCGGCCATCTGCGAGCGGTCGGCGTTGCCCTCGCACAGGAACAACACTCGAATGGGCTGATGCATACCTGCGTCCTCTCTTCCCGGTGACTAAAATCCAGCGCCTCAGCCGGCGGCTGGACGGGCGCAACTCAGCGGACAACCGGCATCGCGCTCCAGTTGCAGGGTGGCATGGTCGATGCCGAAATGCTCGTGCAGCTCGCGGGCGATGCGCTGCAGGAATTCGTCGCTGTCCGGCAGCGTGGCCATGGCCATGTGCGCGGTGAGCGCCACCTCGGCGGTGCTCAGCGCCCACACGTGCAGGTCGTGCACGTCGCAGGTGCCGGGCAGCGCCAGCAGATACTGGCGCACCGCCGGCAGGTCGACCTGCTCCGGCACGCCGTCGAACAACAGGTGCAGCGACTGGCGGAACAGCGACCAGGTGCCGAGCACGATGACCACGGCAATCGCCAGACCGACCACGGGGTCGATCCAGTGCCAGCCCTGCCACAGGTACAGCGCGCCGGCCAGCACCACGCCGACCGAGACCAGCGCATCGGCCGCCATGTGCAGGAAGGCGCCACGCAGGTTGAGATCGCTGCGGCTGCCGGAGAAGAACAACGCGGCGGTGATCGCGTTGACCAGCACGCCAATGCCGGCCACCAGCATCACCACCTCGCCGGTGATCGCCGCCGGCTGGCTCAGGCGCTGGATCGACTCCCAGCCCAGCGAGCCCATGGCCACCAGCAGGATCGAGGCGTTGACGAAGCTGGCGAGGATCGAGCCGCGCCGCCAGCCGTAGGTATGCCGGTCGCTGGGGCGCAGGCGGGTGGCCGCCATGGCCGCCCAGGCGAGGAGCAGTCCGCCGACGTCGCTGAGGTTGTGCCCGGCATCGGCGAGCAGGGCCAGCGAGTTCACCTGCCAGCCATAGAAGGCCTCGACCAGCACGAAGCCGAGGTTCAGGGCGATGCCGAAGGCAAAGGCGCGATCGTAGCGCGGCGTCCCGTGCACATGCTGGTGGTGGTGTTCTGCGTGGTGGTGATGCGCATGCGCCATGTGCCGCCTCCTCCCCCGCACGCCCGGCAGTGGCGCGCGCGGTCAATCCCTTCGCTCATTATCGTTCAGGATGCCTGAGTCGCCCCGGCATGTCGCGGCAGGGCCATGGAAATCAGCGCGGCCAGCAGCACGAAAGCGCTGGACACCCACAGGCAGGCCTCGAGGCCCCAGGCCTGGAACACCCAGCCGGACAGCAGGGTGCCGAGCAGCCGGCCGAGGGCGTTGGACATGTAGTAGAAACCCACGTCCAGCGACACGCCGTCCTCCTTGGCATAGCTGACGATCAGGTAGCTGTGCAGCGACGAGTTGATGGCGAACAGCGCGCCGAACAGCAGCAGGCCGCCGACCAGCACCGTCTGCGCCGGCAGCTCGCGGCCCAGGCCGAGGGCGATGGCCGCCGGCAGCCCGGCCAGCAGCAGCGCCCAGACGAACGCGGCGCGGCCATCCGGCAGCTTGCCGCTGCGCTTGCCGGTGAAGTACGGGGCGAACGACTGCACGCAGCCGTAGCCGATCACCCATACGGCGAGGAAGCCGCCGACCTGCCAGAAGTCCCAGCCGAAGCGGCTGGCCAGGTACACCGGCAGGGCCACCACGAACCACACGTCGCGGGCGCCGAACAAAAACAAGCGCGCGGCGGACAGGATGTTGATCGCCCGGCTCTTCGACAGCAGGTCGCGGAACTTCGGCTTGCTCTTCGCCTTGCCGAGATCCTTCTTCAGCGTCGCCAGGCTGGCCAGCCAGATCAGCGCCAGCACGGCGGCCATGGCCAGCACTGCAGCGGTGAAGCCGAGCCAGGCCAGCAGCGCGCCGCCGAGGAAGAAGCCGACGCCCTTGAGCGCGTTCTTCGAGCCGGTCAGCAGCGCCACCCACTGGTACAGGGTGCCCTGCTGGCCGTCCGCCACCAGCAGCTTGATCGAGCTCTTGGCGCTCATCTTGTTGAGGTCCTTGGCGATGCCGGACAGCGCCTGCGCCGCCATCACCCAGGGCACCGTGAGCATGGCCGCCGGCACGCTGAGCATCAGCAGCGCCGCCACCTGCAGGCCGAGGCCGATGTTCATGGTGCGGTTGAGGCCCAGCTGGGCACCCAGCCAGCCGCCGACCAGGTTGGTGACCACGCTGAAGATCTCGTAGAACAGGAACAGCGCGGCGATCTGCAGCGGGCTGTAGCCCAGGCCGTGGAAATGCAGCACCACCAGCATGCGCAGGGCGCCGTCGGTGAGGGTGAAGGCCCAGTAGTTGCCGGTGACCAGCAGGTACTGGCGGATTTCGGGGGACAGTCGGGTGAGAGCGTGCATGGGTGGACCTGGTGGATGAGGTCGTTGAGTGGGCGCCGGCACTGGCGCGGCGCCGTAATCGTCGGGTGGAAAACCGCGCAGCGTTTTCCACCCGCGTGCAACCCGCCGGCACCCATGGCGGAAAAGACCTGCGGTCGTTTTCCACCCTACGCGGCTACGTGGCTCCTACGAGGCCGAGAGCCTCCTGCGGGCCTGCCTTGCCCCTCTCCCGCTTGCGGGAGAGGGGCCGGGAGTGAGAGCCTGCGGCTCAGCCGGCCAGGCCGACCTTGCGCGCCAGCTCCACGGTGCGGTTGGCGTAGCCCCACTCGTTGTCGTACCAGGCGTAGACCTTCACCTGGGTGCCGTTGACCACCAGGGTCGACAGCGCGTCGATGATCGACGAGCGCGGGTCGGTGCGGTAGTCGATGGACACCAGCGGACGCTCCTCGTAGCCGAGGATGCCCTTGAGCGGACCGTCGGCGGCGGCCTTGAGCAGGACGTTGACCTCCTCCACGCTGGTCGCCCGCTCGACCTCGAACACGCAGTCGGTCAGCGAGGCGTTGGCCAGCGGCACGCGCACCGCGTGGCCGTTCAGCTTGCCGCGCAGCTCGGGGAAGATCTCGGCGATGGCGGTGGCCGAACCGGTGCTGGTCGGGATCAGGCTCATCAGCGAGGCGCGGGCGCGGCGCAGGTCGGTGTGCGGCTGGTCGAGCAGGCTCTGGGTGTTGGTCAGGTCGTGGATGGTGGTGATCGAGCCGTGGCGGATGCCCAGCGCCTCGTGGAGCACCTTGACCACCGGGGCCAGGCAGTTGGTGGTGCAGGAGGCGGCGGTGACGATGCGGTGGCGGGCCGGGTCGAACAGCTGGTCGTTGACGCCCATGACGATGTTGAGCGCGCCGGCTTCCTTGACCGGCGCGCTGACCACCACGCGCTTGACGCCCTGGTCGAGATAGGCCTGCAGCACGGCGACGGTCTTCATCTTGCCGCTGGCCTCGATCACCAGATCGCAGCCCGACCAGTCGGTGTCGGCGATGGCCTTGTTGTGGCTGACCTTGATGCGCCGGCCCTCGATGACGATGCAGTCGCCCTCGCTGCCCGCCTCATGCTGCCAGCGGCCGTGCACCGAGTCGAAGTTGAGCAGGTGGGCGTGGGTCGCCGCGTCGGCGGCCGGGTCGTTGATCTGCACGAACTCCAGCTCCGGCCAGCCCCAGGCCGCGCGCAGGGCCAGACGCCCGATGCGGCCGAAGCCGTTGATGCCTACCTTGATGGTCATGGTCTCGTTCTCTTCCCGGTGGAGGTTTATGCGGCGTCGAACTGGGCGAGCCAGGCGACATGCGCCGGATGCTGGATGGCCTTGGGCCGCAGCACCTGGACCAGGGCGACGGCATCGGCGCGCGGCAGCCCGCGGTCGATGAGGATGCGCGCGGCGATCAGCCCGGTGCGCCCGGAGCCGCCCTTGCAGTGGATGGCGATGCTGCGGCCCTCGTCGAGCAGCGCGCGGATGCGTTCCTGCGCCTGCGTCCAGGCGGTGGCGAAGTCGTCCAGCGGCACCTGCTCGTCGGCCACCGGCAGGTGGAACCACTCCAGGTGGCGCGCGGCGCATAGCGCCGGCAGCTCGCCAGCCTGGTTCAGGTGCAGTTCCTCGCCCGGCATCAGGGTGATCAGCGCCTCGGCGCCGGCCGCCTGCAGGGTATCCAGCGCACTGGCGAGGCTGCTGTCCTTGCTGCCGGGGCAGGGGGTGAAGATCAGCCGGCCAAGGCAGCCGGGCACGCCGAGGATGTCGTAGGGATGTTGCACGATAGCGCTTCCTTGAGTTTGCCTTGGGCCCGGTCATCGGCCGGGGCCGTCGTTCGTCCCGTCAGCAGCAGGCGGCGCTGCGGGCGGGGCGCTCGCCCATCGCGGCCAGGCGGCGGGTTTCCGGGCTCAGCCAATGCCGGTTGGAATCGAGCATCAGCTTGAGCAGGTCATGCACCCAGTCCGGCAGGTCGGGATGCAGGCGGTAGTACACCCACTGACCCTGACGGCGGTCGGCGAGCAGGCCGCTGCTGCGCAGCTGCGCCAGGTGGCGGGAAATCTTCGGCTGGTTCTCGCCGAGGGCGCAGACCAGCTCGCACACGCACAGCTCGCCCTCGCGGGCGATCAACAGGGCGATGCGCGCACGGATTTCGTCAGCCAGACTCTTGCAGACCAGCGGCGGCGTCAGGTGTTCGGGCATCGTCGTGCTCCCAGGCAGGACAGGGACGAAAAACATATGCCAAAACGCATATCTAGTAAAGACAGGCATGCCGATGGCTGATCGGGATCAGATGACCATGGCTTTTCAATGCCGGCACTGAATATTCGATTTCCCATATGTTAAGGTTCAGGCAGATTCTGCTGCAGGCCCGGTTATCGCCTGGCGACCGGCGTAGCGTCCGTCGCGGACGGCTCGGCATCTCATCATCGGCGCCCGCCGCCTCCGCGCGAGCTGGCCGCGAGTAAGGAAGGTAAGCCCCGATGTCCAATCACTGTGAAGTGGCGGCCAGGCAGGCCGCCGGCGCCCCGCTCGGTTTCTTCGAGCGCTACCTGACCCTCTGGGTGTTCCTGTGCATCGTCGCCGGTACCCTGCTCGGCCTCTATGCCCCGGCGGTGGCCCACGGCATCGGCGCGCTGGAGGTGGCCCAGGTCAATCTGCCGGTCGGCGTGCTGATCTGGGTGATGATCATCCCCATGCTGATGAAGATCGACTTCGCCGCCCTGCACGAGGTGCGCGAGCAGAAGGCCGGCATGGGAGTCACCCTGTTCGTCAACTGGGCGGTCAAGCCGTTCTCGATGGCGCTGATCGGCTGGCTGTTCATCAAGGTCGTGTTCGTCGACTGGTTGCCGGCCGGCGAACTGGACAGCTACATGGCCGGGCTGATCCTGCTCGGCGCGGCGCCCTGCACGGCGATGGTCTTCGTGTGGAGCAACCTGTGCAACGGCAACGCCAACTTCACCCTGACCCAGGTGGCGCTCAACGACCTGGTGATGGTGTTCGCCTTCGCGCCGATCGTCGCCCTGCTGCTCGGCGTGTCGTCGATCCCGGTGCCTTGGGACACCCTGCTGCTGTCGGTGGTGATGTACATCGTCATCCCGCTGGCCATCGCCCAGTTCTTCCGCGCGCAGCTGCGCAGGCGCGGCGAGGCGGCCTTCCAGGCGGCGCTGGCGAAGATCTCGCCGTACTCCATCGTCGCCCTGCTGGCCACCCTGGTGCTGCTGTTCTCCTTCCAGGGCGAGGCGATCGTCGCGCAGCCGCTGGTCATCGGCCTGCTGGCGGTACCGATCCTGCTGCAGACCCTGTTCATCGCCGCGCTCGGCTACGGGCTGTGCCGCCGTTTCAAGGTCCGCCATGACATCGCTGGCCCCGCCACCATGATCGGTGCGTCGAACTTCTTCGAGCTGGCGGTCGCGGTGGCCATCGTGCTGTACGGCTTCGACTCGGGCGCGGCGCTGGCCACGGTGGTCGGCGTGCTGATCGAAGTGCCGGTGATGCTCTGGCTGGTGCGCAGCATCAATCGCAGCCGTGACTGGTACAACCGCGCCTTGCCGCGCAGCTGAGGGCGCAGGGCATGCGGGGGTGGCGCTCAGTCGGCCAGCGCCTGCGCCGCCTCCGCCAGCTGCTCTTCGTTGAACACCCGCACGCCGGCGCGGCGCAGCAAGGCGGCGGTGACCCCCTCGCCCGGCACCCGGCGGCCGCTGAAGCTGCCGTCGTAGTTTTCCAGGTTGCCGCAGGAGGGGCTGCGCGCCTTGAGTACGGCGACGCGAATGCCATGCTGGCGCACCAGCGCCAGGGCGGCCTGCGCCCCGGCCAGGAAGGCGGTGCCGACGTCCTCGCCGTCGACCGTGCGCACCGCCAGCAGGCCGTCCAGCACCGCGCCGCCCTGGCCGCCTTGAATTTCCGCCGGCGGCCGCGGCGTCGACAGGCCACCGGCCACCTCCGGGCAGAGCGCCACCACCCGCCCTTCGGCCTGCCACTGCAGCAGGCGCGGGATCGGGCCATGGGCCGCGCCGTCGTAACGCACCGCGTGACCGAGCAGGCAGCGGCTGACCAGGATCTTGTCCATCGGCACCTCGTGGCGTGGGCAAAGCGAGGGGCACAGTGTAGCCAGAGCGGCGCGCGCGACGGAATGCCACGGGCAGCTCATCTGCCGGCCGCCTGCCGGCGCTTGGCGGCAGTCTTGATGGCGGACTACCATCGTGTCTCCTGTTCCTTCAATGCTTCTCAGGGCTCTGCTGATGAAAGTCGAAATTGAAGAGGTGGTGGGCAAGACGGACTGGGTGGTCAGGCTGGACACCTGTGCGGTGAACTTCAGGACGCAGGATGAGGCGAAGGCATTTGCCGAGCGGCTGCAAGCTCGACTGGATGCCCCTCACCCGCTGCCGACCAGCTGCCGCGAGGTGCTGTCCGAGCTGTCCTGAGCCGAGCGCAGCACACCCGAGGCCGCCACTTTCGGCGGCCTTTTGATGCCTGCCGCTGCAAGCAGGCAACCCCGGCGGTTGCCGCCCCGCCCCGCACGGCCCTAGGCGCGGCAGAGCTCTCCCCACCCCCGAGGTGCGGCCAACGGCTCCCCCTCGAGCCGCCGGCCAGAACCACCTGCCCTCTCCCGCGGCCTGGTGATAGGATGCGCGCCCTATGCGTATCCACGACCTGCAACAACGTCTCGCCGCCTGCGGCGCCCAGTCCTGCCACAGCGGGCGCATCCTGCGTGCCTGGCTGCAGGGCCGGGCGCTGGACAGCGGACCGCGCAACCGGCCCGCCGAGGACTATTTCCCGCTTTCGGTACGCGCGGCGCTGCCGGCACTGGCCGCGGAGGTCGCCGGCCTGGCGCGTCTGCGCTCCGAGCACCCGGCCGCCGACGGTTCGGCGCGCCTGCTGGTCGAACTGGCCGACGGGCAGATGGTCGAGAGCGTGCTGCTGCCGCGCGATGGACTGTGCGTGTCGAGCCAGGTCGGCTGCGCAGTGGGCTGCGTGTTCTGCATGACCGGCAAGAGCGGCCTGCTGCGCCAGCTCGGCAGCGCCGAGATCGTCGCCCAGGTCGCCCTCGCCCGGCGCTTCCGTGCGGTAAAGAAGGTGGTGTTCATGGGCATGGGCGAGCCGGCGCACAACCTCGACAACGTGCTGGAGGCCATCCACCTGCTCGGCACCGACGGCGGCATCGGCCACAAGAACCTGGTGTTCTCCACCGTCGGCGACCGGCGCGTGTTCGAGCGTCTGCCGCTGGAGCGGGTCAAGCCGGCGCTGGCGCTGTCGCTGCACACCACCCGCGCCGATCTGCGCCGCGAACTGCTGCCGCGCGCGCCCCAGCTCGACCCGGAGGAACTGGTCGAGCTGGGCGAGGCCTACGCGCGCACGGTCGGCTATCCGATCCAGTACCAGTGGACGCTGCTCAAGGACATCAACGACAGCGTCGAGGAAATGGACGCCATCCTGCGCCTGTTCAAGGGCAAGTACGCGGTGCTCAACCTGATCCCCTACAACAGCCTGGAAGACGACGACTTCCAGCGTCCCGACGGCGAACGCATCGTGCAGATGGTGCGCTACCTGCACAGCCGCGGCGTGCTGACCAAGGTGCGCAACAGCGCCGGCCAGGACATCGACGGCGGCTGCGGCCAGCTGCGCGCGCGGGCCGAGGTGATCAGAGCCCGGCGCCAGCCACCGGCGCGCTGAGACCCGACACCGGCGCCGGCATCAGCGCACCGGGCACGCCCCAGATGCCGCCGAGGCTCTGCAGCAGCGTGCCGGCCACGCCCTGGCTGCCGAGGAACTGCAGCAGGATCGGCGCGAACTGGCCGACCAGGCCGGCTCCCATGCCCAGCGCCGAGAACGCCTGGTTGACGTCCTCCAGGCTGTCGACCGGACCTGCCGATGCGCCGCCCTGCGGCGCCGGGCTGGCGGAGCCGCCGAGCAAGCCGCTCAAGGCGCTCAAGCGACCCAGCACACCGCTGACGCCATTGCCCGCGCTGGCAGCGCTGCCAGCATTGCTACCCAGGAGTTCCAGGCCCGGCACGGCGCCGGCCAGCTGCGCATACTGATCGCCCGCCAGGCGATTCTGCGCCAGGCCGAGCAAGGCTCCAACGCCACCCACCGCCTGCTGCGGGCTCACTTGCAGGGCCTGCAGCGAATCGAGCAGGGCCAGGGTCTGCGGATTGACCAGGCTGCCGAGGGCGGCGCTGCCGGGCGGAGCAGCAGGCCCGGCGACCGGGGCGGTCTGAGCAGCGGAAGATGCCGCCGGGACGACCTGGATGGCGGGCGCGCTCGGCGCCGGGATGGCCTGGGCGGCATCCCCCGCAGTGACCGCGAAGGCCGGGACACTCGCCGCGAGCAGCAGGGCGGACAGGCTGAGAGAGTGAAGCACGTGCATGGGCGAACCTCGAAGAAAAGGGATGCGGCTTGTCTATGACCACACGGCGCGCACAAGTGCTGAGTGAGCGGGCGATAAACCGGCGAACGGCACCCTGATCGCACACGGCCGCCAACCTGCGCGGCACCACCCGCGTGCCCTACACTGAACTGCGAACAACGTCCGAGCGGAGCGGCCAGGCACCATGGAGCAACTGAAACAGCAGATCCGCGCGCACGGCATCGTACTCTCCGAGCAGGTGCTCAAGGTGGATGCCTTCCTCAACCACAAGGTCGACCCGCTGCTGATGCAGCAGATCGGCGCGGAACTCGCCCGGCGCTTTCGCGACCAGGGCATCAGCAAGGTGCTGACCATCGAGGCCTCGGGCATCGCGCCGGCGCTGATGACCGCGCTGGCGCTGGGCGTGCCGATGCTGTTCGCGCGCAAGCAGCGCTCGCTGACGCTGACCGACCAGCTGCTGACCGCGCGGGTGTACTCCTTCACCAAGCAGGTGGAGAGCACCATCGCCATCGCCACCCAGCACCTCGCCGCCGACGACCGGGTGCTGATCGTCGACGACTTCCTCGCCCATGGCCAGGCCGCGCTGGGGCTGGTTTCCATCGCCCAGCAGGCCGGTGCCAGCATCGCCGGCATCGGCATCGTGATCGAGAAGGCGTTCCAGCCCGGCCGCGCGGAGCTGGAGAGGCTCGGCTACCGGGTCGAATCCCTGGCGCGAGTCGCTTCGCTGAGCGGGGGCCAGGTCCACTTTGTCGAGTGAGCCGGCCCCGCGCGTCGCGACGATCAGCGCGCCCGGCGCGGCGACGACTTGCGGCTGGCGCTACCCCGCGCCTGCGGGGCCAGCAGGTGGAGGTAGTCCTGCAGGTAATCCTGCAGGGTGGTGCTGATCGGCATGGCGCCGGTGCTTTCCTTGAGGGCCACGGCGCTGTCCTGCTGCCAGCCCGACACCGCCTCCTGCACCGCCGCGCTGAAGGCGCTCTGGTTGTTGAGGGTGGTTTCCGCCAGCTGCTGGACCGCCCCGCACTGTAGCTGCAGGGCCTTCCAGCCCAGATCGCTGGCGACAAAGCCCAGCGAGCTCCAGTCGCGGGCGTCGAGCATGCGAGTGGACGCGCTCTCCAGCTCGGCGGCGCAGGCGTCGACCGCGCGGTTGCCCGCCTCGCTCCAGCGCAGGCTGTTTTCCCGCAGCAGGTCGCAGAGACGGAAGTAGAACTGCAGATTGACCTTGTACTGGGTCAGCGAGGATTGCGCATCGAGGTACATGACGACCTCCTACAGAGGGCAGCGGATGGGGAGGAAAGCCGAAGCTACTTTTGCCGCACGTACTCGCCCGGCGCGTCGGCGACGACCGGGTAACCCTGCTCGGGCGCACCGGTGGCGGGCGCGGCAACCGGCGTCGAGGAGCGCGCCTGCAGCCAGGCGAGCCATTCCAGCCACCACGAGTCTTCATGGCGCGGGGCGCTGGCGAGCCAGGCATCGGGGGCGACGTAATTGCCGCCGACCGGCCGCTGCAGCACCTGGTAATGCCGCCGCGGCCGGCCCGGCTCGCTGACGATGCCGGCGTTGTGGCCGCCGCTGGTCAGCACGAAGGTGATCTCGGTGGGGCTCAGGTAGTGCAGTTTGAACACCGAGCGCCACGGCGCCACGTGGTCCTGGGTGGTGGCGACACAGAACACTGGGGTGTCGATGTCGCTCAGCGACACCGGCCGGCCACCCACCGGGTAGCGACCCTCGCTGAGGTCGTCGTTGAGGAACAGGCGACGCAGGTACTGGCTGTGCATGCGCGCAGGCATCCGCGTGGCATCGGCGTTCCACGCCATCAGATCGATCATCTCGGCGCGCTCGCCCATCAGGTATTCGCCGACCATGCGCGACCACAGCAGATCGCTGGAGCGCAGCAGCTGGAAGGCGCCGACCATCTGCCCGGCGGTGAGGTAGCCGGTTTCGTGCATCTGCGCTTCGAGCAGGCTGACTTCGCTCTCGTCGATGAACAGCGCCAGCTCGCCCGGCTCGGTGAAGTCGGTTTGGGCGGTGAGCAGGGAGATAGACGCCAGGCGCTCGTCGTTGTCGCGGGCCATCGCGGCCGCGGCGATGGCCAGCAGGGTACCGCCCAGGCAGTAGCCGGTGGCGTGCACCTTGCGATCGGGAACGATGGCATTGATCGCGTCGAGGGCGGCGAAGAAGCCGAGCTGCAGGTACTCGTCCATGCCGAGGTCGCCGTCCTCGGCCCCCGGGTTCTTCCAGGACAGGCAGAACACCGTGTGGCCCTGGTCGACCAGGTATTTGACCAGCGAGTTGTGCGGCGACAGGTCGAGGATGTAGTACTTCATGATCCATGCCGGCACGATCAGGATCGGTTCCGGATGCACGGTGGCGGTGGTCGGGGTGTACTGGATCAGTTCGATCAGGCGGTTCTTCAGCACCACCTTGCCTGGGGTCGCGGCGACGTCGCGGCCGACCACGAAGTTCTCGGTGCCGGCCGGTGGATGGCCGGCGGCCAGGCGCTCGGCATCTTCGAGCGCGTGGATCATGCCGCGCACCAGGTTGGCGCCGCCGGTGGCGGCGGTGCGCTGCAGCACCAGCGGATTGCTCACCAGGTAGTTGCCGGGGGAGAACATGTCGAGCAGCTGGCGGGCCGCGAAGGCCACCACTTCCTCGTGGTGGCGCGAGACGCCGCGCACGCCGTGGGTCGCCACCTGCCACCATTCCTGGCTGAGCAGGAACGACTGGTGCATCAGGCTGAACGGCCACTGGTGCCATTCCTTGGCCGCGAAGCGCCGGTCGCGCCGTGGCGGCTCGACGCACTCGTGCGCCGGACAGTCGGGCGAGGCGCTGGCGACTTCACGGACATACTCGAGCAGGCGGCGGGTCTGCTCCAGGCCGAGGTTCAGCAGCTCCAGCTGCTTGCCGGGCGAGCCGGCGAGATGACCGGACCAGTCCATCATGGCCAGCAGCAGGCTGATGGGCGATACCGAGCTGTTGGCGCGGGCGATCGCCGCGTGGACCTTGAGATCGAGAGGATTACCGGCGACACGGGGAACCGAGACGGCCGGGGGAGTCATAGGCTGCAGGGCACTGATGTTCATCTACCGCTCCTCGCTGGGCTCGCAGGAAATCCGCGCAGCGCGCAGGTCGGCAAGCCGGGGGAGCCAAGTGCGCAGCGGGCGGAGGGCGCGCGAAGCAGGCCGCATCGGGGCTGCCATCGCTGGCCGGATAGATCAGAGCCTAGCACTAAATCAGGGTAGTTGTGTGCACTGCACAAGCACAAAAAAACCGCCTTGAGCGGCGGTTTTTTTGCGATGCGGCAGAATTACAGGCCGGACATCTTGTGGATCGCGCCCTTCAGCTCGTCGTCGGAGCAATCCGCGCAGGTGCCCTTCGGCGGCATGGCGTTACGACCAGCGATGGCCGACTTCAGCAGCGCATCGAAACCGCCGCGCTCGCCAGCACGGGCTTTCCAGTCGGCGGCGTCGCCGATCTTCGGCGCACCCAGCACGCCGCTGCTGTGGCAGGCGCCGCAGTGCTTGGCGATGACGTCATCGGCGCTGCGCGCGCCGCCGGCAGCGGCAGCCACGGCACCCACGCCCTTGCACTCCTGGCCGGCGATGCAGACTTCGCCTACCGGCTTGAGACGCTCGGCGATGTTGTCATCGCTATCGGCCTGGGCACCAACCGCCCACAGGGCCAGCACGGCAGCCTGGGCTGCCAGGAATTTCTTGATCAGGTTCACCCTTACACCCTCTTTCGTGGCTAGTCACGCCCGGGGCGATGGACCACGCGGGCGCCGCAGTATAACGGCAAAGCCGAGCCGGCCGAAACAAGCCCGATGGTCGCAAGGGCTTGACAGCGGTGCGGACGAACGCCGCCCGTTCAGAACGTGGCCGGGGTGGTGGCACTGATCAGCCGCGCCGGCTGCTCGAACGGATTGCGGAAGCGGTGCGGCTGGTCGCTGCGGAAGTAGTAGCTGTCCCCCGTGTCGAGGATGAACACCGCCTCGCCGACGGTCAGCTCGAGGCGCCCCTCGACCAGCATGCCGGCCTCCTCGCCCTCGTGGCTGAGCATTTCCCGGCCGGTGTCGGCGCCCGGCGGATAGGTTTCGTCGAGGAACGCCAGGGTGCGGTTGGGGAAGGCCCGGCCGACCAGTTTCATGGCCACCGCGCCGCCGCCGATGTCGATCAGCTCGTCGGACTTGTAGACCACCTGAGCCTGGTCGTCGTGCGCCATGTCCATGGAGAAGAACTCCACCAGCGACATGGGGATGCCGCCCAGCACCTTCTTCAGCGAGCTGATCGAGGGGCTGACGCTGTTCTTCTCGATCATCGAAATGGTGCTGTTGGTCACTCCCGCCCGCTTGGCCAGCTCGCGCTGGGACAGACCCTTGAGTTTGCGGATGGCGTACAGACGGGCTCCGACGTCCAAGGCTGGCGTCCTCCTCGATCGTTCAGGCTGATGGGGTTGTTGCGTATAGCATGGCAACGCCGTGCAGTATTTTCAACAAAGCCGCCGACAGGGCGCGGCGCAGCGCCGGCCTGCCGGGGCAGCCACGCTCACGGCAGCGCAGCGATCACCATCATCTCCACGCGCACCTCCGGCGCGTACAGGCGGGCCTCCACCGTGGCGCGCGCCGGCGACGCGCCGGGAGCGACCCAGGCGTCCCAAACCTCGTTCATGGCGGCGAAATCGGTGGCGATATCGCGCAGGTAGATGGTGGTCGACAGGATGCGGGTCTTGTCGGTACCGGCCTCGGCCAGCAGGCGGTCGATGTTGGCCAGGGTTTCGCGGGTCTGCTGGCGGATATCGCCGGACAGGTCGTCGGCCAGCTGCCCGCCGAGGTGGACGGTGCCGTTGTGGATGACGATCTCGCTGTAGCGCGGCTCGCTGTGCAGGCGGCGGATGGCCATGGGGGAGTCTCCTGGTGGTGGCCCCGGCGAGTGCGACCGGGACGGGCATGGGAAGCGCTGCGGCAGTGGCTTTCACTGGCGGCGAGGCGCTATTTTGCGACAAATCGCAGAGCAAATGCGCCTCGGGAGGGGCATTCCCCATGAGCAGTCCGCACAAATCCCGCCGCGACCTGGACCGCATCGATCGCAACATCCTGCGCATCCTGCAGGAGGAGGGGCGGATCTCCTTCACCGAACTGGGCGAGCGGGTCGGCCTGTCGACCACCCCCTGCACCGAGCGGGTGCGCCGCCTGGAGCGCGACGGGGTGATCCTCGGCTACCACGCGCGGCTCGATCCGCCGCAGCTGCGCGCCGGCCTGCTGGTGTTCGTCGAGCTGAGCCTGGACTACAAGTCCGGCGACACCTTCGAGGAGTTCCGCCGCGCGGTGCTGCGCCTGCCGCAGGTGCTGGAATGCCACCTGGTGTCCGGCGACTTCGACTACCTGGTCAAGGCGCGCATCTCGGAAATGGCCTCCTACCGCAAGCTGCTCGGCGACATCCTGCTCAAGCTGCCGCACGTGCGCGAGTCGAAGAGCTACATCGTCATGGAAGAGGTCAAGGAGAGCCTGGCGCTGCCGATTGCCGACTGATTGGCGGCAACTGGCCTATCCTCGTCGGAAATCCCGGAGGTTTCGCGACAACATGTCCCGCATCCCGACCCACACCGACCAGCACGCACCGTCCTGGTACGCCGCCAGCGCCAACCGGGCGCTGGCGTTTCCCGCGCTGGACGGCGAGATCGGCGTGGATGTGTGCATCGTCGGCGGCGGCTACACCGGACTGAACTGCGCCATCGAACTGGCCCGCCGCGGCTACGCGGTGGCGCTGCTGGAGGCGCGGCAGATCGGCTGGGGCGCCAGCGGGCGCAACGGTGGCCAGCTGATCCGCGGCGTCGGCCACGGCGTCGAGCGCTTCCTGCCACTGCTCGGCGAAGACGGCGTGCGCCGCCTCAAGCTGTACGGCCTGGAGGCGGTGGAGCTGGTGCGTCGGCGCATCGCGGAGTTCGCCATCGACTGCGACCTGCGCTGGGGCTACTGCGACCTGGCCAATCGCCCGCAGCATCTGGAGGACTTCGCCCGCGCCCGCGACGAGCTGCTGGCGCTCGGCTACCGCCACGAGCTGCGCCTGCTGCAGCCTGAACAGATGCCCGAGGTGGTCGGTTCCGACCGCTACTGCGGCGGGCTGATCGACATGGGTTCCGGCCACCTGCACCCGCTCAACCTGGCCCTCGGCGAGGCGGCGGCGGCCGTCGGTCTGGGCGCCCGACTGTTCGAGCGCTCGGCGGCGACGCGCATCGACTACGGCGCGCAGATCCTGGTGCACACCGCCCGTGGCCGGGTGCGCGCCGAGCGGCTGATCCTCGCCGGCAACGCCTACCTCGCCGGCCTGCAGCCGCAGCTGGCCGGCAAGGTGCTGCCGGCCGGCAGCTACATCATCGCCACCGAGCCGCTGGGCGAGGCACGCGCGCGGCAACTGA
Source organism: Geopseudomonas aromaticivorans (assembly GCF_019097855.1). GTDB lineage: Bacteria > Pseudomonadota > Gammaproteobacteria > Pseudomonadales > Pseudomonadaceae > Geopseudomonas > Geopseudomonas aromaticivorans. Next base: position 126,992 of record NZ_JAHRGL010000010.1, read on the forward strand.
TCCCCCGGGACATGGCGCTGTGCGACCAGCGCGTGGCGCTCGACTACTTCCGCCTGTCGCGCGACCGCCGCCTGCTGTTCGGCGGTGCCTGCCACTACTCCGGGCGCGATCCGGCGGACATCGCCGCCTACATGCGGGCGAAGATGCTCAAGGTGTTTCCGCAACTGCGCGAGGCGCGCATCGACTACGCCTGGGGCGGCATGATCGGCATCGGCGCCAACCGCCTGCCGCAGCTCGGCCGCCTGCCGGAGCAGCCCAACGTTTTCTACGCCCAGGCCTACTCCGGCCACGGCCTCAACGCCAGCCACCTGGCGGCGCAGCTGCTGGCCATGGCCATCCACGGCGAAGACAGCAGCGGCTTCGAGCTGTTCGCCAAGGTGCCGCACCCGACCTTCCTCGGCGGCCCGCGGCTGCGCGCGCCGCTGCTGGCGCTGGGCATGCTCTGGGAGCAAATCAAAGAGCGGCTGTAGGCACCTCGTTGCCCGGCCCCGCTTGCTCGCAAGGATTGGTGCGCATGGCGCACCCTACGACGGGAGGGGTGCCGAACGGTAAGGTGCGCCGCGCGTACCACGCAGGCGCCTGTCGGGCCAGCCCGTCCTACTGCGAATCGCCGCGCAGCTCGAAGGCACCGCGCCGCGCGGCCAGGGCGAGGAACAGCGCCGCGCCCCCCGCCAGCAACAGCGGCAGGCCGTGGCCGCTCAGCCACTGGCTGGCGGCGCCGGTGGACAGCGGGCCGAGCAGGCAGCCGGTGCCCCACAGCAGGGCGATGTGGGCGTTGGCACGCACCAGCGCGTCGTCGCGATAGCGCGCGCCGACCAGCACCAGCGCCAGGGTGTAGAGGCCGCCGGCGCTGGCGCCGAGCAGCGGCAGCAGCAGCCAGACCAGCGGCGAATGCAGCGCCAGCGGCAGTCCCAGGCTGGCGCCCAACAGCACCAGGCCGCAGGCGCGCAGCAGCGCGGCGCGCGGCAGGCGGTCGGCGAGCAGGCCGAGCGGCAGCTGCAGCACGGCGTTGCCCAGCACCACCGCGCCGAGCATGCGCAGCGCGCTGGCCTGCTCGATGCCCTCGCGCAGCAGGTAGACCGGCAGCAGGGTCAGCACCAGCACGTCGAAGGCGGCGAACAGCACCACCGCCCAGGCGATCGCCGGCTGGCCGCGGCAGAAGACCAGCAGCCCGCCGCCGGCCAGGCTGTGGCGACCGACCTGCGGTGCGCCGTCGCGACCGAGCAACGGCAGGATGCCGACCACCAGCAGCGCCGCCGCCAGCCAGAAGCCCTGGTCGCCGGCGCTGCCCAGCACGCTGAGCAGCAGCGGCCCGCACAGCTGGCTGAGGGCGAAGCCGGTGCCGTACAGTGCCACCAACCGGCCGCGCCACTGTTCGGGGGCCAGCTGGTTGATCCAGCTTTCGCCGAGGACGAACACCACGGTCAGCGAGATGCCGAGCAGCAGGCGCAGCAGCAGCCACAGCCCGTAGTCCGGCCACAGCGCCAGGGCGGCGACCGACCCGGCACTGAGCAGCAGGCTCAGTTGCAGGCTGCGCGGCGTGCCGCACAGCCCCGCCAGCCAGCCGCTCAGGCGCGCGCCGAGCAGCACACCGACGGCCGGCATCGCCGCCATCACGCCGATGGCGAACGGGCCGTAGCCCCAGCCGTCCAGGCGCAACGACACCAGCGGCAGGCTGAGGCCGAGCGCCAGCCCGACCAGCACCACCGCCCCGGTCACCGCCAAGTAGGTTGCCCAACGCACCATCGTTCTCCTGGTCTTCCGGCGCTGCCGGGCGGCACAAAACAGTGCGGCCGGGCCCCGATGACGGGAGCCCGGCCGCAGATCCGCAGCGACCCGCGCGGGCCGCTTACAGCTTGATCCAGGTCGCCTTCAGCTCGGTGTACTTGTCGAAGGCATGCAGCGACTTGTCGCGGCCGTTGCCGGACTGCTTGAAGCCGCCGAACGGCGCGGTCATGTCGCCGCCGTCGTACTGGTTGATCCACACGCTGCCGGCGCGCAGCGCCTTGGCGGTGAGGTGGGCCTTGGACAGGCTGGCGGTCCAGATCGCCGCGGCCAGGCCGTAGGGGGTGTCGTTGGCGATGCGCACCGCCTCCTCCGCCGAGTCGAAGGCGATCACCGACAGCACCGGGCCGAAGATTTCCTCGCGGGCGATCTTCATCGCGTTGCTGACGCCGTCGAACACCGTCGGCGCGACGAACACTCCGCCGGTTTCCGCCAGCACCCGGCCGCCGCCGCAGCGCAGCTGGGCGCCCTCGGCGTGGCCGGCGGCGATGTAGTCGAGCACGGTACCGAGCTGCTGCTCGTCGACCAGCGCGCCGACGTTGGTCGCCGGGTCCAGCGGATGGCCGGGCTGCCAGCGTTGCACCTCCTCCAGCAGCAGGGTGACGAACTCATCCTTGATCGCGGCCTCGACCAGCAGGCGCGAGCCGGCGGTGCACACCTCGCCCTGGTTGAAACAGATCGCCCCGGCGGCGGCACGCGCCGCGGCGCGCAGGTCCGGCGCGTCGGCGAAGACGATGTTCGGGCTCTTGCCGCCGGCCTCCAGCCACACGCGCTTGAGGTTCGATTCGCCGGCGTAGATCATCAGCTGCTTGGCGGTGCGCGTGGAGCCGGTGAACACCAGGGTGTCGACCTCCATGTGCAGCGCCAGCGCCTTGCCCACCGTGTGGCCGTAGCCGGGCAGCACGTTGAACACGCCCGGCGGGATGCCGGCCTCGACCGCCAGCCGGGCGATGCGCAGGGCGGTCAGCGGCGACTTCTCCGACGGCTTGAGCACCACCGAGTTGCCGGCGGCCAGCGCCGGGCCGAGCTTCCAGCAGGCCATCAGCAGTGGGAAGTTCCACGGCACGATGGCGGCGACCACGCCGACCGGCTCGCGGGTGACCAGGCCGAGCTGGTCGTGCGGGGTCGGCGCCACCTCGTCGTAGAGCTTGTCGATCGCCTCGGCGCACCAGCGCAGGCAGCGCACCGCGGCCGGCAGGTCGACCTTCAGCGCATCGTTGATCGGCTTGCCCATGTCAAGAGTTTCCAGCAGCGCCAGCTCCTCGTCGTGGGCCTCGAGCAGGCCGGCGAAGCGCTGCATGATCGCCTTGCGCTTGGCCGGCGCCAGCCGCGACCACACCCCGGACTCGAAGGCGGCGCGCGCATCGGCCACCGCCCGCTCGGCGTCGGCGGCGTCGCAGCTGGCCACCTGCGCCAGCAGACGGCCGTCGATCGGGCTGCGGCAGTCGAACGTCGCCCCGGAGACGGCCGCGGCGTACTCGCCATGGATAAAGGCGCGACTCTCGATCTTCAGGATGCTGGCGCGGTGTTCCCACTCGGTACGGCTAGGCGTGCTCATGAGGTGCTCCGGGGCTGTTGTTTTGAGCATCATGGCTGCAGCGGGAAAACCTGCGCAAGCCGGGGCCGGCGAAATTGCAGGCGAAACAGCTCAGGATTCTTGACGAATCGATGCGCGAGACGCCCTAGCGTTCACTATCCTGCACACATCGCCCAGCCACCACGCCCTTTTGCGCAGGAAGACCACGCCATGAGCGAGCCAAGCCAGCCGCACGCTGCCAATCCGCGCCTCGATGACTACTGGATGCCCTTCACCGCCAATCGCCAGTTCAAGGCCAACCCGCGCTTGCTGGAAAGCGCCGAGGGCATGTACTACCGCAGTGTCGACGGCCGGCAGATCCTCGACGGCTGCGCCGGGCTGTGGTGCTGCAACGCCGGCCACGGCCGCCGCGAGATCAGCGAGGCAGTGGCGCGCCAGGTCGCCACGCTGGACTACGCGCCGAGCTTCCAGATGGGCCACCCGCTGCCGTTCGCGCTGGCCGAGCGCCTCGCCGCCATCGCCCCGCCGGGGCTGAACAAGCTGTTCTTCACCAACTCAGGCTCGGAGTCGGCGGACACCGCGCTGAAGATCGCCCTCGCCTACCAGCGCGCCATCGGCCAGGGCACCCGCACCCGGCTGATCGGCCGCGAACTGGGCTACCACGGCGTCGGCTTCGGCGGCCTGTCGGTGGGCGGCATGCTCGGCAACCGCCGGGCGTTCTCCGCCAACCTGCTGCCGGGGGTCGACCACCTGCCGCACACTCTGGATATCGAGCGCAACGCCTTCAGCCGCGGCCTGCCGGCCTTCGGCGCGGAACAGGCCGACGCGCTGGAACGGCTGGTCGCCCTGCACGGCGCGGAGAACATCGCCGCGGTGATGGTCGAGCCGATGAGCGGCTCGGCCGGGGTGATCCTGCCGCCGGTGGGCTACCTGCAGCGGCTGCGCGAGATCACCCGCCGGCACGGCATCCTGCTGATCTTCGACGAGGTGATCACCGGCTTCGGGCGCGTCGGCGAGGCCTTCGCTTCGCAGCGCTGGGGGGTGGTACCGGACATCCTCACCAGCGCCAAGGGGCTGACCAACGGCGCGGTGCCGATGGGTGCGGTGTTCGTCCACCAGTACATCTTCGACGCCTTCATGCAGGGCCCGGACGGCATCGAGCTGTTCCACGGCTACACCTACTCGGGGCACCCGCTGGCCTGCGCCGCCGCCCTTGCCGCGTTGGACATCTACCAGAAAGAGGAGCTGTTCCAGCGCGCTGTCGCGCTGGAGGACTACTGGTGCGCCGCCCTGCTCGGCCTGCGCGACCTGCCGCACGTGGTCGACATCCGCTGCGTCGGCCTGGTCGGCGCCGTGCAGCTCGCCGCCGATCCGGCCGGCGCCGGCCGCCGCGGCCAGCGGGTGTTCGAGCAGTGCTTCCGGGACGGCGCGCTGGTGCGCTGCACCGGCGATACCCTGGCGCTGTCGCCGCCGCTGATCATCGAGCGGGAGCAGATCGACCGGCTGCTGGAGATCCTCGCCGGCGCCCTGCGCCAGCTCGCCTGAGCCGCAGCGGCAAAACGCAGAAAACGCAGGCAAGAAAAAACCCGCCACGAGGGGCGGGTTTCTTCTTCAAGGGCCGGATCAATTACTTGATCTTGCCTTCCTTGTAGATCACGTGCTTGCGGACGACCGGATCGTACTTCTTGATCTCGATCTTACCGGGGGTAGTGCGCTTGTTCTTGTCGGTGGTGTAGAAGTGGCCGGTACCGGCGCTGGACACCAAACGGATCAGATCACGCATGATTGTGCTCCTTAAACTTTTTCGCCGCGGGTGCGGATTTCAGCCAGCACGGCGTCGATGCCGCGCTTGTCGATGACGCGCATGCCCTTGGCCGATACGCGCAGACGCACGAAGCGCTTCTCGGACTCGACCCAGAAACGATGGTGCTGCAGGTTCGGCAGGAAACGACGACGGGTTTTGTTGTTCGCGTGGGAAATTTTGTTCCCGGTAACCGGACCCTTACCGGTCACTTGACAGACTCTCGACATACCTCAGCCCTCTTAACCACATGCCCAACCCGGCATGGGTTGGCCGCTTGAATCGGTGTGAATTTTACTTTCTATCGGGGTCTTACCGACTGTGCCATCGGGCTGAAAAGCCGGGCCCCAGAAAAGAGCGCAGTTTTATAGCAGAAAGCCGCGGCGCTCGCAAGGCACACGCCGCGGAGCCGACCACCGGCCGGGAAGAACACAGACCGCGTAGTGTGTCAGATCCAGCCGTATTCGGCGAGCGACACCGGCTCGCCGTCGCCGACCACGAAATGATCGAGCACCCGTACCTCGACCAGCGCCAGCGCCTCCTTGAGCTTCTGGGTCAGCTGGCGGTCGGCCTGGCTCGGCTCGGCCACCCCCGAGGGATGGTTGTGGGTGAGGATCACCGCGGCGGCATTGTGGGCCAGTGCGCGCTTGACCACCTGGCGCGGATAGACGCTGGCGCCGTCGATGGAACCGTGGAACAGCACCTCGAAGGCCAGCACGCGGTGGCGGGTGTCGAGGAACAGGCAGGCGAACACCTCGTGCGGCTCGTGGCGCAGGCGCGCCTTGAGGTAATCGCGCACCGCCTGCGGGCTTTCCAGCGCCGAGTCGCGCTGGATCCGCGCGGCCAGGTGGCGGCGACCCATCTCCAGCACCGCCTGCAGCTGGGCGTACTTGGCCGGCCCCAGGCCCAGATGGGCGCTGAAGCCGTGCAGATCGGCCTCCAGCAACTGGCGCAGGCCGCCGAACGCGGCCAGCAGATGGCGCGCCAGATCCACCGCGCTGCGCCCGGCCACCCCGGTGCGCAGGAAGATCGCCAGCAGCTCGGCATCGCTCAAGGTCGCCGCCCCGTGGGCCAGCAGTTTTTCCCGCGGCCGTTCCTGCACCGGCCAGTCCCGAATGCTCATCGCTCATCTCCCTGCGTGATGGTCGCGCGCCGTCCTGGCGCACCCGCGCATTTCACCCTGCAGGCCGCGTCCCACGCTGCCTGCACGAGTGGCGCTGTGCTATCTTAGCCGACCTGTTTCGAAGCCGGCAGCGCCTGTTGTGACCCCGTTCGCGCTGCCGTGCATTCCACCCCGTCCACAGAATAAAAGGCTGGTCCATGCAGCGGCTGCAGCGTAAACGCATCGTCCTGGGTATCGGCGGCGGCATCGCCGCCTACAAGAGCGCCGAGCTGGTCCGCCGCCTGCGCGACCAGGGCGCCGAGGTGCGCGTGGTGATGACCCGCGCGGCCCGCGAATTCATCACCCCGCTGACCCTGCAGGCGCTGTCCGGCCACCCGGTGTTCCACGACCTGCTCGACCCCGCCGCCGAGGCGGCCATGGGCCACATCGAGCTGGCCCGCTGGGCCGACCTGGTGCTGATCGCCCCGGCCACCGCCGACCTGCTGGCGCGCCTGGCCCAGGGCGTCGCCGACGACCTGCTGACCACCCTGGTACTGGCCACCGACGCGCCGGTGGCGCTGGCCCCGGCGATGAACCAGGCGATGTGGCGCGATCCGGCCACCCAGGCCAACGCCGAGCTGCTCGCCGCGCGCGGCCTGCGCCTGTTCGGCCCCGCTGCCGGCAGCCAGGCCTGCGGCGACGTCGGCCCCGGACGCATGCTGGAAGCCGACGAGCTGGCGCAGCGCGCCGCCGACTGCTTCGAGCGCGGCCTGCTGACCGGCTGTCGGGTGCTGATCACCGCCGGACCGACCCAGGAATCCATCGACCCGGTGCGCTACATCACCAACCACAGCTCGGGCAAGATGGGCTTCGCCCTCGCCGAGGCCGCCGCCGAGGCCGGCGCCGTGGTGACCCTGGTCAGCGGCCCGGTACACCTGCCGACCCCGCAGCGCGTCACGCGGGTCAACGTGGTCAGCGCCCGCGACATGCTGGCCGCCTGCGAGGCGGCGATGCCCTGCGACCTGCTGATCGCCGCCGCCGCGGTGGCCGACTACCGCCCCGAGGTCATCGCCACACAGAAGATGAAGAAGGACCCGGGCAGCGACGACGGCCTGCAGCTGCGCATGGTGCGCAACCCGGACATCCTCGCCACCCTCGCCGCCCGTGCCGACCGGCCGTTCAGCGTCGGCTTCGCCGCCGAGACCGAGAAACTGCTCGACTACGCGGCGCGCAAGCTCAGGGACAAGAACCTCGACCTGATCGTCGCCAACGACGTGGCCAATCCCGGCATCGGCTTCAACAGCGAGGACAACGCGATCACCATCATCGATCGCCAGCTCACGCAGAACAGTTTCGCCCAGACCAGCAAGGGCAAGATCGCCCGCCAGCTGATCGCCTTCATCGCCGCACGACTCCACCAGAGCTGATCGTTACATGCACGCACTGCAAGCCAAGATTATCGACCCGCGCCTCGGCCGCGACTTCCCGCTGCCGGAATACGCCACCCCCGGCTCTGCCGGCCTCGACCTGCGCGCCATGCTGCAGCAGGAACTGACCCTCGAGCCCGGCCAGACCGTGCTGATCCCCACCGGCCTGGCCATCCACGTCGCCGACCCGGGCCTGGCCGCGCTGATCCTGCCCCGCTCGGGCCTGGGCCACAAACACGGCATCGTCCTCGGCAACCTGGTCGGTCTGATCGACTCCGACTACCAGGGCGAGCTGATGGTGTCCTGCTGGAACCGCGGGCAGAGCGCCTTCACCATCGCCGTCGGCGAGCGCCTCGCCCAGCTGGTGCTGGTGCCGGTGGTGCAGGCGCGCTTCGAGCTGGTCGAGCAGTTCGACGACAGCCTGCGCGGTGCCGGTGGCTTCGGCCACAGCGGCCAGCACTGACCGCCCCCATGCCCCGCGCGAACCCGCCTGGCGCCCTGCGCGCCCGCCTGCTGCCCATCGCCGCCGGCAGCCTGCTCGGCCTGCTGGCCGGCGGCGCGCTGCTGCAGCACGCTCAGCAGCAGAGCAGCGCGGAGCACCGCCAGCAGCTGGCCGAGGCGTGGGTCGCCGGTCCGCTCGGGGCGCTGCAGCAGAGCCTGCAGCAGTTGGCGCAGGACACCCGCGACATCGCCGGGCAGCCCGAGCTGCACGCCGCCCTGGCCGGCGATGCCGCCAGCCGCAGCCAGGCGGCCGCCCGCCTGCTCGGCTACCGCAGCGACCTGCTCGACGCGCAGCTGAACCGCCGCGGCGGCGCGCAGCTCGACGAAACGCGCAGCGCACCGCTGAATTTCGCCGCCCTCGACCTGCTGCGCCGTGCCGAACAGGGGATCGCACCGCCCCCCGAGGCCTACCGCATCGGCGCACGCTGGCTGCTGTACAGCGCCGCCGCCGTGCTCGACGCCGACGGCCAGGTGCGCGGCACCCTGCTGCTGGTCAGCGACCTGCAGCGCCTGCTCGACCGCCTGCCGCCGCTGCCCGCCGCGGTGGGCGAGCTGCAGCTGCTGCAGCAGTTCCCCGCCAGCCCGGCGCAGCTGCTGCTGCAGCGCGGCCAGGGCGACGGCCCGCTGCGCACCTGGCCCAGCGCGCATCCCAACTGGCAACTCGGCCTGCGTCCCGGCGTCGCCCTGCAACCGGCCACGCCGGCGCCGTGGACCGGCCTGCTGGCCGGCCTGCTGGTGCTGGCCGGCGCCCTCGGCGGCGCCGCCCTGTACCGGCAGGCCGAACGGCAACGCCAGCGGCATGATCGCGAGGCGCTGGAAAGCTATACCCGGCGCCTGGGCATCAGCCCGCAGGCACCGGCGCCGCAGCTGCTCGAGGACGAATACCGCGACCTCGCCGACCTGCTGGCCAGACTGCCGCCGAGCGAACCGCGCGGCGTTGCCGCAGTCTCAGTAGCGGGCGCCCCGAACAATCTCGCGCCCGCCACAGCGCCGACCCCGGCCACGGCGGACGTTTTCGACCTGTTTGATCCCGAACCGGCCCTGCCGGCTCAACCCAGCATGGAGCAACACTCCCAGATGAACACCACCAATGCCCCGCATCTGCCGGCCAGCATCTTCCGCGCCTACGACATCCGCGGCGTGGTTGGCGACAGCCTGACCAGCGAAACCGCCTACTGGATCGGCCGCACCATCGGCTCGGAAAGCCTCGCCTGCGGCGAACCCGGCGTGGTGGTCGGCCGCGACGGCCGCCTGTCCGGCCCGGAGCTGGCCGCAGCGCTGATCCGCGGCCTGCGCGAGAGCGGCTGCAACGTCACCGACATCGGCATGGTGCCGACCCCGGTGCTGTACTTCGCCACCCACGTGCTCGGCGCCAGCAGCGGCGTGATGGTCACCGGCAGCCACAACCCGCCGGACTACAACGGCTTCAAGATCGTCATCGCCGGCCACACCCTGGCCAACGAGCGCATCCAGGCCCTGCACCAGCGTCTGGAGAGCAACGATCTGGCCAGCGGCAACGGCAGCCTGACCCAGGTCGAGGTGCTCGAGCAGTACCACCAGCGCATCGCCGACGACGTGGTGCTGGCCCGTCCGCTCAAGGTGGTGGTCGACTGCGGCAACGGCGTGGCCGGGGTCAACGCCCCGCAGCTGATCGAGGCGCTCGGCTGCGAGGTGATCCCGCTGTTCTGCGACGTCGACGGCACCTTCCCCAACCACCACCCGGATCCGGGCAAGCCGGAGAACCTCAAGGACCTGATCGCCAAGGTCGCCGAGACCGGCGCCGATCTGGGCCTGGCCTTCGACGGCGACGGCGACCGCGTCGGCGTGGTGACCAACGCCGGCGAGATGATCTATCCCGACCGCCTGCTGATGCTGTTCGCCCGCGACGTGCTGAGCCGCAACCCCGGCGCCGACGTGATCTTCGACGTCAAGTGCACCCGCGGTCTGGCCGGCCTGATCAGCGGCTACGGCGGTCGTCCGCTGATGTGGAAGACCGGCCACTCGCTGATCAAGGCGAAGATGAAGGAAACCGGCGCCCTGCTGGCCGGCGAGATGAGCGGGCACATCTTCTTCAAGGAGCGCTGGTACGGCTTCGACGACGGCATCTACAGCGCCGTGCGCCTGCTGGAAATCCTCAGCCTGGAGAAGCGCAGCGCCGCCGAGGTGTTCGCCGACTTCCCGGTCGCCCTGTCCACCCCGGAAATCAACATCAAGGTCACCGACGAGCGCAAGTTCGCCCTGATCGAGGCCCTGCAGCGCGACGCCCAGTGGGGCGACGCCAACCTGTTCACCCTCGACGGCGTGCGCGTCGACTACCCCCACGGCTGGGGCCTGGTGCGCGCCTCCAACACCACCCCGGTGCTGGTGCTGCGCTTCGAGGCCGACGACGCCGCCGAACTCGCACGGATCCAGCAGGTCTTCCACGCCCAGCTCAAGGCCGTGGCCCCTGACCTGGAACTGCCTTTCTGATGCCACTGGAGCCCAGCATGCCTCTCAATCGTGAAGCTGCCGAACAGGTAGCCAAGGTCCTCACCGAAGCCCTGCCCTACATCCGCCGCTTCGCCGGCAAGACCCTGGTGGTCAAGTACGGCGGCAACGCCATGGAAAGCGACGAGCTGAAGACCAGCTTCGCCCGCGACATCGTGCTGATGAAGGCGGTCGGCATCAACCCGGTGGTGGTGCACGGCGGCGGCCCGCAGATCGGCGACCTGCTCAAGCGCCTGTCGATCGAGAGCCACTTCATCGACGGCATGCGCGTCACCGACGCGCAGACCATGGACGTGGTGGAGATGGTCCTCGGCGGCCAGGTCAACAAGGACATCGTCAACCTGATCAACCAGCATGGCGGCAGCGCCATCGGCCTGACCGGCAAGGACGCCGGCCTGATCAAGGCGAAGAAGCTCAAGGTCACCCGCCAGACGCCGGAAATGACCCAGCCGGAGATCATCGACATCGGCCACGTCGGCGAAGTCGTCGGGGTCAACGTCGACCTGCTGAACATGCTGGTGGCCGGCGACTTCATCCCGGTGATCGCGCCAATCGGCGTCGGCGCGGACGGCGAGTCGTACAACATCAACGCCGACCTGGTGGCCGGCAAGGTGGCCGAAGCGCTCAAGTGCGAGAAGCTGATGCTGCTGACCAACACCGCCGGCCTGCTCGACAAGCAGGGCCAGGTGCTGACCGGTCTGTCCACCGCCCAGGTCGACGGCCTGATCGCCGACGGCACCATCTACGGCGGCATGCTGCCGAAGATCCGCTGCGCCCTCGAGGCGGTGCAGGGCGGCGTCAACAGCGCGCACATCATCGACGGCCGCGTGCCGAATGCCGTGCTGCTGGAGATCTTCACCGACAGCGGCGTCGGCACCCTGATCACCAACGCGCAGCCGCGCTGAGGGATCAGCAACGCCCGCCAGGGCTGAGGGCTCGCCAACGCGCGACTGCGCCGAGGCGAGCGGTCACGCCGGAGGTCTCCTCCGGCGTCGACCATCAGGGCTCGCGGCCGAGGATCTCGATCAGCCGCAGCCGGTCGGCGGCAAAGCTCGCCTCGCTGCGCTGACGCAGCCCCTGCAGCCGCTGCAGCTCAGCTTCGGCTTGATGCTGCTCGCCACGCAATCCTTCCAGCTGCTGCAGCAGCGCCGCCGGTAGCGGCTGGCTGGCACGCTGGTGCTCCGCCGCCTGACGCTCCAACCCCAGCGCCCGCTGCTGCACAGCGTGCAGGTTGCCGCGCGCCACCGCGATCAGGCCGTCCAGATCACGCAACTGATGTCCCCGCGCCACCTCGAGGTCGGCCACCCGGGGGTAGAGCCGCCGCAACTGCGCATCGGCGCGAGCCTGACGCTGCGCCGCGACCCGCCGGCGCAGTTCCTCGGCACTCGGTGCCGGCGGCACTACGCGCAGCACCCGCCCCTCTTCGTCGATCACCTCGTAGCCATTGCCGACGTATTCCGGCGGCACGCCCTGGCGATCCAGCACCACCACCCCCTGCCGGTTCAGGTAGCGGTACAGCTCGGCCTGCGCCGGGGTCACCGCCAGCACCCCCAGCAACAACAGCCACACCTTGTTTCCCATCTGCATTGATCAGCCCCTCACGTCATCGGGCTTGCTCGGGCGACGCTGAGCGCCTGTTCGCGACCTTGGTTCTGCGACAAAAAAGGGGAAGCCGCGGCTCCCCCTCTTGTTGCCCGCGCCATGTTATCAGGCCAGCGCGCGGAAAGACTCCAGCAGCGCCGGGATGCCCGGGAACATGCCGATCCCCGCCATCACCCCGCAGAGGACGAGGAACACCACGCCCGGGATGATCCAGCGATCGCGATGACCCAGGCCCTGGCCGCGCTCCTTGTCGCCGATCAGGCCGAGGTTGTCGAGCAGCATGGTCAGCGACCAGCCGAACACCGGATTCACCAGCGCCGAGGAGAAGATCACGATGGCCGCCGACTGCGAGGTCTTGCCCTCGCGGGTCATCTGCATGCCGGCTTCGAGCAGCGGCAGGTACACACCGACCAACAGGGCCACGCTGAGCACCGGCGGCCAGATCGCCAGGTCCATCGGGTAGCCCCACAGCGCGGCAATCACGCAGAGCAGACCGGTGAGAATCGCGCCGGCCGGAATCGGCCGCTTGGCGATGGCCGCCGGCACCATGTAGGTCCCCCAGGACGAGGTCAGGTTGCCGCCGCCCAGCGCCGTACCGACCGCCTGGCGCGCCGCGGCGATGCACATGGTGTCGTCGATGTTCATCAGGACCTTCTTGGCCTTGGGCGGATAGTTCAGCTCCTGAAAGATCCGATGACCGAGGAAGTCCGGCGACCACATCGCCACCGCCAGTACGGCAAAGGGCGCCACGGCAACGAAGTGCTGGAATTCCGGCAGACCCAGTTGCCAGCCGGTATCTTCGCCCCACCAGTAGGCCGGATTCAAATTGGGAATACCCGGCTGCGTGGAGAACTCGAACGGCGCACCCAGCGCGAAGGCAATTACCGCGGCCAGAATGGCGCCCAGCGGAATCGCCAGCCAGCGCATGCGAATATGTTCCAGATAGGCATACATAACGATGGTGGCAAACACGATCACGAAGGCGATATAGCCCATGTCGAAGCCATCGGCCCAGGCGAACAGACTCTTGATCTGCGAAGTAACGCCAATGAAGCCGAGATAAAGCAGCAGGCCGCCACACACCCCGTCACTGGTCAGCCGCGCCAGCAGACTGCCGCCCTTGGAAATCCCCAGCACGAAGCCCAGCACGCCGACCATGATGCCCAGCGCCATCGGGTGGCCACCGGAGGCGACGATCAGCGGAATCAGTGGAATCAGCGGGCCATGGGTGCCGGCCAGGTTGGCCGTCGGGTTGAAGACCCCGGAAAACAGCAGCACGAACAGCAGCGCGGCGATCAGCATCTCGAAGCGGGCGTTTTCGATGACGAACTCGCTGGACAGGCCCAGCGGCCCGGCAAACGCGGCCACCACCGCGGCGACCATGACGATCTTGCCGATGGTCGCGGCCATCGCCGGGACCCAGTCTTCCAGTTCGAAGCGATAGTCGCGAAACGGCAGGTTCAGCGCCCAGCGCCGCGGCGCCATGATGGTCAGCTCGTGCTCGAGATATTCTTCCCGCGAGGCAAACTGTTCTTTGGGCTTATGCAGCTCGCGATAACTATTTTGATTATTATCAGACATACATTCAACTATTATTAGATTAATATTTAAGACGAAGTCCGGCCATGGCCGAATTACCCTGCTTAATCACTATTATTCTTATGAGATAGGTGACCATGCTGCGCATGGCCACCTGGCAGGCCTTGAACTGGCATGCCAATTCAGAAAAATAATATTTCTAATAGTTGTTATATGGCCTAAAAAATTTTGCGCCGATCAGATTCCGTACTGCGCGCGGTAGGCTTCCACTGCCGGCAGGTGCTGCTTGAGCGCCTGATCCTGGGCGAGATAATCCAGCACCTGGCTCAGCGAGACAATGCTCACCACCGGTATACCAAAGTCGCGCTCGACTTCCTGGATCGCCGAAAGTTCGCCCTGGCCGCGCTCCTCGCGGTTCAGCGCGATCAGCACGCCGGCGGCCTGCGCTCCCTGCGCCTGGATGATCTGCATCACCTCGCGGATCGCGGTGCCGGCGGTGATCACGTCGTCGACGATCAGCGCCCGTCCGACCAACGGCGCACCCACCAGGCTGCCGCCCTCGCCATGCTCCTTGGCTTCCTTGCGGTTGAAGCACCACGGCAGGTCGCGGCCATGCTGCTCGGCCAGCGCGATGGCGGTGGCGGAAGCCAGCGGGATGCCCTTGTAGGCCGGGCCGAACAGCACGTCGAAGTCGATGCCACTGGCCTGCACCGCCTCGGCGTAGAAACGGCCGAGCCGAGCCAACGCCAGGCCGCTGTTGAACAGCCCGGCGTTGAAGAAATAGGGACTGGTGCGCCCGGACTTGAGGGTGAACTCGCCGAAGCGCAGAACGCCGCGCTCGATGGCGAAGCGGATGAATTCGCGTTGATATGCCTGCATGGGATGCCTGTTTTAGCCAAAAAAGCACGAAGCTCAGGTATCATACACACAGGTTTTTTCAGGGGCCATTTATGCGGATTGTCAGTGTCAACGTGAACGGTATGCAGGCAGCGGTCGAACGCGGCCTGCTCGGTTGGCTGCAAAGCCAGAATGCCGACGTCATCTGCCTGCAGGACACCCGCGCCTCGAGCTACGACATGGAAGATCCCGCCTGGCAGCTGGACGGCTACTTCATGTATGCCGCCGACGCCGAGGTTCCCAGCCAGGGCGGAGTGGCGATCTATTCGCGGCAGCAACCCAAGGCGGTGATCTTCGGCCTCGGCTTCGAGCAGGCCGACCGCTACGGACGCTACCTGCAGGCCGATTTCGACAAGGTCAGCATCGCCAGCCTGCTGATGCCCAGCGGACAGAAAGGCGACGACGACCTGAACGCCAAGTTCAAGTTCATGGACGACTTCACCAGCTATCTGAACAAGCAGCGTCGCAAGCGCCGCGAGTACATCTACTGCAGCTCGCTGTACGTGGCGCACCAGAAGCTGGACGTGAAGAACTGGCGCGAGTGCCAGCAGGCGCCCGGCTTCCTCGCGCCCGAGCGGGCGTGGATGGACGAAGTGCTGGGCAACCTCGGCTACGTCGACGCCCTGCGCGAAGTCAGCCGCGAGGGCGAGCAGTACAGCTGGTGGCCGGACACCGAGCAGGCGGCCATGCTCAACCTCGGCTTCCGCTTCGACTACCAGCTGCTCACCCCCGGCCTGCGCCGCTGCGTGCGCAGCGCCCAGCTGCCGCGCCAGCCGCGCTTCTCCCAGCATGCGCCGCTGCTGGTCGACTACGACTGGACGCTGAGCATCTGAGGCCGGTCGCCCTGAAAAAAGCCGACTCAGCGAGTCGGCTTTTTTATGCGCGGCAGGGCGTCAGCTGAGGAAGCGGATGCAGAACGGATAGCGCCAAGGCTTGCCCTCGTTGGCCTTGATGCCGGCGATCACCGTCAGCACCAGGCCGACCACGCTGACCAGCGCCATCAGCGGAAAGCCGATCAGCAGCCAGGCCAGCGCGCCGCAGACCAGCAGCGCCAGGCTCAGGGTAAGCTGGAAGTTCAGCGCTTCGCGCCCCTGCGCATCGACATAGGGATCGCTCTCGCGCTTGAGCTGCCAGACCACCAGCGGGCCGACGACGTTGCCGATCATCGGTGCCAGCAGCCAGGCGAAGGCCGCGTAGTGGCAAAGCATCGCCCACTTGCGCGCCTCGGCGGAGGGCGGCGGGACCGGCAGTTGCGGCCCCGGCTGCGCTGAATCACTCATGGCGTGCCTCCTTGATGGCCAGGCGGGCGGCGCCCGCCGGCGGATCGGCTGACCTTACTGGGCGTCGAGAGCGGCGCGCTGCAGCTCGAACAGCTCGCCGATGCCCTTGCGCGCCAGTTCGAGCATCGCATTCAGCTCTTCCGGCTGGAACGGCGTGCCCTCGGCGGTGCCCTGCACCTCGATGAAGCCGCCGGCGTCGGTCATCACCACGTTGAGGTCGGTGCCCGCCGCCGAATCTTCCGGATAGTCGAGGTCGAGCACCGGCTCGCCCTGATACATGCCCACCGACACCGCAGCGACCAGCTGCTTGAGCGGGTTCTGCTTGAGCGCGCCACGCTTCTTCAGCGCCGCCAGCGCATCGATCAGCGCCACGGTGGCGCCGGTGATCGACGCGGTGCGGGTACCGCCGTCGGCCTGGATCACGTCGCAGTCGATGTACAGGGTGGTCTCGCCGAGCTTGCTCAGGTCCAGGGCGGCGCGCAGCGAGCGGCCGATCAAGCGCTGGATCTCCAGGGTGCGGCCACCCTGCTTGCCGCGCGTGGCTTCACGCTGGGTGCGCGAGCCGGTGGCGCGCGGCAGCATGCCGTATTCGGCGGTCAGCCAGCCCTGGCCCTGGCCCTTGAGGAAGCGCGGCACGCCGGCTTCGGCACTCACCGTGCAGATCACCTTGGTGTCGCCGAACTCCACCAGCACCGAACCCTCGGCGTGCTTGGTGTAGTGGCGGGTGATACGGATCGGGCGCATCTGGTCGGCGGCGCGACCACTGGGACGATTCATCGGCATGTCCTGTCGAGATGAAGAAAAACTGCGTCCCATTATAGAGGCCCCTGCGCATCGCGAACCACCGTCGCATTGGGGCCGCCCGGCGCCTGGGTTACACTGGCGGACTGAATATCCACGGCGTCCGTGCGCGCCGTCCCCTTATCACTGCGAGGACCGCCCATGGTACACAGCATGACCGCCTTTGCCCGGGTCGAGAAGGCCGGGCCGTACGGCACCCTGAGCTGGGAGCTGCGCTCGGTCAACCACCGCTACCTGGAGCCGCACCTGCGCCTGCCGGAAGCCTTCCGCGACCTCGAAGGCGCCGTGCGCGAAGCGCTGCGCCAGGCCCTGGCCCGCGGCAAGGTCGAATGCACCCTGCGCCTGGCCGAGGAAGGCAGCGGCAAGTCGCTGCAGGTCGACCGCGAGCGCGCCACCCAGGTGGTCGCCGCTGCCGAAGCGGTCGCCGCACTGATCCAGCAGCCGGCCGCGCTCAACCCGCTGGAAGTGCTGGCCTGGCCGGGCGTGCTGGTGGCCGACGCCGCCGATCCGCAGGCGCTCAACGCCGCCGCCCTCGCGCTGTTCGAGCAGGCGCTGAACGAACTGAAGAGCGGCCGCGAGCGCGAAGGCGCCGCCCTGGCAGCGCTGCTCGAGGAGCGCCTGGCCGCGATGCTCAAAGAGGTCGACAACCTGCGCGAACTGGTGCCGCAGATGCTCGCCACCCAGCGGCAGAAGATCCTCGACCGCTGCAGCGAGCTGCAGGTCGAACTGGATCCGCAGCGCCTGGAGCAGGAACTGGTGATGCTGGCGCAGAAGAGTGACGTGGCCGAGGAGCTGGATCGTCTGAGCACCCATGTGCGCGAGGTGCGCCGCGTGCTCAAGGCCGGCGGTGCCGCCGGTCGGCGGCTGGACTTCCTGATGCAGGAACTCAACCGCGAGGCCAACACCCTCGGCTCCAAGGCCTTCGACCCGCGCAGCACGCAGGCTGCGGTCAACCTCAAGGTGTTGATCGAGCAGATGCGCGAACAAGTGCAGAACATCGAGTAATCCCGCAGTGACAGGAACCCAAATGAGCGCCACGTCCGGCACCCTCTACATCGTTTCGGCCCCCTCCGGCGCCGGCAAGACCAGCCTGGTCAAGGCGCTGCTCGACAGCAACGAACAGATCCGCGTATCGGTGTCGCACACCACCCGCGCCATGCGCCCGGGCGAGGTGGACGGGGTGAACTACCACTTCGTCGCCCGCGAGGACTTTCTCGGCATGCTCGAACAGGACGCGTTCCTCGAGCACGCCGAGGTGTTCGGCAATCTCTACGGCACCTCGCAGCGCTGGGTCGAGCAGACCCTGGCCGGCGGCCTCGACCTGATCCTCGAGATCGACTGGCAGGGTGCCCAGCAGGTCCGCCGGCTGATGCCGCACGCGCAGTCGATCTTCATCCTGCCGCCGTCGCAGGAGGCGCTGCGCCAGCGCCTGAACAACCGCGGCCAGGACAGCGAGGAGATCATCGAGCAGCGCATGCGCGAGGCGGTCAGCGAAATGAGCCACTTCGTCGAGTATGACTATGTGGTAATCAACGACCAGTTCAGCCATGCTCTGGAAGACCTCAAGGCGATCTTCCGCGCCCGCCAGCTGCACCAGTGCGCCCAGCAGCAGCGCCATAGCGGGTTGCTCGAACGCCTGCTGCGCTGAAGCGCGAGCGCATTCGGCACTTCCCTAACCATTGGCGATTTTTTAGACTATCCAATCCGCCCGGCACTCCCGGGCCCAGCCGTTGCGATAAAGAGGAACACCATGGCCCGCGTCACCGTCGAAGACTGCCTGGACAACGTCGATAACCGTTTTGAACTGGTCATGCTCTCCAGCAAGCGCGCCCGCCAGCTGGCGACCGGCGGCAAGGAGCCGAAAGTAGCCTGGGACAACGACAAGCCGACCGTGGTGGCCCTGCGTGAAATCGCCGAAGGTCTGGTCAACTATGAAGTAGTCGCGCAGGAAGACATCGTCGAGGAAACCCCGCTGTTTGCGGCCTTCGAGGAAAACAACAGCGAGGAGATCTGAATTGCCGGGTCGACGTCGCGCGCCTGAAGCACCGGCACAGTCCGGTCTGGAGTGAACACTTGCCCAGCATAGACGCCCTCGCCGACAGGCTTTGCAGCTACCTCACGACGGACCAGGTCAATCTGGTCCGCCGCGCCTACTACTACGCCGAGCAGGCCCATGACGGCCAGCGCCGGCGCAGCGGCGAACCCTACGTCACCCATCCGCTGGCCGTGGCCAGCATCCTCGCCGACATGCACATGGACCATCAGAGCCTGATGGCCGCCATGCTGCACGACGTCATCGAGGACACCGGCATCCCCAAGGATGCCCTCAGCGCGCAATTCGGCGAGACCGTCGCCGAGCTGGTCGACGGGGTCAGCAAGCTGACCCAGATGGATTTCCAGACCAAGGCCGAGGCGCAGGCGGAAAATTTCCAGAAGATGGCCATGGCGATGGCCCGCGACATCCGCGTGATCCTGGTCAAGCTGGCCGACCGCCTGCACAACATGCGCACCCTCGAGGTGCTGGCCGGCGAGAAACGCCGGCGCATCGCCAAGGAAACCCTGGAGATCTACGCGCCGATCGCCAACCGCCTGGGCATGCACAACGTGTTCGCCGAGTTCGAGGATCTCGGCTTCAAGGCCATGCACCCGATGCGCGCCGAGCGCATCCGCCAGGCCGTGCGCAAGGCGCGCGGCAACCGTCGCGAGATCGTCGGCAAGATCCAGGAATCGCTGACCAACTGTCTGGCCCAGGAAGAACTGGTGGGCGAAGTCACCGGGCGCGAGAAGCACCTCTACAGCATCTACCAGAAGATGCGCGGCAAGCGCCGGGCGTTCAACGAGATCATGGACGTCTACGCCTTCCGCATCACCGTCGATAAGGTCGACACCTGCTACCGGGTGCTCGGCGCGGTGCACAGCCTGTACAAGCCGTTCCCTGGGCGCTTCAAGGACTACATCGCGATCCCCAAGGCCAACGGCTACCAGTCGCTGCACACCACCCTGTTCGGCATGCACGGCGTGCCCATCGAGATCCAGATCCGCACCCGCGAGATGGAGGAGATGGCCAAGCACGGCATCGCCGCGCACTGGCTGTACAAGTCCAACGAGGAGGAAAGCCCCCGCGGCAGCCACGCCCGCGCCCGCCAGTGGGTCAAGGGCATCCTCGAACTGCAGCAACGCGCGGGCAACTCCCTCGAATTCATCGAGAACGTGAAGATCGACCTGTTTCCCGACGAGGTCTACGTGTTCACCCCGAAGGGCCGCATCATGGAGCTGCCCAAGGGCTCCACGGCGGTCGACTTCGCCTATGCGGTGCACACCGACGTCGGCAACAGCTGCATCGCCTGCCGCATCAACCGCCGCCTGGCGCCGCTGTCCGAGCAGCTGCAGAGCGGCGCGACGGTGGAGATCGTCACCGCCCCGGGCGCGCGACCGAATCCGGCCTGGCTCAACTTCGTGGTCACCGGCAAGGCGCGCACCCACATCCGCCATTCGCTCAAGCAGCAGCGCCGCTCGGAGTCGGTCAGCCTCGGCGAGCGCCTGCTCAACAAGGCGCTGGCCGGCTTCGACAGCCACCTCGACAAAATCGCCGCCGAGCGCCTCGCCGCGGTGCTCGCCGAATACCAGCAGGACAGCCTCGACGACCTGCTCGAGGACATCGGCCTGGGCAACCGCATGGCCTACGTGGTGGCCCGCCGCCTGCTGGCCGAGGGCGGCAGCGAGCAGATGCCCAGCCACGACGGCCCGCTGGCGATCCGCGGCACCGAGGGCCTGGTGATCAGCTACGCCAAGTGCTGCACGCCGATCCCCGGCGATCCCATCGTCGGCCACCTGTCGGCCGGCAAGGGCATGGTCATCCACCTCGATGGCTGCCACAACATCAGCGAATTCCGCCACAACCCGGACAAGTGCATCCCGCTGTCCTGGGCCAAGGACGTCAGCGGCGAATTCAACGTCGAGCTGCGCGTCGAGCTGGAGCACCAGCGCGGCCTGATCGCCCTGCTGGCCACCGCGGTGGCCAGCGCCGACGGCAACATCGAGAAGATCAGCATGGACGAGCGCGACGGCCGCATCAGCGTGGTCCAGCTGGTGGTCAGCGTGCACGACCGCGTGCACCTGGCGCGAGTGATCAAGCGCCTGCGCACGATCAAAGAGGTCACCCGCATCACCCGCCTGCGCGCCTGAGCCGCGCCGGCTACCCTCACCGGCAGCGCGCCCGCCGCACCCCGGCGCCTGCCTTCGCCACCCTCTCTGCAAGGAGCTCCCATGAGCAAGAGCGTCATCAGCACCGACCAGGCCCCGGCGGCCATCGGCACCTACTCCCAGGCCATCAAGGCCGGCAACACCGTCTACCTGTCCGGACAGATCCCGCTGGTGCCGGCCACCATGCAGATGGTCGAAGGCGGCTTCGAGGCCGAGGCCGTACAGGTGTTCGAGAACCTCAAGGCGGTCGCCGAGGCCGCCGGTGGCTCGCTGGCCGATACCGCCAAGCTGAACATCTTCCTCACCGACCTCGGCAACTTTGCCACCGTCAACGAGGTGATGAGCCGCTACTTCCAGCCGCCCTACCCGGCGCGCGCCGCCATCGGCGTGGCCGCCCTGCCGCGCGGCGCCCAGGTGGAGATGGACGCCATTCTCGTCCTCGCCTGATCCCCGCGCTGCGCCGGACCCGCGCCGGCGCAGCGCGACATCCCCCGTTTTCCCCGGAAAGGACGCCCCATGCGCCATGCCCTGCCCTTTCTGCTGTGCACCGGCCTGCTCGGCGGCTGCGCCAGCGGACCGGACGATATCGCCGGCACCTGGATCAACCAGCCAGCCATCGAGGCCGCCGCCGACAGCGGCAAGCTGCGCGAGGCCCTGCTCGCCTATGGCCCCACCCTGGAATGGCGCTTCGCGCCACAGCGGCACACCGCCTGGTCGAGCAACGGCGCCGAATTCGGCGAGGGCCACCTGGCGCCTGAGGGCGACGAGCACTGGCGGGTGACCTTCCACGGCGACTATAAGGAAGGTTTCGCCGTCGACGGCGACGAGCTGGTACAGAAGCCCAGCGCCAGTGCTCCCGAGCAACGCTTCAGCCTCGCCGAAGAGGCCGCCGACGGCCTGCCCGGCCAGGCCTTCGAACAGGCGCTGTACGCCGCCCTGTTCGGCGGCGACTGGGAAATCCGCGAAGGCGCCGGCCAGCAGGGCCGGGTGCGCTTCCACCCCGACGGTCGGGTCGAGGGTCTGCCCGGCGTCGAACGCTACGCCCTGTGCCTGGCCGGCGACTGCGCCGAACGCAGCGAGGAGCAGGAGATCATCTGGCTGCAGAACGGCGAGCAGGGGCGCGAATGGCTGTTCCAGCTGGCCGACGACGAGCTGAGCATCTACACGGCGGAAAACCAGGCCCTGCACAGCGACGTGCCGCAGTACCGTCCCGGTCGGCGCGCCTGGCTGCTGGAGCGCGACTAGCCCGCAGCGGCCCTTCCGCTCACCGCGGGCTTTCGGCCGCCGCCTCCAGCAGCGCTGCGTAGCCCTCGCGATAGCTCGGATAGCGCGGCACCCAGCCCAGCGCACGGGCCCGGGCGTTGCTGCAGCGCTTGCTGCCGGCGCGGCGTACCGTCGACTCGGCCGCCCAGTGGCTCACGCCCAGCTGCCCGCGCAACCAGGCAATCACCTCATGCAGCGGCGCCGGCTCGTCGTCGACGCCGAGATAGACCGCCTCCAGCGCCCCCCCGCAGGCATCGACTTGCAACAGACAGGCCAGCAGGCCGGCCGCATCGTCGGCGTGGATGCGATTGCCGTACAGCGGCGGCTCGCTGCTCACCCGGTAGCCGGCCCGCACCTGACTGAGCAGCCAGCGCCGGCCTGGCCCGTAGATGCCGGCCAGGCGCACCACGCTGGCGGGCCAGCCGCACGTCAGCGCCACCTCCTCGGCCTCCAGCAGCACCTGCCCGGAGTAGCCCGGCGGCTGGCAGGGCGCCCCCTCGTCGACCCACTCGCCCTCCTGCTGGCCGTAGACGCCGGTGCTGGAGACGAACAGCAGCCGCCGCGGCCGCTGGCCGCGCTGGCGCAGCCAGCCCAGCACATGGCGCAAGCCGTCGACGTAGAGGGCCCGATAGGCGCTCTCGTCGGAGCTGGCCGGGGTGGCGCAATAGACCAGATAGTCCGGCGCGGCCGCCGGCCACCGTGGCGGACACTCGACCTCGCCCAGATCGGCCGCCAGCGGCAGCACGCCCGCTGGCAGGGCCGCGACATCGCGGCGCAGGCCGTACACCTGCCAGCCGGCCTGGCACAGCTGCAGCGCAAGGCGACTGCCGACATCGCCGCAGCCGGCGATCACCACGGAAGGGGGAACGGACATCGCATGACTCCGGACGGAAAACCCCAGCATACCCCGTCGATGGTGAAAGGCATTAGCCGGGAACGCTGCGGGGGCGCGTTGCGAAAATGTTCACGAATCGTTTACAAACAAGAATAGTTTGCAATAATCTCGACCGTGCTTCTTCCGCGCCGGCCTTGGCGGCGCCCGACATCCGTTTGCCCTCTACAGGTCCGGCCCGCATGAATCCTCTCGTCCCCCGCGCCCAGTCCATCCGCCTGCCCGCCATCGCCGCGCTGCTCGCCAGCCTGCTGCTGGCGCCGCTCGCCTGCGCCGAACAGCCGGCCCAGACCGCCAATCCGGCCGCTGCGAGTGCCAGCGTGAGCAGTGACGCTCCTGCGCCAAGCGCAGCCGCCGCGCCAGCCGCCGCCACCGACAGCCCCGCCGCGGACGACAGCAGTCCGGCCCACGACCTGTCGCCCTGGGGCATGTACCAGAACGCCGACGTGGTGGTGCAGGGGGTGATGCTCGGCCTGCTGCTGGCCTCGGTGATCACCTGGACCATCGGCCTGGCCAAGGGCCTTGAGCTACTCGGCGCGCGGCGCCGCCTGCGCGGCGAACTGGCCGACTTCAAGGGCCTGCGCAGCCTCGACCAGGCCGCCGAGCTGGCCCACGCCAAGCACAGCTTCAGCGCCGTGCTGATCGAGGATGCCCAGGACGAACTGCGCCTGTCGGCCAGCATCGCGGAGAAGGACGGCATCAAGGAGCGCGTCAGCTTCCGCCTCGAGCGCCTGGTCGCCGCCAGCGGCCGCAAGATGAGCGTGGGCACCGGCGTGCTGGCCACCATCGGCTCCACCTCGCCCTTCGTCGGCCTGTTCGGCACCGTGTGGGGCATCATGAACAGCTTCATCGGCATCGCCGAATCGCAGACCACCAACCTCGCGGTGGTCGCCCCCGGCATCGCCGAGGCCCTGCTGGCCACCGCCCTCGGTCTGGTCGCGGCGATTCCCGCGGTGGTGATCTACAACGTGTTCGCCCGCTCCATCGCCGGCTACAAGGCGCAGGTCGCCGACATCTCCGCCCAGGTGCTGCTGCTGGTCAGCCGCGACCTCGACCGCCAGCCGCCGGCAGCCGCCGCGCGCAGCGGCGCCGCCCCCATGGCCAAGGTGGGCTGAAGCATGGGCATGCACATGAACGAGGGCAGTGACGACCTGCAGGAAGCCCACGAGATCAACGTCACGCCGTTCATCGACGTGATGCTGGTACTGCTGATCATCTTCATGGTCGCCGCGCCGCTGGCCACCGTCGACGTCAAGGTCGACCTGCCCGCCTCCAGCGCCACGCCGCAGCCACGCCCGGAGCAGCCGATCTACCTGAGCATCAAGGAAGACCGGGGCCTGTTCCTCGGCAACGACGCCGTTGCGGCGGAGCAGCTGGGGGCCGCCCTCGACCGCCAGAGCCGGGGAAACAAGGAGCAGACCGTGTTCATCCGCGGCGACCAGGCGGTCGACTACGCGCGGCTGATGGAGGTCATGGACCTGCTGCGCGGAGCCGGCTACCTGAAGATCGGCCTGGTCGGCCTGGAAACGGTCGGCCGGCCATGAGTCTCGCGCGCAGCCTGCCACGCTGGGCCAGCAGCCTGCTGCTGGTGCTCGGCCTGCACGTCGGCGTGGCGCTGTGGTCGCTGGACTGGCAGCCGCAGGCCACGCCGCTCGAGCTGCCGCCACCGGCGATGCTCATCGAGTTGGCGCCCGCACCGCCCGCCGCCGCACCACCGCCGCCCGAGCCGGTGCGCGCCCCCGAGCCGCCGCCGCAGCCCAAGCTGATCGAGGCGCCCAAGCCCAGGCTGTCCCTGCCGCCGCCGCCCAAGCCGCGACCGCACCCGCCCAAGCCCGTCGCCAAGCCGCAACCGGCGCCCAAGGCCGAGCCCCAGCCAGCGGTGGAGCCGCAAGCAAACGCCCAGCCCATGGCCCCGGCACGCAGCGAACCGGCTGCCCAGCCGAGCCCGCCGGCCGGCAGCCCGGCGCCAGCCCAGGCCCAGGCCAGCTGGCAGAGCCGCCTGCTCGCCCACCTCAACCGTCACAAGCGCTACCCCGAGGACGCGCGCCGGCGCGGCCAGCAGGGGGTGGTCAAGCTGCGCTTCGTGGTCGACGGCCAGGGCCAGGTTCTGTCCTTCGAGCTGGCCGGCAAGTCCGGCAGCGCCAGCCTGGACCGCGCCACCCTGCAGATGATCCGCCGAGCCCAGCCGCTGCCGATGCCGCCGGCGGAGCTGCTGCGCAATGGCAGCCTCGAGGTGGTGGCACCCTTCGTCTACTCCCTCGAGCGCCGCTGAGCGGCCGCCAACCGCCCGCCGGCGTGCGGGCGGTTGGTTCCATTGAAGACAGCCGCTATGCTTGGGGGCATCTCAATGGATATTCGCTATGACACTCACGGAACTGCGCTATATCGTCACCCTCGCTCAGGAACAGCACTTCGGCCGCGCCGCCGAGCGCTGCCACGTCAGCCAGCCGACTCTGTCGGTCGGGGTGAAGAAGCTCGAGGACGAGCTG
Organism: Geopseudomonas aromaticivorans; assembly: GCF_019097855.1. Classification (GTDB taxonomy): domain Bacteria; phylum Pseudomonadota; class Gammaproteobacteria; order Pseudomonadales; family Pseudomonadaceae; genus Geopseudomonas; species Geopseudomonas aromaticivorans. Next base: position 152,598 of record NZ_JAHRGL010000010.1, read on the forward strand.
GGTGTCCTGATCTTCGAGCGCAGCAAGAGCGCCGTGCGCCTGACTCCGGTCGGCGAAGGCATCGTCGCCCAGGCGCAGAAGGTGCTCGAGCAGGCCCAGGGCATCCGCGAGCTAGCCCAGGCCGGCAAGAACCAGCTGGCGGCGCCGCTCAAGGTCGGCGCCATCTACACCGTCGGCCCCTACCTGTTTCCCCACCTGATCCCGCAGCTGCACCGGGTCGCCCCGCAGATGCCGCTGTACATCGAGGAAAACTTCACCCACGTGCTGCGCGACAAGCTGCGCACCGGCGAGCTGGACGCGATCATCATCGCCCTGCCCTTCGCCGAGGCCGACGTGCTGACCAAGCCGCTGTACGACGAACCATTTTTCGTGGTGATGCCGGCCGACCATCCGTGGACCGCGCGGCAGACCATCGACAGCGCCATGCTCAACGACAAGAGCCTGCTGCTGCTCGGCGAAGGCCACTGCTTCCGCGACCAAGTGCTGGAAGCCTGCCCGACCACCCGCAAGGGCAGCGAGGGGCAGCAGCACACCACCGTGGAGTCCAGCTCGCTGGAAACCATCCGCCATATGGTTGCCTCGGGACTGGGGATTTCGGTGCTGCCGTTCACCGCGGTGGACAGCCACCACTACGCTCCGGGCGTGATCGCCATCCGCCCGCTGACCCCGCCGGTGCCCTACCGCACCGTGGCCATCGCCTGGCGCGCCAGCTTTCCGCGGCCCAAGGCCATCGAGATCCTCGCCGACTCCATCCGCCTGTGCTCGCTGGCCCGCCCGCCGCATGTCGCGGAGGCGGCGCAGCCGGCATGACCGAACTGGCGCGCATCGCCGTCACCACGCTGAAGGGCGTGGGCCCGGCACTGGCCGAGAAGCTGGCCAAGGTCGGCCTGGAAAGCCTGCAGGACGTGCTGTTCCACCTGCCGCTGCGCTACCAGGACCGCACCCGGGTCAGCCCGATCGGCGCCCTGCGCCCGGGCGGCGATGCGGTGGTGGAAGGCGTGGTGAGCGGCGCCGACATCGTCCTCGGCCGCCGCCGCAGCCTGCTGGTGCGCTTGCAGGACGCCAGCGGCACCCTCAGCCTGCGCTTCTTCCACTTCAGCCAGGCGCAGAAGGACGCGCTCAAGCGCGGCACCTGCCTGCGCTGCTACGGCGAGGTACGTACCGGCGCCACCGGCCTGGAAATCTACCATCCCGAATACCGCGCCCTGGCGGCCGACGAGCCGTCGGCCGCGGTCGAACAGAGCCTCACGCCGATCTACCCGAGCACCGAGGGTCTGACCCAGCAGCGCCTGCGCGCTCTCAGCCAGCAGGCACTGGGCAGCCTCAACGGCCACAGCCTGCCCGACTGGCTGCCGGACGAACTGGCCCGCCAGTACGACCTCGCGCCGCTGGCCGACGCCATCCGCTACCTGCACCGACCGCCGCCGGATGCCGACCTCGAGGAGCTGGCCGAGGGCCGCCACTGGGCGCAGCACCGCCTGGCCTTCGAGGAGCTGCTGACCCACCAGCTGTCGCTACAGCGCCTGCGCGAGAGCATCCGCGCCCAGCAGGCACCGCCGCTGGCCAAGGCCACGCGCCTGCCGGCGCAGTTCCTCGCCAACCTCGGCTTCCAGCCGACCGGCGCCCAGCAGCGGGTGGCCGGCGAGATCGCCTGGGACCTGCAGCAGCACGAGCCGATGCTGCGCCTGGTGCAGGGCGACGTCGGCGCCGGCAAGACGGTGGTCGCCGCGCTGGCCGCTCTGCAGGCCATCGAGGCCGGCTACCAGGTGGCGCTGATGGCGCCCACCGAGATCCTCGCCGAGCAGCACTTCCTCAACTTCGGCAAGTGGCTCGCGCCGCTGGGCATCGAGGTCGCCTGGCTGGCCGGCAAGCTCAAGGGCAAGGCGCGCGCCAGCGCGCTGGAACGCATCGCCGGCGGCGCGCCGATGGTGATCGGCACCCACGCGCTGTTCCAGGACGAGGTACGGTTCCAGCGCCTGGCGTTGGCGATCATCGACGAGCAGCACCGCTTCGGCGTGCAGCAGCGCCTGGCGCTGCGCCAGAAGGGCGTCGACGGCCGCCTGTGCCCGCACCAGCTGATCATGACCGCCACGCCCATCCCGCGCACCCTGGCGATGAGCGCCTACGCCGACCTCGACACCTCGATCCTCGACGAACTGCCGCCCGGACGCACCCCGGTGACCACTCTGGTGATCGCCGACAGCCGCCGTCCGGAAGTGATCGAGCGGGTGCGCGCCGCCTGCGCCGAGGGCCGCCAGGCCTACTGGGTGTGCACGCTGATCGAGGAGTCCGAGGAACTGACTTGCCAGGCGGCAGAGACCACCTTCGAGGAACTGTCCGCCGCGCTGGGCGAGCTGCGCGTCGGCCTGATCCACGGGCGCATGAAGCCGGCGGAGAAGGCCGCGGTGATGGAGGAGTTCAAGGCCGCGCGCCTGCAGCTGCTGGTCGCCACCACGGTGATCGAGGTCGGTGTCGACGTGCCCAACGCCAGCCTGATGATCATCGAGAACCCCGAGCGCCTCGGCCTGTCGCAGCTGCACCAGCTGCGCGGGCGGGTCGGCCGCGGCAGCGCGGTCAGCCACTGCGTGCTGCTCTACCACGCGCCGCTGTCGCACATGGGCCGCGAGCGCCTGGCGATCATGCGCGAGACCTCGGACGGCTTCGTCATCGCCGAGAAGGATCTGGAGCTGCGCGGCCCTGGCGAGATGCTCGGCACCCGCCAGACCGGCCTGCTGCAGTTCAAGGTCGCCGACCTGATGCGCGACGCCGACCTGCTGCCGGCGGTGCGCGGCGCGGCGCAGAGCCTGCTGGCGCGCTGGCCGCAGCACGCCGCGCCCCTGCTGGAGCGCTGGCTGAGGCATGGCCAGCAGTACGGCCAGGTGTAGTCAGGCGGCCTGCTTCTTCTGCGGGCCGAGGTACTTGGTCAGCCCCTGGAACCAGATCACCAGCGCCGGGTTGCCGTGGATCTGGATGTCGCGGTTCTGGATGCCCTGCATGAAGGCCAGCTGCTTGTTCGCCGCCGTGAGGGTGGCGAAGGCGTAGGCGCTGTCGCGGAAGGCGATGCTGAACGCCGGATGCGTCACGCTTCCGGCGGCGCTGCGGATGCGCCGGTCCTTGACCACGAAATGGCGGACGATCTTGCCGTCCTGGGTCTGCAGCTGGAACACCAGGTCGCGATCAACCAGTTGCTCGCGGAACTCGGGGTTGGTACGACTGGCTCCGGCCAGCAGGCGGCCTAGCAGCCAGAGAAGGAGGCGGAATTTCACGGCAGAACCTCTGAGCCACGCAAAGGAAACCTGGATTCTAGCGCGTCGCACGCCGGTCGAAGACTATCTGGACCACGGATCGCTCGACCGGCTACCACGACCCGGAGTCGGACGACTCCGGGCTGGCACACTCAGTTGACCGCGTCCTTCAGCGCCTTGCCCGGCTTGAAGGAGACGGTGTTGCTGGCGCGGATCTGCACCGGCTCGCCAGTCTGCGGGTTCTTGCCCGTGCGCGCCCCGCGATGGCGCTGCAGGAAGGTGCCGAAACCGACCAGCGTGACACTGTCCTCACGGTTCAGCGCACTGGTGATCTCTTCGAGCACCGCGTTGAGTACGCGGCTGGCTTGCTCCTTGCTCAGGTCGGCCTTTGCCGCGACTGCGGCAGCGAGTTCCGGTTTACGCATACTTGCCTCTCGGGTTTGTTCTTGTTGTGCGGGCTGCCCGGCATGGGCGTATCCCTGCTGCCACCGCCCGCCACCTGCGCCGTCGGGGCTGCAGAGGCGCCGCACAGGCTCTGGGCTGCGGCTGACCGTTGAAGAATGGCACGCCGGACCGGCAGGCGCCAGCGGCCCGGAGCCGGCCGATGGTCGTAGAGGGCGGCGGCGGACCAGCGGTACGTCACGTGCGCCCCGCCCCGGCATGCGCCGGTCGGCAAGGCCGGAAGGTGCATGCTAGACTGGCCGCTGGTTTTTCGCTGCGGTATCCCGCCGTGTCCCAGACTGCCTGCGCCAGCCCCGAGTGGCTGGCCACTGACCAGCTGCACCCCACGCCCGACGCCCGAGAACTCGACTGGCTCAACGAGCAGGGTTCGCTGACCCGCCGCCTCACAGCCCTCAGCGGCGACACCTTCGCCGTCGAGCCGCTGGTCGAGGGCTGGCAGATCCTGCGTGCCGACGAATGCGCCGCCCTCGGCGTGCCGCCCGGCAGCGAGGGCTGGGTGCGCGAGGTCTACCTGCGCGGCCGGGGCCTGCCCTGGGTGTTCGCCCGCAGCGTGGCCGCGCGCAGCGGGCTGGAGCGCCACCCCTTCGCCCTCGACCAGCTCGGCACCACGTCGCTGGGCCACCTGCTGTTCCGCGATCCGGCCTTCACCCGCCAGCCGATCGAAGCCTGCCGCTATCCGGCCGCGCTGCTGCCCGCGGCGGTGCGCACGACAGCGCTGTGGGGCCGCCGCTCGCTGTTCTGCCAGGGGCCGCTGGGCGTCCTGGTGGCCGAGGTCTTCCTGTCAGCGCTGTGGCAGGCGGACGCCGCGCCACAGAGCTGAACCACCCCTGTCTGGCGCCACCCCTTATACTGGCGCCCTTTGCCCGGCCGCACGCGCGGCGGCAGCCGGACGGTTTCACCTGCGGAGGCCCGCGATGTCCCTGACCCTGCTCAAGCCCCTGGCGCGCCTGCATCCGCGCGCCCAGGACTTCATCGACCTGACCCGCCTGAACCGGCCGATCGGCATCTACCTGCTGCTGTGGCCGACCCTCACTGCGCTGTGGATTGCCGCAGGCGGCGTGCCGTCGCTGGCCAACCTGCTGATCTTCACCCTCGGCGTGGTGCTCACCCGCTCGGCCGGCTGCGCGATCAACGACTTCGCCGACCGCCGCGTCGACGGCCATGTCGAGCGTACCCGCGCCCGCCCACTGGCCAGCGGGAGGATGACCCCGCGCGAGGCGCTGCTGGCGTTCGCCGTGCTGATGGCGGTGAGCTTCGGACTGGTGCTGCTGACCAACGCCAGCACCGTATGGCTGTCGTGCGGCGCGCTGGTGCTGGCCGCGCTGTATCCGTTCATGAAGCGCTACACCTACTACCCGCAGGTGGTGCTCGGCGCCGCTTATTCGTGGGGCATCCTGATGACCTTCACCGCCGAGGCCGGCAGCCTGCCCGCCGCGGCCGGCCTGCTGTACCTGGCCAACCTGCTGTGGACGGTGGCCTACGACACCTACTACGCGATCACCGACCGCGACGACGACCTCAAGATCGGCGTGAAGTCCACCGCCATCCTGTTCGGCGACGCCGACCGCCTGATCATCGTCGTCCTCCAGGGCCTCAGCCTGCTGTGCCTGCTGCTGGCCGCCGGGCGCTTCGGCCTCGGCCTGTACTTCCACCTCGGCCTGGCAGCGGCGGCGGCCTGCTTCGCCTGGGAATTCTGGAGCACCCGCACCCGCGACGGCCAGGCCTGCTTCCGCGCCTTCCTGCACAACCACTGGGCCGGCCTGGCGATCCTCGCCGGCACCATCGCCGACCACGCACTGCGCTAACGCGCGCCCCGCCGCCAGCGGGTGCCGGAGGGCGCCGGGCCGGCTAGCGGTCGCCGGCGTCCTCCGCCTCGGGCCTGGCGACATGCCAGACGTTCATCTTGCCGTCGCCGAGCATGTCGCCCGGCTTCTGGTCCTGAGCGAAGGTGTACAGCGGCCGGCCGTAGTAGGCCCATTGCCAGCCGCCGTCGGCGCGCTGGATCACCGTCCAGTCGTCGCCCTCGTCGGCATCGGCACTGGCGGCCAGCGGCGGCCAGTTGGTCGCACAGCTGTCGTTGCAGCTGGACTTGCCCATGGCGTCCTTGTCGAAGGTGTACAGGGTCATGCCCCTGGCATCGACCAGCATGCCGTCCTGGACGGTCGCCGGTTCGGCGGCCTGGACCTGTCCCAGCAGCGTCAGGGTGGCGCCGCCGACCACGGCCAGCAGGGTCGGGGAGATTCTGAGCATCGCAGCTTCCTCGGGTGGGATGAAACGACCCGGCGCCGACCCCACCTGCGCGGGATGACGCACCAGGGATGGCCTGCCGGCAACTGCCGGCCTGCCGTTGCAGCATAGTCGAGGGGTTCGGCCGCCACCCGGTCGGCGGCCGCCCCGCCAGGGCGAAACCGCCCCGACCAGACGACCTGCGGCCCGGCAACCCGTCTACATGTCACATCACTGCAATAATTCCGTTATGTAATGCCCAGCATGCCCACGGACTACAGAGACAGCCCCCATGGTTGGCAAATCCATCCTCATCGTTGACGACGAAGCACCGATTCGCGAAATGATCGCCGTCGCCCTGGAAATGGCCGGCTACGAGTGCCTGGAGGCGGAAAACAGCCAACAGGCCCATGCGCTGATCGTCGACCGCAAGCCCGACCTGATCCTGCTCGACTGGATGCTGCCCGGCACCACCGGCATCGAGCTGGCCCGCCGCCTCAAGCGCGACGAGCTGACCGCTGACACGCCGATCATCATGCTCACCGCCAAGGGCGAGGAGGACAACAAGATCCAGGGCTTGGAGGTCGGCGCCGACGACTACATCACCAAGCCGTTCTCGCCGCGCGAGCTGGTCGCCCGCCTCAAGGCCGTGCTGCGCCGCGCCGGCGCCAGCGATGCCGAGGCACCGATCGAGATCGGCGGGCTGATCCTCGATCCGGTTAGCCACCGCGTCACCATCGACGGCAAGGCGGCCGAGATGGGGCCGACCGAATACCGCCTGCTGCAGTTCTTCATGACCCACCAGGAGCGCGCCTACACGCGCAGCCAGCTGCTCGACCAGGTGTGGGGCGGCAACGTCTATGTCGAGGAGCGCACGGTCGACGTGCACATCCGCCGCCTGCGCAAGGCGCTGGGCGAAACCTGCGAAAACCTGGTGCAGACGGTACGCGGTACCGGCTATCGTTTCTCCACCAAGGGCTGAAAACCGGTTCGGCGCGACAACCCGCTGTGCCGCTGACCAGGGCCGCTTTACAAGGACTGCAAGGTGAACCACGACTGGCGCGGCGCGCTGACCCGCCGCCTGCTGTTGCTGCTGGGAGGCTGTCTGCTGCTCGGCCTGATCACGGGCCAATACGCCTGGGCGCTGGCGTTCGGCCTGGGCGGCTACCTGTTCTGGTGCCTGCGCCAGCTGTTGCGCCTGCTCGACTGGCTGCAGCGGGCCAGCGACGACCTGCCACCGGAAAGCTCCGGGCTGTGGGGCGAGGTGTACGACCTGATCTACCAGCTGCAGAAGCGCAACCAGCACGCACGTGGCCGTCTGCAGGCGGTGGTCGACCGCGTGCAGGAGTCGACCGCGGCGCTGCAGGATGCGGTGATCATGCTCGACCGCCAGGGCAATCTCGAGTGGTGGAACCGCGCCGCCGGCACCCTGCTCGGCCTCAAGCGCAAGCAGGACGGTGGCCAGCCGATCACCAACCTGGTGCGCCACCCGCACTTCAAGAAATATTTCGCCCAGGACAACCACCGCGAGCCTCTCGAGCTGCCTTCGCCGGTCAACGACCATGTGCGCCTGCAGTTTCAGCTGACCCTCTACGGCAACGGCGAGCACCTGATGCTGGTGCGCGACGTGACCCGCGTCTACCAACTCGAGCAGATGCGCAAGGACTTCGTCGCCAACGTCTCCCACGAGCTGCGCACGCCGCTGACGGTGATCACCGGCTACCTGGAAACCCTGCTGGACAATGTCGAGACGGTCAATCCGCGCTGGCGCCGGCCGCTGCAACAGATGCAGCAGCAGGGTTCGCGCATGCAGAACCTGCTCAACGACCTGCTGCTGCTCGCCCGCCTGGAAGCCGCCCCCTACCCAGCCGACAGCCGGCCGGTGGCGGTCGATCTGCTGCTGCTGAGCATCCGCACCGACGCCCAGGCGCTGTCCGCCGACCGTCACCGCATCAGCCTGGAGGCCGATCCGACGGTGAAGCTCAAGGGCAGCGAGTCGGAGCTGCGCAGCGCCTTCTCCAACTTAGTGTTCAACGCGGTGAAGTACAGCCCGGAAGGCGGCGAGATCCGTATCCGCTGGTGGGCCGACGAGAGCGGCGGCCACCTGGCCGTGCAGGACAGCGGCATCGGCATCGAGGCCAAGCACATCCCGCGCCTGACCGAACGCTTCTACCGGGTCGACGCCAGCCGCTCGATCAACACCGGCGGCACCGGCCTGGGCCTGGCCATCGTCAAGCACGTGCTGATCCACCACAGTGGCCGGCTGAAGATCGACAGCACTGTGGGCAAGGGCAGCACCTTCACCTGCCACTTCCCGCTGGCGCAGGTGGTGCGCAGCTGAGCCACACCCGCGCGGACTGCGCGGGCAGCGGGCGCCGGGATGGCGCCTGCCCCGCCACGGCGCAAGGTGCGCGGAGCCCGGCGGACTTGAAAGGTGCGCCGTCAGATCCCATCCTATAGCCCTCATTACCTATACAAGACCGTCCATGGACCCCTCCCCCAGCGCCACCCTGTTCAGCTACTTCGCCGACTTCGGCCTCATTCTGTTCGCCCTGCTCCTCGTCCTGCTCAACGGCTTCTTCGTCGCCGCCGAGTTCGCCATGGTCAAGCTGCGCTCCACCCGCGTCGAGACCATCGCCGCCGAACACGGCTGGCGCGGGCATATCCTGCGCACCGTGCACGGCCAGCTCGACGCCTACCTGTCGGCCTGCCAGCTGGGCATCACCCTCGCCTCCCTCGGCCTCGGCTGGGTCGGCGAGCCGGCCTTCGCCCACCTGCTCGAACCCCTGCTGGGGCAGCTCGGCATCGACTCGCCGACGCTGGTACACGGCATCTCCTTCTTCAGCGCCTTCTTCGTCATTTCCTACCTGCACATCGTGGTCGGCGAACTGGCGCCCAAGTCCTGGGCGATCCGCCAGCCCGAGCTGCTGTCGCTGTGGACCGCCGTGCCGCTGTACCTGTTCTACTGGGCCATGTACCCGGCGATCTGGGTGCTCAACACCAGCGCCAACGCCATCCTGCGCATTGCCGGCCAGGGCGAGCCGGGGCCGCACCACGAGCATCACTACAGCAGCGACGAGCTGAAGCTGATCCTGCATTCCAGTCGCGCCCGCGACCCCAGCGACCAGGGCATGCGCGTGCTGGCCTCAGCCATGGAGCTGGGCGAACTGGAGGTGGTGGACTGGGCCAACTCGCGCGAGGACCTGGTCTGCCTCGACGCCGACGCCAGCCTCAGCGAAACCCTCGACGAGATCCGCCGCCACAAGTACAGCCGCTACCCGGTGCTGGACGCCGAGCAGCAGTTCATCGGCGTGCTGCACATCAAGGACCTGCTGCTGGCCCTGGCCGGTGCCGAGCGACCGGCGGAAGCCTTCGACCTGCGTCCCCTGCTGCGCCCGCTGGAGCGGGTGTCGCGGCACATGCCGCTCGGCCGCCTGCTCGAGCAGTTCCGCCAGGGTGGCGCGCACTTCGCCCTGGTCGAGGAGGCCGACGGCAAGGTGGTCGGCTTCCTGACCATGGAGGACGTGCTCGAAGTGCTGGTCGGCGACATCCAGGACGAGCACCGCAAGACCGAGCGCGGCCTGCTCGCCTACCAGCCGGGCAAGCTGCTGGTGCGCGGCGATACGCCGCTGTTCAAGATCGAGCGCCTGCTCGAGGTCGACCTCGACGAGGTCGAGGCCGACACCCTGGCCGGGCTGATCTACGACACCCTCAAGCGCCTGCCCGCGGAAGACGAAACCCTCGAGACCCATGGCCTGCGCATCATCGTCAAGAAGATGAAGGGACCGAAGATCCTGCTGGCCAAGGTCCTCAAGCTCGACTGATCGCGCCTCCCGCGCCAGCGCCTGGCGGCGATCGCAACGAAAAGGGCCACCCCGCGGGGTGGCCCTTTTTGTTGCCGCTCGAGCAGGCGCTCCGCTGCAGGTCCGCGCGGACGATGGCGCCTCAATCCTCGCCGCCGACGGCGTACCTGGGCAGGCTGTCGACCGGCTGGGCGAAGCGGAAGGGGATCGACTCCACCGCCAGACCGACATTGCGCTGCACCACGAAGTGCAGGTGCGGGCCGCTGCTGCGGCCGGTGTTGCCGGAACGGGCGATCGGCATACCGGCACGCACCCGCTGGCCGGAGGCAACCTGCACCGAACCCTGCTGCAGGTGCAGGTAGACGCCCATGGTGCCGTCGTCGTGGAGGATGCGCACATGGTTGCCGCCCGGCTCGGGCTTGACCCCGGCCTGGTCGTTGCGCGTGCTCACCACCACGCCCTGGCGCGCGGCGAGGATCGGCGTGCCTTCCGGCATGGCGATGTCCACCGCGTAGCGACCCTTGGCGGTGAAGTGGCTGTACAGGCCGTTGGCGCCCTGGCTCTGGCGGAACGGCCCCCCATTCCACGGCAGCGGGTAGCTATAGGGTTTGGGCAGCAGGCGCGGATCGCCGAGTGCATGGCTGAGCTTCGGCGTGTAGCGCAGCGGCTGCGCCGGATCGCGCGGCGCCAGGGTCAGCAGGCGGATCTGGCTGCGCGGCGGCAGCACCCAGCGCACCGGCTTGTTCGGCGCGCCGCTGGCGTTGGCCACATCCTCCAGGCGCAGCTCCAGTTCGACTGGGGCGAACAGTTCGTTGCGCACCCGCAGGGTGTCGCCGCCGGCATGCTTGACCACGTCCAGGCGCACCTGCCGCGCCAGATCGTTGGCCAGCTGCGGTCGGCCACCGGGCAGGCGCAGAGGACTGCCGGGCTCGCTGAACTGGAACACCCGCGCGCCCGGACGGGCCTTGTCGCTGTAGGTGACCACGCCATTGGCATCGACGTGCTTGTAGACGGTCAGCGCGCTGGCCGGAGCGGCCAGGCCCAGCAGGAGGGGCAGCAGGAGCAGGCGAGCAAGCATGATGGCACGGCGTCGGTGGTCGAAATTACCGGCAAGACTAGCAGTCCGCCATCACCTGGGCGAGTCGCCGGCCGCGGGGTTGTGACCGGCCTCGCGCCGCCCCGCCGCCGGCCGACCGGCGGCCTGACCTGGATCAGGCCTGGCGCGGCGCCGGCTGCCGGGGATGGCGAGGCGCTACTCAGGCCTGGCTGTCGTCCGCCTTCGGCTGGCCCTGCTTGGCCAGGCCGGTGTGGCGCACGTCGGTGCCGCGCACCAGGTAGATCACCAGCTCGGCGATGTTGCGCGCGTGGTCGCCGATGCGTTCCAGCGAACGCAGCGCCCAGATCACGCTGAGCACGCGGGAGATCGAACGCGGGTCCTCCATCATGTAGGTGACCAGCTCGCGCAGGGCGCTCTTGTACTCGCGGTCGACCTGCTTGTCGTACTGCGCCACCGACAGCGCCAGGTCGGCGTCGTAACGGGCGAAGGCGTCCAGCGCCTCCTGCACCATCTTGCGCACCTGCTCGCCGATGTGGCGGATCTCGACGTAGCCCTTCGGCGCCTCGCCCGACTCGCACAGCTCGATGGCGCGCTTGGCGATCTTGGTGGCCTCGTCGCCGATGCGCTCAAGGTCGATCACCGACTTGGAGATGCTGATGATCAGGCGCAGGTCGGAGGCGGCCGGCTGGCGGCGGGCGAGGATGCGCACGCACTCCTCGTCGATGTCGCGCTCCATCTGGTTGATCTGGCCGTCGACCGAGCGCACCTGCGCGGCCAGGCCGGAGTCGGCGGTGACCAGCGCGGAGACCGCGTCGTTGACCTGTTTCTCCACCAGGCCACCCATGGCCAGCAGGTGACTGCGGATCTCCTCCAGCTCAGCGTTGAACTGGGCGGAGATGTGATGGGTAAGGCCGTCTTTGTTGATCATGGATTCGCTCCGCAAAAGCTGACTGTAGGGTGCGCCGTGCGCACCGCTCCCTGGTGCGCACGGCGCACCCTGCGCATTCGGACTAGCCGTAGCGACCGGTGATGTAGTCTTCCGTCTGCTTCTTCGCCGGATTGGTGAACAGCGTGTCGGTGTCGCCGAACTCGATCAGCTTGCCCATGTACATGAACGCGGTGTAGTCGGAGACGCGCGCCGCCTGCTGCATGTTGTGGGTGACGATGACGATGGTGTACTGGCCCTTGAGCTCGTTGATCAGCTCCTCGACCTTGAGGGTGGAGATCGGGTCGAGCGCCGAGCAGGGTTCGTCGAGCAGCAGCACTTCCGGCTGCACCGCCACGGTACGGGCGATCACCAGACGCTGCTGCTGGCCGCCGGAGAGGCCCAGCGCCGAGTCGTGCAGGCGGTCCTTGACCTCGTCCCACAGCGCCGCACTCTTCAGCGCCCACTCGACGGTCTCGTCAAGCACGCGCTTCTGGTTGATTCCCTGCAGGCGCAGGCCGTAGACCACGTTCTCGTAGATGCTCTTGGGGAACGGGTTGGGTTTCTGGAACACCATGCCGACCCGGCGGCGCAGCTCGGCCACTTCCACGCCCTTGGCGTAGATGTCCTTGCCATCGAGGCGGATCTCGCCATCGACGCGGCAGCCGTCGACCAGGTCGTTCATGCGATTGAAGGTGCGCAGCAGGGTCGACTTGCCGCAGCCGGACGGGCCGATGAAGGCGGTGACGCGGTTGCGCGGGATGTTCAGCTGCACGTCGAACAGCGCCTGCTTGTCGCCGTAGTACAGGTTGAGGCCCGGGACCTCGAGCGCCACCGGCTCGTTGGCCAGGTCGAGGGTCTGCTTCTTGCGGCCGAGGGCGCCGATGTCGATGCCGTGGCTGTGGGATTCGTGTTGCATGGAGAAACCTCGATGCTGCGTTTTCCAGGGGTGGCGCCCGCATCAGCGCGTGCGCCACCGAACATTCGGTTGTCGGCGGTGGCTGGCCAAGGCCATCCACCTTGCCACTGTCAGTGATCCAGCGCCTTGTACTTCTCGCGCAGGTGGTTGCGGATGAATACCGCGCTCAGGTTGAGCAGGGCGATCACCAGCACCAGCAGCAGCGCGGTGGCGTACACCAGCGGGCGGGCCGCCTCGACGTTGGGGCTCTGGAAGCCGACGTCGTAGATGTGGAAGCCCAGGTGCATGATCTTCTGGTCGAGGTGCAGGTACGGGTAGTTGCCGTCCAGCGGCAGCGAGGGCGCCAGCTTGACCACGCCGACCAGCATCAGCGGCGCCACTTCGCCGGCGGCGCGGGCCACGGCGAGGATCATGCCGGTCATCATCGCCGGGCTGGCCATCGGCAGCACCACCTTCCACAGCGTCTCGGCCTTGGTCGCGCCGAGGGCCAGCGAGCCTTCGCGCAGGGCGCGCGGGATGCGCGCCAGGCCTTCCTCGGTGGCGACGATCACCACCGGCACGGCGAGGATCGCCAGGGTCAGCGAGGCCCACAGCAGGCCCGGCGTACCGAAGGTCGGCGCCGGCAGCGCCTCGGCGAAGAACAGCCGGTCGATCGAGCCGCCCAGCACGTAGACGAAGAAGCCCAGGCCGAACACGCCATAGACGATCGCCGGCACGCCGGCCAGGTTGTTCACCGCGATGCGGATGATGCGGGTCAGCAGGCCCTGCTTGGCGTATTCGCGCAGGTACACCGCGGCCAGCACGCCGAACGGGGTGACGATCACCGCCATGATCAGGGTCATCATCACCGTGCCGAAGATCGCCGGGAAGATGCCGCCCTCGGTGTTGGCCTCGCGCGGCTCGTCGCTGACGAACTCCCACAGCTTGGCGAAGTAGAAGCCCAGCTTGTCGAAGGTGCCCATGGCGTTCGGCTGGTAGGCGCGCACCACCTTACCCAGGCTGAGTTCCAGCTCGCGGCCGTCGGCGGTCTTGAGCAGCACGCTGTCGCGGTTGAACTGCTGCTGCAGGCCGATCAGCTCGCCTTCCAGCACCTTGTACTCGGCGTCCCACTGGGCGCGCTCGGCGTCCAGGTCAGCCTGGGCGACGGCATCCAGCTTGCCGTTCAGCTCCAGCTTGCGGGTCTGCAGGCGCAGGCGCTCCAGACCGGCGTTGATGCGGCCGATGTCCTTCTTCTCCAGGCGCGCGATCTGCGCGTGCAGCTCGTCGACGCGGGCGATGCGCGCCTGCAGCTCGGCCCAGGCCGCATCGCCTTCGGCGACCAGCTTGCCGTCTTCCTTGACGCCCTGCAGGTAGCCGTAGAAGTTGCCCCACTCGCGGCGCTCGAGCACCACCAGCTGCTCCGGGGTACGCGGCTCGTGCAGCCACTCGCCGACCACCCAGTTGAAGTCGGCACCGAACAGCTCGCGGTTACCGACCTTGAGCAGCTCGCGGGTCATGAACTCGCCGCCCGCGGTGTCCACCGGCAGGCCGCTGGCGGCCAGGCGCGCACGCGGCACCTCCTCGGCCTGGACCATCTCGCCGGCGATCACCTTCGGCTCCTGGCCGGGGATGCGGTAGCTGGCTTCCAGTACGTCGGCCGGCCAGAAGTGACCGAGACCGCGCACGGCGATGACCGCCAGCAGACCGAGGGTCATGATCACCGCGATGGACACCGCGCCACCGGTCATCCATACCCACGGCGAACCGCTCTTGAACCAGGCTTTGAGGTTTTTCTGTTTCACGTTCACGGACGTCTACCTTCCCGAGTCTTAGAGCGAGGCGTATTTCTTGCGCAGGCGGGTGCGAATCAGCTCCGCCAGGGTGTTCATCACGAAGGTGAAGGCCAGCAGCACCAGTGCAGCGAGGAACAGCACGCGGTAGTGGCTGCTGCCGACTTCCGACTCGGGCATTTCCACCGCCGTGTTGGCGGCCAGGGTGCGCAGACCTTCGAAGATGTTCATGTCCATGATCGGCGTGTTGCCGGTGGCCATCAGCACGATCATGGTCTCGCCCACGGCGCGGCCGAGGCCGATCATCAGTGCCGAGAAGATGCCCGGGCTGGCGGTGAGGATCACCACGCGGGTCAGGGTCTGCCACGGCGTGGCGCCGAGGGCCAGGGAGCCGAAGGTCAGGCTCTTCGGCACGCTGAACACGGCGTCTTCGGCGATCGAGAAGATGTTCGGGATCACCGCGAAGCCCATCGCCAGGCCGACCACCAGGGCGTTGCGCTGGTCGAACGGAATGCCCAGGTCGTTGGACAGCCACAGGCGCATGTCGCCGCCGAAGAACCAGTTCTCCAGGTGGCCGCTCATGCCCAGCGACAGGGCCGCGACGGCGAGGATCACCGGGATCAGCAGCGCCGCTTCCCAGCCGTCCGGCACGCGCAGGCGGATGCTCTCCGGCAGGCGGCTCCACAGCCAGGCGGCGAGGAGGATGCCGACCGGGGTCAGCAGCAGCAGGCTGAAGATGCCCGGCAGGTGGCCCTCCACATAGGGGGCGAGGAACAGGCCGGCGAAGAAGCCGAGGATCACCGTCGGCAGCGCTTCCATCAGCTCGATCACCGGCTTGACCTTGCGGCGCATCGCCGGGGCCATGAAGTAGGCGGTGTAGATGGCCGCGCAGATGGCCAGCGGAGCGGCCAGCAGCATGGCGTAGAAGGCCGCCTTCAGGGTGCCGAAGGTCAGCGGCGCCAGGCTCAGCTTGGGCTCGAAGTCGGTGTTGGCCGAGGTCGACTGCCAGACGTACTTCGGCTCGTCATAGCTCTCGTACCAGACCTTGCCCCACAGCGCGCTCCACGACACTTCCGGGTGCGGATTGTCGATCACGAAGCGCTGCAGCTGGCCGTTGCTCTCCACCAGCACGCGGGTGGCGCGTGGCGACAGCGCGGCAACGGCGGCGCCTTCGGCGACCTGCTGGGTCAGCAGGGTGCGGTGCGCGGTGCTGTGGAAGATACCCAGGGTGCCCTTGGCGTCGAGGGCGAGGAAGCCCTTGCGGCGCTCTTCGGCGAGGATCTGGGTCACCGGGCTGTCGCCTAGCTGGAACTCGCGGATGCGGGTCAGCGCCGCCTTGCCTTCCTGGTCGCGGACCATGAACCACTGGGCGATGCCGCCCTTGGAATCGCCGACCATCAGCGAGATGCCGCCGAGCAGCGAAGTGGCGGTGGAGATCTCGGTCTCGCCGTCGTGGGCCAGGTTGTAGCGGCCGTTCAGGCTGTTGCTGCGCAGGTCGAACACGTCGGCGGTGGCGCGGCCGTTGAACACGTACAGCCACTGCTGGCGCGGGTCGACGACCAGCGCGCGGATCGGGTCGGCGATCTGCGGCAGGCTCAGGCGCTGCTCGTCGAGGGTGACTTCACCGGTGAACAGGTTCTCTTCGCGGCTCAGGCTGAGCACATGCAGCTCGCTGCCGGTGGAGGCGGCCAGCATCAGGGTCGAGTCGTTGAGGCTGAGGCCCACATGATCCAGCGCACGACCCTGCGGGTCGAGGGCGATGGGCGCCTCGCCGAACGGATAGTCGATCCCGCCGACGATGGTCTTGACGTTGTCCGGATAGGTGACCCGGTAATTGTGCTGCAGGACCAGTGCCTGGCCGTTGGACAGGCCCAGCGCCACGCGGCGGCTGCCCGGCTGGTCCTCGACCACCGAGGTCACGGCAACGCCGGCCGGCAGCGGCAGGCTGGCGCGATTCAGCGCCTTGCCGGTCTTGAGTTCGAAGAACTGCACCTGGCCCGTCTGATCCAGGCGCATGGCCACCTGGTTCTGCTCCTCGATGGCGATCAGCAGCGGCTTGCCCTGCTGCGCCAGCCAGGCCGGCTGTTGCGCATCACGCGCTTCCAGCGAAGCGCCGCCGAAGATCGGCAGCACGACACTGGTCAGATAGAAGAAGATCAGGGTAATCGCGCCAAGGACGGCGAGACCGCCGATGGATACGTACCAGCGCGCCAGGTGGTCCTTGAGCGCGCGCATGCGACGCTTGCGCTGTAGCGCCGGCGTATTGAAATCCAGTCGTTGCGATTTTGTGGAGGAAGTCATGGTTTCATCGGCCAAGTCATTCATGCGCACACCCTAGCGAGGGTTTATGACACAAAGATTACAGAGTGGTGACGCAGCAACGCCCGCCACTCTCGGGAGGGGCGGGCGTTGCTCTAGCTCGGGCTTATGCCCGCGGCATCCTTGCCACTGTCAGTCGTCGACTTACAGGCCAAGATCCTTCAGAGCCTTCGCGGCGATCTTGCTCGGCAGCGGGATGTAGCCGTCCTTGACCACCACTTCCTGACCCTGCTTGGACAGCACCAGCTTGATGAACTCGGCATCCAACGGGCTCAGCGGCTTGTTCGGTGCCTTGTTCACGTACACGTAGAAGTAGCGCGCCAGCGGGAACTTGCCAGCCAGGGCGTTGGCTTCGTTGGCTTCGAAGGCTTCGCCGCCCTTCTTCGACAGCGGTACGGCGCGCACGCTGGAGGTCTTGTAGCCGATGCCCGAGTAGCCGATGCCGTTCAGGGTGCTGGAGATCGACTGCACCACCGAGGCGGAGCCCGGCTGCTCGTTGACGTTGGCCTTAAAGTCACCCTTGCACAACGCGGATTCCTTGAAGTAGCCGTAGGTGCCGGACACCGAGTTGCGGCCGAACAGCTGGATCGGCTTGGCCGCCCACTCGCCGGTCAGGCCCAGGTCGCCCCAGGTCTTGAGGTCCTTGGCGCCACCGCACAGGCGGGTGCTGGAGAAGATCGCGTCGACCTGGGCGATGTCCAGGCTCTTGATCGGGTTGTCCTTGTGCACGAACACGGCCAGGGCATCGATGGCCACCGGTACGGCGGTCGGCTTGTAGCCGTGCTTCTCTTCGAAGGCCTGCAGCTCGTTATCCTTCATCTCGCGGCTCATCGGGCCGAGGTTGGCAGTGCCCTCGGTCAGCGCGGGCGGCGCGGTGGAGGAACCGGCAGCCTGGATCTGGATGTTGACGTTCGGGTAGAGCTTCTTGTAGTCCTCGGCCCACAGCGTCATCAGGTTGGCCAGGGAGTCGGAACCGACGCTGGACAGGTTGCCGGATACGCCGCTGGCCTTCTGGTAGGCCGGCAGAGCCGGATCAATGGCAGCGACCGCGCTGGCGGTAGCGACGCCAGCAGCGACGAAGGTCATGGCGGCCATCAAACGCTTCAATTTCATGCCTTGCTCCTAACGGATTGGAATAGTTCTGATCGGGGGCCAGTATCGGCAGGCCGCATGAATACTCTATGAATCGATTATGACAATTGCATGACCAGGCATTTCGCCACCGGCAACCGTCCGGCGGTCGTTTACATCCGCCACTGCCGGTATACTCTGCACTGGCATAATTGCTGCACCGCAACAACAATAATCCGCGCCCGAGCACCTCGCCCAAATGAACGACTTCGAACAGGACGACCCCATTCCGCAAGGCGACCTCGCCCTGCAGATCACTGCGCTGCCGCGCGAAACCAACGGCTTCGGCGACATCTACGGCGGCTGGCTGGTCGCCCAGATGGACCTCGCCGGTACCGCCATGGCCAGCCGCATCGCTGGCGGTCGAGTCGCCACAGTGGCCATCGACCGCATGGCCTTCCTGGTGCCGGTGGCCGTCGGCGCCCAGCTGTCCTTCTATACCCAGGCCGTGGCCTGCGGCCGCAGCTCGGTGCGTCTGCTGATCGAGGTGTGGAGCGACGACCCGCTGTCCAGCGAATGGCGCAAGGTCACCGAGGCGGTGTTCGTCTTCGTCGCCATCGACGGCAGCGGCCGCACCCGCCCGCTGCCGCCACGCAGCTGACACACCAGCGTCATCCAACTGTAGTCAAAAAATCCGCCGCTGCACGGCGGCCGGCCGCCAGGCCGCGGGCGGATATCCGCCCCGGACTCAGCCGCGCCGCGGCGCCGGCTGCTGCTGGGTGATGCAGTGGATGTTGCCGCCGCCGAGGAGAATCTCGCGCCCCGGCACCATCACCACCTCGCGCTCGGGAAACAGCCGCTGCAGGATGGCCTCGGCGCCGGCATCGTGCGGATCGGCGAAGCTCGGCGCGATGATGCCGCCGTTGACGATCAGGAAGTTGACGTAGGAGCCGGCCAGGCGGATCGACGGATCGCGCGGCTGGCTGCCGGCGACCCAGTCCACCCCGGCACACTCCTCGGCGGTCGCGTACAGCGGGCCGGGGATCGGCATCTTGTGTACACGCAGCGCCCGCCCCCGGGCATCGCGCGTCTGCTCGAGCACCGCCAGCGCCGCGCGGCAGCGCGACCAGTTGGGATCGCGCTCGTCGTCGCTCCAGGCCAGCAGCACCTCGCCGGGACGCACGAAGCAGCAGAAGTTGTCGACGTGGCCGTCGGTCTCGTCGTTGTACAGGCCATGCGGCAGCCAGATCACTTTCTCGACCGCCAGGTGGGCATGCAGCACCGCCTCGATCTCGCCGCGACTCAGCTGCGGATTGCGGTTGGGATTGAGCAGGCACTCTTCGGTGGTCAGCAGGGTACCCTCGCCATCGACATGGATGGCGCCGCCTTCCAGCACGAAGCCGTCGGTGCGGTAGCGCGCGCAGCGCTCGATCTCGAGGATCTTGCCCGCCACCTGGTCGTCGCGCTGCCACGGCGCGTACAACCCGCCATCCAAGCCGCCCCAGGCGTTGAAGGTCCAGTCCACGCCACGCACCTCACCGGCGTCGTCGACCACGAAGGTCGGCCCGCTGTCGCGCACCCAGGCATCGTCGCTGCTCAGCTCCAGCACACGGATGTCGCCGTGGGCCAGACGGGCGCGAGCGTTCTCGTACTGGCTGGCGCTGACACCGACGGTCACCGGCTCGAAGCGGGCGATGGCCTTGGCCACCGCGGCGAAGGCGGCCTGCGCCGGCTTGGCGCCGAGGCGCCAGTTGTCCGGCCGCTCCGGCCAGAGCAGCCAGGTCTGCGCGTGCGCCTCCCATTCCGCCGGCATGCGGAACCGGTCGGCGCGCGGGGTGGTGTTGAGGGTGGTCATGCTGTCACCAAAAGGTTGGGGGGCAGGCGAACGACGACGCGGCAGGCGCGAATTCATTCGCCTGACCGGGGCCACGCTGGCGAATGAATCCGCCCTTACGACTCCAGCACGCCGTCGAGGGTCCTCAGCGCGCCGTACAGGTTCGGCCGGCGGTCGCGGAACACGCCCCAGGCGCTGCGCACGTGCTCGAGGTGGTCGAGGTCGAAGCTGTGCAGGAGGATGCCCTCCTCGTGCTCGCCCAGCTCGGCGAGCTTGGCGCCGAACGGGTCGGCGATGAACGAGGAGCCGTAGAAGGTGATGTGATAGTCGTCCTGGTCCTCGCGGCCGATGCGGTTGCTGGCGATCAGCGGCATCAGGTTGGCCCCGGCGTGGCCCTGCTGCACGCGCTGCCAGTGGTCGCGGGAACTGATGTTGGGGTCATGCGGCTCGCTGCCGATGGCGGTCGGGTAGAACAGCAGCTCGGCGCCCTGCAGGGCCATGGCCCGCGCGCATTCGGGGAACCACTGGTCCCAGCAGATGCCCACGCCGATCCTCGCGTAGCAGGTGTTCCACACCTTGAAGCCGGTGTCGCCGGGGTTGAAGTAGTACTTCTCGTGATAGCCCGGGCCGTCGGGGATGTGGCTCTTGCGGTAGACGCCGAGCAGGCTGCCGTCGGCGTCGATGATCGCCACGCTGTTGAAGCGCGCGCGGCCGGCGCGCTCGAAGAAGCTGATCGGCAGCACCACCTTCAGCTCGCGGGCGACCTTGCGGAAATGGGCGATGGCCTCGTTGGTTTCCACTGGCGTGGCCAGCTGCAGGTAGTCCGGATTGGGCTTCTGGCAGAAGTACGGGGTCTCGAACAGCTCCTGCAGCAGGATGATCTGCGCCCCGCGGGCCGCCGCCTGGCGCACTAGTTTCTCGGCATTGGCGATGTTGGCGGCGCGCTCCCAGGAGCAGGCCATCTGGGTAGCGGCAACGGTGACGATGCGGGACATGACGACCTCGGGCAACGGGGAAACGGCTGCCTTCAAGCTGGCAGAGGATGGCGCCGGGGTCAAATGGCCGGCCGAAACGGGCGCGCCACAGTCCGCTGGTCATTCCCCGTCAGCCGTAGGGTGGAAAGCGACCGCTGGTCTTTTCCACCAGCGGGTAACGAGCCTGGGGTGGAAAATCGCTGCGCGAGTTTTCCACCCTACCGGCTACCAGTGCGGTCGATCAGACGGTGTGCAGGTACCAGTTGTACTCGAGGTCGGAGATCGAGTGCTCGAACTCCTCCAGCTCGTGCTCCTTGCAGGCGACGAAGATGTCGATGTAGTCGGGGTGGATGTAGCGGGCGAGGATCTCGCTGTCGTCCAGCGCGCGCAGGGCGTCGCGCAGGTTGTTGGGCAGGCTCTGCTCGAGCTGCTCGTAGGAATTGCCCTCGATCGGCTCGCCCGGCTCGATCAGGTGGGTCAGGCCGTGGTGCACGCCGGCCAGCAGCGAGGCCATCAGCAGGTAGGGGTTGGCGTCGGCACCGGCCACCCGCTGCTCGATGCGCAGCGCATCGGGGTTGCCGGTGGGCACGCGCAGGGCCACGGTGCGGTTGTCCAGGCCCCAGGACGGCGCGTTGGGCACGTAGAACTGCGAGCCGAAGCGGCGGTACGAGTTGACGTTGGGGCAGAGGAACGCCATCGACGCCGGCAGCGTCTGCAGCACCCCGCCGATGGCGTGGCGCAGGGACTCGTTCTGCATGGCGTCCTCGGCCGCGAATATGTTGCGTCCTTCCTGGTCGAGCAGCGAGATGTGCACGTGCAGACCGTTGCCGGCCTGGCCCGGGTAGGGCTTGGCCATGAAGGTGGTGTCCATCTCGTGGTCGTAGGCGGTGTTCTTGATCAGCCGCTTGAGCAGCACCGCGTAGTCGCAGGCCGCCATCGGGTCGGCGACGTGATTGAGGTTGACCTCGAACTGCGCCGGGGCACTTTCCTTGACGATGGCGTCGGCCGGGATGCCCTGGATGTGGGCGCCGTCGAGGATGTCGCGCAGGCAGTCGGCGTATTCGTCGAGGTCGTCGATGGAGTAGACCTGCACCGCCTGCGGACGCTTGCCGGAGATCGGCGAGCGCGGCGGTTGCGGACGGCCGTTCACGTTCTCCTGGTCGATCAGGTAGAACTCCAACTCAAAGGCGGCGCACACGGTCAGGCCCATGTCGGTGAAGCGCTGCACCACCTGGCGCAGCACTTCGCGCGGGTCGGCGAAGAACGGCTTGCCGGCCATCTCGTGCATGGTCATCAGCAGCTGCGCGGTGGGCCGGCGCTGCCAGGGCTCCATGCACAGGGTGCCGGGAATCGGGAAGCACACCCGATCGGCATCGCCGATGTCGAGGCCCAGGCCCGAGCTTTCCACGGTCGAGCCCTTGATATCCAGGGCGAACAGCGAAGCCGGCAGGTTGATGCCCTTTTCATAGACCTTGGTCAGCATGCTGCGGTCGATGCGCTTGCCGCGCACCACGCCGTTCATATCGGCAATCAGCAGGTCCACGAACTGGACCTCGGGGTGTTCCGCAAGGAACTCGTTCGCCTCGTTGAGCAGAACGGCACTCGGCGCGGGCAACATGATGGGACACCTTTCTTGTTAAAAATTTCAATCACATAGAGGCACGGTTTTGAGTCAATCCCAAAGGCTGCGGGTTGTCAATAGGCCCAGATGTTGCACATTGTTTGGGCACCTCGGGCCATTTCAGGGCAGCGCAGGGTCGGCAAATGGCGGGCCAATCGCGGTCGTTCGTCGCGCCTGTGCAGGCAAATGCGCCACAGTTGTCGAATAAATTGAACAAGGCTAATCTCGGGCCAGACCCCATCATTACCACGTCCCCGGGTGCCCCATGTCCCGCCAGCCCCTGATCGGCGTCACCGCCTGCAGCAAGCAGATCGGCCTGCATCCCTTCCACATCGTCGGCGACAAGTATCTGCGCGCCGTGGCCGTCAGCGCCGGCGGCCTGCCGGTGGCGATCCCGGCCATAGCCGAGCTGATCGACCTGCCCGCCCTGCTCGAACACCTCGATGGCCTGCTGCTCACCGGCTCGCCGTCCAACGTCGAGCCGCAGCACTACCAGGGCCCGGCCAGCGCGCCGGGCACCCACCACGACCCGGCGCGCGACCAGCTGACCCTGCCGCTGATCCGCGCCGCGGTGGATGCCGGCGTACCGCTGCTCGGCATCTGCCGCGGCTTCCAGGAAATGAACGTGGCCTTCGGCGGCAGCCTGCACCAGCGCGTGCACGAGGCCGGGCCGTTCATGGACCACCGCCCGGACGACGAGGCCCCCGTGGAGGTGCAGTACGGCCTCAGCCACCCGCTGCTGGTGCAGCCCGGCGGCCTGCTCGACCAGCTCGGCCTGGCGCCGCAGTTCGAGGTCAACTCGGTGCACGGCCAGGGCGTCGAACGCCTGGCCCCCGGCCTGCGCGTCGAGGGCGTGGCGCCGGACGGGTTGGTCGAGGCGTTCTCCGTCGAGCACGCGCGCACCTTCGCCCTCGGCGTGCAGTGGCACCCGGAGTGGAAGGTGACCGAGCACCCGGCCTATCTGGCGATCTTCCGCGCCTTCGGCGACGCCTGTCGCGAGCGTGCCGCCCGACACTGAGCCATGCTGTAAGGGACTACCGACTTGCGAGGTTGTTATGGCTAGCAAGCAGGACCGGCTGAGCAGCTGGCTGCAGGAACGCAGGATCATCGAGGTGGAGTGCCTGGTCAGCGACCTCAACGGCATCGCACGCGGCAAGATCGCGCCGACCAGCAAGTTCCTCGCCGAGCGCGGCATGCGCCTGCCGGAAAGCGTGCTGCTGCAGAGCGTGACCGGCGACTACGTCGAGGACGAGGTCTACTACGAGCTGCTCGACCCGGCCGACATCGACATGTTCTGCCGCCCGGACGACAACGCCATGTTCCTGGTGCCCTGGGCCGCCGAGCCGACCGCCATGGTGATCCACGACAGCTACGACAAGGTCGGCAACCCCACCGACCTGGCGCCGCGCAACGTGCTCAAACACGTGCTCAAGCTGTACGCCGAGCAGGGCTGGCAGCCGATCGTGGCGCCGGAGATGGAGTTCTACCTGACCCAGCGCTGCGACGACCCCGACTATCCGCTGCAGCCGCCGGTGGGCCGCTCCGGGCGCCAGGAGACCGGCCGCCAGTCGTTCTCCATCGACGCAGCCAACGAGTTCGACCCGCTGTTCGAGGACATGTACGCCTGGTGCGAGGCGCAGGGCCTGGATCTGGACACCCTGATCCACGAGGAAGGCACCACGCAGATGGAGATCAACTTCCGCCACGGCGACGCCCTGCACCTGGCCGACCAGATCTTCGTGTTCAAGCGCACCCTGCGCGAGGCGGCGTTCAAGCACGGCGTCACCGCCACCTTCATGGCCAAGCCGATGACCGGCGAGCCGGGCAGCGCCATGCACCTGCACCAGAGCGTGGTCGACCGGCTCAGCGGGCGCAACGTGTTCTCCAACGCCGACGGCAGCATGAGCGAGCTGTTCCTCAACCACATCGCCGGCCTGCAGAAGCTGATCCCCGAGGCGCTGCCGCTGTTCGCCCCCAACGTCAACTCGTTCCGCCGCTTCCTGCCCGACACCTCGGCGCCGGTCAACGTCGAGTGGGGCGAGGAGAACCGCACCGCCGGCCTGCGCGTGCCGGACGCCAATCCGCAGAACCGCCGGGTGGAGAACCGCCTGCCGGGCGCCGACGCCAACCCCTACCTGGCCATCGCCGCCAGCCTGCTGTGCGGCTACGTCGGCATGCTCGAGGGCCTGCACCCGTCGCCGCCGGTCAAGGGCCGCGCCTACCAGCGGCGCAACCTGCGCCTGCCGCTCAACCTTGAGGCGGCGCTGGAGGCCATGGAGCAGTCGAAGACCCTCGAGCGCTACCTGGGCCGGCGCTTCTGCCGCGGCTACGTGGCGGTCAAGCGGGTCGAGAACGAGAACTTCAAACGGGTGATCAGCTCCTGGGAGCGCGAGTTCCTGCTGCTTTCGGTATGAGCCCTCACCCCTGGGCAGGAGGCACTCCGTCATGACGCAACATCGCACCACCGCCGAGTGGCAGGCGCTCAGCCGCGAGCACCTGCTGGCGCCGTTCAGCGACTACAAGCAACTCGGCGCCAAGGGCGCGCGCATCGTCACCCGTGCCGACGGCGTCTACCTGTGGGACAGCGAGGGGCACAAGATCCTCGACGCCATGGCCGGGCTGTGGTGCGTCAACGTCGGCTACGGCCGTCGCGAGCTGGCCGATGCCGCGCACCGGCAGATGCTCGAGCTGCCCTACTACAACCTGTTCTTCCAGACCGCCCACCCGCCGGCCATCGAGCTGGCCAATGCGATCGCCGAGATCGCCCCGGAAGGCATGAGCCACGTGTTCTTCACCGGCTCGGGCTCGGAGGCCAACGACACCGTGCTGCGCCTGGTGCGCCACTACTGGGCGATCAAGGGGCAACCGTCGAAGAAGGTGATCATCGGCCGGATCAACGGTTACCACGGCTCCACCGTGGCCGGCGCCAGCCTCGGCGGCATGCAGGCGATGCACGAGCAGGGCGACCTGCCGATCCCCGGCATCGAACACATCGCCCAGCCC
This sequence comes from Geopseudomonas aromaticivorans, assembly GCF_019097855.1. Classification (GTDB taxonomy): domain Bacteria; phylum Pseudomonadota; class Gammaproteobacteria; order Pseudomonadales; family Pseudomonadaceae; genus Geopseudomonas; species Geopseudomonas aromaticivorans. The sequence continues at coordinate 177,826 of NZ_JAHRGL010000010.1, forward strand.
TATTGGTTCGGCGAGGGCGGCGCCCTGGACCCGCAGGCGTTCGGCGAATGGGCCGCCAACGAGCTGGAGAAGAAGATCCTTGAGGTCGGCGAGGAGAATGTCGCCGCCTTCATCGCCGAGCCGATCCAGGGCGCCGGCGGGGTGATCATCCCGCCGGAGAGCTACTGGCCGCGGGTGCGCCAAATCCTCGCCAAGTACGCCATCCTGTTCGTGGTCGACGAGGTGATCTGCGGCTTCGGCCGCACCGGCGAGTGGTTCGGCAGCCAGTACTACGGCCTGGAGCCCGACCTGATGCCGATCGCCAAGGGCCTGACCAGCGGCTATATCCCGATGGGCGGGGTGATCGTGCGCGACGAGGTGGCGCAGACCCTGGCCGAGGGCGGCGAGTTCTACCACGGCTATACCTACTCCGGGCACCCGGTGGCCGCCGCTGTGGCGCTGGAGAACATCCGTATCCTGCGCGAGGAAAAGATCGTCGAACGGGTCAAACAGGAAACGGCACCCTATTTGCAACGACGCTGGCAGGAGCTGGCCGACCACCCGCTGGTGGGCGAGGCCCGCGGCCTGGGCATGCTCGGCGCGCTGGAACTGGTCAAGGACAAGCAGACCCGTGCCCGCTTCGAGGGCCAGGGCGTCGGCATGCGCTGCCGCGAGCACTGCTTCGGCAACGGCCTGATCATGCGCGCGGTCGGCGACACCATGATCGTCTCGCCTCCGCTGGTGATCACTCCGGCGCAGATCGACGACATGCTCCTGCTGGTGCGCAAGTGCCTGGACGCCACCGCCGCCGAAGTGCTCGTCTGAGCGCCCGAACGGTTGAGCGGCGCGCCAGTCCTTGCCAGACTTTGCCACCGTGCGCTGGCCAGACACCGGAGGGTGCGGATGCTGACGGTGCACCCCGGAAGAACTCGAACAAACAGGAAACGCAACCCATGAAAGCATTCGCCAAGACCCTCCTCGCCGCCACGCTGGCCGCCACCGTGGCCGGCGCGGCCCAGGCCGACGACAAGGTGCTGCACGTCTACAACTGGTCCGACTACATCGCCCCGCAAACGGTGGAGAAGTTCGAGAAGCAGACCGGCATCAAGGTGGTCTACGACGTCTACGACAGCAACGAGACCCTGGAAGCCAAGCTGCTGGCCGGCAAGTCGGGCTACGACATCGTGGTGCCGTCGAACAACTTCCTCGCCAAGCAGATCAAGGCCGGCGTCTACCAGAAGCTGGACAAGGCCCAGCTGTCGAACTGGCAGAACCTCAACAAGGACCTGCTGAAGACCCTGGAAGTCAGCGATCCAGGCAACCAGTACGCAGCGCCTTACATGTGGGGCTCGATCGGCATCGGCTTCAACCCGGAGAAGGTCAAGGCCGCGCTCGGCGCCGACGCGCCGGTGAACTCCTGGGACCTGCTGTTCAAGCCGGAAAACATCGAGAAACTCAAGGGCTGCGGCGTCAGCTTCCTCGACTCGCCGACCGAAATGCTGCCGATCGCCCTGCACTACCTCGGCTACAAGAGCGACAGCCAGGATCCCAAGGAGCTGAAGGCCGCCGAAGAACTGTTCCTGAAGATTCGCCCGTCGGTGGCCTACTTCCACTCGTCGAAGTACATCTCCGACCTGGCCAACGGCAACATCTGCGTGGCCGTCGGCTACTCCGGCGACATCAACCAGGCCAAGGCGCGCGCCGAGGAAGCCAAGGGCGGCATCAAGGTGTCCTACAACATTCCCAAGGAAGGTGCCGGCACCTTCTTCGACATGCTGGCCATCCCGGCCGACGCCGGCAACCCGGCCGGGGCGCATGCCTTCATGAACTTCCTGATGCAGCCGGAAGTCATGGCCGAAATCACCAACTTCGTGCAGTTCCCCAACGCCAACGCCGCCGCCACCCCGCTGGTCGACGAGGCGATCCGGACCGACCCCGGCGTCTACCCGAGCGACGAGGTGATGAAGAAGCTCTACACCACCACCGACCTGCCGGCCAAGGTGCAGCGCACCATCACCCGCAGCTGGACCAAGATCAAGTCGGGCAAGTAAGCGCCGCGAGCGGAGTCCGGCCGCTCGCCGCAGCGACCGGACCGCGGTTCGACGAGGCCGGGCCGACGCTCCGCTGCAGGGTGTGTGCGTCGGCCTCTTTGTTTCTATGCAGTTGCCGGCTAATGTGCGCGCCTCGCAAATCATTGCCGCCCGCAGCGTCAGGCCGCCGCGGCACGCGCAACGCACCGATCAAACTGCCCCGGTCTCATGGCCGGGTTGCCCTGCCCCCGGGAGTACCAGATGGCGATAGCCTCCGCTGCCCAAAAGAAAGCCCAGTCCGGCACCCAACCGGCCCGCGAGGTCCTGGTCAAGATCGACCGGGTGACCAAGAAGTTCGACGAGATGGTCGCGGTGGATGACGTGTCGCTGACCATCCACAAGGGCGAGATCTTCGCCCTGCTCGGCGGCTCCGGCTGCGGCAAGTCGACCCTGCTGCGCCTGCTCGCCGGCTTCGAGCGGCCCACCGCGGGGCGCATCTACCTGGACGGCCAGGACATCACCGACCTGCCGCCCTACGAGCGGCCGATCAACATGATGTTCCAGTCCTACGCGCTGTTTCCGCACATGACGGTGGAACAGAACATTGCCTTCGGCCTCAAGCAGGACGGCCTGCCCAAGGCCGAGATCGCCGCGCGCGTGGCGGAGATGCTCAAGCTGGTGCAGATGAGCCAGTACGCCCAGCGCAAGCCGCACCAGCTGTCCGGCGGCCAGCGCCAGCGCGTGGCCCTGGCCCGCTCGCTGGCGAAACGGCCCAAGCTGCTGCTGCTCGACGAGCCGATGGGCGCGCTGGACAAGAAGCTGCGCTCGCAGATGCAACTGGAGCTGGTGGAGATCATCGAGCGGGTCGGCGTGACCTGCGTGATGGTCACCCACGACCAGGAAGAGGCGATGACCATGGCCGAGCGCATCGCCATCATGCACCAGGGCTGGATCGCCCAGGTCGGCAGCCCGGTGGACATCTACGAAACGCCGGCCAGCCGCCTGGTCTGCGAGTTCATCGGCAACGTCAACCTGTTCGACGGCGAGCTGGTCGAGGACGACGCCGACCACGCGAAGATCGCCTGTGCGCAGCTGGAGCGCCCGATCTACATCGGCCACGGCATCTCCACCCGCGCCGAGGAAAAGCACGTGACCTACGCCCTGCGTCCGGAAAAGCTGCTGCTGAGCATGGCGCCGCCCGAGCTGGAGCATGCCGACTACAACTGGTTGCGCGGCAAGGTGCAGGACATCGCCTACCTCGGCGGCCACTCGCTGTACTACGTCGAGCTGCCCTCGGGGCTGGTGGTACAGGCGTTCATGGCCAACTCGGAACGCCACGTCAAACGGCCGACCTGGGACGATGCGGTGTACGTGCACTGGTTCGATGACAGCGGCATGGTGCTGCACGCATGAACAGTCTCCGGCAACTGCTCCCGCGCGGCCGCCATCTGGTCATCGGCGTGCCGTTCTTCTGGCTGCTGCTGTTCTTCCTGCTGCCGTTCGCCATCGTGCTGAAGATCAGCTTCGCCGAAGTCGATGTGGCGATTCCGCCCTACACCGCCCTGCTCCAGTACATCGACCAGCAGCTGCAGGTGGTGCTCAACCTGGGCAACTACCTATTCCTCGCCGAGGACGAGCTGTACCTGGCGGCCTACCTCGGCTCGCTGAAGATCGCCCTGGTCGGCACCCTGCTGTGCCTGCTGATCGGCTATCCGATGGCCTATGCCATCGCCCGCGCCAGCAAGGCCATGCAGACGGTGCTGCTGCTGCTGATCATGATGCCGACCTGGACCGCGATCCTGATCCGCGTCTACGCCTGGATGGGCATCCTCGGCAACAACGGCCTGCTCAACAACCTGCTGCTCGGCCTCGGCCTGATCGACAGCCCGCTGCAGATCCTCAACACCGACCTCGCGGTGTACATCGGCGTGGTCTACGCCTACCTGCCGTTCATGGTCCTGCCGCTGTACGCCAACCTGGTCAAGCATGACCCCAGCCTGCTGGAAGCCGCCGCCGACCTGGGCGCGCGCCACCTGACCAGCTTCTGGAAGATCACCGTGCCGCTGTCGAAGAACGGCGTCATCGCCGGCTGCATGCTGGTGTTCATTCCGGTGGTCGGCGAGTTCGTCATCCCCGAGCTGCTCGGCGGCCCGGAGACGCTGATGATCGGCAAGGTGCTGTGGCAGGAGTTCTTCAACAACCGCGACTGGCCGGTGGCCTCGGCGCTGGCGGTGGTGATGCTGGCGATCCTGATGGTGCCCATCATCCTGTTCAACAGGAACCAGGCCAAGGAACTGGAGGGCCGCGTATGAACAAGCGCTTCAGTTTCTCCGGCTGCATGCTGATCGCCGGCCTGCTGTTCATCTACGTGCCGATGCTGATCCTGGTGATCTACTCGTTCAACGGTTCGCGGCTGGTGACCGTGTGGGGCGGCTGGTCGCTGAAGTGGTATGCCGGCCTGCTCGACAACAGCCAGTTGATGGGCGCGGTGGGCCGCTCGCTGGAGATCGCCCTGTACACCGCCATCGCCGCGACGGCGCTGGGCACCCTGGCGGCCTTCGTGCTCACCCGCATCCCGCGCTTTCGCGGGCGCACGCTGTTCGGCGGCCTGGTCACCGCGCCGCTGGTGATGCCGGACGTGATCACCGGCCTGTCGCTGCTGCTGCTGTTCGTGGCCATGGGCCAGCTGATCGGCTGGCCGGCCGAGCGCGGCCTGCTGACCATCTGGATCGCCCACACCACCTTCTGCTCGTCCTACGTGGCGGTGGTGGTCTCGGCGCGCCTGCGCGAGCTGGACCTGTCCATCGAGGAGGCGGCCATGGACCTCGGCGCGCGGCCGTGGAAGGTGTTCTTCCTGATCACCGTGCCGATGATCGCGCCGTCGCTGGCGGCCGGCGGCATGATGTCCTTCGCCCTGTCGCTGGACGACCTGGTGCTGGCCAGCTTCGTCTCCGGCCCCGGCGCCACCACCCTGCCGATGGAGGTGTTCTCGGCCGTGCGGCTGGGGGTCAAGCCGGAAATCAACGCGGTGGCCAGCCTGATCCTGCTGGCGGTATCGCTGTTCACCTTCCTCGCCTGGTTCTTCAGCCAGCGCGCCGAGGAGCGCCGCAGGCGCGCCATCCTGCAGGCCATGGAGGAGATGGTGAAGGAGCACTGAGCCGTCTGTTGCCGTCCGCAACGACAAGGGCCACCCCATGGGGTGGCCCTTGTGCATTTTGTAGGGTGGAAAACTCGCGCAGCGATTTTCCGTAAGTGCTCCACAAACCCCACATTCAAAGCGAAAAGCTGATGCCTGATGCTGTGCTCCCGATCTCTTTCTGGAGCCAGCCTCGCCATGATGCGACCCGACGCCAAAGTCGAAAAAGTCTATCTTT
>NZ_JAHRGL010000011.1 GCF_019097855.1 Geopseudomonas aromaticivorans
AATGCAGGGGAAGCCCCCGGCAAATGCTCTTCGGGGGCAGGAAACTGAGTCCAGGGGGATGAAGTAGCCCGATTTTGGCCTGCCGAGCAGGTCTGTCGCGAATGGGGAGGGCTATTTCAGACCTTCCTTAGAGTTGGTGGGGCGTTTGAAATTAAAGTCTAGCCTTAAATAGATTAATGCTGGAAGGTTAGGCGAAGAGAAGCGATGGTTTTTTCAAGTCGTGGCGTAAAATGCCAAGCAAAGTTGACCGTTGCATAGTTGCCTATACTCTCCCCCGCAAAGCTGCGACATATCAAAGGAGTGGTCAGGATGAAGCTGCGTCGAATTGCAGTGTGCGCGGGAATGTTACCCGCCTTTTTTATGCCCTTGGCGCAGGCCCAAGAAGGAGCCGGCGATCTGGATCGCAGCAGCTTGCCGATTGCCGAACCGGGAAGGCCGCTCTACACGGAGCTGGATGCCCGCAACGCCAAGGCGCCTGCGCCGTTCAAGATCGAGGCGCCGGCAGGTGCCCCCAACGTCATCGTCGTGCTGATCGACGACCTCGGTTTCGGCGCGACCAGCACCTTCGGCGGTCCGATCGCCACGCCGACCCTCGATCAGCTGGCCGAGAACGGCCTGCGCTACAACAACTTCCATACCACCGCGCTCTGCTCGCCGACCCGTGCTGCCCTCAAGTCCGGGCGCAACCACCATACGGTGAACATGGGCTTCATCACCGATATGGCCACTGCCTTCCCTGGCTATACCGGGCAGATCCCCAACGCCACCGCGCCGGTGGCCGAGATGCTACGCCTGAACGGCTACAGCACTGCTGCCTTCGGCAAGTGGCATGAAACCGCCGCCTGGGAAACCGGTTTGTCCGGTCCCTATGATCGCTGGCCGACCCAGCAGGGCTTCGACAAGTTCTACGGCTTCCTCGGTGGCGAAACCAACCAGTGGGCACCCTACCTCTACGACGGGGTGACCCCGGTGCGGGTGCCGGAAGATCCCAACTACCACTTCATGACCGACATGACCAACCAGGCCGCGTCGTGGATCAAGTACCAGAAGGCGCTGACGCCGAACAAGCCGTTCTTCGTCTACTTCGCGCCGGGCGCCACCCATGCGCCGCACCATGCGCCCAAGGAGTGGATCGCCAAGTGGAAGGGCAAGTTCGACCAGGGCTGGGACAAGATGCGCGAAGAGACGCTGGCCCGCCAGATCAAGCTGGGCGTGGTGCCTCCGGATACCCAACTGGCAGCCAAGCCCGCGGCCCTCAAGGATTGGGACAAGCTGTCGGCTGACGAGAAGCGCCTGTTCGCCCACCAGGCCGAAGTGTTCGCCGCCTTCCTCGACTACACCGACCACGAGATCGGTCGCATGCTCAAGGCGGTCGACGATGTCGGCCAGGCTGACAACACCATGGTCATCTATATCGCCGGCGACAATGGCGCCAGCGGCGAGGGTGGCGAGAATGGCATGTTCAACGAGTACACCTACTTTAATGGCGTGAAGGAAACTGTCCCCGACATGCTCAAGGTCATGGACAAGTGGGGCGGCCCGGAAACCTATCCGCACATGGCGGCTGGCTGGGCGCTGACTTTCGACGCCCCCTTCGGCTGGATGAAGCAGGTGGCTTCCGACTTCGGCGGTACCCGCAACGGCATGGTGGTGCACTGGCCGAAGGGCATCAAGGCGAAGAACGAGGTGCGTACCCAGTTCAGCCATGTCATCGACGTGGCGCCGACCATCCTCGAAGCCGCCGGCCTGCCTGAGCCCAAGGTGGTCAACGGCACGCCGCAGATCCCGATGGAAGGCACCAGCCTGGTCTACAGCTTCAACGACGGCAAGGCAGCGGAACGCCACACCACCCAGTATTTCGAGATCAGCGGCAACCGCGCCATCTATCACGACGGCTGGTTCGCCCGCACCATCCACCGCGCACCGTGGGAAGGCAAGCCGCGCGCAGCCCTGGCAGACGACGTCTGGGAGCTGTATGACGTGCGTAAGGACTTCAGCCTGGCCAACAACCTGGCCGCCCAGCACCCGGACAAGCTCAAGGAAATGCAGGCGCTGTTCCTCAAGGAAGCCAGCGAGCACCATGCACTGCCGCTGGATGACCGTACCTTCGAGCGCCTGTTGCCGGCCATGGCCGGCCGTCCGGACCTGATGGCGGGTCGTACCTCGCTGACGCTGGCCGGGGGCATGACCGGCATGGCGGAAAACGTATTCATCAACGTGAAGAACCGCTCGAAGACCGTCTCCGCCGAAGTGGAGATTCCGGCGGCAGGCGCCAACGGCACCATCCTGGCCCAGGGCGGGCGCTTCGGTGGCTGGTCGCTGTACGTCAAGGATGGCGTGCCGGCCTACACCTACAACTACCTCGGTCTGCAGCAGTTCTCGGTCGCGGGCAGCAAGCCGCTGCCGGCGGGCAAGGCGACCCTGCGCTTCGAGTTCGCCTATGACGGCGAAGGGCTTGGCAAGGGTGGCCTGGGTACCCTGTACGTCAATGACCAGAAGGTGGGCGAAGGCCGCATCGAACGCACCCAGCCGAGCGGCTTCTCCGCTGACGAAACTGCCGATGTCGGCATCGATCTGGGCACCCCGGTGGTCGAAGCCATCGGTGCCGAGCATCGCTCCGCTTTCACCGGCAAGATCGACAAGGTCACCGTGCAGTTGAAGTGAGCCGCAGGAGCCCGCCCTGCCTGAAAAGGGCGGGTCTCCACGCTTCTCTGGTTCGACGCTCCGGCGTCAGGCAGACTCCACCGCAAGGTGGAGTTTGTTTTTCACCGCATTGACGAGGCCGCGCAGCCGTCGCGGCTTCACCTGCCAGTTCTTGCAATGGATTGTCCGCATGTCCTCGTTCCCCTCCGACCGTCCCTCATCGAAGCCGGCCCGCTGGCTGTGGTTGCTGCTCGGCGCAGTACTGCTGCTGGGCAGCGCCGGCTTCGTCTGGTGGTGGACGCAAGGGCGAGCACCCGAACCGCTCGCCGCCGCGCACTGGGTGGACGAGCAGCAATGCCAGGGCTGTCATGCTGAGGCCTTCAAAAGCTGGCAGGGCTCCCATCATCAGCGGGCCATGCAGCCTGCCAACCCGCAGACGGTGCTGGCCGACTTCAACGCGCCGCCGCTGCAGAACGACGTGGAAACCACCGGCTTCGTGCGCAAGGGCGACGAGTTCTGGGTCAACCTGCCGGGGGCGGATGGCCAGCCCGCCGACTTCAAGGTGGCCTACACCTTCGGAGTGGAGCCCCTGCAGCAGTACCTGGTCGAGCTGGAGGGCGGCCGCCTGCAGGCGCTCGGCGCCGCCTGGGATGTCGAGAAGCAGGCCTGGTTCCACCTGTATCCCAATCAGGGTGTCGACCATCGCGATCCACTGCACTGGAGCGGCGCGCAGCAGAATGCCAACTTCATGTGCATCGAGTGCCACACCACTGGCTTCGAGCGCCGCTTCGACAGCGACAAGAACCAGTTCGCCAGCCACTGGCAGGCACTGGGGGTCGGCTGCCAGAGCTGTCATGGGCCTGCCTCCAACCATCTGGTCTGGACGCGCAAGCCGGAGCGTACCGACCTGCGCAATCATGGCCTGGTGGTCAATCTGCGCGATGGCGGCAATCGCAGCGAAGTGGAAACCTGCGCCCGCTGCCACAGCCGGCGCTCGCCGCTGGGCGACGGCTATCACGCCGAGCGACCGCTGTTCGACGACTACCTGCCGGCCACGCTGAACGCGGGCCTGTACGAGGTCGACGGCAAGATTCAGGACGAGGTGTTCGAGTACGGCTCCTTCACCCAGAGCCGCATGCATGCCGCCGGCGTGCGCTGCTCGGACTGCCACAATGCGCACAGCGGCGACCTGCGCCTGAGCGGCAACGCGGTCTGCACCCAGTGCCACAACCCGGCCGGCAAGGCGGTTCGCGGCGAGATCCGGGCTGGTGGTCTGCTGGCCAAGCAGTACGACTCGCCCGAGCACCATCGCCATCAGCAGGGATCGGCGGGGGCGCAGTGCACCAGTTGCCACATGCCCGGTCGATACTACATGGGCAATGACCTGCGCCACGACCACAGCTTCAGCGTGCCCAACCCCGCCCAGGCTGTGGAGCTTGGGCATGCTGACGCCTGCCTGGGTTGCCATGCCGACAAGGATGCCCGCCAGGTAGCCCAGCAGTTCCAGGACTGGTTCGGCCAGACGGCGCCGCGCGACGGTGGCTATGCCAAGGCCCTGAAGCAGGCGCGTGCCGGGCAGGCCGGGGCGGCGGAGGCCCTGTACGCGCAGCTGGCGCGCACCGACCTGCCGGCTCTGCGCAAGGCGGCGCTGCTGGCCGAGGTGCCGCGCTATCCGGGGCCGGCGGCTGGACAGGTGGTAGCGACCGCGCTGCAGCATCCCGAGGCAGTGGTGCGCCTGGCGGCGATTGAGGTCCTGTCGGTACTGGCTACGCCGGAGCAGCAGGCCCAGGCGCTGGCGCCCCTGCTTGGCGACGGTCGCCACGCGGTTCGCCTGGCCGCGACCTGGCAACTGGCGCAACTGCCGACCGAGCTGCGCCAGGGACTGCCGCGCTGGTCGGCGGCGCTGACCGAGTACGAACAGGCGCAGCGCAGCCAGCTGGACCGTGCCGAAGCGCTGACCAACCTGGCCACGCTCTACCAGCAGACCGGCCGCCCCGAGCAGGTCGAGGCCAGTCTGCGTCTGGCTTTGCAGCGCAACGGCCAGTTCCATCCCGCCCGCCTGCTGCTGGCGCAGTGGCTGGAAGGGCAGGGGCAGCGTAACGAAGCGTTGCAGTTCCTGCAGGACAGCAGCGCGGCCTACCCGCAGGAGGCCAGTCTGCTGCATGCCCTGGGCCTCACGCGGGTGCGTGCCGGCCAGCGCGACACGGCGCTCGAGGCACTGCGCAAGGCGCAGCAACTGGCGCCGGACAACGCCAGCTATGCCTATGTGCTGGCCGTGGCTCTGCACGATGCGGGACAGCAGCAGGCCGCGCAGCAACTGCTGCTGCAGCAACTGGCACGCGATCCGGCCAACCGCGAGGTGCGCATGGCGCTGGCCAGCTACCTGCAGGCGGCGGGCAAGACGCAGGAGGTGGCGCGCCTGCTGAGCGAGCTGCAGCTCATCAATCCGTTCGATCCGTTGCTGCGGGGGAGCCGCTAAGGACTGGCCGGCGGCGGGATGAGTCGCCCCGGGCTTTCTATACTGTGGTGCACCTGCGCGCGGGCGAGCAGGCAGGTGAAGGCATGACGGTCATTCGGACTCGAAGAGGGACTTGCTGGATGAAAGGATGCTCCGTTGCGGCACTCTGCGTGGTGGCGATCTGCACGCTGTTCAGCGGCTGCACGAGCATCGGCCCGGGCACGGTGAGCCGTGACCGCCTGGACTACTCGTCCGCCGTGGGCGATTCGTGGAAGCAGCAGATGCTGCTGAACCTGGTGAAGCTCCGCTACGGGGATGCGCCGGTGTTCCTCGACGTCGGCCAGATCGTCGCCGGCTACTCCTTCCCGCGCAGCTTCGGTGCGGCCGCGGCGGTCAATCAGACTGACGGCACCCCGGTCATCACCAGCTCCGTGGGCCTGACAGCTGGGGCCACCTTCAACGACAGCCCGACCGTCACCTACACGCCCATGAGCGGCGAGCGCTTCGCTCGCTCGCTGATGACGCCGATTCCGCCCTCGGTGATCCTCAACATCATCCAGGCCGGCAACCCGGTGGAGGAGGTGTTCCGCACCTCGGTCCAGTCGGTGAACGGCATCGACAACCGCCGGGTCGGCCGTCTGTTCGTGCGCCGGGCCAACCCCGAGTTCTACGCCCTGCTGCCGAACCTCGAGCGGCTGCAGTCGTCGGGCGACATCGGCATGCGCCTTCAACCCGGTGCAGGTGAGCCGAAGCTGCAGATGATCTTCCGCCCGCGGACCGCCGCCGCCGAGGAAAGCGCGCGGCGCAACGTGGCGCAGCTGCTGGGCCTGGACCCGGAGGCCCGGGAGTATCAGGTCACCTACGGCACCGTCGCCAGCCATGATCGGGAAATCGCCCTGCTGACCCGGTCGATCTACGAGATTCTCGTCGACATCGCCTCGTACATATCGGTACCCGAGGCGCACGTGGCGGAGAAGCGGGTTCGGCCGACCACGGAAGGGGATATCGGACCCGGCGGGGCGATTGCGCCGCTGATCCGGGTGGCGAACTCTGCCGAGCCACCGGCCGACGCCTTCGTGGCCGTGCCGTATCAGGGCTACTGGTTCTTCATCGACAACCGGGACATCCCGTCCAAGCAGATTTTCTCGTCGATCATGTTCCTCTTCACCTTCGTGGAGACCAGAAGCAATGAAGCAGCGCCAATCCTGACGATTCCGACCACGCGCTGACGCGGCCTGAAAGGAGAGCACACATGAGGCACAAGACTACGGTAGTGGTGCTGCTCATCCTGTTGCTGCTGCCAGGTCTGGGAGCGGTCCACGCCAGCCCCCCGTCAGCGCAGCGCAGCCCGCTGCCGATGACCATCGGTTTCCAGTCGAACACCGACTGGCTGCTGCTGGTGGCCAGGGACCTGCATCTGTTCGAGCAGGCTGGCCTGCGCCCGAGCTTCGTCAAGTTCGTCGCCGGACCGCCGATGATTGCCGCTGCCCGGGAGCGGAGCATCGATGTGGCTTCAATCGGCAGCGTGCCCTTCATCAGCGGACTGACCCAGGGTGTCGACTGGGTGGTGGTCGGGATCAACCCGGAGAATGCCTACGGCGAGGGCCTGGTCGCGCGCCGCGGCAGCGGCATCGAAACGGTCGCCGATCTGGCCGGCAAGCGCATAGGCTTCTACCGAGGGTCGACTGCCCACTTCGGGCTGATGATGGCGTTGCGCCAGCTGGGCATCCGCCGCGACCAGGTCGAGCTGCTCGACATGTCGCCCGCCGAGCAGCTGAGCGCGCTGGCCGGCAACCGGATCGACGCCGCCATGGTGTGGGAGCCCTGGATGCAGCGGATGGTGCATGAGACGCAAGGCCGGCTCATCGTCACCGAGGGTGCGATGGGCATCTACGCTTCGGTGTCGGTCTATGCTGCCCGCAGCGAATGGCTCAGCAACAACCGGGAAGCGGCGGTGCGCTTTCTGCGCGCGCTGCTGATGGCCAGCGAAGTCATGCAGAAAGCCCCCGAAGTCGGAATCAGGGCTCTGGCCCGGGAGATGAGCATCAAGGAGGAGTGGGCCGAGGCGATCTACGAAAACTCCCCGCCGCCCGACCTGTCCCTGTGGGTGGACCCCCGCTACCGGTATTCGCTGGTCAAGGGCGCGGAGTTCCATCGCCGCCTCGGCTATCTGGTGACCTTCCTGCTCGAGGAGGAAGTCATCAGCGAGGAAGTGGATGTGCGCAACATCCTCGATGTGTCGGTGATCGCCGAGGCCTTGAAGGCGCCGGAAGCCGGCCGCTGAGGCCTCGGTCGACGCGGTTGGTCGTGGCGAAGCACTACTCCTCCTCGATGAGGGCCTCCAACCGCCCAGCGTTCACGGCCTCCACCAGGGCCGCGTGGTCCTTTTCCGTCTGATCGGCATAGGCGAGGGCAAAGTCGCCCAGTGCCTCGTCGAAGGCATCCGACTTGCCCAGATAGCCACTGATGGTCGCGGCATCCCCGGACTTGGCGTGGGCGCGGGCCAGGACCAGGCCACAGATCCCGGCGTAGCGTTTGAGTGTTGTGGCGGAAACGCCCTCCATGGGGACGGCCATCTTCATGTCGCGCAATTGGCGCACGAAAAAGTCCCGTCCCTGCCGGCCCCGCACCCAGCCCAGGAAGATATCGCTGGAGGACTGCATCAGCCGTTGCCCCATCACCACGCGCTGGCCCTGGTTTTCATAGTGGCTTTTACCGGCATAGGGCTCGAGGACCGAGCGACAGGATTCCTTGAACTGGAGGATCAGCGGATGGTTTTCTTCAGAGAAAAACAGCCCGATGAAACAGCGGGTGCCGACGCTGCCGATACCGACCACTTTCAGGGCGGCATCCACCAGGTGATAGCGGTCCAGCAGCACGCGGCGCTCATCGGACAGCGTTGCACGATAGGCCTCCAGCCCCTCGCGAATCTTGTCCATGAAATCGGGTTCGGCCACGTGGTACAGGATCGGCGGCTGATCGACTATGCGCGGGAGCCCGGCAACCTGGGTGGCCAGCTTGGGGAACACGCTTTCGCCCACCCGCTCGCGGGCTCTGTCGGCGAGTTGCTGGCGTATCTTTCGGGCCTTTTCATCGGGGGCCGTCTCGAGCAGGGTTTCGATATCCAGGCGCGAGTACCAGACCTCAAGCGGGTTCATCTTCGAGTATTCGCGCAGGTTTTCCCGATAGGCGCGCACACACGCCACTGCGCCGTCCCGTGACTCGCTATCGGATAGCCGGTTATCGCGACCGGCGACGACAAAACTGGCGGCCAGCCGCTTGATGTCCCATTCCCAGGGGGCGGGGAGGGTTTCGTCGAAGTCGTTCAGATCGAAAACCAGGTTGCGCTCCGGGGTGGCGAACATGCCGAAATTCATCAGGTGGCAGTCGCCACAGGCCTGCACCCGGATGCCGGTGTCGGGCGTGGTAGCGAGATCGTAGGCCATGAGCGCCGCCGAGCCGCGCAAGAAGGCGAACGGACTGCGTAGCATGCGCCCGTAGCGGATCGGCACCAGTTCCTGCACCCGATCCTCGTTGGATTTTTCCAGGATGGCGATGGGGTCGCGGTGCTTGGCCGGTGGCGTCCAGGCGGCGTGGCTGGTGCGCGGCACCTTGTCGCGCAGCAGCCGTCCGGCGGCTATCCGCTCGTCACGGGAGCGGAATACCGGGGCGGCCTCGGCTTCCTTGGCGGCTTTGGTCTTGGTCTTGCTGGTGGTTTTCTTCCCGGTGGCCATGCTGTTCACCTGCTGGATTGCTGTCGCACAGTTGCCGCGCTGTAAGTGTCGTCAGCTGGATGTCGTGTCTGCCGTCAGAAGCTAAAACGGTCTGCCCAGATAGAAATAAAAGCTGCTGTTGCCGTCTTCCGCTCGCCCGTAGCCAAAATAAACCGGGCCGAGCGGGCTGTCTGCGGCGATGAAGATACTGGCTGACCTGAGCCAGTCCTCCGAGTTGCCCGGCACCAGCGGCTTGCCGATCTGGCTGGCCTCGAGGGAAAAGCCGCTGTAGGCGCCCTCGAAGATGCTGCCTTCCAGGATGCGGTGGTAGTACATCAGCCGGCCGAACTTGAGTTCCTCGCCCGCCAACTGGCCGGTGGAGTAGCCGGAGCCGGTCAGGAATCCGCCCCACTGGAACTGGTCATAGCGCGGCAGGGAGTTGCTGCCGATGTTGTCGCCGACCTTCATCGCCAGGCTCAGGGTGTGGTTACCGAACGAGTACGCCGCGTTGGCATCGCCGTCCCACTTGGTGTAGTCGTCATCCGCGCCGAGCGTGTCGGTCGAGTCGAATACGTTCAGCCCGGCGCGCCAGCCCGAGCGAGGGAAGTGCACGCTGTCGAGCTGGTCGAGCTTCAGGACGGCCCGGAATGCCCCCTGCGCGATGCGCGACTCGCCCGGCGATAGAATTTCCGGGCCAGTGTCCAGTCGCGGCTTGAGCTGGCCGCCTTCCATGCCAATGCGCAGTTCGCCATAGCGGTTGAAGTGGCTGCCCACGTCCACGCCGGCGAGCATGGAGGTCATCTCGTAGCTCGCCACGCGGTCGTCGTCCCGGTACAGGTCTGCCGTGCGCCGTTCGATGAGGGCGTGGGGGGCGACGAAGAAGCGGCTGTCGGCGCTGAACGGCTGGTAGAGTTCGGTGTACAGGCCGCTGGTGTGGCCGAGCTGCACGTCGGTGCGCCACTCGGCGCCGCGGTCGTTGAGCCAGGTCTTGCGATAGCTGCCGAGGATGTTGAAGAAGGCGTCGCCGCTGAAGTCGCTGGACAGGCCCAGGCCGAAGCGCAGGTAGTTCGGCCCCCAGGTTTTCTCCACGGCATCCACGGCGAGGATCCGTTTGCCTGGCTCCTCGATGAAGCGATAGTTCACGTGCTCGAAGTCGTCGGTGCCGTAGAGGCGGCGCATGTCGCGGTCGAGGGTCGTCTGGTCGATCAGCTCGCCAGCCTTGGTGGCCATGGCCGCCTGCGCGGTCTTCGGGTTGACGCGTTTGAGGTTCACGAAGCGGATCTCGTCGACCGGGCGCAGGTCGGGCTCGATGGCAACCAGCTGGCGCTGCCGCAGCGCGGCGTATTCAGCGGGCGGGATGGATAGCTGGGCGAGTCGATCCCCGACCTTGCGCGCTGCCGCTTCGCCGATGGGGGCAATCTGCTCCAGATGGTCGAAATCCCCGGTCGAGAAGTCGCCTAGATCCGGGGAGATCAGCACGTCGGAGGGCGTCAGCGTCGCCAGCGAGGCCTGCACGTTCTGCTCGGTCAGGATGCTGAGCATCTGCCCGGATACGCCGAAGATCCCGGTCAACTGCTCTCGTTTCAGCAGCGGTGTTCCGACGTTGACCGCGATGATGATGTCGGCGCCCATCTCGTTGCGGGTGGTCTGGACCGGCAGGTTGCTGGTGAGCATGCCGTCGACCAGGATCATGCCGCCGAACTCTGCCGGCGCCACCGCGCCGGGTACCGACATGCTGGCGCGCATGACGTTGGCCAGTTCGCCCTCGCTGAACACCACGGCCTTGCCGGTGACCAGGTCGGTGGCCACGGCGCGATAGGGAATCGGCAGCTTGTCGAACTGGTAGTGGCCCTTGGCCTTGCTGAGTCGGCGCAGCACGGTCTCGAGCTGCACCCCGGTCACGATGCCCTTGCCGAACTTCACCTCGCCATTGTCCAGGCCGACCTCGGGAGTGAACAGAATCCCGTAATCGTCCTCCTTGCGGCGCATGGCGCGCTCCTGGCGCGGGGGGGCCTCCTTGAACAGCAGTTCGGTCGAGATACCCTTGAGGATCGTCTCCATTTCCGCGACGGAAGTGCCCGTCGCGTAGGAGGCGCCGACCAGCGCGCCCATACTGGTGCCGGCGATGCAGTCGATCGGTACGCGGTACTCCTCGAGCACCTTGATCACGCCGACATGCGCGGCGCCCCGCGCCCCGCCGCCGGAGAGGACCAGGCAGATCTTCGGGCGCTTTGGGCTACCCTCCGCGCGGGATGGCTCGACGGTCGGGGCCGGCACGGCCATGGCCGGCGGCATGCTGGCCATCGCCAGCCATAAGGCTGCAAGGACGATCCGATAACGACATTGCATCCCCATTTCTCCCTGTTTGCGCTGGTCCTGAGTGGAGCCGTTCACGGCTTTGTATCGAGGTCGTCGCTCGCTACGCCGGCCGGCGACGGGGCAGTCTCCTCGCGGATGCGCCTGGAAAAGTCCGCTGCGCGATCCGCGGCTTGCGCCCGGGCGTTGACGTGGACCCGCTGCTGCAGCTCGGCGAATTGCAGGCCGCGGGTGTCCAGGCGCCCTTGCTCGTAGAGGAATTCCGGCAGGTAGCCACTGGCCAGGATCTTCCAGTCGAAGGGCAGGTGGTTGGCGTTGACGCGGGTATTCATCCAGATGGCGGTGGTGCAGTTGGTGGTCAGGGTGTTGTAGAACTCCGGGCGCTCGTGCAGCGCATTGATGCGCTTCATGTACTCGAGGAACAGGCGCCGGCCGTTGTCGAGGTCGCCCTGCAGCCGGTAGACATAGACGTCCTCCGGCGGGTCGCGTCGATAGTTGGTGCGCAGGCGGATCACGTCGCGCTCGTCGGCCACCACGTAGTACAGCTCGTACTGGCGGAAGAAGCCCTTGAGGGTGGAATAGCCTTCGCCCTTTTCCTTGCGCGTCTCGATAGACACTGCCAGGTGATCGCTGGCGCCGAAGTCGAAGCTGAGGAAGATGTGCGCGATGGCGGGGCCCATCCAGTACACGGCGACCAGATCCACCCCTTGCAGCTTGCGCAGGTCGAAACGCTTGTCGTACCAGGCGGGCGTGTAGTCGGTTTCGCTGCGGTACTCGAAGTTGCGGATGTTGTGCACCGTGATCAGGTCGCCTTCGATGCTGGCATGCGGCAGCTCGGCGACGTCCGCCAGCCAGTCGCGCTGGTTGGAGGGCTTGATGCCGCTCCACCAGACGCCCAGCACGACGAGCACGACGAGATAGCTGCCCAGGGTGCGCCCGCGCCAGCGGCGCGAGACCAGGGCTATCAACGTCGCCAGCGAGGCGAGGCCGAAGGCGGCAGCCAGGCCGTTGCGCAGTGTTTCGTCGTGGGGCCCCGAAAACAGGATGGCCAGCACGCCCCAGCCCCCGACGGCAACAATTAGCAAGCCGAGCAGCACCAGGCCGACGATGGTTACGCTGCGGGTCCGAGCTTTTCTCATGAACGGCCTCCGCCGTGATGGTAGGTGCATCATCCGCTGCTGGTGGTCTGTGCGGTTCCGGGGGGAATGCGCTGGCGTGCGCGCATGAATCGAAATGGACTAATCGAACCCACAGGACAGGCCGCTACTGACTATTGGAAGTCTGGCGGGTTTATGTGGCATGTCCAATCGCGGAGTGCTGTTTGCGTGCCTGCAGGCAGAGCGGCGGCCTCGGGGACACGATCGAAGGCAAGGCGAGCGGCGCAAATCGTCGTTCCCGTCCACAGCGGCGAGAAGATTCGCCTGAGCAAGTCGGGTTCCAAACGCCTGGACTATGCTTTCCCGATTGGGAGTTGGTCTCGCCAAACCCGCTACAACCGGAGTGGTGCCCGCCATGAAAACATTCTTCGCCCCCTGCATCGCCGCGCTCTGCTCGATGGTGTGCCTGTCCGCCATGGCCGAGACGGTGACACCACTCCAGGGGCAATCGCCCGAGACGATCCAGCAGGACATCAGCGCCTGTCAGGCCCAGGCTGGCAGCACGAGCAGCAGCACGACGAGCCCGCAGGCCGGCGGACGTGCCCGTGGCGCCGTTGCCGGCGCGGCGGCAGGTGCGGCTGCTGCTGAGGTTCGTGGTCGTCAGCACGAGGAGGTGTATGATCGCGTCGACGAGGACGTCCAGCAGGAGTATCGGCAGAATCAGGCCAAGGAGACGGCAGCGGCAGGGGCGGTAGTCGGCGGCTCCCGACAGCGTCAGGAGCGCCGCAGTACTCGGCAGAGCAGTGCGGCCTCTTCTTCTGCCTATACCAGTTGCATGCAGCAGCGCGGGTATCAGGTCACGCCCTGAGCCGAGATACCTGCGATGCGCCCTTGCGGGTTAGCGGGCCGGTCCAGGCGCAATCACGGTAGCACGGCCAATTGCTCGACCCAGACCAGTTCGCAGGCGCCATTGCCGGTGTCTTCCCGGCTCAGGGAGCTGACCCAGCGGAAGCCGTCATCGCCGTCGACGCGCACCAGTTGGCCGGATAGGCGGATGCGCGCGCCTTTCTGCAAGCTGTCCAGCATGGCGGCTACTGCAGCGCTGGCCGGGATCATGTGCATGTTGGTGCTGTGTCTCTCGATTTCCCGTCGCGGAATTGGCAACTCGTCGGCCCGCCAGTAGTACCAGCGGTTGCTCTGGCGGATCTCGATCTGCCGGGATATGCCCGGGTCGGCCATTGGACCCCAGCCCAGCGCCAGATCGGTGGGCGAGACCTGTGCGCCGCGGTCGAAGCGGTAGTCCTCGCGGCCCAGCACCATGGCCTCCTCAAGCTGGAAGGGCTGCAGTGCCTGCAAGCGATGGTTGCCGACCCGCAGCTGGCCGCCGGCCAGGTCGCCGATCACCTTGGGCGTTTGTGGCGACGGAGTCAGCACGATCCACGCCAGCCACAGGCCGGCCAGCCATACGTTCAGTTTGAAAAGGCGCTGCAGGTTCGTGGCTCGCGGTCGGCGTGGAAGAAGAGGCCGAGTTTAACCGCAGCAGCGGAGCTAGAGCTGCGGCTTCGTGCTATGTTCCGCGCCTTGCAACGTGCTCTGGAATCACCGATGAAATTCATTCACCAACGCGAGCAGCTCAACGAGGGCGACCTGATCGTCATCGAGAGCTCGCAACCCTGCAACATCCGCCTGATGAACGACTCCAACTTCCGCTCCTTCAAGAACGGCGCCCGGCACAACTACATCGGTGGTCACTTCGACCGCTTCCCGGCGAGGATCAATGTGCCGAGCAGCGGCTTCTGGAACATCACCCTCGACACCGTCACCCGCCGCCCGATCAGCGTGACGCGCAAGCCGAAGCTGGAGTATTCGATCAAGATCGTGCGGCGCTCGGGCTCGAAGTAGCGGTGTGATGCCAGGTATGCCTGAGGGCTTCCCCGGTTAGATACCAGCGGTTGCGCCCAGTCTGCTTGGCCTTCTGCACTTGCGCGCCCAGATGTGTCTAGCGAGCAGATTGCGCTCCCAAACTCCACTGCGGCGAACTGGCGGGCCCCGGCGTTGCCGGGGTTCCCACCGTGTTCCTTCTTCAGTGTAGGGACTGTTCCGTGGTCGTCACCACGGAGATTACATCGTCGGCCGACTCGCGCCATCAAGCTCGAAGGAAACCGGGTTGAGGACCTTGTCGGGGGCGGGGCCCCGTCTCGTGCCGGGATTGATGTAGTTGCGCTGGATGATCTTGATCGCCTCTCCGGGAGACAGCAGCGTTTTGGGAATCTCTTCGCACCACGGATACAGGCCGCTGCAGTCCCGCGCAAAGTAGTACACGTAGAAATTCGTGTATGAGGTCGAAAGTCTGTCCTGAAACTTCTTCGCACTCTCTTCCAGGGCCGGATCGTCACGGTTCAGGAGGCCGACAAGAGCAGGGAACCAGTTGACCGAGAGGCTGGTGTAGGTGGCGTTCCCGGTTTTGGTGCCGAGAGTTCCCACTACCGCAATGACTTCGCCTCCGTCGATATGGTGTGTCGAGCTGATCTGGTAATCGGCATCTTGGGTATCGCCGAGGCAGTTCATCGGGCCTCGGGGCAGAGTGATCGGTGGCACAGGCGCTGGGGGGCCGTCATGCCCGAGGCAGTGCTGGCCGATGAGATCGATCCACAGGGACAAGCTCTGGAAGTCCGATGAAGCGACGTCCTGCCCCCAGTCTTCCTTTACGGCTGCCACCAGCTTCGCAAGGTCAGCCTCGAGGGTGTGTTCGTCGGTGTTCGCCGTCTTGGGCTCGTATTCCGGGATATCGAACGGCTTGTTCGCCGAGTCATACCGGGTGTCCCGGACTCGAAGGACAGTGAGCGGAAGCTGTTTGCGCCACTGTTCGCCAAGTGTGTCGTCATTCGGCATCGAATAGCGGATGTAGGTGATCAAGTCGTCCGCCTCGGACCCGTATCCCAGGCGGACCAGGCTCGGGGCGACCGGCTCCGTGAACACCTGGTTCGCCTCGACACCCTCCAGTCCGGCGAGCGCTTCGGTCATTGCGTTTGCCATATCCTCATCGGCAGTGATCACGAAGTAGCGCTGTTGTCCCCAGCTCTGCGTGCTCTGCTCCTCAATGACGACGTTGTTGGTACTGTCGCCGACGCTTGCGACCATCATCATCCGGTTGGGATTCGGCGATGCCCCGAAGACGATCGCCTGCAGATCCGGCGCGGGGCTCAGTATCTGATAGACCGGATCATCTTTGTTGAGGCTCGCCTCCCGGGTGAAGACGTTGGTCCCGATCCCGAAGTAGCGGGCCGGCGGGGGAAGCTCGGCGAGCACCACCAGCGCTTCCCGTTCACCCAGTCGGTAGTTGGGGGTCATGTTGCGCTGCCCTGCGGCGAGCGCATGGTGCAGGCTCTGGTCGACGAATTCGTCGCGCCAATGCGGGAGGAAGGCCAGGACGTAGGGGGCGGTCGGGTTGTTGCCGTAGCAGTTCCCGATCGTCTGCAGGGAAAACTTGCAGTCATCGGCCGACCACAGCTGCCAATAGCCCCGTGCAACCTCGTAGCCTCTCGCTTTGAGGGCGCCCTGAAAGTCCTGAACCTTCTGCTCGAGCGAAGGCGGGAGACGATTGGCTTTGCTTAACGGGTCCGTCGCGGCAGTGCCGGCTCCGGAAAACACGCCGAGGAGAATCGCGGCGCATACGGTAATGCATTTCATCTAACACCTCATTTCATTGTTCGAGGGCGTCTGAAATACATCCTTGTCTGAGGGCGGCTGAAACACCCCTTGCGTGAGTCCCAGCAAATTATGGGTCATAGCCCTGATTCTGCCGGATAGGTACGTGTCTTTTTCTCGAACGTTTCGATTGAAGACAACCATGAAATATTCGAAAAGGATCGTGCGCCGCTTGGAGGCGAGTGGCGGTTCGAGCCACAGGCCACACCTGTAGATACGACAAGGCCCGCTTCCGCGGGCCTTGTCACTTACGCTGTCACCATTTAGCTGTCATAGCCCAGGTTCGGCGCCAGCCAGCGCTCGGTCACGCTGAGATCCTGCTTCTTGCGCTTGCTGTAGCTCTCCACCTGATCCTTGTCGACCTTGCCGACGGCGAAGTACTGCGCCTGCGGATGGGCGAAGTACCAGCCGCTGACGGCGGCGGCGGGGAACATGGCGTAGTGCTCGGTGAGGGTCACGCCGCTGGTGCCTTGCGGGTCGAGCAGCTGGAACAGGGTGCCTTTCTCGGTATGGTCCGGGCAGGCCGGGTAGCCGGGGGCGGGGCGGATACCCTTGTACTGTTCCTTGATCAGCTCCTCGTTGCTCAGCTGCTCGTCACTGGCGTAGCCCCAGTATTCCTTGCGCACGCGCTCGTGCAGCCACTCGGCGCAGGCTTCGGCGAGGCGGTCGGCCAGCGCCTTGACCATGATGCTGTTGTAGTCGTCGCCCTTGTCCTGGTAGGCCTTGGCCAGCTCCTCGGCGCCGATGCCGGCGGTGACGATGAAGCCGCCCACATAATCGGTGACGCCCGATTCCTTCGGCGCGACGAAGTCGGCCAGCGACAGGTTCGGTTTGCCGTCGGGCTTGATGGTCTGCTGGCGCAGGTGGTGCAGGCTGGCCAGCGTCTCGCCGTTGGCGCCGTAGACCTCCAGGTCGTCGTCCTGCACCTGGTTGGCCGGCCAGAAGCCGAACACCGCCTTGGCGCGGATCAGCTTCTCGTCGATCAGCTTCTTGAGCATGGCCTGGGCGTCGGCGTAGAGCGCGGTGGCCGCTTCGCCGACCACCTCGTCGGTGAGGATGCGCGGGAACTTGCCGGCCAGGTCCCAGGAGATGAAGAACGGCGTCCAGTCGATGTACTCGGCCAGGGTGGCGAGGTCGATGTCGTCCAGCTCCTTGACGCCGGTGAAGGAGGGCACCGGGGCCTGGTAGCCGGCCCAGTCAAACTGCGGCTTGTTGGCTACTGACTTTTCGTAGCTGAGACGCTCGGTGCGCGAGCTGCGCGCGGCGGTGCGCTCGCGCACCTCTGCGTATTCCGTCTTCAGCTTGGCCACGTAGTCGGGCTTGAGTTCCTTGGACAGCAGGGTGGTGGCCACGCCCACGGCGCGCGAGGCGTCGGTGACGTAGATCACCGCGTCGTTGCTGTACTGCGGCTCGATCTTCACCGCGGTGTGCGCCTTGGAGGTGGTGGCGCCGCCGATCATCAGCGGCAGCGAGAAGCCCTGGCGCTGCATTTCCTTGGCGACGTGGACCATCTCGTCCAGCGACGGGGTGATCAGCCCGGACAGGCCGATGATGTCGCACTTCTCCTCGCGGGCGACCTGGAGGATCTTCTCCGCCGGCACCATCACGCCCAGGTCGACGATGTCGTAGCCGTTGCAGCCGAGCACCACGCCGACGATGTTCTTGCCGATGTCGTGCACGTCGCCCTTGACCGTGGCCATGAGGATCTTGCCCTTGGCTTCCGGCTTGTCGCCCTTTTCCGCCTCGATGAATGGGATCAGGTGGGCCACCGCCTGCTTCATGACGCGGGCGGACTTGACCACCTGGGGCAGGAACATCTTGCCGGCGCCGAACAGGTCGCCGACCACGTTCATGCCGCTCATCAGCGGGCCTTCGATGACCTCGATGGGCCGCGCGCACTGCTGGCGGAATTCCTCGGTGTCCTCGACGATAAAGGCGGTGATGCCTTTGACCAGCGCATGCTCCAGGCGCTTGCCGACCGGCAGGCTGCGCCACTCCTCGGTTTCGGCTTCCTTGACCGAGCCGTCGCCCCTGTACTGGTCGGCGATGGCCAGTAGCGCTTCGGTGCTGCCGGCGTGGCGGTTGAGCACCACGTCCTCGACGGCGTCGCGCAGCTGCTTGGGGATCTCGTCGTAGATCTCCAGCTGGCCGGCGTTGACGATACCCATGGTCAGGCCGTTCTGGATGGCGTGGTAGAGGAATACCGAGTGGATCGCCTCGCGCACCGGGTTGTTGCCGCGGAACGAGAAGGACACGTTGGACACCCCGCCCGAACTCAGCGCGTAGGGCAGGTGGTCGCGGATGTAGGCGCAGGCCTCGATGAAGTCGACCGCGTAGTTGTTGTGCTCGTCGATGCCGGTGGCCACGGCGAAGATGTTCGGGTCGAAGATGATGTCTTCCGGCGGGAAGCCGACTTCGTTGACCAAGATGTCGTAGCTGCGCTGGCAGATCTCGCGCTTGCGCGCGGCGGTGTCGGCCTGGCCGGCCTCGTCGAAGGCCATCACCACCACGGCGGCGCCGTAGCGCTTGCACAGGCGGGCGTGGTGCTTGAACGCCTCGACGCCTTCCTTCATGGAGATCGAGTTGACGATGCCCTTGCCCTGGATGCACTTCAGGCCGGCCTCGATCACTTCCCACTTGGAGGAGTCGATCATGATCGGCACGCGCGAGATGTCCGGTTCGCCGGCGATCAGGTTGAGGAAGGTGACCATGGCCGCCTTGGAGTCGAGCATGCCCTCGTCCATGTTGATGTCGATCACCTGGGCGCCGGCTTCCACCTGCTGCAGGGCGACTTCGAGGGCTTCGGTGTAGTTCTCCTCGCGGATCAGGCGGGCAAACTTGGCCGAACCGGTGATGTTGGTGCGCTCGCCGACGTTAACAAAGAGGCTGTTGCGGTCGATGGTGAACGGCTCGAGGCCGGACAGACGGCAGGCCTTGGGGATGTCCGGGATGGCGCGCGGCGGGTACTTGGCCACCGCCTCGGCAATCGCCTGGATGTGCGGCGGGGTGGTGCCGCAGCAGCCGCCGATGATGTTGAGGAAGCCACTGGCGGCGAACTCCTCGACCACCGCGGCCATCTGCGCCGGGGTTTCGTCGTACTCGCCGAAGGCGTTGGGCAGGCCGGCGTTGGGGTGGGCGGACACGAAGGTGTCGGCCTTGGTGGCCAGCTCTTCCAGGTACGGGCGCAGGTCCTTGGCGCCGAGGGCGCAGTTGAGGCCCACGGAGATCGGCTTGGCGTGGCGCACCGAGTTCCAGAACGCCTCTGTGGTCTGCCCGGACAGGGTGCGACCGGAGGCGTCGGTGATGGTGCCGGAGATCATGATCGGCAGTTCGACACCTTCCTCTTCGAACACCTGCTGCACGGCGAAGATCGCTGCCTTGGCGTTGAGGGTGTCGAAGATGGTCTCGATCAGGATCAGGTCGGCGCCGCCGGCGATCAGGCCGCGGGTGGCCTCGGTGTAGTTCTCCACCAGCTCGTCGAAGGTGACGTTGCGGTAGCCCGGGTTGTTGACGTCCGGGGAGATCGAGCAGGTGCGGCTGGTCGGGCCGACCACGCCGGCGACGAAGCGCGGCTTGGCCGGGTTCTCGGCGGTCTTGGCGTCGGCCACTTCACGGGCCAGGCGGGCGCCTGCCACGTTCAGCTCGTAGGCCAGCGCTTCCATGCCGTAGTCGGCCTGGGACACGCGGGTGGCGTTGAAGGTGTTGGTCTCGAGGATGTCGGCGCCGGCGTCCAGGTAGGCCTTCTCGATGGCCTGGATCACGTCCGGGCGGCTGAGCAGCAGCAGGTCGTTGTTGCCCTTGACGTCGCTCGGCCAGTCCGCAAAGCGTTCGCCACGGTAGTCCTCTTCCTGCAGCTTGTAGCTCTGGATCATGGTGCCCATGCCGCCATCGAGGATCAGGATGCGTTCCTTGAGGGCGTTCTGGAGGGCCTGGAGGCGGGCGGCGCGATCGGACATGGGGACTACCTGGAGAGGGTGGATCGTAAAGGCGGGAATGATAGCAAAGCTGCAGGGGATTGGCGTCGCAGCGGGATTTGCATGAATTTAGTTCATGCAGGCGGGCTTCCGGTGGCACCTGTCGGCCCTTCGGGTAGTGAAGGGCCGTAGATGTGCAGGTCGGGTGGCAGCGGTGTCGAGCGGGCCGTGGAGATGAAGGAGGCTTCTACTGGCGGAGCTGCTGTTCCTGCTGAGCTTCCAGGCGCGTGGCGGCCAGTACCGGCAGCGTGGCAGGCAGCAGGCGGGCGATGTTGCGTGCATCATCGAGGCCTCGGTGCTGGGTGCCGAGAAAGGTCAGGCCGGTCATCTCCAGGGCCCTGTTCAGGCCGACCCGCTTGCGGCCGATCACGCCCTTGAACTGGCGGTGGAACAGCTTCTTCAGGTTGTAGTGCGGCAGGCTGGCCAGGCAGCTGTCGATCTGTTGCTTGCGCCATTCGATCTCGAACTGCTGGCGATCGTAGTCGCCCCAGCTGAGCCAGCCTTGCAGGTTGTCCCGATGCTGTTGCAGCCAGGGCCCGAAGGTCGTTTGCAGCTGTTTGAGTGTCGGCGCACTGTCCACGTCGGACTGGCGGATGTGGGTCAGCTCGCGGCAGAAGGCGGTCAGCTGCGGGCGGCGGGTCGGCTGGACGAAACTCTGGAAGTGAGCCAGCTCGCGTCCCTGCTCGTCGACTATCGAGGCGCCGATCTCGATGATCTCCATCTCCTCGACCGGCCAGCCGTTCTTGTCCGTGGTGGCTTCCAGGTCGATCACCAGCCAGTGTTTCATGCTCCGCTCCTTGGTCTGTGCACGCCGAGTATGGCCGCAGCCTACTGTGGCGGCAAACCCCTGTGCTAGGCTCGGGAACTCGCTCACTGGAGGTGAATGATGGCGAAGGTCGCGTTTCTGGGGTTGGGGGTGATGGGCTATCCGATGGCCGGGCATCTGGCGCGCCACGGGCATGAGCTGTGCGTATACAACCGCACCGCGCAGACGGCGCAGCGTTGGGTGACCGAACATGGCGGGCGCAGTGCACCGACACCGCGTGAGGCGGTGGCAGGGGCCGAGTTCGTGATGAGCTGCGTGGGCAACGACGACGACCTGCGTTCGGTGGTGCTGGGCGCAGACGGCGCCTTTGCCGGCATGGCGCCGGGCAGTGTGCTGGTCGATCACACCACCGCCTCGGCCAGCGTGGCCCGCGAGCTGGCGGCCCTGGCGGCCGAACGCGAGCTGGAGTTTCTCGATGCGCCGGTCTCCGGCGGCCAGGCCGGGGCACAGAACGGCGTGCTGACGGTGATGGTCGGTGGCGAGTCGGCGGTGTTCGACCGCGCCGAGCCGGTGATCCAGAGCTATGCGCGCATGGTGCGCCTGATGGGACACGCCGGCAGCGGCCAGCTGACCAAGATGGTCAACCAGATCTGCATCGGCGGCCTGCTGCAGGGCCTGTCCGAGGCGCTGCATTTCGCCCAGTGCGCCGGCCTCGACGGCAATGCGGCGATGGAGGTGATCAGCAAGGGGGCGGCGCAGTCCTGGCAGCTGGATAATCGTCACGCCAGCATGCTGGAAGGGCGCTTCGACTTCGGTTTCGCGGTGGACTGGATGCGCAAGGATCTGGGCATCCTGCTCGACGAGGCGCGCAGCAACGGTGCGCAGCTGCCGGTCACCGCGCTGGTCGATCAGTTCTATGCCGACGTGCAGTCCGCCGGCGGTGGGCGTTGGGATACCTCGAGTCTGATCACGCGTCTGAAGCCACGCGTCCGCTCCTGATCCATCCGGGCCGGTACGCTCAGGCGCTTCGGAAGATGAAGTACACCGCGCCGAGCAGGCACAGGCCGGCCCACAAATAGTCGAGTTTCAGCGGCTGCTGCATGTAAAGAACGCTGAACGGCACGAAGATGCTCAGGGTGATGACTTCCTGCATGATCTTCAGCTGGCCGACCGACAGCTCGCTGTAGCCGATGCGGTTGGCCGGCACCATGAAGGCGTACTCGAACAGGGCGATACCCCAGCTGATCAGCGCGGCGATGATCCACGGCTTGCCGTTGAGGGTCTTCAGGTGGCCGTACCAGGCGAAGGTCATGAAGATGTTGGACAGGCTGAGCAGGGCGGCGGTCTGCATCCAAACCGGCATGGGTCTGACTCCACAGGGTGACGATGGGCTGCTCTTGGCGAGTGCCGGAGCGGCGGCTATGCTCGCGCGCCTGGCGGCCGATGTCACGCGCCGCTCCTGTGTCATGGACTTTTCGGGTAAGTAGTCGTCATGCAATGTCGAGCCGGTTGTGGGGCCTGCTGCGTCGCCCCGTCGATTTCCTCGCCGATCCCCGGCATGCCGCAGGGCAAACCGGCCGGTGTGCGCTGTGTGCAGCTGGATGAGGGCAATCTCTGCCGGTTGTTTGGCCAGCCCGAGCGGCCGGCGGTCTGCTCGCGATTCTCCGCCGATCCCGAGGTGTGCGGCGCTACGAATATTCAGGCGCTTCAGCTGCTCACCGAGCTGGAGCAACTGACCGCTTGATTGGGCGCGGTCAGCTGTGGCTGGCGCGCCAGAGAATCAGATAGCCCAGCCCCATCAGCAGCCAGCCGCCCAGCGGGTGGAAGATCGTGCGCCACAGGCGGCTGTAGGGGTCGAAGCCGACGCCGTGGATGAAACCGCAGGAAACGCCCCACATCACCAGCATCAGCAGGCCGTGGCTGTAGCGGCCTTCGCTGTCGAGCATGGCCGCCGGGTGGATGAGCAGGACCAGGGCCAGCGGCGTGGCCAGCAGCAATGAAAGAGCGCGGCTCCCGCCGCGTTGCAGTCGCGGGTGCGCGTCACTGCTCACCCGCGGACTCCTCGTCGAGGTTCTGGGTGGTTTCCAGCCACAGTGCGTTGACGATGCCGAAGCTGCAGGCCAGCAGCACGCCGAGAATCCAGGTGAAGTACCACATGTGTCGATCTCCTTGCTCAGGCGCGGCTCAGTACAGTCCGTGCGGGTTGGCCTCGATGGTCTTGTCGCTCAGCCGGCCCCACATGCGCACGTAGCTCCACAGGGTGTAGGCGAGGATCAGCGGCACGAAAATGGCCGCCACCACCAGCATGATGCCCAGAGTCTTGCGGCTGGACACCGCGTCCCACAGGGTCAGGCTGGAGGCCGGGTCGAGGGTCGAGGGCAGGATGAACGGGAACAGGGCGAAGCCGGCGGTGCAGATCGTGCCGACGATGGCCAGGCTGCTGCCGAGGAAGGCCAGGCCGCCGCGGTTGAGTTGCGCGCCGAGCATGGCCAGCAGGCCGCCGGCCAGGCCCGCCAGTGGGGCGATCTGGGTCAGCGGGTAGCGGTCGTAATTGGCCAGCCAGCCGCTGTTGTCCAGGCTGACCTGCTTGTGCAGCGGGTTGAGCGCTGCGCCGAAATCCACGTTGCCGACCAGGCTGAAGCCCTGGATGCCCAGTGCCAGCCACAGGCCGGCGCCGGCGAAGGCCAGCAGGTAGACCAGCGCGCACAGCCGGGTGGCCTGGCGCGAACGGGCGTGCAGGTCGGCATCGGTGCGCAGCATCAGCCAGGCGCCGCCGTGGGCGCAGAGCATGCTCAGGCTGACCACCCCGGCGAGCAGGGCGAAGGGATGCAGCAGGGCGAAGAACGAACCTTCGTAGGACGAGCGCATCAGCCCGTCGAGGCGGAACGGCAGGCCGAGGAACAGGTTGCCGAAGGCCACGCCGAACAGCAGCGCAGGCAGGGCGCCACCGGCGAACAGCGCCCAGTCCCAAGCGCTGCGCCACTGGGTATTTTCCAGCTTGCTGCGGTAGTCGAAACCGACCGGGCGACAGAACAGGCCGAACAGCACCAGCAGCATGGCCCAGTACAGCCCGGAGAAGGCGGTGGCGTAGACCATCGGCCAGGCGGCGAACAGCGCACCGCCGGCGGTGATGAACCATACCTGGTTGCCGTCCCAGTGCGGGGCGATGGTGTTGATCGCCACGCGCCGCTCGCTGTCGGTCCTGCCGACGAAGGGCATCAGCGCCATGGCGCCCATGTCGAAGCCGTCGGTGAGGGCAAAGCCGATCAGCAACACGCCGATCAGCACCCACCACACCAGCTTCAGGGTTTCGTAGTCGAACATGGCGGTCTCCTCAGGCCTTGGCCGGTTGCGCGGCGGCAAGGCGTTCGAAGTGGTAGCGCCCGGTATGCAGGCTGGACGGGCCGAGGCGGGCGAACTTGATCATCAGGTACATTTCCACCGCCAGCAGCAGACTGTAGAAGGCCACCAGCGCGATCAGCGAGCCCCACACGTCGCCGGTCGACAGGCTGGAGGCGGACAGATGGGTGGGCAGCACCTCGCCGATCGACCACGGCTGGCGGCCATGCTCGGCGACGTACCAGCCGGTCTGCGCGGCGATCCACGGCAGCGGCAGGCTGAGCAAGGCCCAGCGCAGCAGCCAGGGCTTGCGCTCCTCGTTGCGGCGCGCCGAGGCCCAGAAGGCGCAGACGAACAGCGCCAGCATCAGGAAGCCGGAGACGACCATGGCGCGGAAGCTCCAGAACAGGCTGGGCACGTCGGGGATGGTATCCAGCGCCGCCCGCTTGATCTGCTGCTCGCTGGCGTCGACCACGGCGGGGGCGTACTTCTTCAGCAGCAGGCCATAGCCGAGATCCTGCTTCACGGCATTGAACGCGGCGATGTTCGCGGCGCTCTTGTCGCCGGCGCGCAGTTGCTCCAGCAGGGCGTAGGCGTTCATGCCGTTGCGGATCCGTACCTCGTGCTGGGCAATCAGCTCCTTGAGGCCGGTGACCTGCCGGTCCAGCGACCGGGTGGCGATGATGCCCATCACGTAGGGAATCTTCACCGCGTAGTCGGTGCGCTGCGCTTCCTGGTTGGGCAGGCCGAACAGGGTGAAGGCGGCCGGCGCCTCCTCGGTTTCCCATTCGGCCTCGATGGCCGCCAGCTTGGTCTTCTGCACGTCGCCGATCTCGTAGCCGGACTCGTCGCCGAGGATGATCACCGATAACACCGAGGCCAGGCCGAACGCCGAGGCGATGGCGAAGGAGCGCCGGGCAAAGCCCAGGTCGCGCTTGTTCAGCAGGTACCAGCTGGAGATCGCCAGGACGAACACCGCGCCGGTGACATAGCCGGCCGACACGGTATGCACGAACTTGACCTGGGCCACCGGGTTGAACAGCAGCGCACCGAAGTCGACCAGCTCCATGCGCATGGTTTCGTAGTTGAACTCGGCGCCCACCGGGTTCTGCATCCAGCCGTTGGCGATCAGGATCCACAGCGCCGACAGGTTGGAGCCCAGCGCCACCAGCCAGGTCACCGCCAGGTGCTGCACCTTGCTCAGGCGGTCCCAGCCGAAGAAGAACAGGCCGATGAAGGTCGATTCGAGGAAGAACGCCATCAGCCCCTCGATGGCCAGCGGCGCGCCGAAGATATCGCCGACGTAGTGGCTGTAGTAGGCCCAGTTGGTACCGAACTGGAACTCCATGGTCAGCCCGGTGGTGACGCCGAGGGCGAAGTTGATGCCGAACAGCTTGCCCCAGAACTTGACCATGTCCTGGTAGACCTGCTTGCCGGTCATCACGTAGACCGACTCCATGATCGCCAAGAGGAAGGCCAGCCCGAGGGTCAGCGGCACGAACAGGAAGTGGTACATCGCGGTCATGGCGAATTGCAGGCGCGATAGGTCGACGACGGCTTCCGAGATCATCTCGGCTTCTCCTCGTTCAGGAACAAAGGTTGCGCGGGTGGGGTGCCGAGCAGGTGGGCGCCGACACGCTGGCTGCCATTTGCCGGCACGGTCGGCTCGCTGAACCAGACCGCCTTGATGGTCAGTAGGATGACCAGCTTGAGCAGCAGGATGATGCCGATCTCGCGGACCAGCGGGATGCGCCAGGGCGATTGGCGTGCTTTGGGCATACAGTCGGTTTCCGGTATGCAGGTTGCGGTTACTGGTTGTTGGTATCTATGAGGCGCCGATTGCGCCGGGGCTGCCAGTGACGGGGAGTCGCAGAATGACAATCGATGCGCCAAGTGTAGATGGTGTGGCGGCAGGACGGCGTCGGCGTGATTGCGCTTGATCGAGGCTGTGCCCCGTGCGTCTGCGTGCGGAGGAGAGGGTAGTGCGGAGTTAATCGTGCGGAAAAGCAAAAGGGCTGCCGAAGCAGCCCTTTTGTGTTTGCGCAGTTCTTACTTGCGGCTGTCCAGCGGCGCGTAGTCGCGGGCCGGGTAGCCGGTGTAGATCTGACGCGGACGGCCGATCTTGTACGGAGTGGAGAGCATCTCCTTCCACTGGGAGATCCAGCCGGCGGTGCGCGCCAGAGCGAAGATCACGGTGAACATGCTGGTCGGAATGCCGATGGCCTTGAGGATGATACCCGAGTAGAAGTCGACGTTCGGGTACAGGTTGCGCTCCTTGAAGTACGGATCGTTGCGCGCAATCTCATCCAGCTTCATGGCCAGTTCGAGCTTCGGATCGTTGATGCCCAGTTCGGACAGCACTTCGTCGCAGGTCTTCTTCATGACCTTGGCGCGCGGGTCGAAGTTCTTGTACACGCGGTGACCGAAGCCCATCAGCTTGAACGGGTCGTTCTTGTCCTTGGCCTTGGCGATGAACTTGTCGATGTTCTCAACGCTGCCGATCTCGTCGAGCATGGTCAGCACGGCTTCGTTGGCGCCGCCGTGAGCCGGTCCCCACAGGGCCGCGATGCCCGCGGCGATACAGGCGAACGGGTTGGCGCCGGTGGAGCCAGCCAGACGCACGGTGGAGGTGGACGCATTCTGCTCGTGGTCGGCGTGCAGAACGAAGATGCGGTCCATGGCGCGGGCCAGTACCGGGTTGACCGGCTTGTCCTCGCACGGGGTGTTGAACATCATGTGCAGGAAGTTTTCCGCATAGCCCATGTCATTGCGCGGATACATGATCGGCTGGCCGGCGGAATACTTGTACGCCATGGCAGCAATGGTCGGCATCTTGGCGATCAGGCGGATCGCAGAGATTTCGCGGTGCTGCGGATTGTTGTTGTCCAGCGAGTCATGGTAGAAGGCGGACAGGGCGCCAACCATGCCGCACATCACGGCCATCGGGTGGGCGTCGCGACGGAAGCCGTTGAGGAACGACTTCATCTGCTCGTGAACCATGGTGTGGTTCTTCACCAGGCCGGTGAAGTGAGCCTTCTGCTCTGCATTCGGCAGTTCGCCGTTCAGCAGCAGATAGCAGGTCTCGAGATAGTCGGACTTCTCGGCCAGTTGCTCGATCGGGTAGCCACGGTGCAGCAGAACACCCTTGTCACCGTCGATGAAGGTGATCTTCGACTCGCAAGCAGCGGTGGACATGAAGCCAGGATCATAGGTGAAGACGCCCTGGTTGGTCAGGCTCCGGACGTCGATCACGTCGGGGCCCATGGTGCCAGAGAGGATGGGCAGCTCGACGGGGGCAGCGCCCTCGATGATCAACTGTGCTTTCTTGTCAGCCATACCGGCCTCCTAAAAATTATGCGTGAAATCATCATCTATACAGCAGCCCCCCAGGCAGGGCCGGTGCCACTATAGAGCGATAAAATCGAATGTCAATTTGTCCAAAAGGATGTTTCTCCGGGCCGCGAGCCGGCACTTTTGGCCTTGAAGTGCGCCTGTTTACGCCCTTTTTACCCCTGCGACAATCCGTCCTTTAGGCTAGGGGGGCGCGTTGTCATCGATACCCTAACTGTCTATACTTCACAGCCGACCGCCAGAGGCTATGCCAGTCCTTGGTTCTGGCTGTTGTCACTCCCTGGTGATGGGTACCTGACAAGTGCACTTCCCGACAACTTGCCCTGCTGGTTGGGGCTCTCAGTGTGAAAAGAAGCCGTGAATAGCAAACGACCCGTAAACCTAGACCTTAGGACCATCCAACTCCCAGTCACTGCTTACACGTCCATCGCTCACCGCATTTCCGGCGTCATTCTGTTCTTGGGCATCGCAGTGCTGCTGTACGCACTCGACCTGTCCCTGACGTCCGAGGAAGGCTTCGAGCAGGTGAAGGCGTGTCTGACCAGCCCTCTGGCCAAGCTCGTGATTTGGGGCCTGTTGTCCGCGCTGCTGTACCATCTGGTAGCCGGTATTCGCCATCTGATCATGGATATGGGCATTGGTGAAACGCTGGAAGGCGGAAAGCTGGGCTCCAAAATTGTCATCGCCGTTGCCGCGGTGCTGATCGTTCTTGCAGGGGTGTGGGTATGGTAACCAACGTCACTAACTTCTCCCGTTCGGGTCTGTACGACTGGATGGCGCAGCGGGTTTCCGCTGTGGTTCTCGCGGCTTATTTCCTATTTCTGTTGGGATATCTCGTAGCCAGCCCAGGTCTGACCTTCTCTGACTGGCATGGCCTGTTCTCCCAGAACTGGATGCGCATCTTCAGCCTGCTGGGCATCGTTGCCCTGAGCGTGCATGCGTGGGTCGGCATGTGGACTATCTCCACCGACTACCTGACGCCGATGGCGCTGGGCAAGGCGGCCACCACTGTGCGTTTCCTGTTCCAGGCAGTCTGCGGCATCGCCATGTTCGCGTTCTTCGTCTGGGGTGTGCAGATTCTTTGGGGTATCTGATCCATGGCTAACATTCCTACTCTTTCCTTCGACGCCATCATCATCGGTGGCGGCGGCGCCGGCATGCGCGCTGCGCTGCAGCTGTCCCAGTCGGGGCACAAGACTGCCGTAGTGACCAAGGTCTTCCCGACCCGTTCGCACACCGTGTCCGCCCAGGGTGGCATCACCTGCGCCATCGCTTCGGCCGACCCGAACGACGATTGGCGCTGGCACATGTACGATACCGTCAAGGGTTCCGACTACATCGGTGACCAGGACGCTATCGAATACATGTGCTCCGTCGGCCCGGAAGCCGTGTTCGAACTCGAGCACATGGGTCTGCCGTTCTCCCGTACCGAACAGGGCCGCATCTACCAGCGTCCGTTCGGCGGTCAGTCCAAGGGTCCGGATAATCCGACTCAGGCCGCGCGTACCTGTGCTGCCGCCGACCGTACCGGTCACGCCCTGCTGCACACCCTGTACCAGGCCAACCTGAAAAACGGCACCACTTTCCTCAACGAGTGGTTTGCGGTTGATCTGGTGAAGAACCAGGACGGCGCCATCGTCGGCATCATCGCCATCTGCATCGAGACCGGCGAGACAGCGTACATCCGCTCCAAGGCCACCGTGCTGGCCACCGGCGGTGCCGGTCGCATCTACGCGTCCACCACCAACGCCCTGATCAACACCGGTGACGGCGTGGGCATGGCCCTGCGTGCCGGCGTGCCGGTGCAAGACATCGAAATGTGGCAGTTCCACCCGACCGGTATTGCCGGTGCCGGCGTGCTGGTGACCGAAGGTTGCCGCGGCGAGGGTGGCTACCTGATCAACAAGCACGGCGAACGCTTCATGGAGCGTTATGCGCCGAACGCCAAGGACCTGGCCGGTCGCGACGTGGTTGCGCGCTCCATGGTCAAGGAAATCATCGCCGGCAACGGCTGTGGTCCGGATGGCGATCACGTGCTGCTGAAGCTCGATCACCTGGGCGAGGAAGTGCTGCACAGCCGCCTGCCGGGTATCTGCGAACTGTCCAAGACCTTTGCTCACGTCGATCCGGTGACTGCTCCGGTTCCGGTCGTGCCGACCTGCCACTACATGATGGGTGGCGTGGCCACCAACATTCATGGCCAGGCCATCACCCAGGATGCCAACGGCAACGACAAGGTCATCGACGGTCTGTTCGCCGTAGGTGAAGTCGCCTGCGTATCCGTACACGGCGCCAACCGTCTGGGCGGCAACTCGCTGCTCGACCTGGTGGTGTTCGGTCGTGCCGCCGGTCTGCACCTGGAAAAAGCCCTCAAGGAAGGCATCGAGCACCGCGGTGCCACCGAGTCCGACCTCGAGGCTTCGCTCAAGCGCCTGTCCGGCGTCAACGAGCGCACCACTGGCGAAGACGTGGCTCCGCTGCGTAAAGAGCTGCAAAACTGCATGCAGAACTACTTCGGTGTATTCCGTACCGGCGAATACATGCAGAAGGGTATTGCCCAACTGGCCGAACTGCGGGAACGCATCGCGAACGTCAAGATCGCGGACAAGAGCCAGGCTTTCAACACTGCGCGTACTGAAGCGCTGGAACTGCAAAACCTCCTCGAAGTGGCCGAAGCCACGGCGATCGCTGCCGAGGCTCGCAAAGAGTCCCGCGGCGCGCATGCCCGCGAAGACTTCGAGGATCGCGACGACGAGAACTGGCTGTGCCACTCCCTGTACTTCCCGGGTGAGAAGCGCGTGACCAAGCGTGGTGTCAACTTCTCGCCGAAGACCGTTCCGGCCTTTGAACCCAAGGTTCGTACTTATTAAGGGTAGCCGCCATGTTGCAAGTGAGTGTTTATCGCTATAACCCGGAGAAAGACGCAGCTCCGTTCATGCAGGACTTCCAGGTCAACACCGATGGCAAGGACCTGATGGTGCTGGACGTGCTGGCGTTGATCAAGGAGCAGGACGTTACCTTCTCCTACCGTCGCTCCTGCCGCGAAGGCGTGTGCGGTTCCGACGGCATGAACATCAGCGGCAAGAACGGCCTGGCCTGCATCACCCCGCTGTCGGCGGTGGTGAAGGGTGGCAAGCTGGTCATTCGTCCGCTGCCTGGTCTGCCGGTCATCCGTGACCTGGTAGTCGACATGAGCATCTTCTACAAGCAGTACGAGAAGGTGCAGCCGTTCCTGCAGAACGATACTCCGGCTCCGGCCATCGAGCGTCTGCAGTCGCCGGAACAGCGCGAGAAGCTGGACGGCCTGTACGAGTGCATCTTGTGCGCTTGCTGCTCGACCTCCTGCCCGTCCTTCTGGTGGAACCCGGACAAGTTCCTCGGTCCGGCTGCACTGCTGCAGGCCTATCGTTTCCTGGCCGACAGCCGCGACACCAAGACCGAAGAGCGTCTGGCCTCGCTGGACGATCCGTTCAGCGTGTTCCGTTGCCGCGGCATCATGAACTGCGTGAACGTATGCCCGAAGGGTCTGAACCCGACCAAGGCTATCGGCCACGTGCGTAACATGCTGCTGCAAAGCGGTACCTGATGATCCGCTTCTGGCGGTGATTCAACGAAACCTGCGCTGGCTGGATGGCCGGCCAGCGCAGTTGCAAAGCCAGCCGTAGCCCACAAAGCCGCGGTTTCTGATTAAAAAACGACCAGCAGGGGCGATCGGGTTAAAACCCGAACCATCTGCGGGATCCGTAGTGGCTTTACCGAAGTCGCTGCTCAGGACTTTCGAGCCATGGTGCGGTTCTCCACGCCAGGTGGTGTCCCCTTACCGAGGGTGACCTAGCATGCATGAAAGCGTAATGCAGCGGATGTGGAACAGTGCCCACCTGTCCGGTGGTAACGCTGCCTACGTCGAAGAACTCTACGAGCTCTTCCTGCACGATCCCAACGCTGTGCCCGAAGAGTGGCGCACCTACTTCCAGAAGCTGCCAACCGGTGGCAACCAGTCTCCCGACGTTTCGCATGCCACGGTCCGCGATCACTTCGTCCTGCTGGCCAAGAATCAGCGTCGCGCCCAGCCGGTGTCCGCCGGTGCTGTGAGCAGCGAGCACGAGAAGAAGCAGGTCGAAGTTCTGCGTCTGATTCAGGCCTTCCGCATGCGCGGCCATCAGGCTTCCCGCCTCGATCCTCTGGGCCTCTGGCAGCGCCAGGCTCCGGCTGATCTGTCGATCCATCACTACGGTCTGACCGACGCTGATCTCGACACCGTCTTCCGCACGGGTGATCTGTACATCGGCAAGCAGGAAGCTACCCTGCGCGAAATCCGCGATGGCCTGCAGGCTACCTATTGCGGCACCATCGGCGCGGAATTTACCCACATCGTCGATGCCGAGCAGCGCAACTGGTTCGCCCAGCGCCTGGAAAGCGTGCGTGGTCGTCCGGAGTTCTCCGTCGAAGCCAAGAGCCACCTGCTCGAGCGTCTGACTGCCGCCGAAGGCCTGGAGAAGTACCTGGGTACCAAGTTCCCGGGTACCAAGCGCTTCGGTCTGGAAGGTGGCGAGAGCATGGTGCCGATGGTCGACGAGATCATCCAGCGCTCCGGCTCCTACGGCGCCAAGGAAATCGTCATTGGCATGGCCCACCGCGGCCGCCTGAACCTGCTGGTCAACGCGCTGGGCAAGAACCCGCGTGACCTGTTCGACGAGTTCGAAGGCAAGCGTGTCGAAGGCCTCAGCTCCGGTGACGTGAAGTACCACCAGGGCTTCTCCTCGAACGTGATGACCCCGGGCGGCGAAGTGCACCTGGCCATGTCGTTCAACCCGTCGCACCTAGAAATCGTTTCCCCGGTGGTCGAGGGCTCCGTGCGTGCCCGTCAGGACCGCCGTGGCGATGCCGTGGGCGACAAGGTGGTACCGATTTCCATCCACGGCGACGCGGCCTTCGCCGGTCAGGGCGTGGTGATGGAAACCTTCCAGATGTCGCAGATCCGCGGCTTCAAGACTGGTGGCACGATCCATATCGTGGTCAACAACCAGGTCGGTTTCACCATCAGCAATACCGAAGATTCGCGCTCCACCGAGTACTGCACCGATCCGGCGAAGATGATTCAGGCGCCGATCCTGCACGTCAACGGCGACGATCCGGAAGCCGTGCTGTTCGTGACCCAGATGGCCGTCGACTACCGCATGCAGTTCAAGCGTGACGTGGTCATCGATCTGGTCTGCTACCGTCGTCGCGGCCACAACGAGGCCGACGAGCCGAGCGGCACCCAGCCGCTGATGTACCAGAAGATCGCCAAGCAGCGCACCACCCGTGAGCTGTACGCCGATGCCCTGGTGCAGGCCGGTGCCCTGAGCACTGCTCAGGTCGAAGCCAAGGTCGAGGAGTACCGTACCGCGCTGGATAACGGCCAGCACGTGGTCAAGAGCCTGGTCAAGGAACCCAACGCCGAGCTGTTCGTCAACTGGACGCCGTATCTGGGCCACGCCTGGACTGCCCAGCACGACACTAGCTTCGACCTGAAGACCCTGCAGGAACTGAACAGCAAGCTGCTGAACATTCCGGAAGGCTTCGTGGTCCAGCGCCAGGTTGCCAAGATCTACGAAGATCGCGGTCGCATGGGCGTCGGTGCCATGCCGATCAACTGGGGCTGCGCGGAAACCCTGGCCTACGCCACCCTGCTGAAGGAAGGCCATCCGGTGCGCATCACCGGTCAGGACGTCGGCCGTGGCACCTTCTCGCACCGCCATGCCGCGCTGCACAGCCAGAAGGACGCCAGCCGCCACATTCCGCTGCAGCACCTGTTCGAAGGTCAGCCGAAGTTCGAGCTGTACGACTCCTTCCTCTCCGAGGAAGCCGTGCTGGCGTTCGAATACGGCTACGCGACCACCCAGCCGAATGCGCTGGTGATCTGGGAAGCCCAGTTCGGTGACTTCGCCAACGGTGCCCAGGTGGTGATCGACCAGTTCATCACCAGCGGCGAGCACAAGTGGGGCCGTCTGTGCGGTCTGACCATGCTGCTGCCGCACGGCTACGAAGGCCAGGGGCCGGAGCACTCCTCCGCCCGTCTGGAGCGCTACCTGCAACTGTGCGCGGAGCAGAACATCCAGGTCTGCGTGCCGACCACTCCGGCTCAGGTCTACCACATGCTGCGCCGCCAGGTGATCCGCCCGCTGCGCAAGCCGCTGGTGGCTCTGACTCCGAAGTCGCTGCTGCGCCACAAGCTGGCCATCTCGACCCTGGAAGATCTGGCTCAAGGCTCGTTCCAGCCGGTACTGCCGGAAATCGACAGCCTCGATCCGAAGAAGGTCGAGCGTCTGATCCTGTGCAGCGGCAAGGTCTACTACGACCTGCTGGAGAAGCGCCGTGCCGAAGGTCGCGAGGACACTGCCATCGTCCGCATCGAGCAGCTCTATCCGTTCCCGGAAGAAGAGCTGGCCGAAGTCATGGCTGCGTACAAGAACCTCAAGCACGTGGTTTGGTGCCAGGAAGAGCCGATGAACCAGGGCGCCTGGTACTGCAGCCAGCATCACATGCGCCGCGTCATCACCGCGTACAAGAAGACCCTCGGTCTGGCTTACGCCGGTCGCGATGCTTCGGCATCTCCGGCTTGTGGCTACGCATCGATGCACGCCGAACAGCAGGAAAAACTGCTGCAGGACGCCTTCACCATTTAATGCCTTCAGGCAAGTGGCCCTGCCGGACGCGGTCCGGCAGGTGCCCCCATGAAGACCCCGAATCAATAGGAAATGCAGATAATGGCTATCGAGATCAAAGCCCCGACTTTCCCGGAATCCGTCGCTGACGGTACCGTTGCTACCTGGCACAAGAAGCCGGGTGATGCGGTCAAGCGTGACGAGCTGATTGTCGACATCGAAACCGACAAAGTGGTCATGGAAGTCCTGGCCGAAGTCGATGGCGTTCTCGCCGAGATCGTCGCCAACGAGGGTGACACCGTCCTCAGCGGTCAGCTGCTCGGCAAACTGAACGAAGGTGCTGTCGCCGCCGCGCCGGCTGCTGCCGCTGCCGCCCCGGCTGCCGCTGCTCCGGCCGCCGCCGAAGAAGCCATCCTGTCGCCGGCTGCACGCAAGATCGCCGCCGAGAACGATCTGGATCGCAACGCCATCCCGGGTACCGGCAAGGGCGGTCGCGTCACCAAGGAAGACGCCGTTGCTGCGGTCGATGCCAAGAAAGCTGCTCCGGCCCCGGCGGCCAAGCCGGCCGCTCCGGCTGCCGACGCCCCGATCTTCGCCGTCGGTGACCGCGTCGAGAAGCGCGTGCCGATGACCCGCCTGCGCGCCAAGATCGCCGAGCGTCTGGTCGAAGCCCAGTCCTCCATGGCCATGCTGACTACCTACAACGAAGTCAACATGAAGCCGATCATGGACCTGCGCGCCAAGTACAAGGACCTGTTCGAGAAGAAGCACAACGGTGTGCGTCTGGGCTTCATGTCCTTCTTCGTCAAGGCCGCCACCGAAGCGCTGAAGCGTTTCCCGGGCGTCAACGCCTCGATCGACGGCGGCGACATCGTCTACCACGGCTACTCGGACGTCGGCGTGGCCGTGTCCAGCGACCGCGGCCTGGTGGTTCCGGTACTGCGCAACGCCGAGCTGATGAGCCTGGCCGAGATCGAGGGCACTATCGGTGCCTACGGCCGCAAGGCCAAGGAAGGCAAGCTGACCATCGAAGAGATGACCGGCGGCACCTTCACCATCTCCAACGGTGGCGTGTTCGGCTCCCTGCTGTCCAGCCCGATCGTCAACCCGCCGCAGACCGCCATCCTCGGCATGCACAAGATCCAGGACCGCCCGATGGCCGTCAACGGTCAGGTCGTGATCCTGCCGATGATGTACCTGGCGCTGTCCTACGACCACCGTCTGATCGACGGCAAGGAAGCGGTGAGCTTCCTGGTGGCCATCAAGGACCTGCTGGAAGATCCGGCTCGCCTGCTGCTGGACGTCTGATCCCGCGTTTCTCCCACGGCGGTCTCCGACACGGAGGCCGCCCGGCTTATCCCAAAAGGATTGAGAGTTATGACCCAGAAATACGACGTAGTGGTGATTGGCGGTGGCCCCGGTGGCTATGTTGCGGCCATCCGTGCAGCTCAGCTCGGCCTGAAGACTGCCTGCATCGAGAAGTACAAGGGCAAGGAAGGCAAGGTCGTCCTGGGCGGTACCTGCCTGAACGTCGGCTGCATCCCGTCCAAGGCGCTGCTGGACAGCTCCTGGAAATACCACGAAGCCAAGGAGAGCTTCGGCGTCCATGGCATCGAGGTCAAGGGCGTGAGCATGGACGTGCCGGCGATGGTCGAGCGCAAGGCGTCCATCGTGAAGAACCTGAACACCGGCGTTGCCGGCCTGTTCAAGGCCAATGGCGTGACCCTGGTTGAAGGTCACGGCAAGCTGCTGGCCGGCAAGCAGGTGGAAGTCACCGCCGAGGACGGTTCGGTCCAGGTGCTGGAAGCCACCCACGTGATCATCGCCTCCGGCTCCAAGCCGATCGACATTCCGCCGGCTCCGGCTGACCACGACATCATCGTCGACTCCACTGGCGCCCTGGAATTCCAGAGCGTACCGAAGAAGCTGGGCGTGATCGGCGCCGGCGTCATCGGCCTGGAGCTGGGTTCGGTGTGGGCCCGTCTGGGTGCCGAAGTGACCGTGCTCGAAGCCCAGGACAAGTTCCTCTCGGCTGTCGACGAGCAGATCGCCAAGGAAGCCCTGAAGCTGCTGACCAAGCAGGGTCTGGACATCCGTCTGAATGCCCGTGTGACCGGTTCGGAAGTGAAGAAGAAGCAGGTTACCGTGCACTTCACCGACGCTGCCGGCGAGCAGCAGCTGACCTTCGACAAGCTGATCGTCGCGGTCGGCCGTCGCCCGGTGACCCAGGACGTGCTGGCTGCCGACAGCGGCGTGACCCTGGACGAGCGCGGCTTCATCTTCGTCGACGACCAGTGCGCCACCAGCGTACCGGGCGTATACGCCATCGGTGACGTGGTGCGTGGCCCGATGCTGGCCCACAAGGCCTCGGAAGAGGGCGTGATGGTTGCCGAGCGCATCGCCGGCCACAAGGCGCAGGTGAACTACGACCTGATCCCGTCGGTCATCTACACCCACCCGGAAATCGCCTCGGTCGGCAAGACCGAGCAGCAGCTGAAGGCCGAAGGCGTTGCCATCAACGTCGGCACCTTCCCATTCGCCGCCAGCGGCCGTGCCATGGCTGCCAACGACACCCACGGTCTGGTCAAGGTCATCGCCGATGCCAACACCGACCGCGTACTGGGTGTGCATGTGATCGGCCCGGCAGCTGCCGAGCTGGTCCAGCAGGGCGCCATCGGCATGGAATTCGGCACCAGTGCCGAAGACCTGGGCATGATGGTGTTCTCGCACCCGACTCTGTCGGAGGCGCTGCACGAAGCTGCCCTGGCTGTGAATGGCCACGCCATTCACGTTGCCAACCGCAAGAAGCGCTAATCTGCGCCGGCTGCACGGCTGAAGCCGTGCAGCCCCAGCGGCCCCGGTCGAGGGAGTCTTGGACTCCCCGCGACCGGGGCCGTTGTCGTTTCCGCCATTGGTGGTGCCGGATGCCTGTCGCAACGCGGCTCCGCTCTCGACTTGACTGTCTGCCCAGACAGGCTACCCCTGCAGGCTTTTCCCGATTAAGATCCGTGGTGCCAATACTTACAACTAAAGTGGTATGGAAACATGAATCTTCACGAATATCAGGGTAAGCAGTTGTTTGCCGAGTATGGGCTGCCGGTTTCCCGGGGCTATGCAGTTGATACTCCGAAAGAGGCAGCCGAAGCCTGTGACAAGATCGGTGGCACTGCCTGGGTGGTCAAAGCCCAGGTGCATGCCGGCGGTCGTGGCAAGGCTGGCGGCGTCAAGCTGGTACGTAGCAAGGATGAGGCCAAGGCCTTTGCCCAGCAGTGGTTGGATCAGCGTCTGGTGACCTACCAGACCGACGCCAATGGGCAGCCGGTCAGCAAGATTCTGGTCGAAGCCTGCACCGATATCGCCAAGGAGCTGTATCTGGGTGCAGTGGTCGATCGCTCCTCGCGGCGCATCGTGTTCATGGCTTCCACCGAGGGTGGTGTGGACATCGAGAAGGTCGCCCACGAAACCCCCGAGAAGATCCTCAAGGTCAGCATCGATCCGCTGGTCGGTGCCCAGCCGTTCCAGGGCCGCGAGCTGGCCTTCCAGCTTGGCCTCCAGGGTGACCAGATCAAGCAGTTCGCGCAGATCTTCGTCGGCCTTGCCCAGCTGTTCGAGGACTATGACCTGGCGCTGCTCGAGGTCAATCCGCTGGTGATCAAGACCGATGGCAACCTGCACTGCCTGGATGCCAAGCTCAACATCGACGGCAATGCCCTGTATCGCCAGCCCAGGCTGCGCGACATGCAGGACCCGTCGCAAGACGATCCGCGCGAGGCCCATGCGGCCAAGTGGGAACTCAACTATGTGGCGCTGGATGGCAACATCGGCTGCATGGTCAACGGCGCGGGCCTGGCCATGGGCACCATGGACATCGTCAACCTGCATGGCGGCAAGCCGGCCAACTTCCTTGACGTCGGTGGCGGCGCGACCAAGGAGCGGGTCGTCGAGGCGTTCAAGATCATCCTCTCC
The DNA here is from genome assembly GCF_019097855.1 of Geopseudomonas aromaticivorans. Lineage (GTDB taxonomy): Bacteria > Pseudomonadota > Gammaproteobacteria > Pseudomonadales > Pseudomonadaceae > Geopseudomonas > Geopseudomonas aromaticivorans. The sequence continues at coordinate 37,979 of NZ_JAHRGL010000011.1, forward strand.
GACAGCAACGTGAAGGCGGTGCTGGTCAATATCTTCGGTGGCATTGTGCGCTGCGACATGATCGCCGAGGGCATCATCGGTGCGGTACGCGAAGTCGGTGTGCAGGTGCCGGTGGTGGTACGTCTGGAAGGCAACAACGCCGAACTGGGTGCCGGGGTACTGGCGGAAAGCGGTCTGAACATCATGGCGGCAACCAGTCTGACCGACGCCGCGCAGAAGGTCGTCAAGGCCGCGGAGGGCAAGTAATGAGCATCCTGATCGACAAGGACACCAAGGTCATCTGCCAGGGCTTCACCGGCAGTCAGGGTACCTTCCATTCGGAACAGGCCCTCGAATACGGTACCCGCATGGTCGGCGGCGTGACTCCCGGCAAGGGCGGCACCACCCATCTCGGCCTGCCGGTGTTCGATACCGTCAAGGACGCCGTGGCCGCCACTGGCGCCACCGCCTCGGTGATCTATGTGCCGGCGCCGTTCTGCAAGGACTCGATCCTCGAGGCGGCCTTCGGCGGCATCAAGCTGATCATCTGCATCACCGAGGGTATCCCGACCCTGGACATGCTCGAGGTCAAGGTGAAGTGCGACGAGCTGGGCGTGCGCCTGATCGGTCCGAACTGCCCCGGGGTGATCACTCCGGGCCAGTGCAAGATCGGCATCATGCCTGGCCATATTCACCTGCCGGGCAAGGTCGGCATCGTGTCGCGCTCCGGCACCCTGACCTACGAGGCGGTCAAGCAGACCACCGACGCCGGCTTCGGCCAGTCCACCTGCGTGGGCATCGGTGGTGACCCGATCCCGGGTTCGAGCTTCATTGATATCCTCAAGTTGTTCGAGCAGGATCCGCAGACCGAAGCCATCGTGATGATCGGCGAGATCGGCGGCAGTGCCGAGGAAGAGGCGGCGGCCTTCATCAAGGCCAACGTGAGCAAGCCGGTGGTGTCCTATATCGCTGGCGTGACCGCACCGTCCGGCAAACGCATGGGCCACGCCGGGGCGATCATTTCCGGCGGCAAGGGCACCGCGGAAGAGAAGTTCGCCGCGCTGCAGGACGCCGGGGTGAAGACGGTGCGCTCGCTGGCCGACATCAGCAAGGCGCTGGCCGAAGCGACTGGCTGGACCATGAAATAAGCTCCGCCGGCACACGCCTGACGGAAGGAGCCACCTGCGGGTGGCTCCTTCCGTTTCCGGCCCTTGCCGGGTTACGACTTCTCTGTCTGGTTGAGTGCATGAATCATCTGAAAACCGCCGACGTCCTGGGGCTCGGCTTCATGACCTTCGCGCTGTTCCTCGGGGCGGGCAACATCATCTTTCCACCGAGTGTCGGCATGGCTGCCGGCGCATCGGTGTGGAGTGCGGCGCTGGGCTTCCTGCTCACGGCGGTTGGCCTGCCGCTGCTTACCGTGGTGGCACTCGCGCGCGTGGGTGGCGGCATGGCGCGGCTCACCGCGCCATTGGGACGGCGCGTCGGACTGGTATTTGCCGTCGCGGTGTATCTGGCTATCGGTCCGCTGTTCGCCACCCCGCGGACTGCGGTGGTGTCCTTCGAGATGGGCATGGCGGCCTTCACCGGCAACGCCCCCCTGCCGCTGGGGCTGTATACGCTGGCGTATTTTGCCGCCGTGCTGTTTCTCGTCCTCAATCCGGGGCGGCTGCTCGAACGCGTCGGCAAGCTGATCACCCCGGTACTGATTGTCGGCCTGTTGTTGCTGGGCGGCGCGGCGGTGTTCGCTCCCGCCGGCGAGGTCGGCAGCAGCATTGCTCCTGCCTATCAGCAGGCGCCGCTGCTGCAGGGCTTCCTCCAGGGCTACCTGACCATGGATACCCTGGGTGCGCTGGTGTTCGGCATCGTGATCGCCACGGCAATCCGCGATCATGGCGTCGACATGGCGCATCGGGTCACGCGCTACTCGATCATGGCTGCGCTGATCGCCGCTACCGGCCTGGCGCTGGTGTATCTGGCGCTGTTCCGTCTCGGTGCTACCAGCCAGGGCATCGCCGCCGATGCGCAGAACGGTGTGCAGATTCTCACCACCTATGTACAGCACACCTTCGGCATGCCCGGCGAGTTGCTGCTGGCACTGGTCATCACCCTGGCTTGTCTGACCACTGCCGTGGGGCTGATCGCCGCGTGCGGCGAGTTCTTTCGCAGCCAGTTCGGCTTGCCCTACCGCACGGTGGTGGTGCTGGCCAGCGTGTTCAGCCTGCTGCTGGCCAACCAGGGCCTGACCCAGTTGATCAGCGTGTCGCTGCCGGTATTGGTCAGTCTCTACCCGCTGGCCATCGTGCTGGTGCTGCTCAGTCTCGCCGATCGGCTGTGGTGTCACCCCCCGAGGGTGTTCGTGCCGGTGATGGCGGTGACCCTGCTGTTCGGGGCGAGCGACGGGTTGGTTGCGGCAGGCTTCACGGCGGCAATGCCGGCCTTCCTCGCTCGCCTGCCCCTGGCCGAGTACAGCTTGGGCTGGCTGTTGCCTGTGCTGGTCACGTTGCTGGTAGTGGCTGTGATCGACCGGGCCAAGGGCAGGCCGCAGGCCTGAGATCCACTTGTGGTTGCTTCGGGCACTGACCGCGGTATTTCGGCCAGATATAATTGGCCGGACTTTCAAGGAGTTGTCATGCCATACGAGCAACACTTGCCTCATCTCATCGCGGTTTCCTGGTTCGTCCTGTGCTGGTGGGGGTACACCCGCTACGCGATCTGGAAGGGCGGGAGTACGCCCTGCCTGGCCAGCGTCCTGCACCTGTATCGGCATGACTGGATGTGCCGCCTGCTGATGCGCGACAACCGCATTGCCGACGCCAACGTGATCGGCAATCTGGAGCGCAATGCCTCGTTCTTCGCCTCCAGCACCCTGATCATCCTGGCTGGTGTCCTGACCGTGCTCGGCTCTACCGAGCGGGCGGTGTCGGTGCTGGCCGAATTGCCGTTCGTGCAGGCGGTCAGTCGCGAGGTCGCCGAGGTCAAGATCATTGCCGTGGCGATGGTGTTCATCTACTCCTTCTTCACCTTCACCTGGTGCATGCGCCAGTACAACTTTGCGGCAATGATGGTCGGGGCGGCACCGATGCTCACCGAGGAGCAGGTCACCGAGCAGGAGCGCAAGTCCTATGCCGAGCGCACGGCACGGGTGATCTCGATGGCGGCCAACCAGTTCAACTTTGGTCTGCGTTCCTACTATTTCGGTTTGGCGACCCTGGCCTGGTTCATCAATCCCTGGTTCTACATGCTAGCCACCGCCGGAGTGGTGTTTGTCCTGTATCGCCGCGAATTTCACTCCGACGTGCTGGCTGTGATGGTCTATAGCCCGCTCGAGTTAGGTCAGTCGAGGCAGGGGCAGGGGGAGTAGGAAGCGGTGGGGGCCGGGAGCGAGTACTACTCCCGAGCGTGTGCCGAGATCGGCCGGCTTTTTCAGCAGGCAAAAAAAACCGCCCTGCCGCTACACCGTTTCTTCGGGTAGGGCAGGGCGGTTTTGTGTCAGGCCTTACTTCTTCTCTTCTTCGACCTTGCCAGCCTCCTGCTGGACTTCAGCAGCTTTCTGCTCGACGGCAGCGCCGGCGTCTTTCACGGCGCCCGCTGCTTGCTCGGTCACTTCGGCAGCCTTCTGCTCGACGACGGCACCGGCCTCCTTCGCGGCATCGGTGGCCTTCTTGGCAGCCTCGCCTATCGACTGGGTAGGTTGCGGGGCCGAGCCAGCTGCCGATTCCGCTTTCTTGTCGGCTTGGTCGCCGCAGGCGGCCAGACCGAGGGTGGCGGCGAGCAGCAGGGCGTAGGTCAGCGGTTTTTGCATTTTGTTGCTCCTAGGGAGTGTCCATGTCATGAGAGTTGCGAGTACCGATTAAGTATGTAGCGCAGCATTGGTGCTTTTGCAAAACCGGTAATCCAACGGCCAGTCACCCGATGGAGATTCATGCCGTTCATGAACCACGTCGGATTTCACTGAATACTTCAATCAAACTATTTGAGCGCCATGACAGATAAAAGTTCAGCGAGTCGAGCATTTGTGAGTAATGGTCACTTTGGACTGTGGAGGCTGGCGGGTATCATCCGTCACCATCAATGACTCAAGGTGGAAGAGTCGTGATGCGCTCCCTCCTTTGTTTTCGTCGTTTGTGGATGTTTGTCTGATGGATGCTCTGCTGATCGTCGGTGGCCTGCTGCTGATCCTGTTCGGGATGGTCTGGTTGGTGGTGCAGGCTTTTTCCACCAGCCTGCTGTGGGGCGTGGGCAGCCTGCTGCCGCCATTGCCCTTGCTGTTCATCGTGCGGCACTGGCAGCGTGCGCGCAGCTCGGTGACGCTGATGGGCATGGGCTGCATTCCTCTGGTGGTCGGCCTGACTCTGCTGGCCAGCCACGACGCCGACCGCCTCGCCGCCATCCTCAGCCTGCGCTGGCTGGAGCCGGAGGCCAAAGTGGCCCGCGAGCTGGACATCCAGCTGCGCGGCGAATTCAACGGCAAGCCCTTCGCTCCCGAACTGGGCGAGTTGATCGACGGCACCCTGATCCTGCGCGAAGGCGACGATTTCTTCGCCCGCCGCGAGCTGAGCATCCGTCTGCCCAGCCAGCCGAGCGGCGATCTGCAGCTCAACGTGCTACCCGATGATCGCGACAACCTGCCGGCGATCGAACTCAGCTGGTTGCTGCCTGACCACGATCTGCCCGAGACGCGACGGGTCATCAGTGGCTACACCCTGCACCTGGATCTCAAGAGTGCCGAGCCGAACCTGCTGCGTGGCGACTTCCATCTGGTGCTGCCGTCCGGCTACCGCACCTCGCTGAGTGGCAAGGTGGAGCTCTATACCAGTGACCTGCGTTATCGCAACGGACGTGTCGACACCCGGCACAACTCGCAGGCAACCCTCGAGTGGCTGATCGTCGACTATCTGCAGCGCAATACGCGGACCCGGGCCGTCGAACTCGCCCCGCTACCGCCCATGGATCTGGACAGCCACCAGCTCGATCTCGACGTGGAGGCGCGCATTGCCGGGGTGGCCAGGCGGATGCCACTGACCCTCGTGCGCAGCGACCTGCAGGGCTGGCGGGTCCAGGGCGATCAGGCGCCGGCCCTGCCGCCGCCCAGCGAGGACGACCTGCTGCGCACGGCGCCGGTGCCGACCACGGTGGTGCGTGGCGAGGAGCGGCCGCTCGACCGGCGCATCGGTTTTTCCCTCGAGAGCCTGCTGGATCGCCCGGGGCGTTACCTGGGCGCGCGGGTGCGGGTGATGACCGAGCGTGGCCGCAGCGCGGAGGGGCGCTTCGACGGCATCAATGCGGAGGGGCGGCTGGTGATCCAGCATGCCCTCGGCGGGCAGGGCGAGGCCAGCTTCCTGCTGCGCTCGAGCGAAGTGACGCAGATCGAGCTGTTGGAGCCCTGATTTTCCGGCCGCGGGTGCCAAGCCCTTGAAATCCCGGACGAAGTCTCCATATCCATGGCATTCGCCGCACACGCGGCCTGTCATCCGTGGAGTTCGCATTCATGAGCGTGGAGACTCGCAAAGAGACCCTGGGTTTTCAGACTGAAGTGAAGCAGCTGCTTCAGCTGATGATCCATTCCCTGTATTCGAACAAGGAGATCTTCCTGCGGGAACTGATCTCCAACGCCTCCGACGCCGCCGACAAGCTGCGTTTCGAGGCGCTGGCCCAGCCGGAACTGCTCGAAGGTGGCGACCCGCTGAAGATCCGCGTCAGCTTCGACAAGGACGCCCGCACCGTCACCCTCGAGGACAACGGCATCGGCATGAGCCGCGACGATGTCATCTCGCACCTCGGCACCATCGCCAAGTCCGGCACTGCCGACTTCCTCAAGAACCTCTCCGGCGACCAGAAGAAGGATTCGCAGCTGATCGGCCAGTTCGGCGTCGGCTTCTATTCGGCGTTCATCGTCGCTGACCAGGTCGACGTCTACAGCCGCCGCGCCGGCCTGCCGGCCAGCGAGGGTGTGCACTGGAGCTCAAAGGGCGAGGGCGAGTTCGACATCGCCGCCATCGACAAGGCCGAGCGCGGTACCCGCATCGTCCTGCACCTGAAGGCCGACGAAACCGAGTTCGCCGACGGCTGGCGCCTGCGCAACATCATCAAGAAGTACTCCGACCACATCGCCCTGCCGATCGAGCTGCCGAAAGAGCAGTTCGGTGAAGAAAAGCCGGCCGACGTGGAGTGGGAAACCGTCAACCGCGCCAGCGCGCTGTGGACTCGTCCGCGCAGCGAGGTGAAGGACGAGGAATACCAGGAGTTCTACAAGCACGTCGCCCACGACTTCGAGAACCCGCTGTCCTGGAGCCACAACAAGGTCGAGGGCAAGCTCGAGTACACCTCGCTGCTCTACGTGCCGGGCAAGGCGCCGTTCGACCTGTACCAGCGCGAAGCGCCCAAGGGCCTCAAGCTCTACGTGCAGCGCGTGTTCATCATGGACCAGGCCGACCAGTTCCTGCCGCTGTACCTGCGCTTCATCAAGGGTGTGGTCGACTCCAACGACCTGTCGCTGAACGTCTCCCGCGAGATCCTGCAGTCCGGCCCGGTGATCGACTCGATGAAGTCGGCGCTGACCAAGCGCGTGCTGGACATGCTGGAGAAGCTGGCCAAGGACAAGCCGGACGACTACAAGACCTTCTGGAAGGCCTTCGGCCAGGTGCTCAAGGAAGGTCCGGCGGAAGACTTCGCCAACAAGGAGAAGATCGCCGGCCTGCTGCGCTTCGCGTCGACTTCCGATGCCAGCGGCGAGCAGAGCGTGGCGCTGGCCGACTACCTCGGCCGCCTGAAGGAAGGCCAGGACAAGATCTACTACCTCACCGGCGAGTCCTATGCCCAGGTCAAGAACAGCCCTCACCTGGAGGTGTTCCGCAAGAAGGGCATCGAGGTGCTGCTGCTCACCGACCGCATCGACGAGTGGCTGATGAGCTACCTCACCGAGTTCGACGGCAAGCAGCTGGTCGACGTCGCCCGCGGCGACCTGGACCTGGGCAAGCTGGACTCGGAAGAGGACAAGAAGGCCCAGGAAGAGGTGGCCAAGGCCAAGGAAGGGCTGGTCGAGCGGCTGAAGAGTGCGCTGGGCGAGCAGGTGGCCGAGGTGCGCGTGTCCCACCGCCTGACCGACTCGCCGGCGATCCTCGCCATCGGCGAGCAGGATCTCGGCCTGCAGATGCGTCAGATCCTCGAGGCCAGCGGGCAGAAGGTGCCCGAATCCAAGCCGATCTTCGAGATCAACCCGGCCCACCCGCTGATCGAGAAGCTGGATGCCGAGGCCGACGAGAACCGCTTTGCCGACCTGTCGCACATCCTCTTCGACCAGGCGGCGCTGGCTGCCGGCGACAGCCTGAAGGATCCGGCCGCCTACGTGCAGCGCCTGAACAAGCTGCTGGTGGAGCTGTCGGCCTGATGGCCTGACCGCACACTTGCGCATGTAGCGAGAATGCCGCTCACCTGTTCCGGGTGAGCGGCATTTTTCATGGCGCAGCGCGCAGGCCGAGGGGCGGTGTCAGCGCTTGAGCCAGCGGCGCAGCTCCGCCAATGGTCGGGTGTTCAGCACGTCCTTCGCCTCCAGCCAGCCGCGGCGGGCCTGGCCGATGCCGAAGCGCAGGCCGGCGAAATCCAGCGTGCGGTGGGCGTCGGAGCTGATGGCGATGGGCACACCGGCATCCCGGGCCTCGCGGCAGTGCAGGTCGTCGAGATCGAGGCGTTCGGCTTGCGCGTTGAGCTCCAGCGCGCAGCCGCGCTGGCGAGCGGCGGCGATCAGGGCCGTGAAATCGCAGTTGATCGGTGGTCGCTCGCCCAGCAGCCGCCCGCTGGGGTGGGCGAGGATGCTGAAATGCCGGTGCTCCATGGCGCGCAGCAGGCGGCGCGTCTGCTGCTCCTTGGCGAGATTGAAGGCACTGTGCACGGCGCCGACCACCAGGTCGAGGCGGCCGAGGATGGCGTCCGGCAGATCCAGGCTGCCGTCCTCAAGGATGTCCACCTCGATGCCCTTGAGCAGGGTGATGCCGACGAGCTGCTCGTTTAGCGCGTCGATCTGTTCGATCTGCCGGGCCAGCCCGTCGGCATCCAGGCCGTGGGTGATGGCCAGGCGGTGGGAGTGGTCGGTGATCGCCAGGTATTCCAGCCCGGCGGATTGGGCGGCGGTGGCCATTTCCTCGAGGGTGTTGCGTCCGTCGCTGGCGCGGGTATGGGCGTGCAGGTCGCCACGCAGATCGCCCAGCTCCACCAGCGTGGGCAGCGTGCCGGCCAACGCTGCCTCGATCTCGCCGCGGCCTTCGCGCAGCTCCGGGGCGATCCACGGTAGGCCGAGGGCCTGGTACATCGCCTCCTCGCTGTCGCCGGCGATGCGCTGCTTGCCGCGATAGACGCCGTATTCGCTGATCTTCAGCCCGCGCCCCTGGGCCATGCGCCGCAGGGCGATGTTGTGCGCCTTGCTGCCGGTCAGGTAGAGCAGCCCTGCCCCCCAGGACGGCGGCGCGAGCAGGCGCAGGTCGACCTGCAGGCCGGAATGCAGCAGCACGCTGGCGCGGGTGGTGCCGGCGGCCAGCACGCGGCCGACCTCGGTATCGCCGGTCAGGCGCTGGATCGCCGGGCTGCCGCGCCGTGCGCTGACCAGGATGTCCAGATCGCCGACCGTGTCGCGGCACCGGCGGAAGCTGCCGGCGGTCGCTACCTCGATCACCCCGGGCACCTTGCCCAGCTCGGCGACCAGGCGTTCGGCAATCGGCGCGACCCGGTTCAGCAGCCAGCGCTGCGGGGTGTGCAGCAGCAGTTCGACCGCTTGCAGCAGGCGCTCCTCGGTCTGCTCGCCGAAGCCGTGCAGCTGGCGGATGCGTCCTGCGCGGGCGGCCTGCTGCAGCTCGGCCGGGGTCTGGATGCCCAGTTCGTGCCACAGGCGGGCGACTCGTCGCGGCCCCAGGGTAGACACCTTGAGCAGTTCGCGCAGACCGGCCGGCACCTCGCCGCGCAGGCGCTGCAGGATGGCGCAACTTCCGGTGCTGGCAATTTCGCCGATCTTGCCCGCCAGGTCCTCGCCGATGCCAGGCAGCTTGGGCAGCGCCTGGCCACTGGCAAGCAGGCCGGCGATGTCCGGGGCGAAGGCCTGCAGGGTGCGCGCGGCGTTGCGGTAGGCACGGATGCGGAACGGGTTGGCTTCTTCCAGTTCGAGAATGTCGGCGATCTCCTCGAGCACGGCGGCGATCTCGGCGTTGCTCACGCTCATGGCGCGCCCCGTGGCCAAGTCAGGGCGAAGCTGCCGTCGATCTGCTGACGGATGCCGCAGCCGAAGGTGGCGCATTCGCGGGCGAGGGTGTCGAACAGCCAGCGGCGATCGGCGCCTTCGGCCAGGTTGATGCGCAGGCGCTGCAGGCGCGTCGGCACCATGTCCAGGCCAAGCAGGCGGCCGTCGTCGTGCAGGCGGACGAAATACAGCAGCCCCAGTTCGCCGCGAAAGGCGTCATGGCCCTCGATGCCTTCGTAGTCGTTGAGGCGGTCGCCGCAGCCATAGAGGATCAGTCGCTGACGGTGTACCTCGATACCCTTGATATGGTGCGAGGAGTGGCCGTTGACCAGGTCGACACCGGCCTGCTCGATCAGGCCGTGGGCGAAGGCGCGCTGTTCGGCGGGGACGGCAAAGTCCCAGTTGTCGCCCCAGTGCAGCGATACCAGCACGCGGTCGCCACTCTGCCGCGCGGCGCGGATCAAGCCGGCCACATGGGCCAGGCTGCGCGGCGACAGGTCGTCCAGTCGCGCCACCCCCGGCTGATGCGGGCCGGCCGCCCACCACGAGGGAATGCCGCTGTCCGGTAGACCGAAGGCGAACACCAGCAGGCGCCGCCCCTCCGGCAGCGCCAGCACCGCCGGTGCTTCGGCACTGGCTCGGTCGAAACCGGCGCCGGCCCAGGGCATGCCATGGGCCGTGAGGGTGTCCAGGGTGTCGCGCAAGCCGACCTCGCCCCAGTCCAGCACATGGTTGTTGGCCAGGGTGCAGCAGTTGATTCCGGCAGCGCGCAGCAGCGGGAAGTTCTCCGGGGTCATGCGGTAGTTGATGCCCTTGGGCTCCGGTCGGCCGTGGCGGGTCACTGCGGTTTCCAGATTGATCAGGCGTATCTGTGGCTGGCGGCGCTGCAGCTCGGCCAAGGCGTCGCCCCAGACATAGGCGAAGTCCACCGGCCGCTCGATGGGGCCGCAGCGCTGCTCGGCCAGCACCACGTAGTCGCGGGCGTCGTGCACGTAGTCCTCGTACAGCCGCGGATCGCCGGGGTGCGGCAGGATCTGGTCGATGCCACGGGCCGGCATGACATCGCCGAGGAGGAACAGGCTGAGCGGGTTTTCCACGCTGGCCATGGCTGCCTACCTTGCGGCGGTAAGCCCGCCGCCGGACTTCGGAGTGGGTATCTCCCTCGGTTCACTTATCGGCCTGCCCGTTGCCGGCAGGGCCGTCTGACTGTGGATGAGCATAGCGCTGACGCAGCTCGCTCAACTCGCGCAGCCGCCGCTGCACTGCGCCGTTGATCGTCCCGGCGGGGAACTGGCCCTGGGCGTCGGCGACGCCGGCGGGCAGGCCGGTGAGCAGCGCCATGGCCTGCTCGGCGTGCTCCACCGCATGTACGTGGAAGCGCCCGCCGGCCACCGCGTCCACCACCTCGCGGCGCAGCATCAGGTGTTTGATGTTGCCTTGCGGAATGATCACTCCCTGGCTGCCGGAGAGGCCGCGGGCGGCGCACAGATCGAAGAAGCCCTCGATCTTCTCGTTGACCCCGCCGATCACCTGCATGCGCCCGTGCTGGTCCACCGAGCCGGTGATGGCCAGGTCCTGGCGCAGCGGCAGGTCGGCCAGCGCCGACTGCAGCACGCACAGCTCGGCGGCCGAGGCGCTGTCGCCATCGATGCCGCCATAGGACTGCTCGAACACCAGACTGGCCGAAAACGACAGTGGCTGGCTGCCGCCGAAGCGGCTGGCCAAGTAGGCGCAAAGTATCAGCACGCCCTTGGAGTGCAGCGCGCCGCCCAGCTCCACCTCGCGCTCGATGTCGATCACCTTACCGTCGCCCAGGCGCGCCGTGGCGCTGATTCGCGCCGGATGGCCGAAGGCGTGGGCGCCCAGTTGCAGCACCGCCAAGCCGTTGATCTGCGCCACGCACTGGCCGGTGCTGTCGATGTGGCGCAGGTCGCGCAGGGCGGCCTCGAGCAGACGCTCACGCAGCTGGTCGGCGCGGTACAGGCGTTCGCGCACCGCCCGCTCGACGTCCTCGCGGCGCACCTGCGCCCGCTGCTGCTGGCCGGCCCAGTAGTCGGCTTCGCGCATCAGGTCGAGCAGGTCCTGCAGGTGCAGCGACAGCTTCTCGCCGTCGGCCGCCGCGCGCGCGGCCTGCTCGATCAGCCGCGCCACTGCGGGGCCGTCCAGCGGGCGCAGTTGCTCGCGGCGCTGCAGGGTGGCGATCAGCTGCGCGTACAGCCGGGTGTTGTCCGCGCTGCGCGGCAGGTCCTCGGCGAAATCGGCCTCGACCTTGAACAGCAGGGGGAACTCGGGATCGTACTGGGTCAGCAGGTAGTAGAGCAGGCGGTCGCCGATCAGCACGACCTTCACCTCCAGCGGGATCGGGTCGGGCTCCAGGGAGATGGTGCTGGCCAGGCTGAGGATCTGCTCCAGCGACTGGATGCGCAGCTCGCGGGCCTGCAGCGCGCGCTTGAGCGCCTCCCAGGCGAACGGCGTGGTCAGCAGCTTGCGCGCGTCGAGCAGCAGGTAGCCGCCGTTGGCGCGGTGCAGGGCGCCGCCCTTGATCAGGGTGAAGTCGGTATGCAGGGTGCCCATCTGCGCCTGGTGCTCGATGCGCCCGATCAGGTTCTGGTAGCTCGGGTAGTCCTCGTAGACCAGCGGCGCGCCCTGGCTGCCGCCGTTGTCCACCAGCACGTTGACGAAGTAGCGGTTGAACGGGGTCAGGCGCTGGCGGTCGAGCAGTTTCTCCGCCGGCGCCGAGCCGAAGATCTCCAGCCCCTTCTCGACGATGTCGAGCTTGACCTCGGCGAGGAAGGCGGCGACTTCGGCGAGTCTGGAGTAGCGCGCTTCCAGATCGATGAACTGGCGCTCGACCGTGGCACGGGTGACCGCCTCGTTGAGCTGCTCGACCTGCTGGTCGTGCTCGCGGCTGGCGGCGGCGCCCTGCTGCAGGGCCTGGCGCAGTACCTGGCGGATGCGCTCGGTGTGCTCCTCGATCTGCTGCTTCTCCTCGGCCGGCAGCTTGTCGAAGGCCTCGGCATCCAGCACCTCGCCGTCCTTCAGCGGCGCCAGGGTGAAGCCGGCCGGGGTGCGCAGCAGGATGATCCCGGCGGCGCGGGCCTGGCTGTCGACGCTGCCGAACAGTTCCTCCTCGCGGGCCTTGAACTTGTCCTTGAGGCCCTGCATGGCGTTACGGTACTCGTCGCTGTCGAACGCTGCCGGCAGCGCCACCAGCAGGCTGCGTACCAGCGTGCGCATGTCGGCCTGCAGGTCAGTGCCGGTGCCGGCCGGCAGGCGCAGCACGCGGGGCTTGTGCGGGGCACGGAAATTGTTGATGTAGCACCAGTCGCTGGGCGGCGCGATCTGGGCGGCCTGCTGACTGAGCAGGTGACGGACGATGGCGTGCTTGCCCAGCCCCGGCGAGCCCATCACATACAGGTTGTAGCCCTCGTGCTGGATGCCGACGCCGAAGTTCAACGCCGCCAGGGCCCGCTCCTGGCCGAGGCTGGCCTCCAGGTCGGGCAGGTCGCTGGTGCTGTCGCAGCCCAGCTCCGCCACGTCGCAGGCGTGGTAGAGCTGTTGGGCGGTCAGTTCATGCGGGGGCGGCACGGTGGGCCTCCTTTGCCTTGGGCTTTCCGATGGTCGTCACTGATTGATTAAAGATCACCGGCGGCATTTCGATAGGCGTCCAGCCGCAAGCGCTCAGTGCCGCGTGACCGGCTGTCCGCGCTGGCGACGGGCGCGGCCGGTGGGGTGCTGGTGGTGCCGGTAGAAGTAGTGCTTGAACAGCTCCGAGGCGCCTGCGTACAGCAGGCAGATACCGAGCAGGGCCAGCAGCAGCATGGGGGGCAGCGGCACCAGGCCGAACCAGACCGCCAGCGGGCTGTAGGGCAGGGCGATGGTGACGGCGATGATCGCCAGCGAGGTGCCCAGCAACAGGCGGCCGGGACGGCTGCGCCAGCAGGGCTTCCAGGTGCGTACCACGAAGATGATCAGGATTTCGGTGAGCAGCGACTCGACGAACCAGCCGGTGCGGAACAGCTCGGCAACCTCGCCGGCGAACCACAGCAGCACGCCGAAGGTGAGCAGGTCGAACAGGCTGCTGACCAGGCCGAAGCCGATCATGAAGTTGCGCACCATGCGCAGGTCCCAGCGGTGTGGCGTGCGCTCCCACTCGCGGTCGACCCGATCACTGGCGATGCCCACTGCCGGGATGTCGGAGAGGAAGTTGTTGAGCAGGACCTGCTTGGCCAGCAGTGGCAGGAACGGCAGGAACAGCGAGGCCACCGCCATGCTGATCATGTTGCCGAAATTGGCGCTGGTGGTGATGAAGATGTACTTGAGGGTGTTGGCGAAGGTGTGCCGGCCCTCGTCGATGCCCTGGCGCAGCACGTCAAGGTCGTGCTTGAGCAGCACGAAGTCGGCGGCTTCCTTGGCCACATCCACCGCATTGTCGACCGAGATGCCGACATCGGCACAGTGCAGGGCCGGTGCGTCGTTGATGCCGTCGCCGAGGAAGCCGACCACATGGCCGGTCTTCTGCAGGGCGAGAATGATGCGCTCCTTCTGGTTCGGGTCGACCTCGGCGAACAGTGACACCCGCGGCGCCAGGTTGAGCAGCGCCTCGTCCTTCATCTGCGTCAGCTCGGCGCCGGTGACGATGCGCTCGACGTCAAGGCCCACCGCTTCGGCGACATGTCGCGCCACCAGCTGGTTGTCGCCGGTGATGACCTTCACCTGTACGCCCAGGTGGTGCAGGGCGGTCAGGGTCTGTTGCACGCCGGGTTCGGGCGGATCGAAGAACAGCAGAAAGCCGACGAAAGTCAGGCCGCTTTCCTCGGCCTTCTGGGCGTCGCTGGCCATCGTCTTGCAGGCCAGGCCGAGCACCCGATAGCCCTTGGCGCTCCACTGCGCATAGCGCTCGCGAATGGCGGTCAGGGCGGTGTCGTCGAGCGGCTTCTCCGGCGAGCCGTTGCGCACCCAGCTGCAGATGTCGAGCACGCTGTCCAGCGCGCCCTTGGTGATGGTCTGCAGCGGGCCGGCGTCGCCCACGCGGACCAGTACGCTGAGGCGCTTGCGGGTGAAGTCGTAGGGGGTCTCGTCGATCTTGCGGTAATCGTTCGGCTGCGTGCCCGCGGCGGCGACTATGGCCTCGTCCAGCGGGTTGCGCAGGCCGCTCTGCAGATGGGCATTCAGCCAGGCCAGATGCAGCACGCCGGCGTCGGGATTGCCGGTGGCATCCAGCGCGCCGTCCAGCTGCACCACGCCACGGGTCAGGGTGCCGGTCTTGTCGGTGCACAGCACGTCCATCGACCCCAGGTTCTCGATGGCGTTGAGGTGGCGCACGATCACCCCGGCCTGAGCCATGCGCTGCGCGCCCTTGGCCAGGGTGATGCTGAGGATCGCCGGCAGCAGCTCCGGCGACAGGCCCACCGCCAGGGCGATGGTGAACAACAGAGTGTCGATGGTCGGGCGCTGCAGCAGGATGTTGGCCCCCAGCACCAGCACGGTCATCACCAGCATCACGCGCAGGAGCAGGGTGCCGAAGTGGCGCAGCCCGCGCTCGAACTCGGTTTCCGGCGGGCGCAGGGCCAGGCTGGCGGAAATGCGGCCGAACTCGCTGTCTGCAGTGCTGCGGACCACCAGCAGGCTGGCGCTGCCGCTGCGCAGCGAAGTGCCCATGAACAGGCAGTTGTTGCGCTCGGCGAGGGCGGCGCCGGCAGCGACCGTGCCCGGCTGCTTCTCCACCGGGAAGGTTTCCCCGGTCAGCAGGCCCTGGCTGACGAAACAGTTGCGCGCCTCCAGCAACACGCCATCGGCCGGGATCAGGCTGCCGGCCGACAGCTCGACGACATCGCCCGGCACCACTTCGGTGGCGGGAATCTCCCGAACTTGACCGTCGCGGCGCACCTGCGCGCGCACGGCGATGCGCTGGCGCAGTTGTTCGATGGCATGGGAGGCGCGACGTTCGTGCCAGGCGCCGAGCGCGGCACTGCACAGCACGATGGCGAGGATGATCACGGCATCCAGCCAGTCCCGGACCACCAGTGCGACGACGGCGCCAAAGATCAGGATCAGCACCAGCGGGCTGCGCAACTGCTCCAGCAGCAGGCGCGGGAAGCCGGGCGCTCGTTCGGCCAGTGGCGGGCGATTGTCGGCCAGGCGCCGGGCCGCCAGCGCCGCGCTCAGACCCTGGTCGGAGCTGCCCAGTTCGGCCAGCAATTCGCTGGCTGGCCGACTCCAGTAGGTCGGGTGATCTGCCCCGTCAGGCGAGCTCGCTGCTGCACGGAAAGGGTGTAGCGCTGACATGGCGGCGATACCCGAAAGGTCGAAGGGGGCGATAAAGCAAGCCCTGCGCTAGGCAGGGCTTGCGGGACCGATCAACTGGTCTTGATCGGGATGGTCTTTTCCGGCTTCTGCGCTTCGGGCTTCTTGGGCAGATGCAGGGTCAGCACGCCCTTGCTGAAGTGCGCCTCGATCTTCTCGGGATCCACGCCCTCGGGCAGTCCGAAGGTGCGCTGGAAGGAGCCGTAGTGGCGCTCGGAGAGGTAGTAGTCCTTCTTCTTCTCCTCGCGCTCGTCCTTCTTCTCGCCCTTGATGGTGAGGGTGCCGTTGCTCAGCTTGAGCTCGATGTTCTTTTCGTCCATGCCCGGCAGTTCGGCGGTGATCTCGAAGGCATCCTCCTTCTCGACGATGTCCACCGCCGGCATGCCGCTGAAGCTCAGTTCACGGCGCCAGAAGGGGTCCCGGTCGAAGGCGCTGCTGCGGACAAACGGCAGATGCCAGCCGCGGTCGAAATCCTCGAACAAGCGGTCGACCTGGCGGCGCAGGTTCTCCAGCGGGCGCAGGGCGGTGGCGAGGGGATTTTGCGTGGTCGCCTTGCCTTCGGTCTGCACCGGGATCTGGTTTTCGGTTTTGTTTTCGCTTTGAGCCATCTTGGTTTTCTCCCTATTGGGTCCGACATGGACGGTGCGTAGAACTTTAGTAGCTAGTAGCGCCGGGAGTGGCACATTGACATTGATCAAGCCTCATGCCGCCGGGTCATCTGCCAGCTCGGCCGCGCCCAGTCCGCACAGCTGCTGCAGGCGGCGGATGTCGGTGAGCCGCACTTCGCGGCCGCTGATGGCCACCAGCTCGCGGTCGCGGTAGCGGGCGAGCAGGCGGCTGACGGTTTCGCTGGTCAGGCCCAGGTAGTTGGCGATCTCGCAGCGGCTCATCGGCAGGATGAAGTTCTGCGCGGAATAGCCGCGCTGGCGAAAGCGCTGTGACAGCTCGAGCAGAAAGGTGCCCAGGCGCTCCTCGGCGCCCTTGCGGGTCAGGCGAAGTTGCTCGTGCTCGGCATGGATGGCTGCGCTCATGACCCGCAGCAACTCGGCGCGCAGGCGCGGGATGCTGCCGGCCAGCTCCTCCAGGCGCGACAGCGGGATGCTGCAGACCATGCTGGTTTCCAGGGCGACGGCGAAGCTCGGGTGGCTGAAGGCGCCCAGGCCGTCGAGGCCGAGCACATCGCCGGGCAGGTGAAAGCCGGTGATCTGCTCTTCGCCCTCGCTGCTCAGCAGATAGGTCTTGAGGGTGCCGGTGCGCACGGCATGTAGTTGCTGCAAGGACTCGCCAGCAGCGAACAGGTGCTCGCCTTTTTGCAGCGGCCGGCTGCGCTGGATGATGTCGTCCAGCTGCTGCAGCTCGCTGCCGTGCAGGTTGGCCGGAAAACAATGCGAGCGGACCGCACAGTCGCGGCAGCTGATGCGCTCGCGTGAGCACCGAGCGGAAAGCGACGGCGCGCTGTTTTCGGGTATCAAAAGAAGCTCTCCCGGATGCCAGGTGGGTGGTGAGCAATTTCCAGTCTAGGTCATCGGCGAAAAACGGCTGCTTCCTGACCATGATCAAGTTCGCCGCTGGTCTGGCGATCTAGCTTGATAGGGATTTCATGGCAGGAGTGCCGGCGATGCAGGTGGTTCCGAGCATTTGCACGTTCTGCGGGGTGGGCTGCGGCATAGGGCTGCGGGTGGAGGGTCGTCGGGTGATCGGCGTCGAGCCGCAGCCGGGCCATCCGGTCAGCCAGGGCCAGCTGTGCAGCAAGGGCTGGTCTACCAGCTTCGCCATCGACACCGCCGACCGTCTGACCCGTCCACTGATCCGCGAAGCCGGCGGCTTCCGCCCGGCCAGCTGGGACGAGGCGCTGGGGCGGGTGGCCGGTGCCTTCCGCCAGGCGCTGGCGGAGAGCGGACCGGAGGCGGTGGGGGTGATCAGCTGCGCGCGGGCGACCAACGAGGACAACTACGCCGCGCAGAAATTCGCCCGCGCGGTGCTCGGCACCCACAACATCGACCACTGCGCGCGCATCTGCCACAGCCCTTCGGTGGCCGGCCTGTCGCTGACCCTCGGCTCCGGCGCGATGACTGGCAGCATCGCCGATATCGACGCGGCCGACCTGATCCTGCTGATCGGCACCGACACCACGGAAAACCACGCGATGATCGGCGCGCGCATCCTCCGCGCGCAGGCCCGCGGTGCCCGGTTGGTGGTGGTCGATCCGCGCCGCACGCGGCTCGCCCGGCTGGCCGACCAGCACATCCAGCTCAGGCTGGGCAGCAACATCGCCCTGCTCAACGGCCTGCTGCAGATCATCTTCGCCAACGGCTGGGAAAACCGCGCGTTCCTCGACGAACGCTGCGAGAACGTCGAGATCCTGCGCCAGCATGTCGCCGGCCTCACCCCTGAGCTGACCAGCGCACAGACTGGCGTGCCGGTGGCCGAGCTGGAGCGGCTGGCGCAGGCGGTGAGTCATGCCCAGGCGGCCTTCATTGCCTACGGGATGGGCATCACCCAGTTCCAGAGCGGCACCAACAACGTGGTGGCGGTTTCCAACCTGGCGCTGGTGTGCGGCCAGGTCGGCCGTCCCGGCGCAGGGATCTACCCGCTGCGCGGGCAGAACAACGTGCAGGGCGCCTGCGACATGGGTTGCCTGCCCAACGTCTATCCCGGCTATCAGCCGGCCACGAGCGCAGAGGTGCAGGCCAGGTTCGCCCAGGCCTGGGGCGTGCCGCTGCCGCAGGCGCCCGGCCTGACTTCGCTGGGCATGACCACGGCGGCGCTCGCCGGCGACTTCAAGGCGCTGATGATTATGGGCGAGGAGCCGGTGCTCACGGACCCGGACCAGCACCACGTCGAGCGCGCCCTGCGCGCCCTGGATTTCCTGGTGGTGGTCGAGCTGACGATGACCGAGACGGCCAAGCTGGCCGACGTGGTGCTGCCGGCGGCGTCCTTTGCCGAGAAGGACGGCACCTTCACCAATTGCGAGCGGCGGGTGCAGCGCATCCGCCGCGCAGTCGGCCCGCCCGGCGAGGCCTGGACCGACTGGCAGATCCTCGGCGCGCTGGCAGCGCGCATGGGCTATCTGGGGATGATCTGGGCCGATGCCCAGGCCATCTTCGATGAAATGGCCGCGCTGACGCCGCTCTTCTGCGCCATGAGCTATCCGGCGCTGGATATCCACCACGGCCTGCACTGGCCGTGCGATGCGGCCCATCCGCAAGGTTCGCCGCTGCTGCATGCACAGGGTTTCCCGCGCGGGCGCGGGCGGCTGCTGCCGGTGAGCCAGGTCGATCCGGACGAATGCCCGGATGCCGACTATCCGTTCTTCTTCACCACCCAGCGCCTGCACTTCCACTACGGCGGCGGCTCGATGACCCGCAAGTCGCCACTGCTGGAGCGGGAAACCCCGGCGGGGCTGCTGTTCATCCACCCACAGGACGCCGCCGACCTGCGCCTGCAGGACGGCCAGGGTGTGCGCCTGCGCTCGCGGCGCGGCACGCTGGAAACCCGCGCGCAGATCACCGACGACGTGCCACCCGGCACCCTGTCGATGCCGTATCACTTCCGCGAGGCGCCCTGCAACATCCTCACCAACAGCGCCCAGGACCCGCAGAGCAAGATGCCGGAGTTGAAGGCCTGCGCGGTGGCCATCGAGCCGCTGCCGCCGGGCGTGGCACCGCGTCTGGCAACTGCACTGGACCAGGAGGTTGGTGATGACCGCCTTTGAGCCTGTCTGTTACGCGCTGGACAGCGTCGAGCGCCTGCGTGCCCATCTGGCAGGCGGGCGCAACCTGTACGAGGTACGCGAGGACGGCCAGGGCGGGCGGCACTGGCAGTGCCTGGCGGCGGACGACGCGCAGCTTTTCGTGCCCCAGCGCGAGCCGCCACCGTTCTCGGCCAAGGCGTTCTTCTTCGCCGAGCGCGAGGCGATATTCCGCTTCGAGGGCGAGCGTTTCGTCGCCTGCACCCCCGCGGTGCCGGCGCAGGTGCTGTTCGGCCTGCATGCCTGCGACCTGGCCGCCATCGCCTATCAGGACCAGTTCTTCGCCGCCGATGGGCATTACCAGACGCGCCGTGCGGCGACCTTGCTGGTCGGCCTCGACTGTCGCAGCAGCTGCAGCCAAGGCTTCTGCACGCTGGTCGACAGCGGCCCGGATGTGCGCGCCGGCACGGTCGACCTGATTCTGCTGCCGACCGATGCCGGCTGGCTGCTGCTGGCCGCCTCGGCGGCCGGTGCCGCGGCGGTCGCCGACCTCGGCCTGCCGCCTGCCGGCCTTGACTGGCAGGCGGAGCGGGCGGCCAATCGCCAGCGCGTGGCGAGCGAGCAGGGCGACGGGCAATGGCTGCAGGCTGGCATCGCCGCGATCAATGCCGGCCAGGTCGATGCCGCGACCTGGGACAGTCTCGGTCTGCGCTGTCTGGTCTGCTCCGGCTGCACCACGGTGTGCCCGACCTGCTCCTGCTTCGCCCCGTTGGAGCGTCAGCTGCCGGGTGGGGCCGTGCAGCACGAGCGGGTCTGGGATTCGTGCCTGTACGAGGGCTTCCAGAAGGAGGCGAGCGGGCACAACCCCAGCGCCACGCCGGGGCAGCGGGTGCAGCGCTTCTGGCAGCACAAGTTCGGCGCGGGCTTTCGCCGCGAATTCGGTCGCTACGGCTGCATCGGCTGCGGGCGCTGCGATCAGGTCTGCCCCGGCGGCATCGGCGTGCATGCCGTCATGCACAAGGTAGGGAAACCATGCTCGAACTGACGCCGCGCGCCCTGCGCCTGCTGGATTGCTACGACGACGGCGAGGAGGCCCGGCACTTTCGCCTGCGCATCGAACAGCCGCAGGCGGGAGATCGGGCGGTGATTCCCGGGCAGTTCTTCATGCTCGGCCTGCCGGGGCTGGGCGAGGCGCCGTTCACCTATGTCAGCCCGCCGAATGGCGCGGGCGAGTTCAGCGCGCTGATCCGGCGCAGCGGTCGGCTGACTGCGCAGCTGTTCGAGCGGACGCCTGGCGCCGTGTTCGGCTATCGCGGCCCGTTCGGCAAGGGCTGGCCGCTGCTGCTCGGCGCGCGGCGCGTGCTGGTGGTTGCCGGTGGCTGCGGGTTGGCGCCGCTGGCTGGCTGGATCGAGGAAGCCTTGCGCCATCCCGCGCCACCGCACGTGCGGGTGCTCTACGGTGCGCGCCACGCCGCGGCTCAGGTGCTCGAGCGTGAACGGGCGCGCTGGCGAGCGGCGCTGCCGCTGATCGAAACCCTCGACCAGGGTGGGGCCGAGGCATTGCGCGGCTCGCCGCTGGCCCAGCTGGACCGCCTGTTCGCCGAGGAAGTGCCGCAGGTGGTGCTGTGCTGCGGCCCGGAGGGGTTCATGCTGGCGATCGCCAAGGCCTGCGTGCGGCGCGGGGTGGCGGTCGACAGCATCTGGCTGTCGGTGGAGCGGCGCATGCACTGCGCTGTGGGACTCTGTGGGCACTGTTACATTGCCGACAGCTACGCCTGTGTCGATGGGCCGACCTATCGCTACGACCACTACCTGACGTTGCTCGCGCGGGGCAATGGCCGCGGCGCGCTTGGCGAGCTGGGGGTGGGGCCTTGCTGAAGCCAGGATCGCCTCGCGGCGAATCCGGGCCGGTTGTGCCGGGCCAAGCTACATGCCCTTGTCGGGGATGTTAATCGGCAGGCTCGGCGTGGTGATGTGATTGAAGGCCTCCAGCGCTTCCCGCCAGTCCTCGGGAGCTGCCTGTACACTGGCGCCGGACATACGGAGGCCATGGAGGATGTCGGACATGGCGACCATGCCATGCAGCTCGCCATCGCTGCCGATCACCGGCAGGCGGCGCACTTTCCGGTCCGCCATCATGTGCAGCGCCTCGTGCACGTCGGTGTCGTCGTGGCAGGTATATAGGTTGTGCTTGCCGGTCAGCTCGCCGGCTTGCAGTTCCCACAGCGGCTGGTGCCGTTCGGCTGCCAGCAGGGCGATATCGCGGTCGGTGACTATCCCGATGGGATGATTGGCCTGATCGATCACGGCGATGGCGCCGCAATCGTTCTGCGCCATCAGTTGCGCGGCTACCTCCAGGCTGTCGCTGGTATGACAGCATTGGACCGGCTTATGCATTACCTCGCAGACGTTCATGATCCCGCTCCTTCATCTGGGCCATCGTGGGCAACCCTTGCCAGCGGTGACCGGGCGAATGAACCCGTATGTTCCTGACGAGAACAGGATCTTTCATTGGGCGCTGCTGCGGCGCGGCTGCCTTGATATTGATCAAGTGTGGGCTTGTTGTCCGCTGGCGCTGCGACCCAGCATCTAGACTTCTTGCAGAGTTTCGATGGCCAAGGCTGGCAACTCGATCAGTGAGGTGGAGTCATGAGCAAAATCCCCAAGCCAGCGCAGCGTAGCCTGAGCCTCGAAGTCGGGGATGTGCTGCTGCAGGGCGATCTGACGCTACCGGACGCGGCCGAAGGTCTGGTGCTGTTCGCCCATGGCAGCGGCAGCAGCCGCTTCAGTCCGCGCAACCAGCAGGTGGCGCGCTACTTCAACGACCTCGGCCTGGCCACCCTGCTGCTCGATCTGCTCACCGAGGACGAGCAGGATATCGACGAGGTGACCCGTCAGTTCCGTTTCGACATTGCGCTGCTGGCGCGACGCCTGACGGGAGTGCTCGACTGGCTGCAGCAGACGGAGCAATTGCAGGAGCTGGTCATCGGCCTGTTCGGTGCCAGTACCGGTGCTGCCGCCGCACTGATCTGCGCGGCGCAGCGGCACCACGTGGTAGCGGCAGTGGTCTCGCGCGGCGGGCGTACCGATCTGGCTGGGGATGCACTGGAGCATGTCCACGCGCCCAGCCTGCTGATCGTAGGTGGAGAGGATGACGAGGTGCTCGCCCTCAACCGGGCGAGCCTGGCGCAGCTGACGGGGATCAAGCGCCTGGAGGTGGTGCCCGGCGCGACCCACCTGTTCGAGGAGCCGGGCAAGCTACTGGTGGTGGCGGAGCTGGCCGGGGAGTGGTTCCTGCGCTATCTGCGGCAGGTGCCTTGAGAGGGGGCGTCCCCGACCGGTTGGCCGGGGACGGCGCAGCGGCTCAGTCGCGCTGCAGGACGTACTGGCCGGGAGCCGCTTCCAGCGGCGGGTAGTCGGCGGAGCCGAGGTTGGTGGTTGCCTGGACGCGCTCGCCGGCGGTCTTGCTCAGCCACTCGGTCCAGTCGCCCCACCAGCTGCCGGCATGCTCCTCGGCACTGGCCATCCAGTTGTCCGGGTCGCCCTGCAGTTCGGCGTTGGTCCAGTAGCTGCGCTTCTTCTTTGCCGGCGGATTGATCACCCCGGCGATGTGCCCGGAGGCGCCGAGGATGAAACGGGTCGGCCCCTTGAGCAGACGACTGCTGGCAAAGGCACCACGCCAAGGCACGATGTGATCCTCGCGGGTACCGACCAGGTAGGTCGGCATGTCCAGCTTGCCCAGGTCGAGGGTTTCGCCGCAGATCTGTTGCTTGCCGCTCTTCAGGTCGTTCTGCAGGTAGGTGTGGCGCATATACCAGCAGTACATCGGGCCGGGCAGGTGGGTGCTGTCGTTGTTCCAGTACAGCAGATCCAGCGGACGCGGCTTCTGGCCCTTGAGGTACTTCTCGACGCCGTAGTTCCACCACAGCTCGTTGGGCCGCAGCAGGGAGAAGGTGTTGCCCATGTCCTCGCCGCGGAACAGGCCGTAGTTGCCGCCGCCACCGCCAATGGTGCGCTCGCGGTAACTGATGATCTCCTCGTCGACGAAGACGTTGAGCACGCCGGCATCCTCGAAGTCGAGGAGGGTGACCAGCAGGGTCAGGCTCGCCGCCGGCTTCTCGCCACGGGCGGCGAGCACGCCCAGACCGCAGCTCAGCAGGGTGCCGCCGACGCAGTAGCCGAGCAGGTTGAGCTGCTCCTGCCCGCTGATGGCTTGGGTGACCTTGATGGCCTCGATGATGCCTTTCTCGACGTAGTCGTCCCAGGTGGCATTGGCGATGCTTGCGTCGGCATTGCGCCAGGACACCAGGAACACCGGGTGGCCCTGCTCCAGGGCATAGCGCACCAGCGAGCTTTCCGGTTGCAGGTCGAGGATGTAGAACTTGTTGATCGCCGGCGGCACGATCAGCAGCGGACGCTTGAACTGGGTCTCGCTCTGCGGCGCGTACTGGATCAGCTGGAGCAGCGGATTCTGGAAAACCACCTGGCCGGGGGTGGTGGCCAGATTGACACCGACCTCGAAGGCCGCGCTGTCGCACTGGCGCAGCTTGCCTTCCTGCATATCACTGGCCAGGTGCAGCAGGCCGCTGAACAGGCTGGCACCCTGGGTCGCCACCGCGCGCTCGAGGGCTTCCGGGTTGCTGTTCAGGTAGTTGCTCGGCGCGCCGGCAGCGATCAGCTGTTCGACCAGGAAGGACAGGCGCTGACGCATCTTGCTGGACTCGATCGGCAACTCGTCGAGCAGGCGCATGAGGAAGCGCGAGTTGAGCAGATAGAGCGCCGCCAGCGAGCCGAACAATGGCTGGCTCCAGGCGTTGCCGGTAAAGCGCGAGTCGCTGAAAGTGAAGGGCTGCAGGGTCAGTACCTGCATGCCCAGTTGCGCCCATTCGCCGCTGTATTCCGCCTGCAGGCGGTCAAGGATGGCACTGTCCACCTCGAACCAGGCATCGGTGTTGTTGCCTTGGAACCACGGAT
This sequence comes from Geopseudomonas aromaticivorans, assembly GCF_019097855.1. Classification (GTDB taxonomy): domain Bacteria; phylum Pseudomonadota; class Gammaproteobacteria; order Pseudomonadales; family Pseudomonadaceae; genus Geopseudomonas; species Geopseudomonas aromaticivorans. Next base: position 62,155 of record NZ_JAHRGL010000011.1, read on the forward strand.
TGTGGCGCACCCATGTGCGCAGTTGCTCGAGGGATGCGCGGGCGACGAAGGGCATGTTGGCCGAGAAAAAGGCCGTAAAGGGCGGGGCGTTATCCATTTCTTGTGTCCGCTATCAGGGGTTGCTGGTGTCCGACTGGCAACGCTCTCGCCCCGAAAGTGACCGGGGCGAGAACCTTCAGACCATATCAGCGTTCGATTGCCAGCGCGACGCCCTGACCGCCACCGATGCACAGGGTTGCCAGGCCCTTGCGCAGGTCGCGGCGCTGCAGTTCATGCACCAGAGTCACCAGGATGCGGCAGCCGGAAGCACCGATCGGGTGGCCAAGGGCGATTGCGCCGCCGTTGACGTTGACCTTGTCGGTATCCCAACCCAGTTCCTTGTTGACGCTCAGCGCCTGCACGGCAAAGGCTTCGTTGGCTTCGACCAGGTCGAGGTCGTCGATGCTCCAGCCGGCCTTTTCCAGGCAGCGGCGAGTGGCCGAGACCGGGCCGATGCCCATGATCGCCGGGTCGACGCCCGCGCTGGCATAGGCGGTGATCTTCGCCAGGACCGGCAGTCCCAGTTCGGCGGCCTTCTTCGCGCTGGCCAGCAGCACCACCGCGGCGCCGTCGTTGAGGGACGAGGCGTTGCCGGCGGTGACGCTGCCGTCCTTGCTGAAGGCCGGTCTGAGCTTGCTCAGGCTGTCCAGGGTGGTGTCGCCGCGCGGCTGCTCGTCGGTGGCGAACACCAGCGGATCGCCCTTGCGCTGCGGGATCAGGATCGGGGTGATCTCGTCCTTGAAGCGACCGGCTTCGATGGCGGCGGCGGCCTTCTGCTGGGACGCGGCGGCGAAGGCGTCCTGCTGTGCCCGGCTGATATCGAAGCGCTGGGCCAGGTTCTCGGCAGTGACACCCATGTGGTAGTCGTTGAAGGCATCCCACAGGCCGTCTTGGATCATGCTGTCGACCAGCTCGGCATGGCCCATGCGCAGGCCGGTGCGGGCCTTGGGCAGGACGTAGGGCGACAGGCTCATGTTTTCCTGGCCACCGGCGATCACCAGTTCGGCATCGCCGCAGCGGATGGCCTGGACAGCCAGTTGCACGGCCTTGAGGCCGGAGCCGCAGACCTTGTTCAGGGTCAGTGCAGGCACCTCATGGGGCAGGCCGGCCTTGATCGCGGTCTGGCGGGCCGGGTTCTGGCCGGAGCCGGCGGCGAGGACCTGGCCAAGGATCACTTCGTCGATGGCGCTTGGCTGCACGCCAGTTTGCTCCAGCACCTGGCGGATCACCGCGGCGCCCAGGTCGGGGGCGGAAATGGAGCTCAGGCCGCCCTGGAAGCTGCCGATGGCGGTACGGGTAGCGGCGACAATGACAACATCGTTCATGGAAAAACCTCGACTACAAGCAAGAAGGGAGACGACCGCCCGGTCCGGCGAGGATGCCGGGCGGTCGCGAAGCGAGCCGGGGCCGACTCAGGCCATGTTCAGGCCGCCGTTGACCGAGAAGTCCGCGCCGGTGGCATAGGCGCCCTCGTCGGAGGCCAGCCAGGCGATCATCGAGGCGATCTCCTCCGCTTGGCCGAGGCGGCCGACCGGGATGCCGGAAACGATCTTCTCCATCACGTCCTCACGGATCACCGCGGTCATCTCGGTGCGAATGTAGCCCGGGGAAATGGTGTTGACGGTGACGCCCTTGCTGGCCACTTCCCGGGCCAGCGCCATGCTGAAACCATGGATGCCGGCCTTGGCTGCCGAGTAGTTGGTCTGGCCGAACTGGCCGCGCTGGCCGTTGACCGAAGAGATGTTGATGATGCGGCCCCAACCGCGCTCGACCATCGAGTCGACCACCTGCTTGGTGGTATTGAACAGGCCGTTGAGGTTGGTGGAAATCACCGCGCTCCAGTCCTGCGGGGTCATCTTCTTGAACGTGGTATCGCGAGTGATGCCCGCGTTGTTGACCAGCACGTCGATCTGGCCGACCTCCTCGCGCACCTTGGCGAAGGCGCGCACGGTGTCGTCCCAGTCGGTGATGTCGCTGCTCATGCAATGAAATTCGAAACCGTCCTGCTGCTGTTGCTCCAGCCAGGCATCCTTGCGGGTCGACTGCGGGCTGCAGCCAACCACCACTACAAATCCGTCACGGGCCAGGCGACGGCTGATTGCCGTGCCGATGCCACCCATACCGCCAGTCACCAGTGCAATACGCTTGTTGGTCATTGTCTTGACTCCAGTGGTGAGTTGAAAACCGGGACATCCCTGCCGGATCGGGCGGCGCATGCAGCGCCGACCTGCGGTCTAGCTTTCGGGTTTGTTCTGCTTGGGTCCCGATGGTTCAACATTGCTTGTGGGTTGTTACGTTTTTTTGAACGACTCTGGGACGAACGAGCACTCCCAGTGCCGCTATTTCGCGGTCTTGCGACTGTTGCTGTGCAAAATCGGCTGGCTTCCCTGGGTCTTTTGATCACCTCGCGTTCACAGGATCGTCACGTCTTGTTGCTATTTCAGAGGGCTTGATCACGTTTTGCGGAGATCTTGCGCCGGATTGTCACTTGCTGAAGTGGGTGAGAAATTTTTTGTGCGGTGCAAAAAAACAGTTGCGCGGCGGTCGGGAATCGCCAAGAATAGATTTGCGTGTCGGGTGAATGAATTCACAACAGCACGGCTTTCCCGACCTTGATTTCATCCTCTGGAGATTCATTCATGTCCTTTTTCGATTCGGAAAAACTGCAAGCCGCTCAGAAAACCAACCTCGAAGTGCTCGAGCAGGTGAATGGCAAGGTGCTCAAGGGTCTCGAGCAGCTCAGCCGCCTGCAGATCGCCGCGCTTCGCTCCGCCAGCGAGGAGCACTTCGAAAACGCCCGCAAGCTGCTCACCGTTCGTGATCCGCAAAGCTTCACCTCCGTATTCAGTGCCTTCGCCAATCCGGCCCATCAAGCCGAGCGCCTGCTGGAGTTCAACCGCCAGGTGTACGACCTGTTCTCCAGCACTCAGGCCGACATCGCCAAGCTCGGTGAGCGTCAGGTTGCCCAGAACGCCCAGCAGGTGCAGGAACTGGTAGAGGAAATTGCAAAGAATGCGCCAGCTGGCTCCGAGTCGGCCGTGGCTGTGCTGAAGACTGCGGTCGAGACGGCCAGCAACGTCTACGAAAGCGCGCAGAAAACCGCCAAGCAGGCGGCTGAAATCGCCGAAAACGGTATCGCCGCAGCTGCTTCGGCAGCCGGTCAGGCGACCCGTGATGCCACCAAGGCGGCTGGTGCGGCTCGCAAGTAAGCCAAGCCTGACGAATGCACAAAGCCCCGGTCATGCCGGGGCTTTGTGCATATTTGGTGCAGAGTGCTGTCCAGCTGTGCGAATCAGGACTTGTCGTCGTCCTTGTCCTTGTCGCCGCGACCCGCCGTGCCGGGGAAGCCTGGGAACATGCCGAACAGATTCTGCGTGTTCAGGTACAGCTGCTTCGACTGCTCCACATACTGCCCCATCAGCTTCTGCATCGTCGGTATCTGGCTGTGCATGAAGTCGTTCCACGCCTGCGACGATTGCTGGCCGGTCTGGGCCTGAATGTCGACGACCGCCTGGATGCTCTTGTCCAGGTAACTGCCGAGCATGCCCTGGAAGGGGCCGTAGAAGCGGATGATCCCTTTGAGCATTTCGCTGGAGAAGATGGGCTCGCCGTCGCTCTCGGCTTCCTGAATGATCTGCAGCAGGATGCTGCGAGTCAGATCTTCGCCGGTCTTGGCATCCACCACCTGGAATGATTCTTCCTGAATGACCAGCTTGCGGATATCACTCAGCGTGATGTGGGTGCTGGTCTGCGTGTCGTAGAGACGACGGTTGGCGTATTTCTTGATCAGGCGGACATGGTTCCGATCAGGCATGCTGCGGACTCTCGGGCAAGGGCAGGGTTTGATTCATGTTAACCCAAAACCGGACGCCTCGAATCGCGGCTTGCTGGGCTCGTGCTCAGGCTTTTGCTCCGAGGATGCGGGTATACACCGCGAGATCGGCAGCGGAAAAACAGCAGAACGCGACCGACTCGATGCTGGGGTGGGTCGCCAATGCCGAGCGGACCGTGGCCACCGCAATGGCTGCGGCCTCCTCGACGGGGTAGCCGTAGATGCCGGTGCTGATGTTGGGAAATGCCAGGCTGCGCGCTCCGGCCTCGGCTGCGATCGCGAGCGCGCGCCGGTAGCAGGAGGCGAGCAGGTCCGCCTCGTGGCGGTTGCCGCCCTGCCAGACGGGGCCGACCGTGTGCACGACGAATCTTGCCGGCAGACGATAGCCGCGGGTCAGTTTGGCATCGCCGGTGTCGCAGCCGCCGAGGCGGCGGCATTCCTCCACGAGTTGCGGCCCGCCCGCGCGCAGGATGGCGCCGGAGACGCCTCCGCCGCCGAGTAGCGAAGGATTGGCGGCGTTGACGATGGCGTCGACCGCCAGGGTGGTGATGTCGGCCTGGATGGCGTGCAGTTTTCCGGGCATGACGGGTGCTCGCAGCGGTGTCGGGTCGTGTCTGACCTTAGGCCATCGGCGCCGGCCGTGCGCGGCGTCACAAGTGCTGCCGCTCCGCTGCCGACTGCTCCGCGCGCTGCTGCTGCAGGCGCCACATCTGGGCGTACTGGCCGTTCAGGGCCAGTAGTTGCGGGTGGCTGCCACGTTCGGCGATGCGTCCATCGTCCATCACCAGGATCTGGTCGGCATTCATCACCGTGGACAGGCGGTGGGCGATGACCAGGGTGGTACGGCCGACCTGGATGCGCTCCAGTTCGGCCTGGATGGCGCGCTCGGACTGCGAGTCCAGCGCCGAGGTGGCTTCGTCGAAGATCAGGATCGCGGGGTTCTTGAGGATGGCGCGGGCGATTGCCACGCGCTGCTTCTCGCCGCCGGAGAGCTTGAGGCCGCGCTCGCCGACCTGAGTGTCGTAGCCGTCCGGCAGGCTCTGCACGAAGTCGTGGATGTGCGCGGCACGGGCAGCGGCTTCAACCTCGGCGCGACTGGCGTCGGGGCGGCCGTAGAGGATGTTGTAGTAGATGCTGTCGTTGAACAGCACGGTGTCCTGCGGAACGATGGCGATGGCCCCGCGCAACGAGGCCTGGGTCAGCTGGCGCAGGTCGTGACCGTCGATGGTGATGCGCCCGCCATCCACGTCGTAGAAGCGGTATAGCAGGCGCGCCAGGGTCGACTTGCCGCAGCCGGAGTGGCCGACCACCGCCACCGTGCCGCCGGCGGGGATTTCAAAGTCGATGTCGTGGAGGATCTGCCGGCGCGGATCGTAGCCGAAGCGCACGTCCTCGAAGCGCACCCTTGGCTGGGTGGTGACCAGCGGGGTGGCGTCCGGCGCGTCCTGCACATCCTGGCGCTCATCGAGCAGGCCGAACAGGCGCTCCATGTTGGTGAGTGCCTGCTTGACCTCGCGGTACATCATGCCGAGCAGGAACAGCGGGGCGGAGAGCTGGAGCAGGTAGGCGTTGACCAGCACCAGATCGCCAACCGTCATGCTGCCGTCCACTACGCCGTCGGCGGCTAGCCACATCATTGCGGTGACGCCAACCGAGACCACGGCAGCCTGGCCCAGGTTGAGCGCGGCCAGGCTGGTGGTGGCCTTGACCTTGGCATTCTCCAGGTGGCGCAGATTCTCGTCGTAGCGCGCCGCCTCGTGCTCCTCGTTGTTGAAGTACTTGACCGTCTCGTAGTTGAGCAGCGAGTCCACGGCGCGCTCGTTGGCGCGGGTGTCGGCCTCCACGGAGGCGCGGTAGTAGCGGGTGCGCCATTCGGTGACGGCGAAGGTCCACAGGCCGTAGACCAGCAGGGTGGCGAGGGTGATGGCGGCGAAGCGCCAGTCGTAGGCCCACACCAGCACGGCGGTGACCAGAATCACCTCCAGAAGGATCGGGATGATCGAGTACAGAGTCCAGTCGAGCAGGTCGGCGATGGCGCTGCCGCCGCGCTCGACATCGCGCGCCACGCCGCCGGTACGCCGGCCGAGGTGGAACTTCAGGCTGAGGCCGTGCAAGTGGCGGAATACCTGCAGGGTGACTTGCCGCGAGGTGCGTGCCATGACCCGGGCGAACACCACCTGGCGCAGCTCGGTGAACAGGGTAACGCCGATGCGCGAGGCGCCGTAGGCCAGCAGCAGGCCGACCGGCAGCAGCAATAGGCTGGGCGCGACGTTGAGACCGTCGACGATCTGCTTGAGCGCCATCGGCACCAGCAGGTTGAGCAGTTTGGCGGCAACCACCAGGCCCAGGGCCAGCAGGATGCGCCCCAGATAAGGACGCAGGTAGGGCAGCAGGTCGCGGACCACGGCAAAGTCGCCGCGGGCTTGCTCGGCGCGCTTGATGGGTGGGGTGTCGGCTGGTTCTGGGGTATTGCTGGACGTCATCGTCACCGGGTTCCTGTGGCGCTTGGCGAGGCGGGTTGGCTCGGCAAGTCGATTCATCGGGGTGGGCTATGCTGGGCGGGTCACGGCCATCGTGCAACGTGAAAAGGTGCTGCTCCGTCAGGTGTCAGGAGAGAGGTTCTGCTCATCGACATCACTGAGCTGCGATCGGTTGGCCATGTCTAGGGTGGACAGGTGCACATTGACATGGACGCGGGGGGTAGGGCGACACGGTACGGCCTCATAACCTATTCTGCTTAGGAACCCTGCTGTCCTGTATGGGTCAGAGCGGATCCACAGGAATCAATAAAAGGAGTGTCCCATGTTCAAGCGAGCAGTTTCTCGTCGACTGGCTGCCCTGCTGGCGGCTTCCCAGCTGTTGCTGGTGGCTCAGGTGCCGGTAGCGCAAGCGGCGATGATTGGCACCGCGGAAGTCCTGCAGGCGCAGCAACAGCAGGTCGACCGCCAGCAGCTGTTGAGCATGCTGGAGGATCGGGGGGTTCAGGACAAGCTGGCGTCCCTGGGGGTCGAGCGTGATCAGGTCGAACAGCGCATCCAGAGCCTGACCAACGCCGAGCTGGCGCAGTTCAATCAACAGCTCAGCGAGGCGCCGGCGGGCGGCATCATCGGCATCATTGTGTTGTTTCTGGTGATTTTCATTATTACCGACCTGCTGTGTGCAACGGATATCTTCAGCTTCGTCAAATGCATCAATCGTTGAGGCTGAAGGCACTCGGCTTGTTGCTGGCCGGCCTGCTGCTCGGCGGCTGCGCGCGTTCGCCGCAGCTGCCGGCAGAGGTTGGTCTGTTGCCGGAGCGGGTCGAGCTGAGTGACGTGCCGTTCTTCCCGCAGGCCGAGTACCAGTGCGGCCCTGCCGCGCTGGCGACCATGCTCAATCAGCGCGGCGTGATCACCACGCCGGGCTTGCTCAAGGATCGGGTATTCCTGCCCGGACGCGAGGGCAGCCTGCAGGTCGAGCTGGTGGCGGCAGCGCGCGACAACGATCTGCTGGTCTACCCGCTGGCGCCGCGGCTGGATGCCCTGTTGGCCGAAGTGGCGGCGGGGAACCCGGTGCTGGTGCTGCAGAACCTGGCGTTCGACTGGTATCCGCGCTGGCACTTCGCGGTGCTGGTGGGCTACGACCGGCACAGGCGCGAGCTGATCCTGCGCTCCGGGACCACCCGGCGCTGGGTGACCGACTTCGCCAGCTTCGACGCGACCTGGGCACGTGGCGGACGCTGGGCGGTGCTGACCCTGCCTCCGGAGAGGTTGCCGGCGCAGGCCGAGCTGCGCCCCTGGTTGCAGGCCGCTGCCGATCTGGAGCAGACCGGGCACGCGCGTGCCGCCGGTCGTGCCTATCAGGCTGCCGTGCAGCAATGGCCAGGTGAGGGAATGGGCTGGTTTGCGTTGGGCAATGCCCGCTACGCGACTAAGGATTTCTCCGGGGCGCAGGCCGCGCTGCGGCAGGCCGTCTCGGTCGAGCCGTCGCTGGCGCCGGGGTGGGGCAATCTGGCCCATGTGCTGGCGGAGCAGGGGTGTGCCGGACAGGCTGAGCAGGCGCAGCGGTGCGCGCGCCGGCTGGCGCCGCAGGATGCGCACTTGCGCGAAGTGCTGCCGGCTATCGGGGGCGGCCGGGCCTGCCCGAGCCTGCCGGCCTGCCCGCAGTAGTGGCGAATGTCCAAGGAGCAACGGCACCCGAAGGTGCCGTTGCTCCTTGGACGGGTTTGTTCAGATTCCCAGCCGGTCGCGCAGCTGGTAGTACCAGGCTCCCAGTGCGGTGAACGGCACCCGCAACAGCCGGCCGCCGGGGAAGGGATAGTGGCGCAGGCCGGCAAAGGCGTCGAAACGTTCGGCCTGGCCGCGCAAGGCCTCGGCCAGCACTTTGCCGGCCAGGTGCGTGTAGGTCACCCCATGGCCGCTGCAGCCCTGCGAATAGTAGATGTTGTCGCCGAGCCGGCCGACTTGGGGCAGGCGCGACAGGGTCAGCAGGAAGTTGCCCGTCCAGGCGTAGTCGATCTTCACGTTCTTCAGTTGCGGGAAGGTCTTGAGCATCTTCGGTCGGATGATGGCTTCGATGTTGGCCGGGTCGCGGGCGCCGTAGACCACGCCGCCGCCATAGATCAGGCGACGGTCGGCGGACAGGCGGTAATAGTCGAGCAGATAGTTGCAGTCCTCGATGCAGTAGTCCTGCGGCAGCAGCGAACGGGCCAGCTCTTCGCCCAGCGGTTCGGTGGCGATCACCTGGCTGCCGCAGGGCATCGACTTGCCGGCCAGATCCGGCAGCAGGTTGCCCAGATAGGCGTTGCCGGCCACGACCAGGAACTTCGCCCGCACTTGCCCGTGCTCGGTATGGGCCACCGGATTGGCCCCGCGCTCGATGCGCAATACGGGCGACTGCTCGTGGATCACTCCGCCCAGCGCCTCCAGTGCCATCGCCTCGCCAAGCGCCAGGTTGAGGGGATGGATATGGCCGCCGCTGCGGTCGAGCAGTCCACCTATATAGTTGTCGGTTGCCACTACCTGGCGGATGCTCGGGCGGTCGAGCAGCTCCAGCTGGTTATGGCCATAGCGTTCCCAGAGATTTTTCTGCGCTTCCAGGTGCCGCATCTGTTGGCTGGTGAAGGCGGCGAATACTCCGCCGTTCTTGAGGTCGCACTGGATCTGGTAGCGTGCGATGCGCTCGCGGATGATCTGCCCGCCTTCGAAGGCCATCTGGCCCAGCAGCGCGGCGCTCTTCGCTGTGGTGCTGCGTTCAATCACGTCGATGTCGCGACTGTAGCTGTTGACGATCTGTCCGCCGTTGCGCCCGGAAGCGCCGAAGCCGACCTTGGCTGCCTCCAGTACGGTGACGCGGAAGCCGTGCTCGCGCAGAAACAGGGCGGTGGACAGTCCGGTATAGCCGGCGCCAATGATGCACACATCGGTTTCGCAGTCCCCTTGCAGTGCCGGGCGCTCGGGGGCTGGGGTGGCGGAAGAGGCGTAGTAGGATTGCGGATAGGGGGTGTGCGCCATTTTGCAACCTCTGTTGTATATCCTTTACGTGTGCTCGATCCTACGCGGGATTTTTCGGGGCTGCCAGTGGCCGAAGCCCGGAGCAAAAAGCGGGGCTTGGAAAAAGGTAGTGCGATTTCAGTAAGTTAGCGAAAAAAGATGTTGACAGGGTGAGGGGTGATCTCTAATATGTGCCCCACAACGCAGGCACATAGCTCAGTTGGTTAGAGCACCACCTTGACATGGTGGGGGTCGTTGGTTCGAATCCAATTGTGCCTACCAAACATCCCGTAGTTTACGGGGCTTAGAGGGCGATCCGAAAGGGTCGCCCTTTTTGTTTGGGCAAATTTTGGGAATATTTTGGGCAAACGTGGTGGCGTCTCACACCTTGAGGTCGGCACCCACCCGCTGATATTCCACCTCATCTTCGCCATGCCCTGACTGATAGTGCTCAGTCATCTTCACGTCGGCGTGGCCCATCAAAGCCTGGATGTACTCCTGCGGGAATCCCTGCTGCTCGTACAGCCATGCCCCCAGCGCGCGGATCTCATGGAAGGTCGGCCGCTCATCCTTCGGCAGGTGCTCATAGGCCTTGCTCTCGTCTCTCGCCTTGGCGAACTCCTTGGTCAGATATCCCGGCGTCACCGCGTTCAAGTGCGTCTTGGCGTCTAGCTGCTCGCGCTTGCGCGCCTTCGGCCGGTAGTGGATCAGGTAGGGGCAGTTGATGCGCGACCGCATGCACTCGCGCACCACGTCGCCCAGCGCCTCGCCCATGACGATCTCGAGGTGGATGGGGCTGCCGTAGTTCTGAGTCTTGCCCGGTGACACCCTGATCACGTTGCGCTCGAGGTCGACCGCATCCCGTCGCCAGGTGACGATGTCCTCGCGCCGTTGCAGGCTGACAAGCGCCAAGCGAATCGCGCGACCAAGCCAGTCCGGCGTGCCGGCATAGGCCAGGATCTTGTCCAGCCCATCCTTGGTGTGCCGCTGGCGCTTCTTCTCCGCCTCCCGCTTGAGCAGGGTCAGCTCGGCCACATTGCGCTCGGCCATGCCCTTGGCCACTGCAAAGGCGAACACCTGGATCATCAGGCCGCGGTGCTTCGTGTAGGCGTTGTTGCTGTACTGGTCCAGGTACTCGGCCACCGCCAGCACGTCGAGCTGGCCGACCATGCGGCTGCCCAGATCTTCCCGGTACCGCTCGAGCTTGAACTGGATCTCCTGGAGTGTGCGCGCGGCATACTCCCGATCGGGCAGCCACTCCCGTTCAAACCGGTCAAGCAGGCTGCGGAATGTCGGCGCCCGCTCGCCGGTGATCTCGGTCAGCAGGGCCCCGTCGTCGACCATCAGCGGCAACAGCTTGGCATTAGCCGCCCGGGCCAGCTTGATCGCTTCTGCCTGCGGCTTGTTGATGCTGGTCTTCTTCCCGGTAATCGGGTTCCTGTACTGCCAGTACTTCCCGTTGGGGTATAGGTTCGCCGGCAGGTTCCGGTTGCTGGTACTGCGCTTCCTTGGCGACATCAGGCCACCTCCAGCATCTTGGCCAGCAGCGGATCACTGGAACCGGTCAGCTCGGCCTGCAGGTCCACGAAGTACATCCCGCCTTTGATCTCTCCCACTACCTCTCCTTCCTCGATCCACTTCTTGAGCTGCTGCAGGCTAGGGTTCCGGCCTGCGTATCGCAGCTTGCGGTATTCGCCGACCTCCATGAGGCGCGGCATCTTGATGGTGATTTCTGCGAGCACTTTTGCCACGGCTCGGGACCTCCAGACAAAGGCTGGCCGCGCCACCCTGGCGGGCGACGGTATTGATTTGGCGGGATGGATTACTTTGAGCGCTGATCCTCCGGCTGGCGCCGGAACTCAGTGCAGATCACCACGGCGTCGGTACCGTCAGTGCGGTGGACGGGCATCTGGTGGAACGGCAGCTTGCTGCAGTCGGCCAGCGCTCGAGCACATGCGGCGCAACGGCCGCCTTTGGGGTAGTAGTTCATGTGCCGGACTCCATGGCGGCGTCGATCCTGTCCAGCAGGCTGCTGACGACTCGAGTGCCTGGCGGTGAAGCGCGTGCCCACTTCTCCACCTCGTACTGCATGAGCGGGCGGCACTCGGCCAGCAGGCTGCGCAGCGCCTCGACCTCGGCGCGCAGGGTGTCGCGCTCCGATTCCAGTTCGTCTATTCGCACCAAAAGGTTGTCTGAGCACACGTCCTTCGCGGCGTTCTCGCTCTCCGGCTCATTGCAGCGCCGCGCCAATTGCTCGTTTTTCTCAGCCCACTCGTCAGCGAGGTTGTTCGCCCCCTGGCACTGCCGCTGCAGCTTGTCGAAGTCGGAGGCGAGGACTACTTCCGGTCCGTGCGGCGTATAGCTGATCTTGTTGCCGGCTTCGGAAAGCATCTGCACGACACGGTATCGGTGAATCCTGCTCATTACTCACCTCCGGCCAGCAGGGCGTATGCGATCAAGTCAGCCAGATCCCTCGGCACCTTCACGGTGTCCGGCTGCTCGGCGCAATCACAGTCCGAGTCGCACTGGCCAGTCTTGCCGCAACAGCCGCATTCAGGCTGCTCGGCGGCGGCGGGCGGGGTGGTGTAGACCGCCATCCCGTCCGTAACATGTGGGTCGCCAACGGTATGGATTACCACCTGGCCATCTATGCTGTAGACAAGGCCGAATATTTCAGGCTCCTGCGCTACCGGTGCCGGCGCGTCCTGGCCGGGCAGCAAGGCGTTGAGCTGCTTCGCCACTCGCTCAACGGTCGGCACGTCGATCATGGCGGCGATTTGCGGGGTGCTCACGCAGCCGAGCAGCACCTCGTAGGCCGCCCGGATGACGCGGGATTGCGGTGCTGCCGGTGCCGGCGCGGCAGCAATTCCCGCCCTCTTGGCGTACTCGCGGAGTTTTTCAACGGTGCGCGGCGCATCGGCCTTGTTTGCAATGGCATAGCTGGCAGCGCCGAGCAGGCCGCGCGGAACAGCGACTTCATCGTCATCGGCTATTCGTATCGGCGCGTCCGGCGGAGCCAGAGGCCACTCCGCGGCGTCACCCTTGCGACCCAGCGCCACGTCTATCTTGTCCAGGCAGGCGTAGATCGCCTTTTCGTTCGGCGCTTCGCTGATCTCGACCAGCAGGGAACGCTGCTGGCGGATGGTGGCGATCATGGCTAGTACGGTGGCGGGGTTGGCGGCGGCGATGAACTTCCAGTCGGCGCTTGTGCCGGACCCATACACCTCGGCTACGGTGCGCGCGCATTCGACAGATCCAGAGCCGTCATCGTTCTTGCGAACCGGCGCGATAAAAGCATCGCCCCATGTGCTCCATGGCCCCGGCGTTGCCGCCTGTGCCTTGCGCTCCAGCTCTGCCAGCTGCTCGTCGGTGATGCTCATTACGGGTGCGGTGGTCATTTCCTGCTCTCCAGTTTTTCAGCGATCCGAATCGCGGCCTTCGCCGATCGGTCTTCCATGTACTTCCACCCGAGCTTCTCGCGGCACCAGACATCGGCGCCGCCCTGTGGGCGCTTGCGGTAGTAAGTCTGGCCGTGGGCGTGAGTGGCTCCTGGCGGGATCATTGCTGCGGATCCTGCTTCACCGGCGGCAGCTCGCGCACGGAGACCGCAGTGTTGGAGACCTCCAGCCAACCGCTGCAGCGCTTGTGCTGGTATTGCTCGCCGCGGACCTCGTCGATTTCGTCGCCCTCGATGCCGATCACCTGGCTGCAGTGAGGGCAGCGGACGACGTAGGAGCGGTCTGTATCGCGGCTGACCTGGCGGACGAGCAGGATCTCGTCCGGGGCGGACGGGTTTTCTGTGGGCATGGGGATTCCTCGCCGGGGTGGCGTGATTCGTCGAGTTGGTGGTATTGGTTGCTGGCCCGGCATGGAGCCGGATCAAGGAGGGTGCATGCTTTACAGAGGAGAGTGCCTACAAACCCATGCGGCCAATGGGGGCGAGATTCGCCCGAAAGGGGGGCTTCCCGAAGTGACGCCGCGGTTTGATGGGTCCATCAAGTTCGATGGGCGATTCACTCATGGTGAAACCGAGCAAAATGCTGTCCGCGCTCATCATCTTGAAAGCGGAAAATGGGGTGGCTGTTGGGTATCCACCACCCGGGACTACAACCGTGCGGTGCACTTCGCCACCTCTGGGAACATGTCAGAAGGAGTTGTCTACGCTCTCGATGAATCGCTGTTCGCCGATGCTGAGGTTGTGGCGGTAGAGGATGTTGACCCGCACTATCCGGAAGAGAAAGAGGTTTCCATTCGTGCCTCAGACTTTGGGGCAATCCCGCAGTCTGTGGTAGTAGCGTGCGAGCCTGTAAAACCAGACTGGATGGAATAGAAATCAAGGAGAGATAGATGGCAACTGATCGTGAAATAGCTCTGGAACAGGCCGCAGCGGCGATACTCGCGGAAGCCAAAGCGGCTGGCCTCGACCTGCCAGCCATTGCTGAAAGGGCCAAGAGCGGGATTGCTGGCAACAAGTCGTATGTTTGGGTGGGCGCAGAACATAAGGTCGAGTCGGGGGAGGCCATCGATTACCTGTTGCAGTCTGTTCGATAGGCAGAAGCAACGTCAGGCCGCCATGGCCTGACGCTCCCTCCACGGATCATTCGCCCGCGCGATCGCAGCCATGGGTGGCGGGCTGACGCTGTTGCCGCACATGTGGACCTGCTCGCTCTTGGTGAACCTCCGCCCGTCGTGCCCGTGGGTTATTACGTAGTTCGGCGGGAATCCCTGGGCCCGGTACAGCTCGTGCGGCTGCAGCATCCGCAGGCAGATGTCGACGATCAGGTACGGGTCGCCGCCGATCCAGACCGTGACCAGAGCCAGGCGGTCGCGGGTGGTGATGGTGTCCAGCGGATCCTGCACGGCCCGGGCATCGCCGTTCCCGTAGTAGTTCACCAGGAAGGCTGCGCAGCGCAGGGCGCCGGCCTCAACATCTGACGACAGCTTGCACTCGACCACGCCGAAGCGGGCGGCGCCGGCCAACACCGTCGGCAGCGGCTGATCCGGATCAATGCTGGCCACGTTCTGGGCCATGGCAGTGAGGTGTGCGGTCACCAGCGCCTGATGCTCCGCGCCTGCCGTCAGAGTCGGCACCGGCTCATCCATTCCGCGGCCTGCGCATTTCTTCCGCAGCGTCACCAGGTTCGCCGTCACCAGCTGCTGCTGGCTGCCGGTGTTGGTCACCGTGGTCATCGGCTCGTCCATCCCCTTGGAGTGCGTGGTGTTGAACCCTCCATTGGCCTGGGCGAGGAATGCGGTCGCCACGCCCATAGCATGGGCCGCGCCGGCCGGCCGCTTGTAGTTCCCGCCGCTGGTGATGGTGGGCAGCGGCTGGTCCAGAGGTAGGCCTCCTTCATCGAAGCGGAACTTCACCAAGTGCGGAGAGGCGAGCGCGAAGGACCCGCCCCGCGGCCAAGCCGTCACGGTGTTGAGTGGCTGGTCGACCGGCTGCACTGCTTCCCTCGACCAGTTGGCAATCGGCACGATGAATGGTTTGGCCCGCTTGATCACCTCGCGTTGGATGCCTTTGGCGATCCGGCGCATGGTTGCGTCGGCCAAGAGCTTCTTGCGGTCGAAGATGCTTCGCCCGGGGATGCTCCAGTCGATGCAGTCGGCCGCGGTGCGGTAGGGCTTCTGGCCCTTGGCTGGCTTCTCGGCATGGGTCGGCTCCGGCCAGGCGATGGATTCGCCATCCCGGCGGGCAACCAGAAACAGTCGCTCCCGGCTGGTCGGCGCACCATAGTCGCAGGCGCGCAGTACGCGGTGCTCGACCGCATAGCCGAGGCCCTCGAGCTGAGCGAGGAACCGTCGCCAGGTGCTTCCCTTGCGTTTCGGATCCGGCACCAGGAACTGCTCGCCCCGCGGCACTCGCTCGCCCGTGCGGGCCACGCTTCCGTCCAGGCGCATGACTCGGCCGGTCTTCTTGCAGCGCTTTGCGATCAGCGGGCCCCACTGACGGATCTGCTTCACGTTCTCCAGGCTGATGATCCGTGGCTGGGCGATGCCTGCCCACTTGATCACCACCCAGGACAGGTCGCGGATTTCCTTCTTGCGTGGCTGGCCGCCAGCGGCCTGGCTGTGGTGAGTGCAGTCCGGCGAAGCGTGGAACCAGCCGACACGGCGCCCGGCCAGCACCTGGACGGGATCAACCACCCAGACATCGGTCTGCAGGTGCAGGGCTCCCGGGTGGTTCGCCTCATGCATGCTGATCGCTGCAGGGTTGTGGTTGATCGCGATGTGCACTGGCCGGCCAAGGCCCATTTCCAGACCGGTCGACGCACCACCTCCGCCGGCGAACAGATCGACGTTGATCTCCTCATCCTGCTCGGCCAGCGGCAGGGTGTACTGGGTGCGGAAGTTCATCGGGGCTGATTTCAGAGAGGTCATTCGTGTCGTTCCTTGGCTCATGCGGCGACGGTTCGGGCGGCGCTGGCCCGGCTGATGATGCGGATTGCTCTGCGGTTCCGGCGCGGGGCCGGGCCAGGCTTTCCCAGTTCGGCTACCTGCTGCACCGGCTGGCGGCGAACAGCGGAGAGGATCAGGGCTGGCACGACCTCGAGAGCGAGGGCAAAGCCGATGCAGAGCAGGGTGGCCAGCTCAAGCGGAAGGCCGGCGGCCTTCGGTGCTGCGGCGCGCAGCTCGGTCAGCTCGCGCGAGGTGGCATCGAGGCGCTGGCGGGCCTGGTCGCGCTGCTCAGCAATGCGGGGCAGGGCGCGGCTCTCCAGCTCCAGGGCACGGGTGAACATGCCGCGGCTGCGCATGGCTTCGGCCTGGGCGCGGATCGATGAGGCCTCGGCGGTGAGCTGTGCGCTCAGCTGCAGATCTGCTGCCCGGGCCTGCTCGAGGTCGGCGATGCGCTGCTGCTGGACGGCCTGCTGCTGTGCACGGCTGCCGATGATCGAGCTCATCATGCGGTCGTAGGTGGCCCACCCGGAGACGCCGGCCAACACCAGGGCGCAGGCGATCATCATGGCGGCGCAAGCGCTTCGGCCGTCTCCGGCCAGCTGCAGGGCCGTTGGCCAGGCGAGGTACTTGAAAACGTCGAGTAGCACCGCGGCGACGGCGAACAAAGCCGCGAGCTGGCCATCTTCGATCAGGGCGAACATGGCCAGGCCGACGGAGACGACGGTGACGCTCGACAGGCCCAGGGCGATGGCGGTCAGTGCCGAGTGGTTGCCACGGAGGCGACCGGTCATGCCACATCCTTCCACGTAGTGCTGGGCGCCTTCTTCTTGCCGCGCGCTGTCTCAGGTGCTTCTACCTTCACCTTCGCGCGGATCTTGAGGTCACGAGACTTTCCAGCCTTCCGCAGCAATGCGATGTACTGCTCAGCGAACTGCGGGGCATCGAACAAGCTGCTCAGCTGCACGACGCGCGAACCGAGCATGGTCTTTTCGGAGCGACTCTCGACGGCCGCAAGCCACTGGGAAGGCGTCAGCTCAGTTTTCCCGACGGTGGTCGGTGTTTTCTTCCTGGCTTCCTCTCGAGCGAAGTGCTCGGTCATGCCGAATACAGCGAATGTGCTCATGGTCCACTCCGGGCAATGCGTGGCCATGCCGTCGGCTATGGCCGGCAGCTGGCGGGTGATGTGGGATCAGAAGTTGGCTTAGTCGAGCCGGGATAGTGCGGCAGCGCCCTCGCGGCGAAGCCGCGCAGAGCGCTCTTTCGATGGGCGGGGCTGCTATCTGGTGGTGCGACGCCGCTTGAGGCGCGTCTCCGGATCCACGGTCTTTCGCCGAGGCGGCAGGGGTTTGACCGCATCGAAACCTGCGACTGACACGACAGGAACAGAGCTCTGTGAAGCTAGCTCTGCCAGCCAGGCTGCATCAGCTGCTCGCCGTGACGGGGTGATATTGCAAATGATCATGGCAACGTCTCCGCGTGGTGTTTGTTCAACACCTACCAAGCAATTGTTAAACCATGGTTGATCTGCTTGGAGATCATCGCGCTCTGAGGGTCAGGATTCTGCTCGTTCGAGACGCGCAGACTCGGCGGCGCCGGCCTGGTACAGCCTCCGCGCCACGTTTTCGGATGGCGTGAATTCGTGGCGCGGAACGGCGAGCATCGGCGCGGAGCCGTCGGGCCCGGCGGCGTGGGCGTTGAGGATCAGCAACTGGATCGCTTCGGCCTGCTCCTCGATGTCGTGCCAGGCCATCAGGTCGTCGAGCATGGCGCGGATGCCTGGGCGGACGCGGTGGCGCAGCTCGGTTTCGCCGACAGTGGCGCGCTTGGCGGCAGCCTTGGCCGAGCGTTCGGTCTGGCTCTTGGTGCTCATCGGCGCTTCCTCGCTTCGCGGTACCCGGCCAGCCATGCGCAGCGCTGGCCGAGCTTCCATTCGGGGTAGGGGCAGGGCTCGTTGCGCCAGGCCTTGGCGCCCTCTCGGTAGGCTTCGCGGTACTTCATCACCGGCGCCCGCCGTGGGTTGTGGCTGTCATGCCTGTGACCTTCTTCCGCTTGCTGCTCGAGAAGGCGATGCCCAGGGCTGAGCCGATGGTGCGCACTTCAGCTCGCGTAAGCTTCAGGGTCATGGCGATGGAAGGCACGCATGCGCCCTTGCTCGCCTCCTCGCGCACCTGCTCGCCGTTGGCTTCGATCATGGCCTGGCGGATTTCCCAGTTGGCCTTGTCCTGTGCGCGCTGCCGGTGGATGTGCTGGGTCTGCTCGCCGAGCGGCAGGCGCTGCGGAGCGCCGCGGTAGTCGGCACCGGTGGAGCGGGCCTCGCCAGGGCCGGGAAGGGTGATGATGGTCTTGCCGCTCGCCCGGAAGGCTTCGAAGGCTGCTGCCAGCTCAGCGCGCTTGGGGTCGCGCGCCTGGATCTCTGCTGTCAGGTACATGGGATGGCTCCTTGCCGGGAGTTTGGTAGAGGTCGTGGTAGGCCACCCGCCGGCGAGCGGCGGTGCGGCGGGTGAGTTGTTTGCGCATCAGATACCGGTGAGGTAGTGGGCCGGAAAGAACGGGATGTCGTCGTCGAAGCTGTCGTAGTCCGGCGGCGCGGCTTGCTGGCTGGGCGGCTGGCGGGCAGTGCTGCCGCCGCTGGCGTCTGAATAGGCCTTGGCCCCTGCCGGCGCGCTGCGGCCGTGTGCGGACGCCTGCTGTTCGTGCTTCTGCGGCTGACCGCTGCCCTTGGTACCGAGCAGCTGCATCTGGCCGCCCATGTCCACCACCACCTCGGTGGTGTAGCGGTCCTGGCCAGACTGGTCCTGCCATTTGCGGGTCTGCAGGCGGCCCTCGACGTACACCTGCGAGCCCTTGCGCAGATACTCGCCGGCGATCTCGGCGACCTTGCCGAAGAACACCACGCGGTGCCATTCGGTGCGCTCGACCGGCTGACCGGTCTGCTTGTCCTTCCAGGTGTCGCTGGTGGCCAGGGTGATGTTGGTCACCGCGTTGCCGCCGGCGGTGTAGCGGGTATCCGGATCCCCGCCGACGTTGCCGACGAGGATGACTTTGTTGACGCCTCGAGCCATGTGACCCTCCGTGGATGTTCAGTTGGTGATGGTGCCGGCCATGCTGCTGAGGAAGATCCACCAGCCGCAGGCGGCAGCCACCGCGAAGGCTCCGATCATTCGGCGCCGGAAGATGCGCTGCAGGCGCTGCTGGCGGCGGCTCATGCGAATACAGCCCACATGACCCGGTGGAAGATGGCCAAGCCGGCTGCGAAGGTGACTGCGATCAGCAGGCAGCCAATCAGCTCTCCGCGGGATGTGTTCGACTCGGAAGGTCCGTGGTTGCGGGTGGCTTGGGCTTTCATCGCAGGCACTCCAGGGTGATGATCATGTCGTCCAGCTGCAGGACAGCGTGCTCGTGCGTGACGCAGGTGCTGAGGTCGGCGAGCCGCTCGCTGCCTGAGCTTGTCGCCGCGTTGCCGCAGGGGTAGGCGTGCACGCTGATTCGCTGCGTGTAGCCGGACCAGTTGGCGAACACCTGGTAGCGGCCGAGTGTTGAGATCTCGACGGCTATGGTGGTGATGCGGGCGACCCTCTCGAGGATCGGCGTGGGTATCGGTTGGGTCATTGCTGATCTCCCTGTCTGCATGGGTCAGGCGCTCTGCTGCGCACTCTGGCGGGGGAGCGTCTGCCCATGCAGGCTGGTGATGGGGAAGGGTGCCCGCTGCCGATCCCCTGGCAGGCGCAGGGCTCAAAGACCCAGGACGTTGTCATCCGCCCTGGCGCCGATCGGTTCGGCGGGTTCATGCGGCCTGCTGCATTCCGGGCCGCGTCGTCAGTTTTTCCGGACCGCACTCGCCGTGAGTGGGTGTGCGCCGTGCAGTTCGGCGCGGAGGTGATGCCGAGCGGCATCGGAAAGGACTGGCGGGCGCTGATCCCCCGCTTGTGGTGTCGGCCGAAGCCGGTGCCCGTCAGCCCGGGCGGGCAGTCCTTTCCGATACCTCCCGAGGAAGGATCAGGGCCGCTTGCGCCCGGCCAGTCGTCTCTTTGTCGCCACAGGTGAGCGCCTGCGTATGGGGGCAACCGTTAAAAACCCCTGGCTGACCGGATTACTCGAACTGCTGGGGCGCTTGCTGCGGCCGTGAGGCGCAGCTGCTGCAGGTGACAGCGCTAACCCCGGCAGCATCCCGATCCGTCGGCGGGTGTTGCTAGTGTTACTGGCCGCGGGCCTTGGTGATTGCTGCGCGCGCCATGGCTGCTGTCGCTTCGCATCCCCAGCTGAGCAGCACGTCCTCTGCCTCCTCCAGCGCATCTGACAGCTCGCTGAGATCGCCCTGCATGGCCGCCACCACCCGGCCGCCGGCCAGCTGCTGGCCTAGGTGGACGCCCTCGGCGTGGTCCTCGATGACTACGGTGATGCGCGCGGCGCTTCCAGCAGCGATGGTGTGGCGGCGGTCATGCGCCTTCATGGCCCTGACCAACTGCTTGGCCTCGTGGCAGGCGTCAGCCAGGGCGTGGTGGCGAACGCCATCGAAATCGCCGACGTCCTTGGCTTCGGGGTACAGCTCTAGGATGGTGCGCAGGTCGCGTTCCAGGCGGAAATCCCAGGGGCGTGGATCGTGGAAGGCGTCGTAAGCCTC
This sequence comes from Geopseudomonas aromaticivorans, assembly GCF_019097855.1. GTDB lineage: Bacteria > Pseudomonadota > Gammaproteobacteria > Pseudomonadales > Pseudomonadaceae > Geopseudomonas > Geopseudomonas aromaticivorans. Next base: position 82,520 of record NZ_JAHRGL010000011.1, read on the forward strand.
GCCAAGGATGCGCAGGTCGAATGTCGCGCCGTTGCCCCAAAGGCGCGGCTCATCGCACGCATGGATGAAGTCGCTCAGGGCCAGCAGGACGTCGTACAGGCCGCCCGGCTGCTGGCTGCCGTCGACTTCGGCGCGGGCCTCGGTGCTCTGCTTGAGCCACCAGCTGATGGTGCTGGCGTCGGTGGTTCCGCCGTGGGCGATGCTGCTGGCAAGGTCGACGCGCCGGTAGAACTCGGCAGCGTGCTGACCGCGCTCGATACGCACGGCGCCGATAGCCACGATGGCGGCGTGACTGCCGACACCCATGGTTTCCAAGTCGATGACGATGTGGGTCTGGTTGATCATGCCGCCACCTCGCTGTACTTCTCGGCCTGGATGCGCTGGTAGATCTCTTCGCGGTGAACCTCGACGTCCTTCGGCGCATCGATGCCGATACGGATCTGGTTGCCCTTGACGCCCAGGACGGTGACGGTGATGTCGTCGCCGATGTGCAGGGTTTCGCCTACGCGGCGGGTGAGGATGAGCATGTGACCTCCTTGGTCGTTCAGTTGACTTCCGCGACTGCCGCCTCGCGAAGCGGCAGCCGGAAATTTACTGCTCGGTGCGAAGCTCTGCGCGCGGCACCCAGTGGTTACCGACACGCACCATGCAGCCGACAAATGCGGCATAGCGTGTGTCCCGCTCGGTCTGGCTGCCGTACCAAGCGCAGTTGGTGCGGGCCAGGACGATTGCGGCGATAAGCCAGATGCCGAGCATCCCGCCACCGATGATCAAGGCCTTGCGCTTCATGCATCGATCCCGAAGTCCTTGAGGCGCAGACCGAGGGTATTGCCGATTTCAGCCAGCACCTTCATTTCGGCGTCGCTGATCGAGCCGTCACCTTCGGCCACGGTCAGCATGTTCACGAACACCTCCTCAGCGTCTGCTGGGTTGCCGGCGATCTCGCGGATCTCGCGAAGGATGTTCATGCGGCCCAGGCGGAACCCTGCCTGCAGCTGCTCGGTGAACAGGTTCACCTGGGACGTGATCTCGCTGCCGAAGTGCTCAAGGTTCTTGTTGGCGCGGATCTGCAGGTCGATCTGCGCGCCTTCGTTCTTGCTGATCTCGCCGTCTGCCGCGGCGACCAGCAGGCAGCCGCCGACGATTGCCTGCATCAGGTCACGGTTTTCCAGTTTCTTGACTGCGCGCTTGGCGCCGAACAGCTTCTTGCCGATACCGAACATGCGGTGTTCCTCTGGGTTTTGGTGTGCTTCACGGCATGGCCCTGCGCGAGGGGCATCCCGTGAAGCGCCCGGCGAACCGGGCACCTGTCAGTCGCAGGACGACGAGCTGCTCGAACTGCTTGATGAGTCGCTGCTGCTCCAGCTGCTGTCACTCGACGAGTAGCCGCCGCTGTCGCTGCTGCCCCAACTGCTGCGATGGCTGTCGTCGCAGCGCCTGGCTGGCTCCGGCTCGCTGACGTGGGCGGCCAGGTTGATCGGGTGGAGCGGGCTGTGGATGCCCACCGGGTTCAGGGGGTTGAGCGGGCAGCTGGCGTCGTCAGGCCGGCTGGTACTTCGCGGGGTTGGCGCGCTGCTGGCTGCGGAGTTCTTGCGGCGGCGAGCGATGGCCGCCTTGATCTTCTTGAGCATGGCCTGTCTCCAGTGGGTTCCCGCAGCAGCCGCCTCGTTGAAGCGGCTGCCGGGAATCGTCTGGTCTTGCTGGGCGCTGTTTCTGGCCACCTGCGCCTGGGCCTGCTTTCGCATCTCGGGGAGCCTTTAGCTCCGACAGATCACCGCGCCCTGCTGGCCGTGATCACTCCTTTGTGCGGTTCTCCATGCTGCGAACCTGGGGTGAGGCATTCCCCTGTACCGGACTTGGCTTGCTCCGCAGTTGCCGGCTCGCTGGCTGCGGGTGGTGGAGCTAAAGAGCGGTGGGCGGTTGTGCTGCCCAGCCATTTTCATGGCTAGCCGCGGTGGTGTGCGGCGTTGAGATAAATATGGGCTATCCCGTATTTTGCTGTCAATGGGTATTCCCATAAATTCATTACTCCCATATGGGTAGAGAGGGCTTGATGGCAGATTTGCTTGATATTACTGTATGCACATACAGCAAAAGGAGAGGCGCCGATGGCCAAGCAAAAACCCGCAAAGCAGCAAGAACGCCGCGAACTGACCGATCTGGAGAGGCTTGGGCTGCGGATCTCGTCGATGATCAACGCGCCCAAGGCGCAGCTGGAGCGGTGGGTGACCATTCACCGGCTGGACACGGACACCGACGAGGCGTGGGGCGGAGTGATGGAACTGCTGCGGGAAACCGACGGCCTGGAGATGGCCGTCATCGAGGATGGGGTGGTCGAGCTGCGCTGGCACCAGCAGTCGGATGATGACCACTATGTGGGGGATGGAGAGATCGAGGCAGTGGAGGAAGAGGCTGTCGCGTAAGAGCCTGCACTGCGGCGGGCTTCATGGAATGGCGCCGATTACTCAATGCCCTTCGCCCGAGCCAAGTGGATGGAGTCTTCCACCTGGCCTGGGCCACGCTTTCTTCTTTGCTCAGTTGCGCGAGAAGTAGATCCCAGTCGGCTTCCTACTCATCCAGCTCGCGGGCAATGACGGCGCGGCCCTCCAGTTCTGTGCGCGGTGTCAGGTTCACCCTATGGATCAGGGGGGGGCTCGTAGAAGGGGGGTAGAGGTTTATTCCATTCCGTTGTAAGCATATAATTGTGATTCATATCGCATTTTGGCAGTGGATAGCACCAAGCATGAGCAGATCGATCACGGCGTTGCTGAGGGTGACGCAGCGACTGTTTTCACGGGAGAAGACTTTGCGCGAGCTGATGGCAGAGCAGGGGCGGAACGAGTTTGGGCGAGCCGCTGCAGTCTCGGTCGCTCAAGCAGCGGTGGTTACCCGTGAAACGGTGCCGGTGACGCTACATGGCATCGGCAGGCAAAAGGTGCGCTTCGTGTCGGAGTTCAGCTACGACAAGCCAGGCACGATACGAGCGGCAGTGCTGACGCTGAACAATCGGGAGTTCCAAGGCGTCGTTGAAGGAGAAGACCAGGTCAGCACTTGGTCGTGGGGGAAGGTGCGAGGGCTGATGAAGGTCGTCGATACCGGAGAGATGTTGTCACCCTACGAGGTATACGACCTCTACCACTGAGGTGGCCCGATTGAGCGGATCAGCGCTGGGTCTGCAGCTGACCGGCAGCCCATGCTTTCTCGAGCCTCTCGCGAGCTACGAGGCGGCGAAGTAGGCGCAGAAAAAGAAGGCCATTTGCCAGTAATGGTTGTTGTGAAAGTGTGAACTCTGTTGCATCTTGTTCCCATCGCATGAAACGAGGGAACGAGATGGGATCTGAATGGATTTTGATGATCAGGTTGTTTGGCCTGCCTATCTTTCTTGGAGTTGGCAGCCTGGCCGTAGGGCTATTTCTATCCATGGCGGGGCAGTCTGCTGCTGAGATCGCCGTCCTGGCGGAGGTTGGGAAGTTATTCTTGCAGGCCGGCCAGCTGATCGCTCTGGCCGGTGTGGCTGCTGCGCTGGGCCTGAGTCTGTGGCGCTGGTGGCTGCTCTACCTCTGGGAGTCTGGAAAGCTGGACGGCGGCTGCTACAACTGTGGCGGCCCCATGTCCCACAAGGACGGTCGCTACGGCGCCTACAGCAAGTGCCAGATTTGCGGATCGAAGCGGGAAGGGTGGCACTGAGGCCAGAAAAAAAAGCCCCGCACGGTGGCGGGGCAAATGAGGTGGAGACTCCCAATCCCTACAGATTAGGGAGTGGAGCGTGAAAGCTTCGTGAGGCGGATGTCGAGCGCGCGTGAATCTCAGCGCTGGGTCTGCAGCTGCTTGGCGGCCCAGGCAGCTTCGAATTTCTCCCGGGCTTTGTTGGCTGACGAATCGCATACCTGCTTCCGCATATCGGACTCTGGATACATGCATGCCCTGGGCGGCTGATAGAAGCGATCCCATGCGTCATCCTTCTTGGCGAGCTCGGCCTGCCGGAGGCGCGCCGCCGTGGCCAGCTCAGCCTGGCGCCTCCGCTCCGCCTCCTTGCTCTCCCGCTGACGAGCAAGCTCCTCTGGGCTGAGCGTTGGGCGCGGTGCCGCCAGCTGCTGCCGGGCCTGTTGTTGCTGCTGGAGCTTCTGGATGGCTGCCTGCGAGCGCTCGATCTGGCGCTGGGCCATGTTCTCGATGGCAGCAACGCGCACCTGGTAGATAATGTAGGCGCCCGAGACAGAGATGATTACGCCTAGAAGCCAGGAGATGGGGGAGAGTGGTTTGCGGCGGCGTCGTGCCATGGGGATGCTTCCGTGCGGTAGTTCGCAGAATGATATCGCAGAGGAGCGATGGCCGGGTGCAGAAACGGAAAGCCCCGCTCGGTGGCGGGGCTTAGGCTTGCATCCTGTGGAGAATCTTTTGCCGGATGCTTTCAGCGTCATGAATGCTCGGCACAACGTCGTTTGCGGCATTCATTAGGCGATGGCGGTCCTGGGTGGTAAGGCTGTCGATGTCTGCGCACACGGCCATGGATTCGAATTTCTGACCGCTTTGCAGCAGGTACTGAAGGACAATCGTTGCCAGTCGAGCCTTGTCTTTGTTGTTCACTCCAAAAAGATAGAGAGGGCGGGCGCCGGTATGGATGCAGTAGTCGATAGGGTAGTTTTCTGCGCTCGGCAAGCCCGGAACAATGTAGTTCTCTTCGAGTTTGTCACGCGGAATGAACCCGGAAAGCACCTTTCGCAGGTCGTCGTAGAAGGTCGACTCGACCCTTGATCGCGTCCATAGCGCAATATCCTCAATCCGTGACAAGCCCTGCCCAAGAGTGAACAGGCCGCGGCCTAGCTGATCAGCTGGGACTGTCAGGTAGATCTCGCCATCATCATCAGTGAGCCCGTTCTCGGCCAGAATGGTCTCGTAGAGGCGGGCGCGGGCGCCGATCAGAAGCTTCGACAGATCGTTCTCGTAGCTGAGCCTCATCATGGTGTTGCCCAGGTCGGAAATTTTCCACCCCGCAGGAACCTGCTCAAGGTAGGCGGTGAATGCGTCCCCGTCGCGCCCGACCAAAGGCAGGGAGACGGTAAGCAGGTCGCCACGCTGCCTGACTATGACTTCGCTGCAGAGCGTTTTGCATAGCGTCTTTTGTAGGGATTCGGAGGTCACCATAGGTTGAGTTGTCCTCCCTTGTCTTCGCTTCCTGCGGACTGGTGCAGGCCTGTAATGCTGCAGTCCTGCAGGATGCAGGAAACGGCGCCGTCAAAATCGCTGTATCTGTCGGTGGACTCCGCAAATTTGTCGCACTTATCGCCAATCTCCATGTATCGCTGTGTTGCCGTATGGATGTGGCATTGGTGCGCTATCTGCTCGCCGCTCTCGATTGGATTGTAGTGGACGTGGTTGCTGCCGTTGTAGCGGCAGAGCGTGACCATTTTATCAGGCCCGTCGAGAACATAGGCAAGCCCGCAGGAGAAGCTCTCCGGATCCCTGGGGTTGCTCCTCAGGTACAGCAAGAATCGCCGCCCGCCATGGACCTCTTCCAGCTCGTAGGTCACCTGTATGGACGCCTTCTGCAGCTTCGGCTTCATCCCAGGGTTGATGACTCGCTTCGGAGTGGCGATCAGCTCAGCTATCTGCTGGTCAGAGAGGGTTATCAGGGTCATGGCTTGCAGTGCTCTGCATGATTCTCATCGTTGTTGAGTCCGCTGATGACCAGCTCCTCGCGCAGCACCAGCACCTCGCGTGGTGCTTCTACGGCGATGCGTACCCGCGAGCTTTCGACCTCAGCGATATGCAGGGTGATTCCATCGCGCAGCAGGTTCTTGAGCAGCTTTTCGGTATCGACGCCAGGGTCGATGGTCAGGCGGATTTGATCGCCTTGATGGCGGGCGAGAACGAGGTAACCCATGTGACGCTTCCTTGCGTTGTGGTCTGTTCTACTTGGCGACGCACCGCGCCAAGAGCGCCTGCATCTCGTACACGTCAGCGCCGCGGCTGAACTTCTTGATGATCGGCTCGGCGATGCCGGACACCCAGATCTTCAGGTCGGCATCCAGGTCGAAGTGGCCAGCCGTCTCAACCGAGAAATTGGTGATCGAGCGGTAGGGGACTGAGCGGTACTCGGTCTTCCGGCCGGTGAGCCCCTGCTTGTCGACCAACAGCAGGCGCCGGTCAGTCATCACGACCAGGTCGCGCACCAGCTTGTATCCGCGCAGCACCTGTTCGCCTTCGCCGAGGAGCTTGCCCAGCTCATCGCGGACTTCGGCTTCGTCGATCGGGCTCGCGTTGCCGAGAAGCCCTCCAAGAATGGCCATGTCTTTCTCCTTGGGTTATTGGCAGAGTGCCTCGTGGGGCGCGTCGTCGTTGTCCCCGTCGATCCGGCCGGTCCCGCACTGCTTCAAGTGGGTGGTGGCATCGTCATGCTCCACCAGTTCATCCCGCAGTACCCGCAGCTCGCGCGGCGCATCGATCATCAGCCGCACCATGGTGCGGTGATCGTTGATTTCCTTCACGGTGATCTCGATGCCATCGGCCTGCAGTGCGCGCAGGCACTCGAGCGGATCAGCGTCCGGGGCCAGGGTGATGATCAGCTTCTGTCCAGCTTTGCGGCCGAGGATGAGGGGCATTGTTCGCGTCCTTGCGTTGATGGGCTGCTCTGGTTATCGGCAGAGTGTCTCGCAGGGCACGCCGTCGTTGTCTCGGTCGAGACGGCCGTTTCCGCATTGCTCCAGGTGGAAGTTCGCTTCCTCGCAGCTGCTCATCTGCCCGCAGTTCTTCCGTACCGAGCAGCTGTAGCTGGTGCCACCGGCGCCGCCGCTGACCGCGCTGCCGCTGGAGCTGCCTGAGCGAGCTCCGGATAGGCTGCTGCTCGAGTCGCGCTGGGCCTGACGCTGATCGCGGCCGGCTTTGCGCCACTCCCACGGCGGCATGCGCTCTGACTCTGGCAGCGACCACAGGCCGCGCTTTGCCTTGCGGGCCTGGTCCTCGAGGCCGATTAGACTGCGGTCCTTACTGTACTGGCGGTAGACCCACGCAGCGCCCTGGCTTACCAGCTGCGCGTTGACGTCGGTGTTGCCGACGTAGGCCCGGGCCACCGTGCGACCGTAGCGGTCAGTGTCCTGCACCTTGAGAGTGACCTGCTTGCCGAACACCAGGGAGCTGAGCGCCTGCTGCGAGCGGGTGCCGTATGGCTGTTTTGACTCAGGGGTATCGATCTCTGCCATGCGCACTTTCACCTGCTTCTTCGAATCGGTCAGGCAGGTGAAGGTGTCGCCGTCGTACACGCCGACGACCTTGCAGGAAATATCGGCGGCCAGGGCCAGCGGGGAGGCGAGGGCGAGCAGCAGGGTGGCTGCGAAGAGCTTTGAGCGGCAGTACATGGAGCTTCCTTGCGATTGGCCGAGTGTTGCACTCAGCCTGCTGTGATCGTCTTGCCAGGCTACTTCAGGGATCTTGCCAAGCCGAACGCGATGGCGCCTATTCCCCCGGAGAGAACGAGGGCGGTACCGATGAACCACTTGATCATGGTCCCTTCTAGACGAGTGATTTCCGTTCTGAAGTTCGCAACCGACTGATTGACTGTTCCGATCTCGCCGACCATATCAGCGCGAAGCTCGGCCATGTCTGACCGTGTCGCCATGTTCTTTTCGACGGAGTCCAGCTTGGTCTCCAGGCGCACCAGTCTCTCCCGGATATCAGGAATGGCTTTCTCTAGTGCCTCAACGCGCTTTTCCATGTCGTTGCCGCCCGGTGGGTTTCCACCAGTATCGTTGCCACCGCGCCGGTTCGTCCAGCTTCCAGAGCCCACGACCTCACCCATTGGCTTTCTCCGTCATGTCCAGATGATGGCGAATCTTGTAAACGCTGATCATCGAGAAATGCCCGCATTTCGGACAAGTCAGGCCGGCGCACTGGTGCGGTGAGTTCGGCTCGGATAGCGTCTGGACAGTGAAGATCGAGAGCAGGGCGTCATCCTCGACGCGGTCTCCCTCGATCTGCAGGTGGATGTCCCAGCCGCCATCGTACCGGCAGAAAGGGCAAATCTCCGAGCGGCCAGTTTGGGATAGGAAGCTGAGAAGGTGGCTCATCCGCAGCGGCGGGCCACTCTCCATCATGTTGCGCAAATCGATCATGCTGTACCTCGCACCTTCCTGGCATTCCAGGCCGTCACTACGCGGGCGTGGATGATGGAAATGAGGGTGTCGGGGATCTTGCGGGATTGCAGGGCAGTCATAGTGTGCTTCCTTGCATGTGTGTCGGCGCGCGGGCCGGTGTCACCGTTGGCCTAGAGCTTCTTCCCGTTCCACACGAAGAGCACCCTGGCATGGATCGTCACATCGCCGATCGGCACGGTGCGGTCCTTGTGCTTTTGGTTGTCGGAAATCAGCTCGAAATTGTCTGCGTCTGCCATCTGCAGGCGCTTGATGTACAGCATGTCGTTCCAGGTCAGGACATAGATCCCATCGCCGGCGAACTCGTTGACGCCGCGGTCGACGATGACTGGGTCCTTATCGTTGATCGTCCCCTCCATCGACTGGCCCCAGCCAGTGATGATCGAGAGGTTGGCGGGGGAGGTGAACTCCAGGCCCAGCTTCTCCAGCTGAGGGCCGCTGACCACGACGTTGCGGACGAACTCGGCGTACTCGGCAGGCATCTGGCCGTGCCCCATGGAGGCGCGCACGTCGTACTGAGGGATCAGGATGTCGCCGTCTATGAGGCTGGAAGAGGGCGAGAAGTCAGCAGGAATAACGTTGCTGGGCTTTTGACCATCTTGGGGCTCTTCCGCAGCCTTCCGTATGCGTTCTCTGGCTTCCTCTGAGAGCCCTTTCCCGGCATTGCTCTCCAGAAGTGCGTGCACTAAGGCCGCAGCAGGCCCTTTAGCTGCAGCTATTTTCGCTATGACAGGCACGGCAAATGAGGTTTCGTCGGTCATCTCGCCGATTCCATCCTCAAGCCAAAGCGAGCTGACGCCACAAGCCGCAGCGATACGGGCGTTGTAGCTGGAGCTTTGAGATTTTCCGCGCTCAAGATCGGAGATCGACGTCTGGTCGATCCCTACGAGTTTGGCGAGCTCCACCTGCGTCAGCTTGGCGTGCTTCCTGGCGGCCTTGATCCGGTCTTTATATTCCATCGCGCGAGTATTACGGGGGCTCCCATACCCTTGCAAACGGGTATTCCCATGCAATACATTATGGGTATTCCCGTACGAGGGTGTGTGATGAGTATCTTCAAGGACTTGGTTGACCACTTTGGCACTCAGACCAAGACCGCCAAACGGCTGGGAGTCGATCAAGGCACTGTCTCCGGCTGGGTCCGAGAGAAGCATGGCATGAGCGCTGTCACCGCGCTCCGCGCAGAGGCTGAGACCGATGGAAAGTTCAAGGCAGTAGACCTCTGCCCTGCGCTGAAGCGCGCAGAAAAGCCACGGGCCGCATAGCACTCCGCGTGACTAGAGCGGGCCGTGATAGCGGCCCAGATTCAGATTTAGTCGGCTGGTGCATGGGGCTCATCCCTGACTGCTGATTCAGTGATGACAGATTCGCCCAGGGACGACTAGGGCGCCACGGAAAGACCACAGGAGTTTTACGGATGGATGAGTTTCTGAAGGCGATCCATGACGCAGTGATCGACGTCGGCGCCAAGGAACTGGCCCGGAACATGGGCGTCAGCCACGTAGCGCTGCTCCAGCGCGCCAATCCCAACAACGACGCACACCGCCTGAACGTGGAGCAGCTGTTCCAGATCCTGCTGCACGGCGGCGACATGCGCCCGTTGCATGCGCTGGCAGCGGAGTTCGGTTTCGAGCTGGCAGCGAAGGATAAGGCGGAGCCGAAGAGCTTGGCGGCAGCGCTACTGCATATGACCAAGGAAGTGGCGGACGTGACCCGGGCGGTAGCTGATGCGCTCGATGACGGTCATGTGAGCCAGACCGAGGAGGCAATGATCAGCCGCGAGATCGGACACGTCAGGGAGAGCCTGAACGTGTTGGAAGAGTCGGTGAAAGCTGCCTGACGGCGGGCAATAAAAAACCCGCCGGCCAGGGCGGGTTCTTCAACGGCGCGCAAGGCGCCAAGTGCAGATGATTCGAGAGGAAGTGTAGATGATTCCCACTGGAACGAACAACCGCCCGCGCCACGATTTGGGCGCCGCCGAAAACGTGGCGCGCAACGTGACGATGAGCAGCATCGAGATTGCGGAGCTGACCGGGAAGGAACACAAGAACGTCATCCGCGACATCCGCGCCATGCGTGGTGAGCTGGAGAAAGATGGCTCAGATCTGAGCCATGACATTCGCGAGGAGCTCGACGCCCGCGGCTACGCGGTATGCATCCACCTGACCCGCGAGATGACCGAGCTGCTGCTGACTGGCTACAGCGTTTCGCTGCGCCTGAAGGTGATCCGCCGGCTGAACGAGCTGGAGGCCAAGCAGGCGCCGCGCGTCCCTCAGACCCTCGCCGAGGCCCTGCGGCTCGCTGCCGACCAGGCCGAGCGGATCGAGCAGCAGCAGGCCGCCCTGGCCATCGCCGCACCGAAGGCCGCCTTCGTCGACCAGTACGTCGAGAACTCCGGCTCGATGAGCTTCCGGCAGGCGGCGAAGCTGCTGAAAGCCAACGAGCGCCGCTTCCGCCAGCTGTTGCTGGACAAGGGGGTGATGTACTACCTGGGTGGAACTCTGGCCCCGTACCAGCACCACATCGACGCCGGGCGCTTCCATGTGAAGACCGGCACCAGCGAGCGCAACCAGCATGCCTTCACACAGGCCCGCTTCACGCCGAAGGGGATGCAGTGGGTGGCGGGGCTGTGGGCTGCCTACCAGCTGGAGGCGGCTGCCTGACATGCAATTCACCATCACGATGAATCAGGTCAAGGCCCTGGAGTGGGGGCTGAACGCACAGCAGGCGCTGCTGTTTGCGTTCGTCTACGAGTGCCCGAGCTGGGCGAAGCCGATCAAGGCAGAGGCGGGGATCTTCTACGCGCTGAGCAAGGCGAAGATCATCGAGGAGCTGCCGCTGCTGACCGACAAGCCGGACACGGCCTATCGCCTGCTGAGGCAGCTGGAGGTGGCTGGGGTGATTGAGCTGTCGCACACCGCGGGCATCACTCTGGTGCGCCTGACCGACAAGGGTCGCGAGTGGAATCGCAAGATCGACGGGTCGGAAAAATATCCGAAGTTCGGCGGCGCTACCTCGGAAAAAAATCCGAGCAGGGTCGGAAAAAAATCCGAGGTAGGTCGGAAAAATATCCGAGAGGGGTCGGAAAAATCTCCGACAAATCAGGATACCAGTCAGGAAACCAATCAGGAGACCAGTCAGGAAGAGCAGGGCGCGTGCGCGCCGCGTGCTGCGAAAGCGGTGAAGTTCGATCCGCTGACTGCTCGCCCCGCCAACGTCTCGCCGGAGACCTGGGCCGACTGGTGCCAGCACCGCCGCGAGATCCGCAAGCCGCTGACCGCCGCCAGCTGTCGCCACCAGTCGAAGCAACTCGAATCCCACCCGACCCCTGATCACGTTCTGCACCTGTCCATCGCCAACGGCTGGACCGGCCTGTTCCCGGAGAAGTCCCATGCAAGCAGCCAGCAACCTCGCGCAGCAGGTCGTCCGTCGGCCGTCGAGCAAGTTCGAGAAGCCATCGCAGCCCGAGCAGCTGCCGAAGCTGCGCCAGGGCCTGCTGGACAGCCTGTGGCTGAAGATGACGGAGATGTACGGGCACCGCTGGACGGCGAGTTTCGGCGTGTCGGCTGACCAGGGCCACGCCTGGGCGGCGACGCTGGCGGGCCTGACTGGCGCGCAAATCGCCAACGGCTTGGCAGGGCTGGTGGAGCGCGGCGACGAGTGGCCGCCGAGCGCTCCGGACTTCCGCAAGCTGTGCGAGGGCGCGTCTCCCGAGGCCCTGGGCCTGCCGAGCACCTCGGCAGCTTACCGCGAGGCCTGCCGCAACTCTCACCCTGCGGCCGATCAGCGTTGGAGCCACCCGGCCGTGCACCACGCGGCCTGCGAGGTGGGGTTCAGTGAGCTGCGCAGCCTGCCGGAGGAGAAGAGCCGCCTGCTGTTCGAGCGGGCCTATGCGGTGACGGTGCGCATGCTGCTGGCCGGCGAGGTGCTGCGGGAGATCCCGAAGGCGCTGCCGGCGAGCGTGAGCGTGTCGACGCCGGAGGTTGGCCAGGCCGCGCTGGCGGCGCTGCGGACGCGTATGCGCGGGGTGGCGGCGTGAGGAAGACCAAGTTGACCAAGGCCGCCCGCGACCGTGAATGCCAGGTGCGTCTGCCGGACATCTGCAACGGCAATCCCGAGACCGTGGTGCTGGCCCACTACCGGATGGCGGGCATCTGCGGCACCGGCATGAAGCCGCACGATCTGCTCGGCGCCTGGGCCTGTTCGGCTTGTCACGATGAAATCGACCGCCGCACCCGCCGGATGCCAGTGGAGGACGCACGCCTGTACCACCTGGAAGGGATGGTGCGGACCTTGACCACCCTAATCGCTGAAGGAGCTGTGAAGGCATGAGCGAGCAGGAGCGGATGGCGGTGCTGGGGGCGCTTGCCCGCGATACCGAGGAACAGCTGAAGGCCCTGGGGGTGTTGGAGTGAAGCAGTTTGCAGTGGGGGCTACCCGCCGGCGCGCGCCGGTTGACTACGAGGGCAACGAGCAGGCGGCGCTCTTCAACTGGCTGCGCCTGCGTCACCCGCTGGCATGGCGCCTGGCTTACCACGTCCCGAACGGCGGTCACCGGCACAAGGCGGTGGCGGCGAAGCTGAAGGCCCAGGGCGTGAAGGCCGGCGTACCTGACATCACGATCGCACTGGCGCGCGGTGGTCACCACGGGCTCTACATCGAGTTCAAGGCGACCCCGCCGCATGACGCCGAGGTGGCAGCGAGCCAGAAGGAGTGGATCGAGGAGTTGGTGGAGCAGGGCTACAAGGCAGTGGTCTGCAGGGGGATGAAGGATGCGATGGCGGTTATCGATGACTACCTGGCCCGGCCAGTGACGGAGGTGGTTCGTGCGTGAAGTGCAGATGATCGGCCTGGGGAGGAAGAGCCTGGGAGAGCTTGAGCAGCTGCAGGTGGAGCTGCGCAAGGAGTGGGACGGCTGGCGGGCGAAGAGCAAGAAGGCGTCTGGGCAGGTGTTCATCAAGGGGGCTGGCCGGCGCAGCATGCAGGTGCGTTCGCGGTTGATCCCTAGCCGGCGCAATCCGAAGGTCTTGGCCGAGGCGGATGCAGCGATCACCACCATCCTCCGTTACCTGCGCTACATCGAGGACGAGCTGGCGAGGAGGGCGGCCGGTGAAGCGGCACGGGCCTGACTTCGAGAAGCAGACCAGGCCTTTGGCGCCCTGCGGGGAGTGCCAGGGGCGCGGGGTGGTGAAGGGGCTGTTCTACGAGATGCCCTGCGATGGGTGCCACGGCTCTGGGTTCGTGGATGCGGGGACGGGGGAGAGGCTGGAGGTGGGAGAGCTGGTACTCCAGCTGGGTAGGGCGCTCAGGCTTGAGCGGCAGCAGGCGGCGAACCGGTCGGTACAGGCCGGCGCCGAGCGGGACTATCAGGGTGATAACGGTCGGTGGGGAAACCGCGGGCACTGGACAGGCGATTGATGGGGGATTGGGGATGATTTACAGCAGTGCACTGAGCGCAGTGGTATCCGCCCTGGCGGCGGAGTGTATCGACAACACGAGCAAGCAGAAGTGGCAGCAGCTTTACCAGTCCGGAGAGCTGCGGCCGTGCGGCCGGGCGGTGTCGCCTGAGGAGCGCATGACGGCCGACTGCTGGGTGTTTGCCCGGTTGCACAGCCAGCTGAAGCCGCGGTACTGGCATGCGTTGGTGGCCAAGTACAGCACGCATAGGGCGCGGAAGGTTGAGGCCATCGGGAAGTTGGTGCCCCTGATCGCCAGCCACGCGCCGCAGCTGTTCGTTTACAAGGCGGTGACCGCTTGGGCCGTTCCCCCGATGAAGGGTACTGAGGGGAAGCGCTCGACGTCCGGGCTGATCGTGCTGCCGGCGGAGTTCTATGACGTCAACACCTGGGATCTTGAGGCACGCACGGAGCGGACTCGCCAGCGTTGGAGAAAGGCGATCAACGAGGTGCTTGAGGAGATGGTCGGCGAGGCTCTGGTGGAGGCTGAGAAGATCTTGGCGTCGGAAGGGGTGCTGCGTGCCGAGGCCGCTTGACGTGTGTGTCGCCGTGTCGTAAATTTTCCCCATCCTGCCGATCTTGCGCGTTAAGGATTGATAATCAGAACCCCGGCCATAGTGCCGGGGTTTTTCGTTTACAAAATCTTGAAGTCTGTAACGCCTGCGAATTTCAGCCTGTCATCGACCTGGCGCTCAATCGACGGACGCGGACAATCGCGACTGTAATCAACGCCAGGGGCGTCGATGTGGTTGGCGATCAGTTTCTTCAGTTCAAGATCAGATGCCGGCACGGATCCATTCAGTTCGAACGAGTGCGTGGTGTCTCCTATCTTGAATTGAACAGTCTTTTGCATATGACCTCCTTGGTCTTGGTGCTTGCTGGGGTTTGAAGAATAGCCCTGTCGAAGGGCCTGAAGCAGTTCTATACACACAATCCACTTACGTCCCGCAAATTCCTAGCCTCGGCATCAGTCGGGGCTTTGTCGTTTCTGGAGATCGAGAATGTCCACCACCATCCGCTGCAAACTGATCTGCCGCTCTGTCGGCGAAGTCAATGATCCGACCAACCCGTTGCGCACCGTGCGCTTTGATGGCGTGACCGAGCAGGAGGATCCGATCTTCGGGAAGTACACCCCGAGCGCCGACTTCTACGCCGCCATCCAGCCGGCAGTAGCCGAGCAGCTCGAAGTCGGCACCGCCTACTACTTCGACATCCACAAGGCTTAACCCTTTCGGCCCCTCCGCACCTTTGCTCCCAGGCGGGCGCGTGTAGCGGGCCACCCATCACCACCGCCCGCGAGGGTTATCGAGATGAACACCATGACCGAACCAGCATCCACCGCCGCTGGCGGCATCATGCTGTACAAGCTCGGGGCCTTCGGCTTCATGGCGGTAATTGCCGCTGTGGTCGTGATGGCCATGACCCTGCCGAAGACCGTCCGCGAGTTCTGCGTGGCGATGATCAGCACGGCGGTGTTCTCCATCTGTGGGGGCGCGTTCGTGGTGCGCTGGTTCGACCTGGCTCACTGGGCGAATGACGACGTGGGCGTGATTGCCATCGGCGGCCTGATCTTCGTGTGCGGCCTGCCGGCATGGGTGCTGGTCCGCGCCTGGTTCGCGTGGAGCGAGGCGCGCAAGGGCGTGGCGCTGCCTGAGCTGGTGCGCGAGCTGAAGCAGATGAAGGACGAGGCACTGTGATGGATGGGCAGCTCACAGGGCGGGTTGGCTTTCGACGCGGCCTATTCGGCCGCCTGATCCCGCAGGTCGAAGCGCTGCAGGCTGTGCGCTCGCTGATACCGCCGCGGCCAGGCGTCGAGTGCAGGCCGAAGATCCGCGCGGTGTGGCGGGATGCTGTTGCTGCTGATGTCCTGGCACTAGGCCAGATGGTTGGCTGCACGTCGCAGATGCCACCCGCACGCAACCCGCGAGCGCCGGAGGCCTGATGGGGCGGGGACCCTGGGCCACACCCCCTACCGCGGGGAAGGCGTCGAGCCGCGCGGTAGCCGGCAGTTTTTCGATTTTCTAGTGCTCCACCACACCCCGGGGAGGCGATACCCTCAAAGCCACGGCCCGCGCGGGCTGCAAAGGAGTCCGTATGGGTGTGACCCTTGTACATTCCGGGTCTCGCCTGTGGTCCATCAATGCGCTGGCCGAGGAGTTCGGCATCGACCGCAGGACGGTGAAGAAGCGGGTCGATGGAATACCTGCGGCCGGCGAGGCAAACGGCCACCCGGCATGGCGCCTGAGAGATGTCGCCATCGCCGTGATGGGCCCGCAAGGGCCTGGCCCGCTCGGGGTAGACCCTGACGAGCTGCCTCCATCCGACCGCCTCAACCACTACCGCGCCGAGCGGGAGAAGGCAAAGTGGCTCGAGGAACAGCGCTTCCAGATTCCCGCATCCGAGGTCGAGCAGGTTGTCGCCACCGCATTCAAGTCGCTCGCCCAGGCTCTCGACACCCTGCCTGACGTTCTCGAGCGCGACTGCGCCCTACGACCTGAAGAAGTAGAGCGCGCCATCGGCGTAATCGACGGCGCCCGTGAGGGCCTGTATCAGCAGCTGCTCGACGTGTGCAGCTCGCTCGGCGAGATGGCAGGCCATGAAGACAGCTGACATCGTGCGCAACACGGCCGAGATCATCCGGCCGCCGAGGCGCATCCAGGTAAGCAGCGCTGCCGAACAGATGCTCTACCTGAACGAGCCTGGCGGCTATCAGGGCTATTTCACGCTCGACGTTGCCCCCTACATGCGCGAGCCGATGGACCTGCTGGCCAGTCGCCGCTATGAGGGCGTTGTGTTCGCTGGTCCGGCGCGCTCGCTCAAGACCCAAGCGCTGATCGACGGAGGCTTCGCCTACGCAGTCACCTGCGACCCAGGCGACGCCCTGATCGTCCAGATGAGCCAGGAGTCGGCCCGCGACTTCTCGCGCACTCGCATCGACCGCGCCATCCGCTACAGCCCTGAACTGGCGTCGCGCATCGCCACCGGTCGCAGCGACGACAACATCCACGACAAGTTCTTCAAGAACGGCATGGTGCTCAAACTGGGCTGGCCTGCCGTTTCGCAGCTGTCCTCGAAGTCTATCCGCTGGGTGTGGCTGACCGACTATGACCGCATGCCCGACGACATCGACGGCGAGGGCGACGCTTGGACGCTCGCGCTCAAGCGCACCCAGACCTTCCTGTCCCGCGGAATGTGCTGCGCGGAGTCATCGCCAGGCCGCGAGATGAAAGACCCGGCCTGGCGAAAGGAAACGCCCCACGAGGCGCCTCCGTGCAAAGGCATCATCGGCCTGTACAACGCCGGCGACCGCCGCCGCTGGTACTGGCAATGCCCCGACTGCAACGAATTCAGCGAGCCATCGCCTGGCGTCGGCAGCTTCGCACTTCCATCCATGGATCAGCTCAAGGAGCAGATCCGCACGGCAGACCTGACCCGCATGGCGCGCGACTGCGCCCTGTTCGCCTGCCCGCACTGCGGCAGCCTGATCAGCGAGAAGCACAAGCGCGGAATGAACCGCTCGGGCCTCTGGCTGATCGAGGGTCAGCAGATTGACCGAGATCGCAACATCTCCGGCGAGGCGCGGCAGAGCAAGACCGCCAGCTTCTGGCTGGGCGGCATGGCTGCAGCCTTCCAAGGCTGGGAGTCAATCGTCCTGCGCTACCTGCAGGGCGTGCACGCCTACGTCACCACCGGCGATGAGGAGAAGCTCAAGACCACCACCAACTTGGACCAGGGCGCCCCGTACATGCCGCAGCGCGCCGAGTCGGTGCGCTCTGTCGATCTGCTGATCGTTCGCAAGGAAGAGTCGGTCAAGTTCAATGTTCCGGACGGGGTGCGCTTCATCACCGCGTCGATTGACGTGCAGGCCGGCGGCAAGCCGCGCTTCGTCGTCCAGGTCGAAGGCTGGGGCGCTCACGGCGAGAACTGGCTGATCGACCGCTACAACATCCGCAACAGCAAGCGGCTCGACGATGATGGCCAGCCGCTTCCGGTTGACCCTGCTGCGTATCTCGAGGATTGGGAGCTGCTGACCGAGGTCATCGAGAAGGCTTACCCGCTCGCAGACGGCAGCGGCCGGGCCATGTTGCCGGTCATGGTCGCCTGCGACTCCGGCGGCAAGGCGGGCGTCACCGAGCGCGCCTACGACTACTGGCGCAAGCTCAAGCGAGCCGGGCTGCACCGGCGATTCATGCTGATCAAGGGCGCGAGCAGCCCAAGCGCTCCGCGGATCAAGGAGAGCTACCCGGACAGCGACCGGAAAGACCGCAAGGCCAAAGCGCGCGGGGAGATCCCCGTGTGGATGCTCAACACCAACCAGCTCAAGGATGCGGTCGATTCCGACCTGCAGCGCGAGGCTGCAGGGCCAGGCTATCGGCACTTCCCCGAGTGGCTGGGCGACTGGTTCTTCGAGGAGATGACATTCGAGGTCCGCACCCAGCAAGGCTGGAAGAAGCCAGGCAAGGGCAACAACGAGGCCTTCGACCTGTCCTGCTACAACCGTGCCGCCGCAATCCGCCAGGGCATGGAGAAGATCGACTGGTCAAGCCCGCCGCCCTGGGCGCGCGAATGGAACAACAACCCGAACGTGATTCAGGCCGCGCCTGACCAGGTAGCGCAGCCGCGCTCGGTCGAGCCGCCTAAGTCGCAACCCAAACGAACCGCCGCCCGCCGGGTGCGCATGCAGGTGACCCGCTGATGGCCTACACACGCGAACAGCTCCAGGCCGTCGAGGCCGCCATCGTCGCGCTGGCTGCCGGCGAGCGCGTGGTCGAAGTCCGCTTCGGCCCCAACGACTCCACCCGCTACGCCACCGCCGAGCTGCCGCAGCTGATCAGTCTGCGCGACAGGATGAAAGACGAGATACAGGCCGCCGAAAACAGTGGCCGGCGTCTACGCGGCTACCGACTCAACCACCGCCGGGGGCTGTGATGGACACCGAAATCCCGCAAGACAGCATGGCGCTGACCGGAGGCGCACCGCCGACAGCAAAGGCCAGCTACGACGCTGCCAGCCATGGCCGGCGCCTCAAGGGCTGGGCTCCTGGCTCGCCAGGCCCGACCCGCGCGGTTGTCGGTCAGATGTCCACCGTCCGCGCCAGATCTCGCGACGCCGGCCGCAACAACGGCTGGATCGCCAACGGCGTGCGCAACTGGGTCAGCAACGAGGTCGGCGCCGGCATCAAGCCGCGATCAAGGGCCCCGAATGCCGCCTTCGCCGCCGAGGCCAATCGGCTGTGGGAGGAAGAGTTCCGCGCCGCCGCCGACTACGACGGCACGCTCGACGTCTACGGGCTCATGGCTCTCGCGGTGCGCTCGCGCAAGGAGTCCGGCGAGGTGTTCGTGCGCATCCGCCATCTGGGTCTCGCCAGTGGCGCTCCGGTGCCCGTGCAGTTCCAGCTGATCGAGTCTGACCAGGTGCCGCACACACACAACGAACTGCGGCAGGATCGCGAGATCGTCGCCGGCGTCGAGTTCAACCTCGCCGGGCAGCGCACCAACTACTGGATGTATCGCCGCCACCCCTTCGACATGGCTGTCACCGGCATGGAACTGGTACAGGTGCCGGCGGCCGACGTGATCCACCACTTTGCCCCGCTGCGCCCCGGACAGGTTCGCGGTATGGCGGAGACGGTGCAGGCGCTGATCAAGGCGCGCGACTTCGACGAGTACGACGATGCCGAGCTGACCCGCAAGAAAACGCGTGCCAACTACACCGGCACCATCACGCGAGCGGCCTATGACGACAGCGACTTCCAGTTCGACCCGTTCACGGGGGAGCCGCTGGATGGTGGCGCGGCGCCGATGGTCAACATCGAGCCGGGCACCTTCCCGGCCCTGCTTCCTGGCGAGGAGATCAAGCTGTTCGAGGGCGACCAGGGTGGAGCCTACGGCGAGTTCATGCGTCAGCAGCTGATGGGCGTGGCCGCCTCGCTCGGCATCCCCTACGAGCTGCTGTCTGGCGACATGCGCAACGTCAACGACCGCGTGCTGCGCGCGCTGCTCAACGAATACCGCCGCCTGATCGAGCAGAGTCAGTGGCTCTACACCATTCCGCAGCTGTGCCAGCGCATGTGGGATGCCTTCATCGACGCCGCGGTACTGTCCGGCCGGCTAAAGGCGCGCGACTACGCCACCAATCGCCGCGCCTACCTCGCCTGCGACTGGCGCCCGCACGCCTGGCGCTACATGCACCCGGTACAGGACGCCCAGGGCGAGCTGATGCTCATCAAGGGCGGGCTCGGGTCGCGCGCTGCCGCCGCCGCCGAGCGCGGCTACGACGTTGAAGACATCGACCGCCAGAACAAGGCCGACACGGATCGCGCCCAGGGCCTCGGCCTGCAGTACAGCCACGACCCGATCAAGGTCGACGACGAATAACCACTGGAGCGACCCATGTTCAAACAGAACCTGCTGTCCCGGCTGTTCAGCCGCGGGCAGGGCGGCCCGCTTGTGCCGCAAATCTACTCCCGCGTGGTCAATCGTCCGCTGCTGGTCGAGCCCGGCATGGCCGACGCGCTGATCGACGGCTGGTTGCGCGGAGGCGTCGAGGCCGGTTCCGGCGGCGAGCCGCGGCAGATTCTTGAGCGTGTCGGCCATGTCGCCGTACTCGACGTGTCCGGCCCGCTGATCGCTCGTGCCGTCGAGCCGGTGTGCGGCGCCTCCCCGGTCAGCTACGAAGGCCTGATGCTCGCCTTCGACGAGATCGAGGCCGACGCCAACATCACCCACGTCGTGCTGCGCATGGAAAGCCCTGGAGGCGAAGCGGCGCAGGTGTTCGACCTGACCGATCGCATGGCCGAGCTGCGCAGCCGCAAGACCCTGATCGCCATGGTCGATGACTACGCATACTCCGGCGGCTACGCCATCGCCGCGGCCTGCTCCGAGATCTGGGTAACCCGCACCGGCGGCGTAGGCAGCGTTGGCGTGGTCATCGGCCACCGCGATGTCAGCGAGGCCAACGCCAAGGCTGGCATCAAATGGACCTACGTCCACTCCGGCGCGCTGAAGGTTTCCGGCAATCCGAATGAGCCGCTCACCGAAGAGGCGCGCAGCGTCATGCAGGGCGAGTCGGATCGCCTCTACGACCTGTTCACCACCAGCGTGGCCGCCTACCGCGGAATGGCTGTCGGTGCCGTGCGCGCTACCGAGGCCGGCATCGTATTCGGCCAGAACGCCATCGACGCCGGCCTGGCCGACCACCTCGGCACCTTCCGCGAGCTGATGTCAGAGCTGCAGGGCGGCAGCTACACCCGCAAGCGCCTGCAGCAGATCGCCTCCGCGCCCAAGGTTGAGGCCAATCCGGCTACGGTCGAGCTGGCGGCCGAAGCGGGCGAGGGTGGCCAACTGGAGAGCGACCCGGCCAGCGAAATCCCCGGCACCGTCGAGGCGACTGCCGAGCCGATGGACTTCGCCGCCCTGGCCGAGCAGTGCCAGCAGCACGGCCTGTCGGCCATCACCGCAACCGCTATCAAGGAGCGCTGGACCGCCTCGCAACTCGAGGCCGCCGTCGAGCGCGCTGATGAAATCCGCAGCCTCTGCACCGCGGCAGGCATGCCGCAGCTGTCCGTCGAGTACATCGCGTCCGGCTCGGGTGTCGAGGTGGTCCGTCAGGAGCTGGCCGCACGGCTCGCCCAGGGGCCGAACCTGAGCAACCGCCAGCCGGCGGGCAGCACCACCCACCGCGCACCCACCTGGGGCAGCGTAATGAAGAAAATCGGAGTCTGATCGATGACCATCCTGACCCAAGGCACCCGCACTGCCGAATTCCTGCTCTCCGAGGCCAACGGCCAGCGCTCCCGCGAGCAGGGCACTCTCGCCATCACTGCCGCCGCGCTGCCGGCCGGCCAGCTGCTCGGCACCGTCGCCGACGAGTACGTCGCCTACAACCCGGCAGGTCTCGACGGCAGTGAGACGGTAACCGCCATCCTCTACTCAGCCGCGCCGATTTCCGCCGCAACCCAGCCGGCTGCCGTGGTCGTCCGTGACGCCGAGGTGATCAGCGCCAAGCTCACCGGCCTCGACGTTGCCGCAGCCGCCGAACTGCTCGCCCTGGGCATCATCGTCCGCTAAGCCAACCACCCCGAATTCCAAACCGCCCAAATGGCGGTTTTTTCGTTTCTGGAGATCGATATGCCCAGCCTCGACATTTTCAACGATGAAGCCTTCAGCGCCGTCTCGCTGACCAACGCCATCAACATCAGCCCGGAAGGCCAGCGCAGCAGCACCTTCGTGGATTCGCTGTTCGAGTCAGAAGGCGTCAGCACCACCGCCGTATTCATCGAGCGCGAGCACGACGGCCTGGCCCTGGTGCCGGACGCCGCCCGCGGCGCACCGGGTCACGTCGTCAACGGCGGCAGCCGTGACGTGATCCCGTTCACCACTCGCCACCTGCCGACCCGCGCCCAGATCCTCGCCGACCAGGTGCAGAACGTGCGCGCCTTCGGCAGCGAGACCGAACTAGAAACCGTCATGGGCCTTGTCGGCAAGCGTCTGATGAAGATGCGCGCCCATCTGGAGCAGACCGTCCGCTTCCAGCGCTATGGCGCCATCTCCGGCAAACTGCTCGACGCCGATGGCCAGACCGTTCTTGTTGACCTGCTCGCCCAGTTCGGCCTGCAGCAGCAGACCCATGGCATGGCGCTGACCACCGACGCCACCAAGGTGCTCAACAAGATCATCGAGGCCAAGCGCAAGGGCGAAGACGCCATCGGTGACAGCGGCATCATCACCGGCTGGGTCGCCCTGTGCGGTCGCGGCTTCTTTGATGCGCTGACCAACCACAAATCGACCACAGATGCCTGGGATCGCTATCAGGACGGCCAGTTCCTGCGCTCCGACATGCGCCAGGGCTTCGTCTTCGGCGAGGTCGAGTGGCGCGAAGATCCGACCAAGATCGGCGGCATCGGCTTCATTGGCACTGACGACGCCTACCTGATCCCGCGCGGCGTTGCCGAGCTGCTGGTCACCAAGTTCGCGCCGGCTAACTACATGGAGACCGTCAACACTCTCGGCCAGCCGTTCTATGCCAGCCAGGAACCTCTGCCGCACAACAAGGGTATTGATCTGGAGGCGCAGTCCAACCCGATCAGCCTGTGCACCCGTCCGCGCGCCATCATCAAGCTCACCAAGGCCTGACCATGAGCCGTCAGCAGCTCAAGGCCCGCGCCGCACGCGACATCTTCCGGCGGCATCGGGAGGAAGCGCTGGGCAGCTACCTGGACGCGGTTGGAGAGCTACTGGAACTCGAGCTGGTGCTCGCTCGCGACGTGGAGCGAGTCGGCGAGGATGGCGTGCTGCTGGTCGACCAGGTGCAGATCAGCGCCCTGGTCGAGCAGCTGCCCAAGGTCCGCCGCGACGGCGTGTTCACCTTGGCCGGCAAGGCCTGGCTGGTCACCGTGCCGGTTCGCAACGACGGAGTGGTCATCACTGCCGCGGTGCGGCCGTCATGAGCGTCCGCGTCGGGCTGAAAGGCGGTCAGGCGGCAATCAAGCGCCTGGCCGTCGCCGAGGACAAGGCCAAGCGCGCCGTACTGATGGCCACCAACGATACCGGCGAAACACTGCGCGCCCAGATCCTCCGGGAAATGGGCAGCACGGTAAACATCAAGCGGCAGACGTTGCGCGAGCGGGTGATCCTGACCCGTGCGGCCAGCTGGAGCGGCAAGGTCCGCATCTGGGCCAGGCGCAAGGGGCTGGTGCTCAGCCACTTTCCCCACAAGCAGCTGTACCAGAAGCAGAAGAAGGGCAAGCGGCGCCGCGCCGGAGTACAGGTCAACGTCTCCGGGCATACGCGCCTCCTTCCTGGTGCCTTCATCGTCGAGTCGGCAGGGTCAGGCAGCACCAACGGTCTGATCTTCATCCGCACCGGAAAGCGCTCCAAGGCTGAGCGCATCGGCATGGCATCCGGCGGGCTTGACCTGGCGCGCTCGAAAATCCGGGCGCTGTACGGCCCGTCACCCTCGCAGATCCTCGACAGCAAGCTCCCCGACTACCAGTCGGCAGGCCAACGCATCCTGCGCGAGGAGATCGTCCGCCAGCTCAAGAGGGCCAAGCTGTGAACCCACTGAACCAGGCCGATCAGGCCTTGCTTGACCGGCTGCGCACCATCCTGCCGGCCAATGGCTACCTGACCGACATCGGCAACCGCGTGCACGCCGGCTACCTCGGCGCTCTGCTCGAAGCCGAAGAGGTGACGTACCCGCTGATCACTGTCCAGCCGGACGAATGCCCGCCACCCATCCAGGGCAGCTGGGACTTCATCGCCTCCCTGGGCCGCAAGGTCGTCGGTGCGGCAGATCCTGGCGGAGGCCTCGACGCGCTCAACGACATCTACTGCGACCTGCTGCGCTGCTTGGTCACGCCCGAGGGCATCCCCAGCCCGTGGGGCAGGCCTGGCCCGCACCGCGTCACATTCAAGGCGCCGCAGCAGTTCCTCGCCGACCACGAAGTGCCCAAGGGCACGGTCGTCATCCCGCTGCAGCTGCACACCATCATCAACGGAGAGTAATCGCCATGCCCGCCACCACCTCCGCGCAGTCGGGGGCGATCTCGGTCGTCCTCGCAAAACCGCACACCCACAATGGCCGCGCTCATCAGCCCGGCGAAACCATCACCGTGTCCGCAGAACAGAAAGCTTGGCTCGAAAAGCTCGGCGTGGTCGGCGGCAAGAAAGAGGAAGTGACCAATGGCTGATATTCGCGGCGCGTTTCTCGGGGCCGGTAAGCAGTACCTCGAGGACCTGGACGACCCGAAAGGGCTGATCTTCATCGGCAACTGCAACTCGCTGAACTACGAAGCTGCGGCAGAGGAAATCGACGAGCCTGACTTCACCACCCCCGGCGGCGGCCTGGACAACAGCGTGCAGCGCATCTCGGCGCTCACGGTCGCCTACAACGCCCGGCACTTCAAGGCCGCCAACATGGCGCGCGCCCTGTACGGCTCTGCCACCGACGTGGCTGCCGGCACCGTGACCAGCGAGACCCACGTCGCCCACAAGGGCGCGCTGATCCTGCTGGCCAACCCGGGCGCGACCAACGTGATCGTCAAGAGCGCCGACGGCCTAACCACCCACACCCTGGACACCGACTACACCCTCGACCCGGCCGGCTTCCCGGTCATCCTCGAGGGCGGCGCCATCGCCGATGCATCGACTATCAAGGTCGACTATAGCTACGCCAAGCACGCCACCATCCAGGCGCTGGTCACCTCCGGCAAGCGCTACCGCCATGTCTTCGTCGGCCTCAACGAGGCGCGCAGCGGCAAGCCGGTGGTGATCGAGCTGTTCATCGTCAAGCACTCTCCGGCCTCGCTGAGTTTCATCGGTAGCGAGTTCCAGGGCATGGAGTTCACCGCCAAGGTCCAGAAGGACCCGAGCAAAGTCGGCGTGGGCCTGTCGCAGTACATGGTGATCAAGGACGTGGAGTGATAGGAGGGAGGGCGGCCAGGCCGCCCTGCTGTTCACTTAGAAATCAAGCCCGCCGCGCGGGCTTTTCATGCCTGGAGCAACCATGTCCCAGTACACCAACAGCCGCGAGCTTTCGCTCGACGGACAGCCCGTGATCGTCCGTGAAATGACTGTGATGCAGGTTCGCGAGTGGCTCGCATCGGCTTCCGCCGACCGCCCGCTCGACATTGTCGGCGACGGCCTGTTCACGTCCTGCGCCCTGGCAGACCTACCGCGCATGACCGACCTGACCGACGAGCGCATCGACCAACTGCGCCCCTCTCAGGTCGAGCAGGTGATTGCCGCCTGCAAGGAGTTGAACCCGCATTTTTTCGGGATGACGGAGCGCCTCAATCGGGCACTCCAGAGCAAGGCCTGATCGATCTGGACAAGGCCGTCGGCGCCATGGTGCGCCTCGGCCATTCCCATGCTCCGTACTACCCCTGGTCATTTTTCCAAGCCGCGATCAAGGCGGTATGAGGTACTGCCATGTCCGACGTCGAGCTGAAGATCTCCGCCAATCTGGACGATGCCCTCAAGGGTGTTTCCGGCTTCCGGCAGGAGTTTTCGAAGATGGTCAGGGAGGTGGAGAAGCCTCTACGCAAGGTCGATACCCTGCGTGCTCTGCAGGAAAGCGCCAAGAAGACCTCCGCCGAGTTTTTCGCCACCAAGAGGCGCATCGACGAGCTGAAGACGGCCATCGCCGCCGCCGGGCAAACAGTGCCGGCCTTCGAGCGCGAGCTGGCCAAAGCCGAGCGTACTTCTGGTCTTCTTCGCAGCCAGCTCGAGAAGCAGAACAGCAAGCTCAAGGAGCACCGCGCCGAGCTGCGCGCCGCTGGAGTCGATACCCGCGACCTGGCTGGCGAACAGCAGCGCCTGCAGGCCGAACTGGCAAAGCGGCTCGGGGCCGGTAGTGCGGATGCCAGCATGCAAGCGGCCATGCGGAATCTGGGCGTCGAGCAGTTCCGCGGCGCCCGCACTGGCATTGCTGAGCTGCAGCAGCAGTTCCAACTGCTCAAGGCCTCTGGAACCGCCAGCACCATCGAAATCGCCCTGGCGCAGCAGACTCTACGTAGCCGCATCGCCGAGGCCGCCCGCCAGACCAATGGGTTGAAGTCAGCCACCGACGATTGGCGCAATAGCCTTTCCCGCACCCGCGAGGAGATCATCGCCGGCGCGGCCGCCTTCGGCGGCTTTGCCCTGATCGCGGGAAACTCGTTCAGCAAGTTCGCCGACTATGAGCAGCAGATAGCAGCCATTGGCACCATCACTGACATGACCGATGGGCAGCTGCAGGCCATGTCTGGATCGGTGAAGCAGCTCAGCCTCGACATGGGTGTAAATGCCACGGCAAGCGCCAAGGCTTTGTACGACATTCTCGGCAGCGGCGGGACGAACGAGAACGCCATGGACATTCTGGCGCTGTCGACCAAGGCCGCCATCGCCGGCATGACCGAAACCAAGACGGCAGCTCAGGTCGGCATGAGCATGCTCAACGCCTACGGCGAGAGTTCTGACAAGCTCGGGCAACGCTTCGACCAGTTGTTCATGACGGTCAAGGACGGCGTGATCAGCTTCGAGCAGCTCGCCCAAGGCCTCGGCTCGGTCATGCCGGCAGCAGCGGCGGCGGGCGTACCCATCGAAGAGGTGCTGTCGTCGCTGTCGCGCCTCACCGTGCAAGGCATCCAGGCGCCGCAGGCCATCACGGCCCTGCAGGGCGCCATCAACCAGTTGGCTGCACCGTCGACCGAGGCCGCCAAGGCCATGGACGAAATGGGCATCAAGTGGAATGGCCTGGCCGGCACGCTGCAGCAGATCGCCGACAAGAAGATCGGCTTCGAGGCGATGCGCCAGATAATTCCGGATTCCGAAGGTCGCACCGCTGTGCTGGCCCTGACCAAGGATATCCAGGGGCTGCAGGAGTCCATCAGCAGCATGCAGCAGTCCGCCGGCGCCACGGAGGACGCCTACAGCACCATGGCAAACACTCCGCAGGCTCAGGTCGAGCGCTTCAAGGCTGCGGTCGATGAGCTGCAGAAGGCCTTCGGCGCCGCCGTGGCCGCAGGGCTGCCGGTGGTCAACCTGCTGACCGGACTGTTCAACGCCTTCAACGCGTTGCCGGAACCTGCGAAAAATGCCCTGGCCGGTATCGTGCTGCTCGGCGCCGGCACTAAGGCAACCAGCATGGCGCTCAATGTCATTCGTGGCCCGCTTGGCGCCCTAGTAGCGCAGCTCTCCACTGTCCCAGCCGCTGGCGGCGCAGCAGGTGCCGCGGTTGACGCCCTGTCTGGCAGAGTCAACGGGCTTGGAAAGGCACTGAAAGGCCTCGGCTCCCTTGGCGGCATGCTTCGCCTGGGCGGCTACGGGGTCATCGCCTCGCAGCTGATGGAGCTCTACAGTATCCACGAGGAGGTGAAGGCGCTGACCAAGTCTCAGGAGGAGCACGCCAAGGGACTGCAGGATCTGATCGATCGCAACGATCAGTACAAGGGTGCCCTGATCGCCACGCAGGCCGAGGTTGAGCAGCAGACCGAGACCGAGCGAAAAGGCTACGTCGAGCGCCTACAGGCGGCGGCCAGCTACTACCAGGCGCTGGGCGAGCAGATCAGTCGGGCAGACGCCTCGGACAAGATCAGCCCCGAGGCTGTTGATGCGTATCGGAAGGCTACCGCCTACCGCAATGCGCTCAGGGAGCTGGGGAAGGCCAACTCGGATCGGGAGAGCGGGGAGTCCGCGCACTCCGCACGCCTGAAGTCGATCAAGGAAAAAGAGCTGGAGAGCATCAAGAAGCAGCTCGCCGCCCAGCTCGCTGCGTACGACAAGGCCAACGAGGACGTCGAGCAGGCCCGCAAGCGCCGCGAGGAAATCGAGCGGGAGTTCGCCGACCTGGCGCGCGATATAGGTGGGAGCGGTCGCAACGACTGGGGCGGTCTGCAGGATGCGCAGCTGGCAGCGCGTCAGGCACTGACCGAAGGCAACACCGCCGAGGCTATCGAGCAGGCCCGCCGCGCCGGAGAGATCCTGCGCGAAATGCAGCAGGCCGGGGAGAGCACCTATGGCTTTCAGGGCATTGCACAAGAACTGGGTAAGATCGCCAGCGAAGCTGCACGCCTTGACGAGCAGGATGCCCAAGGAAAGGCCGACGCGATCAAGTCCAAGATAGAGGGCCTGCTGCAGTACGCCGATGCCCTCAAGCGAGTGAGCGTGGGCTTCGAGACGAACGCCGAGTCGGAGGAGCAGACCAAGCAGCGGCTGCTGCAGCTTGCCCAGGAATGGTCGAAGTACATGGTGATTCGTCCGACCATCGCAGCGCCGGAGGCCGATCCCAATCTCAAGGCCGCCGAGGATCTGCTCGACCAGCCTGCTGCGCCAGGCTTCGCCGCCGGCGGCTACACCGGCCCGGGCGGCAAGTGGCAGCCCGCAGGCGTCGTCCACGCCGGAGAGCACGTCCAGCCGCAGGAAGTTGTGCGCGAGCCGGGCGCTCTGGCGTTCCTCGAGCGCATCCGCCGCGAAGGCTTCCAGCGGACCCTGCGCACCATGCAGCGGCAGCTGCGCGGCTACGCCACCGGCGGATTCGTCGCCCCGCGCGCCATGCCGAGTATTCCGAGTCTGAGCACGGAGCTGGCCGCTGCGGCCTCCGGGCCGAACTTCCCCGACCTCGGTAGGCTTGATCTGAGCATCGGCGACTTGTCAGGGCCTGTGTACGTTGAGCAGGACTTTGCGAAGACGCTGCATAAGCTTGCATTGCAACGCGGCCGCACATCTCGGCGCTGAATGCTGCTATAAGCTGGATCTTCAACATCAGTTAGGGATGCTGTTTATGAGTGATGCAGAGATCAGGATTGGCACTGACATGCCTGAGGAAGGAAGGGATTGGCTCCTGCAGAATTTTGTGATTGCAGCAAAAACAGACATAGAGACCCCTATAACGCTATTCACCTCTTCTGGTGTCGTGACTGGGCGAATCATTTCTGGGAGGAAATACATCGAGCTACTGCGTGAGCTACTTGGATTTGGCGCTGCTCCAAGTGGAATGGAAGAGGTGACTCAGAATGATGACGCAGCTTCGCCAGAAGATAAGGGACCGTACTTCATTCATCTGCGCGACGCAGCGATTGTGTCAGGAGTCAGCTTCACTCCAACTGAGGGTGGGTTGCTCTGGCGCGGCAAGCTGAGTGATGTTGCTGGATTCTCGATTGGGCGCTTAGAGCCGCGCAGAGAGTAGTAAAGGCGCTCGATTGCTCACCGTGCAATGTGGAAGCCAGAGTTTTCTGGTGATCAACTCTGAAGCCCCGGCCTGTGCTGGGGCTTCTGCTTTCTGGAGCGCCCCATGACCTATCCCCGCGTCACCCTCGGCGGCGTGCCTATCGTGCTGCATGCCGGCGCCCCGGTGCAGAGCTATGAGCCGATGGGCGGCGCGAGCGTGGTCCGTCTGCACGGCGGCGCCGCGGTCAAGCTGCGCCATTGGCGCCGGACGGCGATCAGCATCAGCGGCAGCGGCTGGATGAATCCAGGCCTCGACGGCCTCGACTACGACAGCGCGCTCGAGCTGCGCTGCACGCACCCGCAGAGCGTCACATCGGCCAGCAACGTCATCACCCTGGCCGGCACGCCGCGGCCCGATGTGGCGCCGTGGGGACTGGCCTTGATCGGCGACCAATGGCAGCCGACGCCATGCGTTGTCGTGGCGGGCGTGGCAACCCTGACCGCCGTTACTGGCGCGACCCTGTATCAAGTCTGCTGGATGCCGGTATTCCAGGTGTTCTGCGAGCGTCCGCCGACCGGCCTCGATGCCGGTGCTGGCTTCTACAGCTGGACCATCACGGCCGAGGAGGTCTGACCGTGCTGAATGGATCAACCCTAAACGGCGCAACGCTCAACGGCGGCGCTGGCAGCATCCAGCAGATCCAGATCGGCACGGCGCCTGCGTTCGTCTGGCAGGCCATGGTGACGCTCGGCGGCGTGGACGTGACGGCACTGCTTATCGGCGCCGTCACCGTCGACAGGGAGGAGGGCGCGGCCGGCGTGGCCGACTTCGCGCTTCACTATCCGCCAGGCGCCGATGTTCCTGCCGATATCACCGACCGCGCCGTCACCATCGACCTGATCAGCATCGCCAGCGGCGAGACCACGCAGACCCGGCTTTTTACGGGCGTGGCTGCCGAGCCGGTCTGGAATGCGCTATCCCGCACGATGGCCGTCACCTGCACCGACAACCTGCAGCAGCGCGTCGAGGCGCTTAGCGTTGACGCTGTGGATGCTCTGGTCGAGGGGCAGTGGTCGCTCGACGTGTTCGACCCGCTCGACGGCCGGTCACGCTGGGACTACGCCGTGGAGCGCCTGCAGAGCCGCCAGGCCAGCCTTGACTGCTCGCCGCATGGCAATCTGCGCGTGACGAGCTGGTATTCCGAGCAGCAGCCGCACGTCCTGTTCGGCGCAGGAACCACGCTGTACGAGTCAATCGGCGTCGAGCTGGCCCAGCTTTCCAGCGTCACCAACCGCGTCGAGCTGGAGATCGCCTATCGCTACAGCCGCTTCCGCGAGCGCCGCCAGCAGTACAGCTGGATACACCCGAATACGGGCGGCCTTGGCGGGCTCGGCGGTTTCTGCGCCTGGCGCTCCGATGACACCGAGCTGCCGACCACCGAGATGGTGATCGATGCTGCAAAAGATGGCGGACTGACCCCCGTGGCGGCCAGCTACTACCGCCTACCGCCGAGCATGGGCAACCCCTGCGGCGACGGCTCGCCATGGATTAACAGTTTCGACAACCTGCTGCTGGGCGCGAGCTGGACTGGCGCGACCCGCTGGGTGCAGACCGTCACTGAGACCTACAGCCTGACGCTGGCCACCGCTGCCGGCACGATTGAAGGCCAGCAGGTCATCGCCCGCGATGGCACCAGCTTCGAGGTCGAGGCGCCGGAAGGATGGGAAGAAAGCCTGACATCCATCGACCCCGACGCGACAGATGACGAGGTGGCCGGTGACGAATCGCCCGAACTTGGCGATCCGGGCGACCGCGACGACGAGCCGCGCCGTCTCGCCGCGCTACATCTGCAGCTGGCCATGGCCCACACGACGCTCATCGCCGCGCACCGCCAGACCCGCGTCACCTGGTCGGCACCGACGCCGATGGTGCTGGGTATCGACCTGATTCACACGCTGGAAATCGACGACCAGTACATCCGCGCACGCGGCAAGTGCTCGCGCCGGGTGGACAAGCTCGACTTCGACAGCGGCGAGTGCATCACCGACCTGACCATCAGCGTGATGCGCGGCGGCGGTGAGAGCGATCCACTGATCATCCCGGCTCGCCCCGGCGTGCTTCCGGCCGAGCCCGAGCAGAACCCGGCCCGCGAGGTGATCAGCGATACGCTGCCGACCCAGCTCGGCGGCAAGCTGGCCAGTCCGGCCTATGACGAGGCCAAGCCCGGATTCTCGGGCAACTACACCAACGTCGAGGATCTGACGCTGGAGACATTCCCGCGCCGGCTGGACGGACAGGTTGCTGAGATCCCTGCCGCTGATCGTGACGAATACACCGCCACCGCCGCGCAACTGTACCGCGTTGGAATCCCGAATGACCTGCTGGAGCTGTAACCGATGACCACCCTTGAGCAGCAGCGCCGCGCATCAGGCGCGCGCATGGAGTCGTCGCGCCGCGCCTCTGGTGCGGCCCTGGAATCGTCTCGCCGCGCATCAGGCGCCGCCATTGAGGCCGAGCGGCGCGGGGCCGACATCGCCGAGGACATGCAGCGCATCGGAGCGCCGGAGCGTCAGCCGCGCCGACTGACATTCGTGCCGCCTGCGGGCGGCGTTCCGGCCACCACGGGGCGCGGCTCCTACACCCCGCCAGCGAGCGGAACCGGTGGCGGAATCGCCAGCCCGCTGACCGAGAAGACCGCGACCGTCGACGGCAAGACCGTGCCCGATCGCGAGTACTGGCCAAGCGGCCTCAAGAGCAGCGACGGCCTGTTTGTGCTTCCGGCGATCAAGACGCTCAACCTGACCGACGCCAACGGTGCCGCGGTAAAGATCCAACTGGCCAACCCGGAGGGCGCGGCATGACTATGCAGTGGGGCTGCCCCTGGCATGGCAGGGTGCAGGGCGGTCAGCTGACCCTGCCCAATGGCCAGCAGATGGCGTGGCCGCAGCCGGCCGGCGACACCCCGGATGATGCCGGTTTTACCCTGCTGGTGAAGATGCCCGGAGTGCCTCCTGTCGAGCGCACGCCAGATGAGCAGATGGCCGACACCGCTGCCGGCATGCAGTGGCTCGATAGCGCGATCATCGCCGGGGCCGGGAAGCAGGAGTTCAAAGACACCGGCACGACTCACCTGCACGGCAAGAACATCAACAGCGGTTGGATCTACGCTGCGCCGGACGGATCGCGCTGGCTGGTCAATGGCCTCGGCCGGCGCAAGATGCTGACCGAAGCGGTGTCACGGACCCTGACATTCCGCCGCTTCGGCGTGCTTGGCGGAAAGAGCAAGTCCTACAGCAAATCCGTCAGCATCAGCGGCGCTGCCGCGGATCAGGCGAATTGGTCTGGCCTGTACGTCACCGACCCTCAGCGGTTTCGCTACAACCAGGTGCAGGACGTTTCCCCGCCCGGCGACCGTGCGGTGCTGATGATCTACACCGCCCGCGAGAAAGATCGACCGCTCGGATTCCTGCTGCTGACCATCACCGGCACGCCGGGCGTCGACCTAGTCGTGACCCTGAGTAAGCTGTACGGCGAGACCGAGCGAAACGAACGCACCATCGACAACGCGCCGTCCGCATCCTATCGCGCGGTGGCTTCGTACTCGGAAGAAGACCGCATCCCTGGCCAGCCTGAAAACGGCAAGATCCGCACCTATGGCGCTGTGCAGTGGATACCGTCCAGCCAGGGCACGCCTGATGGCATGGAGAGTTTCGGCGTCGAGATGGCATGCACAGGCACGTCAACCAGCTCAGCGTCATGGCCTATTGCGGTGTGGTTTGACGACTTAGGCGAGCTGCTGCCGGTGTTCGCGCGGCTGCAAAAAAACAGCGCCATGGACTACCCGCTGCCGAGTTTTTCGTTGTCCGGGCAGCTCGTGACGGGCGCGTATTTCCAGGTGATCGAGAGGCCGGTGCGCACGCGAATCAGGCGGCAATCCCGAAGCGATACATCGACCCTAAGCATTGAAGCAGGCGGGCGCGCTGTCGAGTCAATCTATCGCGCATCCTACAGCCTTGATATTGAAACCCGCTGGGACGAGAGCAACGTGAGGACTGAAACGGCCAGCGGCTCAGCACAGCGCAGCATCGGCGGCATCAGCGAGTCAGGCAGTACCAGTTTTGACATCGTCGACTATCCAAATGACTCGACAAACCCAGGCAGCATGCCACTGCTCAGCGTGTCCGCATTCTCGCCGCTATCCGCGGATGAACCCATTTCCGGAATTGTCGCCCCCAGCTGGGCAGGTCGTTACTATTTTTTTTCGGTCAGGCAGCGATGGTCCAATCGCCTGACCAGCCCGGTGTCCGTCGTCGACACGCGGGACGAATTCCTCGCGCAGTGGAGTGGCGCGCTGGCCCCGGGCGAGATCATTTCCGGCGGCGAAGCCCCCCCACTGCCACGCGGCGGATATAACAGCATCCCGCTCTACGGCAGCCACAACCCCATTACCGGCGAGGCCATCATCGGCAGCGCCGAGCCTGTCAGCTGGACTTAACCGGAGCAACGCATGCAACTGCAATGGATCAACAACTGGTCGACCGCGCTGGTCTCGGCCATCGGCGCAGCTGACACCGCGATCTCCGTCGACCCCAACGCCGCTGCGCGCCTGGCCGGTCTCGACGGCAGCACCTACTACCTGCCGACCCTGATCGGCTATGACGCGCTGGGTATCGAGTCGCTGTGGGAGATCATCAAGATAAGCGCCGCGGCGGGCGGCACCCTGACTGTCGCGCGCGCCCAGGAAGGCACCACCGCTCAGGCATGGCCCGCAGGCACCCGCCTCGAACTGCGCCTGACCGCCGGCGCCGTGACCACCATCCGCGACACGCCCGGAGCTGCTGGCCCGCAAGGCCCAGAGGGTCCGGTCGGCCCGGCTGGCCCGCAGGGGCCTACTGGCTCGCAAGGCCTGACTGGCGCCATCGGCCCGCGAGGTCCAGATGGCCCGACCGGTCCCGCTGGCCCGACAGGTCCGCAGGGTCCTGTGGGAGAGGGCGTCCGCATCCTCGGCAGCTACGCCACCTCCGCCGAGCTGCCGGCCGGCGCCACTACTGGGGATGCCTACCTCGTCACGGGCGACCTGTGGGTGTGGGACGGTGCGGCCTGGGTCAATACCGGATCCATCGTCGGCCCGCAAGGGCCGGAAGGCCCTGCCGGACCAGAAGGGCCGACCGGCCCAACCGGTCCAGCTGGTGCTCGCGGCCCGACCGGCCCGACTGGCGCCACCGGCCCGCAAGGCCCAGAAGGTCCTCAGGGGCCGGCAGGCGAGGGCGTGCGCATCCTCGGCGTGTTGGCGTCCTCGGCCTCGCTGCCAACGCCTGCCGCTGCTGGTGATGTCTACCTGATCGCTGGCAGTCTGTGGGTATACAGCGGTACAGCATGGGTCGACGGCGGCCCGATTCAGGGGCCATCCGGCCCGCAAGGACCGCAGGGGCCAGATGGGCTGAGCGCTTACCAAGTCGCCGTGGCAGGTGGATACACCGGTACCAGCGCCGAGTGGCTGGCCACGCTGGTCGGAGAGCCAGGGCCTGCAGGCGCAGCCGGAGCACAAGGACCGCAAGGCCCGACCGGCCCGGAAGGCCCGCAGGGGCCAGCTGGTCCGGCAGGCGGCATGGCTCCGGTCGTCGAAGTCGCCGCAAGCCGCGCGCTGGCCCTGACCGATGCCGGCGCCTACCTGCGCAGCACCAGCGCAACGGCCCTCACTCTGACCGTGCCGGCGCAGGCCGGCGTGGCGTGGGCGGTAGATACCGAGGTGCACATCGAGCAGGGCGGTGCTGGTGCGGTGACGATTGCCGCAGCATCAGGCGTGACCGTCAACAAGCTCGCCACCAGCACCGTGAACATTGCCGGCCAGTACGGCGTGGCCACGCTCAAGCGAGTGGCCGAAAACGTGTGGACGCTCTTCGGGGCGCTGGGAGATGCGGCATGATTCCGGGGATTGTAGCGAGCCAGCGGCTCCGTGTTGCTGCCAGTCAATACCGTGTGGCCGTGACAGTGCCAGCGGCCAGTGTCGGGGAGACGTTGTCCGGGTTCCCGGTGTACGTCGATCTGGCATCCATGCCCGCTGCGTTCTGGTCCGTGAGGCCACACAAGGACGGGCGCGACGTGCGGGTAAAGGACGCAGGCGGTGCCGATCTGCCGTTCCACCTGGTGCGCGTCAACCCGAGAGCCAAGACAGGCTCGCTGTTCGTCAAGCTCGACCTGAGCAGCGCTTCACCATCAACATTTTATGTGCACTGGGGCAACGCTGCACTGTCCGCAGTGAGCGGCGCCCCAGTGTGGTCGGACTATCATCGCGTGTACCTGTTCCACCCATCTCCTACGGACGGTACGGGGCAGCTGGACGTCACCGGCAGCGGAACGCTGGCCCTAACTTCCGGGCGCAACAAGCGCTTCGGCCTCGCGTCGCAGTCGCCAGCATTAACAGAACACCAAGGGATCTGCTGCGACGGCGCGCACTACTATGTCACAGACACCAATGCGATCAACAAATACGACATGGACTGGAATCTTGTCGCATCCAACCAAAATCCGGTTGGTGATGTTGGCGGAGGTGTCAACCACTGCGGCGACCCGGATGTGCACGCCGGCCTGCTTTACGTCCCAATTGAGAGCTACACGAGCCCCACAGTGTTCTCAGCGCAGAAGATCGCAGTGTTCCGCGCGGACACGCTGGAATTTGTCACCGCTCACGATGTTTCCGCTCAGGGCGCCGAGGTTTCTGGGGTGTGCATCGACGCTGCCGCTGGGCATCTGTACACGGTCGCGTATGCTGCGGGCGGGTTCAGCGCGAAAAAATACTCACTCGACACGATGGCATTTATCGAGTCGATCGCGGGGGCTGGAACCTCCACATATATCCAGGGGATGACGCGGTTCCGCGAGCGGTTCTACGCAAACGCCGATGGGCAGGATTACACCTACCTGATGACAGACAGTGGATATCTTCCGGGGTTTTCTGCTGCAACACGGCAGTGGACCGACATGGCCGACAACGCGACGTCAAGGGCTGGCAACTATGAGGGCATTGGCTCGACCGACGATGAGCTTCTGATTCTGCGGGACGATGGAGCGACCAGCGTCGTTCATGTCATCAGTCCGCTGTCGACCGAGGCAGGCGGAGGCATGGACATCGTTCAGGCGTCTGGCGAGAACAGCTACCTGTCTTCAAGCATCAGTGACCTTTCGGTGTTTACGCTGGGTTGTACCGTAATCCCGGCTACGTACACCTCAAGCAACGGCAACAATGCGATCCTGTCGATATCGACGGGAGTTTACTCAGAAGACAAGCGCATCGGGCTGGTCCGACGCAACGCAACCGGGAAATTCGGCCTATGGCATACCACGGCTGGCTGGCTGGATGGCGCCTCGCCTGTTGTCTCCGGCACAAGATACCGTCTGCACGCGAGGTACAACGGGGGCAGCAGTCGAGCCCTGTTTGTCAACGGAACGAAAGAGGCGGAGCAGACTGCATTTGTAGCCCCGCCAGCAGGGCGAACCACGCTATACCTGGGCGCTGAGGACACGTCATTCTTCGAGAAGTTCGCCGGCCAGATCGGGTTCGTCTATCTGCGAGCCTCACTCCTCAGTGATCAGTGGATAGCGGCCGAGGCCAGCAACCTGTCCAGGCCCGGCGACTTTTACACTGTGGGAGCGGCCGAGCCGGTCTGATCATGCGCGGCGCTCCCGCGACACCTGCGTACCCACGCCTCAATCGTGTGGTAGGAAATGGCTGACAGCGCCAGCGCCGCTGCACTCCCTACGACCAGCGCCGCCGGCCAGTCGTACTCATCTCGCAGGTAGTGCATGACAGGATAGTGGAACAGATACAGCCCGTAGGACAGGCGCCCGATGTAGGACAGGCCGGGACTGCCCAGCCAGCGCGGCGCGCCTGACTGCACGATCAGCACTATCGTCGCAGCGGTCGTCAGCTCCGCCGTGATCACGCCCGCCTGCAGCGCCATCGGGTTGCGCCAGTACAGCGAAAAGGCGATCAGGTATCCCAGCGTGACGCACAGGATGGGCGCTGCACGGCCGAGATGTGCGGCATATCCGCAGCGGACGGCCAGCGCCAGGGCGGCCCCGGCGATCATGCCGGTAGCTCGCGTGTCGAAGCGGTAATAGGTCAGGTACCAGCCATGCAGCTCAAGGCATGCGATCCGCCATGCCGTGCCGGTAGCGTAGAGCGCGAGCAGAACCAGCAGGACGGTGCGCGGCTGCAGCGGCCTAAGCAGCAGCAAAACCAGGGGCCAGAGCAGATAGAAATGCTCCTCGGCGGCCAGCGACCAGGTATGCCTGAGCATCTCTGGCATGCCCCATAGCGCCGTGCTGTAGTCGCTCAGATATGCGGCGGCTAGTAGAGCGTCGCGCATGTGATGGTAGTACTCAGGCCAGGCATACGGAGCGGCTACCAGGTACAGCACAAGGCATGCCCCGAGTGGCGGCGCGAGCCTGGCGAACCGCCTGACGTAGAACCGCCGGATGTCGATCCGTCCAGTCCGCGCAATCTCGGCGTACAGGATGCTGGTGATCAGGAATCCGCTCAGCACGAAGAACACGTCTACGCCCAGGAATCCGCCAGACACCCATGGGGTGTTTGCGTGGAACGCCATGACCAGCATGACCGCGATAGCGCGGATGCCGTCCAGGGCTGGGATGTACGCCATAGCAACCTCCATGTTTTCAGCATTATGCCATTCGCAATCAGCCCGCCACGCGCGGGCTTTCTTGTTTCTGGAGATCCCAATGCCTCGAATCTCTGCTGCCCAGGCCGGCGGTGCCAACGTGTGCGCGTTCCTCGACATGATTGCTTGGAGCGAGGGCACCGATCACCCGCGTCAGCCCACCCAAGACGGCGGCTATGACGTGGTGGTCGGCGGCGGTCTGTTCCGCGGCTATGCCGATCACCCGCGCAAGCTGGTCAGCCTGCCGCGCCTCGGCATCAAGTCGACGGCGGCGGGGCGCTACCAACTGCTGGCCCGCTACTGGGACGCCTACCGCAAGCAGCTCGACCTCTGCGACTTCAGCCCAATCAGCCAGGACCGCATTGCCATCCAGCAGATCCGCGAGTGCCGGGCGCTGGCTGACATCAAGGCCGGGCGATTCGCCGAGGCGATCGCCAAATGCCGGAACATCTGGGCGAGCCTGCCCGGGGCCGGCTATGGCCAGCACGAGCACCAGTTGGATGACCTGGCTGCGCACTTCATCGCGTCCGGCGGGGTGCTGGCATGATCTCCGCCGCACTGCGTCCTCCGTTGCTCGCCCTGCTGGTCGGCATAGCCATCGGCTGGGCCATCAATGGCTGGCGGCTCGGCGCAGATCTGTCCGCACTGCGCGCCGACCACGCCCAGCAGCTCGAGCGCATCGCCGCGGCGCAGGCTGCGGCCATCGCCGAGCAGCAGCAGATCCGCGACCAACTCGAGAAACAGCTCGCCGCCATCGATCACCAACGCTACCAGGAGCTGACCCATGCTCAAGAGAACTCTGATCGCCTTGCTGCTGACCTCGCTACTGCTCGCCAGCGGCTGCGCGTCCGAATCGATCCGGCCAGTTGCGGTGGAGTGCCCGACACCTCCGGCACCGCCGGCGTGGATGATGGAGCCGGAGCCCAAGCAGACCTACACCCTGCAACTGCAGCAGGTGTTGTCCGAGTGACGGGGAGGGCGGATCAGTGCAGGGCCAGGCTGATGGCGCTGCAGGAGTGGGTGATGGAGGTATCAAAAAGAGGGGATTGATTGCGCCCAGAACGGGCTACGAAATAGGCTCATAATGGCCAGGAGAAGGGCGGACTACTGTATGAAAATCCAACGCTAAGTTGTTGATTCTTTTAGGGTAGAATGATCACTTTATGATGGTCTGGAATGGTCGGCTTTTCCTTTCCATTCAACGACTTAGGGTAGGTTCGGCGCTCACCTTGACATGGTGGGGGTCGTTGGTTCGAATCCAATTGTGCCTACCAAACATCAGAAAAGCCGGTCATTTTGACCGGCTTTTCTGTTTTCTGCATTCGGAAAATTGTTGTGCGAGGTTGTCCCGGTGGAAACCGCGGTCTGGCATCTGGCGGATTACGAGCTGAAAGGCATCGAACTGGGGGCGGGGGTGCCGCTGCTGATGGTGCATGGCTCGCTGTGCGACTACCGTTTCTGGTCGGCGCAGATCCCGGTGCTGGCTGATCGCTGCAGGGTGCTGGCGCCGAGCCTGCGGCATTGCTTTCCAGAGCATTGGAGCGGCGAGGGCGATGGTTTCTCCACCGAGAGGCATGTTGCCGATCTCGCCGAGCTGATCGAGCGACAGGGCGAGCCGATGCATGTGCTTGGGCATTCGCGCGGCGGCAATATCGCTCTGCGTCTGGCGGCGCAGCGGCCGGATCTGGTGCGCTCGCTGCTGCTGGCGGACCCGGGGGGCGACTTCGCGCCTGAGCTGTTTGCGCAGGCGGGGGTGCCGGTGCCGGCTGCGGCCCATGAGCGCAACCGATTCCGCCTGGAGGCGTTGCGGCTGATCCGCGATGGTCAGGCTGAGGCTGGCCTGCAGCTGTTTGTCGATACGGTCAGTGGCGCCGGAATCTGGCAGCGCTCGTCGGCGCGCTTTCGGCATATGGCGCTGGACAACGCCTTCACCTTGGCGGGGCAGGTCGAGGATCGGCCGTCGCCGGTGGTTGCCGAGGAGTTGGCGGCAATCCGCTGTCCGGTCCTGCTGCTGGGTGGTGAGCGCAGTCCGCCGCCGTTCCCTGCGGTGCTGCGGATGCTCGAGCATCATCTGCTCGATGCGTGGCGCAAGGTGCTGCCCGGGGTTTCCCACGGCATGAATGTGCAGCGCCCGGCGCTGTTCAATCGCCTGGTCGGCGAGTTTCTTGATGCGCTTTAGCGTGTCGGTGTGGGTGCTTTACCTTGCGCCTGTGTGGCTTTTCTGAAACGATTACCGGCTTATTTTTCCAGTGATCTCCGCTTGTGTGTCGGGAAGGCCGTTTTCGGTCCTGCCATCGTGAGGCAGTTTTCCCGCCGGGCGCCGTTTACTGGCTCATCCCATCCACGTGGCCTTTGGTAGGGGTCACCACTGAGACAGGAGGCGCCATGCCCATCGTTACTCTTCCCGACGGTAGTCAGCGTTCGTTCGAGCAGCCGGTCAGCGTGGCCGAAGTTGCGCAATCCATCGGTGCCGGTCTGGCCAAGGCCGCTCTGGCCGGCAAGGTCGACGGCCAGTTGGTGGATACCTCGTATGTCATCGAGGGCGACGTCGCGCTGTCGATCATCACCGCGCGGGATGCGGAGGGTGTCGACGTGCTGCGCCACTCCTGTGCCCACTTGATGGCCATGGCCGTGCAGGAACTGTTCCCCGGCACCCAGGTCACCATCGGCCCGGTGATCAATGACGGCTTCTACTACGACTTCGACTGCGAGCGTCCCTTCACCAGCGAGGATCTCGAGAAGATCGAGGCGAAGATGTACGAGCTGGCCAAGGCCGACCATCAGGTCAGCCGCTCGCTGATGTCGCGCGACGAGGCGGTGGCCTTCTTCGACAAGCTTGGCGAGAAGTACAAGGTCGAGATCATCGAGGCGATTCCTGGCGACCAGCAGCTGTCCTTCTACAAGCAAGGCGAGTTCATCGATCTGTGCCGCGGTCCGCATGTGCCGTCCACCGGCAAGCTGCAGGCCTTCAAGCTGATGAAGGTGGCCGGTGCCTACTGGCGTGGCGACTCGAAGAACAAGATGCTGCAGCGCATCTACGGTACCTGCTGGGGCAACAAGCAGGATCTCAAGGATCACCTGCATCGCCTGGAAGAGGCGGAGAAGCGCGATCATCGCAAGATCGGTAAGCGTCTGGACCTGTTCCACACCCAGGAAGAAGCGCCCGGCATGGTGTTCTGGCACCCCAATGGCTGGACCCTGTATCAGGTGCTCGAGCAGTACATGCGCCGTATCCAGCGCCAGAACGGCTACCTGGAGATCAAGACTCCGCAGGTGGTCGATCGCGTGCTGTGGGAGAAGTCCGGTCATTGGGCCAACTATGGCGACCTGATGTTCACCACCGAGTCGGAAAGCCGCGACTACGCGGTCAAGCCGATGAACTGCCCGTGCCACGTGCAGGTGTTCAATCAGGGGCTGAAGAGCTACCGCGAGCTGCCGATGCGCCTGGCCGAGTTCGGGGCCTGCCACCGCAACGAGCCCTCCGGCTCGCTGCACGGCATCATGCGCGTGCGTGGCTTCGTTCAGGATGACGCCCACATCTTCTGCACCGAGGGGCAGATGCAGGATGAGGCGGCGGCCTTCATCAAGCTGACGCTCGACGTGTATTCCGATTTCGGCTTCAAGGACATCCAGCTCAAGCTGTCGACCCGTCCGGAGAAGCGCGTCGGCTCCGACGACCTGTGGGACCGCGCCGAGGCCGCCTTGCAGTCCGCGCTGGACAACGCCGGTCTGCCGTGGGAGCTGCAGCCGGGCGAGGGCGCCTTCTATGGCCCGAAGATCGAGTTCTCGCTGAAGGATTGCCTGGGGCGGGTCTGGCAGTGCGGTACGCTGCAGCTCGACTTCAACCTGCCGATCCGCCTCGGCGCCGAGTACGTCAGCGAGGACAACAGTCGCAAGCATCCGGTGATGCTGCATCGCGCGGTACTGGGTTCCTTCGAGCGTTTCATCGGCATCCTCATCGAGCACTACGAGGGCTCCTTCCCGGCCTGGCTGGCGCCGACCCAGGCGGTGGTACTGAATATCACCGACAAGCAGGGCGAATTTGCCGCCCAAGTGGCCAAAGAACTGGAAGAAAATGGCTATCGAGCCAAAGCCGACTTGAGAAACGAGAAGATCGGCTTTAAAATCCGCGAGCATACTTTGCTCAAGGTTCCCTACCTGCTGGTGATCGGGGACCGCGAAGTCGAATCGCAAACCGTCGCCGTACGTACGCGCGACGGTCAGGATCTGGGCTCGATGACCGTCAGCGAGTTCCAGGATCTGCTGGTCCAGGCCGTTTCCCGGCGTGGTCGGTAACAGAACGGAGTAATCATTATTAAGCAGCGCGACATGAGACAAGACAGACGAGTACAGGCCCGTCCGCCGATCAATGAAAACATCACCGCCCGCGAAGTACGCCTGATCGGCGCCGATGGCCAGCAGGTTGGCGTGGTTTCCATTGCGGAAGCCATCCAGGCCGCTGAAGAAGCCAAGCTCGATCTGGTTGAGATTGTTGCTGATGCGGTTCCGCCCGTATGCCGGATCATGGACTACGGCAAGCACCTGTTCGAAAAGAAGAAACAGGCTGCTGAAGCGAAGAAGAACCAGAAGCAGTCGCAGGTTAAAGAAGTAAAGTTTCGTCCAGGGACGGAAGAAGGGGATTACCAGGTAAAACTACGCAACCTGGTACGTTTCCTTGTCGATGGGGACAGGGCCAAGGTATCGCTGCGATTCCGCGGTCGTGAGATGGCCCACCAGGAGCTGGGCATGGAGCTGTTGAAGCGGGTCGAAAACGACCTCGCCGAATATGGCTCCGTTGAGCAGCATCCTAAGATGGAAGGACGCCAACTGATCATGGTCATCGCCCCCAAAAAGAAAAAGTAACCACCAGGGCACTGGCAGGCCTTGCGGTTATGCGTAATCACTGAATGCGGAGTACTAAACATGCCAAAGATGAAAACCAAGAGCGGTGCCAAGAAGCGCTTCAAGCCGACTGCAAACGGCTTCAAGCACAAGCACGCTTTCAAGAGCCACATCCTGACCAAGATGACTACCAAGCGTAAGCGCCAGCTGCGCGGCACCTCGCTGATGCATGCATCCGACGTTGCCAAAGTAGAGCGCATGCTGCGCGTTCGTTAATTCTGGTCAAGATAATCAAGAGGTTACAACATGGCTCGTGTTAAGCGTGGCGTCATCGCCCGTCGTCGTCACAAGAAGATTCTGAAACTCGCCAAAGGCTACTACGGTGCGCGTTCGCGCGTATTCCGCGTAGCCAAGCAGGCGGTGATCAAGGCCGGCCAGTACGCCTACCGTGACCGCCGTCAGAAGAAGCGTCAGTTCCGCGCTCTGTGGATCGCCCGTATCAACGCGGGTGCACGCGTCAACGGCCTGTCCTACAGCCGTCTGATCGCTGGCCTGAAGAAGGCTTCCATCGAGATCGACCGCAAGGTTCTGGCCGATCTGGCAGTGAACGAAAAAGCGGCGTTTGCTGCGATTGTCGAGAAAGCCAAAGCCGTTCTGGCCTAAGCCCCACGACAATCATCGAGCCTTCGGGCTCGGGCAACGTCACCAATAGGGGAAGGGCCTTTGTGCCCTTCCCCTATTTTGTATCTGGAGTCCGTAGATGGAAAACCTGGATGCGCTGGTCTCCCAAGCCCTGGAGGCCGTGCGACACACCGATGATGTGAATGCCCTGGAGCAACTCCGGGTTCATTATCTCGGCAAGAAGGGCGAGCTGACCCAGCTCATGCAGACCCTGGGCAAGCTCTCGGCCGAGGAGCGTCCGAAGGCGGGTGCCCTGATCAACGCCGCCAAGACCAGCGTTCAGGATGCCCTCAATGCGCGCAAGGCCGACCTCGAGTCCGCCGCGCTGGCAGCCAAACTGGCCGCCGAGCGCATCGACGTGACCCTGCCGGGCCGCGGTCAGGTCTCCGGTGGCCTGCATCCGGTGACCCGCACCTTCGAGCGCATCGAGCAGTTCTTCACCCATATCGGCTACAACGTCGCCGAGGGTCCGGAAGTCGAAGACGACTACCACAACTTCGAAGCGCTCAACATCCCCGGCCACCATCCGGCGCGGGCGATGCACGACACCTTCTATTTCAACGCCAACATGCTGCTGCGCACCCATACCTCGCCGGTACAGGTGCGCACCATGGAGTCGACCCAGCCGCCGATCCGCATCGTCTGCCCGGGCCGTGTCTACCGCTGCGACTCCGATATCACCCACTCGCCGATGTTCCACCAGGTCGAAGGCCTGCTGGTCGACGAAAACATCAGCTTCGCCGACCTCAAGGGCACCATCGAGGAGTTCCTCCGCGTGTTCTTCGAGAAGCCGCTGGGCGTGCGTTTCCGTCCGTCGTTCTTCCCCTTCACCGAGCCGTCGGCCGAGGTCGACATGCAATGCGTGATGTGCTCGGGCAAGGGCTGCCGCGTGTGCAAGCAGACCGGCTGGCTGGAAGTGATGGGTTGCGGCATGGTCCACCCGAACGTGCTGCGCATGTC
The DNA here is from genome assembly GCF_019097855.1 of Geopseudomonas aromaticivorans. Taxonomy (GTDB): domain Bacteria; phylum Pseudomonadota; class Gammaproteobacteria; order Pseudomonadales; family Pseudomonadaceae; genus Geopseudomonas; species Geopseudomonas aromaticivorans. The sequence goes on from NZ_JAHRGL010000011.1 coordinate 126,935, forward strand.
CGGCATCGACCCGGAGAAGTACTCCGGCTTCGCCTTCGGCATGGGCGTCGAGCGTCTGGCCATGCTGCGCTATGGCGTCAACGACTTGCGCCTGTTCTTCGACAACGACCTGCGCTTCCTCGCGCAATTCCGCTAGGTCGATCGGTCAACCCGCTTTCAGGAGAACAGGATGAAATTCAGCGAACAATGGCTGCGCACCTGGGTCAACCCTCAGGTTGCGCGCGATGAACTGGTGGCCCGCCTGTCGATGGCCGGCCTCGAGGTGGACAGCGTCACCCTGGCTGCTGGCGCGTTCAGCGGCGTGGTGGTCGGCGAGATCCTTGCCACCGAACAACACCCGGACGCCGACAAGCTGCGCGTCTGCCAGGTGAGCAACGGCAGCGAAACCTTCCAGGTGGTCTGCGGTGCACCCAACGCCCGTCCGGGGATCAAGATCCCCTTCGCCATGATCGGCGCGGTGCTGGGCGAGGACTTCAAGATCAAGAAGGCCAAGCTGCGCGGCGTCGAGTCCTTCGGCATGCTGTGTTCGGCCGCCGAACTGCAGATCAGCGAAGAGAACGCCGGCCTGCTCGAGCTGGCGGCCGATGCGCCGGTGGGCGAGGACATCCGCAGCTATCTCAATCTCGACGACGCCAGCATCGAGGTCGACCTGACCCCCAACCGCGGCGACTGCCTGTCGGTAGCGGGTCTGGCCCGTGAAGTTGGTGCCCTGTACGACGCCCCGGTCACTCGTCCGGCCATCGCCGCGGTGCCGGCGGTGCACGACGAAGTGCGTAGCGTCGAAGTGCTGGCCGCCAAGGCCTGCCCGCGCTACCTCGGCCGGGTGATCCGCAACGTCGACCTGTCGCGACCGACCCCGCTGTGGATGGTCGAGCGTCTGCGCCGCTCTGACGTACGTGCCATCGATCCGGCCGTCGACGTGACCAACTATGTGATGCTCGAGCTGGGGCAGCCGCTGCACGCTTTCGACCTCGCCGAGATCAAGGGCGGCGTCCGCGTGCGCATGGCCGAGGCGGGTGAGAAGCTGGTGCTGCTGGACGGCCAGGAAGTCACCCTGCGCCCCGACACCCTGGTGATCGCCGACCACGAACGCGCCCTGGCCATCGCCGGCGTGATGGGCGGCGAGCACAGCGGAGTCGCCGCCGGCACTCGCGACCTGTTCCTCGAGAGTGCGTTCTTCGACACCATCGCCATCGCCGGCAAGGCCCGCTCCTACGGCCTGCACACCGATGCCTCGCACCGCTTCGAGCGCGGCGTCGACTCGCAGCTGGCCCGCGAGGCCATGGAACGCGCCACCGCGCTGCTGCTGGAAATCGTCGGTGGCGAGCCGGGTCCGATCGTCGAGGTGGTGAGCCAGGTCGACCTGCCGCAGGTCGACCCCGTGACCCTGCGTGCCGAGCGCATCGAGCAGATGCTCGGCCTCGAGCTGCCGGCCGCCGAAGTCGAGCGCCTGCTTGTTGCGTTGGGCCTCAAGGTTGCTGGCGGGGCAGGGCAGTGGCAGGTGCAAATCCCCAGCCATCGCTTCGACCTGTCCATCGAGGTGGACCTGATCGAGGAACTGGCCCGCTTGTACGGCTACAACCGTCTGCCGGTGCGCTACCCGCAGGCGCGCCTGGCGCCGCAGCCGCAGAGCGAGGCGCGTGCCGAACTCGGTCATCTGCGTCGTCTGCTGGTCGCTCGTGGTTATCAGGAAGCAGTCACCTTCAGCTTCATCGATCCCAAGTGGTTCGAACTGTTCCACCCGGGTGTGCAGCCGCTGGCCCTGGCTAACCCGATCTCCGCCGATTTGGCCGCTATGCGTGCCTCGCTGTGGCCGGGCCTGGTCAAGTCGCTGCAGCACAACCTCAACCGTCAGCAGACCCGCGTGCGTCTGTTCGAGTCCGGTCTGCGCTTCGTCGGCCAGCTCGAAGGGCTCAAGCAGGAACCCATGCTGGCTGGTGTGATCTGCGGCAGCCGCCAGCCGGAAGGCTGGGCCAACGGCCGCGAGGCGGTGGATTTCTACGATCTCAAGGCCGATGTCGAAGCGTTGTTGAACTACGCCGGCGCTGGTGGCGAGTTCACCTTCGTCGCTGGCGAGCACGCGGCCCTGCATCCGGGGCAGACTGCCCGTATCGAGCGCAACGGCCAATTGGTCGGCTTCATGGGGGCGCTGCATCCGGAACTGGCCGGGGTGCTGGGCCTGGATCAACCGGTATACCTCTTCGAGCTGGTGCTGGCCGAAGTGGCTGCTGGTCTGCTGCCGCAGTTCCGCGAGCTGTCGCGTTTCCCCGAAGTGCGCCGTGACCTGGCGCTGCTGGTGGCACGCGAAGTCCCCGCGGAGAGCCTGTTGACCGACATTCGTGCTCAGGCTGGAGAGTACCTCACTGATCTGCGTCTGTTCGACGTCTATCAAGGCAAAGGTATTGATCCGCTTAGCAAAAGTGTGGCTGTTGGCTTGACCTGGCAGCATCCATCGCGCACTCTTAACGACGAAGAAGTCAATGAAAATCTGCAAAGAATCATTGCTTCCCTGGGAGAAAGGTTCCAAGCCACGTTAAGGAAGTAAGCGTATGAAGGCCCTGACGAAAGCCGAGATCGCCGAACGCCTCCATGAGGAGTTGGGCTTGAACAAGCGTGAAGCCAAGGAGCTGGTCGAGCTGTTCTTTGAGGAGATTCGTCAGGCACTGGAGCATAACGAGCAGGTCAAGTTGTCCGGTTTTGGCAACTTCGACCTGCGCGACAAGCGCCAGCGGCCGGGGCGCAACCCCAAGACGGGTGAGGAAATTCCCATCACCGCCCGTCGCGTGGTTACCTTCCGTCCGGGACAGAAGCTCAAGACTCGAGTGGAGTCCCATGTTGGAACCAAGCCATAGCGAAGAGCTGCCGCCGATTCCCGACAAGCGGTACTTCACCATCGGCGAAGTCAGCGAACTCTGTGCGGTCAAGCCGCACGTGCTGCGCTACTGGGAGCAGGAGTTCCCACAGCTAAGCCCGGTCAAGCGCGCTGGCAACCGTCGTTACTACCAGCGTCAGGACGTGCTGATGATTCGCCAGATCAGGGCGCTGCTCTACGATCAGGGTTTCACCATCGGGGGGGCACGTCAGCGCCTGTCCAGCGAGGATGCGCGCGACGACAGCACGCAGTACCACCAGCTGATCCGCCAGATGATCGCTGAGCTGGAGGAGGTTCTTGTGGTTCTTCGCAAGACGGCGTGATGCAAAAAAGCTTCCACAATTCAAAAGGTTAGTGTATAGTTCATTTCGTTTTCAGATGTTTGAAAACATGTCGGGGCGTAGCGCAGCCCGGTAGCGCACTTGCATGGGGTGCAAGGGGTCGAGTGTTCGAATCACTCCGTCCCGACCAAAATACCCTAGAAAATCCAAGCACTTACGAGTGCTTGGATTTTTTTATGCCTGCCGTTTTTGCTGGCGGATCAGAAGTTGCCCGTTCTGGTGACCGTTTGGTGACCGTATGTACTTGGCTGGGATGCCTCGTGACAGATCAGGGGCTGTAGGGGCTGGCAACGCTTCCGTCATCTATACACCCCAAAGTCCAGGATTCCGGGGCTTTGTCATTTCTGGGGCTTCCTGTGCCCCCACTTGTTACCTCATCCGGCTATTGCGTCACTGAGCTGACCTGCCATCCCTTATCGAACGCCAAACCCTGGCTGAGTGGCTCGGCGCAATATCAAAATGATCCCGAGTCGACAGAAAAAACGGTACATTTGTCGCAGTTGAACGGCTCCGGCGCTACGCGGACTGCAGCCGGTACGCAAGGATCCGGGACTTATGGACAAGAAATCGCTCACCGAACGGGACATCTGCACCAAGTTCATCACACCGGCCATCCAGCAGGCCGGTTGGGACATCCACAAGCAGGTGCGCGAGGAAGTCAGCTTCACCAAGGGCCGCATCATCGTGCGCGGCAAGCTGCACAGCCGTGGCGAGGCCAAGCGCGCCGACTACGTGCTCTACCACCAGCCCAACGTCCCCATCGCGGTCATCGAGGCCAAGGACAACAAGCACTCGGTGGGTGCCGGCATGCAGCAGGCGCAGGGCTATGCCGATGCGCTGGACGTGCCCTTCGTGTTCTCCAGCAACGGCGATGGCTTCCTGTTCCACGACCGTACCGGCACCTGCGCGCAGCTGGAAACCGAGCTGAGCCTGCAACAGTTCCCCAGCCCGGACGAGCTGTGGCAGCGCTACTGCCAGTGGAAAGGCTTGGAAGGGGAGAGCCGCGAGAAGGTAGAGGCGCCGTACTACGACGACGGCTCCGGCCGCGCCCCGCGCTACTACCAGACCAACGCCATCAACCGCACCGTCGAAGCGGTGGTGCGCGGCCAAGATCGCATTCTGCTGGTGATGGCCACCGGCACCGGCAAGACCTACACCGCCTTCCAGATCATCTGGCGGCTGTGGAAATCGAAACAGAAGAAACGCATCCTCTTCCTCGCCGACCGCAACATCCTGGTCGACCAGACGCGTAGCAACGACTTCAAGCCGTTCGGTCCGGCGATGACCAAGATCGCCAAGCGGCAGATCGACAAGTCCTTCGAGATCTACCTGTCGCTGTACCAGGCCGTCACCGGCAGCGAGGAGGAGCAGAACGTCTACAAGCAGTTCTCTCCGGACTTCTTCGATCTGGTGGTGATCGACGAATGCCATCGTGGCAGCGCCGCCGAGGACTCCGCCTGGCGCGAGATCCTCGACTACTTCTCCAGCGCCACCCACATCGGCCTGACCGCCACGCCCAAGGAAACCCGCGAGGTTTCCAGCATCCACTACTTCGGCGAGCCGGTGTACAGCTACACCCTCAAGCAGGGTATCGACGACGGTTTCCTCGCGCCCTACAAGGTGGTGCGCATCGACTTTGACAAGGACCTGCTCGGCTGGCGCCCGCCCAAGGGCATGCGCGACAAGAACGGCGAGCTGATCGAGGACCGCATCTATAACCTCAAGGACATGGATCGCCAACTCGTCATCGAGGCGCGTACCCAGAAGGTCGCCGAAAAGGTCACCGAGTTCCTCAAGGCCACCGATCCGTACCAGAAGACCATCATTTTCTGCGACGACATCAACCATGCCGAGCGCATGCGCTCCGCCTTGGTCAACCTCAATCCCGAGCGCGTGGCGGAGAACCGCAAGTACGTCATGCGCATCACCGGCGACGACCAGGAAGGCAAGGCCGAGCTGGACAACTTCATCAACCCGGAACAGCGCTATCCCGTCATCGCCACCACCAGCAAGCTGATGACCACCGGCGTCGATGCGCAGACCTGCAAGCTGATCGTCCTCGACCAGCACATCCGCTCGATGACCGAGTTCAAGCAGATCATCGGCCGTGGCACGCGGATCAACGAGGACTACGGCAAGTACTGGTTCACCATCATGGACTTCAAGAAGGCCACCGAGCTGTTCGCCGATCCGGCCTTCGATGGCGATCCGGTGCAGATCTACGCGCCGCAGGGCGACGACTCCCCGGTACCGCCCGACGATGCCGTAGAAGGCGATGGCATCGTGGCCGGCGACATGGGGCAGGGTGATGGCGACGACTTCGGCGAGCTGGGTGAGGGCGATGGCAAGAAGCGCGTCCGCTACGTGATCGACAACGTGCCGATCTCGGTGATCGCCGAGCGCGTGCAGTACTACGGCCCGGACGGCAAGCTGATCACCGAATCCCTGCGTGACTACACTCGCGCCTGCGTGAAGAAGCAATTCACCTCGCTGGACGACTTCCTGCGCCGCTGGAGCGACGCCGAGCAGAAGAAGGCGATCATCGACGAGCTGGCTGCCCAAGGCGTTCTCTGGGAAGCGCTGAGCGAGGAAGTCGAAGCCAGACTGGCCAAGCCGCTCGATCCGTTCGACCTGATCTGCCACGTCGCCTTCGACCAGCCGCCGCTGTCGCGCCGCGAACGGGTCGAGCAGGTCAAGAAGCGCAACTACTTCGCCAGATACTCGGGAGCCGCCCGCCAAGTGCTGGAGGCGCTGCTCGATAAGTACGCAGATACCGGCATCGAGCACATCGAAGACATCAAGATTCTCCAGCTCGACCCGTTCAGCCAGATCGGCGCGCCCATCGAGCTGGTTAAGGCTTTCGGTGGCAAGCCAGGCTACCAGAAGGCTATTCATGCGCTGGAGGCGGAACTCTATGCCTCGTGACATACGTCCACATGAGAGAAACGGCTATGGAACCTAAGAGCAAGGAGCAGTGGCGCGCCTTTCTGGAGAAGGCCATTGAGAATGCGCCGCCGGTTTCTCCTGCCCGTGCGATCCGTCCTGTAAGCGTTGGGGAGTACGTTCAGGCACTGAGCAAAATCGAGGCCGATATCACCGAGAATCAGCGCAGCATGCTAACGGGGCATGCCATGTCGCCAGGTCAATCCCTCACCATGTCCGAGCTGGCGGCGCTGGTCGGCTTTCCCAGCTACAGCGCTGCGAATCTGCAATACGGCCTTCTGGCAGGTAAGCTGGTTGATGTGCTCGGCATCGTACGTCCGAAGTTCTTGGTGTACGCGATTGCCAGTTTCGATGACGACCCCGAAACCGCGCATAGTCGGGCACATATGTACCCGGAGCTATATCAGGCCCTCCAGCAACTGGGTTGGATTCCTGCCGTGTCGGCCGTGAAGGCTGATGATGAAGAGTCCGACACAACTTCCACCGAGCGTCAGCAGTTTTCGGTTGCCCGGATTGGGCAGGAACAGTTCCGCTCGGCATTGCTGGCGTTCTGGGGCGGTCGCTGTGCGCTGACAGGGTGCGACCTGCTCCCGACGCTGGTTGCCAGCTACATCCGGCCTTGGTCTCTAAGCAATAGCAGTCAGCGCCTAGACCCGTTCAATGGCCTATTGCTGTCCGCAAATGCTGATCGTCTCTTCGATCAGGGGCTGATGAGCTTTGCCGGCAGCGGCCTGATGCTGCTGAAGTCGATCGTCACGGATGAGCAGCTCGGCGCGTTAGGTCTCTCACGCAATCAATCGCTGATGCGCGTTGCTCCGGAGCATTTGCCGTACCTGGCGGCGCACCGAGCCCTGCATGGTTTTTGACGCCCATGGCTAATACCAGTCCAGCCATTCCAACCACCATAAGTCAGTGATTAGCATGCTCAGCATCCAGGAAGTCATCACCACACTGGAGAACGCCGGTTTTGCCAGGCCCGCGCAATCCGGCCTGAAGGTCGTGCGCCTGGAACATCCGGGGCTATTCGCGCCGGTGTTCGTCAAGCAGAGCTCCAGCATTCATGCACGGCTGCAGGCGCCGCTGGTGCTGCATCCGCAGTACGAGGAGAAACTCGCCGAGTGGCTGAGTATCTCGGGGCTGGAGCGCGGCAATTCGCGTTACTACCACAACAGCAACCTGCGCGGTTTTCCCAAGCGACTGAACGGTGGGGCTACGGAGATCGCCTATGGTGTGGATCTGGGCTTTCGCCACATGGCCGCACTGGAGGAGGTGATCAGTCAGCTGCTGGGCCAACCGCAAGGGGCAGCTTCTGCTCTGGAGGGTTCGATATCCTCCGCAGGTCTGCCGGACGATCTGGCTGTCACCGACACCGAGCGCGAGGCACTGATCAAGGCGCGCATCGGCCAGGGTGATTACCGCTATGCGCTGCTGGCTTACTGGGGCGGCTGTGCGGTGACCGATTGCACCATCCCGGCATTGCTGCGCGCCTCGCACATCAAGCCGTGGCGTGCGGCCAGTGCGGGCGAGCGGCTCGACCCCTACAACGGCCTGCTGCTCACCCCCAATCTCGATCTGGCCTTCGATCAGGGCCTGATCAGCTTCGACGACTACGGCCAGATCCTGCTCGGATCGGATCTGGACCCGGATAGCGCCCGCGCGCTCAACCTGCATTCCCATCTCCGCCTGCGCCAGATCGAAGCCCGTCATCAGGGCTATCTGGCCTGGCACCGCGACAATCTTTTCAGGAAGTAAGCATGTCCATCAGCAGCACCATCAAATCCATCCAGGACATCATGCGCAAGGACGTCGGCGTCGACGGAGATGCCCAGCGCATCGGCCAGCTGGTCTGGCTGCTGTTCCTGAAGATCTTCGACGATCGCGAGATGGAGTGGGAGCTGCTCGACGACGACTACCGCTCGCCGATCCCGGAGAGCTATCGCTGGCGCAACTGGGCGGCCGATCCGGAGGGCATGACTGGCGACGAGCTGAAGGAGTTCATCGACAGCCGCCTGTTCCCGACCCTGCAGACCCTCAATGTTTACAGTCAGGCGCCGGCCGCCTTCGTGGTGCGCGGGGTGTTCGAGGACGCCTACAACTACATGAAGTCCGGCCAGTTGCTGCGCCAGGTGATCAACAAGATCCAGGAGGGCGTCGACTTCAACAAGGCTCAGGAGCGCCACGAGTTCGGCAACCTCTACGAGCAGCTGCTGCGCGACTTGCAGAACGCCGGCAACGCCGGCGAGTTCTACACCCCGCGTCCGGTCACCGAGTTCATGGTGCGCATGGTCGACCCCAAGCTCGACGACAAGGTGATGGACCCGGCCTGCGGCACCGGCGGCTTCCTCACCTGCACCATCGAGCACAAGCGCCAGCACTACGTGAAGACCGCCGAGGACGAGCGTGCCTTGCAGGCCAGCATCTTCGGAGTGGAGAAGAAACCGCTGCCGCACCTGCTGGCCACCACCAACATGATCCTCCACGGTATCGAGGTGCCCAGCCAGATCCGCCACGACAACACCCTGGCCCGCCCGCTTATCAGCTGGGGGCCGAAGGACCGGGTCGACTGCATCGTCGCCAACCCGCCGTTCGGCGGCATGGAAGAGGACGGCATCGAGGCCAACTTCCCGGCCGCCTTCCGCACCCGCGAGACCGCCGACCTGTTCCTGGTGCTGATCATGCACCTGCTGAAAGACGGCGGCCGCGCCGCCGTGGTGCTGCCGGACGGCTTCCTGTTCGGCGAAGGCATCAAGTCGCGGATCAAGGAAAAGCTGCTGACCGAGTGCAACCTGCACACCATCGTTCGCCTGCCCAACGGCGTGTTCAACCCCTACACCGGGATCAAGACCAACCTGCTGTTCTTCACCAAGGGCACGCCGACCAAACAGGTGTGGTTCTACGAGCACCAGTACCCGGCCGGCTACAAGAACTACTCGAAGACCCGCCCGATGCGCGTCGAGGAGTTCGCCGTCGAACAGGCCTGGTGGGGCAGCGAGGCCGATGGTTTCGCCGCCCGCGAGGAAAACGAATTCGCCTGGAAGGTCAGCGTCGAGGAGTTGCAGGCGCGCAACTGGAACCTCGACTGCAAGAACCCCCACGTCGGTGAACAAGAAAGCCACGACCCGGACGAGCTGCTGCGTGACTACGCCAGCTTGCAGGGCGAGATCGCCGAGCTGCGCGATCAGCTCAAGTCGGTGCTGGCTGAAGCACTGGAGCGCAAGGCATGACCGCATTGCTGACCGACAACCTGCCGTTGCTGGCTGGTGCGCCCAATGGCATCCCGAAGCTGCGCGAGCTGATCCTCGAACTGGCGGTGCGCGGCAAGCTGGTGCCGCAGGATCCCAGCGACGAGCCGGCCAGCAAGCTGCTCAAGCGCATTGCCGAGGAAAAAGCGGGGCTGGTGGCCGATGGGAAGATCAAGAAGCAGAAGCCGCTGGCGGTGATTGGCGAGGAGGAAAAGCCATTCGAGCTGCCGGAGGGGTGGGAGTGGGTAAGCACTGCAGAGTTAACATTGCTTATCACTGATGGAACCCATCACACACCAAACTATGTGGCATCAGGTGTTCCCTTCATTTCAGTAAAAGACATTGATGGGGCTACTGTCTCCTTTGATAACTGTAAGTACATCTCGCCAGAAGAGCACTCTAAAATAAATTCTAGATGCAATCCGGAGAAGGGCGATATTTTGCTTTGCCGGATCGGCACGCTGGGGCGCCCAACTGTTGTGGATACTGATATCCCGTTCAGTCTTTTCGTGAGCGTAGGGCTACTGAAGCTACCGAAAAAGACAAACGTTTCAAAGTATTTTCACTGTGCACTGTCCAGCCCTTTAATGTATCGCCAGTACGATCAAATCAAGGCAGGGGGGAGCCATACAAATAAATTGAATCTTGGCGATATCCCACGATTGCTTGTTCCGCTACCGCCCCACGCCGAACAACACCGCATCGTCGCCAAGGTCGACGAGCTGATGGCCCTGTGCGATCGCCTGGAAGCCCGTCAGGCCGACACCGAATGTGCCCACGCCCGGCTGGTGCAGGCGCTGCTCGACAGCCTGACCCAGGCCAGCGATGCCGACGACTTCGCCGCCAGTTGGCAGCGCCTGGCCGAGCACTTCCACAGCCTGATCACCAGCGAATCCAGCATCGACGCCCTCAAGCAGACCCTGCTGCAACTGGCGGTGATGGGCAAGCTGGTGCCGCAGGAACCGGGCGATGAGCCGGCCAGTGAGCTGTTCAAGCGGATTGCGGAGGAGAAGGCGCGGTTGGTGGCGGAAGGCAAGATCCGGAAGCAGAAACCACTGGCGGAGATTGGTGAGGAGGAAAAGCCGTTTGAGTTGCCAGAAGGGTGGGAGTGGGCGAGATTTGGCCAGCTAATTGAGCTGGTGTCGGGCCAGCATCTGGGGCCGGAGGAATATTTTGAGCAACCTCAAGATGGCGCGATTCCTTATCTGACAGGCCCAGCTGATTTTGGTGAGTTCTCTCCTCTGCCGACGCGACACACCTTTGAAAGGAGAGCGGTCTCAGTTGAGGGTGATATCCTGCTGACAGTCAAAGGGTCGGGTGTTGGTAAAACCAATTTTGTTACGCAGCCGGCGCTTGCAATAAGTCGTCAGCTAATGGCTGCTCGCCCAATTCTTGTCGATGTTCAGTTTGCAAGGAGTATGCTGTTCTCCATGGCTGAGCATTTCCAAAGTAAATCTATTGGAATCGCTATCCCTGGAATCTCTCGTGAAGATGTTCTGAATTCTGTAATAGGCACTCCACCCATCGCAGAACAACACCGCATCGTCGTCAAACTCGACCAACTGATGACCCTCTGCGACCAGCTCAAAGCCTGCCTGACCGACGCCCGCCAGCTCCACGAGCGGCTGGCCGGCACGCTGGTCGAGCAGGCCGTGGCTTGAACCTTTACGCTGATCCCATCGGACCCACATCATGGAATTTCTGAATCACCTGTTGCCCAACTTTTCCTTGCTGAAGAGCGGCAGTACCGAAGCCCTGGGTGTCGTGTTCTGGCTGATCATGGCAGCGCTTTTCACCTACTCGGTTATCTCGTTGATAGGCAGCGGGCTGAGTTTCAAGGCGCGCATGCGTGCGCTGAACAGCCTGATCGCCGGGCAGAGCCGTGAAGACCTGGCCTCGAACCGTCGGGAAACACTGCAAAAAGCTCTTGCCCTCAAGAACAAGCGGATCGGAGCTCTCTGGCGCGAGTTCGACGACAGCCTGGTCAGCAGCAGTGATCATAAGCAGCTGTTCAACGTAACCGTCCGGGCATCCCGTCTGGTTTGACCCCGCCAAGCTAAGAGATGGTGTCCACCTATTTATCGTGGACACCATTTCAAGGCTCTCATGCGGGAAATCAAGCAGCGGCGTTCTTATTCCAAGG
>NZ_JAHRGL010000012.1 GCF_019097855.1 Geopseudomonas aromaticivorans
AGGGGAAGCCCCCGGCAAATGCTCTTCGGGGGCAGGAAACTGAGTCCAGGGGGATGAAGTAGCCCGATTTTGGCCTGCCGAGCAGGTCTGTCGCGAATGGGGAGGGCTATTTCAGACCTTCCCTAGGCTGTCAATGGCGCTTTCGTTCTTACGCTTGAGTATTTTGTAGGCGTCGTATGCGGCCTGCAAGTAGCCAATAGAGAATGCGCCACGAGAATTGAGTATGTCTGCCATTAGCGGCGTCTTGTATGTAACGCTTTCTGTTTTGAGTTTTATTTCCCCATCTTTACTGCCGTGCCTTTCAAGAAGCCATCTGTGGTTATCCTCGAAATAGTCATCTTCTGGAAAACTATATGTTTCGCATATGTAGACCGCCATGTGAATAATTGCGCATATGTTTGCCTCTGTTCCTGGGTATGTTGCGTATATTTTTTCTTCGTCCAGTGTTATGGATTCGTAGGCGCGCTGCATATATTTCACGGCATGAGTAATTCCCACTTTATCCCTGACGCCTATTTCGGAGAAGAGATCCTTAAGTTTTGGGGTGATAAGGACCCTTTCGACCAGGTCAGGGTTTATCTCAAGAAGTAAGTTTATGACGTTGTCTGACGTCATGTTTTTCCAGTATCTATTTATAAGTCTTTCTTGGATCTCTGGGGAGGCGCACGAGATGTGAAGTGCAACAAAGTACTCTTGGAACGACCTGTGCGAGAAAGCAATCTCCAAGCCGTCTTCAATGAGAAGACATGCTGCGCTTAGTAAGTCTGACAAATAATCGTCAGATTTGAATTCTTTCTTAAGGGATGCCTTTGCTTTCTCTATGAACTGAAGGCAGTCAACTCTAGGCATTTTAAATATTCGTCGATCATATGTTTGTAGCGCGAATAGCGAGAAGACTCGAGAGAAATCCTGAATATCTAACTCGCTCTTCCTGCTCCTACTATAGCCACCTTTGTTTGCATCATGCCTTTGAAATAAAGCTTCGTATGCTTGGTTATAAAAAATGCTAAGTTTCGAGGGTATTTCAGCATTTTCGCCATAGGTGAGCAGCATGATGGATAAAAGCAATGGATTTGATAAGAATGACTCATGCTTTTCGAATAATCCATCTGACAGGGCGCCAATGAACTTATATTTTATTTCCTGGTCGAACGGAAGCTTACTTATCAGATTTGAAGCAGACTCTAAATCAAGCGGCTGCATTCGAAAAACACTAAACCTTTCAATTCCATTGAAGACATCGTCAGGCCTTGATGAAATAAAGATTGGGCAGTTTTTGAATTTTTCCGAGGATTTCAATATCTGCTTGATAAGGTTCTTTCTTAACGAGTGATCGACTTCGTCATAGCCATCCAAGAAGAAACAAAAATGGCCTTCTTTTTTGGCTTTTTCCACATAGCTTCCGGAAACGTCAAAGCCATATAGGTCGAGTGTTTCTACGATGTAATCCTCTAGTGAGGATTTTCCAGAATTTAAATCACGCAACTCAATTAAAATTGGTACATATTTCTTTTGAGACATACAGTCAAGAAAAAGATGCCGCATTAGCACGCTTTTCCCGCTGCCGCCAGTGCCGGTTATTACAATTCGATTTGAATAATCTAGGCAGGAGTTGAATTTCGGGATTGGTATGCTCTGGGTTCCGCTGTAAATCCCAGTAGGGATGTAGTAGTCATAAAGATCTACCGCCTGATTTCTTATAAAAAAAGATTTTGATTTTGAGTATTTTTCTCTCGTGTTTTGTAGATATTCAGAGTATGCGGTTTTTAACTTTATTTGGACTGTCTCATCAATCGAGCCAAATGCCCTTTTCCCAAGCTGCCAAATTTTATCCAAGTTACTTGAAATAAATTCAGCTGCAATCTTGCCCTCGTCCAACTTTACTTCTCCTTTTTCAATTTTGCTTGATTGTAAATTTTAAATTGACCTGGATTGTTTGGTGGGCCGCTGGGTGAATGAATATGAATTCTCCCCTAACTCAACATGATCCATGATGCTTGCGTGGAAACATAGATTCGGATGATGTGGTTCTCCGGCTCCCCAAAGAATTCCATCTGGTCACATCTAGGCCGCAGCGGTTGATACTCATCGCCAAACGGAACTCGGCTGGCAGTTGCTCCAGCGCGCTGTAGTCGACGAAGTAGCCGAGCTTCACCTGGCCAGTGACTGGCTGTTGGGGGCCGGCCTTGCGGGTTAGCAGCACCGACACGGGGAGCTGGTCGTCGTCGCTCTGGTAGCCGGCGGCGCGGCAGGTGCGGGTGTTGTCGCAGGCCAGTTGCCAGTTGTGGTGGGTGAAGCCGACGCCGGCAGGGGTGGTCTCCTGCGCCCACAGCGTTGCCGGCAGCAGCGCGAGGATCAAGGGCAGGGTTGGGCGGGTCATGCGGGGTCTCCTTACCGGGTGATGTCCTTGGCGAGGCGTCTCGGCCCCGGCGCTGTTATAGCAACCCGCAGCGTCCTTCGGCCAATTGCCGCGATATATTTGCTCCAGATCAACAAAACCCCCACTACCCGCGTGGCTAATCCATTCGGATGATGTTGCCCCCCGGCCCCCGCCAAAGAATCCATCCCGTGTCACACAGGGCGAGCCGCCACTGAAACGCGGGCGGCCCGCGACGTTTTCCCGCAGTCCATGGGTGAGTCGATGGAGCAAACAACAAGAATTTCCCCCGAGGAGCTGGTGGCCCGTGCGCGGGCGCTGGTGCCGCTGCTGGCCGAGCGTGCCGCGCAGGCCGAGGCCGAGCTGAAGGTGGCCGACGAGGTGATCGCCGCGCTGCAGGAGGCGCAGCTGTTCCGCGTCATGCAGCCCAAGCGCCACGGCGGCTTCGAGTTCGGACCCAAGGTGTTCGCCGAGATCCAGCAGACGCTGGCCGAGGGCTGCATGTCCACCGCCTGGATGTACGGCGTGGTGGCGGTGCATCCGTGGCAGCTGGGGCTGTTCCCCGAGCAGGCGCAGCAGGAGGTGTGGGGCGAGGATGCCTCGACGCTGATCGCCTCGACCTACATGCCGGTGGCCAGGGTCACGGAAGTGGAGGGCGGCTACCGCATCAGCGGGCGCTGGGGCTTCTCCACCGGCTGCGAACACTGCGACTGGGTGTTCCTCGGCGGCAACATCACGCCGGGCGCCGGCAAGGGCAACAGCTACCGCACCTTCCTGGTGCCGAAGAGCGATTTCCGTATCGAGCGCAACTGGGATGTGATCGGTCTGCGCGGCACCGGCAGCCACGACATCGTGGTCGAGGACGCCTTCGTGCCCTTCCATCGCACCCACGCCACCCAGCAGCACGACGACGCGGCCAACCCCGGCCGCGAGCTGAACAACGCGCCGCTGTACCGGGTGCCGTTCGCCCAGATGTTCATCCCGGCGGTATCCAACGCCTGCCTCGGCGGTCTGGCGGCGGCCATCCAGCACTTCAAGGACTACGCCAAGCAGGGCATCAGCAAGAACGTCGGCATGCGCACGGTGGACGATCCCAACGCGCAACTGGCCTACGCCCGCGCGGTGGTGGCCCATGAGCAGATGGTGGAGAACCGCAAGCGCCACTACGAGGTGCAGATGAGTTATGCCGAGCGTGGCGAGGCGGCGCCGGTCAACGAGCGGTTGCGCCAGCGCTACCAGCTCGCCCAGGTGGCCAACGAGTGCGCCCACCACATCAACGAGCTGCTGCGCTGCTGCGGCGCCACCGGCACCTACCGCAGCAATCCGCTGACGCGGATCTTCCTCGACGTGTTCACCGGCCGCGCGCACATCGCCAACAACGTCGACCTGTTCGGCCGCGCCTTCGGCTTCATCGCCCTCACCGACCAGACCACCACCGACAGCTTCCTCTGAGCCCAGGAGACCCGATCATGTCCATGAACCGCGCAAAGATCATCGCCGACCCGATCCCCGAGCGTTACGCCCGCGGCTGGCACTGCCTGGGCTCGGCCCAGAAGTACAAGGATGGCAAGCCGCACACGGTGAACGCCTTCGGCTACCGCCTGGTGGTGTTCCAGACCTCCGACGGCGCGCTGCAGGTGCTCGACGCCTGGTGCCCGCACATGGGCGGCGACCTCAGCCACGGTCGGCTGGACGGCGACAAGGTGGTGTGCCCATTCCACGGCTGGCAGTTCGACCGCGAGGGCAAGGCGGTGAGCATTCCCTACTGCAAGCGCGTGCCGCCGAAGGCGCGGGTGGGGCGCTGGGCCACCGCCGAGCTGAACGAGGCGCTGTTCATCTGGCACGACCCGGATGGCAACCCGCCGATCGAAGGCCAGGAGATCCCGCGCCTGGAGGAGCTGGACTCGCCGGAGTACAGCGAGATGCACTGGGCGGAGTGGGTGATCAACGCCAACAGCCGCGAGCTGGTGGACAACATCGTCGACATGGGGCACTTCGACGAGACCCACCAGTCACCGTCGCTGTTCTTCGCCAACCTGTTCGAGGGCCACAAGGCCACTCAGGTGCAGATCTCCGGCTCGCGGATCATGAGCGCGGGCGAGGCGGTGATCACCTACGCCACCTACTACGGGCCGGGCGTGCTGCTGGTGTCGCTGAAGGGGCCGTACAAGGGTCACTACATGGAGACCATCTACATCGTCGGCAACACGGCGATCGATCACAACAGCTTCACCCTGCACTTCGGCGTGGCGACCAAGAACATCCCGGGGCTGAGCAAGCCGGAGAACCAGCAACTGATCGCCGAGTGGACGGAGCTGCAGTGCGTCGCCCTGGGCACCGACGTGGCCATCTGGGACAACAAGGTGCGCATCGGCAACCCGATGCTGTGCGAGAGCGACGGGCCGATCTACCACGCGCGCAAGTGGTACGACCAGTTCTTCCAGCCGATCAACGAGGCGTCTGAGGAGTCGACCCGCCGCTACGAGCACGAGATCGACATGGACTACGTCGGCGTGAAGCCGGAACTGCGCCACCTGCGCGGCTGATAGCCGAACAGTGCGCCGGGCGGGGCGATGCGATGGCCCCGCCCGGCGCCGCGACGAGGAGAATCCGATGATGGACATTCGTGGACTGGCCTATGTGGTGGCGTCGAGCTGCGACCTGGGCGCCTGGCGCCGGCAGGCCGAGCAGGTGCTGGGCATGATGGTGGAGGAGGGGCCGCTGGGCGACCTCTATATCAAGATGGACGAGCGGCCGTTCCGCCTGTTCGTGTCGAGCGGGCCGGCCGACCGCTACGTGGCCAGCGGCTGGGAGCTGGCGGGCGAGGAAGCCTTCGAGCAGGCCTGCGCGGAGCTGGAGCGCGCCGGGGTGCCGTTCGAGCGCGGCTGCGCCGAGCTGTGCTCGGTGCGCCGGGTCAACGGCCTGGCCAGCCTGCGCGACCCGTCCGGCAACCTGCACGAGCTGGTGTGGGGCGTGTGTTCGGACTTTCGCCGCTTCGTCTCGCCGGCCGGCGTGCCGGGCTTCGTCACCGGCGAGCTGGGTATGGGGCATACCGTGCTGCCGGCGGCGAACTTCGAGGAAACCTGGGCGTTCCTGCGCGATGTCATGGGCTTCGGCCTGTCCGACATCCACCGCTTCCGCCCCGTGCCGGACGCCCCGGCCATCCCCATCTACTTCCTGCACTGCAACAACGGCCGCCACCACAGCCTGGCGCTGTTCGGCGCGCCGGTGCCGAGCGGCTGCGTGCACCTGATGGTCGAGGTGGACAACCTCGTGGAGGTCGGCCGCGCCCACGACCGCATGCAGCGCGCGGGCGTGAAGCTGATGGCCACCCTCGGCCAGCACGTCAACGACCGCATGACCTCCTTCTACATGGCCACCCCCTCGGGCTTCGCCATCGAGTACGGCTTCGGCGGCTTGGTCCTCGACTGGACGCGGCACAGCGTCTACGAGGCCAGCGAGGTGAGCGTGTGGGGCCATGATTTCGGCGTGGGGTTCAACGCGCCGGCGGGCTGAGGGCCTGCCCTGGATCTGCTGCGCTGGCCCTCCGGAGCAGCGCTGAAGAGCTCGTCATTCCCGCGCAGGCGGGAATCCAGAGGGGAGGCATCTGGGCTCCCGCCTGCGCGGGAGCGACGGCAAGGGGGCTGCAGTGTTTCGCGGCGCCCGTAAGCGCGAACAGGCGCCCCCCGGACGTACTGTCGAGCACATCACGCCCGAATCTCCCTCAAATGGATGATGTGCCGGCACCCGCCCCCTTCCCACACTGACCCCGTCCCCGCCGCGCCGGTTCCACGCGCGGCGGGGCCATGGACCTGCCCGCGTGGTGGCGTTGCCCGAGCGCGGGCCTGCAATGCCAGAACAACAATAATCCGGAGGCAGTATGCCCAAGGCAGCAAGAAAGGAGTGCCGGCGCGCCGGCCAGCCGCCGTACCTGCGCGAGTTGCTCGCAGTCGCCGTGGCATTGAGCAGCGGGGCGGTGAACGCCCTGCCGACCGTCGAACTCGGCGAGTCGACCACCCTCGAGTCGTCGCTGACGGTCAACTACACCGCCTCGATGCGGACCGAGAAGGCCGACGACGAGTACCTCAACGATCTCAACGCCGATGACGGCACGCGCAACTTCGACCGCGGCTCGCTGATCACCAACCGGGTCAGCCTGTTCGGCGAGGCGCTGCTGCGCCACGACAACCTCGGCGCCATGCTGCGCGCCAGCCACTTCTACGATGCGGCCTACCGGAGCAGCAACGACAACGACTCGCCGCTGACCGTCAACAAGATCGGCGCCCACGACCATTTCACCGAGAAGACCCGCGAGCGCAGCGGCGGCGAGTTCCGCCTGCTAGACGCCTTCGTGTTCGGCAGCTGGGACATGGACGGCCACTACCTGTCGGCCAAGGCCGGCCGTCACCTGGTGGCCTGGGGCGAGAGCCTGTTCTGGCCGAACATCAGCCAGGGCCAGGCGCCAGTGGACGCCACCAAGTTCAACGTGCCGGGCACCGAGGCCAAGGACGCCTACCTGCCGGTCGGCCAGGTATCGGCCAGCTACACGCTGACCGACGACCTGACCCTGGTGGGCTTCTGGCAGTACAAGTGGGAAGAGACCCTGCTCAGCCCCGTGGGCGACTACTTCGGCAGCGACTACTTCGGCCCGGGCGCGGAGTTCTACCGCCTGGCGCCGGGGGTGATCGGCAATCTGCCGGACCAGAGCTTCCGGGTGGTCAACTACGCTGGCGAGGTGGAGCCGGACGACGACGGCCAGTGGGGCCTGGGCCTGCGCTACCAGCTGGCCCAGAACACCGAGGTCGGTCTCTACCACTACCGCTACCACGACCGCGTGGCGGCGCTGTTCTTCGACTTCACCGGCAGCACCCAGTACTCCTCGCTCAAGGACGTCGGCCGCGGCACCGGGGCGGGTAACGCGCCGGCCTACCAGCTCGGCTACTTCGACGACATCGCCCTCACCGGGGTGAGCCTGAGCACCAAGCTCGGCGATGCGGTGCAGATCGGCAGTGACCTCAGCTACCGCGAGGACGCCGCGGTGTACCTGTCCAACGGCGCGCCGACCCGCGGCAACCTGATCCAGGGCAACCTCAATGCCGTGTACATCCTCGGCCCGAGCGCCCTGGCCCACCAGACCACGTTGATGGGCGAGGTGATGCACCAGCGCATCGACAGCGTCGACACCCTACACGTCAGCGGCGGGATGCCGGGGCAGAACGGCAGCTTCGACGAGTTCGAGTACGACGGCCAGACCCGCGGCAGCACGCTGCTCGGCGTCGGCGCGATGTTCGACTACCCGAGCCTGTTCAGCGGCTGGGACCTGACCACCAAGGTGTTCTGGAACCAGAACGTCTCCGGCAGCGCCTTGTCCGGCCTGGGCCGCGACGAGAAGCGCGTCACAGTCGGCGGCGACTTCAAGTACCTGGGCAACTTCCAGGTCGGCATGACCTACGTCGGCTACCTCGGCTCGGCCGACATCGCCAACGGCCGCACCCTGGCGGATCGCGACTACGTGTCGCTGAACGCCAAGTACACCTATTAAGAAGGGGATGGACCCATGAAGAAGCACACGCAACTCGCCATCGCCTGCGGCGCGCTATTCGCGCTCGGCGCCATGCCGGCGCTGGCCAATGCCTCGGCCGAGGAACGGGCCAAGCTGGACAGCAGCACCTACACCTGCATGGGCGCCGAGCGCGCCGGCAACGCCGACGGCAGCATTCCTGAGTACTCCGGCAAGTGGCTGGGCGCGCCGCCGCATGTGAATTTCCAGGGCACCGGTAACCATCCGCTCGATCCCTACGCGGACGAAAAGCCGCTGTTCACCATCACCGCGGCCAACATGGCCGAGCACGGACAGCACCTCACCGATGGCATGAAGGCGCTGTTCAAGCTGTATCCGGACACCTTCCGCATGCCGGTCTATCCGTCGCATCGCGACTTCCGCTTCAACGACAGTGTGTGCGAGGCGACCAAGGCCAACGTCGGCTACGCCCACCTGACCGATGACGGCGAAGGCGTGGTGGCCAAGACCGGCGGCACGCCCTTCCCGATGCCGAAGAATGGCCTGGAGCTGCTGAAGAACGCCTCGCTGTTCACCGTGCGCCCGTGGACCGAGGAATACATCTCGGACAACGCCTATGTGCTGCGCGACGGCAAGGTCAACTGGGGGCGCGTCCACTCGAAGAACCTGGCGCCGCACCTGGAGCCGGGCCGCATCGGCGACACCAGCGGCCAGTCGTCGTTCTACCTCAACCAGACCCTGCTGCCGCTGCGCGACAAGGGCGAGGTGAACACCGGCATGGAGTTCTGGAACGACAAAACCGAGCCGCGCCAGAGCTGGCGCTACGACCCGGGCACCCGCCGCGTGCGCCAGGCCCCCGGTTATGGCTTCGACATGGCGTTTCCCGGTTCCGGCGGCTCGATCACCGTGGACGAGGTGCGTCTGTTCAACGGTTCCGGCCAGCGCTACGACTGGAAGATCGTCGAAAAGAAGGAGCTGTACATCCCCTACAACGCCTATCGAATCCACTCGCCGGAGCTCAAGTACGCCGACTTGATCAAGCCGGGGCATATCGACCCCACCCACATGCGCTACGAGAAGCACCGCGTGTGGGTACTGGAAGGCACCCTCAAGGCTGACTACCGTCACCTGTACGGCAAGCGTCGCCTGTACATCGACGAGGACACTTGGTTCCCCATCGTCGCCGACAACTACGACAGCCGCGGCGAGCTGTGGCGCACCTCGATGCTCAACTTCTTCTACGCCTACGAGACCCAGACGCCACAGGCTGGCGTCGGCCTGTACCACGACCTGCTGGAGAACACCTACCTGGCGTTCAACCTGATCAACGAGCAGCCCAAGGGCTACAAGCTGAACGCCCCGAACTTCCGGGCGGCGATGTTCGGGCCGGAAGCCGCGCGCCGAGGCGGGCTCTGATGGACGGGGCAGGGGGCGCGTGCGCCCCTTGCCTCGCCGCAGGCACCAGCTACGCCGAACTGCAGGGGCTGATCGGCCTGGTCTACGACGGCCTGCTCGAGGACAAGCCGTGGAACGCGCTGCTCGACGCCTTGCGCCGGCAGTTCCGCGCCAACTACGCCTCGCTGACCATCCGCCTGCCGAGCGCCGAGGATCGCGGCATGGTGGTGTTCGCCGGCGAGGCGCGGCCGCACATCCACGCCCTCTACAGCAGCTCGCTGTACGCGGTCGACCCGTTCGTCAACCTGCCGCGCGACACCGTGGTGATGCTCGAGGAGCTGATCGACGAGGGCGAATGGCTGGCCAGCGTGATCTACCGCGATTTTCTCGAACCGCTGCAGGTGCGCTACATGATGGGCGCCGACATCCGCAGCGACGACGGCCGCGAGCGCGAATTCCGCCTGCGCCTGAGCCGTCCGCCGCAGAGCGGGCCATTCAGCGAGACGGAGCGGGCGTTGTGCGGCCTGCTGCTGCCACACCTGCGCCGCGCGCTGCGCCTGTACGCCCACCTCGACCGGGTGGAGAGTGCCTGCCGGCTGTACGTCGGCACCCTGGAGCGCATGGGCATCGGCTCGATCCTGCTCGACGAGGCCGGTGGTATCTGCCGGATCAACCGGGCCGCCGAGGCCATCCTCGCCGAAGGCGACAGCCTGCAATTGCACAACGGCATGCTCGAAGCCGTCGCCCCGCGCGACGACCGCCGCCTGTGGCGGCTGATCAAGCAGGCCGCCGCCGGACGCAACGGCAGCGGCCTGGTGGAAGCCATCGCACTCGACCGCGGGGGCCAGCCCGGCGGGCTGAGCGTGCTGGTACGCAGCATCCCGCTGGCTGCCGAAGCCGGCCGCGCGGCCGCCGTCGAACTGATCCTGCGCGACAGCAGCCGCCCGGCACAGCCCTCCGAACCCCTGCTGCGCCAGCTCTACCAGCTCACCCCGGCCGAGGCTTCGCTCGCCGTGCTGCTCGGTGAAGGCCTGACCCTCGAGGAAAGCGCCACGCGCCTGGGCATCAGCCGCAACACCGCGCGCAGCCACCTGCGCGCGGTATTCGCCAAGACCGGGGTGAAACGGCAGACCGCGCTGGTGCAATTGCTGTTGTGCAGCGTGGTGGCGCTGGATTAAGGGCGCTTGGCTCAGCTGCGGGCCAGCACGTACTGGCCAGGGGCGGGCTCCAGCGGCGGGTAGTCGGCCGAGCCGAGGCGGGTGATCGGCTTGCCCTGTTTGCCGGCATGCTGGCCCAGCCAGTGGGTCCAGTCGAGCCACCAGCTGCCGGGTTGTTCGGTAGCGCCTTCCAGCCACTGATCCGGATCGGCCGGCAGCGCATCGCTGGTCCAGTAGTTGCGTTTGTTCTTCGAGGCGGGGTTGATGATGCCGGCGATGTGGCCCGAAGCGCCGAGCACGAAGCGGGTCGGCCCCTTGAGCAGACGTGCGCTGGTGAAGGCGCTGCGCCATGGCACGATGTGGTCCTCGCGGGCGCCGACAACGTAGGTCGGCATGTCCAGTCTGGACAGGTCGAGGGTTTCACCGCAGACCTCGAGCTTGCCGGTCTTCAGCTCGTTCTGCAGGTAGGTGTGGCGCAGGTACCAGCAGTACATGGCCCCGGGCAGATGGGTGTGGTCGTTGTTCCAGTAGAGCAGGTCCAGCGAGCGCGGCTTCTGGCCCTTGAGGTACTTGTCGACGCCGTAGTTCCACCACAGCTCGTTGGGGCGCAGCAGAGAGAAGGTGTTGCCCATGTCCTCGCCGCGGAACAGGCCATAGTGGCCGCCCGCGCCGCCGATGGCGTGCTCGCGATAGCGGACGATCTTCTCGTCGATGAACACCCCGAGCACGCCGGGGTCCTCGAAGTCGAGCAGGGTGACCAGCAGGGTCAGGCTGGCCGCCGGCTTTTCGCCACGCGCGGCGAGCACGCCGAGGCCGCAGGCCAGCAGGGTGCCGCCGACGCAGTAGCCGAGCAGGTTGAGCTGCTGTTCGCCGCTGATCGCCTGGGTGACCTTGATCGCCTCGACGATGCCCTGCTCGACGTAGTCGTCCCAGGTGGTGGCGGCGAGGCTTTCGTCGGCGTTGCGCCAGGACACCAGGTACACCGGATGGCCCTGTTCCAGCGCATTGCGGACGAAGGAACTCTCCGGCTGCATGTCGAGGATGTAGTACTTGTTGATCGCCGGCGGCACCAGCAGCAGCGGACGCTTGTACTGGGTTGCACTCTGCGGCGCGTACTGGATCAGCTGGAACAGCGGGTTCTGGTAGACCACCTGGCCGGGCGTGGTGGCCAGGTTGACGCCCACTTCGAAGGCAGCGCTGTCGCACTGGCGCAGCTTGCCTTCCTTGAGGTCGCTGGCCAGGTGCAGCAGGCCGCTGAACAGGCTGGCCCCGCCGGTGTCTATCGCGCGCTCGAGCGCTTCCGGGTTGCTGCCCAGGAAGTTGCTCGGCGCCCCGGCGGCGATCAGTTGCTCGACCAGGAAGGCGAGTCGCGTGCGCAGCTTGGCCGAGTCGATTGGCAGCAGATCGAGCAGACGCATCAGGAAGCGCGAGTTGAGCAGGTAGAGCGCCGCCAGCGAACCGAACAGCGGCTGGTTCCAGGCGCTGCCGGCAAAGCGCGAGTCGGTGAAGGCGAACGGCTGCTGAGTGAGCATCTGCATGCCTAGCGTGGCCCACTCGCCGTTGTATTCGCTCTGCAGGCACTCAAGGGCGGCGGCGTCGACCTCGAACCAGGCATCGGTGTCATGGTCCCGGAACCAGGGGCTCTGGCGGACCCAGGAGCGCAATGGCTCCAGGGCTGCGCGGGCAACGAAAGGCAGGTTGGCCGAGAAGAAGGCGGAGAAGGGCGGCATGTTGTGCATTGTTTTAC
This sequence comes from Geopseudomonas aromaticivorans, assembly GCF_019097855.1. Taxonomy (GTDB): domain Bacteria; phylum Pseudomonadota; class Gammaproteobacteria; order Pseudomonadales; family Pseudomonadaceae; genus Geopseudomonas; species Geopseudomonas aromaticivorans. The sequence goes on from NZ_JAHRGL010000012.1 coordinate 12,198, forward strand.
CCGATGTTCTGCAAATGAGGTCCCGCATCCGCAACAGAGGCTGGATCGCGTGGCCGGATGGGCAGGCAATCTAGGGACTGGTGCTGGCAACTGCTTACCATCCAGCGACAGACGTTTAGCATTGCGTGACAGGCCTGCTGGCGGTGATTGCGGCGCTGGCCTTGGAGATTTGGGCGACGGCCAATGCGGAGGGTGCCGCTTGCTGATAGCTCGCATGCTCGGGAGAGGCCGCTTGAAACCAGGCGATTGCCGACTGGTTCACACTATCGCTGCAGATTCGGACCACCCCTTTGGGTAGGCTGTGCCGATTCCAACGGACTGGGATCTTTCATGAATATCCGCACGCTTTTCCTCGCCACCTGTCTGCTCCATCCCCTTGCCCAGGTTCAGGCCGCCTCGCTCGAGGTGACGACCATTCAACTGCGTGCCGCACTGGGCGATGTCCAGTCCCTGGTGCAGCTCGGCAATCGTTATTACCACGGCAATGGCGTGCCGCAGGACTTCGGCAAGGCGCTGGCCGCCTATCGCGAGGCAGCCGAAGCGGGCGATGCCAAGGCCCAGCTCTACCTTGCCGGCATGTACTACAGCGGCAAGGGCGTGGCAGCGAACCTCGAGACGGCAGCCGACTGGTATCGCAAGTCGGCTGGGCAGGGGGATAGCCAGGCCCAGCTCCAGCTGGCGGCCATGTACGCTTACGGCAAGGGCCTGCCGCAGGATCCGGCGCAGGCGGCCGCTTGGTATCGCAAGGCCGCCGAACAGGGAGATGCCGTGGCCCAGCGCTATCTCGCCAGCCTGTACTACCACGGCAGGGGTGTCTCCCGGGATCTGGCGCGGGCCGCGCGCTGGTATCGCAAGGCCGCCGAGCAGGGTGATGCCGAGGCCCAGCGCCACCTGGGCAACATGTATGCCGACGGCAAGGGTGCGCCGGCAGACCTCGCGGCAGCCGCACACTGGTATCGTCAGGCAGCGGAACAGGGCGATGCTCAGGCCCAGCTGGACCTCGGCAAGATGTATTCGCTGGGCAAGGGGATGCCGCAGGATCTGGTTCAGGCCGCGAACTGGCTGGGCAAGGCGGCGGAGCAGGGCAATGCAGAGGCGCAGGCCGGTATCGGCTTGATGCTCTATCGCGGAATCGGTATGGAGCAGGATTACCCGCAGGCGGCGAACTGGTTCCGCAAGGCAGCCGAGCAGGGCGATGCGCGGGGGCAGGCCTTCCTCGGTGGCATCTATTACAAGGGACAGGGAGTGGCCCAGGACAAGGCACAGGCATATGCCTGGATATCACTGGTGACGACCAGCGACAAACCGCTACCACCCGAAGCACGACAACTGACCGTCAAGGCGTTGGTAGAGCTGGAGGCGGAATTGTCCGCCGAAGATCTGGCCCGAGCGAAAGGACTGGCTAAGGAGTACGCCGAAAAATACCGGCGTGCCGGCTGACTCGGCCGCTCCGCGTAGGGTGCGCCGTGCGCACCTTGTCCGCATGCGGATCAACGGCTCACTGGCCGGTGCGCATGGCGCACCCTACGGCAAGGTGTTCGGGTCATTCCGACTCGCTTTGTAGTCGGGACGACACGCAAATGTGCGTGTCGCTTTGACCGCAAATACCTGATCATTGCACTAGGTTATTGATCTGCAAGTCCCCGCACGCCTGGCACGCTTCCTGATTGGTCTTCTGCAACTGCTGAAACCCGTTGTGGAGGTACCTGAAATGTCTGGTGTGCTCGAATCCCCGGCAAACGTCTTCAATCTGGCGAACAACCTGATCCTGGCCGGCGTGGCGATCCTGATCGTCGGCGTGCTCGGCGCCTACGGCTTCGACAAGCAGATAGGCCTGCGCCTGGTGGTCGGCGCGCACATGCTGACCATCGTCGGCCCGTCGCTGGTCAAGCTCGGCTACGTGATGCGCCTGTCGGTGCAGGACAAGCTGGCGGTGAGCTGAGCGGGCTGTCACGACGGCCGAGGTGAGCTCTCGTAGGCGCGAATGAGATCGCCCGGCAGGGAATTGCCTCAGCGCCCCTCGAAGCGCGGTTTGCGCTTGTCGATGAACGCCTGCATGCCTTCCTTCTGGTCGCGCGAGGCGAACAGCAGGGCGTTGGCCTTGCGTTCCAGGGCCAGGCCCGCCTCCAGCGAGGCGTCCATGCCGGCGAGGATCACTTCCTTGATCTGCTCGGCGGCCAGTGGCGGCATGGCGGCGATGTCGCGCGCCATCTCCAGGGCGCGTTCCTGCACCTCGGCATCATCCACCAGTTCGCTGACCAGCCCGGCGACCCAGGCCTCCTCGGCGCTGATCGGCGCGCCGGTGAGGGCCATGCGCATCGCCTTGGCCTTGCCCACCGCGCGCACCAGGCGTTGGGTGCCGCCGATGCCGGGCATGATGCCGATGCGGATTTCCGGCTGGCAGAAGCGCGCGCCGCGCCCGGCGACGATGATGTCGGCGTGCATAGCCAGCTCGCAGCCGCCGCCGTAGGCGTAGCCGCATACCGCGGCAATCACCGGTTTGGGGCAGTGCTGGATCGGCGCCCAGACCCGCTCAGTATGCCGCTGGTAGATGTCGATGGCACCGACGCCGGCCATGCTGGTGATGTCGCCACCGGCGGCGAACACCTTGTCGCCGCCGGTGAGCACGATGCAGCGCACCGCCGCGTCCTCGCCCAGTTCGGCGAAGTGCCGTGAGAGCAGCGCCTGCAGTTCCAGGCTCAGGGCGTTGGTGGCCTGCGGGCGGTTCAAGCGCAGGCGCGCGACGCCTTCGGCGGGAAAGTCGAGAAGCACGGGGAGGAGGTTGTCGGCGGCCATGCGCGGCCTCTCTATAAGGCAGGAGGGATGGCGGCATTGTTCGCAGGTGTGCCGCCGTCACTCATCGTCCATTTGAACGACGAGTTCGGCGAGGGGCAGTCCCTAGAGTGAAGCCATGCAGCTATCAAGGAGCATGCAATGGCTACTCAGAACCTCGATTTCGCCGGCAAGGTGGTGCTGGTCACCGGCGGCACCAAGGGCATAGGCGCGGCCATCGCGCAGAGCTTTCTCGCCGCCGGCGCCCGCGTGCTGGTCTGCGGTCGCAACGCCCCGGAGACACTGCCGGAGGCCGACGGCCGCCAGGCCGAGTTCCTCCCCGCCGACGTGCGCGACAGCGATTCGCTGGCCACCCTGTTCGCGGTGATCGAGGAGCGCTGCGGGCGGCTCGACGTGCTGGTCAACAACGCCGGCGGCAGCCCCCACGTGCTGGCCGCCGAGGCTTCGCCGCGCTACCACGAGGGCATCATCCGCCTCAACCTGATCGCCCCGCTCAACGTCGCCCAGCACGCCAACCGGCTGATGCAGCGCCAGGAGCAGGGCGGGGTGATCGTGTTCATCGGCAGCATCAGCGCCCTGCGCCCCTCGCCGGGCACCGCCGCCTACGGCGCAGCCAAGGCCGGCGTGCTGGCGCTGGTGACCTCGCTGGCGGTGGAGTGGGCGCCCAAGGTGCGCGTGGTCACCGTCAGTCCGGGGCTGGTGCAGACCGAACAGGCGCACCTGCACTACGGCGACGAGGCGGGCATCGCCGCGGTCGCCGCCACCATCCCGGCCGGGCGCATGGCCAGTCCCGAGGACATCGGCAACGCCTGCCTGTACATCGCTTCCCCGCTGGCCGGCTACGCCAGCGGCTGCAACCTCCTGCTGCACGGGGGCGGGGAGAGTCCCGCATTCCTTGCCGCAGCCAATTCCGCCCATCAATGACCGAAGCCGGCGCGTCCGCCGTGCGGCGGTGCGCCCTCAACTCCGAGGAGAACATCTTGGCTGAACAAGAATTCATGCCCGCCGTGCGGGCCATGGTGGGACGCGAGTACGGTCGCGTCTACGCCTGGGACGCGGTCAACGCGCCGATGATCCGCCAGTGGTGCGAGGTCATGGGCATCGACAACCCGCTGTACCTCGACGCCGACTACGCGGCGACCAGCGAGCACGACGGCATCGTCGCGCCGCCGGCGATGCTGCAGGCCTGGTGCCTGGAAGGCCTGCACATGAACAACTACGCGCCGGGCTCGACCGACGAGAACCCCTACGAGGTGCTCAAGCTGCTGGAAGCCAACGGCTTCGCCTCGGTGGTGGCGGTCAACTCCGACCTGAGCTTCGACCGCTACGTGAAGCTCGGCGAGAAGCTCTACTACACCACCCGCCTGGACGCGGTGGGCGACGAGAAGACCACCGCGCTGGGCACCGGCTACTTCGTCACCCTGGTGATGACCTTCTTCTCCGAGCAGCCGGAGGGCGACGAGAAGGTCGGCCAGCTGCTGTTCCGTGTGTTCAAGTTCCGCCCGGCCAATCCGGTCAAGCCGGCCGCGGAGGGCGACGGCGCGTCCGCGGTGCCGAAGTTCAAGCGGCCCAAGCCCGGCATCAGCGACGACACCCGCTTCTTCTGGGAAGGCTGCGCCGAGGGCAAGCTGCTGATCCAGCGCTGCACCGCCTGCAACACCCTGCGCCATCCACCGGGTCCGGTGTGCTCCAGCTGCCACTCCTTCGACTGGGACAGCGTGCAGTCCTCGGGCAAGGGCACGATCTATTCCTTCGTGGTCATGCACTACCCCGAGGTGCCGCCGTTCGACTACCCGAACCCGATCGGCCTGATCGAGCTGGAGGAGGGCGTGCGCCTGCCCGCCGGCCTGGTCGGCGTCAAGCGCGACGAGCTGGCCATCGGCCAGGCCGTGCAGGTCGAGTTCCACACCTTCGACGACGAGCTGATCCTGCCGATGTTCCGGCCGGTGGCGCAGTGAGGAGCCGAGCATGGATTTCCAACTGAACGAAGAACAGCGCGCCATCGCCGACATGGCCGGCAGCCTGTTCGCCGACTACTGCAGCGACGACCGCCTGCGCGCCTTCGACACCAGCGGCGAGCCGTTCATGGCCGAGCTGTGGAAGAGCTGCGTGGAGACCGGCCTGCATTCCCTGGCCATCCCCGAGGACTTCGGCGGCAGCGGCCTGGGCATGACCGAGCTGATGCTGGTGCTGGAGGCCCAGGGTCGCGCGCTCGGCCAGGTACCGCTGTGGCGCCACCAGCTGGCCGCCGCGACCCTGGCCAAATTCGCCGCCGACAGCAGCGCCGAGACCGTGCAGGCCGCCGCCGAGAGCCGCCGCCTGCTGACCTTGGCGCTCGACGGTCTGGCCAATGCCCAGGGCATCGCCCTGCAGGCCACGGAAGTCGCCGGCGGCTGGCAGCTGGACGGCACGGTGTCTGCCGTGCCGCTGGGCGCCAATGTCTGCCAGGCGCTGCTGCTGGCCAAGGTGGCCGGCGCGCCGCGCCTGCTGCTGGTCGACCTCAACGCCGCCGGCATCGACAAGACCGCCGGGGTGTTCACCCAGGGCGAGGCGGTCGCCGACCTGCGCTTCAACTCCGTGCTGGTGCCGGCCGCGGCGCTGCTGCCGGCCGCCGCGCTGGACTGGCTGGAAAGCCGCGCCATCGCCGCGCTGGCCGCCCTGCAGCTGGGTGTTTCCGCCGAACAGATCCGCCGCACCGTCGAGTACGTCAGCGAGCGCCGCCAGTTCGACCGCGCCATCGGCAGCTTCCAGGCGGTGCAGATGAGCATGGCCGACGCGCACATCGCCGTCGAAGCCCTGCGCTCGGCGCTCTGGCAGCTGGTCTGGCGCCTCGACGCCGGCCTGCCGGCGACCTCCGAGGCGCTGGCCACCAAATACCTCGCCTGCGAGGCCGGCCATCTGGTCGGCCACAAGGCGCAACACGTGCACGGCGGCATCGGCGTCGACCTGACCTATCCGATCCACCGCTACCTCTACTGGAGCCGCGCCCTGGGCATCACCCTCGGTGGCGCAGCCGCGACCCTCGAGCGCCTCGGCGACTGGCTGGCCAACAACGACAAGCTGGGATGGAAATATGACCTCGAAGAAAACCAAGGCATTTGACGAAGTGCTCCCCGGCCAGGCGCTGCCGGAGCTGGCGATCCCGATCACCGTGCAGCTGATCACCGCCGGCGCCATCGCCACCCGCGACTACTTCCCCGGCCACCACGACAAAGACGCCGCGCGCCAGCTCGGCTCGCCGCACGTGTTCATGAACATCCTCACCACCAGCGGCCTGGCGCAGCGCTATGTGGAGGACTGGGCAGGCCACGGCGCGCGCTTCCAGGATCTGAAGATCAAGCTGGGCGCGCCCAACTACCCGGGCGACACCATGACCTTCAGTGGCGAGGTGAGCGCACGCGACGAGGCCAGCCGCACCGTGCAGGTGACGCTGAAGGGCAAGAACTCCATGGGCAACCACGTGACCGGCACGGCCACCCTGGTGCTGCCGTAAGGCGCAGGAGAGACAGGATATGACGACCAATTCGATTTCCGGACGCGCGGCCATCGTCGGCCTCGGCGCGACCGAATTCTCCAAGAACTCCGGGCGCACCGAGCTGCGCCTGGCCATGGAAGCCACCCTGGGCGCGCTGGCTGATGCCGGCATCGACCCGTCCGAGGTGGAGGGCTTCAGCTCCTACACCATGGACAACGTGCCCGAATACGAGGTGGCGCGCCTGCTCGGCTGCAAGAACGTCAAGTTCTTCTCGCAGATCCCCCACGGCGGCGGCGGCGCCTGTGCGCCGATCATGCACGCGGCGATGGCCGTGGCTACCGGCGTGGCCAAGGTGGTGGTGGTGTACCGGGCGATGAACGAGCGCTCCTGGTACCGCTTCGGCAAGCCGCACGACTTCGGCGGCGCGCCGATCTTCGACGCGGTCAACTACGGCTGGTACATGCCGCACGGCCTCCACACCCCGGCGGCCTGGGTCGGCATGTTCGCCCAGCGCTACATGCACACCTACGGCGCTACCAGCGAGGACTTCGGCCGTGTCGCCGTGGCGGTGCGCGACTTCGCCGCCACCAACCCGGCGGCGTTCTTCTACGGCAAGCCGATCACCCTCGAGGAGCACCAGGCCTCGCGCTGGATCTGCGAGCCGCTGCACCTGCTCGACTGCTGCCAGGAGTCCGATGGCGCGGTGGCCATGGTCATCACCTCGGCCGAACGCGCCCGCGATCTCAAGCAGAAACCGGTGATCATCAAGGGTGCCTCGCAGGGCATCGCCGAAGGCCAGCAGAGCATGACCTCGTTCTACCGCGAGGACATCACCGGCCTGCCGGAGATGGGTGTGGTGGCCAAGGAGTTGTACGCCCAGTCGCGCCTCGGCCCGCAGGACATCCAGACCGCAGTGATCTACGACCACTTCACCCCGTTCGTGCTGCCGCAGCTGGAGGAGTTCGGCTTCTGCAAGCGCGGCGAGGCCAAGGACTTCATCCGCGACGGCCTGCACGCCCGCGGCGGCAGCCTGCCGATCAACACCCACGGCGGCCAGCTCGGCGAGGCCTACATCCACGGCATGAACGGCGTGGCAGAGGGCGTGCGCCAGGTGCGTGGCAGCGCGGTCAACCAGGTTGCCGGCGCGGAGAACGTGCTGGTCACCGCCGGCACCGGCGTACCGACCAGCGGCCTGATCCTGGGCGCAGCATGAGGAGCGCGACATGTTCGTCGATCTGACCCCCGAGCAACACGCCCTGCGCCTGAAGGTGCGGGACTACTTCCAGAACCTGATGACTCCCGAGCTGCGCAGCCAGCTGCGCGGCAAGGAAGGCGGCGACCTGTACCGCCAGACCATCCGCCAGATGGGCCGCGACGGCTGGCTGGCGGTGGGCTGGCCGAAGGAACACGGCGGCCAGGGCTACGCGGCCACCGAGCAGCTGATCTTCTTCGAGGAGGCCAACATCGCCGGCGCGCCGCTGCCCTTCGTCACCATCAGCACCGTCGGTCCGGCGCTGATGGAGTACGGCACCGCGCTGCAGAAGGAGAAGTTCCTGCCCGGCATCGCCGCCGGCGAGATCATCTTCGCCATCGGCTACTCCGAGCCGGATGCCGGCTCCGACCTGGCCGTGCTGAAGACCACCGCGCGCCCGGAGGGCGACCACTTCGTGGTCAACGGCAACAAGCTGTGGACCTCCGGCGCCGAGGCGGCCGACTACATCTGGCTGGCCGCGCGCACCGACCCGGAGCGCCCGCGGCACAAGGGCGTGTCGATCCTGATCCTCGACACCAAGCTGCCCGGCTTCTCGACCACGGTGATCCCGACCTGCAGCAACCCCACCGCGGCCACCTACTACGACAACGTCCGCGTGCCGGCCGACATGCTGGTGGGCGAGCTCAACGGCGGCTGGAGGCTGATCACCGCGCAGCTCAACCACGAGCGTCTGGGCCTCGGTTCCTGGTCGGACAAGGTGGCCGGGCTGTTCCGCCGCGTCTACCTGTGGGCGAAGAGCGCGGACGAACAGGGTCGCCGCGCCGTCGATAACGGCTGGGTGCGCAGTGCGCTGGCCGAGTGCTACGCGCGCCTGGAGGCCATGCGGCTGATCAACTTCCGCATCGCCGCCGACCTCGAGCACGGGCAGATGGATGTGGCGCTGGCCTCGACCACCAAGGTCTACGGCGCCGAGTCGGCCATCGAGATCCTGCGCAAGCTGTCGGAGATCGTCGGCGCCAACGGCCTGATCCGCGAGGGCTCGGCGGCTTCCCTGCTGCAGGGCGAGCTGGATTACGAGGTGCGCGCCTCGGTGACCCTGACCTTTGGCGGCGGCACCAACGAAATCCAGCGCGAGCTGATCGCCCAGTTCGGCCTCGGCATGCCGCGTACCGTCCGCTGAGTGTAGGGGCGATTTATTCGCCCCTACAGGCCGGGAAGTTGGCCTCATGCAAAGGAGTGGGGGGGCCGAGCTTGGTAAGTCCTTGTAGGGGCGTATTCATTCGTCTTGCCACGGGCTATTGGCGAATAAATTCGCCCTTACGGGTACTACCCGAGTGCCGTACTGGGAGATGCAGGGCGAAATCCGCTACATTGCCGCTGGGGGCATGGCCCCCGGCGCACGACAGAAGGACAACAACAGATGAGCGCAATCGACGATTTCCGCCAGGAAACGCGGGCCTGGCTCGAAGCCAACTGCCCGCCATCGCTGCGCACCCCGACGCCCGAGGGCGAGCTGGTGTGGGGCGGCAGCAAGATCGAATTCAGCAGTGAAGACCAGCGCCTGTGGTTCGAGCGCATGCGCGACAAGGGCTGGTTCTGCCCCGACTGGCCGCGCGAGTACGGTGGCGGCGGGCTGTCGCCGGCCGAGCTGGCGGTGCTGGAAAGCGAGCTGCGCCGCCTCAAGTGCCGGCCGGCGCAGATCAACTTAGGGATATGGATGCTCGGCCCGGTGCTGCTCGAATACGGCAGCGAGCAGCAGAAGCGCGACCTGCTCACCCCCATGGCGCGCGGCGAGATCCGCTGGTGCCAGGGCTTCTCCGAGCCCAACGCCGGCTCCGACCTGGCCAGCCTGAAGACCAGCGCCCGCGACGAGGGCGACCACTTCGTGGTCAACGGCACCAAGATCTGGACCTCCTACGGCGACAAGTCCGATTGGATGTACGCCCTGGTGCGCACCGACGCCAGCGCGCCCAAGCATCTGGGCATCAGCCTGATCGTGCTGGACATGCGCTCGCCGGGCATCAGCGTCAGCCCCATCGACCTGATCAGCGGCAAATCGGCGTTCTGCCAGGTGTTCTTCGACAACGTCAAGGTGCCCAAGAGCCAGCTGATCGGCCCGCTCAACGGCGGCTGGACCCTGGGCAAGAGCCTGCTGCAGCACGAGCGCAAGGCCATGTCCAAGTTCGGCGAAACCAGCCTGCCGAACCACTTCCACCTGCTGCCGCTGGTCGAGCGCTACCTGCCCGAGCCGCGCAGCGCGGCCGACCAGGCCCTGCGCGCCCGCGCGCTGGCTTGCGCGATGGACGAACACGCCTACGGCCTCACCGTGCAGCGCATGGGCGAGGAAGCGCGCAGCGGCCAGGACATCTCCGGCCTGATGGCGATCATGAAGCTGGTGCACAGCGAGCAGGATCGCGAGAAGTTCGAGATCCTCCTCGACACCCTCGGCTACCACGCCCTCGGCTGGGAAGGCGACGCCTTCACCGGCGAGGAGCTGGCGATCACCAAGGCCTGGCTGAACGGCTTCGCCCTCACCATCGCCGGCGGCGCCTCGGAAGTTCAACTCAATGTCATCGCCAAGCGTGTGCTCGGCCTGCCGGACGCCAAGTGAGGAACACGCCATGAGCCTGATTTTCAACGAAGAACAACGGCTGCTGGCCGACACCGCGCGCGAGTTCCTCGCCGCGCGCAGCCCGGTGGCCGCGCAGCGCCGCCTGCGCGACGAGCGCGCGCCGCTCGGCTTCGACCCCGCGCTGTGGAGCGAAATGGTCGAGCTGGGCTGGAGCGCAATCCCGTTCCCCGAAGCGTTCGGCGGCCTGGACTTCGGCTGCCAGAGCCTCGGCCCGCTGTTCGAGCAGATCGGCCGCAACCTCAGCGCCAGCCCGCTGCTGTCCAGCGTGGTGCTCGGCGGTTCGCTGCTGCAGCTGACCGGCAGTGCCGAACAGCAGGAGCGCTGGCTGCCGGCGCTGATCGGCGGCGACAAGCGCCTGGCGCTGGCCATCGACGAGGGTGCCCGTCACGACCCGCTGGCCTCTGAGCTGCGCGCCGAGCGCTGCGAAGGCGGCTGGCGTCTGTCCGGCGCCAAGCTGTTCGTGGTCGACGGTGCGGGCGCCGATGCCTACCTGGTGCTGGCGCGCACGGCCGGGCAGCGCGGCGAGGCCCATGGCCTGTCGCTGCTGCTGGTCGAGGCCGGCGCTCCGGGGCTCACGGTATCCCCGGCGGCGCTGATCGACTCGCGCAACTGCGCTCGCCTGCAGTTCGACGGCGTGCTGGTTGGCGCGGACGCACTGGTCGGCGAACTCGACAACGGCCTGCCGGCGCTGGAGACGGCGCTGGATCGCGGTCGCGTGTGCCTGGCCGCCGAACTGCTTGGCGCCGCCCAGCAGCTGTTCGAAACCACCCTCGACTACCTGAAGACCCGCGTGCAGTTCGACGCGCCGATCGGCTCGTTCCAGGCCCTGCAGCACCGCGCCGCGCGCCTGTACGTCGAGCTGGCGCTGGCGCGCAGCGCGGTGATGGCCGGCCTCGCCGCCCTTGACGACGCCAGCCTGGACGCCGCCGAGCGCGGTCGCCTGGCCAGCCTGGCCAAGTGGAAGGCCGGCATCGCCGCCGACAAGGTCAGCAACGAGGCGGTGCAGATGCACGGCGGCATCGGCGTCACCGACGAGCTGGACGTCGGCCTGTACCTCAAGCGCATCCGCGTCGCCCAGGCCTGCCTCGGCGACAGCGACTATCACTGCCAGCGCTACGGCGCGCAGGCCTGAAGAGGGGAAACGGCAGATGACCGTGGAAAACTGGCAAGCCGCCTGGCGGCAACTGAGCGGCCCCGGCTCGCCCTACGAGGTGGTCAGCGACGGTGACGGCGGCCCGCGCTATTTTCGCAACGCCCAACCGGACCTGCTGACCGCGCTGAACGCCGGGCGCGCCCACGGCGAGCGCGAATTCGTGGTCTGGGAGGAGCAGCGGCTGACCTTCAGCGAGTTCTTCGCCCAGGTCGACCGCCTGGCCGCGCAGCTGCGCACACGCTTCGGCGTGCGCAAGGGCGACCGCGTGGCGATTGCCATGCGCAACCAGCCGGCCTGGCTGGTGTCCTTCGTCGCCACGGTGGCCAGCGGTGCCATCGTGGTGCCGCTGAACAGCTGGAGCCAGCGCGAGGAGCTGCTGCACGGCCTGGAGGATTCCGGCTCGCGCGTGCTGCTGTGTGACGCGGCGCGCCTGGCGCTGGTCGAGGGCGATCTGGATGGTCTCGACCTGCAGGCCATCGCGGTCGGCGCGGCGGAGCAGGGCGTGCGGGTGTGCGACTACGACGCGCTGCTCGCCGAGGCGGTGGAGTTGCTGCCGCCGCCGTTCTTCGAGCCTGACGACCCGCTGCTGATCCTCTACACCTCCGGCACCACCAGCAAGCCCAAGGGCGTGCTGTCCACTCACCGTGCGGTGTGCCAGGCGCTGGCCGCCTTCGAGTTCCAGGGCGCCTTCGCCGCGATGAGTTCGCCCGAGCGCATCAAGGCGGTAATGGCCAGCGGCTTCGCGCCGACCAGCCTGATGGCCGTGCCGCTGTTCCACGTCAGCGGCCTGCACGCGCAGTTCCTGCTGGCCCTGCGCAGTGGCCGGCGGCTGGTGCTGATGTACAAGTGGGACGCCGAGCGCGCCCTCGACCTGATCGAGGGCGAGCGCTGCACCCAGTTCAGCGGCTCGCCGGCGATGATGCAGCAGCTGCTGGCCGCGCCACGCTTCGCCAGCGCGGCCACCGCCAGCCTGTTCGGACTGGGCCTCGGCGGCGCGGCGGCCAACCCGGGGCTGCTGGCGCAGCTCACCAGCGTCAAGCCGAACGCCATCGGCGGTGCCGGCTACGGCATGACCGAGACCAACGGCGTGGGCGCGGCCATCGGCGGCGACCAGTTCGTCTACAAGCCGGCCACGGTCGGCTGGCCGCTGCCCATCGTCGAGGTGCGCATCGGCGACTCGCCCGACACCCCACAGGCGCCCGGCGCGAGCGGAGAAATCTGGCTGCGCTCGCCGACCCTGATGCGCGGCTACTGGCAACAGCCGGAGGCCACCGCCGAGGCGCTGCACGGCGGCTGGCTGGCCACCGGCGACGTCGGCTGTGTGGACGACGAGGGCTTCCTGCGCATCACCGACCGCCTCAAGGACCTGATCAACCGCGGTGGCGAGAAGGTCGCCGCCGCCGAAGTCGAGGCCTGCGCCAGTGGTCTGGACGGGGTGATCGAGGCGGCCGCCTTCGCCGTGCCGGACGAGCGCATGGGCGAGACGGTGGCGCTGGTGGCGCGGGTGCGCGAGGGCAGCGGGGTGGACGAGGTGGCGCTGCACGCGCACATCGCCGCACACCTGGCGGCCTTCAAGGTGCCCGAGCATCTCTCGGTCCAGCACGCCGAGCTGCCGCGCAACGCCTCCGGCAAGCTGCTCAAGCGCGAGTTGCGCGAGGACTTCGTCCGCCGCTTCCTGCGCTAGAACCGCCGTTTCAGACGCGCTGTAGAGTGCGACCGCACCCGAGCTTCCCACGGAAGACTCGGGTGCGGTCGTTGGCGCTTTCTGCCGCCGCAAGGATGCGCCAGAGATCCCGACCGGAAGCGCTTTCTTGTAGTCCTGACGGACGATGAGTCGGAAGGGCTCCATTGGGAAACATGGACTCCGGCACCAAAGCCGGACCACCCCATCGGAGACCAACAACAATGAACAGAAAAGGTGTTGCGCTAGCCATAGCGCTGGCGGTCAATGCAGGCCTGATCGCCAGCGCCCACGCCAAGGTAAGCCCCGAGGAAGCCGCCAAGCTCGGCAAGGAACTCACCTGCACCGGCGCCGAGCGTGCCGGCAATGCGGACGGCAGCATCCCCGAATTCACCGGCAAGTACCTGGGAGAGGTGCCCGGCTGGAACCACGTGCGCTTCTCCGGCGACAAGCCGGTCGATCCCTATGCCAGCGAGAAGCCGGTGCTGGTGATCACCGCGCAGAACATGGCGCAGTACGCCGAGCGCCTGAGCGAAGGGCAGAAGGCGCTGTTCAAGCGCTATCCGGAAACCTACAAGATCAACGTCTACCCGGGGCACCGCGATTTCCGCTATCCGGACTACGTCTGCGAGCGGGCGAAGAAGAACGCGCTGACCGCCGAGATCGAGAATGGCGGCATGGGCGTCAAGGGCCTCGGCCAGGTGCCGTTCCCGATTCCCAAGACCGCCATGGAAGTGCTGTGGAACCACCAGCTGCCGGTGCGCGCCCACACCGAGGACAACATCCGCGACATCGCCAGCGTGCTGCCCAACGGCAAGATCGCCTGGGGGCGCACCTGGCAGCGCAACCTGTCGCAGGCCAACGATCCGCAGGTCGCACCGGACACCGCCACCGGCATGCAGGCGATGAGCTGGAACACCACCCTCTCGCCGCAGCGTGAGAAGGGCACCATGAACATCGCCCACGAGCCCTACAACTACGAGACCAGCGACCGTCAGGCGTGGACCTACAACCCGGGTACCCGCCGCGTGCGCCAGTTGCCGGGCTATGGCTATGATCAGCCGATGATCGGCACCAACGGCACCATGATTATCGACGAGGACCGCCTGTTCAACGGCTCCCCCGATCGCTACCAGTGGAAGCTGCTCGGTAAGCGCGAAATGTACGTGCCCGCCAACACCTTCAAGGCCAACAGCGGCGAACTCAAGTACGCCGATATCCTGACCCCCAACCATCCCAACCCCGATGTCCTGCGCCACGAACTGCGCCGCGTCTGGGTGCTGGAGGCAACCATCAAGGAAGGCTTCCGTCACCTGTACAGCAAGCGCGTGATGTTCATTGACGAGGACACCTGGAACGCGGTGATGGCGGACAACTACGACGCCCGCGGCGAACTGTGGAAGTTCGCGTTCATCAACTACTACTACCACCCCGACATGAGCGCCTGGCAGGCCGGTTCGTCCTTCTACCACGACCTCAACTCCGGGCAGTACGTCGGCTACACCCTGACCAACGAGTCCAAGCGCGGGCCGATCCTCAACGAGGGCAAGTTCGTTCCGACCATGTACACGGCTGACGCCATTCGCGCTGAGGGCCGCTGAGGCCGGCGCCGGGATAGAGTCGCGCCGTTCGGCCGCTCGCCTTCGGGCGAGCGGCTTTTTTGTCGGGAATCGCCACGAAGGAGAAGCAGATGGGCAAGCTGCAGGACAGGGTCGCCATAGTTACCGGCGCCGGCATGGGCATCGGCCGCGGCATCGCCGGGGCGCTGGCCCGCGAAGGGGCCAGGGTGCTGGTGGCGGAAATCAATGAGCAGGCCGGAGCGGAGACGGTGGCCTGGCTGCGCGAAACCTGGGGCGTCGACGCCGCCCTCCAGTGCGTTGACGTGACCGACAAGCAACAGGTGCAGGCCATGGTCGCCGCTGCCGTCGAGCGCTTCGGCCGCCTGGACATCCTGATCAACAACGCCTGGCGCGGCTCCGGCTTCGCCCGGTTGGAGAATCTCGGTGACGAGCGCCTGCTCGGCGCCTTCAACATGGCGGTGATGGGGTCCTTCTGGGCCATGCAGGCGGCCCTGCCGGAGTTCAGGAAGCGCGGCGGCGGGCGCATTATCAACCTGTGCTCGCTCAACGGGGTCAACGCTCACCTCTATACCGCTGACTACAACGCGGCCAAGGAGGCCCTGCGCACCCTGACCCGCAGCGCCGCCCGCGAATGGGCCGCCGAGCAGATCTGCTGCAACGTGATCTGCCCCGGCGCGATCAGCGAGGCTTACCGCAAGTTCGCCAGCGCCAACCCGGACAACGCCGCGGCCATCGCCGCCGCCAACCCGATGGGCCGCGTCGGCGATCCGCTCGACGACATTGGCCCGGTAGCGGCCTTCCTGGCCAGCGACGATGCCCGCTATCTGACCGGCAACACCCTGTTCGTCGACGGCGGCGCGCATATCAATGGCGTGGCCTGGGCGCCGCAGCTGAAAGACTGAGCGCACAGCTCTGTAGGGGCGAATTCATTCGCCTGACAGGCCGCATGCGGCAACCGAGCGAACCACAACGATAAGAGGCGAAAATCATGGAAAAGGCGGATGGCCCGCAGGGGCAACAACAGATCGAGGCTGGCGACGGGCTGCAGCTGCAGCGCCGGCAGTTGCTCAAGGCCGGCGCAGTGCTGGCCGGTGCCAGCCTGTTGCCGCGCTTCGGCTTCGCCGCCAGCGGGCTTTCGCAAGGCGAGTACCTCGAGTTGGACGCCACGGCGATGGCCGAGCAGGTGCGCCGCGGCGCGATCAGTGCGGAGGAGCTGCTGGCCGCGGCGCTTGCGCGCTGCGATGCGGTCAATCCGAAGGTCAACGCAGTGATCATGCGTCACGACGACTATGCCCGGCGCCTGCTCGCCACACGCAGCGGCCAGGGCCTGGCCCGCGAGGGCGCCCTGGCCGGCGTACCCATGCTGCTCAAGGACCTCAACACCTACTTGGCCGGCACCCCGACCACCAATGGTTCGCGCTTCTTCAAGGATGGCCCGCCGGCGCAGCACAGCAGCACCCTGGCGGCGCGCTACGAGGCGGCCGGCGCGGTGACCTTCGGCAAGACCGCAGTGCCCGAGTTCGGCCTGACCACCACCACCGAATCGCTGCTCTGGGGACAGACCCGCAACCCCTGGAACCTGGCGCACAGCGTCGGCGGCTCCTCGGGCGGCGCGGCCGCGGCGGTGGCCGCCGGCATCATCCCCGCCGCGCATGCCACCGACGGCGGCGGCTCGATCCGCATTCCCGCCTCCTATTGCGGCGTTTTCGGTCTCAAGCCTAGCCGTTACCGCACGCCCAGCGGCCCCGGTCGCTTTGAGGGCTGGTTCGGTGCCAGCGCCGCCCACGCGGTGTCGCGCAGCGTGCGCGACTCGGCGCTGCTGCTCGACGTCGGCCAGGGCCACGAACCGGGCAGCCCCTACTGGCTGCCGCCGCTGGAGCGGCCCTTCGTCGACGAGGTCGGCCGCGATCCCGGCAAGCTGCGCGTAGCGCTGCTCGACCAGTCGCTGACCGGGGCGACCCTCGACGCCGACATCCGCCGGGTGCTCGACGAGACGGTCAAGCTGCTGCTGTCGCTCGGCCATGAGATCGAGCAGATCGCGCAGCCGGTGCAGCCGCAGCAGGTGTTCGGCGCCCACGGCAGCGTGATCGGCACGTCCCTGCTGACCGCCATCCGCGACCGCGAGCAGCTGCTCGGCCGCAGCGCCGGCGAAGACGACCTCGAACAGGTCACCCGCAAGGTGCTCGAGCGCGCCCAGGGCGTCACTGGCGAGGGACTCTTCCGCGCGCGGCGCTCGTTCGAGGAGGTCAGCCTGGCGATGGAGACGTTGTTCGAGCGCTTCGACGTGATCCTCTCGCCGGTCACCGCCACGCTCACCCCGCAGCTCGGCAAGCTGCGCCTCAGCCAGCCCTGGGAAGACTACGCCGCCGCCGCCACCGGCAGCGCCGCCTTCACCGTGGTTGCCAACGTCAGCGGCCAGCCGGCCATGTCGGTACCTTCCGGCTGGAGCGAGAGCGGCCTGCCGGTGGGCATGATGTACACCGCGCGGCTGGGCGGCGAGGGACTGCTGTATCGGCTGGCTGGCCAGCTGGAGCGCGAGCGGCCGTGGCAGGGGCGCAGGGCTGCCGTCTGAAGCGCTGAACGAGAGATGCGCAAACGACACGGGCCGGTGGCCTGAGAGGGGACATCGGCCCGTATCGTTATTGCCTACGGATTCGCCTTGCGCACAGCCCAGGATGATCCCGGCACCTATCCTCGCATCGGCAGGCCACTTGCGTTTGGAAATGCGGCGCAGCAACTCGGCTCGTTTGGATCCGGAACGCGTGATCGGTGTGACGGGGCGACCTGCGCTCAGGCGGTCAGTCTGACGATTTGTGCGTGGGCGTCGGCCAGTCCTTTCGCTTCACCGTGAGGCTTCGAGTCCAACCCTTCGGCATAGATGAAGTCCACCTCAGTAATGCCGATCAGGCCTAGCACGGCCCGCAGGTAAGGCGTGACCGCATCGCTGGGCTGGCCGACATGCACGCCACCGCGGGAGCTGAAGACCACTGCGCTCACGCCTTCGACCAGACCTACCGGATGGGTTTCGGTATACCGGAAGGTAACGTGGGCACGAGCTACCAGATCGAACCAGTTCTTCAGCTGCGTCGGCACGTTTAGGTTGTACATGGGCGCACCGATCAGCAGCACATCGCTTGCCTGGAGTTCGGCGATCAATTGATCGGACAGGGCCACCACGCGCTGGGCACGTTCGCTCATATCCTCGGCGCCCCTCAGTGCCTGGAATAGCTCGTGGTCGAGAACTGGGAGATCGAGGCTGGTCAAGTCGCGCACCACCACCTCATCGGCGCACCCCCTAGCCCTGCGTTCGGCCAGAAAACTGTCGATGAGTGCGTTGGTCTGGGAGTTGCTGCCCATGATGCTGGACTTGAGGACGAGAACCTGGGTCATCAATGCGCTCCTGGTGAATCTGTCGTTTGAATGCATAAAGCCTACCATCGCCTCTTTGTCCTCAGTGGCGATAGTATTTCCTATGATTGGTTCCTGATTGGATACAGATTCATGCGAGATACCCTGAACGGCATCGAGATCTTTGTCGCGGTCGCGGAATCCGGCAGCTTCGCGGAGGCAGCCGCCAGTTTGCACATCACCCGCTCCGCTGTAGGCAAGAGAGTCGCTCGTCTGGAGCAACGCCTGGGGGTACTACTGTTTCATCGCACCACGCGGAGCCTGAGCCTAACCGAAGAGGGGGGCCTGTTCCTTGAGCACTGCCTGCGGGCGATCGAGGAAATCCGTGCGGGAGAAGCGCTGCTGGAAAGCGGCAAATGGCAGGTGACCGGCCGCCTGCGGGTTTCCATGCCGGTGCTCTTTGGGCATTTGTGCATAGCGCCAATCCTGATCGAACTGGCGCAGCAGCATCCCGGGCTAACCCTGGAGATGTCCTTCAGCGACCGCATGGTGGACCTGGTCGAGGAAGGCTTCGACCTGGCTATCCGCAATGGCGCCTTGTCCGACACCCGCGACCTGGTGGCCCGTTGGTTGGGCGAGCACGATATGGCGTTCTGCGCTTCGCCGGCCTACCTGCAGCGCCACGGGGAGCCGAAAAGCATCGAGGAGCTGCATCAGCACGATGCGGTGGCGTATATGCGCCAAGGCCGGTTGCTCGACTGGCAGGTACGTGTCAACGGCCAGCTGCAGTCGATCAAGCCCAAGGCCCGCCTGCTGATGGACGACCTCCGTGCCGTGGCCGACGCCACGCTTGCCGATCACGGCATCGCCTGGTTGCCCTACTGGCTGGCTCGCGAGTACCTGTTGCGCGGCGAGTTGCAGGAAGTGCTGTCCGCGCAACCAAGCATGACCTTCCCGATCAACGCCCTGTGGCCACATACCCCCCACCTGCCGTTGAAAACAAGGGTCGCTGTGGATGCCCTGTTGGAAAAGCTCCCCGCGCGCATTGCGGTGATGGAGGCGCGGCCGGCGTGAGGTTGGGGGGACGAGCAATCGATGAAGGCGAGGGAGAGCCTTCCCGGTTGCTTTAGCCCCGTTGTTCAGTGCTTCACCGTGGTCAGATGCCGGCTCATATCCCCGACCAGATCCAGCCGATACGCCCGTTCAGTGAAGCACCACTCCCCATCGATACGCGCGAAGCGATCCAGGTAGCGGCCGCTGGCGATGGCCTGCAGCGGCAGTTGCTCGGTGGCCTGGAACACCGTGTAGCAGGAGCGGGCAGTCGCCGTGCCGGTGGCCTCGTCGATGTCGACGATGGGGTTGGAAATCAGGTGGCGGGTACGCGGGGTGCCGCAGGGATAGAGAATGATGATTCGTTGCCACAGGGCGAGCAGGCCGGTGTGGTCCAAGGTGCCGTTGCCGCCGGCCTCGATGCGCGCGTGACGGAACAGTTCGGCGGCCTCGTCGAGGCGTCCGGCGTCGATGGCTTCGGCGTAGCGGTAGAGCAGGTTGTGGATGGCGCGGGTCGCGTCGCTCATCGGCAGGTTTCCTGGGCAGGGCAAGCGCATGAGGCAGGTTCCCGGTCCGTAGGAGCGAACATTCATGCGATTGGTGAAGTGAAGAGGACGCTGTGGGAGGCCCCGCAGCGTCCTCTGGCTCAGACCGCGCAGCCGGCGCGCAGGCCCGAGGCCATGGCGCCTTCGATGTAGCCGATCTGCTCACAGTCGCCGATGCTGCTGACGGGCAGGCCGGCGGCGGCCAGCTCGCGGGCCAGGCTGTCGTCCGGTTCGGCGCCGATGGCGAGGACCACCGAGTCGGCCGCAACCTCTACGGTGACGCCCTCGGCGCTGACATAGCTGACCTTGTTGCGACCGATGGATTGGACCTCGACGCCGGTGAGCAGTTGCGCCTGGTGCTCCTGCAGGCCGTGCAGCACCCGCCAGCGGCGCACGATGGCCAGCTCGCGGCCGAGGCTCGGCCCGCTTTCCAGCACGCAGACCTCGCGGCCGCGCTCGATGAGGAACTCGGCCAGCTCCAGGCCGACCAGGCCGCCGCCGACGATCACCACGCGCTTGCCCAGCGGCATCCACACGTGGGAGAGCTTCTGCATGGCGGCGGTGCTGTCGGTGACGCCGACCAGGCTGCCGGCCTTCATCAGGGTGCGCTGGGTCAGCGACAGCTTGCGCTTGGCGATCTCCTCGGCGCGGTCGCCAGTGAGCAGGCGGCGCAGCTCGTCGCCGCTCCATACATGATTCTGCTCGGCGCCGGGGATGGCCGGCGCGGCGCGCCGTGCGCCGGTGGCGACCAGCACCGTCTCGGCGCCCAGCTCGCGCAGCAGTTGCGGGGTGGCCGGGCTGTTGTAGCGCACCTCGATCGGCAGGCTGCGCACCTGCTCCACCAGGTGGTCGAGCAGGCGGCCGTTCTCGGCGTAGGCGAGGGCGGCGAAGAACAGCGTGCCGCCGAGGCGGTCGCTGCGCTCCAGCAGGGTCACCCGATGGCCGCGCTGGGCGGCGACCCGCGCTGCCTCCATGCCGGCCGGGCCGCCGCCGACCACCACCACATGGCGCGGCGTGGCGGCCGGACTGATGACGATGTCCGCCTCATGGCCGGTGCGCGGGTTGACCGCGCACTTGACCCGCTGGTTGATGAAGATCTGGCTAACGCAGACGTAGCAGTAGATGCACGGGCGGACGTCCTGCGGGCGACCGGCGCTCAGCTTGTTGGGCAGCTCGGGGTCGGCCAGCAGCTTGCGGCCCATGGCGACGAAGTCGTACTGACCCTTGGCTATGCCCTGGTCGCCGACCTCGGGCTCGACGCGGCCGACGGCGATCACCGGGATGGCGATTTCCTTGCGGATCGCCGCCGCCCACTCCAGGTAGCCACCCGGCTGCTGGACCAGCGGTGCCTCGGTGAAGGCCACGCCCTCGGTGACCGCGGCGTAGGCGGACACGCTGACCGCGTCGGCGCCGGCGCCTTCGGCCATCACCGCCACGGTCTTGGCGTCCTCCAGGGTGATGCCGCCGGGGGTGCGCAGCTCGTAGGCGTCCAGGCGCAGCCACACCGGGAAGTCGGCGCCGACCCGCGCGCGCACCGCGGCGAGCACCTCCATCAGCAGGCGCGCGCGGTTCTCCAGCGGGCCGCCGTATTCGTCGTCGCGCTGGTTGTAATAGGCGGAGAGGAAGCCGGCGATGATGTAGTTGTGCGCGGCGTGGATCTCCACGCCGTCGAAGCCGGCACGCTGGGCGCGTTCGGCGGCGGCGGCGAACCACACGACCATCTGCGCGATGTCGGCCTTGTCCATCACGCGGATCTGCGCGCCGCCTTCGCGGCGCTTGCTGGAGCTGACGAAGGTGCTGAGTTCCTCGCGGGTCAGCGCCGCCATCATGTTGGTGTTGAGTGCCGGCGGGATCGACGGCACCCAGATTGGCCGGCCCTCGGCCATGTCGCGCACGGCGACCTTGCCGGCATGCTGCAGCTGCATGGCGACCTTGGCGCCGTGCTTGTGCACGCGGCTGGCCAGGGCGGTCAGGCCGGGCAGGAAGTCGTCGCTGGACACGCCGACCTGGTAGGGCTCGGCGGTGCCTTGCGGATAGGCGATGGAGCACACGCCCATGATCAACAGGCCGGCGCCGCCAGCGGCGCGCGCCTCGTAATAGGCCTGGATGCGTTCGCCGCAGTGGCCGTCGGCCTCGGCGAAGTTGGAGCCCATCGGCGCCATGACGATGCGGTTGCGCAGTTCGAGCGTGCCGATGCGCCCGGGAGCGAGCAGGTGGTTGAAGCTGGTCATGAAAATCGTCCCTTGCTGGCTGGTGGCGGCGGCGCCGCCCCCAACTTGATTGTTCAGGCTTCGGCGAGGAAGTCCAGGCAGCTGCGGTTGAACAGCTCGGTGTGCTCGACCTGCACCCAGTGGCCGCAGCGGTTGAGCAGCACGCAGCGCGCCTGCGGGGCGTTGTCGAGCAGCTTGAGCGCGCCGCCGACCGGGTTGAAGCGGTCGACCGTACCCCAGAAGGCCAGCACCGGGCAGGTCAGCTCGCCGAGGCGTTCGGTCATGTTGGCCACGCGCATGCCGGCGAACAGGCTGCGCGGCTGGGTGGCGGCCACCGCGGCGCGCTCGGCGAGCAGGGTGTCGTCGAGCAGCGCCGGGTCGAACAGTTGCAGGGTCATCACCTGGCGCATCTCTTCGACGCCCATCGGCCCCTTGCCGTACACCTCGACCATGCGCTGGATGCCTTCCATCTGGAAGTAGGTCTCGCGCTCCTCGAGGCCGCCGGGGGCCATGAGGATCAGCTTCTCGACGGTGGCCGGGTGGGCCAGCGCCTGGCCGAGGGCGATGGCGCCGCCCAGCGAGTTGCCGACCAGGGTGCAGCGCGCGATGCCGACGACGGCGAGGAAGGCGTTCAGCGCGGTGACGAAGAAGTCCAGGCAGTATTCGGTGTCCTCGGGCTTGTCCGAGCGACCGAAGCCGGGCAGGTCGAGGACGATGTTGCGGTAGCCGGCAGCGGCGAACACCGGGTAGTTGGCCTTGAAGTTGCTGTAGCCGCTGGCGCCCGGGCCGCTGCCGTGCAGCCAGAGCACCACCGGGCCCTGGCCCTCGTCAAGGTAGTGCAGGCGCAGGCCGTCGGGCAGGGTGGCGAAGTGGCCGAGGGGCAGCGGAAGGTCTTGTGCGGACATGGGTTATCTCCGGGTCAGGCGGTAGCAGGGGAGGCGCCGGGGGCGGCGTTCGGCAGCGCGGACTGGCCGCGCAGTTGCCGGCGATAGCGCGGCAGGGCCAGGGTCAGGAACAGCGCAGCCAGCACCAGCAGGGACATCGAGGCGGCCAGCGAGTAGCGCAGCGCCGCACTGCCGGCGATGGGGGTGAAGTAGTCGCTGAGCATGCCGGTGACCAGCGGGCCGAGGCCGACGCCGAGCAGGCCCATGCCCATCATGAAGATCGCCGTGGCCTGGGCCAGGCGGGTGGCCGGGAACAGGTGGCTGATCGCGCCCAGGCAGGGGGGCGCCCACCAGGTGCCGAAGAAGCCGAAGGGGATGTAGAACAGGAAGGCCATCGGCACGCCGATGCCGAAGGCGGTGAAGGCCACGCCCTGCGGCCACATGAAGCAGGCCAGGCCGAAGGGGATGCTGATCAGGGTGCCGAGCAGCGGCACGCCGATCTGCCAGCCGCAGTCGCGGCGCACCATGCGGTCGGTGAACCAGCCGCAGGTGAGGGTGCCGATGGCCGAGCAGGTGCCGCCGACCACGCCGACCAGGATGCCGGCCTCCTGCAGCGACAGGCCGTGGGAGCGGATCAGGAAGCTCGGCGCCCAGGTGCCGATGGCGTAGCCGGCGATGGCCGCGACCGCGCCGGTCAGCACGATCCAGACGAAGGCTGGAGTGGCCAGCAGGATGCCGAGGGTCTGCTGCCAGCTTTCCTGGGCTTGGGCCAGGCTGGCCGTCGTCGGTGCGGCGGGTTTGGGCGCACGTACCGTGGCCCACAGCAGCAGGCCGAGGAAGATGCCGGGGGCGCCGATCACCACGAAGGCGGTGCGCCAGCCGTAGTGATGGGCGATCCAGCCGCCGAGGCCGAGGCCGAAGACGGCGCCCAGGCTGGAGCCGAGCATCAGCACCGACAGGGCGGTGGAGCGCCGCTGGGGCGGGTAGAGGTCGGAGACCATCGCCATCGACGGCGCGGTGCCGCCGGCCTCGCCGATGGCTACGCCGATGCGCGCCAGCAGCAGGAACAGGAAGCTGCCGGCCAGGCCGCAGAGCATGGTCATCGCGCTCCAGGCGATGCACGCCAGGGCGATCACCGGCTTGCGGCCGATGCGGTCGGACAGCCGGCCGAGGGGGAAGCCGAACAGGGTGTAGAACACCGCGAAGGTCAGCCCGGAGAGCAGGCCGACCTGGGTATCGGAGATGGCGAACTCGGCCTTCACCGGCTCGATGAGGATCGCCATCAGCTGCCGGTCGATGTAGTTGAACACGTAGATGACGGTCAGCACCGCCAGGGCGTAGTGGCTACGCCAGGTGACACGCGCAGGTGAGTTCACGGGCAGGTCCTCTTGTTGTTCTTCTGTAGAAGTTGAGCAAGAGGCTCCGCTTTGCCCCCTGTCACGGGCATCGTCAAATCGGACGATGTTCTTCCCCCACCTGCCGCC
Source organism: Geopseudomonas aromaticivorans (assembly GCF_019097855.1). Classification (GTDB taxonomy): domain Bacteria; phylum Pseudomonadota; class Gammaproteobacteria; order Pseudomonadales; family Pseudomonadaceae; genus Geopseudomonas; species Geopseudomonas aromaticivorans. The sequence goes on from NZ_JAHRGL010000012.1 coordinate 36,246, forward strand.
AATCATGAGTCCCGTGGTCGCTGCGGGACTTTCCCCGCCGCGATGGAACATTCGCTTGCGGGAGAACGCACATGAAGCTGGTGAACAAGGTGGCCTTCGTCACCGGAGCGGGGCAGGGTATGGGGCGCGCGATGGTGCGCCGCTTCGCCGCAGAGGGCGCTGTGGTAGTGGCGGCGGACATCAACCTGGAGGCCGCGCGCGAGACCATCGAAGGGCTGGCCGGCGGCAGCGCCCTGGCGCTGGCCTGCAACGTGGCTGACAGCGCCTCGGTGGCCGCGGCCATGGCGGCCGTGGTCGAGCGCTTCGGCCGTCTCGACGTGCTGGTCAACAACGCCGGCATCGGCTCGGTCGACGCTTTCCTCGATACCCCCGACGAGAACTGGCTGCGTGTTATCGGCGTCAACCTCACCGGCGTGTTCCTGTGCAGCCGCGAGGCCGCGCGCCTGATGCACCAGCGCGGCGAGGGCGGGGTGATCGTCAACCTGTCGAGCACCGCCGCCATCTCCGGCGAGGGTCCGAGCCACTACTGCGCCGCCAAGGCCGGCGTGATGGGCCTGACCCGCAGCCTGGCCCGCGAACTGGCCGCCAGCCAGATCCGCGTCAACACCATCGTTCCCGGCCCGACCAATACCCCGATGATGGCCGGCATCCCCGACGACTGGATGCAGAGCATGGTCAAGGCCATCCCGCTCGGCCGCATGTGCGAGCCGGACGAGATCGCCAAGGTCGCCGCCTTCCTGGCCAGCGACGACGCCAGCTTCATCACCGGCCAGAACATCGCCGTCAACGGCGGCATGGCCTTCATCTGAGGAGGGGAGAACGATGACAGCACGTCTTGCAGGCAAGGTCGCCTTCATCACCGGCGGCAGCTCGGGCATCGGTGAGGCCACCGCCCACCGCTTCGCCGAGGAGGGCGCCATCGTGGTCATCTGCGGCCGGCGCGCCGAGCCACTGGAAGCAGTGGTCGCCGCCATCCGCGACAAGGGCGGCAATGCCGAATGCGTGGTCGCCGACGTCAGCGACGAGCAGAGCTTCGTCGCCGCCATCGAGGCGGCGGCCCAGCGCCACGGTCGCCTGGACATCCTGGTCAACAACGCCATGGCCTACAGCTGGGGCGCCATCACCGGCACCGACACCGCGACCTGGCACGGCAACTTCTCCACCACCGTGGACGGCACCTTCTGGGGCACCCGCACCGCGATGCGCCTGATGCAGCAGCAGGGCGGCGGCTCCATCGTCAACCTGGCGTCGATCTGCGGCCTGTTCGGCACCGCCTGGATGGCCGGCTACTCGGCGGCCAAGGCCGCGGTGATCAACTTCAGCCGCGCCGCCGCCTCCGAGGGCGCCGCCGCCAACATCCGCTGCAACGTGGTGATCCCCGGCGTGGTCGCCACCCCGGCCACCGCCGGCATGCTGGCCGACGACAAGGGCCGCGCCAACACCGAGAAGCTGATCCCGATGCGCCGGGTCGGCGAGCCGGTGGAGCTGGCCAACGCCATCCTGTTCCTGGCCTCCGACGAAGCCTCCTACGTCACCGGCGCCAGCCTGACCGTGGACGGCGGGCGCAGCTCGGACCTCTACACCGTACTCGAGTAACGCCACGCGCCACCCCCGCGCGCGGCGCCATCGCCCGCGCGGGGCCGAATCACCCGTAGCAAGGGCAATCCGAATGGACAACAACAATAGCCTGGCCGCGCGCCTGGACCGCCTCGAGTCCATCGAGGAAATCCGCCAGCTGGCCGGCAAGTATTCGCTGTCGCTGGACATGCGCGACCTCGACTCCCACGTCAACCTGTTTGCCCCGGACATCCGCGTCGGCCGCGACAAGGTCGGCCGCGCTCACCTCAAGAGCTGGCTCGACGACACCCTGCGCAACCAGTTCGACGGCACCTCGCACCACCTCGGCCAGCACATCATCGAGTTCGTCGACGCCGACCACGCCACCGGCGTGGTGTATTCGAAGAACGAGCACGAGACCGGCCCCGAGTGGGTGATCATGCAGATGCTCTATTGGGACGACTACCAGCGCATCGACGGGTGCTGGTACTTCCGCCGCCGCCTGCCCTGCTACTGGTACGCCACCGACCTGAACAAGCCGCCGATCGGCGAGCGCAAGATGCGCTGGCCCGGTCGCGAGCCCTATCACGGCACCTTCCACGACCTGTTCCCCTCCTGGACCGAGTTCTGGGCCGCGCGCCCGGACAAGGAAGTGCTGCCCGAAGTGGCCGAGCCGGCGCCGCTGGAAGGTTTCCTCGCCACCCTGCGCCGCGGTGCCGGCGCGCCCAAGATCCGCGTGCGCTGAGGAGCTGACCATGAATCCGCTGTTCCAACCCCTTCGCCTCGGCGACATCGAACTGGCCAACCGCGTGGTGATGGCGCCGATGACGCGCAGCCGCGCTGGCGCCGACGGCATGCCGACCCTCGACATGGTCGAGTACTACGCCCAGCGCGCCGGCGCCGGCCTGATCGTCGCCGAGGGCACCGCGCCCTCGGCCGCCGGCCTCGGCTACTGCCGCACCCCGGGCATCTACAGCGCCGCGCAGATCGCCGCCTGGCGCGGCGTCACCCAGGCGGTGCACGCCGCCGGTGGACGCATCGTCCTGCAGCTGATGCACGTCGGCCGGGTCTCCAGTCACCACAACAAGCCGGCCGGCGCGCCGATCGTGGCGCCCTCGGCGCTGCGCGCGCGCACCCAGCTGTACAGCGACGCCGCCGGCATGGTCGACACCGATGAGCCGCACGAGCTGAGCACCGCCGAGGTTCAGGACGTGATCGCCGAGTTCGCTCAGGCCGCGCGCAACGCCCGCGCCGCCGGCTTCGACGGCGTCGAGCTGCACTGCACCAGCGGCTACCTGCCGATGCAGTTCATGGCCGAGGGCAGCAACCGGCGCAGCGACCAGTACGGCGGCAGCGTGGAAAACCGCGTGCGCTTCCCCGCCGAGGTGCTCGCCGCCATGGCCGAGGCCATCGGCCCGGGCCGGGTCGGCCTGCGCATCTGCCCCGGCAACCCCTACAACGACAGCGAGGACTCAGATCCGGCCGCCACCGCGGCGGCGCTGCTCGACGCCATCGCCCCGCTGGGGCTGGCCTTCCTGCACGTGATGCGTTCGCCGGTCGCCGGCCTGGACGCCTTCGCCCTGGCCCGCGAGAAATTCCCCGGCGCGCTGATCCTCAACGACGGCTTCGACGGCCAGTCGGCGCGTCAGGCCATCGAGGCCGGGCAGGGCGAGGCGGTGTCCTTCGCCCGCCACTACATCGGCAACCCGGACCTCGCCGAGCGCCTGCGCGCCAACGCGCCGCTGGCCGGCTTCGACCGCGGCTCGCTGTACACCGCGGGACCGCGTGGCTACCTCGACTACCCGCGCTGGCCGGTGCCGGCGCAGTGAGCCGGGCGAGCCGCGAATCCATTCAGGGGAAACGACATGAACGATCGCATTGATGCGCAGACCATGGCCGCGCTGGACGCCGCCCCGGTGCCGCGCGAGGTCACCCAGGCGCGCCTCGACCGCCGCGCCGCGGCCAGCGCGCTGGTCAAGCCGCGCGACCTCTACACCATCGCCGACCGCCTCGAGCAGCAGGCACAACGCCTGGCCACGCAGACCATGCTGATCTACGGCGGCGAGCGCTACAGTTACGCCGAGGTGGACGCGCGCGCCAACCAGGTGGCGCACGCCGCCCTGGCCCGCGGCCTCAAGGCTGGCGATGTGTGCGCGCTGGCTATGGAGAACCGCCCGGAGTTCTTCTTCGCCTGGTTCGGCCTGGTCAAGCTCGGCGTGGTGGTGGCGCCGCTCAACACCCACGTCAGCGGCAAGCCGCTGGCCCACGCCCTGGAGAGCACCGGCGCGCGCGCCGTGCTGGCCGGCGAGGAGTGCCTGGCCAACTTCGCCGCCACCGAAGGCCTGCCCAATGTGCCGCTATGGCTGGTGCCGGACACCGAGAAGCCGGCCGCAGCCGAACTGCGCGCGCTGGCCGACGAAGGCTTCGCCGCCGAGGTGGCGAGCGCCTCGCGCCAGGCGCCGCCGCGCAGCCTGCGCGAAGGCATCACCGCCGAGACGCCGAGCCTGCTGATCTTCACCTCCGGCACCACGGGCCTGCCCAAGGCGGCGCGCTACAGCCATATGCGCTGGATGAGCTCGGGCGACGTGATGGTGGAGACCCTCGAGGCCACCCCGGACGACGTCTTCTACTGCTGCCTGCCGCTCTATCACGGTGCTGCCGCCACCTCGGTGACCTCCACCGCGCTCAAGGCCGGCGCCGCCATCGTGCTGCGCCGGCGCTTCAGCGTGCGCGAGTTCTGGAACGACGTGCGCAACAACGGCATCACCATCTGCCAGTACATCGGTGAAATCTGCCGCTACCTGCTCAACCTGCCCGAGGACCAGCGCGACCGCGAGCACAGTCTGCGCGCCATGCTGGGCGCCGGCCTGTCGCCGGAGTCCTGGCAGCGCTGGGTCGAGCGCTTCGGCGCGGTGCAGATCTTCGAGGGCTGGGGCTCGACCGAGGCCAACACCAACCTGATCAACCTCGACAACCGCATCGGTTCCTGCGGCCGCGTGCCCTACTGGGAGAAGACCAACTTCCGCCTGGTGCGCTTCGACGTGGAGAGCGAGTCGCACCCGCGTGACGCCAACGGCTTCTACCTGCTGTGCCAGCCGGGCGAGGTGGGCGAGGCCATCGGCTATATCGTTGACCACCCGGACATCGGCGGCGGCCGTTTCGAGGGCTACACCTCGGCCGAGGCCACCGAGAAGAAGATCCTCCGCGACGTGTTCCAGAAGGGCGACGCCTACTGGAGCTCGGGCGACCTGCTGCGCTACGACGAGGACGGCTACTTCTACTTCGTCGACCGCATCGGCGACACCTTCCGCTGGAAGAGCGAGAACGTCTCGACCCTGGAGGTGGCCGACGCCCTGGCCGACTATCCGGGCCTGGAGCTGATCAACATCTACGGCGTGCAGGTGCCGGGCCAGGAGGGCCGCGCCGGCATGGCCGCGGTGCTGATGCAGGACGGTCAGCAGTTCGATGCGGACAGCTTCTACGCGCTGACCGAGCAACGCCTGCCGCGCTACGCCGCGCCGGTGTTCGTGCGCGTGTCGCCAGCCGCCGACCTGACCAGCACCTTCAAGCTGCGCAAGGTCGATCTGCAGCGCCAGGGCTACGACCCGACGGCGTTCGACGACCCGCTGTATGTGCGCGACGATGCCTCCGGCACCTACCGACCGTACTCGGCCGAAGCGCTGGCATCCATCGGCCTGGCGCCGTTCGGTGCCTCCCATGGCTGATCTCGACCACAACGGCCACGAGCTCAAGGCCGGCCTGCGCTTCCCCTGGGTGGCGCCGCCGGCCGCCGGGCAGACGCTGGAGGTGGCGCCCGGTGTGCTGTGGCTGCGCATGCCGCTGCCGTTCGGCCTCGACCATATCAACCTCTACCTGCTGCGCCACGGCGATGGCTGGGTGGCGGTGGACAGTGGCCTGTGCACCGAGCAGAGCCGCGCGGTGTGGGAGGAGGTGCTGGGCGGCGTGCTGGAGGGCCGTCCGCTGCTGGCGCTGGTCTGCACCCACTTCCACTACGACCACAGCGGGCTGCTCGGCTGGCTGGCCGAGCGCTTCCGCTGCCCGGTGTACATGACCCACGCCGAGTACCAGGCGATCCACGTCGCGCCGCCGCGCAGCGACGAGCCGGACTGGGCTTTCCACCAGTTCTACCGCCAGGCCGGGCTGAGCGAAGAGGATTCGACCGCCTTCCTGCCGATGATCCGCCAGGAGCATTTCCGGCCGACGCCGCCGCTCGCCTTCCGCCGCCTGAAGGAGGGCGGCGTGCTGTCCATCGGCGGGCGGCGCTGGCAGGTGGTTATCGGCCGCGGTCACTCGCCCGAGCACGCCTGCCTGTACTGCGCTGAGGACGGTCTGCTGATCTCCGGCGATCAGGTGCTGCCGCGTATCACCCCGACGGTCGGTGTCGGCGTGACCGAGCCGGACGGCGATCCCTTGCGCGACTGGCTGGAGTCCATCGAGCGCCTTGGCGAGCTGCCCGACAGCGTGCTGGTGCTACCGGCCCATGAGCGGCCGTTCCACGGCCTGCACACGCGCCTGGGGCAGCTGCGCGAGCACCACCGCCGGCACCTCGACCTGGCGCTGGAGCGCTGCGCGCAGCCGTGCACGGCGGCCGAGCTGATGGTCGAGCTGTTCCCGCGCCTGAAGAGTCGCTTCGACGAGCTGATGGCCATCGGCGAGACGCTGGCCCACATCAACTACCTGATCACCGAGAGATTGCTGGTGCGCGAGGAGCAGGCGGGCGTGCACCGCTACCGACGCGCCCGGCCCGAAGACATGCTCGGCGAGCTTTCTAGTCCTTTTTGACGACGAACATTCGCAGGCACCGCCCGGAAACTCGATGCGGCCGGTTGGCCTTCATTAGGAGAAAAAGCAGCATGCACAATAACAACAATCTTCGTTGCAAGAGTCTGGTAGCCCAGCGCTTCCCGCTCCTCGGCCTGGCCGCCGCGGTGGCCATGGCCAGCGGCGCCGCCCATGCTGGCGAGACCATCGAGTTCGACAACGGCGCGACCCTCGACTGGACGCTCACCACCAGCTACGGCATGGGCGTGCGCATGGAGGATCAGGACAAGGCGCTGATTGACGGCCCGCTGACCCTCAACATGGACGACGGCGACCGCAACTTCGACAAGGGCAGCCTGGTGACCAACCGCCTCGGCGCGCTGGCCGAGTTGATCCTGCGCAAGGACAACTATGGCGCGGTACTGCGTGCCAGCACCTTCTACGACGACGTCTACCACAACTCCAACGACAACGACGCCCCCGGGCGGGTCAACAAGACCGGCGAGTTCGACGAGTTCACCAACGATGCGCGGCGCTTCAGTGGTGGGCGCAGCCGCATTCTCGATGCCTACGTGTTCAGCGGCTGGCGTACCGAGGGTGGGCAGAGCATCGACGTCAAGGCGGGCGAGCATGTGGTGTCCTGGGGCGAGAGCCTGATCTTCCCAGGTGTGTCCGGTGCCCAGTCGCCGGTCGACGTGGTCAAGGCCTCGCTGCCGGGCATCGAGGCCAAGGAAGTGCTGCTCCCCATTGGCCAGGTGTCCGGCCAGTGGAGCCTCAACGAGTCGTTCAGCCTGGGCGCCTACGTGCAGTACGAGTGGGCAGGCAACGAGCTGGCGCCGGCGGGCAGCTACATGTCGACCAGCGACGTCACCGGTCCGGGCCGCGAGATGCTGCTTGCCGGCCCGATGAGGATTCCCTACCTGGATACCAACGAACCGCGCGACAGCGGCCAGTGGGGCGTGCAGATGCGCTACCGGCCGACCGCAGATCTCGAGCTGTCGCTGTTTCGCATCAACTACCACGACCGCAACCCGTCCGGGGTTGGCATCCTCCCCGGCATCACCAACCCGCGAATCCCGCGGGGCTACGAGGTCAACTACTTCGAGGATATCCACCTCACCGGCGTGAGCTTCTCCACCAAGATCGGCGACACCCAGGTCGGCGGCGAGTGGTCGTACCGCGATGGCGCTCCGGTGAACGTACTCACCAACAAGGCGCGTGGGACTTTCGCACCGACCACGGGTCAGGGCCAGCAGATGCAGCTGTCGTTCATGCGCATCCTCGGCGACCGCCCGTGGGCCAGCCAGACCACCTTCATGGGCGAGGTGGTGCATGTGCGGGTCGACGACGTCGACAACCTCAACGGTGCCGACGACTACAGCTTCAAGACCACCTCGGCGTGGAAGAGCAAGACCGCCACCGCCTACTCGCTGGTCGGCGTGTTCAACTACCCCGGCGTGTTCACCGGCTGGGATCTGGACGTGCCGGTGCGCTTCTCCCACGTCGTCGAAGGCGCCACGCCGATGTCCGGCACCATCTCCGGCGCCCAGGGCGACCGCCGCATGACCGTCGGCACCACCTTCAAGTACATGGGCAACCTGGAAGTGGCACTGGCCTACAACGCCTTCCTCGGCGAGGCCGACCCGATCCGCCGCCAGTTGGCCGACCGGGACTATGCCACCCTGTCCGCCAAATACTCGTTCTGACCAGGCTGCGCCGGGCGGCATCTGCTGCCCGGCCTGTCCGATCAGGGCAATTGCATGACTGGCTTGCGAACTGTAGGGGCGAATTCATTCGCCAGAATGCCCCACCAAGGCGAATGAATTCGCCCCTGCAGGGGACCGGTCTACTCGATTTGAACGATTCGCGCCGGGCGCGACTGCGGCATAGTGGCTGCAGTCACGTCCTACGCCAGTGGAGACAACCATGGGACTCAAAGGCAACGCCGCTATCGTCGGGGCGGCCCAGTACAAACCGGAGAAGTACGCCACCGCGCCGCGCATGTTCCATCTGGAGCAGGTGGCCGACCTGGCCGCGCGCGCCCTGGCTGACGCCGGGCTGCGCGCCGAGGATCTCGACGGCCTGGTGATCAACGGCCCGCAGTTCCACGAGGCCTCGGTGTTCGTCCCGGCGATGGCCGCCGAATACCTGGGCATGAAGCTCAACTTCGCCGAGGTGGTCGACCTCGGCGGCTGTACTTCGGTGGCCATGGTCTGGCGCGCCGCCGCCGCCATCGAGCTGGGCCTGTGCCAGGCGGTGCTCTGCGTGCTGCCGGCGCGCATGGCGCCCTTCGGCCCCGACGAGGACCCGAGCTGGATGGCGCGCGCCATGCGTTTCGGCGGCCACAGCACCGCCTTCGGTGCGCCCGAGGCGGAGTTCGACCTGCCCTATGGGCACATGGGCCAGAACACCGGCTACGCGATGATCGCCCAGCGCTACGCCGCCCAATATGGCTACGACGCTGCGGCGATGGCGAAGATCGCCGTCGATCAGCGCTTCAACGCCCAGTTCAACCCCGAGGCGATGTTCTACGGCCAGCCACTCACCGTGGAGCAGGTGCTGGCCAGCAAGAAGGTCGCCGACCCGCTGCATGTGCTGGAGATCGTCATGCCGGTCGCTGGCGGCGCGGCGCTGATCGTCGCCTCCAAGGAGGTCGCCGCCCGTGCGCGCAACCGCGGCGCGGTGGTCACCGGCTTTGGCGAGCACCTGTCCTTCAAGTCGCCGACCTATGCCGAGGAGATGACCCGCACCCCGATCGGTCCGGCCTCCGAGCGTGCCTTTGCCATGGCCGGGCTCAAGCCGTCCGACATGCACGCGGCGCAGATCTACGACTGCTACACCATCACCGTGCTGCTGACCCTGGAGGACGCCGGCTTCGTGCCCAAGGGCGAGGGCATGCGCTTCGTGCGCGACAACGACCTGACCTGGCGCGGCAACTTCCCGATGAACACCCACGGCGGCCAGCTCAGCTTCGGCCAGGCCGGCTCGGCCGGCGGCATGTCGCAGGTGGTCGAGGCCTTCCACCAGATCGCCGGCCGCGCCGGCGACCGCCAGCTGTCACGCTGCGACAACGTCTACGTCTCCGGTACCGGCGGCGTGATGAGCGAGCAGGGCGCACTGATTCTTCAGGGAGCATGAGCCAGATGTCGACCAACAAACCGATGCCCGTGCCGACGGAAATTTCGGCGCCGTTCTGGGCAGGCCTGAAAGAGCAGCGCCTGACCATCCCGCAGTGCCAGGCCTGCGGCCGCTGGATCTTCTACCCGCGCCGCCACTGCGACCGCTGCTACTCCCACGACCTCAAGTGGCAGGACGTTTCCGGCAGCGGCACGCTGTACAGCTTCACCGTGGCGCGCATCCCCACCCTGCCGGACTTCGCCGACGAGGCGCCGCAGAAGCTCGCCGTGGTCGAGCTGGATGAGGGCGTGCGGATCAACACCACCCTGGTCGGCCTTGAGGAAAGCGAGATCAAGGTCGGCATGCGCCTCAAGCCGGTGTTCGACACCGTCAACGCCGAGGGCGACACCCTGCTGCGCTTTACCGGCCTCGACAAGCAGGTGGCTCCGCGCCGCTTCGACGAGCCGGAGGTGGTGGAGCAAGCTGAGGAACAGGCGCCGCGCCGGCAGATCCGCGTCGACGATGCCGAAGCGCTGCACGCGCTGGTCAGCGAGCAGTTCACCGCCTGGAGCAACCAGTTCGTCGTTGATCAGGCGCTGATCGACGAATTCGCCAAGCTGTCCGGCGACGACTACTGGATCCACATCGACCCGGAGCGCGCCCGCAAGCAAGGCCCGTTCGGCGGCACCATCGCCCATGGTGCGCTGGTCCAGGTGCTGATGTCGCGGCTCAAGGTGCCGTTCGACTACGAGATCGTCGGCTTCACCAACATGGTCAACTACGGCTCCGACCGCCTGCGCTTCCCCAGCCCGGTGCCGGCCGGTTCGCGCATCCACGCTCGCGGCCGGGTCAAGGCCGTGGAGATCGGCAAGCGCGGCACCCAGCTGACCCTGGAGCTGAACATCCACGTGGTCGGCAGCGAGCGCCCGGCGGTGATCAACGATCTGGTCGTGCTGTACATGTAACGAATGGAATACTGAAGTGTCACCCTTTAGCCGCTCCCGCATTTGCGATGAGCGGTTTTTTTTGTCCGCAACAAGCTCACTGTACAGCTCGATCAGGCCGGCGAAGATGTGAGCGGCCACCAGAAGAGGGCTGGCGGTTGTACTGGCTGTCGGTAAGGGCGCGTGTGCCCAAGCGCTTCGAGCGGCCCTCCGCCGGGTGGCGTCCCGCGGGGACGCCAGCGCATCTACGCTTCCAGGAGGCTGTTCGGCACCCTTGTAGAGGAGACCATGCGATGAGCGAAGTGGCTGCCCCCGGCGTCCTCGGCCAGGCCGAGCACAGATGCAGGATCATCGACACCGCGCTGAGCCTCGGCGAAGAGCGCGGCTGGGACGGTTTTCATATCCACGAACTCGCGGCGCGACTGGACATCGGCCTGGCCGACATCGCCCTGCACTTCGCCGGCAAAGACGCGATCGCCGAAGCCTGGTTCGAGCGGGCCGATGCCGCCTTGCTGGCCGCGCCGGAGGCGCCGGGCTGGCAGCTCCTCAGCCCACGCGAACGCCTGCAGCGCGCGATCTTCAGCTGGCTGGACGTGCTGGCCCCGCATCGCCGGCTGGCCGCCGAGATGCTGCGCTACAAGCTGCAGCCCGAGCACCTGCATCTCCAGATCCAGGGCGTGCTGCGGGTCAGCCGCACGGTGCAATGGATCCGCGAAGCGGCCCTGCTGCCGGCAACCGGCTGGCGGCGTGAATGCGAGGAAGCGGCGCTCACCGCCATCTACCTGGCGACCTTCGCCTGCTGGCTGCGGGACGACAGCCCCGGCGCCAGCCGCAGTCGCAACCTGCTCGACCGGCTGCTCGCCCGGGCCGAGTGGGTGGCCGGCTGGCTCGGTGGGATGGACCGCGCCGGACCGCCGGCACGCCGGACGGGGCCGTCGACAGGCAGCACCGGCAGCGGGGCCGACGGCGGCGGCTGAGCGATGGACGCGCTCGCCCACGCGCTGCTGGGCGCCACGCTGGCGCAAGCCGCCCCGGCGCGCTGCACCGGGCTGCAGCCACGGCAGCGCCTGGCGTTCTGCTCCATCGCGGCGATCTTCCCCGATATCGACTTCATCGGCTTCCTCGTCGATCCGCTGCGATTTCTCGCCGACTGGCACCAGGGCCCGACGCATTCGCTCATCCTGCTGCCGCTGTGGGCCGCGCTGATCGGTGGCGCGTTCGCGCTGGCGGGTAAGCGCCAGGCGGCCTTCCTGCCCGCCTGTGCTTTCGCCGCCGTCGGCCTTGCCTCGCACATCTCGCTCGACCTGATGACCGCCTACGGCACCGCGCTATTCCATCCGATCAGCAAGGAGCGCTTCTGGATCGGCAGCCTGTTCCTGGTGGACCCGCTTTTCCTGCTGATCGCCCTGGGCGCGCTGGTCGCCAGCCTGAGGCTGCGCAAGCGCTGGCCCGCCGTCGCGGGCATCGCGCTGCTCGCGCTGTATGCGGGCGAGCAGACGCTGCAGCAGCAGCGTGCCAACGAGATCGCCCGCCAGTGGGCACAGGCCAATGGCATCGCACCGGCGCGGGTGGTGGCGCTGGCCCAGCCGCTGTCGCCCTTCAACTGGAAACTGCTGGTGGTCGATGGCGACCGTTATCACCAGGCCCATCTGAAGCTCGACGCTGGCGGGGGAGCGCTGCCGATCCCGGGGCCGCTGGGCGAGCTTGCCTGGGCCTATCGGCCGTCGGAGCGGCTGGCCTGGCAGCTGCGCCATCGCTACGGCGCGGACGCCGCCCTGCAGGAGCAGATGCAGGCGCGCTGGCACGACCCCCGCTTCGCCTCCTACCGCCGCTTCGCGATCTTTCCGGCGCTGTCGCGGATCGATCGCGGCGACGAAACCTGCATCTGGTTCACCGACCTGCGCTACGACCTGCCGGCCCTGCCCGATACCTTTCGCTACGGCTTCTGCCGCGGCGGCGACACGCTGTCCTGGCGGCTGTACCGCCTGCGCTACTTCTCGGCCGATTCGCGGCAAGGGCTGGAGTCCGAGGATTGAGGTGGTGGAGACGGCAGCACGGATCGGCCACAACAAGGCCGCCGTGGCGCTGGCCAACAAGCTGGTACGGATCTGCTGGGCGGTGTGGTGCCGCGAGCGGCGCTTCAGTGGCGACTGGCAGAGCGGTAAGCCGCCTGACGGCGGGCCGGAGTAATCGGGAAGCGGTTTTCTTGTGGTTGTGGTGCACAGCGACACTGTCGGAACAGGCGAGTCCTGCGACGGAACAAGGCCGATAACAATCCTGATCCTCGTGATCGGTTGAACGCTTGGCCCCCGTCGCGCGAACTACAGAATGGCCCGGGTGGCAACGCCCAGCGAAGGACGGATATACGAGTGCAACCGCACTGACGACAGGGTTGGCACGACTTTACTCACCACTTGTGGGTGGATTCCATGTAGTGATTGTTATGTTCATAGTATTTCTTTCTTTAGCTCACTTGCCTTCGTGTTGAACTCTTCTTGCGTCAAAAATCCTTCATCAAACAATTTCTTGTATTCAAGCAATCCTTTGCGTGCTTTCTTTCTGGTCAGGTCATGGCTTAGTTTGCTAGGGGTGAAGGGCTAGAGCTTTTTCCGGCTGGCGCAGGTATATTTACCCCAAGCAATATCATAAAATTAGTAGCCCCAACGTATATTATTCCAGCATAAGCAGTAAAGTTACCCGCCCTCTAATTTTGGCGAAATCATGGAGACTGGTTAAAATTAAGAAAGTAATTCCTCCGATTATTGCGTGAAATATTATTCTGTTAAAAATCTAATCTGTTCTTGTGAGCATAACGCGAAGTTGAGGCGCCTGCGCAGCTTTTCGCGCAGGTCGCCTCGAACGCAGGGTTATACCTTTGTGCCAAGTTGGTCAAAGCCGACCAATGCCGATGGGTTAAAGGATTCAAACTGCCACCGAGGGAGATTCTTTCTATCGGAAGCGTACTCATCGAGCTTTTCCTTAAGTAAATCTAGATTGGGAACGCCCAAGAGCGACAAGGTGCGCGATAGATAGGTCTTCGATGTTGACCTTGCGAACAGCTCAAATGGCCCGTAGTGCCGGGTCGCGTAAAGCAGCGTCTCTGGCCACCATCTGTCGTAGCTATCTATGTGCGTTAAGTCGGCACGGAGAAAGCAAACGAAATCCGACTGCATAACATGTCGGAACTGTACACCAGAGGTCTTTGATCGCTGTTCAAGTAGGTCAGCCCTTATCGAGAGGCGATTGCTTTTGAGTCGTTGGTTTCGAATATCCAAGGACTTCATGTATTCGCGGAAGGCTGTAAAGCTCACCGTTGCATTCTTGCCGTAATCAGAGTTGCCTGGAACATAGTACGACTGCGACAGGAGGTATGTGGCGGATTCAATGTGCTCGCCGCGCAGGAGAACCGCAATGACATAGAGAAACATCTCATGGGCTATGAATTTGAAGTTGTCGAAATCTGTCTCGCTCCACCGATTGACATGCGGTGGCCGTGAAAGATACGGCAATATGGATTCAAAGAACCTATGAACACGTGGCACATATGCCTGCGGGTCTGTGTACTGTGCAAGCGCTGTGACGATCTGAATCAGTTCGTTGCGTGAAGGAGTGAAATCCTCAATTGATTTCACTATTCGATCATCCATTTCGCCTTCGTCGGAAGAAATGCGAAATCGTTCGAGGTGTTCTGAAAAGAGTGAAAGGTACTCGTCTAGGGCGCCGCGCGTGTAGCCTTTGTCGGCCTTTACACCCTCAATAACCCGTTTGGCGAGAGCGCTGGTTCCCAAAGCGGGTGCATCTGGTTCGATGATGAATGATGGTGGTTTCCCTATCTCTGGCTTCAGGTATAACGGCTTGTCGAAAATCCAGCGCAGGAGCTTTTCGAAGTTCTCTGCATAACGATCGCTTTCGCTAAGGTCAACGTAGATACGTGACTTGTAGTAGGTGGGCAAGTAGGGCTTGCCTGCATCGTTCTTTTCCGCGATGACTGCGACGAACTTATCTTGAGACTGCTTCGCGTAGACCTCCGCAGAAATGATCTGGGTTTCAGTTCCGACACCGCCAGCTCTTCCATCGGCCTTGCTTGCGTAGACCTGGTCGCAGACGAGGATGACTTTCGAGATTGATGGGTCAGTGACCATCTTTTCCATGAACGCTATGGAATCGTGGCCTTCGCGCAAATCCCACTTATCTAGTACAACATCTACGCCACTGTTTACTAGCTCCGTAGCTAGATCAATGACCCACTGCTCGTGTTCGGATGTTGACCAGCTATAGGAAATGAATAGACGAGGTGGCGAACTCATGCGGGGCGTGCCTCAAAGGTATAACTGTAAATATGCACTAGGTGGTGCATAACTCCCTAGGCGGGACTGGTTGATAAAATTTCGAGGCAAGCACACAAAACCGCTCTGAGGTGCGGCTTTTGAGAAGGGGGAGGAGAGATGTGGATCTTATGCACCACAACTGCAACTCCCTTTGCACTCACTGATCGAATGGGGTCGAGCCTACCGTGCCACCCACCAGAAATACAACCGGGACGCTCTCGCAGCCCCGGTCGTTTTCAGTCATCAAGGAAGCCGCAGCGGCTCACTCCCCGCTCAACACCCGCCCCAGCATCCGATCCCCCTCGATGGTGGTGCGGTTGATCACCCGGCGCACGCCCGGCTTGGTGCCGGTGGCGCAGTGCATGGCGCGCCAGTTGTCCCAGAGGACTATGTCGCCCTGGTGCCACTGGTGGAAGTAGTGGAATTCCGGCTTGCGGATATGCGCCACCAGGCGTTCGAGCAGTTCGATGGACTCGTCGTTGCACAGGCCGAAGCGCTGCGGGGTGATGACGCGGTCGAGGAACTGCTCGACCACGCCGAGCACCTTGCGGCCGCTGATGGGGTGAGTTACCACCGCCGGGTAGACGGCATCGGCGAAGTCGGGGAAGCCGATGTCCGAGGGCTTCTTCGGCAGGCCGGGGCCCGGCACGTAGCCGTCCAGGTCGACGTAGCGCATGTGGCGGCGCTGCATGCTGAACGAGTAGGCCACCTCCAGCTTCTCCAGCAGGGCCTTGGTCTCGTCGTCGAGGGTGTCGTAGGCCTTGGCCAGGTCACCGAAGCCGGTCATGCCGTCCTCCTTGGCGACTTCCACGGCGGTCAGCACGGCGCCATGGTTGGGGCGGCCGGTGTAGTGCAGGTCGATGTGCCAGTCGAGCCGGCCGACGATCTCCTCGCCGTGGTAGAAGGCGGTGGAGAACCTGTCCTTGGCGCCGTTGTTCTCCAGCACGAAGAGTTCCGGGTACTGGGCCGAGGTGGTGACCTTGAGCGGGTGCATCTCCAGCTTGCCGAACAGGCGGCTGAAGCGGATCTGGCTTTCCGGGGTGATCTGCTGGTCGCGGAACAGCAGGATGGCGTATTCGTACCACAGCTCCTTCAGCTCGGCCTGCAGCTCCTCGCTGTAGGGTCCGTTGATGTCGAAGCCGGAGACTTCGACGCCGACGTTGTCCAGGGGGGTGACGATGAGGCTCATGGTTGCTCTCCCGATTGTTGTTATTCGAGGACGGACGAATCGTTGAGCAGCTCGCGGCGGGCCATGGCTTCCCAGAGGAAGGGGAAGCCGTTGGCGTCGGCGATCGCCAGGCGTTCGACCACCTCGTCGGGCAGCGGGCGCCCGCCGCCGGCCAGCTTGACCTCGAAGGCGCGGCGGCAGCGCCACTCCAGGGTGACGACCCGCAGGTGGGCCTGGCGCAGGTCGCGGCCGACCACCAGCGAGCCGTGGTTGGCCAGCAGCGCCCACTTGGCATCGCCCAGCGCCTCGGCGGCGGACAGGCTGATCTGCTGCTTCTCGAAGGTGCCGGCGTAGTCGTCGTACAGCGGCAGCTCGACGCCGCAGTAGGCGCCGGACTGGTCGTAGACCGGTGGCACCTGCTGCATGTCGGCCCAGATGCCGCTCCACCGGGCGTGGTTGTGGATCACCACGTTGGCGTCGGGGCGCAGCTCGTGCAGTTGCAGGTGCAGGCCGAGCGCCGGGGTGACGTTCCAGTCACTGTCGAGGACCTTGCCGTGGCGGTCGAGGGTGAGGATGTCGCTGGCGCGCAGCTCGTCCCAGGCCAGCTCCCAGGGGTTGGTGAGGATGGTGCCGTCGCTCTGGCGCACGGTGATGTGCCCGGCGATGTGGTCGTCCCAGCCCTCGCGGCGGAGCATCCGGCACATCAGCGCGACCTGCGCCTTGGCGCTCAGCTCGGGCAGCAGCGGACGCGCGCCGGGGTTGGGGGCGAACTTCTCCAGCAGTTGGGCGTTGATGCCTTCGGTTCTCAGCATGGTAGTGCTCCGGTGTCGGCTTGGCGGTTCTTGTCGTGGGTTCGATGCTAGAGCCGTGGGCCGGTGCGAGCATTGCCGATGCGGACAGATCGATGGCCGATCCGGCCAAGTTGGTGGGGCGTGGGGAAGCGCTGCAAAGGCCGTCATTCCCGCGCAGGCGGGAATCCAGAAGGTCCGCAACACCTGGGCTCCCGCCTTCGCGGGAGCGACGGCAAGAGGCGCAGCGGCCCGGCGTTCAGCCGAACAGCCGCTCGCGGAAGGCGCTGGGCGACAGCCCGGTCCATTTCTTGAAAGCGCGGAAGAAGCCCGAGTTGTCGGCGTAGCCGAGCTGCTGGGCGATGCGGGTGATGCTCTGGGTGGGGTCGCTGAGCGCCCGGCGGGCGTGGATCTCGCGTACCTGGTCGACCAGTTGCTGGTACTGCCAGCCCTGGGCCAGCAACCTGCGACTGAGGGTGCGCGGGCTGCAGTGCAGGGCCTCGGCGGCGGCGGCCAGGTCCGGTGGTTCGGCAATATGTTCGACGATCATCTGCGAAAGCCGCCAGGCCACGTCGCCTCGGCTGAGTTCGATGCTGCGCCGCTCGCACAGGCTGGCGTACAGCGCGGCGCTCTGCGGGCTGGCGTGGGGCAGCGGCTGGTCGAGCACGGCGGCGTGGAAGAACAGCTGGGTGGCCGGCGCGTCGAACTGGATCGGGCAGCCGAACACCGCGCGGTACTGCTCGGCATGCGCCGGTTCGGGGAAGTTGCAGCGCAGACGGGTGACTGGCAGGGGGCGGCCCAGCACCCAGCGGCAGCTGGCGACGATGCTGCCCAGCACGTCCTCCACGGCCAGCAGGCGCAGCGGGCCGAGGTCGTCCTTGGCGTGGATCTGGTAGCAGCCCTGGCCTTCGATCTCGCTGAACGCGGTGACGATCGAGCGCCCGGAGAAGCGCCCCGGGTAGTTCTGGTAGCGCAGGCCGGTCTCGCTCGCCTCGCGCAGGGTGCCGCAGCTCATCATCAGGTAGCCCAGCTGATCGAGGGTGGCCAGCGAGCGCTGGATGCCCAGCTGCAGGCCGAGGCCGGCATTGCCGCTCAGCTGCAGCGCATCGAGCAGCAGCGCGCGGTGCTGCTCGGCGCTGACCACGGCATCGGCGTCCAGCAGGCGCGCGGGGTCCAGCCGGTGGCGGCGGGCCAGTTGCGCGCTGTCGATGCCCTGGCTGTGCAGGAAGTCGAGCAGCCAGACGATGTAGCGGGAATCGGTATTGATGGCAGCCTCCTTGGGGCCTTGGCGCGGCTGGCGGTCCGGTTCGTAGGATGGATGGCCACCCCGTGGAAAACCGCGTAGCGTTTTCCACCGTGGTTCCGGTGGATGAGGCTGCGCCGTCATCCACCCTACAGATCGGCATCGCCAGCAAGCTGGCTCCTATGGAGTGGGACTCAACGCGGTTCGCGCGGCATCCCCAGCGCCCGTTCGGCGATGATGTTGCGCTGGATCTCGTTGCTGCCGCCGTAGATGGTGTCCGAGCGGGTGAACAGGAACAGCGACTGCAAGCGCGACAGCTCGTAGGGCTCGCCGTCGAGGATCTCCGCCTGCGGGCCGAGCACGTCCATGGCCAGCTTGCCGAGTTCGACGTGCCAGGTGGACCAGGCCAGCTTGTAGCTCATCGCCTCGGGGCGCAGGCTGCCGTTCTGCGGGCCGGAGAGCATGCGCAGCGAGTTGTAGCGCAGGGTGCGCAGGCCGGCCCAGGCGCGCGCGAGGCGCTGGCGCAGCATGGGGTCGGCGGCGGCGCCGTTGGCGCGGGCGATGCGCACGATCTCGTCCAGCTCGTTCTGGAACAGCATCTGCTGGCCGAGGGTGGAGACGCCGCGCTCGAAGCCGAGCAGGGCCATGGCGATCTTCCAGCCCTCGCCGGGTGCGCCGACGATGTTGTCCGCGGCGGTTTCGGCGTCGTCGAAGAACACCTCGTTGAACTCGCTGGTGCCGGTGATCTGCTGGATCGGTTGCACACGGATGTTCGCCTGGTGCATCGGCACCAGGAAGAAGGACAGCCCCTTGTGACCGACGCTGCCCGGCTCGGTGCGGGCGATCACGAAGCACCAGTCCGATTCGTGGGCCAGCGAGGTCCACACCTTCTGGCCGTTGATCAGCCAGCGATCACCCTCGAGGCGGGCGCGGGTCTTCACCCCGGCCAGGTCGGAGCCGGCGCCCGGCTCTGAGTAGCCCTGGCACCAGAACTCGCGGCCTTCGAGGATGCCGGGCAGGAAGCG
This sequence comes from Geopseudomonas aromaticivorans, assembly GCF_019097855.1. GTDB lineage: Bacteria > Pseudomonadota > Gammaproteobacteria > Pseudomonadales > Pseudomonadaceae > Geopseudomonas > Geopseudomonas aromaticivorans. Next base: position 55,198 of record NZ_JAHRGL010000012.1, read on the forward strand.
GCGCTTCTGCTCCTCGGTGCCGAAGGCGGCGATGGTCGGTCCGGCCAGCCCCTCGCCGATGTGGCCCATGCGCCCCGGGCCGCCGGCGCGGGCGTACTCCTCGTGGAAGATCACCTGCTGGCTGATCGACAGGCCGCGCCCGCCGCACTCGCGCGACCAGCCGAGGCCGATCCAGCCGCCACGGGCCATCTCGCGCTCCCAGGCCTTGCGTTCCTCGGGGAACATGTGTTCGTCGCCGGGGCCGCCGCGAAAGCGCAGCTGCTCGAACTCGCCCTGCAGGTGCTGTTCGAGCCAGTGGGCGACTTCCTGGCGGAAGGCTTCGTCCTCGGTGCCGAATCCGATTTTCATGGGCGGGACTCCAGAATCAGGGTGGCCAGGCGCTCGCGATGCCAGCTCGGCGTGCCGAGTAGTTGCTCGCTGGCGCGGGCGCGCTTGAAGTAGAGGTGCGGGTCGTACTCCCAGGTGAAGCCGACGCCGCCGTGCAGCTGGATCGACTCCGCCGCGCAGTGCATGAAGGTCTCGCTGGCTTGGCTCTGAGCGATAGCGCAGGCCTCGGCCAACTGGCCGGCCAGGGTTGCGTCGCCGTCTTCGACCAGTGCCTCGCGGGCTACGCAGGCGGCGTAGTAGCTGGCCGAGCGGGCGCACTCGATGGCCAGCATCAAGTCGGCGCAGCGGTGCTTGATCGCCTGGAAGCTGGCGATGGTGCGGCCGAACTGCTTGCGCTCGCCGATGTAGGCGAGGGTCAGGTCGAGTGTGCGCTGGGCGGCGCCGGTCTGCTCGCAGGCCAGGCCGATGGCGGCGACCTGCAGGATCTTGTCGAGCAGGGCTTCGCCGCAGCTGTCGCCGTGCAGGCACTGCTCGGGGGCGACTGCCACCGCGTCCAGCTCGATACGCGCGCGGCGGCGGGTCTGGTCCAGGGTCGGCAGCGCTTGGCGCTGGATGCCGGCCTGCTCGGCGGGCACGGCGAACAGGCGTAGTGCGCCGGCGTCGTCGCGGGTGGCGACGATCAGCAGATCGGCGCTGGCGCCGTCGAGCACCGCTTCATATATGCCGTCGAGGCGCCAGCCGTCGCCCTGGCGGGTGGCGAGCGGCTGCTCGGCAGCGTGCCAGCCGTCGCGGCTCTCGCGCCAGGCGAGGGTGGCGGTCAGGCTGCCGGCGGCAAGTTCGGGCAGCCAGTGCTGGCGCAGCGCCTCGTTGTCGCCCAGCAGCAGCGCCGGGGTGGCCAGGCAGGCGCTGGCGAAGAATGGCGAGCAGAGCAGGTGCTGGCCCATCTGTTCGAGCAGGATCGCCTGCTCGACGAAGCCCAGGCCCACGCCGCCGTACTGCTCGGGAATCATCAGCCCCGGCCAGCACAGCTCCTCGGCGATCTGCCGCCACAGCTGCGCGTCAAAGCCCTGAGGGCTGGCCATGGCGGCGCGCACCGCCGCCGAATCGGAGGCCGCGGCGAGAAAGCCCGCCGCGCTCTCCTGGATCATCAATTGTTCGTCACTCAGCGCGAAGTCCATTAGCGGCTCCTCTGGCCCATTAGCAGGACTGGAGTGTGCGAGGGGCGCACGCGCGGGGAATCCCCGAAATGGACTAGAAGCCGCACCAGCCGGGCGGGTCGGCGCCTTCGCCGCTTAGTCTCAACGGACGATGAACCCCTGGCGCGGCCTGCGCAGAATCGCTCCCAGTCATGAAACGACCTTTTCTGGAGCAGGGGCATGATCGACATCCGTGGATTGAGTTACTTCGTTGCCCAGGTCGGCAATCTCGGCGACTGGCAGTGCTACGCCGAGGACGTGCTGGGCATGCCGACCAGCCCTGCGCCGGGCGGCGCTCTGTACGTGAAGATGGACGAGCGGCCGTTCCGCATGCTGGTGGTCGAGGGCGATTCGCCGCGCTACCTGGCTTCCGGCTGGGAGCTGGCCGGGGAGAAGGCCTTCCGCAGCGCCATCGCGCACCTCGAGGCCAAAGGCATCGAGTGGCAGGCTGGCAGCGCCGAGGAGATCGAGCAGCGCGGCGTGCAGGCGCTGGCCATCGTCGTCGACCCGGCGGGCAACCGCCACGAACTGAGCTGGGGCCATCGCTCCGACTGCCTGCCGTTCGTCTCGCCGCAGGGCGTGCCGCGCTTCCTCACCGGCGACATGGGCCTCGGCCACACCGTGCTGCCGGCACCGAACTTCGACGCCACCCTGGCCTTCGCCACCGAGGTGCTCGGCTTCGAGGTCTCCGACATCTTCAACTTCCGCCCGGACCCCAGCGCCCCGGCGACCCGCATCCACTTCCTGCACTGCGCCAACGCCCGCCACCACAGCCTGGCGCTGGCCGAGTACCCGGTGCCGAGCGGCTGCGTGCACGTGATGGTCGAGGTCGACTCGATGACCGAGGTGGGCCGCGCCCACGACCGCATGCAGGCGCACGGCGTGCCGCTGTCGGCGACCCTCGGCCAGCACCTCAACGACCGCATGACCAGTTTCTACATGAAGACCCCCTCGGGCTTCGACCTGGAATACGGCTACGGCGGCCTGCAGCTCGACTGGGCCGAACACAGCGCCTTCGAGTTCACCCGCGTGAGCATCTGGGGCCACGACTTCTCCGCCGGCCGGCAATAAGGAGCACAGCAATGAACAAGCAACTGACGGCGGCCGATGCGGTCGCCCAACTGCGCGACGGCATGACCGTCGGCTTCGGCGGCTGGGGCCCGCGGCGCAAGCCGATGGCCATCGTCCGCGAGATTCTCCGCTCGGACGTCAAGGACCTCACCGTGGTCGCCTACGGCGGCCCCGAGGTCGGCATGCTCTGCGCCGCCGGCAAGGTCAAGAAGCTGGTATTCGGCTTCGCCACCCTCGACGCCATCCCGCTGGAGCCCTGGTACCGCAAGTGCCGCGAGGCCGGCCAGCTTACCGAGCTGATGGAGCTGGATGAGGGCATGTTCGAGTGGGGCCTGCGCGCTGCCGGCATGCGCCTGCCGTTCCTGCCGACCCGCTGCGGCCTGGCCACCGACGTGCTGACCCACAGCCCCGAGCTGAAGACCATCAAGTCGCCCTACGCCGACGGCGAGGTGTTGCTGGCCATGCCGGCGCTGAACCTCGACGTGGCCTTCCTGCACGTCAACGACGCCGACCGCTTGGGCAACACCTTGGTCACCGGCCCGGACCCGTACTTCGACCACCTGTTCGCCCGCGCCGCCCAGCAGTGCTTCGTGTCCTGCGAGCGCCTGCACGAGCGCTTCGCGCTGACCGCCGAGCAGGCGCGTAACAACACCTTCGAGCGCTACCTGGTGACCGGCGTGGTGCACGCCCCGTTCGGCGCCCACCCGACCTCCTGCCCGTCCGACTACGGCTGGGACATGAGCCACTTCAAGCGCTACGCCGCCAGTGCGGCGGAAGAGGGCGGCTGGCAGGCCTACGTCGACGAGTTCGTCAACGCCGGCGAGTCGGCCTACCAGGAAAAGAACGGCGGCGCCGAGCGCCTGGGCAAGCTGCCCCTGCCGGTGTTCTGAGGAGAACGAGCGATGACCGATACCCCTGATTTCACCCTGGCCGAACTGCTGATCGTCGCCGCCTCGGAAGCCTGGCGCGGCAACGGCGAGGTGCTGGCCTCGGGCCTGGGCGTGATCCCGCGCCTGGGCGCCAGCCTGGCCAAGCTCACCCACAGCCCGGAACTGCTGATGACCGACAGCGAGGCGTTCCTGGTCGAGGAGCCGATCCCCCTCGGCTCGCGCGGCGACTACGTGCCCAAGTACTCCGGCTGCATGAGCTTCGAGCGCGTGTTCGAGTGCGTGTGGGGCGGCCGCCGCCACGCGATGATCGGCCCGACCCAGGTCGACCGCTGGGGCCAGACCAACCTGTCCGCGGTCGGCGATTACCGCCAGCCGAAGATCGCCATGCTCGGCGTGCGTGGCCTGCCGGGCAACAGCATCAACCACATCAACTCGTTCTTCGTGCCCAGCCACAACAAGCGGGTGTTCGTCGCCGGCGAGGTGGACATGGTTTCCGGCGTCGGCTTCAAGCCTGAGCGCTGGGCCGAGGGTATGCGTCGCGACCTGATGGACATCCGCCGCGTGGTCACCGACCTCTGCGTGATGGACTTCGAGGGCCCGGACCGCGCGGTGCGCGTGCGTTCGCTGCACCCGGGGGTGAGCTTCGAGGAGGTGCAGGACAACACCGGCTTCCCGCTGCTCAAGGCGGATGGCATGGGCGAGACCGCGCATCCGACCGCCGAGCAGCTGGCGATCATCCGCCGCCTCGACCCGCACGATATGCGCGCTTCCGCCCTCAAGGGCAATCCGCCCGGCATCCGTGCCGCCACCCAGGCCTGAGGAATCGACCATGAGCGTCCCGAGCAGCGACAGCGAATTCGTCACCCGTGCCGACGCCTCGGTCTACGAGACCGACACGCCGGTGCTCTACACGGTGGCCGACGGCGTCGCCACCCTGACCATGAACCGGCCGGCGTTCAACAATGCGCAGAACTCGCAGATGACCTACGGCCTCGACGCGGCCCTGCGCCGCGCCGTGGACGATGACGCGGTCAAGGTCATCGTGCTGTGTGGCACCGGCAAGCACTTCTCCGCCGGCCACGACATCGGCACGCCGGGACGCGACATCAACAAGCCGTTCGAGCGCGCCCACCTGTGGTGGGACCACACCAACAAGCCTGGCGGCGAGTACCTGTACGCCCGCGAGCAGGAGGTGTACCTGGGCATGTGCCGGCGCTGGCGCGAGCTGCCCAAGCCGACCATCGCCATGGTCCAGGGCGCCTGTATCGCCGGCGGCCTGATGCTGGCCTGGGTCTGCGACCTGATCGTCGCCAGCGACGATGCCTTTTTCCAAGACCCGGTGGTGCGCATGGGCATTCCGGGGGTGGAGTACTTCGCCCACCCCTACGAGATGAACCCGCGCATCGCCAAGGAATTCCTCATGTGCGGCGACCGCATGTCGGCCAGCCGCGCCTACGAGGTGGGCATGGTCAACCGTGTGGTGCCGCGCGACGAGCTGCAGGCGACCACCTACGCGCTGGCGGCGAAGATCGCCGCCCAGCCGCGCATGGGCCTGGCGCTGACCAAGCAGGCGATCAACCACGTCGAGGACCTGTCCGGCAAGCGCACCGCCATGGACGCGGTGTTCGCCTGGCACCACTTCGCCCACACCCACAACGAGCTGCTGTCCGGCGACAAGCTGGGTGGCTATGACGGCAAGGCCATGGCCAAGGCCAACAAGCAGGCTGCGGCCAGCGAAGGGGAAAGCGCATGAGTGCCCTGTTACAAACCCCGTTGACCGAGGCGCTTGGCTGCCGCTATCCGATCGTGCAGACCGCGATGGGCTGGGTGGCCGACGCCAACCTGGTGATCGCCACCACCCGCGCGGGGGGCTTCGGCTTCCTCGCCGGGGCGACCATCCCGGCCGCCGAGCTGGAGGGGGAGATCAAGAAGGTGATCGCTGCCACCGGCGGCAGCAACTTCGGCCTCAACTTCCACATGTTTCAGGAAAACGCCGCGCAGTGCGTCGATCTGGCGATCAAGTACCGCCTGCGCGCGGTCAGCTACGGCCGCGGTCCGGACAAGCAGACCATCGCCCGCTTCAAGGCCGCCGGCGTGCTGTGTATCCCCACCGTCGGCGCGCTCAAGCACGCGCAGAAGGCCGTCGAGCTGGGCGCTGACCTGATCACCATCCAGGGCGGCGAGGGCGGCGGCCACACCGGTGGCGTGCCGACCACCATCCTGCTGCCGCAGGTACTCGATGCGGTGAAGGTGCCAGTGATCGCAGCCGGTGGCTACTCTACCGGCCGCGGCCTGGCCTCGGCGCTGGCCGCCGGAGCCGCCGGCATCGCCATGGGCACGCGTTTCCTGATGACCAGCGATTCGCCGACCCCGCGCGCCACCCTGGAACGCTACCTCAAAGTCAACGACCCGCAGCGCATCCGCGTCACCCTGGCGGTGGACGGCATGCGTCACCGGATGATCGACAACCCGTTCATCAACCGTTTGGAAGGCGCTGGTCCGTTCGGCCGCCTGCGCATCGCCCTAGGCAGCGCCTGGCAGTGGAAGCAGCAGACCGGCATGAGCCTCGGCCACATGCTCGGCGTGCTGCGCCAGGCGCTGAAGGAAGACCCCGGCGCGGTGTCGCAGACGGTGATGGCCGCCAACCAGCCGGTGCTGCTGCAGCGCTCGATGGTCGACGGCTGCCCCGACGAGGGCATCCTGCCCAGCGGCCAGGTGGCCGCCGCCATCGGCGAGCTGAAGAGCTGTCAGCAACTGATCGACGAGATGGTCGCTGAGGCCGAGCACTGCCTGGCGGCGCTCTGCGCCCGCCAGGTCGCGGCGAAGACCGCGCCAGCGGCCGTCTCCTGAATCCCGCCATGCCTACAAGGAGCCAACAACAATGAGCCAGGCATTCACTACCCGTATCGAGGCGGGCATCGCCGAACTTACGATCGCCAAGCCGCCGGTCAACGCGCTGGACAGCCAGGAATGGCTGGGCCTGTCCCGCTCGATCGACGAGCTGGGCGCCAACCCCGACGTGCGCGTCATCGTCATCCGTGCCGAGGGCCGCGGCTTCTGCGCCGGGGTCGACATCAAGGAACTCGACGCCCATCCCGAGCGCATCGTCGCGGTCAACAAGGGCAACTACGAGACCTTCCGCGCCGTGCACCGCTGCCCGGTGCCGGTGATCGTCGCGGTGCACGGCTTCGTGCTCGGCGGCGGCATCGGCATCACCGGCGCGGCCGACATCGTGCTCGCCGCCGAGTGCGCCACCTTCGCCCTGCCGGAAGTCGACCGTGGCGCCATGGGCGGCGGCGCCCACCTGCAGCGCCTGTTCCCGGTGCAGAAGGTCCGCTACCTGTTCTTCACCGGCGAGAAGATCGGCGCGCGCGAGGCCGAGAAGTACGGCTTCATCGAGCGCGTGGTGCCGAAGGAGCAGCTGCGCGAGGCCGCCCTGGAGATCGCCGCCAAGATCGCCGCCAAGAGCCCGGAAATGATCCGCATCGCCAAGGAGGCGCTCAACGGCATCGAGGACGGCAACCTCGAAGACAAGTACCGCTGGGAACAGGGCTTCACCCTGCAGGCCTACACCAGCCCGGACTCTGCGGAGACCCGCCGGGCCTTCGTCGAGAAGCGCGACGCCAAGTTCTGAGGACGCACCATGGATCTTGCCTATACCCCGAAACAGAAGGCCTTCCGCGCCGAGGTGCGGGCCTGGCTGGCGGACAACCTGCCGCGCGAGCCGCTGGCCAGCTACGACACCCGTGAAGGCTTCGAGCAGCACCGCGAATGGGAAAGCCGCCTGTTCGACGCCCGCCTGTCCATGGTGATGTGGCCGGCCGAGCTGGGCGGACGCGGCTGCGACCTCACCGAATGGCTGATCTTCGAGGAGGAGTACTACGGCGCCGGCGCACCGATGCGGGTCAACCAGAATGGCCAGCTGCTGCTCGGCCCGACCCTGATGGAGTTCGGCACCGAGGAGCAGAAAAAACGCTTCCTGCCGCGCATGGCCGCCAGCGCCGACATGTGGGCGCAGGGCTGGTCGGAGCCGAACGCCGGCTCGGACATGGCGGCGATCACCAGCAAGGCGATCCGCGACGGCGACCACTACGTGCTCAACGGCCAGAAGACCTGGTCGACCCGGGCGATCTTCGCCGACTGGCTGTTCGGCCTGTTCCGCAGCGATCCGACCTCCAGCCGCCACCACGGCCTGTCCTTCCTGCTGGTACCGCTGAACACGCCGGGCGTGACTATCCGCCCGATCAAGGCGCTCAACGGCAAGGACGCCTTCGCCGAGGTGTTCTTCGACGACGTGCGCGTGCCGGTGGAGAACCGCATCGGCGCCGAAGGCCAGGGCTGGAACGTGGCCATGGCCACCGCCGGCTTCGAGCGCGGCCTGCTGCTGCGCTCGCCGGCCCGCTTCCAGGCCACCGCGCGCCGGCTGGTCGAGTTGTACCGCAGCCACCAGGCCAGCGCCGACCGCGACCCGAGCATCCGCGAGGCAGTGCTGCAGGCGTGGATGGACGCCCAGGCCTACGCGCTGTCCGCCTACCACACGGTCGGCCGCCTGGCGCGCGGCGCGCGCATCGGTGCCGAATCGAGCACCAACAAGATCTTCTGGTCCGAGCTGGATCTGCGCATGCACGAGACCGCCATGCGCATCCTCGGCGCGCGCGGCGAGCTGCTGGAAGGCAGCGAGGGCGAGGCCAACGGCTGGCTGGAGGGCTTCCTGTTCGCCCAGGCCGGGCCGATCTACGCCGGCACCAACGAGATCCAGCGCAACATCATCGCCGAGCGCATGCTCGGCCTGCCGAAGTAAGGAGCGGGCCATGGACTTCACCTTCAACGACGACCAGCTCGCCTTCCGCGAGGCGATCAGCCGCTTCCTGATGACCGAGGCGGCCCCCGAGATGCTCCGCGACGTCTGGGAGACCGACGCCGGCCGCTCGCCCGAGCTGCGCAACAAGATCGCCGAGCAGGGCCTCACCGCCTTGTCGGTGCCCGAAGCCTGCGGCGGCCTGGGCATGGACGACGTCGCCTGGTCGCTGATGACCCAGGAACTGGGCTACTACGCCATCCCCGACTCGCTGGCCGACACCGCCTATATCGCCGCCGGTCTGCTCGCCGGTCTGCCCGAGGGCACCCCCGGCCGCGACGACGCCCTGGCGCAGATCGCTGACGGCAGCATCCGCGTCGCCGTCGGCCACCCGGTCAACCCGCTGGTGGCCGACGCCCACCTGGCCAATTACCTGCTGCTCGCCCACGGCGATGAGGTGCACCAGGTGCCGCGCCCGCTGGTCGACGTGATCGCCACGGCGAGCATCGACGCCTCGCGCCGCCTCAGCCAGGTGGTCTGGGAGCCGAGTTCGGCGACCCGCGTGGCCGCAGGCGAACAGGGCCGTGCGCTGTGGGCGCAGACCCTGGATCGCGGCGCCCTGGCGGTGGCCGGCCAGGCCCTGGGCCTGGCCCAGCGCATGCTCGACCTGTCGGTCGACTACGTCGCCCAGCGCAAGCAGTTCGGCAAGCCGATCGGCAGCTTCCAGGCGGTCAAGCACCACCTGGCCGACGTCGCCACCAAAATCGAGTTCGCCAAGCCGGTGCTCTATCGCGCCGCCCACGCCCTGGCCAGCGGCGCGGCCGACGCCCCGGTGCACGTCTCCCACGCCCGCCTGGCCTGCGCCGAGGCGGCCTGGCTGGCGGCGCGCCATGGCATCCAGGTGCACGGCGCCATGGGGTACACCTGGGAGGTCGACCTGCAGATGTTCATGAAGCGCGCCTGGGCGCTGGACGCCTCCTGGGGCGACCGCGCCTTCCACAAGTCCCGCGTGGCCGGCTTCGTGCTGGCCGACGGCGCCCCGCTGGCGCCGGGCCAGACCTTCGAGGAGTGAACCATGGCTGAAGCCTATATTGTCGACGCCCTGCGCAGCCCGACCGGCAAGCGCAAGGGCGGTCTGTCCCACGTGCACGCCATCGACCTCGGTGCCCATGTGCTGAAGGCGCTGGTCGCGCGCAACCCGATCCCTGCCCACGAGTACGACGACGTGATCTTCGGCTGCGTCGACACCATCGGCTCGCAGGCCGGCGACATCGCCCGCACCAGCTGGCTGGCCGCCGACCTGCCGCTCAACGTGCCGGGCACCACCGTGGACCGCCAGTGCGGCTCCTCGCAGCAGGCGCTGCACTTCGCCGCCCAGGCGGTGATGAGCGGCACCCAGGACGTGGTGGCGGTCGGCGGCGTGCAGACCATGACGCAGATCCCGATCTCCTCGGCGATGCTCGCCGGCCAGCCGCTGGGCTTCGCCGATCCGTTCTCCGGCAGCAAGGGCTGGCAGGCGCGCTTCGGCGACCAGCCGGTCAACCAGTTCTACGCCGCCCAGCGCATCGCCGACCACTGGGGCGTCAGCCGCGCGCAGATGGAGGCCTTCGCCCTGGAGAGCCATCGCCGCGCCCTGGCGGCCATCGCCGGCGGCCTGTTCACCCGCGAGACCGTGCCGCTGGAGGGCGTCTGGTACGACGAGACGCCGCGCGAGACCACCCTGGAGAAGATGGCCAGCCTGGAGTCGGTGGGCGCGGAATATCCGTCGATCACCGCCGCGGTATCCAGCCAGACCTGCGACGCCTCGGCGGCGCTGCTGGTGGTCTCCGAGGCGGCGCTCAAGCGCTACGGCCTGACCCCGCGGGCGCGCATCCACCACATCAGCGTGCGCGGCGACGACCCGATCTGGCACCTCACCGCGCCGATCGAGGCGACCCGCCATGCGCTGAAGAAGGCCGGCATGACCATGGCCGACATCGACCGCGTGGAGATCAACGAGGCCTTCGCTTCGGTGGTGATGGCCTGGGCCAAGGAGCTGGACTACGACCCGGCGCGCACCAACGCCAACGGCGGCGCCATCGCCCTCGGCCACCCGCTGGGCGCCACCGGCGCGCGGCTGATGACCACGCTGCTGCACGAACTGGAGCGCACCGGCGGCCGCTACGGCCTGCAGACCATGTGCGAAGGCGGCGGCCAGGCGAACGTGACCATCATCGAGCGGTTGTAACCCCGGCTGATTGATCGTGCCCACGCTCCGCGTGGGCACTCATCCCGGGCCGCTCTGCGGCCACGGGCGCGAAGCGCCCGCCCAAGGGGCTCCCACGCGGGAGCGTGGGAGCCATCTAGAAGAACCGTAGGGTGGAAAACTCGCGCAGCGATTTTCCACCAGGGCACACGCAGCCACTCCCATGGTGGAAAAGACCTTCGGTCTTTTTCCACGGGGTGGCCAACCACCCTACGTGGGACGCCGGCTGCTGACCTGAACATAGAGAACAAGGACAACAAACCATGGCTATCTGTGCAGGAAGAACCGTGATCATCACTGGCGCCGGCGGCGGGTTGGGCCGCGCCTACGCGCTGGCCTTCGCCGTCGAGGGCGCCAACGTGGTGGTCAACGACATCCGTCAGGCGGCAGCCGAAGACGTCGCCGGCGAGGTCCGCGCCGCCGGCGGGCAGGCCATCGCCAACTCCGACGACATCACCCGCCTGGAAAGCGCCCAGCGCATCGTCGACGCCGCCGTGGCGGCCTTCGGCGAGGTGCACGTGCTGGTCAACAACGCCGGCATCCTGCGCGACCGCATGTTCCTCAGCCTCAGCGAAGAGGACTGGGACCTGGTCATGCAGGTGCACCTCAAGGGCCACTTCTGCCTGGCCAACATCCTCGCCCGCCGCTGGCGTGACCAGGCCAAGGCCGGTCAGCCGGTCGATGCGCGGATCATCAACACCAGTTCCGGCGCCGGCCTGCAGGGTTCGGTGGGGCAGTCCAATTACTCGGCGGCCAAGGGCGGCGTCGCCGCGCTGACCCTGGTGCAGGCCGCGGAACTCGGCCGCTACGGCATCACCGCCAACGCCCTGGCGCCGGCGGCGCGCACGGCGATGACCGAGAGCGCCATGGCTGAGGTGGTCAAGAAGCCCGAGGACGGCAGCTTCGACCTGTGGGCGGCGGAGAACGTCGCCCCGCTGGTGGTCTGGCTGGGCAGCGCGCAGTCGCGCCACGTCACCGGCCAGGTGTTCGAGAGCCAGGGCGGACGCATCTCCCTGGGCGACGGCTGGCGCACCGGCGTCACCCGCGACAAGGGCGCACGCTGGTTGCCCGAGGAAATTGGCCCGGTGGTCGACGAAATCCTCGCCGAAGCGCCCAAGGCGCAGAAGGTGTGGGGGACCTGAGAGACGCAGCGCCCTGTCCGGCCAATCGGCCGGTCAGGGCGGCAGATCTTTCGATGCGGCCAGCCACGGCAAGCGTGGCTGGCCGCTGTCGTTTTCGCCGTCCCGCCGTCCCGGCGGCACGGCATATTGGTGCGGGTTGAAGATCTTTTCCCGTGCTGCTCATGCAGCTGTGATTTTCGCCAGTAAATGGCAGTAGACTTGTCTCGCGTTTGATCGCCAGCCCGACAATAACAACACAAGCCCTGCCCGAACCCCCAGGGGATATCGTAGGCCGGGCGTATGAGAGGCTTTCGTGATGGACAGTCACGCCCATTCCCTTGCGACTCGCCCGGCGACTGCCAGGTTGCCGTTTGCCGCGCAACCCTGGTTGTCATCCCGCGATCTGGACGAGGCCGCGACGCTGCTCAGCAGCCAGGTCGAGGAGCGCAGTCTGCAGCCCGGCCGGCGCGGTCAGGCGAATATCCGTTTCAACATGCAGGCGATGCCGCAGCTGAAGCTGTTCGGTGCCGACTGGGGGCTGGAGATCGGCGTCCGCTCGCTGCCGCTGGCCAGCTGGCATGGCATCCTGACCCTGCAGGGCGGGGTGAGCAGCCGTCCGGACGGGCAGTGCGCGGCGGCCGGTGAGCTGCTGCTGTTCACTCCCGGACACGAGGTGGACGTGGTCTGGCACGAGAACACGCAGGCGGTGGTGATCGCGCTGGACGCGGCCTGCCTGATCGATCATGTGAAACGCCATCATTGCAGCGAGGTGACGCGGGTGCCGGCCCAGGCGCAGCTGATCGGTCGCGAGCATCCGGCGCTGGTCAGCCTCGGCAATCTGCTCGGCCTGGTGGATCGCGAGGCGGGCAGTCCCTCGGGGCTGTTGGCCACCCCGATCGGCCAGCAGCATCTGCAGCACCTGTTCTGCGAGAACCTGCTGCATCTGATCCCCTCCCTCAGCACCCTGCCGCAGCGCAGCCTGCTGCCCGGCACCGTGAAGCGGGTGGTGGACTTCATCCAGGCCCATCTCGACCAGCCGCTGTGCATCAGCCAGCTGGTGGCGATCAGCGGCGCCAGCCGGCGCAGCCTGGAGCAGGCGTTCCAGCGCAGCCTGGGCATCAGTCCGCAGCGTTACATCCAGCGCTGCCGGCTCGCTGCGATCCGCGAGCTGCTGCTGCGCCACCAGCCGGGCGAACTGCAGCTGTCCGAGCTGGCCTTCCGTTGGGGCTTCGCCCAGCCCAGCCATTTCACCACGGCCTACAAGCAGGCCTTCGGCGAGCTGCCGTCGCAGACCCTGGCCCGCCAGCCCTGAACCCGGCGGGCCAGCCGCGCCGCGCGCTCCGTCCGCTTGTCCCGAAAACGCGACACCCCGCGAGGAGAACCTCGCGGGGTGTCGGGTGCATGAGCCTTGCCAGGGGTTACTTGAAGCAGTGGCCGTACAGGCAGGTCTCGAAGCCGTACTTGATCTTCACTGGGCCGAGCAGCACGTTGTTGCGCTGTACGTAGGCGTCCCACTCCTTGGTCAGCTCGGCCAGCTTGGCCGGCTCCTGCTTGGCCAGGTCGTGGGCCTCGACCGGGTCCTTGGCCAGGTTGTACAGCTGCCACTCTGCGCTGCCGTAGGGCGCGGTCATCCAGGTCATCTTCCAGTCACCCTTGCGCAGGGCGCGGCGGCCGAACAGTTCCCAGCCGACGGCACGCTCGGGCATGGCCTGGCCGTGCAGGCCGGGCAGCATGGACACACCCTGCATGGGTTGCACCTCGCGGCCGCGGAACTGCGTGCCGGGGTGCTTAACACCAGCCAGTTCGAGGATGGTCGGCATGACGTCCATCACGTGGAAGAACTGGCCGTTCAGCTGGCCGGCCTGCGCCTTCAGGCTGGAGTGGCTGAGGATCACCGGCACCGAGGTGCCGCCCTGGCTGGTGAAGCCCTTGAAGAACGGGAAAGGCGTGGAGCCGACCTGCGCCCACTGCGCGCCGTAGTCGATGTAGGAACCCTTGCGGCCCATGTTCTCCAGGCTGTTGTCGAAGTCCTTGGCCATCCATTCGCGGTTGCCGGGCAGGTCCACGGGGCTGTTGCCGTCGGCGCCGTTGTCGGACATGAACAGCACGAAGGTGTTGTCCAGCTTGCCGCTCTTGCGCAGGTAGTCGAGCATGCGGCCGATGTGATGGTCCATGTTGTCGACCATCGCGGCGTACACCTCCATGCTGCGCGCCTCGCGCTGGCGCTGTTCCTCGCTGAGCTGCTCCCAGGTCGGCAGGCCACCCTCCATCGGCGTGTTGGCGCTGACGCCCTTGGGCACGATGCCCTTTGCCTGCATGCGCTTCAGGCGCTGTTGGCGCAGGGCCTCGTAGCCTTCGGCGTAGCGGCCCTTGTACTTGTCGATCCACTGATCCGGGGCATGCAGCGGCCAGTGCGGCGCGGTGTAGGAGAGCACGGCCATGAACGGCTTGTCCTGGGCCTTGTCGCTCTCGATGTACTGGATCAGCCGGTCGGTGTAGAACTCGCTGGAGAAGAAGCCTTTGGGCACCTCGACTTGCTTGCCGTCTTCGCGGTAGATGGCCTTGGGATCGACGCTGATGATTGCCTTCTGGTCGTCGAAGTGGCTGGCGCCACCCTGCACCAGGATGAACGAGCGGTCGAAGCCGCGCGCCTTGGGGCTGAGCTCCTCGGTGCGGCCCAGGTGCCACTTGCCGGTGGTGTAGGTGTTGTAGCCGGCGTCCTGCATCACCTCGGCGAGGTTGGCGACGCGCTGGTTCAGATAGCCCTCGTAGCCCGGTTTGCCCTTCTGGTTCTCCTGCAGCAGCTCGCCCATGTTGCCAAGCCCGGCCTGGTGGCTGTCGGTGCCGCTGAGCAGCATCGAGCGGGTCGGCGAGCAGGTCGGCGCGGCCTGGAAGTTGGTTAGGCGCACGCCCTCGCTGGCCAGGGCGTCGAGGTTGGGCGTCTCGATCTCGCCGCCGAAACTGCCCAGATCGCTGTAGCCGAGATCGTCGGCGATAATGATCAGAAAGTTCGGCTTCTCGGCGGCCTGACTGCTCAGACTGACAAGGCCGGTGATGCAGAGCGCCAGGCTCAGATACCTCAGGTTCATGGTGGAGTCCTTCTTGTTGTTGTGGGTGGCCATGGCTGGCCGGGTCGCAGTCGGGGCGTGGCCGTCGACCTACCAGAGTTTCCAGGTGTAGGTGGTGATCAGCCGGTTCTCGTCGTAGTCGCTGCCGTGCTCGAAATTGGCGTCGATGTTCATCCAGGCGAGGCCGAGTCCCCTCAGCGGGCCGCTCTGCACCACGTAGTTCAACAGCAGGTCGCGCTCGGTCTCGCTCGAATCGCTGAGGTTGCCGCCGCGATCGATGCCGCTGCCGCTGATATAGCGGGTCATCAGCTGCAGCCCCGGCACGCCGAGCGTGGCGAAGTCATAGTCGTAGCGCACCTGCCAGGAGCCCTCGTTCGGCCGGATGAAGGCCACCGCCGACCAGTTCACCAGCCAGGGCTGCGGGGTGAAGCCGTTCAGGGTGGGGAAGGCGTTGTCGCCGAGCATCCGCTGGTAGGAGAGGGTGAGGGTGTGGCCGTTCTTCTTCAGGGCGCCGAGCAGGCCGTAGGAGCGATTGTCGATGTCGCCGTACAGTGCCTCGCCATCCTCGCGGTTGTCGTAGTAGCGCAGGTCGGTCTTCAGCGAGTAGCCGTCGCCGAAGGCGACGGTGCGCGACAGGCCCAGGTAGTGCTGCTGGTAGATGTCTTCCAGCTGGCCATAGAAGTAGCTTGCCGACAGGCTCGGGGTGAAGGCGTAGGTGCCACCGGCGAAGTTAAGGCCGTCGCTGGGACGGCGCGGGCCGTTGGGGCGGGTGAACAGGTACAGCTTCTCGTGATCGGAGGATTCGCGGGTGCTGATCTCGTTGAAGCGGCCGGCGGTCAGGCTCAGCCCGTCGATTTCCTGCGAGGCGATCTGGAAGCCATGGAAGGTGCTGACCAGCTGGCGGGAATCGTCGAAGTAGGCGACCGGCAGGCGCGGGCGGTGTTCGCCGAGCGTGAGTTCGGTCTTCGAGTAGCGCACCTTGGCGGTCAGCGCCGAGCGGCCGTAGTCCTGCACCTGCTCGCCCTTGCTGTCGTCGTAGGGCAGGACGGTATCCGGCCCGCGCCCGCCACCGCCGTCGAGGCGGTAGGCGTACTGTGCCGAGGCATCCAGGCCGAACTGCAGGGGGCCTTCGGTGTAGCCGGACTGGAAGCGCAGGTCGAAGCCTTGGCTCCAGCTGCCTACTCGGGAGATCGGCGCGGCGTCGCCGCGGAAGTCGCGATCCAGATAGAAGTTGCGCAGGCCGAGATTGAGCTGGCTGTCTTCGACGAAGTCGGCATGGGCCGCCAGCGGGCAGAGCACGCCGAGCAGGCTGGCGGCTCTGACGCAGGCGGCCGCCAGGCTGAACGGGCCGGGCGTCCGGTTCTGTCGGGCGGCGCTTGGGCGTGGAAGGGCGATGGAACGCATGACGGTTGCCATGGAAGTCTCCGTAGGGTTCTTGTTGTTGTTGTCCCAAGGCTAGTATTTCCAAGGCCATTCGCTGACCGTTATCCGCTGCGCGCAACCGCTAGCGTGATAGCGCAGCTATCGTGCGCCGGCCCTGTTCGCGAACCGGCGGCGACGGCAGCATGGGCCGTACCGCGCCGTGCGCCACCCATGTCTGCCGGATGATTGCCATGCCGAATGCTCCACGCCCGTCCACTGCCTGCCGTCCGCTGCAGGTGTGGCTCCTGCCCGCGCTCGTCCTGTGCCTGCTGGTCAGCCTGCTTGGCTGGCAGCGGCCGGTGCTGGCCGCCGAGTCCGGCGCGGGGGCGTCGGCGCATGTCGGCAGCCAGGCCTGTGCGGACTGCCATAATGAGCAGTTCCAGGGCTGGCAGGGCTCGCAGCACGCGCACGCCATGCAGCACGCGACGAACGAAACGGTGCTCGGCGACTTCGACGACGCCACCTTCCTCTACGCAGGGATCGAATCGCGCTTCTTTCGCCGCGACGGGCGCTTCTTCGTGCGCACCGACGGCGCGGACGGCCGGTTGAGCGACTTCGAGATCCGCTACACCTTCGGCGTCGAGCCGCTGCAGCAGTACCTAGTGGAGTTCCCCGACGGCCGCCTGCAGGCGCTATCCATCGCCTGGGACAACCGCCCGGTCAGCGCCGGCGGGCAACGCTGGTTCCACCTCTACCCCGGCGAGGCGGTGGATCATCGCGACGAACTGCATTGGACCCGGCCGGCGCAGAACTGGAACCATATGTGCGCCGACTGCCACTCGACCGCGCTGCGCAAGGGCTACGATGCGCAGCGCGATACCTTCGCCACGCGCTGGGCAGAGCTGAGCGTGGGCTGCGAGGCCTGTCATGGTCCCGCCTCGCGGCATCTGGACTGGGCGCGCGGGGCGGGGGAGATCCCGCACAAGGGCCTGACCCTGCTGCTCGACGAGCGCCGCGGCAGCGGCTGGCGGCGAGCCGTCGACCAGTTGACCGCCCGCCGCGACCCGCCGCCACGGGAACAGAGCAAGGAGCAGGAGGTCTGCGCGCAATGCCACTCGCGGCGCAGCCAGATCGCCGAGGGCTTCCATCCCGGCAAGCGGCTGCTCGATCACTACAGTCCGGCGCTGCTCGAACCCGGCCTCTATCATGTCGATGGCCAGCAGCGTGAGGAGGTGTTCGTCTCAGGCTCCTTCGCGCAGAGCCGGATGCACGCGGCGGGGGTGACCTGCAGCGACTGCCACGAGCCGCACGGGCAGAAGCTGCGCGCAGAAGGCAATGCGCTGTGCGCCCAGTGCCATGCGCCGCAGCACTACGACGCCCCGGACCACCACTTCCACCCGGCGGGATCGCCGGGAGCGCAGTGCGTGAGCTGCCACATGCCGCAGACCACCTACATGGTCGTCGACCCGCGCCGCGACCACAGCCTGCGCATCCCGCGCCCCGAGCTGAGCGGCCGTCTGGGCACGCCCAACGCCTGCAGTGCCTGCCACAGCGGGCAGTCGGCCGAATGGGCGGCGCAGGCGATCCGCGAGCACCATCCCAAGCCGGCCGAGGGCTTCCAGCGCTTCGCCGCGGCCTGGGCGGCGGCCGAAGGCAACGCACCCGGCGCCTCGGCGGGCCTCGCTGCGCTGCTGACCGATCCGGCGCAACCGGCGCTGGTGCGCGCCAGCTCCGCCGCGCGCCTGCGCCAGCCGGCCCGGCAAGAGGACTGGCAGGCACTGCGCAAGGGGCTCGACGATCCCAGCCCGCTGGTGCGCCGGGCCGCGCTCGGCGCCCTCGAAGGGCTGCCGGCGGGGCCGCGCGGCGAGTGGCTGGCGCCGCTGCTGAACGATCCACTGCAAAGCGTGCGCAGCGAGGCGGCCCGGCTGCTCGCCGACGTGCCGCTGCCGCAGTCCCGCCAGGCGGATTTCGCGCGCGCCCTGGGCGAATACGAAGCCCAGCTGCAGCTGAACGCCGACCGCGCCGAGGGACGCAGCGAACTGGCCCGCCTGCGTCGCCGGCAGGAGCGCGAGGCGGACGCCGTGGAGCAGCTGCGGGCGGGCCTGCGTCTCGATCCGCTGTATCTGCCGGCCTACCTGGAATTCGCCGAACTGCAGCGCAGCGCCGGCCGCGAGGCGCAGGCCGAGGCGCTGCTGCGCGAGGGGCTGGCCCTACGCCCGCAGGCCGCGCTGCTGCACTACTCGCTGGGCCTCGGCCTGGTGCGCCAGCAGCGCCGCGACGAGGCGCTCGGCCATCTGCAGCAGGCGCAGCAGCTGGCGCCGGACGATCCGCGCTTCGCCTTCGCGCTGGCCCTGGCGCTGCATCCCGGCGCTCCTGCGCAGGCGCTGGCGGTGGTCGAGAAGGCCCTGCAGGCCCGCCCGCACGAGGCGGACCTGCTCTGGCTGGCCGGCGTCTACAGCCTGGAGCAGGGCAAGCCGGCCGCGGCCCGCACTCATGCGCAGCGGCTTCTCGAAGTCGACCCGGGCTCGTCCAGAGCCAGGGCGCTGTTACGGCAGGCCAGGCTCCAGGGGGCAGGGGACTGAGGCAGTGCGCCTCACTCGGGCTTGGCGCGATGCCACTCGAGGAAGGAGTTGACCAGCTTGCCCAGGGACTGGATCGGGTTGGCCGTGCTCAGCCTGAGCACGTCGCCCTCCAGGCTGACGATGCGCGGCTGGGTCTGCCCGGTCCAATTGGGGAACAGCGAAACGAACATGCTGTGGGTCAGCGAGCCGGTCTCTTCATCGACCTTGAACGGGCCGCTATAGGCAATGTAGCTGGAGCCTTCGGCCCGGTATTCCTCCAGCGTGCCGCGGTAGAAGTCGTTGGCGGCGAACGGCTTGCGCTCCGGCGTCATCAGTTGGGCCGACATGTAGCCGTCAGGGGTGTACATGATGATGCCCATCGGCTGCCTGGACATGGGGTAGAAGGGTTCCGAGCCATCCAGCGGCACCTCCACATAGGAGTGCAGCTTCCAGGCACCGATCAGTTGCTCGCGCAGAGATTTCTTCATGGTTGGGGCCTCAATTGCTTTGCATGTCGCAGTCGATGTTGAGCATCTGCCCGGAGATCGAGCGGCCGCTGTCGGATGCGAGGTACACCGCCAGGTCGGCGATGTGCCGCGGATCGACCAGGTGCTTGATGGATTGGGTGGCCAGTGCGGCGCGGGTTTCCTCTTCCAGCGTGCGCCCGGACAGGTCGGCACGCCCCTGCAGCACCTGCTGGAAGCGCGGGCCGTCCACGGCGCCGGGGAGGATGGCGTTGACGCGGATGTCGAACTCGCCGAGCTCCATCGACAGGGTCTTGGTGAAGCCGATCAGGCCCCACTTGGTGGTGGAGTAGGCGCTGCGGTTGGCATAGCCGAAGCGGCCGGCCACCGAGGACATGTTGATGATCACCCCGGCCGCGGATTGCTTGAGGTGCGGAATGGCCGCCTGGGTCACGTAGAAGGTGCCGTTGAGGTTGACCTGTACGACCTTCTCCCAGTCACTGGCCGGCAGATGGTCAACCGGTGCGGTTGGGCCGGCGATGCCGGCATTGTTGATTAGTACGTCCAGACCACCGAGGCTGGCGACCGCCTGGGCCACCATGCCTTGCACGGCGTCACGGCTGGAGATATCGCAGATGGCGGTGCCAGCCTCGGGGAAGTCTGCCTGCATGGCCGCCAGCGCCTGGCTGTCAATGTCGCAGACGAAGACTCTGGCGCCCCGGGCCAGGAAGGCCGCGGCGATCGCCCGGCCGATACCGCCGGCTCCGGCGGTGATCAACACACGTTGGGTGCTCATGACGTTTTTCACCTCGCTTGGTTCCGGGGAAGGCGAGGCGTGTGTCCCGGCCTGCCTTCGGTGACGCTTCCACCTTAGGCCCGGGTGAGCCATATTTGAAATCGATCACCACTATTCGACGTATAAGCCTGAAGGATATGTTCGCGGCGCCATGGATATTTCACGGATAGACCTGAATCTGCTCGCCACACTCAAGGTGCTGCTTGAGGAGCGCAACGTCACCCACGCGGCGCGCCGGCTGCACATCAGCCAGCCGGGGATGTCGGCGCAGCTGGCCAGGCTGCGCACGCTGTTCGGTGACCCGCTGCTGCTGCCCGCCGAGAGCGGGCGGGGCATGACGCCCACGGCGCTGGCGCAATCCCTGGCTCTGCCTCTGAGTGCCGCGCTCCGGGAGCTGGAGCAGGTCGTCAGCGTCCAACCCAGCTTCGCTCCCGAGCAGGACGCCCGCACCTTCAGCCTGGCCATCACCGACGATGCCCAGGTTTCAGTCGGTCTGGAGCTGGTGGACCAGCTGCAGGCTATTGCTCCCCACCGGCTGCGCTTCAACCTGCAACAGCCGCAGGTCGAACGGATCGCCGCGCAACTGGAAAGCGGCGAGGTCGACCTGCTGATCGCCGCCGACCGGCTGATCCCGGCTAGCATGAAGGTGCGCACACTGATTGAGGACCGGCTGGTGATGGCCCAGCGCCCCGGCCACCCGCGCGGTACCGGCGCGCTGGATCTGGAGAGCTATTGCGAGCTGGAGCACCTGCTGGTTTCCAGTGCTCCGGGCAGCCCGCGCGGCTACACCGACGAGTACCTGGCCGGCGTGCAGCGCCAGCGCCGTGTCGTGCTGAGCCTGACGCAACTGGCGCTGGTCCCGCATATCCTGCGCCGCGGCGATCTGGTCTGCACCTTGCCCCGGGTGCACTTCGCCCGACTGGACGCCGGACTGGAGCTGTACGAGCTGCCGTTCCCGGCACCGGGCTTTCGTCTGCAGATGGCCTGGCACCCGCGCAGCCACTTCGACCCGGCGGGGGTCTGGCTGCGCGAGTTGATCCAGGCCGTCATGCGCGGCGAGGACGCGGCGGGCTGAACGGCTGGGCGTGGCCAGACCAACCGCGCCGGCTGCCCACGCGCCCCGTCCATTTTGACGATGTAACGCCCCAGAACGCCCCGTATACCTGTCGCAGACCGTTTACCTCATGAGGTTTCTGCCATGCGACAAGCTCCTCCCTACGTTCCCGGCCACCAGCTGCTGGCCGGCAAGTCCGTTCTGATCACCGCCGCCGCCGGCGCCGGCATCGGCTTCGCCGTCGCCAAGCGCTGCGCGGAGGAGGGTTGCCGGGCGCTGATGATTTCCGACATCCACCCGCGGCGCCTGGAGGAGGCGGTCGAGCGCCTCAAGGCCGAGACCGGCCTGGCCGCCGTGTACGGCCAGCTGTGCAATGTCGCCGTGGAGAGCGAGGTGCAGGCGCTGGTCGCCGCCGCCGAGGACTGCCTGGGCGGCGTCGACGTGTTGATCAACAACGCCGGCCTTGGCGGCCAGAAACTCGTCGTCGAGATGAGCGACGAGGAGTGGGCGCGGGTGCTCGACATCACCCTCACCGGCACCTTCCGCATGACCCGCGCCATGCTGCCGCACATGCAGGGCCGCGGCCGCGGGGTGATCGTCAACAACGCCTCGGTGCTCGGCTGGCGCGCGCAGAAGGAGCAGGCCCATTACGCCGCGGCCAAGGCCGGGGTGATGGCGCTGACCCGCTGCAGCGCGCTGGAGGCCGCCGAGTTCGGCGTGCGCATCAACGCGGTGTCGCCATCCATCGCCCTGCACGACTTCCTCAAGAAGGCCTCCAGCGAGGAGCTGCTCGCCCAACTGGCCAGCCGCGAGGCCTTCGGCCGCGCCGCCGAGGTCTGGGAAGTGGCCAACGTGATGGTCTTCCTGGCCAGCGACTACGCCTCCTACATGACCGGCGAAGTGCTGTCGGTCAGCTCCCAGCAGGCCTGAGGGGCGCGCCATGACCACCATCTATTCCAGCGCCGAACAACTGCTCGCCGCCGAGGGTCAGGACCTCGGCGCCACCGATTGGCTCGAGATCGACCAGGCGCGGGTCAACCTGTTCGCCGAAGCCACCGGCGACCACCAGTGGATCCACGTCGACCCCGAGCGTGCCGCCAGCGGCCCGTTCGGCGGCTGCATCGCCCACGGCTACCTGACCCTCTCCTTGGTCAACCTGTTCCTGCCGCAGCTACTGCAGGTCGACAACCTGAGCATGGGCGTCAACTACGGCTGCGACCGCGTGCGCTTCCCGGCGGCGGTCAAGGTCGGCGCGCGGGTGCGCGGACGCGGCGAGATCGTCCGCGTCGAGCAGCTCGGTGCGGCGGTGCAGGCCACCGTGCGGGTCAGCGTCGAGATCGAGGGCAGCGAGCGCCCGGGCTGCGTGGTCGACACCATCAGCCGCTACACCTTCAACTGAGCGAGAGATTCCCATGCAAGCCAATCCGAACGATGCGGTGATCGTATCCACCGCGCGCACCGCGCTGACCAAGTCCTTCCGCGGTTCCTTCAACGACACCGAGGCGCCGGTGCTCGGCGGCCATGTGGTGCGCGCCGTGGTCGAGCGCGCCGGCATCGAGCCGGGCGCGGTCGAGGACGTGATCATGGGCGCGGCGGTGCAGCAGGGTACCCAGGCCTACAACATCGGCCGCCTGTGCGCCTACACCGGCGGCCTGCCGGACACCGTGCCGGGCATGGCGCTCGATCGCATGTGCGCCTCCGGCCTGATGACCATCGGCGTCGCCGCCAAGGGCATCATCACCGGCGAGCTCTCCGTGGCGGTGGCCGGCGGCGTCGAGTCGCTGTCGCTGACCCAGACCAAGCACAAGAACAGCTACCGCGCGCAGTCGCTGGCGGTGCAGGAAGTGGTGCCGGCGGCCTACATCCCGATGCTGGAGACCGCCGAGATCGTCTCGCGCCGCTACGGCATCGCGCGCGCCGCCCAGGACGAGTATTCCCTGCAGAGCCAGCAGCGCACCGCCGCGGCCCAGGCCGCCGGGCTGTTCGCCGACGAGATCGTGCCGCTCGCCGCGCGCAAGCTGTGCTTCGACAAGGAGGGCAACCCGACCGGCCACGAGGAAGTGATCGCCAATCGCGACGAGTGCAACCGTCCGTCGACCACCCTGGAGGACCTGGCTGCGCTCAAGCCGGTATGGAAGGACGGCAAGTGGGTGCAGCAGGGCGAGTTCGTCACCGCTGGCAACGCCTCGCAGTTCTCCGACGGCGCCGCGGCGACCCTGCTGATGAGCCGCGCCGAGGCGACG
This sequence comes from Geopseudomonas aromaticivorans, assembly GCF_019097855.1. Lineage (GTDB taxonomy): Bacteria > Pseudomonadota > Gammaproteobacteria > Pseudomonadales > Pseudomonadaceae > Geopseudomonas > Geopseudomonas aromaticivorans. The sequence continues at coordinate 78,394 of NZ_JAHRGL010000012.1, forward strand.
CGCCGCGGCCTGGCGCCGCTGGGCGTGTACCGCGGCATTGCCGTGGCCGGCTGCGCGCCGGAGGAGATGGGCATCGGCCCGGTGTTCGCGGTGCCCAAGCTGCTCAACCGCTTCGGCCTCACCGTGGCCGACATCGGCCTGTGGGAAATCAACGAGGCCTTTGCCTGCCAGGTGATCCACTGCCGCGACGTGCTGGGCATTCCCAACGACCGCCTCAACGTCAATGGCGGCGCCATCGCCATCGGCCATCCGTTCGGCATGTCCGGCGCGCGTATGGTCGGCCACGCCCTGCTCGAAGGCCGTCGCCGCGGCGTGCGCTACGTGGTGGTAGCCATGTGCATCGGCGGCGGCATGGGCGCCGCTGGCCTGTTCGAGATCGCCTGAGTTCCAGGGCGCTGCAGGGGGGGAATTCATTCGCCCCTGCAAGACGCCCATACGCCAGCTCTGCCCATCCTCATCCCCCTCTGTGCCGGCGTACTCCTTATGGACGATGCCGGCACAGCTCTATCTGGGGACTATCGAGCCGTGTCAACACCTGCGTCGAGCGACCGCCGCGTCGCGCTCGCCCACAAAAAGAACAAGGGAAAGACAGCATGAAAGCACTCAATTGCCTGCGGAGGTCGCCATGCGCCAGTTGATCGCCTACGCCATGTCGGCGGTGGTCGCGGCGACTGCCGTGTACGCCTTCTCGCACCGCACGCCGCCGCCCCTGCCGCCCACCCAGCTGCGCACCGACCGCCTGCTGATCAACGACACGGCCGTCGACGGCCGCCGGGTGGTCGCCGTCGGCGAGCAAGGCGTCATTCTCACCAGCGACGACCTCGGTGATACCTGGCAGCAGGCCCGCATCGACCAGCGCCGCGGCAGCTCGTTGACCGGCGTGGCGGCGCTCTCCGCCGAGCGCCTGGTGGCGGTCGGCCACGACGGTTGGATCCTGCGTTCCGAAGACGGCGGCAAGAGCTGGCAGGAAGTGCAGATCGACAGCGAGCTGGCCGAGCCGCTGCTCGGCGTCTGGGCCGGCGACGCGGAGCACGTGGTGGCCTACGGCAGCTACGGCAAGTACTTCGTCTCCAGCGATGGCGGGCGCAGCTGGCAGTCCCGCGAGCTGCCGGTCGACGGCCATCACCTCAATGGCATGGACGGCGGCACCGACGGCCGGCAGATGCTGGTCGGCGAGCAGGGCACGGTGCTGCGCTCGGCCGATGGCGGGCAGAACTGGGAGGCGCTGCCGGCCTTCTACAAGGGCTCGCTGTTCGGCGTGGCGCGCCTGTCGGCGGAGCGCTGGCTGGCCTATGGCATGCGTGGCCATGTGTTCGTGACCGCCGACTTCGGCCAGAACTGGAAGCAGGTGCCGCTCGGCCATGCCGCGCCGCTCTATGGCCACGACCTGCTGCCGGGACGCTCGGGGGTGCTGGTGGTCGGTGCCGGCGGCATGGTGATGCGCTTCGACAGCGAAGGCCGACTGGCCGACAGCGTGCACCTGGAGGGGCTGGGCACTCTGACCTCGATCGCCGCTCTCGACGAGCGGGCGCTGGTGGTTGGCGGCGAGAGGGGTGTGTTCAAGAGTTTCCGCAGCGGCGTGGCCGCAGTGAAGAACTGAGGGCGACGAGATGAAACAACAAACTTCCAGGGTGGATCGCTGGGTCGAGGCCTGTGCCGACCTGCTGATGGCCCGCCGGCGGATGCTGATGGCGTTGTTCGTGGCCATTACCGTGGCGCTCGGCGCCAGCGCCATGCAGACGCGACTGGACCCCGGCTTCAACAAGCTGATCCCGCTGCGTCACGACTACATGGTGAACTTTCTCGAATACAGCAAGACTTTCACCGGCGCCAACCGCTTCCTGGTCAGCGTGCGCTGGAAGGGCGAGGGCGACCTCTACAATCCGGTGTTTCTCGATACCCTGCGCAAGGTCACCGACGATGTGTTCTTCACCTCCGGGGTCAGCCGCTCCAGCGTGACCTCGCTGTTCACCCCCAACGTGCAGTACGTCGAGGTGACCGAGGAGGGTTTCTTCGGCGATGTAGTGGTGCCGCCGCGCTTCTCCGGCTCGCTCAAGGATCTCGATCAGGTACGCAGCAACACCGCGCGCTCCGGGCAGGTCGGCCGCCTGGTGGCCAACGACCTCAAGGCGGCGATGGTGCGCGCCGACCTGCAGGACGTCGACCCGAAGACCGGCGAGAAGGTGTCCTACGTCGAGGTGGCCAAGCGCCTGGAGGAGATCCGCGCGCGCTACAACAGCGACCAGATCGAGATCAACGTGGTCGGCTTCGCCAAGCTGGTCGGCGACGTGGTCGAGGGGCTCGGCGCGGTGATGGGCTTCTTCGTGATCGCCTTCCTGATCACCGCGGCGCTGCTGTGGGGCTATTCGCGCTCGCTGAAGCTGACCGTGGTGGCGCTGCTGGTGGCGCTGCTGCCGGTGGTCTGGCTGCTCGGCCTGCTGCCGCTGCTGGGCCTGGGCATCGACCCGATGTCGATCCTGGTGCCGTTTCTGATCTTCTCCATCGGCGTGTCTCACGCGGTGCAGATGACCAACGCATGGAAGCAGGACGTGCTGGCCGGAGCCGACTCGCAGGCCGCGGCCCACACGGCCTTCTGCAAGATCTTCATCCCAGGTTCCTTGGCGCTGCTGATGAACGCAGTGGGTTTCGCGGTGATCATGCTGATTGACATCCCGATCGTCCACGAACTGGGGGTTACCGCCTGCATCGGCGTTCTGCTGATGATCATCACCAACAAGATGATGCTGCCGATCATCATCTCCCACCTGACGCTCGAGCGCTCGGCGCAGCACTTCAACAAGCCGATCGAGGGGCGTAAGCATGCGCTGTGGTGGCGGGTGTCCGGCTTCGCCAAGCCGCTGCCGGCGCTGGTGGTGTTCGCCATCAGCCTGGTGCTGCTGGCGGCCGGCACCCTAAAGGCGCGCGACCTGCAGACCGGCGATATCGGCGCCGGCGCGCCCGAGCTGCGCAGCGAGTCGCGCTACAACCGCGACAATGCGCGGATCGTCGGCAGCTACGCCATCGGTCTCGACGTGCTGACGGTGTTCGTGGAGGTCAAGGATCACCCGGAAGCCTGCCTGACGCCGGCGGTGATGCGCGCGGTGGACCGTTTCGACTTCGCCGTGCGCCACGTCGCCGGGGTCCAGTCGGTGTCCAGCGTCACCGGCACCGGCAAGGTGGTGATCGCCGGCAACAACGAGGGCAACCCGCGCTGGTCGGCGATCCCCAACTCCGAGCGCGGCCTGCAGCAGGGCTCGCGGGCCTATTCGTCGGAGCTGGGCATGGTCACCGACGGCTGCCAGCAGATGCAGATCCTGGTGTTCCTCACCGACCATGAGGGGGCGACCATCACCCACGTGATGAAGGAGGTCAAACGCATCCTCGCCGAGGACGTGACCCCCGGGGTGAGCTTCCGCCTGGCCGGCGGCAATGCCGGCATCATGGCGGCCTCCAACGAGGCGGTGGACCGCGCCGAAGTGATGATGCTCGCCGCGCTGTTCGGCTCGGTGGCGCTGTTCTGCTGGCTGACCTTCCGCTCGCTGCGCGCGGTGCTGTGCATCCTGGTGCCGCTGGCCATCGTCGCGATCCTCTGCAACGCGCTGATGGCGCTGCTCGGCATCGGCCTCAAGGTCGCCACCCTGCCGGTGGTGGCGCTGGGGGTCGGGGTCGGCGTCGACTACGGCATCTATCTGTACGAGCGCATCCAGCACGAGATGGAGGCCGGTCTCGACCTGCGCAACGCCTTCTACGAGGCCATGCGCCAGCGCGGCACGGCGGCGGTGTTCACCGCACTGACCATGTCCATCGGCGTGTGCACCTGGGCCTTTGCCACGCTCAAGTTCCAGGCCGACATGGGCGTGCTGCTGGCCTTCATGTTCCTGGTCAACGTGTTCGGCGCCATCATCCTGTTGCCGGCGCTGGCTGCCTGGTTCAACGAGGGACGACCGCTGGTGCGGGCGCTGAAAACGGACAAGGAGGAGACGGGCGCCGTGGCGGCCGCGCTCGACAGTCGCCGCGACGCCCCGGTCGGGGTGTAGGACCCAGGGCCCGTGCCGGGCCGGCGACTGGCGGCGGGGTATTCGACCAATTGCGGTTGTAGCGCCCCCGAGTTTGCTGGAAGCTGTCTGGCACGAGGTTTTCCGGGAGGGAGATAGCCGGGACCGTTGTGCAAGGTTTTGTGTGCGCAGCACGGGAGGAGGGGTTATTGCCGCGCAGGTGGAGTCTGCCGGCACCCGGTGTTCCGGTGCGACCTGTCGAATGGACAAAAATAACAAGGGGCCGGCCAACGAGCCGGCTTCGCAAGAGGTGATAGGGTGGAAAAGACTACTGCAGACATCCATGCCCTGGCGGGTCTGGATCTGGCCGAATACGACCGCCTGGTCGCGGCCCTGTACGACGCGGCCATGGACAGCCATCTGTGGCACATCCCCATGGAGCAGCTGCGCGACTTGTTCGCCGCCAACTATGTGACCCTGATCCTGCGCATCCCCGACCAGTCGGACGCCGGCCTGATGATCGTCGCCGGCGATGTCGAGGGCGAGGGCAAGGTCACCTACCTGACTTACCCGCACTCCAGCACTCCGTTCATCAACCAGCCGGTCGACAAGGTGTTCACCGTCGACGACCTGATGAGCGAGAAGGACTGGCGCGATTCCTCCTACTACCAGCACTGGTGCGGGCCGAAGGGCGTGTATCACGTCATGGGTGTGGACATCGCCACCCCGGATTCCGGCAAGCTGCGTTTTCGCATCACCCGCCCCGAATCCGCGGCGAAGTTCTCGCCGCGCGACCGCGCCCTGTGCGAGCTGATCCTGCCGCACCTGCGCCGCGCCCTCAACATGCATAACCAGCTGGACCGCAGCCAGTCGATGGGCACCCTGTATTCCCAGGCAATCGGCCGTCTGTCGGTGGCGACCATCGTCCTCGACGAGAGCGGCCGGGTGCTGCAGCAGAACGCCGTCGCCCAGGAGATCCTCGCTGGCGCCGACGGTCTCAAGCTGGTCGGCGGCCGCCTGGAGGCCTCCTATCCCAGCGACAACCGCGAGCTGCAGCGCCTGGTGCGCAGTGCCTTCGCCCGCCAGGGCAAGGAGAGTCCGCCGATTGCCGAAGCGGTGTCGATCGCCCGGCCGTCCGGTCAGGTAAGCCTGGTGGTGGTGGTGGAGTCGGTGCCCTCGCTGGAATGGGCGGAAAGCAAGGGTCAGCCGGCGGTGGTGGTGTACATCCGCGATGCGGTCGGCAAGTCGCTGACCAGCACCACGGTGGCCAAGCAGCTGTTCAACCTCACCCCGGCGGAAACCGCGCTGTGCCTCGAGCTGGCCAACGGCCTGTCGTTGGAGGAGGCCGCCGAGGCGCTGAACATCCGCCGCAATACCGCCCGCGCCCATCTGCGCGCGATCTTCTCCAAGACCGGCGTGCGCCGGCAGACCGAGCTGGTGCGCATCATGCTCAACAGCGTGATGGCGGTCGGCCAGGCCGACGGCCAGGCGCAGCGGCTGCGCGCCGGCTGATATCGTCCGCACGGACGATTCGCCGCGCGCTGCGCCGCCCCTAGAGTGGGGCAAACCCAGCCATCGAGGAGAGTCACCATGCCAGTCACAGCTGTCAGCGGTTCCGCATCGGGCATCGGCGCCGCCGTGTGCGCCGCTCTGCGCGCCGCCGGTCACCAGATCATCGGCATCGACCGCGCCAATGCCGAGGTGATCGCCGACCTGTCCACCGCCGCAGGTCGCCAGGCGGCGATCGAGGAGGTGCTCGCGCGCTGCGACGGCGTGCTCGACGGCCTGGTGTGCTGCGCCGGTATCGGCGTCACCGCGCCGTCCTCGGGCCTGATCGTTGCGGTCAACCACTTCGGCGTCACCGCGCTGCTCGACGGCCTGGCCGCCGCACTGGCGCGTGGCGAGCAGGGCGCGGCGCTGATCGTCGGCTCGGTGGCCGCCACCCAGCCCGGCGCCGACAGCCAGCCGATGGTCGAGGCCATGCTGGCTGGCGACGAGGCGCGCGCCATCGACCTCGCCAACGAGCTGAATCAGCCGCACATCGCCTACGCCTGCTCCAAGTACGCGGTGACCCGCTACGCCCGGCAACAGGCGGTGGCGTGGGGCGGCCAGGGCCTGCGCCTCAACGTGGTGGCGCCGGGCGCGGTGGAGACCCCGCTGCACCAGGCCTCCAAGGACGATCCGCGCTTCGGCGAGGCGGTACGCAACTTCGTCGCCCCGCTCGGCCGCGCCGGCCAGCCCGCGGAGATCGCCGCGCTGGTCGCCTTCCTGCAGTCGCCGCAGGCCAGCTTCATGCACGGCAGCGTGGTGTTCGTCGATGGCGGGATGGATGCCATGGTGCGCCCGACGAAGTTCTGACTTTTCATCGCTAACGACGAGGCCACCTGCGGGTGGCCTCGTCGTTTCTGGTCCGTATTGACGATGCTGAGCGGTATGTCCGGCGCCAAGACTTGACCTGTAGGGGCGAATGAATTCACCCCTACAGGTCGGGGATTCAATTCAAGGAGTCTGCAATGAACAAGGTGGCATTCATCACCGGCGCCAGCCGGGGCATCGGCCGGGCGACGGCGCTGGCCTTTGCCCGCGCCGGCTTCGACGTGGCGATCAGCGCGCGTACGCTGGAGGAGGGTGAGAGCCACCAGCACGCGCTGCGCAACCCGGATGGCACGCCGCTGACCGGCAGCCTGGGCGCGACCGCCGCGGCGGTGCGCGAGCTGGGCCGCGAGGTGTTCGTGGTGCGCATGGACCTGCTCGACGGCGACTCGGTGTGCGCCGCCTGCGCCGCGGTGCTTGAGCACTTCGGGCGCATCGACGTGCTGGTCAACAATGCCATCTACCAGGGCAGCGACCTCAACCTGCCGTTCCTCGAGCTCGAGGCGGAAACCCTGCTGCGCGTCTACCAGGGCTACCTGCTGGCGCCCTTCCTGGCCACCCGCGCGGTGCTGCCGCAGATGCTCGAGCGCGGCGACGGGGTGATCATCAACGTCACCTCCGGCGCCGGCGAGAGCGATCCGCCGGTGGCGGCCGGGCGCGGCGGCTGGGGTTACGCCTACGGCGCCGGCAAGGCCACGGTGTCGCGCCTGTCCGGGGTGCTGAGTACCGAACTGGGCGAGCGCGGCATCCGCGCCTTCACCCTCAACCCCGGCGTGGTCACCACCGAGGCGCTGAAGGCGACCATCGGCGACAAGGGCGTCATCGCCCTGCGCGGCGGCGTGGCGCCGCCCGAGGTGCCGGCGCAGGTGATGCTCTGGCTGGCCACCGCCGCCGAGGCCGCGGGGTTCCAGAAGCGCACCATCGCCGCCCAACCGTTCGCCCTCGAGCAGGGCATCGTCGCCGACTGGCGGGTGCCGGTCGGCGCCTGAAATCGCCGTTTCTAGTCCAAGCGGATGATGAGCGCGCGGCGTCTCTCGGTGAAGATCGACGGACGTTGCCGTCCGGCCCGCCCTGAGACGCGGCCCGACGGCAACCTGTCTTGCGTGCGCTCAACGGAGAAAGCCTGATGACCAATAACAACAGCAACAATACCCTGCCAGCCCGCTACGCCAGAGGCTGGCACTGCCTGGGTGTCGCCGACGACTACCGCGACGGCAAGCTGCACACCCTGAACATCTTCGGCTCCCGCCTGGTGGCGTTCGCCGAAGACAGCGGCAAGATCAATCTCCTCGACGCCCACTGCCCGCACATGGGCGCCGACCTCTCGCAGGGCACCCTGGAAGGCAACCGCGTGGTTTGCCCGTTCCACCACTGGCAGTTCGAGGGCAGCGGCCGCTGCGCCGAAATCCCCTACTGCGAACGCATCCCGCCCAAGGCCAAGACTCGCTCCTGGCTGACCTGCGAGGAGAACGGCCTGCTGTTCGTCTGGAACAACCCGGAAGGCAAGGCCCCGGCCGCGGACGTGGTGATCCCGCACCTGCCGGAAATCGACAGCGACGAGTGGTCGCACGACTGGCACCTCGACACCCTGGTCATCGATACCCACCCGCGCGAGCTGGTCGACAACCTCGCCGACGCCCAGCACTTCGGCCCGGTGCACGGCACCCCGACCAAGTTCTTCGCCAACGTGTTCGAGGGCCACATCGCCCACCAGATCTTCCACGGCGACTCCATCCGCCTGGGCGGCGACCTGGTCGCCGAGTCGGCCTACTTCGGCCCGGCCACCCACTTCACCCGCATGCGCGCGGTGTTCGAAGGCATGGAAGTGCACTCCATCCTGCTCAACTGCCACGTGCCGATCACTGCCAACAGCTTCGAGCTGCGCTTCGGCTGCCTGGTGAAGAAGATGCCGGGCTGGAGCGAGGAGCAGAACGAGGCGCTGGCCAAGGAGTACGTGCAGCAGAACCGCACCTCCTTCTACCAGGACGTGGACATCTGGAAGCACAAGGTGTGCATCAACAACCCGGTGCTGGCCGAGGGCGACGGCCCGGTCTACCAGCTGCGCGAGTGGTACCAGCAGTTCTTCACCGACGAGGCCGAGGTGCCGGCCTTGATGCGCGAGCGTCGCGAGATCGTCACCGTCGACAAACGCTGATCCGCCCACCACACGCAAACCGCCCGGCATTCGCCGGGCGGTTTCGTTTCGGTATCAGGGAAGCATCGACTCCGGGCGGGGGTAGCCCGGCATTGGGGGGGCTGGACGGCGCCGGGGTGTGCGCAGTCAGGCTGAGTGGAGACGCTGGCAGTGTCTTCATTTACGCGCAGGTGGGAATCCAGAAGGCTCATGGCGCTCGGGCTCCCGGCTGCGCAGGAGCGCCGCTAACCGGCTGTTCAGCGCAGCCCTAGAGGAACAGCTGGCCGAGCGAAATGGTGGGCGCAACGAAATGTGCCGGGCAGTGCTGGCAGCTGTTCGCCTGGGCGAGCAACGCGGGCTGGCCAACAGGCAGCAGGGCGGGAGAAAGGGTGGTGAAGGTAGAGAAGAGGGTCAGGTAGATCAGCTTTCTTGTTTTCATTATTTTTGTTCTCGCTATCGAACTGCAGGCAGCGAGCCGACGCTTTGCGTCGCGCTTCGAAGCCACCATAGAAATCGGTAATGCCCTTGTCCTGGTCCAAATGGACTAGGGTCGACGGGCGGTGTCGCCGTGGATGCCCGCCGGTATTTTCGCGCTGGCGAGCGGGGTGTCGGGTGACTCGTCGCCCGAGCACCCTCAGGCGCGCGCCGGCTGGGCGTTGAGCTGCGCATCGCCCGGGGTGCCCAGCACGCAGCTGGTACCGCCCGGGGTGTACATCATGGCCACGCAGCGGTTGCAGGATGTGCAGCCAGTGGCGCCATTGCCGCCCGCGGCCAGCTTGTTGACGAACTCGGGATCGAAGATCAGCCCGCGGCCCAGGGCCACGGCCTCGAAGCCTTCGCCGAGCGCCTGAATGACATTGGCGGCGGTCTTCACCCCACCTAGGTAGGCCAGCGGCATGTCGACCGCGGCGCGCACCTGGCGCGCATGTTCGAGCAGGTACAGCTCGCGGAACTCCACCTTGGGTTCGGTGAGCTGCTGGATCGCCATGGCCGCGCGGACGATGGGGTTGCTGACGCTGACGCGGTTTTCCTTGGGGAAGGACGAGCCGAACAGGGTGGTGGTGGACTCGACGTTCATCCCCGCGCTCAGCACCAGCAGGTGGGCGCCTTCGCGCTCGAGGATGCGCGCCACTTCGGCGCCGTCCTCGGCGGTGTGGCCGCCCTTGGCCCCCTCGGTGACGCTGTACTTGCAGATCACCGCCAGGTCGCGGCCCACCGCCTCCAGCACGCGGTGCAGCACCAGGGCGGGGAAGCGCAGGCGCTTGTCGAGGCTGCCGCCCCAGTCATCGCGGCGCCGGTTGTACAGCGGCGAGATGAACTGGCTGAGCAGGTAGCCGTGGCCCATGTGGATCTCCACGGCGTCGAAGCCAGCCTCGCGGGCGAGCAGCGCGGCCTGGGCGAACTCGCCGGCGATGCGCTGCATGTCGGCCTCGCTCATCGCCTGCTTGAGGAAGCGCCCACTCATGATGCCGACCTTGTTGAAGCCGCCGCTGGCCGACAGCGGCCGGCGGGTGGACAGCTCTTCGAGGAAGGTGAAGCAGCCGCCATGGGTGATCTGTGCCGAGGCCGCGCCGCCGTGGCGGTGCACCGCATCGGTCAGCACGCGCAGGTGGGGCACGGCGTCGCGGTCGAGGGTGATCTGGTCGGGGAAGGTGCGCCCGTCGCGGCTCACCGCGCAGTAGGCCACGGTGGTCAGCGCGGTGCCGCCGGCGGCCATCGCCTCGTGAAAGCGCACCAGCTGCTTCGACGGCGTGCCGCCGCGGGCCATGCCCTCGTTGGTGGCGGACTTGATGAAGCGGTTCTTCAGCGTCAGCGGGCCGATCTTCAGCGGGCTGAACGGCGACGGCGAGGCGGGCAGGATCTTGTTGTTATGCATGCTGAGTCCCAGCGAATCGACTTCAGGTGGCAGGCAGGGCGCCGGGCACAGGCGCACCCGTTGCTGCCGGTGGCGGGCCCACAGGAGCCCGATGCGATGTCCCTACCATAGATAGCGGCGTAGGGGGCCACCTCGTCCGAACAGACTAACGGCCGGCAGGCGTGCGCCGCATCGGCCACTGGGCGGTTAGTCCCATCGGACGATGCAGGCGGGCGGCGCGATGTCGACGATCCGGATAGCCCTTGTAGGGGCGGGTTCATTCGCCAATAGGCCGCCAAGGCGAATGAATTCGCCCCTACACAGACCTAACAGCCGCGATGTTGTCCGCCGTCGGATGGCCGCGCGGCGCACAGCCACCGAGAGGATCAGACATGAGTTGCGATAATCGCCAGGTCGCCGTAGTCACCGGCGCCAGTCGCGGCGTCGGCAAGGGCATCGCCCTCGCGCTGGGCACCGCCGGCATGGTCGTCTACGTCACCGGCCGCTCGACCACGGCCAGCGGCTCGCAGCTGCGCGGCCAGGTGCTGCCGGGCACCATCCAGGAAACCGCCGAGGCGGTGACCCGCGCCGGCGGGCTGGGTATCGCCGTGGCCTGCGACCATGGCGACGATGCGCAGGTGAAGGCGCTGTTCGAGCGGGTCGGCCGCGAGCAGGGGCGTCTCGATCTGCTGGTCAACAACGCCACCTTTCTCCACGAGAACCTCATCGATCCCGGTCCGTTCTGGGAAAAGCCGCTGGAGCTGGTCGGCATCCTCGACGTGGGGCTGCGCTCGGCCTACGTCGCCAGCTACTACGCCGCGCCGCTGCTGGTGGCGGGCGGCCACGGGCTGATCGCCTTCGTGTCCTCCTACGGCGCCGGCTGCTACATGCACGGACCGGCCTACGGGGCGCAGAAGGCCGGCTGCGACAAGCTGGCCGCCGACATGGCCGTCGACCTCGAAGGCAGCGGAGTCGCCGCGCTGTCGCTGTGGCTGGGCCCGCAGCGCACCGAACGCACCGCCATCGCCAGCGAGGAGCGCGCCGACCAGTACGAAGCCTTCCTCGCCCAGGCGGAAACCCCCGAGTTCAACGGCCGGGTGATCCACGCCCTGCTCAACGACCCGGAGCTGGCCAGCCTCAGCGGCCAGACCCTGGTGACCGCCGAGCTGGCGCCGGGTTACGGCATCAGCGAGGAGGGCGGCCGCCTGCCGCCGTCATACCGCGAGCAGCTGGGCGCGCCGCGCGTGCCCCATCCGGCGCGGGTGATCTGAAAGGCACGCGATCCGCAGGGACGAATCCGTTTGCCTTGGTGGAGTATCCGGGCGAATGAATTCGCCCCTACAACGGAATTGGTATACAGCGTCCGAAACGAAGGTCCGGGCGTTTTCCACCCCCCTTAAAGGCAGCGCATCCATGGAAAAAGTCGTCTACGTCGTCTGGCGCGAGCGCCAGACCAGTCCCGAAGAATTCGCCAGCCGCCTGCGCGGCGAGGTCGCCGAACAGCTGCTGGCGCTCGGCGCCCGCGGCCTGCAGGTGAACGTCGCCGACGCCGCCGTCGAGCCTGCCGCCGGCCTGCGCCAGGCGAACCTGCAGCCGCTGATGGACGGCACGGTGTCGCTGTGGCTGGACAGCGCCATCGCCCAGTTCCGTCGCCCGTTCGATGCGGTGATCGCCGATGCGGTCGAGCGTCTGGCCGCCTATCTGGTCACCGAGTCGGTGCCGATCCGCAATAGCCGCTTCCCGGCCACTCCCGGCGAGCGCACCCACGGCTTCGCCCAGCTGGCCTTCCTCACTCGCCCGCCGCGTCTCACCCACGAGGCCTGGCTGGACATCTGGCACAACCGGCATACCCAGGTGGCCATCGACACCCAGGACAACTTCCAGTACGTACAGAACGTGGTGGTGCGCCCGCTGACCCGCGGCGCGCCGGCCATCGACGCCATCGTCGAGGAGTGCTTCCCGCCGGCGGCGATGACCGACCCGCAGAGCTTCTTCGACGCCCCGGGCGATGAGGAGAAGTTCCGCCGCAACCTGGCGGCGATGATGGAAAGCTGCAAGCGCTTCATCGACTACGACAAGATCGACGTGCTGCCGACCAGCCAGTACCTGATCGCCAGGCCGGCCGCCGGCTGAGTGCGGCCCGTGCCGGCAACAAGGGTCTGGAGTCCGGTGCTGGGGAGCTCCGGGTGGTTCTTTACCGACCACGCTGGGCAAGCGCGCGGACAGGGTGCGGAATCACCCAGCGGGAGAGAATTCATTCGCCTGAGCTGATGGATTGGCCCCTGCAACGGATCGAGTAGTCGATACCCGGTGGCCTGCGAGATCGTCTGCCCGGACGATTCTCCGCCATGCGTAAGTCGCCAGACTCGGGGACCACGCGGACCCGACGGGTCCGCAAAGTCGACGACGAGGGAAACGCCATGAGTCTGCACGCACGCATCGCCCGCCTTGAGGCGCTGGAAGCGATCCAGCGCCTCAAGCATCGCTATTTCAACGCCTGTGACCTCAAGCAGGTCGAGGTAATCCGCGACTGCTTCGCTGAGGGCGCGATCCATATCGATTTCGGCCCGATCGGCACCTTCCTCGACCGCGACAGCTTCGTCGCAGTCTACCGGGAGATGGCTTGTCAGCCGCGAGTGATCGACCTGCACCACGGCGCCAACCCGGAGATCGATCTGCTCGGCGAGGATGAAGCCGTGGCGCGCTGGGCCCTGTGCTACTTCAACCTCGATGGCGAGACCGGCGCCACCCGTCAGCTGGGTGGCTTCTACCGGGATCGCTATCGCCTGATCGATGGCCAGTGGCGCATCGTGGAAAGCGTGTTCCGCGGGCACTACGAGACCGCGCGCTGAGCCTGGCTGGTCATGCGAGGGAGTCGACGGGGATCGTAACGATCCCCGTCTTTTTTTGCCCACTCGCAGGTGCCGGACGAGAGAGGATGGCGCTGACAGCGCAGATGCTGGTGTCTGCATCGGATCGACGAAGTTCACCACCGCTCCACTAGTTCAAGTGAACGATGCTCGGCGATGTTCCTGCGCCATAGGCTTCATGCAACTGCTCGAAATACGTTGGAGGTTGCATGAAAGTCCTGGTCCCCGTGAAACGCGTGGTCGATTACAACGTCAAGGTCCGGGTCAAGGCCGACAACAGCGGCGTCGACCTGGCCAACGTGAAGATGGCGCTCAATCCCTTCTGCGAGATCGCCATGGAGGAAGCGGTGCGCCTCAAGGAAAAGGGCATCGCCAGCGAAGTGGTAGTGGTTTCGGTCGGCCCGAGCGCCGCCCAGGAACAGCTGCGCACCGCCCTGGCCCTCGGCGCCGACCGCGCCGTGCTGGTCGAGTGCGACGCCGAGCTGGGCTCGCTGGCGGTGGCCAAGCTGCTCAAGGCCGTGGTCGACCAGGAGCAGCCGCAACTGGTGATCCTCGGCAAGCAAGCCATCGACAGCGACAACAACCAGACCGGCCAGATGCTCGCCGCGCTGACCGGCTTCGCCCAGGGCACCTTCGCCTCGAAGGTCGAGATCTCCGAGGGCAAAGCCACGGTGACCCGCGAGGTCGATGGCGGCCTGCAGACCGTGGCCCTGCAATTGCCCGCCATCGTCACCACCGACCTGCGCCTCAACGAGCCGCGTTATGCCTCCTTGCCCAACATCATGAAGGCCAAGAAGAAGCCGCTCGACGTGCTGACTCCCGACGCCCTTGGCGTGTCCACCGCTTCGACCGTGAAGACCCTCAAGGTCGAAGCCCCGGCTGCACGCAGCGCCGGCATCAAGGTCAAGTCGGTGGCCGAACTGGTCAAGAAACTGCAGAATGAAGCGAAGGTGATCTGAGATGGCAATCCTGGTAATCGCTGAACACAACAACAGTGCCCTGGCTGCCGCCACCCTCAACACCGTGGCCGCCGCCGCCCAGATCGGTGGCGATGTCCACCTGCTGGTCGCCGGTGCCGGCTGCGCCGCGGTGGCCGAGGCCGCCGCTCAGGTCGCGAGCGTGGCCAAGGTGCTGGTCGCCGACCACACGGTCTACGCCCACCAATTGCCGGAAAACCTCGCGCCGCTGGTTGTCGAGCTTGGCAAGGGTTACAGCCACGTGCTGGCCCCGGCGACCAGCAACGGCAAGAACGTGCTGCCGCGCGTCGCCGCACTGCTCGACGTCGAGCAGATCTCCGAGATCGTCAAGGTGGTGAGCGCCGACACCTTCCAGCGGCCGATCTACGCCGGCAACGCCATCGCCACCGTGCAGTCCAGCGCGGCGGTCAAGGTCATCACCGTGCGCGCCACCGGCTTCGACGCCGTCGCGGCCACTGGCGGTTCGGCCAGCATCGAGGCCATCGCCACCGTCAGCGATGCCGGCATTTCCGCTTTCGTCAGCGAGGAACTGGCCAAGTCCGAGCGCCCTGAGCTAACCGGCGCCAAGATCGTCGTCTCCGGCGGCCGCGGCATGCAGAACGGCGACAACTTCCAGTTGCTCTACGCGGTGGCCGACAAGCTCGGCGCCGCCGTGGGTGCCTCGCGTGCCGCAGTGGACGCCGGCTTCGTGCCCAACGACATGCAGGTCGGCCAGACCGGCAAGATCGTCGCGCCGCAGCTGTACGTCGCTGTCGGTATCAGCGGCGCCATCCAGCACCTGGCGGGCATGAAGGACTCCAAGGTGATCGTGGCGATCAACAAGGACGAGGAGGCGCCGATCTTCCAGGTCGCCGACTACGGCCTGGTCGCCGACCTGTTCGAGGCAGTACCCGAGCTGGAACGCGCCCTGTAACTCCAGACCGCACGATTGGCCCGATCCGCTGTAGGGGCGAATGAATTCGCCCCTACAGCGGAAATTGGCTTGATGCGATTGCCCTGCACCCATTCCGGGGGACTGCCATGACCGATTCACCTCTGCTCGTCGAGCGCAGCGGGGCCGTCGCCCACCTGCGTTTCAACCGTCCGGACGTGCTCAATGCCCTGAGTGTCGACCTTGCCCATGGCCTGCTGGAGGCCTGCCAGTCGCTGGCCGGCGACAGCGCCGTGCGCGTCGTCGTGCTCAGTGGCAACGGCCGTGCCTTCATGGCCGGCGGCGACCTGGCGGCGATGCGCGCCGCGCCGGTGGAGGCCGCCGACGCGCTGATCCGCCCGCTGCACCAGGCCGTGCAGCTGCTCGCCGAGATGCCCCAGCCGGTGCTGGCCAGCGTGCACGGCGCCGCTGCCGGCGCCGGCATGAGTCTGGTGCTGGGCGCCGACCTGGCCATCGCCTCCGAGGGCACGCGCTTCAGCTTCGCCTACACCGACATCGCCACCAACTGCGACGGCGGCGCCTCCTGGGCGCTGCCGCGTCTGCTCGGACTGCGCCAGGCGCTGGAGATCGCTCTGCTGGCCGAGCCGTTCGACGCCGCCGAGGCGCTGCGCCTGGGGCTGCTCAACCGCGTGGTGGCTGCCGAGAGTCTGGCCGAAGCGACTCTTGAAATGGCCGAGCGTCTGGCCGGGCGTGCGCCGCACGCGCTGGCCAGCCTCAAGCGCCTGCTGCGCCAATCGCTACAGCAGCCACTGGCCGAACAGCTCGCCGCCGAGCACCGGGGCTTTCTCGACTGCGCCGGCCGCCCCGAGTTCGTCGCCGCCATCGACGCCTTCTACGCCCGGCGCAAGCGCGGCTGAACAGCACATCAATCGTTGCAGGGGCGAGTTCATTCGCCCGGATACCCGCCAAGGCGAATGAATTCGCCCCTACTGGCCGGGAATCGGCCTGCTTCAAGATCCAGAAATCAAGGAGAGCGGAATGCACATCGGTATTCCCCGCGAAATCCACGCCGGAGAAACCCGCGTGGCCGCCACGCCGGAGACGGTGAAGAAACTCGTCAGCCAGGGCCACCAGGTCATCGTCCAGTCGGGCGCCGGCCTCACTGCCTGCATCCCGGATGACGCCTTTGCCGCCGCTGGCGCCCGCATCGGCAAGGCCGCCGAGGCGCTCGGCGCCGGCCTGGTGCTCAAGGTGGTCGCCCCCGACGCCGCCGAGCTGGCGCTGATGCAGCCCGGCGCCGTGCTGGTCGGCATGCTCAATCCGTTCGACGACGCCAACCTGGCGCGCATGAGCGAGCGCGGCATCACCGCCTTCGCCCTCGAGGCCGCGCCGCGTACCTCGCGCGCGCAGAGCCTCGACGTGCTGTCCTCGCAGGCCAACATCGCCGGCTACAAGGCCGTGCTGCTGGCTGCCCACCACTACCCGCGCTTCATGCCGATGCTGATGACCGCCGCCGGCACCGTGAAGGCCGCCCGCGTGCTGGTGCTCGGCGCCGGCGTCGCCGGCCTGCAGGCCATCGCCACCGCCAAGCGTCTCGGCGCGGTGATCGAGGCCTCGGACGTGCGTCCGGCGGTGAAGGAGCAGATCGAGTCGCTGGGCGCCAAGTTCGTCGACGTGCCGTTCGAGACCGACGAGGAGCGCGAATGCGCCCAGGGCGTCGGCGGTTACGCGCGGCCGATGCCGGCGTCGTGGATGGAGCGTCAGGCCAAGGCGGTGCACGAGCGTGCCAAGCAGGCCGACATCATCATCACCACCGCACTGATCCCCGGCCGCAAGGCGCCGACCCTGCTCCACGAGGCCACCGTCGCCGCGATGAAGCCAGGCTCGGTGGTCATCGACCTGGCCGCGGCGCAGGGCGGCAACTGCCCGCTGACCGTCGCCGATCAGGTGGTGGTCAAGCACGGCGTGACCCTGGTCGGCCACAGCAACCTGGCCGCGCTGGTGCCGGCGGATGCCTCGGCGCTGTACGCGCGCAACCTGCTGGATTTCCTCAAGCTGGTCATCGACGGCGAAGGCAAGTTCCACCTCAACCGCGAAGACGACATTGTCGCCGCCTGCCTGATGTGCACCGAAGGGCAATTGGTGCGTACCAATGGCAACGTGCCCGCCGCCGCCGCTCCGGCCTCTAAAGCAACCGCATAAGGACCACCGCTATGGACCCGATCTCCGACGGTCTCTACAACCTGATCATCTTCGTGCTGGCGATCTACGTCGGCTACCACGTGGTCTGGAACGTCACCCCCGCGCTGCACACCCCGCTGATGGCGGTGACCAACGCCATTTCCGCCATCGTCATCGTCGGCGCCATGCTGGCTGCGGCGCTGACCGAAACCGGCCTGGGCAAGACCATGGGCACCCTCGCCGTGGCGCTGGCCGCGGTCAACGTGTTCGGCGGCTTCCTGGTCACCCGGCGCATGCTGGAAATGTTCAAGAAGAAAGACAAGCCGGCCAAGGCGGGGGAGCACTGAGATGAGCATGAACCTGATCACCGCCCTCTACCTGGTGGCCTCCATTTGTTTCATCCAGGCGCTCAAGGGCCTGTCGCACCCGACCAGCTCGCGGCGCGGCAACCTGTTTGGCATGGTCGGTATGGCCATCGCCGTACTCACCACCGTCGGCCTGATCTACAAGCTCGGCGCGCAGATGGGCGAGGGCGCCGGCATCGGCTACGTGCTGCTCGGCCTGCTGCTTGGCGGTAGCGCCGGCACGATCATGGCCAAGCGCGTCGAGATGACCAAAATGCCCGAGCTGGTCGCCTTCATGCACAGCATGATCGGCCTGGCCGCGGTGTTCATCGCCATCGCCGCGGTGGTCGAGCCACAGTCGCTGGGCATCGTCGCGCAGCTGGGCGACGCCATCCCGGCCGGCAACCGCCTGGAGCTGTTCCTCGGCGCGGCCATCGGCGCCATCACCTTCTCCGGTTCGGTGATCGCCTTCGGCAAGCTCTCCGGCAAATACAAGTTCCGCCTGTTCCAGGGCGCCCCGGTGACCTTCGCCGGCCAGCACTGGCTGAACCTCGCCGTCGGTCTGGCGATCCTCGGCCTGGGCCTGGCCTTCACCTTCTCGGGTGACCTGACCGCGTTCGCCGTACTGGTGGCGCTGGCCTTCGTGATCGGCGTGCTGATCATCATCCCGATCGGCGGCGCCGACATGCCGGTGGTGGTGTCGATGCTCAACAGCTACTCGGGCTGGGCGGCCGCCGGCATCGGCTTCTCGCTGAACAACTCGATGCTGATCGTCGCCGGCTCGCTGGTGGGTTCCTCGGGTGCGATCCTCTCCTACATCATGTGCAAGGCGATGAACCGCTCGTTCTTCAACGTCATCCTCGGCGGCTTCGGCAGTGAGGCCGGCGCCGCAGTGGCGGGCAGCCAGGAGCAGCGCCCGGTGAAGTCCGGCTCGGCCGACGACGCCGCCTTCCTGCTGGGCAACGCCGACACGGTGATCATCGTCCCCGGCTACGGCCTGGCGGTGGCCCGTGCCCAGCATGCGTTGATGGAGCTGACCGAGAAGCTGACCCACCGCGGCGTGACCGTGAAGTACGCCATTCACCCGGTGGCCGGGCGCATGCCGGGGCACATGAACGTGCTGCTGGCCGAGGCCGAGGTGCCCTACGAGCAGGTGCACGAGATGGAGGACATCAACCCCGAGTTCGGCCAGGCCGACGTGGTGCTGGTGCTCGGCGCCAACGACGTGGTCAACCCCTCGGCGAAGACCGATCCGAAGTCGCCGATCGCCGGCATGCCGATCCTCGACGCGTACAAGGCGCGCACCGTGATCGTCAACAAGCGCTCGATGGCCAGCGGCTACGCGGGTCTCGACAACGAGCTGTTCTACATGGACAAGACCATGATGGTGTTCGGCGACGCCAAGAAGGTGGTCGAGGACATGGTCAAGGCGGTGGAGTAACCCACCACCTTGAGTAACCGACGCCGTCCTCGGGCGGCGTCGGTGTGTTTTCAGCAGGCGCAATCGGCACTTCAGCGCCTGGAGTCGACGCGCTCGGCAGAGCAGGCGCGGCAGTGGTCAGAGCAGCATCGCTGGCCAGCCGTGTAGCGGGGGCATGACGCAGCCGTGGAAAGACAGGGCTGCCGGACACGAATCGGCCGTGTGGCTGCTCATGCTGCTCTCGTAGTTGCCGCCGAAAGCGATCACCAGGCTGACGACCAGGGTTCCTGTCAGCCAGACATAGCCAGCGATACTCATGACACGGCTCCTCTGCTTGCTCTTGTTGTTGGCGGAGGTTGTGCGGTCCATGCGCTTGCAGGCGACACCGCTGGTTGCGCTTCGGTGTATGGCCTTGCGACACGGTTCCTGTCAGGACTCAGCTTAGCCCGCATCGGGCGGGGTTGTATTCATGAAAATCGAATGATCTGTTCGGTTTAAGCGGACCGTGGCAGGCGCGCTTTTCGCTTCTCTCGGCAGTCTCCCGGCGCATGCGGTGAGTGATCGAGACTGGGATGCGGCGCCCGCCATCTTGCAACTTAACTGAACAACCTCTTCGTCCCGGCGGCCTGTCATCCCCGCCGTCCCCTGCAAATAATCCGCCCCAACAGGTCAGCGGATTCGAGGAAGGGGACCATGCAGGATTTCGACGTCATAGTGATTGGTGGGGGCAACGCGGGGCTGTGCGCCGCACTGTCGGCCCACGAGCAGGGCGCGCGGGTGGCCTTGCTGGAGCGTGCCCCCGAGGAGCAGCGCGGCGGCAACTCGGCGCACACCGGCGGCGCCTTCCGCGTCGCCTACCGCGGGGTCGACGACCTGCGCCAGCTGATGCCAGACCTGCTCGACAGCGAGATCGAGAGCAGCGACTTCGGCAGCTACACCCAGGACGATTTCTACGGCGAGCTGGCCGCGCAGAGCCAGTACCGCGCCGACCCCGAAGTGCTCGACACCGTGGTTAGCGAGAGCCTCGACACCCTGAGCTGGATGACCCGCCAGGGCGTGCGCTTCATGCCGATCTACGGGCGCCAGGCGTTCAAGGTCGACGGCAAGTACAAGTTCTGGGGCGGCCTCACCGTCGAGGTGTCCGGCGGCGGCCTGGGCCTGGTCGAGGCGCTGATGCGCCGCGCCGAGCGCAATGGCATCGAGCTGCACTATGGCTGCCGAGCGCAGAAGATCGGCCGCGCCGACGGCCGCTGGCAGGTCGAGTGCGCCGATGGCCGACGCTTCTCCGCGAACGGGCTGATCCTCGCCACCGGCGGTTTCCACGGCAACCTCGAATGGCGCGCCAAGTACCTGGGGCCGGGCTGGGACCTGGCCAAGGTGCGCGGCTCGCGCTTCAACACCGGCGACGGCATCCGCATGGCCATGGACGTCGGCGCGGTGGCCCACGGCAACTGGTCGGGCTGCCACGCGGTGTTCTACGACGTCAACGCCCCCGAGCTGGGCGATCTCGACCTGCTCAACATGCAGAAGAACTACTTCCACCTCGGCGTGGTGGTGAACGCCGACGGCAAGCGCTTCGTCGACGAGGGCCTGGATTTTCGCAACTACACCTACTCGGGGATGGGCGCCAAGGTGCTGCAGCAGCCGGGCGGCGTCGCCTGGCAGCTGTTCGACCAGCACAGCGAACACCTGCTGCCCGACGAGTACCGCGTGCGCCACGCCACCCGCATCCAGGCCGACACCCTCGAGGAGCTGGCCGGCAAGCTCGAAGGCGTCAACGTCAACGCGCTGCTCGACACCCTCAAGGAATACAACGCCGCCGTGCGTCGCGAGGTGCCTTTCAACCCGGCGGTGCGCGACGGCCGCTCGACCCAGGGCCTGGCGATTCCCAAGTCGAACTGGGCCAACCCGCTGGAGCGCGGCCCCTTCGTCGCCTACGCGGTGACCTGCGGCATCACCTTCACCTTCGGCGGCCTCAAGGTGAACAGCGGGGCGCAGGTGATCGACGAGGACGGCCAGCCGATCCCCGGCCTGTACGCCGCCGGCGAGCTGGTCGGCAACCTCTACTACGTCAAGTACGCCGGCGGCGCCGGTCTCACCTCGGGTTCGGTGCTCGGCCGCATCGCCGGCGCGGCTGCTGCCAGCCAACAACAATAAGGAACCACCATGACCATCCGCATCTGGCACCAGAGCTTCACCGTGCTCAGCGACCTCGGCGCCTACGACGCCGCCCTGCGCGCCCACTTCAAGAAGGTCGCCCGTCCCGACACGGTGATCGACATGCACGGCATGCAGCCGGGCACCTACCGCAGCAACTACCCGGGCGACGACATCAAGCACGCCGCCCTCCAGTACCTGCACGGCCTGCAGTTCATGGCCGCCGGCCTCAACGCCGAGCAGCAGGGCTACGACGCCTACGCCATCAGCACCCTGCCGGAGCCGGCGCTGCGCGAGATCCGCAGCCTGCTCGGCATCCCGGTGGTCGGCTACGGCGAGTCGGCGATGCTCACCGCCTGCACCCTGGGCCGCAAGTTCGGCGTGCTGGTGTTCATCGACGAGCTGGCCGAACTGGTGGCCGAGAACGCTGCGCGCCACGGCCTCGGCCAGCGCCTGGCCGGCGTGCGCCATGTCGGCTTCCGCTTCGCCGACGTGCTGGCCGCGTTCAGCGATCCGGCCTCGCTGATTGACCGCTTCCGCAGCGCCGCCCGCGCGCTGATCGCCGCCGGCGCCGAGGTGATCATCCCCGGCGAGGCGCCGCTCAACGTGCTGCTCGCCACCCACGGCATCAGCGAGGTGGACGGCGTGCCGGTGCTCGACTCGCTCGGCGCCTGGATCAAGCAGGCCGAGTCGATGGTCGACCTGCAGCGCGCCAACGGCACGCGCACCTGCAACCGCGGCTACTTCTCCGCCCAGCCCGACCCCGAGCGGGTGCGCGAAATCTTCGCCTTCTATGGCCTGGGCCAGCGGTTTCTCGAGCCGCGCTGAGGAGTGACGAACATGAGCGAAATTCTGAATACCCAACTGCTGGTGATCGGCGGCGGCCTGGCCGGCTTCGCCGCCGCGCTGAGCGCCGCCGAGGCCGGTATTGACGTGCTGCTGTTGGAGAAGACCGCCGCCACCGGCGGCTCCTCGGCGATGAGCGGCGGCTGCCTGGCCTTCGCCGGCACCGACCTGCAGGCCGAGCGCGGCATCGAGGATTCGTCCGAGCTGCTGTATCGCGACCTGGTCGAGGTCGGCAAGGGCGAGTGCGACGAGGCGCTGGTGCGCGCCTACGCCGACCACCAGCTGGCCACCTACGCATGGCTCAAGGCCCACGGCGTGGCCTTCCAGCCGGTGATCGAAACCGCCTCCGGGCAGTCGGTGCCGCGCGTGCACAACGTCGACCCGGCCGACATGGTGCGCCAGCTGGAGCTGGCCGCGCTCAACACCGGCAAGGTCGAGGTGCTGCACAACACCCGCGCCCGCCGCCTGCTGCGCAGCGCCGGCGGCCGGGTGATCGGCGCCAGCGCCGAGCGTGATGGCCAACCCCTGGAAGTGCGCGCTACGCGCGGGGTGATCCTCGCCTGCGGCGGCTTCGTCCACGACCGCGAGATGATCCACCGCTTCGCCCCGCTGTACGACAACGCCGTGTTCATCGGCGGCGAGGGCAACGAGGGCGACGGCCTGCGCATGGCCTGGGCGCTGGGCGCCGACGTGCGCGACATGGTCCACATCAAGGGCACCTTCGGCAAACACCCGATGGACGAGAACAACCACCACGCCTGCCTGGCCGTGTACAAGGGCGCCATCGCGGTCAACCAGGAGGGCCGCCGCTACGTCGACGAGTCGCTGTCCTACAAGCTGCTCGGCGACGCCTGCATGCAGCAGTCCTACGGGGTGACCTACCAGATCCTCGACCGCGACATCATGGAAAGCGGCGACGACCGTGTGCGCATCCTCGACTTCGAGCGCCGCTTGGAAGAAGGCCTGTTCGTCGAGGCCGACAGCCTGGAGCAGCTGGCCAAGCTGCTGGAGCTGCCGGTGGAGGACTTCCTCTCCGAGGTGGCCGCCTACAACGCGGCGGTCAGCCAGGGCGAGACTCCGGAGTTCGGTCGCCGCCACCTGGTCCACCTGCACGGCGCGCTGCGCACCATCGCCCGCCCGCCGTTCTACGCCTACCCGTCCACCGCCGCGGTGTTCGGCACTTACTGCGGGGTCAAGGTCGACGTGCAGATGCGCGTGCACGACGTGTTCGGCGAGCCCATCGACGGCCTGCTGGCCGCCGGCGAGATGGTCGGCGGACTGCATGGCGCCGCCTACATGACCGGCTCGGCGCTGGGCAAGGCGGCGATCTTCGGTCGCCTGGCCGCCGCCACCGCCTGCAACAGCTGAAGGAGGAAGGGCCGATGAACATCCTGGTACTGCTGGCCGGCGTGGCCGACGTCCGCTACCCGCTGCACGACATCCGCATCGACGCCGCCGGGCTGATCGAGGAGAGCGGCCAGTCGCGCCGCCAGCTCGGCCCGTTCGACGAGGGCGCCCTGGAGCTGGCGCTCAAGCTGCGCGATGCCCGCGAGGACTGCCGCATCGAGGTGCTGGTGCTCGGCGGCAGCAACAACGACAACCTGCTGCGCAGCGTCGCCGCCTTCAAGCCCGACCGCCTGCGCCTGCTCGACCTGCAGCCGTGCCGGCCCTGGGACGCGCGCCTGAGCGCGGCGCAGATCGCCGGCCTGATCGGCGCGGAAGGCACTCCCGACCTGCTGCTGATCGGCCGCGAGTTCGGCGACCTCGACGAGGGCAGCCTGCCGGTGCTGCTCGCCGCGCGCCTCGGCCTGCCGCTGTTCGCCCTGGCCCAGTACGCCGAATGGCAGGACGGGGGCGTGCGCCTGCTGCGCGAGCGCGGCATTCGACAGCAGTGGCACACCGTCGCCGGCCCGCTGTTGGCCACGGTGACCAACGACCGGCGCAACAAGCTGCGCCATCCGCTGATGAAGAACGTGATGCTGGCCAAGAAGATGACCTTCGACAGCGTGGCCGCCAGTGCGGCGGCGGACAGCGACGTCCGCCTCGCCGACCTGGCCCCGGCCCGCGAGGTGCAGCGCGGCGGCCAGTGCCGGCTGCTGGACGGCGACGTGCCGAGCCAGGCCCGTGCGCTGGCCGGCTACCTGCGTGGCGAAGAAGAGGAGAACGCGGCATGAACGCGCAACGCGAGATTCTGGCCCTGATCCCCCTGGCCTGGGGCGAGGACGCCCTCGACATGACCCTCGGCGCCGCCCAGCGGGTGACCGCCGAAGCCGGCCTCGGCTTCGCCGCGCTGCTGCTCGGCAACGCCGGCGCCGAGGAGGGCGCCCGCCGCGCGGCCGCCGCCGGCGCCGCGCGCATCTGCCTGGCAGCACATGCCGGCCTGGCGCTCGACGCCGAACCCGCCGCCCTGGCGCTGGCCGGCGCCGACGCGGTGCGCCGCCAGCCCGAAGCCGCGCAGCGCCTGCTGCTGGTGCCGCCGGGCGCCGACGGCGAGGAACTGGCCGCGCACCTGGCGGCGGCGCTGGACGCCCAGCCCCTCGGCCGCTGCAGCGCGCTGCGCTGGACCGAGTCGGGTCTGGAGGCCGAACGCGCCACCTGGGGCGGCCGCCTGCGCCTGGGCATGACCCAGGCAACCGGCAACACCGTCGCCTGCCTGCGCCTGGGCAAGGCCGAGCTGAGCAGCAGCGCCGAACCGCAATGCGAGCGCCTGGAGCTGGACACCGTCCTGCCCGCGCCGCTGGCGGTCGAGGAGAGCACCAGCGGCCAGCGCCTGCCGCCGGTGGAGAGCGCGCGCATCGTGGTGTCCGGCGGCCGCGGGGTCAACGAACAGGGCTTCGCCCTGCTCGAGGAACTGGCCGAACGCCTGGACGGCAGCCTCGGCGGCAGCCTGCCGGCGGTCGACGCCGGCATGGTCCCGGTGGTGCGCCAGGTCGGCGTGTCCGGCAAGTTCGTCAGCCCGGACATCTACCTCGCCGTCGGCATCTCCGGCACCCCGCAGCACCTCGCCGGCATCAGCCCGGACACCCGCATCGTCGCCATCAACAAGGACCCGGCGGCGGACATCTTCAAGGTCGCCAGTGTCGGTGTGGTGGGGGATTGGGAGCAGGTGTTGCCGGAGTTGTTGAGGGTGGTGGGGGAGGGGAGGGCTGCGTCCTGAGACTGGAGGTGTTGGTGGGGACGCTGGGAGGCGTTCCAACCGATAACTTGGCACAAGTATGTGCGGTGTCGCCAGGATGTTGTTGGCTAATTTTTAATATGAAGGAAGATTAATTTGCAGGTTCTACGAGGCTGCGAGCAATCAAAAACGGACGACCATTTTGTGAGTTAGGAAGCTCGTTGATGGGGCGTGATACTTCGCTGCTTCGGCTGCAAGGCATAGTGTTTTTTCCGGCAAGCCAGAGCTCATTTATCGCGTAGTTTACCTGCTGACCATATTATGAAGTCTAGTTTCTTTCTCTTCCCGATCTTGCCTGTATAGTTGGGGAAGTTTCTATCAAAAGCGTCGATAGTCGGATTGAGAAGACCGTCGGAAATAATTTTAGAATAATCACAAGCTAAGTGCTCGTGAAACTGTAGAAGGTTGGTGATTCTGTCGGAAAGCGGCTTGTATGGCAAGGGTGGCTTGTATCCGTACATCTTCGCTACCTCTGAATCATATATGGGAAGTAAGGGATTGATAGTGTTTGCCAGCTTGGTTGCAAATGAGAATTGCAGGCTCTTGGAACCCTTTGCATTCTCTATTCCGTGCAGTGTCTCACATATTTCCCTCAGGTTTGGCGCTTTTGATCTTGTCTCTTCCATAAGCGCAAAGTATCTATTTTTGAATTCATCGGTAAGTCCGGCGTTATCTATTCTGTAGAATGAACGAAATACAAACTGAAATAGCTTGTTGTCAACAACAGAGCCGCCGTTAGACCACTGGTCATTGATGAAGTAGTAAGTAGCCAATGACTCCTCTTTCAGGTTTCCGATAATTCTGAGGCAGGAGGAATTTATTTTTTGTATGTCAAGCTTCCATTTCATGTAAAAAACCTAGCAGTTAGGGGCGGGCGGGGAAAGTAGCTCTTGATCGTTCCCACGCTCCGCGTGGGAACGCAACCAGTGACGCTCTCACAGACGCGGACGCAGAACGTAAAGTGATGAAATCCCACGTAGAGCGTGGGGGCGATCATAACTTTGAGAGGTACTTTTGTGTTCACTTTTTAAGCTTTGCCTCCTCATCCTGCTGCCAGTGTGTTGTCTCTACATAGGAGGGGGTGTTTGAGTCTCCAAGCATCAATGGGTCTTGGTAGAACGTATCTACAAAGTTTGGTACTCGTGCAAAATGTTGAAGTGTTTCAGCCCATTGGTAGTCATCTTCTTTTGGATAATAATTTACAGCGTGGATTAATACTGCTAGCACCATTGAGTCTGAGGCGTTGTATTCTGATAATTCCTCAAGATGCTTCTCTCTTCTGATATTCTCAACATTGATTCCCTCGCGAGTCTCGTAGAGTATATGGATCACTCCAAGGTTCTGTGGCGGGATTTGGGATGCTGCATGTGCCATTAGGCTCTTGAAGTGTTTTGAGCGTCTTTCAAGAGATGTTTCATGATCGCACCTCCATTGTGCGGCAGCGCAGTTTGCAACGTCACATACAAAAATATTAAGAATTGTGTCTTTGTCGCCTGGGCGAACGATATCTGTAGCGATGGTGGCTATACTACGTTTTTCATTTGAATCGGTATTTCCGAATACAAGTAACTCGTGTTGCGGGCAGTTCGGGCGAACTGAGTTTTTCTCATAATGGCTTAATACTTTTGGTTTGTCTATTGGCTGTATTGATAGACTGAATTGATCAAGATCGTATTTTGCGGATTCTGCACTTAAGGCGGCATCGTAAGCGTTGATGAGGTCGGTGGGCGATATTTCGCTAACAGCACAATGAAACGTTATGTCAACGGTGTGCCACGGGGAGGATAAGAGCATATGATTGCTCAAGCTCTCCCATAGCGTACCCCATGCGGCCTCCTCATCTTGTGAATACTTCGTTTGCTTCGCAGCCCGCTTGCATTCGACGTAAAATTCAAACCCCTTCTTTGCGCGTAGGTCTGGCGACTTTTTGGAGTTGTTTGGCCATGTAATGCTGTTCTCTGGAATAAACTCTACTTCGTAGCCGTTCTTGATGTAATGTGCGGCAGTTATAAGTTCAAAAATTTGATTTTCTGGGGACGACTTGTTGCCCAGCATTTTATTGATTACTGCATCAACATTTGGAGTGTGGCGAAGCTGGTCGGCATGTTCCCCTAAGGTCATTGCGTAGGGATAGATGCGTCTAGTGCTATAGTTTGAATCGCTGTAGGGGTGATCCCAAGCAAGCTCAGCCGCGAGAATGTACCAATTTATATCGTTCTCTGGAGGCGCGTAGAGTTGAGGCTCTATAGGTTTTCTTAGGTCAATGGATGACTCTTTTCTCCTTATCTCTGATAATAATTCCGCGCGTCTAGATGCCCATTCTTCTTGTCCAAGATGTTCGGTCATCCATTTGTGGAATGATTTGATCTTGGCTTTTTCTATGTTTCCGGATTCTTGAAATTGTGGGCTTTCCATGGGTTCTCTTCAGTTGGCAAATGGCTTTTATTGAATTTTTGATTGTTCGCGCGCTTGTGTGGGAACGCAACCATTCGTTAGGAGCAGGT
Organism: Geopseudomonas aromaticivorans; assembly: GCF_019097855.1. Taxonomy (GTDB): domain Bacteria; phylum Pseudomonadota; class Gammaproteobacteria; order Pseudomonadales; family Pseudomonadaceae; genus Geopseudomonas; species Geopseudomonas aromaticivorans. The sequence goes on from NZ_JAHRGL010000012.1 coordinate 106,096, forward strand.
TGATGCTGATTGGCTGGGTATGACTTTTTCTGTTTGAGCTTCAGCTAATGCTTGGTCGAGGGTGTTAATTACATGCTCGGCGCCTAAAAAATGAATTTTTTTCGCCGATGCCCCGCCGCGTAACGCCATTCCGACGAAATAAAATACTCCTCCGAACATCGCAAAAATTGGTCCGCCACTTATGCCGTCAATGTCGACGCTAAAATCCGCGCAGTCGATGGTGAAAAGCCCGTCAATAATGGAGTCTCCGCTCAGTTCTCCACGAACAACAAGGGCCTGCGGGATGATTTTTCTATTCTCATAATCGTATTTGCTGTCTGTGTTTGGGTAGCCTACGGCAAATATCTTCTGCCCAGATTTTAGTGAGCTGGAAGGCTTCCATAGGATGTCCATTCGCCAAGACCACCACTCTACTTTTGGACCGATAGGTGAGTCGTCTACAAGCCAAAGAAATATGTCTTGCGAGTCATCGCTCTCCTCAATCTCGTCGTGTTTCGGAGTGAAGCATCCTAGAAATGGGACGGGATTTTCGTGGCCTGTAACTAGCAGGCGTGCATTCTTTGGGTCTGCGTTGCACTCTTCAATAACATGCTTGGCAGTTATGGCAAATTGATGCCCTTTCCATGCGGCGATGAAGAACGTGCCACTCCCCCATGGAATGCAATGCTCATCAAGAAACTGTACCGGGTGTGAGCCAGTGACTAGAGCGTCAAATGCCTCTTGAGTCATCAGTTGGTCGCCAATCTCTAGAGATTCGCTTAAGATTTCATCTAGCTCCTCTTGTGTTGTATTTAAGGTTTCAGCTGATTGAGAGCGGCATAAGTTGGCTAGTGCCCATGTCGCCCCAATATGACCGTCTTTGAATGCTGTCTTGTAAAGCTCATACGCAATGGCGGGAAGCTCTTCTTGGTGGTCTTGCGCAAAAGTGAAGGCAGCCTCAGCGCTTTCTGCGTTGAGAGCCAAATTTATCCAATATAAGTATCCGGGCTTATTGGCGGTATTCTTCATCATGCGGGCCATGAGAAGCATTGCTCCAGGGTGGCCTTTTTCTGCAAGATCGAAAATCTTTCTGTCTTTCTCTGGGTCATCTTTTAGTGACGTAAGTAGCGCGCTGGACTCAGGAAAGAAAACTGTTCCTGTCCATTGCTTGTGTGCTTCCTGCATATCCTCTGGCAACTCTGTTGTATTCTCTAGCAAATTCACCTTCTGTTTACCTCCATGTGTGAAGAGTGTCCACTCACTGATTTTAGGTGTCACTACTCATGAAAGTAGTGTGGTGGGAGGGGAGAAGTAATCAGAATAACTCCCGTAGTCCCCATGCCTGTGATTGGACGGGGAGCTTTACTGTTATGCGATGCCCGCCCTAACCGGTGAGAAATAGCCTTACATCTCAACCCTCACCCTCACCCTCACCCTCACCCTCACCCTCACCCTCACCCTCACCCTCACCCCCGCCCCCGTCTCCCCACATGCAACCCCACACTCGCCCCCGGAGCCGGGCGGCGCTGGGCGTCCAGGCTCGCCAGCAGGAATTCGATGAAGGCGCGGGTGCGCGGGGCGACGAAGCGGGATTTGGGGGTGACGGTGAAGAAGGTGCGGCCGTAGGTCTGCCAGCCGGGGAACAGTTCCACCAGCTTGCCCTGGGAGAGCAGCCGGTTGACGAATACGTCCAGCACGTAGATGAAGCCCTGGTCGTCCAGCGCGGCGTCGATCAGGGCGTCGGTGCTGTTGAAGTGCAGCTTGCCCATCGGCTGCAGGTCGTGGGCTTCCTCGCCGAGGGTGAAGGACCAGCGCGCCGGGGTGTAGCTGCTCTTGGGGAACAGGCCCAGGCACTGGCTGGGGTCGAGCTGGGCGGGGTGGTCGGGGGTGCCGAGCTTCTCCAGCAGCGAAGGGGTGGCGCAGGCGACGTAGTGGGCCTGGTACAGCGGGCGGGCGACCAGGTCGGCGTCGTTGACCGAGTCGATGCGGATGGCCATGTCGGTGCCGCTCTCGATCAGCCCCTCGGGGTGGTCGGTCAGGCGCAGGGCGATGCGCAGGTCCGGGTGGCGGGCGCCGAATTCGGCGAGCAGCGGGGCCATCACGTCCTTGCCGAAGGCGGCCGGCGATTCGATGCACAGCTGGCCCTGGACGCTGGCGGTCTGCTCCATCACCTCGGATTCGGCCTGCTCGACCTGGCGCAGCAGCTCGACGCAGTGCTTGAAGTAGCGCTCGCCGGCGTCGGTCAGGCGCAGGGTGCGGGTGTTGCGGCTGAGCAGGGTGACGCCCAGATGGGTCTCCAGGTTGCGCACGCTGGCGGTCACCGTGGCGTTGGCGATGTCCAGCGATTCGGCGGCGCGGTTGAAGCTGGCGCACTCCACCACGCGGGTAAACACCTGCATGGCCCAGAGTTTGTCGATCCGGCTCTTCATTATTTTCAAATGCCCCATTAGCTCGGCCGGCCTCGTTCTGCGGTCGGCGCCTTCCTATCGTAACAACCACCAGAGGGAGGCTCAAAAATGACCGATCTGAATTTCGATTTGATTGTGGTGGGTTGCGGTGCCGCGGGGCTGTCGACGGCGGTGTCGGCGGCGGAAAGCGGCCTGCGCGTGGCGGTGCTGGAGCGGGCGAAGAAGGAGGAGCGCGGCGGGCAGACCCGCTTCACCGAGGCCTACTTCCGCATGAAGAACCACGAGGAGGTGACCGACGACTTCGACGCCTTCCTGGCGGAGAACTCGGGCTACTACCAGGACCCGGACTTCGTTGCCGAAAGCCTCAGCGAGCGCAGCGCCTGGTCGGTGCAGACCCGCGCGCTGGCGTCCATCGACGCCAACGTGATCGGCACCTTCGCCGCGGAAGTGCCGGGCACCGTGCAGTGGCTGAAGGACAACGGCGTGAAGTTCGACTTCCTGCCCACCCAGTTCCTCACCAGCACCCAGCCGCGCCTGCTGCCGGTGGGCGGCGGCGAGGCCATCGTCGAGGCGCTGGCGGCGCGCGCCGAGGCGCTCGGCGCCGAATTCTTCTACGAGACCACGGCGCGCGGCCTGCTCACCGCCGGCTGCAACGAGGTGGTCGGCCTGCGTGCGTATTCGCCGGCCCGTGGCGAGATCCGCTTCGGCGGCGCGGTGATGCTGGCCTGCGGCGGCTTCGAGGGCAACCTGGAGATGCTCACCCGCTACGTCGGCCCGCGCGCGTCCTTCATGCGTCCGGTGTGCAAGGGCGGCTTCTACAACCGCGGCGAGGGCATCCAGATGGCGCTGGAGATGGGCGCGGCCGCCGCCGGCGAGTACGGCAGCTACCACGCCGAGCCGGTCGATCCGCGTTCGGGGATCTCCGAGCCGTCGATCTTCATCTTTCCCTACGGCGTGCTGGTCAACAAGGAAGGCGCGCGCTTCACCGACGAGGCGCCGGGCACCGTGGATGCCTGGTACGAGCGGGTCACCCGCAAGATCTTCGCCCAGACCGACGGCATCGCCTGGGTGATCCTCGACCAGAAGGTCAAGGACATCCCCAACTACCGCCTGGGCATCCGCACCGACCAGCCGGCCATCGAGGGCGCGAGCCTGGCCGAACTGGCCGCCAAGCTCGGCCTGCCGGTGGCGGCGGTGGAGCGCAGCGTGGCCGAGTACAACGCTGCCTGCCGTCCCGGCGAGTACCGCCCGCTGCAGCTCGACGGCCTGGCCACCGAGGGGCTCAACCCGCCGAAGAGCAACTGGGCGCTGCCGCTGGATAAGGGCCCGTACCTGGCCTACCCGATCATCTCGGCCAACGTGTTCACCTTCGGCGGCCTGAAGACCGACGAGCACGCGCGGGTGATCAACGTCGACGGCGAGCCGATCCGCAACCTGTACGCCGCCGGGGAAACCGCCGGCATGTACTTCGGCAACTACTGCGGTGGCACCTCGGTGCTGCGCGGCCTGGTGTTCGGCCGCATCGCCGGCCACACCGCTGCGGAGAGCCGCTGACATGGCCGTGGCAATGGTGACCGGCGCCGGTGGCGCCATCGGCAGCGCGGCGTGCCGGCTGCTCGCCGCGCAGGGCTATCGGGTGGCGGCGCTGGACCTCAGCGAGCCGGCGACGCTGCCGGCCGGCGCCTGGTTCCGCGCCTGCGACGTGTCCTCGCGCGCCGCCGTGGCGGCGGTGGTGGAGGAGGTGGAGCGCGAGCTGGGCGAGATCGACGCATTGGTCAACGTGGCCGGCGTGGTCTCCAAAGGCAGCGCGCTGGATCTCGACGAGGCCGAGCTGCAGCGGGTGCTGCGCATCAACGTGCAGGGCACGCTGATCCCCTGCCAACTGGTCGGCCGGCGCATGGCCGGGCGGGTCAGGGGAGCCATCGTCAACATCGGTTCGGTGGTCGGCAAGAACGGCGGCAACGCCCGTCCGTGGTTGGACCCGGCCGAGCAGGCCAGCGCCGGCAACGTGGCCTACGGCATGTCCAAGGCGGCGGTGCACAGCCTGACCCAGTTCCTCGCCAAGGAGCTGGCCAGCCGCGGCGTGCGGGTCAACGCCGTGGCGCCCGGCCCGATCGCCACTGACATGACCACGACTTTCCCGGAGACCCTGCGCGCGCTGATCCCGCTCGGGCGCATGGGCCGCGCCGAGGAGGTCGCCGAGGCGGTGGCCTTCCTGCTCTCCGACAAGGCCGGCTTCATCAGCGGCGAAATCCTCGACATCAACGGCGCCCTGTGGTGCGACTGATTCAACCCAGCAGAGACTTGAAACAATGAAGAGCATCTACCTGGTTCTGGACATGCAGAACGACCTGATCCACGAAGACGGCGCCAGCGGCAAGTCGCCGCTGGGCGAGCAGGTGCGCTCGCGCGAGATCATCGCGCGCACCGCCGCGGCCATCGACAAGGCGCGCAGCAAGGGCATCCCGGTGGCCTTCGTGCGCGTGGCCTTCTCCGACGACCACCGCGAGGCCAACCCGAACTCGCAGGTGTTCGGCCCGATCGCCAAAAACGGCATCCTCAAGATGAACGCCTGGGGCGGCCAGGTGCACGCGGCGCTGGCGCCGCAGGCCGGTGAGTGGGATATCGTCAAGCACCGCGTCTCGCCGTTCTACCAGACCCGGTTGGAGCTGCTGCTCAAGCGCGAAGGCATCGAACGCATCTACTGCAGCGGGGTGAGTACCCAGGCGGTGGTGCAGGCTACAGTACGCGACGCCCACGACCGCGATTTCGACGTGGTGCTGCTGGAGGACTGCTGCGCCTCGCCTTCGGCCCAGGAGCATGCCAACTCGGTGGCCAGCATCGGCCGCTTCTGCACGGTGACCACCGCGGACGCCGCGTTCGACTGACAGAGCTGGGTGGACCAGCGGAGACACGGAAATGACCACGCTGGAAAACCCGCCGCTGCGCACCGAGGGCGCGCCTGTGCAAGGCGCCGCCCTCGGCGCCACCGCCGCGCTGATCGTCGGCACCTTCGCGGTGGTGATGTCGGCGACCACCATCAACATCGCCATCGTGCCGATGATGCAGGAGTTCGCCGTCAGCCACCGGGTGGCGCAGCTGTTCTCCTCGCTGTTCCTCGGCGCCACCGTGCTCACCGCGCCGCTGGCCGCCTGGTTGTCGCGGCGCTGGGATGCACGCCAGGTGTTCCTCGGTGTTCTGCTGATCTACGCGCTCGCCTCGCTGGCGGCCACGTTGTCCGATTCCTTCCTGTCCATGCTGCTGGCCCGTGGCCTGCAGGGCGCCTGTGCCGGGGTGATCCAGCCGCTGTCGATGTTCCTGGTGCTGGCGGCGGCGGCGCCGGAGCGCCAGGGGCGGGCGATGTCGCTGTACGGCCTCGGCGTGGTGCTGGCCCCGGCGCTGGGGCCGACCATCGCCGGCTGGTTCGTCGATCATATCGGCTGGCGCAGCACCTTTTCCCTCGGCGTGCCGCCCGCCCTGCTGGCGCTGGGCCTCGGCTGGTTCTGCCTGCCGCGCAGTCGGGAGGCGCTGGAGGAGGGCGGCAGTTTCGACTGGCCGGGTCTGGCCCTGCTCGGCGTGCTGGTGACGCTGACCTTCGTCACGCCGCTGGCGCTGGAGCGTTCGGCCGTACTGGCCGGGGCGCTGTGCCTGCTGTGGCTGGGGGCGGCCTGGCTGTTCTGGCGCGTCGAGCGCGCTCGCAAGGATGCGCTGCTGCCTTTCGCGCTGTTCGCCAGCCCGGGCTTTCGCGCCGCGGCGCTGGTCAGCGTGGCCTACGGCGCCGGCATGTACGGCTCGACCTTCCTGATCCCAGTGTTCATGCAGGGCGCGCTGGGCATCCCGGCGCTGACCACCGGCAACATCCTGCTGCTCGGCGGCGTGGCCCTGGCGCTGAGCACCAGCCTGGCGGGGCGGGTGGTCGACCGCCTGTCCGCGCGCCTGGTGGTGGCCGGCGGGCTGGCCTGTTTCGCCCTGGCCTGCGCACTGCTGGCCTGGGCCCGCGAGCTGCTGTGGATCGCCGTGGCGGTGGTGCTCTGCCGCATCGGCCTCGGCCTGGTGATTCCCGGCCTGTACACCGGCATGGCCCAGGTGGTGGTGCCGGGCGGCCTGCGCGAAGGCACTGCGGTGATCACCCTGCTGCGCCAGGGCGGCGGGGCGCTGGGGGTGTCGCTGATCGGCGTGCTGACGGCCTCCGCCGGCAGCGCCGAGCTGGCCGGCTGGCTGGGGCTAGCGGCGTCTGACAGTGCGGCCGCGGCACCGGCGACGGTGTTCGCCGGGATCGCCCTGCTGTTCGTCGCGGCGCTGCTGGTGGTGCGGCGCTTGCGCTGAGGCGGGATCAGGACAACCCATCGCTGTAGGGGCGAATGAATTCGCCCCTACAGCCAGGGTCAGGAGCCGATCAGCCAGGCGCCGGCCGGCACGCGCTGGCGCAGTTGGCGGCAGTCGCCGGATGGCGGCTGTTTCCCCGGTGAGCGGCCCGGAAACCAGATGCGGCATTGCCCGGGTGGCGGACGATGGCCACGGGGGATGCGGTAGATGTCCGCCTCCTGCGTCGTGTCGAGCACCGCCGCCTGCATGCCGGGCTCCTCGGGTTCGTCCTCGTATTCCGCATCCCGGGACCAGCGCCGCTGGCTGCTGCGGGCCTGCTCCTCGGACAGCCGCTCGCGCAGGGCGGCAGCCCGGGCTTCGGCCTGCTGGCGCTTCTCGATTTCCTCGTCGAGCTGCTGTTGCAGGGCGACCTGCTCGTCATCCGCGGACTCCACCGGGGGAAGTCCCTGCACGGCGGCCTCCCTGGCAGCATTGGTCAGCCAGACGTTGCGTTCGCGCAGGGTGCGGTCGCCTCCGGAGAGGACGTCGGATTTGGCGGCCAGCGCCTCGGCCTGCTGGAAGTTGCCCTCCCGCAGGCGAACCTGTCCGAGGTAGTGCACGATCACCGGATTGCTCGGTTCGATGCGCTGGGCGCGCTCCAGAGTGGCGGCCGCCAGTTCCGTCCGCCCGGCCGCGAGATCGCGGGAGGCGCTTTCCACCAGTGCGCTCACCACCGGGCTTTCCGGGCGTTCGGCCGCGCTGGCGGCGAGTGCCGTGCAGGCGGCCCAGATCAGCAGTCCCGGCCACAGGGCGGCCTTGCTCAAGGTTTTGTTCTTCATCATGGCGAGCGCTCGTCGAGGCCTCGGTGATTCTCTCGCCCGTGTTCCGGGCGGGGGCTTGCGGCCTCTTCGATCGTCTTTCGCGGCTCTCGTTCCCCGGGGCGGCAGCTCTTTTTGGCCGGCGCCTCAGGCCTCCTCGCTCTAGGCCATCTTCTTCAGCCGATAGTCGAGCTGGGCGCGGGTCATGCCGAGCAGGGCGGCGGCCTTGGACACGTTGCCCTCGCACTGCTCCATGGCGACCTCGATATACACCTCCTCGATATCCGGCAGCTTGACCGGCCCGCGCTGCAGGGTGCGTTTTGCCAGGTTGAGCAGTTGCTCGTGGCTGGCTTCCTCCTGTTGTCCAATGCCGACACCGACCATTTCGCCCTCCGGCAGGCGGATACCGATGGCCGGACCGGCCTCCCAGCTGACCGTGCCCACCCGTTCGCGATGCCCGCCCTGGTTGAGACCGGAGAGGTGGCGCAGGTCGATAGCATCGTCGTCATCGGCGAGGATCACTGCACGTTCGATGACGTTCTCGAATTCGCGGATATTGCCCGGCCAGTGATGATCGAGAAGCGCCTGCAGCGCCCGCGGTGTGATGCCGGTCAGCCGACGGCCGTGCAGCGCCGACAGCTTGGTGACGCAGACGTCCAGCAGCAGCGGCAGGTCGTCCTTGCGCTCGCGAAGCGGGGCAATGGTTACCGGGAATACGTTCAACCGGTAGAACAGGTCGCTGCGAAAGCGGCCTTCCTGGACCGCCACGGCCAGATCCTCGTTGGTCGCGGCGATCACCCGTACATCCACCTTGACGGTCTTGTTGCTGCCCAGACGCTCAAGCTCGCCGCTCTGCAGCACGCGGAGCAGCTTGCTCTGCGCGGTCATGCTGAGGGTGGCGATTTCGTCGAGGAAGAGGGTGCCGCCATCGGCGTATTCAAAGCGCCCCGCGCGCGGCTCGGTGGCGCCGGAGTAGGCGCCGCGCTGCACGCCGAACAGCTCGGACTCGATCAGCGCCTCGGGGATGGCCGCGCAGTTGATCTCCACGAAGGGGGCGTTTACGCGCCGACTGTTGGCATGCACCTCGTGGGCGAACATGGTCTTGCCCACCCCGCTCTCGCCGAGCAGCAGAACGGTGGCGTTGGTGGTGGCCACCCGCAGGATCTTGTGCAGCGCGGAGTGATAGGCCGCCGAGCTGCCCACCGGGCGATCCAGCTCGACCAAGCTGTTGCGCGGCTGGGTCAGGCCGAAGGGCGCGGCGACCAAGCTGGGCGTCGCGGGTTTCTCGCCGGGCTGGGGCGACGGCGCGCCGCGGCGATGGTCGGCGGCGCGCGGCTGAAAGTACTTGAGGTCTTCCTCGGCGTCGACCCATTCCTCCACCGGCCGTGCCACGGCCCGGCAGACCTCGTCGCCGGCGGCTCGGCATTCGGTCTCGCGCACCAGGATGCGCTTGCCCATCAGGCGGGTCAGGAAGCCCGAGCTGTAGCCCACTTCCATCCAGCAGATCGGATCGCTGCTGGTGCCGTTGCTGGCCACATGCAGATCGCTCTCCGCCGAATGCTTCCAGATGAACTCGCCGTACAGGTAGCCCTTGCTCTGGTCGAATTCTATGCACACCGGGGTGACTTCGACCATGCCGGCCAGGGCGTGCAGCTGCGCGCCGGCGGCGAGGATGTCGAGCTGGGTGCCGCTGGTGCGGGTCCTGATGGCCAGGTCGGCATCGCGCACACCGGTGAGGTAGCCGATGCGAGTGAACACCCCGCGGGTGTACTCGACCCCCATGGATTCGATCAGCTCCTGGCGCAGGGCGCCGAAGGCCTCGGCTTGCAGCAGGAGCATGCGTTTATCGCCGAGCCAGATCAGCCCCTCCTGGGGATTGAAAAACAGGTGTTCGGTGAGGTCCTGCATGTCGGGGAAACGCAGGTCGGTGATGATGCCACGGGAGTCGCTGCGCCTTCCCTTGCGTGCGCCTGCGCCGTTTTCGCTCGTGGTCGTACTCATGGATGTGCCTGTTTTACTTGTAGTTATCCGCAATGTGCTGCCGAGGTTGATTGCCAGCATGGCCTGTTCGGGATGCTCCGGACAAGCACCGTCGGTGATTTCATGTTTTTCGTTCCGAATTTTTGGTGCCTGCAGAAAATTCGCAAGGGTTGTCCGCTGCAAGGGGCTGCGCAACGCGCTCCGAAAGTCTCCGCAATAAATCCTAAGCTATTGAAAATAAAAGATATTCTAATATTTTCTGGCGCCTTTTCAGGTGCTGGCACGGCCGTTGCTCTACCTAGGGAAAGCGCCGGCAGTTCTCTCGGCGCAACTGACCGGGGCGTTGGGCAAGGGCCTCCGGAACAATAAAAACAACAGAGGGACGTGAAGTGGCAGAGATCAACTCACTGGGTTATGTCGGCCTGGGTGTCAGCGATCTGGATCAGTGGCAGTGGTTCGCTACCGAGATCCTCGGTCTGCAGGTTGGCCAGCGCGACGCGCAGGGCATGAGCCTGCGCATGGATGAGCACCAGCAACGCATCTTCCTGGAAGAAAACAGCAACGACGATCTGCTGGTGGCCGGCTGGCAGTTCAAGACCGAGCAGGCGCTCGAGGAGTACGTGGCCGAGCTGCGCGACAAGGGCGCCGAGGTCACCACCGTACCGTCGCAGACCCTGCAACGGCGCAAGGTGGAAAAGGCCTACGCCTGCCAGGACCCCAACGGTTTCACTCATGAGTTCTTCTTCGGTCCGCACGTGGCCCAGTTGCGAGATCCGTTCCGCTCCAAGGTGTTGAAGAGAGGCTTCGTCTGCGGCGAGCTGGGCGTCGGCCACATCCTGCCGTTCGCCAAGGCCGGCAAGGGCGAGCAGACCCTGAGCTTCTACAAGGACGTGCTCAAGCTGCGCGTCAGTGACTACATCCGCGAGGAGATCATGCCCGGCTTGTTGGTGGATGCGACCTTCTTCCACACCGCCAGCGGCCGCCACCACTCGATCGCCACCGCCGAAAATCCGATGGCCACCAAGACCCTCAACCACTTCATGTTGCAGGTGGAAGACCTCGACGACGTCGGCTTGGCCTACGACCGCACGGTGAAGGCCGGCATTTCGGTGGCTCTGGAGCTGGGCCATCACCCGAACGACCGCATGTTCTCCTTCTACGCCCGCACACCGTCCGGTTTCAACTTCGAAATCGGTTGGGGCGGGGTGGTGATCGATGAGAACGACTGGGAAGTGCGCAGCTACTCCCAGATGAGCGACTGGGGCCACAAACGCAACCAGATCGCCTGATCGACACAACGGAGACTTGCACATGAGCATCTGGCTGGACTTTCTGGGCGCCGAGATCCGCTACGTCGATCTGCCCACCTTTGGACGCACCCGTATCGCCGAAGCCGGCCACGGCAAGGCCGAGACGCTGATCCTGATGCACGGCATCGGCGGCCACCTGGAGGCCTATGCCAAGAACGTGGTGGCCCTCGGCGAGCAGTACCACGTGATTGCCTTCGACTATGTCGGCCACGGTCTGTCGGCGAAGAAAACCGATATCGAGTACTCGATTGCCGACTACGTCGAGCAGCTGCGCGAGCTGCTGGATGCACTGGACATCCAGCAGGCGCACATCTCCGGCGAGTCGCTGGGCGGGGTGGTCACCGGCGAGTTCGCGGTGCGCTATCCGCAGCGCATCAAGCGCGCGGTGCTCAACACCACCGGCGGCATCCCGGTGGTCAGCGACAAGGGCCGTGCCGACCTCAAGTACCTGGCCGAACTGTCGGCACGCAGCTTCGGTCAGGCGCCGACCTTCGACAGCATCCGCGAGCGCATGCAGTGGCTGCTCTACGAGGGCAACTGGCACCTGCTGACCGATGAACTGGTCCAGACCCGGCTGACCTTCTACTCCTCGGCCGGCTATCAACAGTGCGCACCGCTGATCTACGCGCGCCTCAAGCGGGTCAAGGAGGGCGGCACGCCGGACATGATCGAGCTGGAAAAGGTGCAGTGCGAAACCCTGCTGCTGTGGACCACCCACAACCCGATCCACGACGTGGCCGCCGCCGAGTCGGCACTGCCGCGCCTGCCGAAAGGGCAGCTGTACGTGATGCAGACCGAGGCCGGGCACTGGCCGCAGTACGAGGACCCGCAGGAGTTCAACCGGGTGATGTTGCAGTTCCTGGCCAGTGGAACAGTGTGACGCCCGCCGAACAGGACAGACCTGCCGTTTCGATCCGGATTGCCGATCCGGCTAGCCAATAAAAATAAATGCGAGATACCAACATGAACCAAGTCCTGAAGAAGTCCGAAGTCATCGCCTGCCAGCAGATTCCCAGCGAAGCCGAGCTGCTGCAGCGCGCCCGCGACCTGATCCCGATGCTGCTGGAAAAGGCCTCATCGGTGGAGAAGAACCGCATGGTCTCGAAGGAAACCATCCAGGCTTTCGTCGATGCCGGTTTCTTCAAGATCCTCCAGCCGGCCCAGTTCGGTGGCTGGGAAATGAACCCCAGCGTGTTCTACAAGGTGCTCATGGAGCTGGGTCGCGGCTGCTGCAGCAGCGCCTGGAACATGATGATCCTCGGCATCCACCAGTGGGAATTCGGCAGCATGCCCGAGCAGGCCTGCATCGATGTCTGGGGCGAGGACGATCGCGCCATCATCGCTTCTTCCTACCCACCCTTCGGCAAGGTTGAGGAGGTCGAGGGTGGCTACCGCATCAGCGGTACCTGGAAGACCTCCAGCGGCTGCGACCACGGCCAGTGGGCCTTCCTCGGCGGCCTGCGCAAGGATGCCGAGGGCAAGGTGATCGACCGCCTGTCGATGCTGGTGTCGGCCGACGACTACGAGATCATCGACGACTGGCACACCTTCGGCCTGTCCGGCACCGGCAGTAAGAGCCTGTTGGTCAAGGATGCCTTCGTGCCGTACCACCGCGCGCACAGCCTGATCAAGTACGAGTACAACGAGCGCGGCAACCACTACCTGTATCCGTTCAACCAGGTGTTCTTCGGGGCGGTATCCTCGCTGATCGTCGGCATGGCCCAAGGCGGCGTCGACGAGTACATCCGCCAGATGAGCGTGCGTACCAACACCACCGACGGCAACAACGCCTCGCTCAGCCCCTACGTCAAGGATCGCCTGGGCAACGCCGTGGTGCGGGTGCGTACCGCCCGCGCCCGCCTGCTGCAGATGATGGCCGAGAGCACCGAGATCGTGGAGCGCCGCGAACTGGTACCGACCTTCGAGCGCGTCCACTACATGCTCGACATCGCCCGCGTCGGCCGCGAGTGCGAGGAAGCGGTGATGCTGCTGTTCAAGGCCACTTCGGCCCGCGGTATCTATCTGGACAACCCGCTGCAACGCATCCTGCGCGACGTCATCGCCGCCGCCAACCACATCACCCAGAACGCCGACGACACCGCCGGCATGCTCGGTGCCTACCTGCTCGGCCAGCAGTTGCCGCCGATGATCTTCGGCCTCGAGGCGGTATCGATCAACGACTGAGGGTATTCGGGGGAATTTGTGTAGTCCGAGGTATGCAACTGCCGGCAGCCTGGCTCCGGCAGTCGCTCCATAACAATAAAAGACGGGTCACCGTCATTCGAGGTGTTCATATGGCCAATAAAAGACACTCCACTGTCAGTCCTGCCTGCGTGGTTGAAAAAGCCTTCAAACTTTCCGCACTGAGCGTCGCAATACTGTTGCTGCCCAATATGCCGGTCCAGGCCTTCCAGTTCGAGACTGGCAGCGACTGGGAGGCGCGTTGGGACAACACGCTCAAGTACAGCAACGCCTGGCGAGTCAAGGATCAGCACGACAAGCTGGTGGCCGACCCGAACCTGGACGATGGCGATCGCAACTTCGACCAGGGAATCGTCTCCAACCGCGTCGACCTGCTCTCCGAGCTGGACGTCTCGCGCAACGGCGTCGGCTTCCGCGTCAGCGGCGCGGCCTGGTACGACGATGTCTACAACAAGGACAACGACAACGACTCGCCGGATACCGCCAACGCCTTCAGCGTCGATCACGACGAGTTCACCGACGACACCCGCGACCTGCATGGCCGCGATGCCGAGATCCTCGACGCCTTCGTCTACAGCGACTTCAACCTGGGCGAAGAGATGTGGGGCGTGGCCCGCCTGGGTCAGCACGCCCTGCTGTACGGCGAGAGCCTGTTCTTCGGCAGCAACGGCATCGCCGCCGCCCAGCAGCCGATCGACGTGGTCAAGGCGATCTCGGTGCCCAACTCGCAGTTCAAGGAGCTCGGCCTGCCGGTCAAGCAGATTTCCGGCCAGCTGCAGCTGACCCCCAGCTTCTCGGTGGGCGCCTACTACCAGTTCGAGTGGGACAGCAACCGCATTCCGGGTTCCGGAAGTTACTTCAGCCCGGCCGACCTGCTCGACGAGGGCGGCGAGCGCATCATCCTCGCCACTGTGCCAGGCGTCGGGCCGGTGGCTTCCTTCTATCGCGGCAAGGATATCGATGCGCGCGACTCGGGGCAGGGCGGCATCCAGCTGCGCTACCGCTCCGATGAGCTGGACACCGACTTCGGCCTGTATGCGGTGCGCTACCACGACAAGAACTTCCAGGTGCAGGTGCGCCCGGGAGCCAATGTCGGCCCTGGCCAGCCCGCCGACAAGCAGGGCGAGTACATGCTGGTGTTCCCCGAGGACATCAAGGCCTACGGCTTCAGCGCCAACCGGGGCATCGGCAACGCCAACGTCGGTTTCGAGGCCTCGATCCGTCACAACGCGCCGCTGGTCAGCCTGACCGTGGCGGACCTCAGCGCCGTGGCGCCGGTAGCGATCGGCGACAACGACCACAACCCGCTGTACGCCGTCGGCAAGACCGCGCACGCGCAGATCAACATGATCAACGTGCTGCCCACCGGCACCTTCTGGGATTCGGCAGCCATCCTCGCCGAGCTGGCCTGGAACCGCACGCTGAGCGTGGACAAGAACCGCGACATGCTCGACCCCAACTCCACCCGTGACGCCACCGCCATGCGTGTGGTGTTCACCCCGACCTACTTCCAGGTACTCGACGGCCTCGACCTGTCAGTGCCGATGGGCTTCGGCTACGGCATCGACGGTCGCTCCTCGGCGGTCGGCGGCTTCAGCCAGTCCAAGGGCGGCAACTACAACATCGGTATCTCCGGTGACTATCTGAAGTCGATCAACTTCAGCCTGGCCTACAACGGCTTCTTCGGCCCCTCGGCGCCGATCAACATCGGCGGCATCAAGACCTACGAACAGACCAACGCCGACCGCGATTTCGTCGCCTTCAGCGTCTCGCACACTTTCTGAGGTGTTGAACATGTACAACAACAAGAAAACCCGCTTCCTGACTTGCGTATCCCTGCTGACCCTGTGCATCGGCGCCGCCCACGCGGCAGTCAGCCCGCAGCAGGCTGCAGCCCTGAAAGACAAGCTGACCCCGCTGGGCGCCGAGCGCGCCGGCAATGCCGACGGCAGCATCCCGGCCTGGAACGGCGGTTTCACCCAGGTACCGGCCGGTTACCAGCCTGGCCAGCGCAATGTCGATCCGTTCGCCGCCGACAAGCCGCTGTTCACCATCACCGCGGCCAACCTGGAGCAGTACAAGGACAAGCTGGCCGAGGGGGTGATCCAGCTGTTCAAGGAAAATCCGGACACCTTCCACATCGACGTCTATCCGACCCGCCGCACGGCCGCGGCGCCGCAGTGGATCTACGACAACACCCTGAAGAACGCGACCAACGCGACCCTGGAGAACGACGGTCTGACCGTGAAGGGCGCCTACGGCGGCGTGCCGTTCCCGATTCCCCAGTCGGGCCTGGAAGTGCACTGGAACCACATGACCCTGTGGCGTGGCGAGTCGACCCACACCAAGTACAAGGTGTGGACCACCACCGCCGATGGCAAGCAGGTGCTGGCCACCGCGGCCGAGGACGAAGGGCAGTACCCCTACTACTACAAGGAAGGTTCGGCCGAAACGACGCCCAACCCCAACTACATGCTGGCCATCCAGGCGACCTACGCCCCGGCCTTCCGCGCTGGCGAGGCGCTGATGGTGCACAACGTCCTCGACCACGTGAAGGGCCGCACCCTGTGGCAGTACCTGGCCGGCCAGCGTCGCGTGCGCCGCGCGCCGAGTATCAACTTCGACACGCCGAACGTGGTGGCCTCCGGGGTCAACTTCGTCGACGAGACCTTCGGTGGCGGCGGCTCGCCGGAACGCTACGACTGGAAGCTGCTCGGCAAGCGGGAAATGATCATTCCCTACAACAACAACAAGCTGCTGGCCCATGGCGACCAGGAAGTGATGGGGCAGCGCCACGCCAAGCCGGAAATGATGCGCTGGGAGCTGCACCGGGTCTGGGAGGTCGAGGCGACCCTGAAGCCGGGCAAGCGGCATGCCGTGCCCAAGCGCAAGTACTACTACGACGAGGACAACTGGGGTACCGCGATCCTCGACGGTTGGGACGCCGAAGGCACCCTGTGGCGCACCTCGCTGACCACGCCGTTCGCTGCGCCGGACATCCCGGCCACGGTTAACTACTGCACCGGTTTCTTCCACGACCACCGCACCAAGGCCTGGGTCTACAACTGCGCCCTGGGCGATGCCGGCAAGGACCAGTACGCCATGGCCGAGCGCCGTCGCGAGAGCTACTTCTCGCCGGAATCGCTGACCAACCAGAGTGCGCGCTAAGCCTTGAAGGCAGACAACTGCCTGCCCTGCTTGCCAGGGCAGGCAGCCTGTCCGGTGGTATGTGGTAGTGGAGGTTCAAACAGTGAAAAGAACAATAATTGCCTTGTGCGTATCCCTGGCTGGCATGGCGGCAGCCGTCGCGCCGGCCTCTGCCGAGCAGGCCGACAGCCCTCAGGTAGCCAGCCGCAACGTGCCCGACACCCTGGACCAGCCGGCCGCGCGCTCGTCGCTGGCTTCGCGTTCCATGCTCAGCGCGCTCGCCACTGCCGGGGAGCGCATCGTCGCGGTGGGCGTGCGCGGCCACATCGTCTATTCCGACGACCGCGGGCAGAGCTGGCAGCAAGCCAGCGTGCCGGTATCCGTGACCCTGACCGGCGTGTGCTTCGCCGATGCGCAGACCGGCTGGGCGGTCGGCCATCGCGGGGTAATCCTCAAGACCGTGGACGGCGGCCAGAACTGGAGCAAGCAGTTCGACGGGCTACGGGCCGCAACGGCCATCGTCCAGGCACGCGAGCTGGAGAACCCGGAGCGAGTGCACGATGCCCGTCGCCTGGAGTCGGAGGGCGCCGACAAACCGTTCCTCGATGTCCAGTGTCTCGATCGCCAGCAAGTCGTGGCTGTGGGTGCCTTCGGTCTGGGCTTCGCCACCCGCGACGGCGGCAACAGCTGGACGCCATCGCTGGCGCTGCTCGACGGCACGGAGCAGCGCCATGTCAATGTCGCCCGCCTGCTCGACGGCAAGCTCTATCTGGCCGGCGAGTTGGGCATGCTGCTGCGCCTGGGCAGCGACCTGCAGCAGCTTGAATCGCTCGGCGAGCCCTATGCCGGCAGCTTCTTCGGTCTGGTCGTCAGTCGCCAGGGCAGCCTGCTGGCCTTCGGCCTGCGCGGCAACCTGTTCCGCTCCACCGATGCCGGGGCGAGCTGGCAGCAGGTCGAGCTGGCGAGCAGCCAGAGCCTGACCGCCGGGGTCAACCTGAGCGATGGCGGCATCCTACTGGTCGACGAGTCCGGCGCGGGCTGGCTCAGCCTCGACGACGGCCAGAGCTTCAAGTCGGTCAAACCGACCGCGCAGTTTCCTTTCGCCGGCCTGCTGGCCACCGCCGAGGGCGGCGGCGTGGCCGTTGGCGTGAACGGCATTTCCTTCTTCGAGCCGGGCGCATTGCGTTGAGTCGGTAAACAACAAGAGGTCAACAACATGGCTATCGGCACTGCTTCCGATGATTTCGCCCCCATTGCATCCCTTGCGGATTTCGACAAGCACTCTGGCAACCGCCTCGAGCGCCTGCTGTTCAACCATCGTTTCCTGGTGATCGGCGTCTGCCTGCTGCTGACCCTGCTGTTCGCCCTGGCGGCGACCAGCCTGCGGCTCAACGCCAGCTTCCTCAAGACCATTCCGGCCAACCACCCGTTCGTGCTCAACTTCCTCGAGCATGTCGATGATCTCAAGGGCACCGCCAACGCTGTGCGCATCGCCGTGGCCGTACCGAAGCAGGCCGAGGGCGACATCTTCAGTGCCGAGTACATGGAGACCCTGCGCCAGATCAACGACGAGCTGTACCTGGTGCCTGGCGTCGAGCGTTCGTTCATGAAGTCGCTGTGGACGCCGCTGACCCGCTGGCAGGGCGTCACCGAGGAGGGCTTCGACGGCGGCCCAGTGGTGCCGGACGGCTTCGACGGCAGCGCGGACAGCCTGCAGACGCTGCGTACCAACGTCGAGCGCTCCGGCGAGATCGGCCAGCTGGTGGCGCGCGACCTGCGTTCGAGCATCGTCCATGTGCCGCTGCTGGACATCGACCCGAAGACCGGTGAGGCGCTGGACTACAAGACCCTGTCCGATGCCCTGGAGCAGATCCGCACCCGCTACCAGGCCAAGGGCGTGGACATCCACATCATCGGTTTCGCCAAGGTCATGGGCGACCTGATCGCCGGCCTGCAGGCGGTACTCGGCTTCTTTGCCGTGGCGGTGCTGATCACCTCGGCGATCCTCTACTACTTCACCCGCTGCTGGCGCAGCACCCTGGTAGTGCAGGGCTGCACCCTGGTCGGAGTGACCTGGCTGCTGGGTTGCCTGCCGCTGCTGGGCTACGAGCTCAATCCGTACTCGATCCTGATTCCGTTCCTGGTCTACGCCATCGGCGTCAGCCACGGCGCGCAGAAGATGAACGGCATCATGCAGGACGTCGGACGCGGCACCCACAAGCTGATCGCCGCGCGCTACACCTTCCGCCGCCTGTTCGCCGCCGGCATCACCGCGCTGCTCGCCGACGTGGTTGGTTTCGCCGTGCTGACCATCGTCGACGTGCCGGTGATCCAGGAACTGGCAATCATCGCCAGCGTCGGCGTAGGCATCCTGGTGTTCACCAATCTGGCGCTGCTGCCGATCATGTTGTCGTTCACTGGCGTGTCGGCTCAGGCCGCGGCGCGCAGTCTCAAGCAAGAGGCCGGGGTGGAGCAGGGCGGTAGCGGCCATCGCCTGGTCCGCTTCCTCGACCGCTTCACCTCCCCGCGCGCCGCCACAGCCGCCATCCTCGTCGCCCTGGGCGTTGGCCTGTTCGCACTGCAAGTGGGCAAGCAACTGAAGGTCGGCGACCTCGATCCGGGCGCCCCGGAGCTGCGCGCCGACTCGCGCTATAACCAGGACAACCAGTTCGTCATTGGCCACTACCAGGCCAGCAGCGACGTGTTCGTGGTCATGGTGGATACCCCAGCCGGGCAGTGCATCGATTACGACACCCTGCGCAAGGTCGAGGAGCTGGAGTGGCGTCTGCGTCAGCTGCCCGGCGTCGAGGGCACCAGCTCGATCGCCGGTCTGGCGCGCAAGATCAACGTCGGCATGAACGAAGGCAACCTCAAGTGGAACGAGTTGCTGCCCAACCAGGCAATGATCAACGCCGCGGCCATCCGCTCGCCGCGCGAACTGTTCAATGAAACCTGCGACCTGCTGTCGGTGTACGCCTACCTCAAGGACCACAAGGCCGACACCCTGAGCCAGGTAGTTGCGGTCACCGAGCGCTTCGCTACCGAGCACAACGACGATCACGCGCGCTTCCTGATGGCGGCCGGCAACGCCGGTATCGAGAGCGCCACCAACATCGTGGTCAAGCAGGCCAACGGCCAGATGCTGCTGGGCGTCTACCTGGCGGTGACCCTGCTGTGCTTCGTTGCCTTCCGTTCCTGGCGTGCGGTGGTCTGCGCCATCCTGCCGCTGATCCTCACCTCGCTGCTGGCCGAAGCGCTGATGGTCAAGCTGGACATGGGCCTCAAGGTGGCGACCCTGCCGGTGGTGGCCCTCGGCGTCGGCATCGGTGTGGACTATGCGCTGTACATCCTCAGTGTCACCCTGTTCTGGCTCAAGCGCGGTGCGACCTTGTCGCAGGCCTACGCCCAAGCGCTGTTGTTCACCGGGCGGGTGGTGGTATTCACCGGCCTGACCCTGTCGCTGGGCGTGGTCACCTGGATTTTCTCGCCGATCAAGTTCCAAGCCGACATGGGCGTGCTGCTGACCTTCATGTTCCTCTGCAACATGGTGGTGGCTCTGGTGCTGGTTCCGGCACTGGCCTGCTTCATGCTCAAACCCGCTGCGCCGCTCGCCTGTCCGACCGGCCGGGAGGTGGTGGTATGAGCCTGCACCCGAACCCCGGCGCCACCGCCCAGCGCCTGAGCGATCCCCTTAGCCTGCCGGTCGCCCACCAGGCCATTGCCGCCGCCCTGCGCCATGCCGATGAGCGTGGCCTACGGGTCAGCGTCGCGGTGGTCGATGCTGGCGGCCACCTGCTCACATTCTCCCGCCTGCCCCAGGCACCGCTGCACACCATCGACATCGCCCAGGACAAGGCGATGACCGCGGTGTCGTTCTCCATGCCGACCGGTGCGCTGGGCGATTTGATGAGCTGCGCGCCCGAGCACGTGCGCACCTGCCTGCTGCTAAGGCCGCGCATGGTGCCGATGGGCGGCGCCTTTCCGCTGCTGGTCGACGGCCGACTGGTCGGCGCCATCGGCGTGTCCGGCGCCAGCGAGGAGCAGGACATCGAGTGCGCCGCTGCCGGCTGTCAGGCCATCACATGAACCTGAACTGTCTCAACCCATTTCGCAGCTTCCCCGTACCGGAGAACTACACCGTGAACAGCACTTCCATCGACATCGCGGCGCTGGGCGACGAATTGTTCAACGCCCTGCGCAGCAGCGAGGCGGTGGCGCCGCTGACCGAGCGCTTCCCGCAACTGACCATCGAGGATGCCTACGCGATCCAGCAGCGCCTGATCGCCCGGCGCCTGGAGCAGGGTGAGCGGATCGTCGGCAAGAAGATCGGCGTCACCAGCCAGGCGGTGATGGACATGCTCAAGGTCAACCAGCCGGATTTCGGCCAGCTCACCGACCGCATGATCGTCGACCAGGGCTCCAGCGTGCCGATGGCCTCTTTGATCCAGCCCAAGGCCGAGGGCGAGATCGCCTTCGTACTCAAGCACGACCTGGCCGGGCCGGGCGTCACCGTGGCCGACGTGCTGCGCGCCACCGAGGGCGTGATGGCCTGCTTCGAGATCGTCGATTCGCGCATCCAGGACTGGAAAATCAAGATCCAGGACACCGTGGCGGACAACGCCTCCTGCGGCGTGTTCGTGCTCGGCGACCGCCTGGTCGACCCGCGTCACCTGGATCTGTTCACCACCGGCATGGTGCTGGAGAAGAACGGCCGCATCGTCGGCACCGGCGCCGGCGCGGCGACCATGGGTTCTCCGGTGATCGCCGTGGCCTGGCTGGCCAACACCCTGGGCCGCCTGGGCATGAGCCTCAAGGCCGGCGAGGTGATCCTCTCCGGTGCGCTGTCGGCCATGGTGCCGGTGGTGGCCGGCGACCAGTTGCGCATGACCCTGGCCGGCATCGGCAGCTGCTCGATCCGCTTCGACTGAGCGACCTTTACAAAGGAATTCCCATGAACGACAAGAAACTCAAAGTCGCCATCGTCGGATCCGGCAACATCGGCACCGACCTGATGATCAAGATCCTGCGTAACGCCAAGAACCTGGAAATGGGCGCCATGGTCGGCATCGACCCGGCCTCCGACGGCCTGGCCCGCGCCGCGCGCATGGGCGTGGCCACCACCCACGAGGGTGTCGAAGGCCTGACCCGCATGGACGTGTTCAAGGACATCGACTTCGTCTTCGACGCCACCAGCGCCGGCGCCCATGTGAAGAACGACGCCTTCCTGCGCTCGCTCAAGCCCGGCATCCGTCTGATCGACCTGACCCCGGCGGCCATCGGTCCGTACTGCGTGCCGGTGGTCAACCTGGAAGAGAACCTCGCCGAGACCAACGTCAACATGGTTACCTGCGGCGGCCAGGCCACCATCCCGATGGTCGCCGCGGTATCCCGTGTCGCCAAGGTGCACTACGCCGAGATCGTCGCCTCCATCGCCTCGAAATCCGCCGGCCCGGGCACCCGCGCCAACATCGACGAGTTCACCGAAACTACCTCCAAGGCCATCGAGGTGATCGGCGGCGCTGCCAAGGGCAAGGCGATCATCGTCATGAACCCGGCCGAGCCGCCGCTGATCATGCGCGACACCGTGTTCGTGCTGTCCGAAGCGGTCGACCAGGCCAAGGTCGAGGCCTCGGTCGAGGAGATGGCCCAGGCCGTGCAAGCTTATGTGCCGGGCTATCGCCTCAAGCAGAAGGTGCAGTTCGACGTCATTCCCGAGGACAAGCCGCTGACCATTCCGGGCCACGGCACCTTCTCCGGCCTGAAGACCTCGGTGTTCCTCGAAGTCGAAGGCGCCGCCCACTACCTGCCGGCCTACGCCGGCAACCTCGACATCATGACCTCCGCCGCGCTGGCTACCGCCGAGCGCATGGCTCTTTCCATGATCAACGGCTGAGGAGCACTGCCATGACCTTCGACCCGAGCAAGAAGCTGTACATCTCCGACGTGACCCTGCGCGACGGCAGCCATGCCGTGCGCCACCAGTACTCGATCCAGAACGTGCAGGACATCGCCCGCGCGCTGGACGAGGCCCGCGTCGATTCCATCGAGGTGACCCACGGCGACGGCCTGCAGGGTTCCTCGTTCAACTACGGTTTCGGTGCCCACACCGACCTGGAGTGGATCGAGGCTGCCGCCGATGTCATCCAGCACGCGCGGATCACCGTGCTGCTGCTGCCCGGCATCGGCACGGTCCACGATCTGAAGGCCGCCTACGACGCCGGTGCCCGCTCGGTGCGCATCGCCACCCACTGCACCGAGGCGGACGTCTCCAAGCAGCACATCGAATACGCGCGCAGCCTGGGCATGGACACCGTCGGCTTCCTGATGATGAGCCACATGATCCCCGCCGAGCAGCTGGCCGCGCAGGGCAAGCTGATGGAGAGCTACGGCGCCCAGTGCATCTACATGGCCGACTCCGGTGGCGCGATGAACATGCAGGACATCCGCGAGCGCATGCGCGCCTTCAAGGCCGTGCTCGATCCGCAGACCCAGACCGGCATGCACGCCCACCACAATCTCAGCCTCGGCGTGGCCAACTCGATCACCGCGGTGGAAGAGGGCTGTGATCGCATCGACGCCAGCCTGGCCGGCATGGGCGCCGGCGCCGGCAACGCACCGCTGGAAGTATTCATCGCCGCTGCCGAGCGCCTGGGCTGGAACCACGGCACCGACCTGTACCGCCTGATGGACGCCGCCGACGACCTGGTGCGTCCGTTGCAGGACCGTCCGGTGCGCGTCGACCGCGAGACCCTCGGCCTCGGCTATGCCGGGGTCTACTCCAGTTTCCTGCGCCACGCCGAAGTGGCGGCGGCCAAGTACGGCCTGAAGACCCTCGACATCCTCGTCGAACTGGGTCGTCGCCGCATGGTCGGCGGTCAGGAAGACATGATCGTCGACGTGGCGCTGGATCTGCTGGCGGCGGGCAAGGGGCACTGATCGAAGGCGGAGGCGGGAGCCTGGTTGGCTCCTGTCCCACCCGACACCGGGACTGATTGCGCATAACAACAAGGAAAATCGTCATGCATCTTCGCCTGTTGCTCGTCCTCCTGCTCATGCTGCCCGGCCTGGCCAGCGCCAGTCTTTCCGCCCAGCGTCTGCAGGACATCCGTCTGGAGGCCTTCGCCGCCTGCAGCAACCTGCTGGCCTTCTACAACCCCAACCAGCAGGCGGCCGACCCGCGCCACCTCGAGCGTTATCGCCAGGGGTTTCATGGGGTGCAGCAGTTGCTGGCCGGGCAGGGGGATGCCGCGCTCGAGGAGGCCGCCGCCGAGATGCGTAGTCGGCTTGAGGAGCTGGAGCGGGTTCCGGCGGGCCAGGTGGAGCTTTATCCCGACCGGATCATCCCGTTGCTGAAGGCCCATGCCCGTCTCGACCATAGGGCCGCCGAGCTCTATGCCGCAGCGCCGCCCGCCGAGCAGCGCCAGCTGACCCTGCACCGCCTGAGCCTGGATATCGAACGCCTGCTGCTGCTCTACCAGTCGCGCGCCTTCAGCATGATAGGCATGTATGTGCTGGATGTTGACGACAACACCGTCCCCCAGCTGGATGGCCAGATCCATCAGGGCTTTGCCGATCTCGCAGCCCAGTGGCCAGGCCACTCTGCCGAGCTGGCCAAGCTGAAACAGAACTACGACTTCATCCGCCCCCGCCTGCTGCAGCACGACCGCGCCTGGGTCCCGGGCAGCGCGGCCTACTACCTGGGGCAAGTCACCACGCGGCTGGCGCAGCTCGATGCTGAGTAGCGGCGACCTACTTACCTGACCGGCGTCGCGGCTGACGCGATGTCGTCCTTCACCTGAAATCCAAAAACAAAAGGAATCAACCCATGAGCCAGTTCACTCAAGACAACACCAGCCACTTCGCCCAGGTCGGTGACCTGCGCCTGCACTACAACGATATCGGCGAAGGCGAAGTGGTGATCATGCTCCACGGCTCCGGCGCCGGTGCCACCGGCTGGGCCAACTTCCACCGCAACGTCGATGCCTTCGTCGCGGCCGGCTACCGGGTGATCCTGCTCGACTGCCCGGGCTTCGGTAAATCGGACCCAATCCTCACCGCCGAGCCGCGCTTCGTGGTCAATGCCCGCTACACCAAGGGCCTGATGGACGCGCTGGACATCGACAAGGCGCACCTGGTCGGCAACTCCATGGGCGGCGGCAGCGCACTGGCCTTCGCCGTCGAGTTCCCTGAGCGCCTGAACAAGCTGATCCTGATGGGCGCCGGCGGCGTCGGCAAGACCAGCCTGTTCACCCCGCTGCCGATGGAAGGCATCAAGCTGCTGTTCCAGGTCTATCGCGAGCCGACCCTGGATAACCTGAAGAAGATGCTCAACGTCTTCGTCTATGACGCCAGCGCGCTGACCGAGGAACTGGTCCAGCTGCGCCTGAACAGCATCCTCGCCAACCCGCTGCACTTGGAGAACTTCCTCAAGAGCGTCGAGCTGAGCCAGTTCAATTTCGGCGATTTCTCGGCCAACTTGCCGGACATCCGTCACCAGACGCTGATCACCTGGGGCCGCGACGACCGCTTCGTGCCTATCGACTGGAGCCTCAAGCTGCTCAACGGCATCCCTAACTCGCGCCTGCACGTGTTCAGCCAGTGCGGCCACTGGGCACAGTGGGAACATGCCGAGGCGTTCAACCGTCTGGTGATCGATTTCCTCCAGCACTGATCGACGGCTGACCGGGACAAGGGGGGAGGCGGGCTGCCTTCCCCCTTTTTGTTTGCAGTGAACAGGAAACATCCATGACTTCCACTCGGGACATACCGCTCCTGCTGTTGCTGCTGCTGGGGGCGTTGACTGCCATCGCGCCGATGTCCACCGACATGTACCTGCCGGCATTCCCGGCGATTCAGGACCGGCTTGGCCTTGCGCCTGGCGAGGTGGAGCTGAGCTTTTCCGCCTATTTCGTGGGCATGCTGCTCGGCATGCTCTGCTACGGACCGATCAGCGACCGCTTCGGCCGCAGGCCGCTGCTGCTGTTCGGTCTGTCCCTGTACACACTGGCTTCTTTGCTGCTGGCCGGCAGCGACAGCCTGTCCGGGCTGATCGGCTGGCGTTTCATGCAGGGCCTGGGCGGTTGCGCCGGTGCGGTGCTGGCGGTGGCCATCGTGCGCGACCGTTGCACCCCGCAGCAGACAGGACGGGTGATGAGCCTGATCACCCTGGTGATGGGCGTGGCGCCGGTCTTCGCGCCTTTGTTTGGTGGTCTGGTGCTGGAACTGTGGGGCTGGCATGCCATCTTCGTGGCGCTCGCCGGCTTCGGTTTGTTCTGCCTGGCCGGGCTGCTGACGGTGCTCGACGAGAGCCTGGTGCAGCGCAGTGCCAGGCTGGCGCTGCGGCCGGTGCTGGCCGGCTATGGCGTCTTGCTGCTGGAGCGGCGTTTCATCGGCTATTCGCTGAGCCAGGCCTGCACCACCGGGGCGATGTTCGCCTACATCGTCGGCTCGCCGTTCGTGCTGATCGAGCTGCACGGGGTATCGCCGCAGCGCTTCGGCCTGTTCTTCGGTGTCAATGCCATCGGGCTGGTGCTAGCCAGCCAGTTGGTGCGCCTGCTGTTGCGTCGGTTCAGCCCGCAGCAACTGTTGCCGAAGATGCTCTGGGTACCACTGCTGGCCGGCAGCCTGCTGATGCTCAATCAGATTCTTGGGCTGGCAGGGTTGTGGCTGATCCTGCCGGCATTCTTCGTGCTGGTGTCGAGCGTCGGCCTGGTCGGCCCCAACGCCACGGCGTTGGCGATGGCCGAGCAGGGCGCCCATGCCGGTCAGGCTTCGGCGCTGCATGTCAGCCTCACCTTTGGCATGGGGATGCTCGCCGGCCTGCTAGTCAGCCGGCTGCATGACGGCAGTCTGCTGCCGCTGGCGCTGGTGGTGTTCTGCTTCAACATCGCCGGCCTGTTGGCCATGCGCCTGCGCCTGCGCCGCGAGCCGCTGGCCGAGCCGGTGCCGGAGGCCGGTGCCTGACGGGTTCGTGAGGAGGGGGAAGCGCGGGGCCGACCGGCCCCGCGCGGGGATTCAGCGGCTGGCCATGCCCAGGCGCAGGGCCTTCTTGAACACTTCCAGCTCGCCTTCGCTGAGGGCACCGAAGATGTCCCCCTGCGCCTTGTTCACCGTGCCCCACAGCTCTTCCAGCTTGGCATGTCCGGCAGCGGTGACCTGGTGGCGCTGCTCCACACCCTCCAGATAGCCGCGCTCCTGCAGGGCGGCCAGGGCTTCTTCCACTTCCTGGGCCGGCATGGCAGCGGCTTGCTGCAGCGCGGCCAGGCTGTCGTTGGGCGCGCTGTCCAGCACCAGCAGCAGGCGCGCTTCGCTGTTGCGCAGGCCGAGCGCCAGATTCTCCTGGACGAAGCGCGGGTGGCAGGCGTTGACCGCCTGGATCAGCAGGTAGAACAGGTTGTCGCCCAGGCGGGTGTTGAGCAGGTCGCCGGCTTCGCTGGTTTCGCTGCTCTCCGGCTTGCGCCCGCGCGGATGGGGCAGAACCATGGCGTAGCCGCCCTGGTGATAGACCAGTGGCGCACGGCCGTGATCCTCGTAGCGCTCCACCTTGCCGATCATGATCCAATGGTCGCCGCCGTCGATGTGCTGGTAGTTGCTGCACTGGAAATTGCCGGCGCAGCCGGCGAATACCGGGGCATCGCCCAGGCCACTGCCGTACTCGATGCCAGCGAACTTGTCTTCCTGCGGGCGGGCAAAATGGTTGGACAGGGCAATCTGGTCCGAGGCGAGCAGGTTGACGGTGAAGTGGCTGGCGGTCTTGAACACCTCCCAGGCGCCGGAGCGCTTGTCCAGACTCCAGAGGATCAGCGGCGGTTCGAGGGACACCGAGTTGAAACTGTTGGCGGTGACGCCCACCTTGTGCCCGTCCGGCCCGCAGGCGGTGACGATGGTCACGCCGCTGGCGAAGTTGCCGAGGGCGCGGCGAAACTGGCGGGGGTCCATGCTGTTCTCTGCACTAGTCATGAGGCACTCCTGGGATCCTTCTGCGGCGCTGCCTGCGCAAGATCCGTTTTGTTGTCGAGGTAGGGCCATTCTGGCCAACCTGGCTGGTGGCTTCATTGGCGTTAAACCGAAAGCACCTTTCGCTTGGTTTGACTGGTCGAATGGGCCGCGGCTGGTAGCTTGACGCTGACTGGATATCGGAAGAGCAACAGGAGTTCCTCGTGCACAAGATCCATTGCGTCGCTGCGCTGGCTGGTTCGCTGGCTGCTGGTCTGGTTTTCGCTGCATCGGCTTTCGCTGAAGCGCTTTCCTCTGAGGCTCCGGCCTGTGTCGCAGGCGACGGCTACCAGCCGGTCTGCGGCATTGCCCCGCCGGAAGATCTCGAGCTGTCCCCGGACGGGCGCTACCTGTTCATGAGCATCACCCCCGGCCTGGCCGGCCAGCAGGTGTCGCGCCTGCGGATCATGGACTTGCAGAGCCAGCAGGTGAGCGATCTGGACGTCGCCATCGAGCCGGCGGCCGGCTGGGGCGATGGGCAGTGCGCTGCGCCAACGCAGGCGCCGGGTGCCCATGGCATTCATTTCTCCCGGCGCGCTGACGGTCGCCACCAGTTGCTGGTGGTCAACCACAGCGGGCGCGAGGCCGTCGAGTTCCTCGAACTCAAGGCTACCAACAAGGGCTGGGCCGCCACCTGGCGCGGTTGCGTCGAGCAGAAGGGGGCCGGGCGTTTCAACGATGTGGCGGCCACGCCCGAGGGTGGCTTTGTCGCCACGGCGATGTTCGAGTCGCAGAGCATGGCGCCGCCGCTGCCCCTGGAGCAGCTGCTCGATGGTCGGGATACCGGCTACCTGATGAGCTGGGCGCCCGGGCGGCCGCTGGCCAAGATCGAGGGCAGCGAGGCGCCGTTCCCCAACGGCGTGCAGGTGTCGGCAGATGGCCGGCATGCCTGGTTCGCCGCCTGGACCGCCGGGGAGATCCGCCAGTTCGACCTGCAGGAAAAGCGCACGCTCGCCCACATCCCGGTGGGCTATATGGTCGACAACCTGAGCTGGGGCGCGGGAGGCCGTCTGCTGGGCGCCGGCATCGACGACGCTGGTGCCTTCCAGCGTTGCTTCGCCAGCCATGTCGAGCACTGTTCGGTAGGTTTCAAGGTTTCCGCCGTGGACACTCAGAGCGGCGCGCATCGCGTGCTGTTCGCGGTGGACGAGGGCGTGCTGGCCGGTGCCTCGGTGGCGGTCGAGGCCGGCGGGGCGCTCTATGTCGGTTCCTACACCGGAGATCGCCTGCTGCGCATGCAATTCTCTCCGGCGAATGAGTGAGCGGCCCTTCGCCAACAACAGCAACAGTTACGGGAACCAGTCATGAAACGACTCAAGCGGTCGGTCGGAGCCGCCGTGCTGGCCTGCGTGCTGCCCAGCACCGTGCTGGCCGCTGGCCAGCCGAATATCTTGTTGATCCTTGCCGACGACCTGGGCTTCTCCGACATCGCCAGCTTCGGTGGCGAGATCGAAACGCCGAGCCTCGACCGGCTGGCCGGCGAGGGCGCTCGCCTGACCAGCTTCTACGCCGCGCCAACCTGCTCGCCGACCCGGGCGATGCTGATGTCCGGCACCGACAACCACCTGGTCGGCCTCGGTACCATGGCCGAGGTACTGCCCTTCGCCAAGGCCCTGCAGGGGAGGCCGGGCTATGAGGGGCACCTCAACCAGCGGGCCCATTCGCTGGCGCAGCTGCTGAAGGACGGCGGCTACGCCACCTACATGGCCGGCAAGTGGCACTTGGGCAAGGCCGACGAGCAAGGGCCGCATGCCTGGGGCTTCGACCGCTCGGTGACCCTGCTCGAAGGCGGCGCCAGCCACTTCAAGCCGCTGGCCGGATCGAAGGTGCGGGTGGAGAACGTCAGCTACCGCGAGAACGGCAGGCCCATCGAGGTGCCGGACGACTTCTTCTCCAGCGACTTCTACACCGACAAACTGATCGGCTACCTCGAGGAGGGACGGGCCAGTGGCAAGCCGTTCTTCGCCTACGCTGCCTACACCGCGCCGCATTGGCCGCTGCATGCACCGGCGGCGTATATCGACAAGTACAAGGGGCGTTACGACGGCGGCTATGGGGCGATCCGCCAGGAGCGCATCGAGCGCTTGAAAAGGCTCGGTCTGATCGACGCGCAGTTCGCGGCGGCGCTTCCGGCGCCCGTGCCGAGTCCGCAGTGGCAGCAGCTGAGCGTCGAGGAGCAGCAGATTCAGGCGCGAAAGATGGAAGTCTACGCCGCCATGGTCGACCACCTGGACATGAACATCGGCCGGCTGGTCGACTACCTGAAGAAGACCGGCGCATATGACAACACTCTGATCGTGTTCATGTCCGACAACGGTGCGGCTGGCGAGGACCATGCCAAGGGCTATTCGCCGGATGACGGGATGACCGACAACTCGCGGGCCAACATCGGCCGCCAGGGCTCCAACATCAACTACGGCTACCGCTGGGCCGAGGTCAGCGCGGCGCCCTTCAGCCTGGTCAAGGGCACCACTGCCGAGGGTGGCATCGCCGTGCCGACCATCGTGCGCTTGCCAACGGCCATGGGCGGCGAGGGCGGGCGCATCCTGCGGGGTTTCGGCCGGGTAGACGACCTGGCTCCGACCTTCCTCGAGTTGGCGGGCATCCCGCTACCCGGCGACAGCTACCGGGGGCATCCCAAGCAGCCGATGACCGGCCGGTCACTGTTGAGTCTGCTCGCCGGCAAGGAGCCCGGCACGGCGCGGCCGGTAGCTGGCGAGTTGTTCGGTCAGGCCTACGTGCGCGATGGCGACTGGAAGCTGGTGGCGGCCCGCGCCCCGGACGGCAGTCCGCCGCTGCCCGACCGTCCTTATCAGTGGCGGCTTTACAACCTGGCCGAGGACCGCGGCGAGACCACCGACCTGTCCGCCCGCCATCCGGAAAGGGTCGAGGCGCTCAAGGCGCAGTGGCGGGGCTATGTGGAGTGGGCGGGGGTGGTCGAGCCACCGCCGGGCTTCTGACCGCTTGCTCGCCAACAACAAGGCCCTCGCTACGGGGGCCTTGTCGTTGGCGCTTTTCGACTTTGCAGCAAAACTGAACGCCCCCTTCGATCGTCATGCCTCCCGGCGGGGACAGCGGATGCCGATAATCCACCGCGACGAGACAGCCCATGCGTGGGCCTGACAGCAATGAGCGGAGGCAAACGAGGTGCCGATGAAGATTCTGGTAACTGTGAAGCGGGTGGTGGACTACAACGTCAAGGTTCGCGTCAAGGCGGACGGCTCCGACGTCGACCTCGCCAACGTCAAGATGGCCATGAACCCCTTCTGCGAGATCGCCGTGGAAGAAGCGGTACGCCTGAAAGAGAAAGGCGTGGCCAGCGAAGTCGTCGTCGTCAGCATCGGCAGCAACGCCGCACAGGAGCAGCTGCGGACTGCCTTGGCCCTCGGCGCCGACCGCGCCATCCTGGTCGAGACTGCCGAGGAACTGAACTCCCTGGCCGTGGCCAAGCTGCTCAAAGCCGTGGTCGATAAAGAGCAGCCGCAGCTGGTCATCCTCGGCAAGCAGGCCATCGACAGCGACAACAATCAGACCGGGCAGATGCTCGCCGCGCTCTGCGGCTTCGCCCAGGGCACCTTTGCCTCCAAGGTGGAGGTGGCCGGCGACCAGCTCAACGTCACCCGCGAAATCGACGGCGGCCTGCAGACCGTCGCGCTCAAGCTCCCGGCCATCGTCACCACCGACCTGCGCCTCAACGAGCCGCGCTACGCCTCCCTGCCCAACATCATGAAGGCCAAGAAGAAGCCGCTGGACGTGCTGACCCCGGAAGCGCTGGGCGTCTCCACCGCCTCCAGCGTCAAGGTGCTCAAGGTCGAGGCGCCGGCCGCGCGCAGCGCCGGCATCAAGGTCAAGTCGGTGGCCGAACTGGTCGAGAAACTGCAGAACGAAGCGAAGGTGATCTGATGGCCATTCTCGTCATTGCCGAACACAACAACGCCGCCCTGGCGGCGGCCACCCTGAACACCGTGGCCGCGGCCCAAGCTATCGGTGACGACATCCACATGCTGGTCGCCGGCAGCGGTTGCGGCGCGGTAGCCGAGGCGGCCGCCCAGGTCGCCGGCGTGGCCAAGGTGCTGGTCGCCGACCACGCCGCTTATGCCCACCAGCTGCCGGAGAACCTGGCGCCGCTGATTGCCGAGCTGGGCAAGAATTACAGCCACGTGCTGGCACCGGCCACCACCAACGGCAAGAACGTGCTGCCGCGCGTCGCCGCGCTGCTC
This sequence comes from Geopseudomonas aromaticivorans, assembly GCF_019097855.1. Taxonomy (GTDB): domain Bacteria; phylum Pseudomonadota; class Gammaproteobacteria; order Pseudomonadales; family Pseudomonadaceae; genus Geopseudomonas; species Geopseudomonas aromaticivorans. Next base: position 137,460 of record NZ_JAHRGL010000012.1, read on the forward strand.
GATGTCGAGCAGATCTCCGAGATCGTCAAGGTGCTCAGCGCCGACACCTTCCAGCGGCCGATCTACGCCGGCAACGCCATCGCCACCGTGCAGTCCTCGGCAGCCGTCAAGGTGATCAGCGTGCGCGGCACAGGCTTCGACGCCGTCGCGGCCACTGGCGGTTCGGCCAGCATCGAGGCCATCGCCTCCGTCAGCGATGCCGGCATTTCCCGTTTCGTCGGCGAGGAGCTGGCCAAGTCCGAGCGT